>NZ_CP016634.1:1782500-3127500 GCF_002741075.1 Pseudomonas putida | reverse complement strand
TGTAACGCGACCCTGTTATAGGTCTGTAGCTCAGTTGGTTAGAGCGCACCCCTGATAAGGGTGAGGTCGGCAGTTCAAATCTGCCCAGACCTACCATTAGCTTGGTGCAGATGACTACGGGGCCATAGCTCAGCTGGGAGAGCGCCTGCCTTGCACGCAGGAGGTCAGCGGTTCGATCCCGCTTGGCTCCACCACTTGCCGTTACCTGCAGAACTTAGAAATGAACATTCCGGTGTGAATGTTGATTTCTGACTTTTGTCAGATCGTTCTTTAAAAATTCGGATATGTGATAGATAGACTGATGACCACTTTCACTGGTGGGCCATCAGGCTAAGGTAAAATTTGTGAGTTCTGCTCGTAACTGAGCAACATGCGAATTTTCGGCGAATGTCGTCTTCACAGTATAACCAGATTGCTTGGGGTTATATGGTCAAGTGAAGAAGCGCATACGGTGGATGCCTTGGCAGTCAGAGGCGATGAAAGACGTGGTAGCCTGCGATAAGCTTTGGGGAGTCGGCAAACAGACTGTGATCCAGAGATCTCTGAATGGGGGAACCCACCTAGGATAACCTAGGTATCTTGCACTGAATACATAGGTGCAAGAGGCGAACCAGGGGAACTGAAACATCTAAGTACCCTGAGGAAAAGAAATCAACCGAGATTCCCTTAGTAGTGGCGAGCGAACGGGGACCAGCCCTTAAGTTGGTTTGAGATTAGTGGAACGCTCTGGAAAGTGCGGCCATAGTGGGTGATAGCCCCGTACACGAAAATCTCTTGTCAATGAAATCGAGTAGGACGGAGCACGAGAAACTTTGTCTGAACATGGGGGGACCATCCTCCAAGGCTAAATACTACTGACTGACCGATAGTGAACCAGTACCGTGAGGGAAAGGCGAAAAGAACCCCGGAGAGGGGAGTGAAATAGAACCTGAAACCGTATGCGTACAAGCAGTGGGAGCCTACTTTGTTAGGTGACTGCGTACCTTTTGTATAATGGGTCAGCGACTTATATTCAGTGGCGAGCTTAACCGAATAGGGGAGGCGTAGCGAAAGCGAGTCTTAATAGGGCGTTTAGTCGCTGGGTATAGACCCGAAACCGGGCGATCTATCCATGGGCAGGTTGAAGGTTAGGTAACACTGACTGGAGGACCGAACCGACTACCGTTGAAAAGTTAGCGGATGACCTGTGGATCGGAGTGAAAGGCTAATCAAGCTCGGAGATAGCTGGTTCTCCTCGAAAGCTATTTAGGTAGCGCCTCATGTATCACTCCAGGGGGTAGAGCACTGTTTCGGCTAGGGGGTCATCCCGACTTACCAAACCGATGCAAACTCCGAATACCTGGAAGTGCCGAGCATGGGAGACACACGGCGGGTGCTAACGTCCGTCGTGAAAAGGGAAACAACCCAGACCGTCAGCTAAGGTCCCAAAGTCATGGTTAAGTGGGAAACGATGTGGGAAGGCTTAGACAGCTAGGAGGTTGGCTTAGAAGCAGCCATCCTTTAAAGAAAGCGTAATAGCTCACTAGTCGAGTCGGCCTGCGCGGAAGATGTAACGGGGCTCAAACCATGCACCGAAGCTACGGGTATCACTTAGGTGATGCGGTAGAGGAGCGTTCTGTAAGCCTGTGAAGGTGAGTTGAGAAGCTTGCTGGAGGTATCAGAAGTGCGAATGCTGACATGAGTAACGACAATGCGAGTGAAAAACTCGCACGCCGAAAGACCAAGGTTTCCTGCGCAACGTTAATCGACGCAGGGTTAGTCGGTCCCTAAGGCGAGGCTGAAAAGCGTAGTCGATGGAAAACAGGTTAATATTCCTGTACTTCCAGTTATTGCGATGGAGGGACGGAGAAGGCTAGGCCAGCTTGGCGTTGGTTGTCCAAGTTTAAGGTGGTAGGCTGAAATCTTAGGCAAATCCGGGATTTCAAGGCCGAGAGCTGATGACGAGTTGCCTTAAGGCGACGAAGTGGTTGATGCCATGCTTCCAAGAAAAGCTCCTAAGCTTCAGATAACTGGGAACCGTACCCCAAACCGACACAGGTGGTCGGGTAGAGAATACCAAGGCGCTTGAGAGAACTCGGGTGAAGGAACTAGGCAAAATGGCACCGTAACTTCGGGAGAAGGTGCGCCGGCGAGGGTGAAGGACTTGCTCCGTAAGCCCATGCCGGTCGAAGATACCAGGCCGCTGCGACTGTTTATTAAAAACACAGCACTCTGCAAACACGAAAGTGGACGTATAGGGTGTGACGCCTGCCCGGTGCCGGAAGGTTAATTGATGGGGTTAGCGCAAGCGAAGCTCTTGATCGAAGCCCCGGTAAACGGCGGCCGTAACTATAACGGTCCTAAGGTAGCGAAATTCCTTGTCGGGTAAGTTCCGACCTGCACGAATGGCGTAACGATGGCGGCGCTGTCTCCACCCGAGACTCAGTGAAATTGAAATCGCTGTGAAGATGCAGTGTATCCGCGGCTAGACGGAAAGACCCCGTGAACCTTTACTATAGCTTTGCACTGGACTTTGAGCTTGCTTGTGTAGGATAGGTGGGAGGCTTTGAAGTGGGGACGCCAGTTCTCATGGAGCCATCCTTGAAATACCACCCTGGCAACCTTGAGGTTCTAACTCAGGTCCGTGATCCGGATCGAGGACAGTGTATGGTGGGTAGTTTGACTGGGGCGGTCTCCTCCCAAAGAGTAACGGAGGAGTACGAAGGTGCGCTCAGACCGGTCGGAAATCGGTCGTAGAGTATAAAGGCAAAAGCGCGCTTGACTGCGAGACCCACACGTCGAGCAGGTACGAAAGTAGGTCTTAGTGATCCGGTGGTTCTGTATGGAAGGGCCATCGCTCAACGGATAAAAGGTACTCCGGGGATAACAGGCTGATACCGCCCAAGAGTTCATATCGACGGCGGTGTTTGGCACCTCGATGTCGGCTCATCACATCCTGGGGCTGAAGCCGGTCCCAAGGGTATGGCTGTTCGCCATTTAAAGTGGTACGCGAGCTGGGTTTAGAACGTCGTGAGACAGTTCGGTCCCTATCTGCCGTGGACGTTTGAGATTTGAGAGGGGCTGCTCCTAGTACGAGAGGACCGGAGTGGACGAACCTCTGGTGTTCCGGTTGTCACGCCAGTGGCATTGCCGGGTAGCTATGTTCGGAAGAGATAACCGCTGAAAGCATCTAAGCGGGAAACTTGCCTCAAGATGAGATCTCACTGGGATCTTGAATCCCCTAAAGGGCCGTCGAAGACTACGACGTTGATAGGTCGGGTGTGTAAGCGCTGTGAGGCGTTGAGCTAACCGATACTAATTGCCCGTGAGGCTTGACCATATAACACCCAAGCAATTTGCTTCTGCAGATTGCGGTGGTGAAGACGAAAGAACCGAAAGTTCGCAACCACAAAGATCACATATCCGAATTGGCTGGAGTGTTCACGAGACATTTCGGCAACCGAATTTCTTGACGACCATAGAGCATTGGAACCACCTGATCCCATCCCGAACTCAGCAGTGAAACGATGCATCGCCGATGGTAGTGTGGGGCTTCCCCATGTGAGAGTAGGTCATCGTCAAGATTCATTTCGCAAAACCCCTATCTGCGTGAGCAGGTAGGGGTTTTGTCTTTTCTGTCTCCGACCGCTACGCTCCTCTAGCTGGCGGTCAGGCATCCCGGGCCATCCCTATGGCCATCATCTCCCACAATTTGAGTCAGAGCACTAGAATAGCGTCCATTCATCTATTCAGACTTTCGATATGCCTAATCCTGTCGACTCCGAAGCGCTGGCCCATTTGCCGCTGGATAAGCTTGTGGCTTGTCACGAATGCGACCTGCTGATGCGCAAGCCGGCGTTGCAGAATGACGAAAAGGCCCATTGCCCACGCTGCGGCTATGAGCTTTATGCCCATCGCCACAACGTGGTCAATCGCAGCCTGGCATTGGTATTGACGGCCTTGCTGCTCTACGTGCCCGCCAACTTTCTACCCATCATGCAGTTGCACCTGCTCGGCCAGACTTCGGACGACACCGTCTGGAGTGGCGTGCTGGGGCTATTCAACTCGAACATGCGCGGCGTTGCCGTCGTCGTATTCCTGTGCAGCATGGCGATCCCCTTGCTCAAGCTGTTCTGCCAGTTACTGGTTCTGCTGAGCGTTCGCCTGAATATCGGGCAAAGCTATGGATTGCTCTTCTATCGTATTTATCACCACCTGCGTGATTGGGGCATGCTGGAGGTCTACTTCATGGGCGTCCTGGTTGCCATCGTCAAGCTGGTCGACCTCGCGGAACTGACCATAGGCCTGGGCCTGTTCTGTTTCATCAGTCTGTTATTGGTCCAGGTATGGCTGGAGGTAGTGATGTCGCCACATCAGATCTGGAGTGCGCTGTCGGGGGAGGATGAGCATGCGGGCGATTGATGCAGGCATCCTGGTCTGCAATGAGTGTCATGAATTGAATCGGCAGGTGGTCGACAGCGATACGCAGTCCTGTACTCGTTGTGGGGCCATCGTGCATGCGCGGCGGCCCAACAGCATCGTGCGCACTTGGGCGCTGCTGATCACCGCTTCCATTCTCTATGTGCCCGCCAACGTGCTGCCGATCATGACGGTAAGCGCGCTGGGTCAGGGCAGTCCGGACACTATCATGTCTGGCGTTATCACCCTGCTCAAACACGGCATGTTTCCGATCGCCGCCGTGGTGTTCATTGCCAGTATCCTGGTGCCCACCTTCAAGCTGGTGGGTATCGGGCTGTTGCTGTACTCGGTGCAACGCCACCAACCGCTGTCGGCGCGTCAGCGGATCCTGATGTACCGCTTCATCGAATTCATTGGCCGCTGGTCCATGCTGGATATTTTCGTCATCGCCATCCTTGTGGCGGTGGTGAATTTCGGCCGTATTGCCAGCGTCGAAGCCAACCTGGGCGCCGTCGCCTTTGCCTCAGTGGTGATTTTGACGATGCTCGCAGCCTTAACTTTCGATCCCCGACTGATTTGGGATAACACGGAGTCGGATAACGACCATGAGTGACATGCCTACGGCTAAAACCCGCCCAGCTTCGAACTGGTCGGCGATATGGATTTTGCCGCTGATTGCCCTACTGATTGGCGGCTGGCTGGCTTGGCAGGCCTATCGTGATTCAGGAGTGGATATCCAGGTTCGTTTCCTGTCCGGTGAAGGCATCGTCGCCAACAAGACCGAAGTCATCTACAAAGGCATGTCCGTCGGCAAGGTGAAGACGTTGGTGCTCGATGCCAAAGGAAGCAATACGGGCGTTATCGCCACCATCGAGATGAGGAAGGAGGCCGAGCCTCACCTGACCACGGGGACACGTTTCTGGTTAGTCAAGCCAAGCGTCAGCCTGGCAGGGATCACAGGCCTGGAAACCCTGGTTTCAGGCAACTACATTGCCGTCAGTCCGGGGGGAGGGGAAAAGACCAAGCGCTTTACCGCCCTCTCCGAGGCGCCCCCATTGTCCGACAGTGAACCTGGCCTGCACCTGACCCTCAAGGCGGATCGCCTGGGCTCGCTCAATCGCGACAGCCCCATTTTCTACAAGCAGATCCAAGTCGGCCGAGTGAAGAGCTATCGCCTTTCGGAAGACCAGGACACTGTCGAGATCAAGGTATTCATCGAGCCTGCCTACGCTAACCTGGTGCGTAAGCACACGCGCTTCTGGAACGCCAGTGGCATCAGCATCGATGCGGATCTGTCGGGCGTGAAAGTGCGCAGCGAATCCCTTGCCAGTATCGTCGCTGGGGGGATTGCCTTCGCCACCCCTGAGTACCGGAAGGACAGCCCACCCACCGATCCCAGTCTGCCTTTCCGCCTGTACGAGGACTTCGATGCTGCCCAGGCGGGTATCCGCATCAAGGTCAAGCTGACCGACTACGAAGGCCTGCAGGCTGGGCGCACCCCAGTCATGTACAAAGGCATTCAGGTGGGATCGCTGAAGACAATGAAAATCGCGGACGACCTGACCAGCGCCACCGCCGAATTGACCCTTGACCCGCTGGCCGAAGACTACTTGGTCGAAGGGACGCAGTTCTGGGTGGTCAAGCCTTCCATTTCGCTGGCTGGTATCACCGGCCTGGAAGCATTGGTCAAAGGCAACTATATCGCCATACGCCCAGGCGAGAAGGGCGCCAAGCCGCAGCGTGAATTCGAGGCGCGGCCGAAGGCGCCACCCTTGGACCTGAAAGCACCAGGCCTGCATATGGTGCTGTTTGCCGATAACCTGGGCTCGCTGGAGGTTGGCAGCCCGGTGATGTATCGCCAGGTCAAGGTCGGTAGCGTGCAGAGTTACCAGTTTGCTCGCAACAGCAAGCGTATCCTGATTGGTGTGCATATCGAGAAGGAGTACGCCCACCTCGTCAACGGTTCTTCGCGCTTCTGGAATGCCAGTGGCATCACCTTGTCCGGCGACCTTTCAGGGATCAAGGTCAAGAGCGAGTCGCTGCAGACGCTCATGGCTGGCGGTGTGGCGTTCGATACGCCGAAGGCCGATGTGCCGTTGAAGCGACGCATTCCACGGTTCCGCCTGCACGACAACCAGGAGGCTGCAGATCGCGCCGGTACCCTGATCACCATTCGTGTGGATCGCGCCGATGGCCTCAAACCGGGTACGCCGATCCGTTTCCGTGGTCTGGAGGTGGGCAGCGTGGAGAGCGTCGACCTGACGTCCGACCTGCAGGCTGTGCTGCTGCGCGCACGCATTACCGGTGCCCAAGATCGCATTGCCCGAGCCGGTACCCGTTTCTGGGTGGTCAAACCGGCCTTTGGCCTGGTGCGTACCGAAAACCTCGACACCTTGGTGGGCGGGCTCTATCTGGAAGTGCTACCGGCCTTGAAATCCAAAGGGCCACAGCGCGACTTCATCGCCCTGCCCGAGGCCCCCGAGATGACAGAGCCTGAGGTCGGCTTGCCGCTGACCCTCAGTGCACCACGCCGGGGATCCATCAAGCCGGGCGTGCCGGTGACCTATCGTGAGGTGGCGGTGGGCAAGGTGACGGGCTTCGAGCTGGGGCAGACAGCTGATCGCGTACTCATCCACATTCTCATCGAGCCTCGTTACGCAGCCTTGGTGCGCGGTGGTAGCCGGTTCTGGAACAGCAGCGGCTTTGGCTTCGACTGGGGCCTGTTCAAGGGTGCCACGGTTCGGACGGAGTCCCTCGAGACCCTCATCGACGGCGGCATTGCCTTCGCAACGCCCGATGGCGACAAGATGGGCAGCCCGGCCCGGCCGCAACAGACCTTCGCCTTGTTCGACAAGCCTGAGGATGAATGGCTGCTGTGGGCGCCGAAGATTCAGATCGGCAACAAGTAATAGGGCATGCCAAAAGGGCCGCTGTGCGGCCCTATCGCAACGCAGGAGGTTGCTGCGTGGTGATGGGGTCCCATTGCGGCCCTTTCTATGTGCTCAAATTGCAGGCAATAAAAAACCGACCCTAGGGTCGGTTTTTCGACAAGCGCATCGCTTAGGCAGCTGCAGCTTCTTTCAGCGCCTTGATGTGGCCATTCAGACGGCCTTTGTGGCGAGCAGCCTTGTTCTTGTGGATGATGCCTTTGTCGGCCATACGGTCGATAACAGGCACAGCCAGGGTGTAGGCGGCTTGCGCTTTTTCGGCGTCTTTTGCGTCGATGGCCTTGACTACATTCTTGATGTAGGTGCGGACCATGGAACGCAGGCTGGCGTTGTGGCTGCGACGCTTCTCAGCCTGTTTTGCACGTTTCTTGGCGGAAGGTGAGTTGGCCACCGTCGAGCTCCTCGAAAGACTTTAGGTAAATAGCAAACAAAATAGGCCGCGAATCATGCCGATCAGTCGAACGGTTGTCAAGGCCACCTTGAGGGTTCCGCCGAGCGGTTCGCGAGCGTGAAGGAATGATTCCTTTCTGCGCAGCGACCTGTAAACTCGGGAGTTTTGGCTTCCCCTTCAACGGCGCGGAAGTATCGCACACTCGGGCGCTTTCTGGCAGCGCCCTCCGTCCCTGGCGTGAAATTTTTCCATGAACCTGCTCAAATCCCTGGCCGCCGTCAGTTCCATCACCATGATCTCCCGGGTGCTCGGGTTCATACGCGACACTATCCTGGCGCGGATTTTCGGGGCCGGTATCGCCACCGATGCTTTCTTCATTGCCTTCAAGTTGCCCAATCTGCTGCGTCGGATCTTCGCCGAAGGCGCGTTCTCGCAGGCGTTCGTGCCGATCCTGGCCGAGTACAAGACTCAGCAGGGCGAGGAAGCCACCCGCACCTTCGTCGCCTATATCAGTGGCCTGTTGACCCTGGCACTGGCTGTGGTCACCGCCCTGGGGATCCTCGCCGCGCCCTGGGTGGTCTGGGTGACCGCGCCGGGTTTTGTCGACAGTGTCGAGAAGTACGAACTGACCACCGCTCTGCTGCGGGTGACATTCCCTTATATATTGTTGATCTCGCTGTCCTCGCTGGCCGGGGCGATTCTCAATACCTGGAACCGCTTCTCGGTGCCGGCCTTCACGCCGACACTGCTGAACGTCGCGATGATCGCATTCGCCGTGCTGCTCACCCCTTACTTCGACCCACCCATCATGGCCCTGGCCTGGGGCGTGCTGGCCGGCGGCCTGGCGCAGTTGCTGTATCAACTGCCGGCTCTGAAGAAGATCGGCATGCTCGTGCTGCCGCGGCTGAACCTGCGCGACACTGGCGTCTGGCGTGTGCTCAAGCAGATGCTGCCGGCGATCCTCGGGGTCTCCGTCAGCCAGATCTCGTTGATCATCAACACCATCTTTGCCTCCTTCCTGGTGGCGGGTTCGGTGTCCTGGATGTACTACGCCGACCGTCTCATGGAGTTGCCTTCTGGTGTGCTGGGCGTAGCCCTGGGCACTATCTTGCTGCCGACCCTGGCCAAGACCTACGCCAACCGTGATCGCCATGAGTATTCGCGGATCCTCGATTGGGGGCTGCGCCTGTGCTTCCTGCTGGTGCTGCCTTGCACCCTGGCGCTGGGCATTCTCGCCGAGCCGCTGACAGTGGCGCTGTTCCAGTATGGCAAGTTCACAGCGTTCGATGCTGCCATGACCCAGCGCGCCCTGATCGCCTATTCAGTCGGCCTGCTGGCACTCATTCTGGTGAAGGTGCTGGCCCCGGGCTTCTATGCACAGCAGAATATCCGTACGCCTGTGAAGATCGCGATCTTCACCCTGGTCTGCACCCAGCTGCTCAACCTGGCCTTGATCGGCCCGTTGCAGCATGCGGGCCTTGCGTTGGCCATCAGCCTGGGGGCTTGCCTGAATGCTGGCCTGCTGTACTGGAAGCTGCGCAGCCAGCAGCTGTTCCAACCGCAGCCGGGCTGGGCGATGTTCCTGTGTAAATTGGTGCTGGCGGTGGGGCTGATGTCCGGTGTGTTGCTGGCGGGCATGCACTACATGCCTGCCTGGGAGCAGGGCGGCATGCCTGAACGATTCCTGCGTCTTGGGGCGTTGATCCTCGCGGGTGTGGTGACCTACTTCGGTTGCCTGTACTTGTGCGGGTTCCGCCCTCGGCATTTTGCCCGCAAGGCCTTGCACTGAGGCCGACGGCGGGTCAGGCGTCGGTTTTTCGCATTCCACGCCACCCCTTGGCGCTGCTGCCTGTCACCGGCGCCCGGGTGTGGTTATAATCGGCCACTTTATGAGCAAGAAGCGCGTTATGCAGCTGGTTCGAGGTCTTCACAACCTGCGCCCCGAGCACCGGGGCTGTGTCGCCACCATTGGCAACTTCGACGGGGTTCACCGTGGCCACCAGGCAATCCTGGCGCGCCTGCGCGAGCGCGGTCAGGCGCTTGGCCTGCCGACCTGCGTGGTGATCTTCGAGCCCCAGCCTCGCGAATACTTCGCCCCAGATACCGCACCCGCTCGCCTGGCTCGCCTGCGCGACAAGGTCGAACTGCTGGCCGCCGAGGGTATCGACCGGGTCCTGTGCCTGGCCTTCAATCACCGACTGAGCCAGCTCAGCGCCCACGCGTTCGTCAAGGCCATCCTGGTCGATGGCCTGGGTGTGCGCCACCTCGAGGTCGGCGATGATTTCCGCTTCGGCTGCGATCGCGCCGGTGACTTCGCCTTCCTGGTCGAGGCCGGGCAGCAGCATGGCTTCAGTGTGGAGGCGGCCAACACCGTCATCCAGGATGGCCTGCGCGTCAGCAGTACCGAAGTGCGTAAGGCGCTGGCCCAAGCCGATTTCGAGCTGGCCGCGCACCTGCTGGGCCGCCCCTACCGTATCACCGGCCGGGTGTTGCACGGCCAGAAGCTGGCGCGCCAGCTCGGCACACCTACCGCCAATATCCAGCTCAAGCGCCGCCGCGTGCCGCTGAGCGGCGTCTACCTGACCAGTGCCGAAATCGACGGCAAGGTCTGGCCAGGTGTCGCCAACATCGGGGTTCGACCTACCGTTGCCGGTGATGGCCGTCCCCACCTGGAGATTCATCTTTTGGATTTCGCCGGCGATCTGTATGGCCGGCGCCTGACGGTGGAGTTCCACCAGAAGCTGCGCGAGGAGCAGCGTTTCGCCTCCCTGGAGGCGCTGAAGTCGGCGATCGACGCGGACATCGCCGCCGCACGTGCCCACTGGCACGCTCAACCGCTAACGAAGAGCCTGAAATGACCGACTACAAAGCCACGCTTAACCTTCCGGACACCGCCTTCCCGATGAAGGCCGGCCTGCCTCAGCGCGAACCGCAGATCCTGCAGCGCTGGGACAGCATTGGCCTGTACCAGAAGCTGCGCGAAATTGGCAAGGATCGTCCGAAGTTCGTCCTGCACGACGGCCCGCCCTATGCCAACGGCAAGATTCATATCGGTCATGCGCTGAACAAGATCCTCAAGGACATGATCGTCCGCTCCAAGACCCTGTCGGGCTTCGATGCGCCCTACGTACCGGGCTGGGACTGCCACGGCCTGCCGATCGAGCACAAGGTCGAGGTCACCCACGGCAAGCACCTGACCGCCGACCGCACCCGCGAGCTGTGCCGCGAGTACGCCGCCGAGCAGATCGAAGGCCAGAGGACCGAGTTCATCCGCCTGGGCGTGCTGGGTGACTGGGACAACCCCTACAAGACCATGAACTTCGCCAACGAGGCCGGTGAAATCCGCGCCCTGGCCGAAATGGTCAAGCAAGGTTTCGTGTTCAAAGGCCTCAAGCCGGTGAACTGGTGCTTCGATTGCGGTTCGGCACTGGCCGAAGCCGAAGTCGAGTACGCCGACAAGAAATCCCAGACCATCGATGTGGCCTTCCCGGTCGCCGATGCCGACAAGCTGGCAGCCGCCTTCGGCTTGGCAAGCCTCGCCAAGCCCGCTGCCATCGTCATCTGGACCACTACCCCGTGGACCATCCCGGCCAACCAAGCGCTGAACATCCACCCGGAGTTCAACTACGCCCTGGTCGATACCGGCGAGCGCCTGCTCGTGCTGGCCGAGGAGCTGGTCGAGTCGTGCCTCAAGCGCTATAGCCTGGAAGGTTCGGTGATCGCCACCGCGCCGGGTTCGGCACTGGAGCTGATCAACTTCCGTCACCCCTTCTACGACCGCCTGTCGCCGATCTACCTGGCCGACTACGTCGAGCTGGGCGCCGGTACCGGCGTGGTTCACTCCTCGCCCGCCTACGGTGAAGACGACTTCGTCACCTGCAAGCGCTACGGCATGGTCAATGAAGACATCCTCACCCCGGTGCAAAGCAACGGCGTGTACGTCGAGTCGCTGCCGTTCTTCGGCGGCCAGTTCATCTGGAAGGCCAACCCGGCCATCGTCGACAAGCTGAGCGAAGTCGGCGCGCTGATGCACACCGAGACCATCAGCCACAGCTACATGCACTGCTGGCGTCACAAGACCCCCCTGATCTACCGCGCCACTGCTCAGTGGTTCGTCGGCATGGACAAGCAGCCCACCACCGGTGAGCCGCTGCGTGAACGTGCCCTCAAGGCCATCGAAGAGACCAAGTTCGTTCCATCCTGGGGCCAGGCCCGTCTGCACTCGATGATCGCCAATCGCCCGGACTGGTGCATCTCGCGTCAGCGCAACTGGGGTGTGCCGATTCCGTTCTTCCTCGACAAGCAAACCGGCGAGTTGCACCCGCGCACCGTCGAGCTGATGGAAGAAGTGGCCAAGCGCGTCGAGAAGGAAGGCATCGAGGCGTGGTTCAAGCTGGACGCTGCCGAGCTGCTCGGTGATGAAGCCGGCCAGTACGACAAGATCTCCGACACCCTGGACGTCTGGTTCGACTCCGGCACCACCCACTGGCACGTGCTGCGTGGCTCCCACGACATCGGTCACTCCACCGGCCCGCGCGCCGACCTGTACCTGGAAGGCTCGGACCAGCATCGTGGCTGGTTCCACTCGTCTTTGCTGACCGGTTGCGCCATCGACAACCATGCGCCGTACCGCGAACTGCTGACCCACGGCTTCACCGTCGACGAAAGCGGCCGCAAGATGTCCAAGTCGCTGGGCAACACCATCGAGCCGCAGAAGGTCAACGACACCCTGGGTGCCGACATCCTGCGTCTGTGGGTCTCGGCCACCGATTATTCAGGCGAGATGGCGGTCTCCGAGCAGATCCTGCAGCGCAGCGCCGACGCCTACCGTCGTATCCGCAACACCGCGCGCTTCCTGCTCTCCAACCTGTCCGGATTCGACCCGGCCCGCGACCTTCTGCCGGCCGAAGACATGCTGGCGTTGGACCGCTGGGCCGTCGACCGCACCCTGCTGCTGCAGCGTGAGCTCGAAGAGCACTACAGCGAGTACCGTTTCTGGAACGTCTACTCCAAGGTGCACAACTTCTGTGTCCAGGAGCTGGGTGGCTTCTACCTCGACATCATCAAGGACCGCCAGTACACCACCGGCGCCAACAGTGTCGCCCGCCGCTCCTGCCAGACCGCGCTGTACCACATCAGCGAGGCCCTGGTGCGCTGGATTGCCCCGATCCTGGCGTTCACCGCCGACGAGATCTGGCAGTACCTGCCGGGCGAGCGCAACGAGTCGGTCATGCTCAACACCTGGTACCAAGGGCTGTCCGAGCTGCCGGAAGGCTTCGAGCTGGATCGCGCCTACTGGGACCGCGTCATGGCGGTCAAGGCAGCGGTCAACAAAGAGCTTGAGAACCAGCGCGCGGCCAAGGCCATCGGCGGCAACCTGCAGGCTGAAGTCACCCTGTTCGCCGAGGAAGGCCTGAGCGCCGACCTGGCCAAGCTGGGCGATGAACTGCGCTTTGTGCTGATCACCTCCGCCGCCAGCGTGGTGCCGTTCGTCCAGGCACCGGCCGATGCCGTGACAACCGAAGTCGAAGGCCTCAAGCTGAAAGTCGTCAAATCCGGCCATGCCAAGTGCGGCCGTTGCTGGCACTTCCGCGCCGACGTCGGCAGCCACCCGGAGCATCCGGAGATCTGCGGTCGCTGCGTAGACAACCTCAGCGGCTCCGGCGAGGTGCGCCACTATGCCTAATCCTGCAGCGGGGCGCTTCGGGCGCCTTGCCTGGCTCTGGCTGAGCCTGGTGGTCCTGGTCCTGGACCAGGCCACCAAGGTCTATTTCGAAGGTGCCCTGAAGCTGTACCAGCAGATCGTGGTCATTCCTGACTACTTCAGCTGGACCCTGGCTTACAACACCGGCGCGGCATTCAGCTTCCTGGCTGATAGCTCAGGCTGGCAGCGCTGGCTGTTCGCCTTGATTGCCGTGGTGGTCAGCGCGGTGCTGGTGGTCTGGCTCAAGCGCTTGGGCCGCAACGACACTTGGCTGGCCGTCGCCCTGGCGCTAGTGCTGGGTGGTGCGCTGGGTAACCTGTACGACCGCATCGTGCTGGGCCATGTGGTGGATTTCATCCTGGTGCACTGGCAGAACCGTTGGTATTTCCCGGCCTTCAATCTGGCCGACAGCGCAATCACTGTTGGTGCGGTGATGCTGGCGCTGGATATGTTCAAGAGCAAGAAGTCCGGAGAACCTGTCCATGACTGAGACCCGTATCGGTCAGAACACTGAAGTCACCCTGCACTTTGCGCTGCATCTGGAAAACGGCGACACCGTCGACAGCACGTTCGACAAGGCGCCTGCCACCTTCAAGGTAGGCGACGGCAACCTGCTGCCGGGCTTCGAGACTGCGCTGTTCGGCTTCAAGGCCGGCGACAAGCGTACGCTGACCATCGCCCCTGAGAACGCCTTCGGCCAGCCGAATCCGCAGAACGTGCAGGTCATGCCGCGCTCGCAGTTCGTTGACATGGAATTGTCCGAAGGCCTGCTGGTTATCTTCAACGATGCCGCCAACGCCGAGCTGCCGGGCGTGGTCAAGGCGTTCGATGACGACCAGGTGACCATCGATTTCAATCACCCACTGGCTGGCAAGACCCTGACCTTCGAGGTAGAGATCCTCGAGGTCAAGGCCCTGTAAGCCTGGAGCCGAGCATGCAAATCAAACTCGCCAACCCTCGCGGCTTCTGCGCGGGGGTCGACCGGGCGATCGAGATCGTCAACCGCGCCCTGGAAGTCTTTGGGCCGCCGATCTACGTGCGTCACGAAGTGGTGCACAACAAGTTCGTGGTCGAGGACCTGCGCAATCGCGGGGCCATCTTCGTCGAAGAGCTCGACCAGGTGCCGGACGACGTCATCGTCATCTTCAGCGCCCACGGTGTTTCCCAGGCCGTGCGCCAGGAAGCTGCTGGCCGGGGACTGAAAGTGTTCGACGCCACCTGCCCGCTGGTGACCAAGGTCCATATCGAAGTGGCCAAGTACAGCCGCGATGGCAAGGAGTGCATCCTCATCGGCCATGCCGGGCATCCGGAAGTCGAGGGCACCATGGGTCAGTACGACGCCAGCAATGGCGGCGCGATCTATCTGGTCGAGGATGAAGACGATGTCGCAAGCCTTCAGGTTCGCGACTCCGAGCACCTGGCCTTCGTGACCCAGACGACCCTGTCGATGGATGACACCAGCCGTGTGATCGATGCCCTGCGTGCGCGCTTCCCGAATATCGGGGGCCCACGCAAGGACGATATTTGCTACGCCACGCAAAATCGCCAGGATGCCGTCAAGCAACTGGCCGATGAGTGTGACGTGGTGCTGGTGGTCGGCAGCCCCAACAGTTCCAACTCCAACCGTCTGCGCGAGCTGGCCGAACGCATGGGTACCCCGGCCTACCTCATCGACGGTGCCGAAGACCTGCAACAAGGCTGGTTCGATGGCATGGCCCGCATTGGCATCACCGCTGGAGCCTCTGCTCCCGAGGTATTGGTGCGTGGTGTGATCGAACAGCTGCGTGCCTGGGGCGCCACCGGCGCTGAAGAACTCGATGGCCGTGAAGAGAACATCACCTTCTCCATGCCCAAGGAACTGCGGGTTCGCTCGCTGATCTGATCAGGCGCCTGCGCACCGTGACGACCCCCTCGTTCCGGTGCGCAGGTCGACCCTGCCGCTGGGTGCCAGCACCACCCAATACTGACCCGCTTGCTCCGGGCGTGGGCAAATCTCCAAGGTAGCCCCGAGAAATCCGCGATTCCCTCGCAGCGGAACGCCCAGGCCGCTGAACGTCACTTCGTTGTCCACATTGCTGGCGATCTCGAGCCTGCGCACGAGGCGTTGCTCGTGCAGCAATTGCCCGTTGTGCGCCAAGTGTGTACGCCAGCCCAATCCCCAATCACCCTCCAGCGCTTGTACCTGCACCGCTTGCTGCTGCAGCACGGCGTGGCTGCGTGCGCTACGCAATGCTTGCGCCAAATAGCGGGCTGCGGCGGCTTGGTGTAAGTCGTGGCTGAGATTGGCGTAGGCCGGCAACCCTACCTGTGCCAGAAGGCTGACCAGCGCCAAGGCGCACATCATTTGTATCAGTGTTGCTCCACGTTGCTGCACCGTGCATTCCTCCATGGACGTGCTTCGCTGTAGCTTCGAGGTCGATGGGCAGAGCGTCCAGTCGGCAGGTGTGGAGAGCAAGGGCAGGAAATTTCCCAGGAGGGAAGGATGCAAGCGAGGGAGCGCGGCATAACGCTGTTGGAAGTGTTGTTGACGATGACTGTGCTGGCGCTGGGGTTGTTCGCCGCCGCCGCGCAGCAGTTACGCGGGTTGCAAGTGAGCGATGAGGCGCGACGCGACAGTCAGGCGGTCTATCTGGCGCAAGGGCTGCTGGAGCGGGGCAGGGCGGTCGGTGTCTTGCAGGAGGCTGATCGTGCTGACTGGCAAGCGCAGATCCACCGGCTGCTGGGGGCTTCGGCGCAGGGGCGGGTGACGGGTAGCGCTGAGACTTGGTCTCTGGAGATTCACAGGTCTGGCCAGGCGCCCATTCGCTTGCAGGGCAGGGTATCGCCATGACCCGTACCCAGGCGGGCTTCGGATTGCTCGAAGCCCTGCTGGCGCTGGCGATCGGGCTGGTGCTGCTGGGAGCGGCGAGCCAGGTGTTCGTGTCCACGTACCAGGCTTGGCAAGCGCAGGCCGCTTCGGCGCGGCTGCAGGATGACGCCCGGCTGGCATTGCAACGCATGGCCCAGGACATTCGCTCGGCCGGGATGTTGGGCTGCCTGCGTCACGAAGCCATTAGCTTCGATAGCCCGGCGGCCGCCGAGGCATTTACTCAGCCTGTTCGCATCGCACGAACCGGCGACGGACGCCTGGAGAGCTTGAGCCTGGTCGGTGAGCAACTGCCGGGTACAGGCAGGCAACCGGACTGGATACTGCTGACTGACTGCTTGAGCTGGGCGCAGGTCAGGAATGCGCGTGATGCCCAAGCGACCAAAGACGCACTGGGCTTGCCCATTCAGCGTGTCACCTACCAGTTGCTGGGCAATGACTTGCGGTTGGTACGTGGCAATCAGTCCCAGACGCTGATCGACCAGGTGCGTGATCTGCGGGCCGCGCTGGTGTCGACGGGGGAGGGTGCCCGCGTCGATGTGCAGCTCACGTTGTTCGATCCTAGGCAGCAGGTCGAGCTGCGGCATGAAATGAGCGTGGCACTGCGCAACCGGTTGCCTGAATCATGAGGCGTCAACGTGGCATCGTCCTCTTGACCGGGCTGCTGCTGAGTCTGCTCGTGGGGCTGCTGGCGGCATCGGCGCTGCAGGATGCCTTGCGGCTGGCGCGCTCGACCGCTCAACTGGTGATCAGCGCCCAGGCACTGGAGCAAGCCGAGGCAACTTTGCTGGAGGGGCGTGACCGCTTGCTGCGGGCGCCGCCTGGGCCCTGCGCGCCACCCTGTGCGCCGCCCGTCGAGGCGCATGACGTGCGAGGTAGTAGCGCGTCGTGGCAGCGGGCGGAGCAGGGGTTCTTCCTGCTGCAGAACCTGGGCGAAACCACCCAGGCGGTGCACGTACCCGAGGGTGTTGCTGTGCGTGTGTTCAGGGTTACGGCGGTAAGCCAGCACTCGACGGCTCGGCATGTGCTGGAGGCGGTCTACGCCGTGGAGACAGGGCAAGCGACGAACGTCCAGCGCCTGCTGTGGCGTCAACGGTTGAGGGAGCAGTGACATGCAGCGAGGCCTTGGCCTGATCGAGTTGTTGATTGTCCTGGCCGTGACCGGCATTCTGGCAGCCATTGCCTACCCCAGTTACAGCGACCAGCTCAGGCGCGCCGCGCGAAGCGAAGTGGTTGGCCTGCTGCAGGACGCAGCCCTGCGTCTGGAGCGCCATCGAGTGCGCACCGGCCGGTACGCCGACCCTGACCCTCAAGTACCGCCATTGCCTGCAGGCACGCGTCATTATCGCTTGCAGGCGCAGCGTGACGACGACAGCTTCGTGCTGGTCGCCAGGCGCCTGCCTGCGAGCACGATGGCCGATGACCGTTGTGGCGACTTCCAGCTCGACCAGGCTGGGGTACGTGACAACCCAGGCGCTGGCATGCCGGTCGAAGATTGCTGGGGACGTTGAAGGCCCGGTTTTAATTCAGGTAGTGGATCGACAGATGAGCAAGCAAGTAGTGATTGTCGGCGGTGGGGTGATCGGGCTGCTGACGGCGTTCAACCTGGCGCCGAAGGTCGACCAGGTGGTGGTATGTGATCAGGGCGCGGTGGGGCGCGAGTCCTCCTGGGCGGGCGGCGGTATCGTCTCGCCGCTGTATCCCTGGCGCTACAGTCCGGCGGTGACTGCCCTGGCGCATTGGTCGCAGGACTTTTATCCACAGCTGGGCGAGCGCCTGTTCGCTTCAACCGGTATCGATCCGCAAGTGCACACCACCGGCCTGTACTGGCTGGATCTGGACGACGAAGCCGATGCCTTGGCCTGGGCCCAGCGTGAGCAGCGCCCATTGAGCCCTGTGGATATCTCGGCGGCATACGATGCAGTACCGGTGCTTGGCCCTGGCTTCAAGCGTTCCATCTACATGGCCGGGGTGGCCAACGTGCGTAACCCACGCTTGGTGAAGTCACTCAAGGCCGCCTTGCTGGCAATGCCCAATGTGACTCTGCGCGAGCACTGCCAGGTCAGCGGGTTCTGTCAGGAGGATGGGCGAATTACCGGCGTGCACACGGCCGATGGCGTGCTGGCGGCGGACGAGGTGGTCCTCAGTGCCGGTGCCTGGAGTGGCGACCTGCTGCGAACCCTGGGCCTGGCGCTGCCAGTGGAGCCGGTGAAGGGGCAGATGATCCTGTTCAAGTGTGCCGAGGACTTCCTGCCGAGCATGGTCCTGGCCAAGGGGCGTTACGCCATTCCACGCCGTGACGGGCACATTCTGGTGGGCAGTACCCTTGAGCACGCCGGATACGACAAAACTCCCACCGACGAGGCGCTGGAGAGCCTGAAGGCATCGGCGGTGGAGCTGCTGCCGGCACTGGCCGATGCTGAGGTGGTTGCCCACTGGGCGGGCTTGCGGCCCGGCTCGCCGGAGGGGGTTCCCTACATCGGGCCGGTGTCCGGGCATGAAGGGCTTTGGCTGAACTGTGGGCATTACCGCAATGGGCTGGTGCTGGCGCCTGCATCATGCCAACTGTTCACGGATCTGTTGACCGGCGCAGAGCCGATCATCGATCCGGCGCCCTATGCGCCAGGCGCGCGTCTGATTTGACTCCGCAGCGCTTTGCCCCCACAGGATCACTGTGAACCCTGTGGGAGCTGGCTTACCCGCGGATAGGCCGGCGCAGGCAACACAAGCCAGACGCTCCTACAGCGAACGATCTATATCAGCGCTGCTGCCCGGGTCCTTGCTCCAGGTGGGCCTGGCTGCAATACCAGTCATTGCCCCGGCGCAGAGCACGGTCATTGGGCAGGTGCACGCCGCAGTGGGCGCAGCGCACCATCTTCAGCGGGTCATCGAGCTTGGGCTCGGAAGACGACTGCTGGCTGGCGTTGAATTTGCGCCACAGCCAGAACGCAGCGCCGATCACGGCGATCCAGAAAAGTAGACGAACCATGGTGTCCAGTTTGTCGAGAGGAAAGAGCGACAGTCTAGGGCGCAGCCAATAAAAAAGGGAGGCCTTGGGCCTCCCTTTCTGTTGTGCGTGATATCAGTCGAACAGACCAAAGGTCATGTAACTGAACCACGAACGGTCTTTTTCGGCTTCTTTCGGGCCTTCCGGCAGGATCGGGTTACCGTCTTCGTCCTTCGGCAGCAGCTCTTCAGGCATCTCCGAGCGTGCGTCCTGGAACTGCTTGACCACGTCCTGGTTGGCGCGGGTTTCACCCGGCGGCAGCGGGGTCTCGGTTTCGATCAGGCCCAGGGTGGCCTTGGACAGCCAGGAGCGGTTGTCGGCTTCTTCCTGCTTGGGCTGGAATTGACCGTCGACCAGGCTCGGGTGATCCGGGTAGTTGAGCTTGAGCGTTTCCAGGCTGGTGGCAGCCAGCTCGTCCAGGTGCAGGCGCTGGTAGGCCTCGACCATCACGGCCAGGCCGTCGCCGACCGATGGGGTTTCCTGGAAGTTCTCGACCACGTAGCGGCCACGGTTGGCGGCGGCCACATAGGCCTGGCGGCTCAGGTAGTAGTCGGCGACGTGGATCTCGTAGGAGGCCAGCAGGTTGCGCAGGTAGATCATGCGCTGCTTGGCGTCCGGCGAGTAGCGGCTGTTGGGGAAGCGGCTGGTCAGCTGGGCGAACTCGTTGTAGGAGTCGCGGGCGGCGCCCGGGTCACGCTTGGTCATGTCCAGCGGCAGGAAGCGCGCCAGCAGGCCACGGTCCTGGTCGAACGAGGTCAGGCCCTTGAGGTAATAGGCGTAATCGACGTTCGGGTGCTGCGGGTGCAGGCGGATGAAGCGCTCGGCGGCGGATTTGGCGGCCTCCGGCTCGGCATTCTTGTAGTTGGCGTAGATCAGTTCCAGCTGCGCCTGGTCGGCGTAGCGGCCGAACGGGTAGCGCGATTCCAGGGCCTTGAGCTTGTTCACGGCGCTGGTATAGCTGTGGTTGTCCAGGTCGGCCTGCGCCTGCTGGTACAGCTCGGCCTCGCTGAGGTTCTCGTCGACGACTTCCTTGTTGGAGGAACAGGCAGCGGTGAGCCCGAGAATGGCGATCAGCAGCAGGTGTTTCACTTGCATGGCGGCTTGCGTCCCTTTGACGGCCGCTGTCTTGGGCGGTGCCGTCCTGTTATGATGAGCGCCCCCGGCCAAACCCGGGGCAAAAGAAGCCGTATTTAACCACAAGCGTGCAGCTGAAACCAAAGGCTGTGCGCCCGCCGAATCGAGCATGTCCGAGATCATTCAACTTAGCGCAGAGGTCCCGTCCGAACTGGGCGGCCAACGCCTCGACCAAGTCGCCGCCCAACTCTTCTCCGAGTACTCGCGCTCGCGCCTGTCCTCGTGGATCAAGGACGGCCGCCTGACAGTCGACGGCGCGGTACTGCGCCCGCGCGATATCGTCCACAGTGGCTCCGTCCTGGCCCTTGAAGCCGAGCAGGAGGCCCAGGGTGAGTGGGTAGCCCAGGACATCGAGCTGGATATCGTCTACGAAGACGACCAGATCCTGGTGATCAACAAGCCTGCCGGGCTGGTGGTACACCCGGCGGCGGGCCATGCCGACGGCACCCTGCTCAACGCCTTGCTGCACCATGTGCCGGACATCATCAACGTGCCGCGTGCCGGTATCGTGCACCGTCTGGACAAAGACACCACCGGCCTGATGGTGGTGGCCAAGACCCTGCAGGCGCAGACCAACCTGGTCGACCAACTGCAAAAGCGCTCGGTCAGCCGCATCTATGAGTGCATCGTGGTCGGTGTCGTCACCGCCGGTGGCAAGATCGACGCGCCCATCGGCCGTCATGGCGGCATGCGTCAGCGCATGGCGGTGACCGACGGTGGCAAGCCCGCAGTCAGTCACTACCGTGTGCTCAAGCGCTTCCGCTCGCACACCCATGTGCGGGTCAAGCTCGAGACCGGTCGTACCCACCAGATCCGTGTACACATGGCCCATGTGGGCTTCCCGCTGGTCGGCGACCAGACCTACGGCGGGCGCTTCCGCATTCCACCGGCTGCCAGCGTGGCCATGGTCGAGGCGGTCAAGTACTTCCCGCGCCAGGCCCTGCATGCGCGTTTCCTGGCGCTGGACCATCCAACCACTGGTGAACGCATGGAGTGGGCTTCACCGCTGCCGGACGACTTCGTCTGGCTGCTGTCGCTGCTCGCCCAGGACCGCGAGAGCTTTATCGGATGAACGACCTGACGCAGTCGCTGCTGATCCCCGACTGGCCGGCCCCGGCCTCGGTGCGCGCCTGCGTCACTACCCGCGAGGGCGGCGTCAGCCTGCCGCCCTACGAGACGTTCAACCTCGGTGACCACGTGGGCGACGACCCGGTTGCGGTCGCCGAGAACCGCCGTCGCCTCAGTGATACCTTTGGCATTCGCCCGGCGTGGCTCAAGCAGGTGCATGGCCTGGTAGTGGCCGACGCCGACCCGGCTGTTGTCGTCGAGGCCGACGCCAGCTTCACCGACCAGCCTGGCATCGCCTGCACGGTGATGACCGCCGATTGCCTGCCGGCCCTGTTCTGCGATCGCGCCGGTATTCGCGTGGCGGCTGCGCATGCGGGCTGGCGCGGGTTGGCCGGCGGTGTGCTGGAGGCCACGCTCGATCGTCTCGGCGTACCCGCCGATGAGGTGCTGGTATGGCTGGGCCCGGCCATCGGGCCGCAGGCGTTCGAGGTGGGGCTGGAGGTGCGCGACGCCTTTACTGCCGTGCACCCCGAGTCTGCTGCAGCTTTCGCCGAAGGTGAGCGGCCTGGCAAGTTGATGGCCGATATCTACCAGCTGGCCCGCATCCGCCTGGCGGCCCGTGGGGTGACCGCTGTCTATGGGGGTGGTTTCTGCACGGTCAATGACCCGCGCCTCTTCTCCTATCGCCGCACGCCGCAGGGTGGGCGCTTCGCTTCGTTGGTCTGGTTGCAGCGCTGACGCCCTGTGGGGGCGCTTCGCGACCCATCGCAGGCTTCGCCAGCGCCTGCCTAAAGTATCCCCAGATCCTACAGATCTCACTGCAGTGGGGCAGTCTGCGAAACCTCGTGGGCGCTGGCGACATCTGCGAGTGGCGCGCAGAGCGCTGCCGGTCAAGATCTGCACTGCTGACCTATGTCAACCCCGCTAAGCTTGAAAAAACCAGAATCAGCCTTATCTATTGGGTCATCTCAGGCAGGTTCTTCATTACAGGTGCTGTCCATCGCTCCGCCTGCCCTTTAAAGGAAGGTATCCCCCATGCGAATAGACCGACTGACCAGCAAGCTGCAACTGGCATTATCCGATTCCCAATCCCTGGCCGTAGGTATGGACCACCCGGCCATCGAGCCCCTGCACTTGATGCAGGCGCTGATCGACCAGCAAGGTGGTTCCATCAAGCCGCTGCTGATGCAGGTCGGCTTTGACATCAATGGCCTGCGTCAGGCCTTGGTGAAAGAGCTGGATCAGCTGCCGAAAGTCCAGAATCCCACGGGCGACGTGAACATGTCCCAGGACCTGGCGCGTCTGCTCAACCAGGCTGACCGCCTGGCCCAGCAGAAGGGCGACCAGTTCATTTCCAGCGAGCTGGTGCTGCTCGCCGCCATGGACGAGAACAGCAAGCTTGGCAAACTCCTGCTCAGCCAGGGCGTGAGCAAGAAAGCTCTGGAGAACGCCATCAACAACCTACGCGGCGGTGCGGCGGTCAACGACCCCAATGCCGAGGAGTCGCGCCAGGCCCTGGACAAGTACACTGTTGACCTGACCAAGCGCGCCGAGGAAGGTAAGCTCGACCCGGTGATCGGCCGTGACGACGAGATCCGTCGTACCGTGCAGGTCCTGCAGCGTCGTACCAAGAACAACCCTGTGCTCATCGGTGAGCCTGGCGTGGGCAAGACCGCCATCGCCGAAGGCCTGGCCCAGCGCATCATCAACGGCGAAGTGCCAGATGGCCTCAAGGGCAAGCGCCTGCTCGCCCTGGACATGGGCGCGCTGATCGCTGGCGCCAAGTACCGCGGTGAGTTCGAAGAGCGCCTCAAGTCGTTGCTCAATGAGCTGTCCAAGCAGGAAGGCCAGATCATCCTGTTCATCGACGAACTGCACACCATGGTCGGCGCCGGCAAAGGCGAGGGCGCCATGGATGCCGGCAACATGCTCAAGCCGGCTCTGGCCCGTGGCGAGCTGCACTGCGTTGGTGCCACCACGCTCAACGAGTACCGCCAGTTCATCGAAAAAGACGCAGCGCTGGAGCGTCGCTTCCAGAAGGTGCTGGTCGAGGAGCCGAGCGAGGAAGACACCATCGCCATCCTGCGTGGCCTGAAGGAGCGCTACGAGGTGCACCACAAGGTGGCCATCACCGACGGTGCCATCATCGCCGCGGCCAAGCTGAGCCATCGCTACATCACCGACCGGCAGTTGCCAGACAAGGCCATCGACCTGATCGACGAAGCGGCCAGCCGCATCCGCATGGAGATCGACTCCAAGCCTGAAGTGCTCGATCGCCTCGACCGTCGCCTGATCCAGTTGAAGGTGGAGTCCCAGGCGCTCAAGAAAGAAGAAGACGAGGCTGCGAAAAAACGCCTCGAGAAGCTGACCGAGGAAATCGAGCGTCTGGAGCGCGAGTATTCCGACCTCGAAGAAATCTGGGCCTCGGAAAAAGCCGAGGTGCAAGGTTCTGCGCAGATCCAGCAAAAGATCGAGCAGGCCCGTCAGGAGCTCGAAGCCGCCCGCCGTAAGGGTGACCTGAGCCGCATGGCCGAGCTGCAATACGGGATCATCCCTGATCTTGAGCGCAGCCTGCAGATGGTCGACCAGCACGGCAAGACCGAGAACCAGTTGCTGCGCAACAAGGTGACCGAAGAAGAAATCGCCGAAGTGGTCTCCAAGTGGACCGGCATCCCGGTGGCCAAGATGCTCGAAGGCGAGCGCGAGAAGCTGCTGAAGATGGAAGCGTTGCTGCACCAGCGTGTGATTGGCCAGAACGAAGCTGTGACCGCCGTGGCCAACGCCGTGCGTCGTTCCCGGGCCGGTCTTGCCGACCCGAACCGGCCCAGCGGCTCGTTCCTGTTCCTCGGCCCGACCGGCGTAGGCAAGACCGAGTTGTGCAAGGCGCTGGCCGAGTTCCTCTTCGACACCGAGGAGGCGATGGTGCGGATCGACATGTCCGAGTTCATGGAGAAGCACTCTGTGGCTCGCCTGATCGGCGCGCCACCCGGATATGTCGGCTACGAGGAGGGCGGCTACCTGACCGAGGCGGTGCGTCGCAAGCCGTATTCGGTGGTGCTGCTCGATGAAGTGGAGAAGGCTCACCCGGACGTGTTCAACGTGCTGTTGCAGGTACTTGAGGATGGCCGCTTGACCGACAGCCATGGCCGTACCGTGGACTTCCGCAATACGGTGATCGTGATGACGTCCAACCTGGGCTCGGCGCAGATCCAGGAGCTGGCCGGTGACCGCGAGGCACAACGTGCGGCGGTGATGGACGCGGTGGGGTCGCACTTCCGTCCGGAGTTCATCAACCGGATCGATGAAGTGGTGGTGTTCGAGCCGCTGGGTCGGGACCAGATCGCCGGTATTACCGAGATCCAGCTTGGCCTTCTGCGCAGCCGCCTGGCCGAGCGCGAGCTGTCGCTGAGCCTGAGTCCGGAGGCCTTGGACAAGCTGATCGCGGTCGGTTACGACCCGGTGTATGGCGCACGACCGCTCAAGCGTGCGATCCAGCGCTGGATCGAAAACCCGCTGGCGCAGTTGATCCTCGGTGGGCAGTTCCTGCCTGGCGCGGCGATCACCGCCAAGGTCGAAGGCGACGAAATCGTCTTTGCCTGAGCCCGGCAGTGTAAGAAAGAGCCCCGCATATGCGGGGCTTTTTCGTTTTGGAGTCCTGATGGTAGGCCTGTCGATGTGGGGGGAAGACAACGCAACCCCCTGATTTTTCTGGGTCCTATCTAACTTGCTGAATATTTTGAAAAAAATGCTTGCACAGAAAATCGAGTGCCCCTAATATACGCCCCGCTGTCAGGCACTACACAGATCACCGGCGGTACAAGGGATCTGAAAACAATTTGCAAATCAGTAACTTGAAAGCAAATTGGGGGTTGACAAGCAAAACGAAGAATGTAGAATAGCCGGCCTCAGCAGCGACAACGCTGAAGAGTTCGAAGCTAACACAGACTTCGAAGTTGTACGAAGTTCAGTTCCGCGATAGCTCAGTCGGTAGAGCAAATGACTGTTAATCATTGGGTCCCTGGTTCGAGTCCAGGTCGCGGAGCCAATTTCGGGGTGTAGCGCAGTCCGGTAGCGCGCCTGCTTTGGGAGCAGGATGTCAGGAGTTCGAATCCCCTCACCCCGACCATTTTCCGGGTCGTTAGCTCAGTTGGTAGAGCAGTTGGCTTTTAACCAATTGGTCGTAGGTTCGAATCCTACACGACCCACCATGTAAAAAGGGCATCTCGAATGAGATGCCCTTTTTCTTTTGCCTGGAATTTATCCAGGCGTGACACCGCTAGCTTATGGAGTGGATTCACCCGCGCTAGCGAGTGAATTCACTCCCGTATTCGCGGGTAAACCCGCTCCCATACGTCACGACAACGCCTGTCAGCGGCGCTTCATGATATTTCTAGCATTGCCCGGCGTTGGCGCACAAAAAAAGCACCTTCCGGTGCTTTGATGTCTATCGCCGCCCCTGTGGGTTTACCCGCGAAAGCGATAGTCGATTCACTATCGTGCTCGCGGATAACTCCACTCCCCAAAGTGAGGGCCTGTCAGTGCAGCTTCAGGCGCGGCTCGGTACCCCGGCCAATCTTGCTCCCCAGCATCATCAATGCCGTGCGGAAGAATCCGTACAGCGCCATCTGGTGCATCCGGTACAGCGACACATAGAACATCCGCGCCAACCAGCCTTCCAGTTTCACACTGCCCATCAGGTTACCCATCAGGTTGCCCACCGCCGAGAAGCGCGAGAGTGAAACCAGCGAGCCGTAGTCCTTGTATTCATAGGTCGACAGCGGCTTGTTCTCCAACCGAGCCTTCAGGCTTTGGGCAAGCATCGAAGCCTGCTGGTGCGCGGCCTGGGCCCGTGGCGGTACGTTGCGGTCGCTACCTGGTTGCGGGCAGGCGGCGCAATCGCCGAAAGCAAAGATGTTGTCGTCGCGGGTGGTCTGCAGGGTCGGGCGCACCACCAGTTGGTTGATGCGGTTGGTCTCCAGGCCATCGATGTCCTTGAGGAAGCCCGGCGCACGGATGCCTGCCGCCCATACTTTCAGGCTGGCCTGGATCACTTCGCCGGAGGCCGTCTTCAAGCCATCCTCGGTCACTTCGCTGACCGCCGCGTTGGTCATCACTTTCACCCCGAGTTTTTCCAGGGTCTTGTGCACCGGCACACTGATGCGCTCAGGCAGGGCGGGCAGCACGCGAGGGCCAGCCTC
The DNA here is from genome assembly GCF_002741075.1 of Pseudomonas putida. Lineage (NCBI taxonomy): Bacteria > Pseudomonadati > Pseudomonadota > Gammaproteobacteria > Pseudomonadales > Pseudomonadaceae > Pseudomonas > Pseudomonas putida. Next base: position 3,100,786 of record NZ_CP016634.1, on the reverse strand, counting down.
GATCAGCGTGATGTGCATGTCCTTGGGCTGGATGCGGTCCAGGCCGTAGGCCGCCAGTTCGTGGGCCGCGTGGTGCAGCTCGGCGGCCAGTTCCACACCGGTGGCGCCGGCACCGACGATGGCCACGCTGATCTTTTCGCTGGCCACATCGCCGGCATGGGCACGCAGGTAGTGGTTGAGCAACTGCTGATGGAAGCGCTCGGCCTGCTTGCGGGTATCCAGGAACAGGCAGTGCTGCGCCGCGCCCAGTGTGCCGAAGTCGTTGGTATTGCTGCCCACTGCGATGACCAGGGTGTCATAGCCCAAGATGCGCGCAGGCAGCAGTTCGCGACCCTCTTCATCGAGGGTCGCGGCCAGTTGGATCTGCTTGGTTTCACGCTCCAGGCCGCTCATGCGCCCCAGTTGAAAATTGAAGTGATTCCACTTGGCCTGGGCCACGTAGTTCAGTTCGTCTTCCGAGGAGTTCAGCGAGCCGGCGGCCACTTCGTGCAGCAGGGGCTTCCAGATGTGCGTGAGGTTGGCGTCGACCAGGGTGATCTCGGCCTGCTTGCGCTTGCCCAGGCTTTTACCCAGGCGGGTCGCCAGTTCCAGGCCGCCGGCGCCGCCGCCGACAATCACGATGCGATGAGTCATGGGGATATCTCATAAGGTTTAAGGAATTCTTGGCCCCAAGGGCCGGCCGCGACAGGGGCGAGGGGAGGGCGAGCGCAAGGCAGCTCATAGCACCAGTCCACTCAACAGGCGGCTAAGCAGGCCCAAGCCGATGGTCACTGCCACCACCACCACAAGGAGCAGCAATGGCCGGAATGGCTTGCGCTCGACTCGATGCTGAGGGGCTTGCAGGTATTCATCGACACGACGCTGATCTTCTGGATTCAAGCGGCTGGTCATGGTGGGCCTCGTCAGATAGACGCTTGTGACTGCGTAAACACCACAGGGTTCTCGCAAGCACTTGATATCGAATGATAATGCTTTCTATCACTGGCGCCGAGTGTACGCCATCGCAAAGACTCTCGGCAGTGGATCAAAGACTGATACCGACATCGAAGACGATGCTGCGCCCCAGGTTCCCGCGCAGGAAATCCGGCGCGTCGGGGTGAGCGAACAGTACCCGTGCGAAGGTCGGCCCCACCAGCGACAGCGAGCGCCAGCCCTGGCGCAGGTATTCGGTGGGCGGCGGGAAGTGGCTGTTGAGGTCCAGCACCTCGCGCTTGAGGCTGGCGAAGGCGATGATGTCCAGCTCGCTCAGGTCCAGCCCGCGCTCCCGGTAGTTGTGCGCCTTCTTGCGCAAGGTCGGGGCCAGGCGCCCGAGCAGCTCCTGGGCACTGATCCGCCTTGGCCGCGCCTCGCGACGCACCAGTTGGCTCAGGGAAAACGCACTGCGCCTTCGCTGCAGTTCTTCGCGCCATTCGTCATTGAGCCGGCGCCCTTCATCGAGCACGAAGAACACCTCGAAGGCCGCATCGCGAAACAGCACGTCGGGCGGCTCCTGGCCTGCGGGAGTGAAGTCCTCGCTACGGTAGGCGATGTTCAACCCTTGCAACAGGCGCTGGCACACCCAACGCTCTCGTTCCCATTTACGGGCGTTGGAGAGAAAGGCATTGGCTTGTTCCGCCTGGATGGTAAGCAGGCGCAGGTAGTCTGAGTCATCCATGGGAACAAGCTTAGTCGTTAATCCATGACGGTAAGATGCTGTTTGTGCGTAGGAATCCGGTGGTCAAACGATGGCCCCGGCAATCGGGTGTAGACTCGGCCTATCCACGACCGTCCGAAGGAGCGAATCGGTGATCAGTGCGCAGGTCCTGTCCACCACCAGCCTGACCCTGGGCTGGCTCGGCTATGTGCCCTTGTTGATCTGGGCCTTGAGCCGTACGCGCTGGGTCGAGCTGTTCAGCGACAGCCGCCGGCAGCACCTGCTGTTTGGCACGGTGTTTGGCCTGTTCGTGCTGTGGTTGGTGCGACGCGACTTCGACACGGGCGTGTCCTACCACTTCATCGGCATGACCGCCGTGACCCTGCTGCTGGACTGGCCGCTGGCGATCCTCGGCGGTTTCCTCGCCCAGCTGGGATTGCTGGCGCTGGGGCGCCAGGACCTGGCCGCCTTGGGCGTCAACGGCTTGTTGATCATCGGTCTGCCGGTGCTGGTCACCGAAGTGTGCGCGATCCTGGTCGAGCGCGCCCAGCCGCGTAACCTGTTCGTCTATATCTTCTCCGGGTTCTTCGCCGCAGCCTTGTCGGCCTTGTTGTGCGTGCTGGCCGGGCTAGGTCTGCTGTGGCTGGACGGGCGCTTCGCCATGCCGGAATGGCTGTCGGACTTCATCGGCTACCTGTGGCTGATCATCTTCCCCGAGGCCTTTATCAATGGCACGGTGATCAGCGCGTTGGTGGTGTTCTGCCCGGAATGGTTGGAGACGTTCAATCGCACCCGATATCTACAAGCGCCTTGGAATGATGACGAACGCCAGTGACGTGGCCGCTGTAGGAGCGGCCTTGCGTCGCGATGGGGCGCAAAGCGCCCCTTGCCAAATCCGTCATCCTGTTTCTCGAAAATGTCTAGAAATTCTTCGCTACATGTTCTTCCGAAATACCGGTAGTCCATTTCCGATTTGCTATTTTTGCCGCCTTGACGCCATTGCGATGCCTTTCCCCAAAGCCTAGTCTCGCTCAGCACGACCCATTATGAGTCTTTTGTCAGTTTCGGAAATTGCCAAGGAGAAGGTGAGTATGTCTGTTGATGCGTTTATCCAGATTGATGATATTGCTGGTGAAGCACTGGACGAAAAGTACAATAAGTGGATTGAAATCACCGGGTATAAGTTTGGAGTCAGCCAAAGTACCTCTGCCACCGCGAGTTCTGAGGGCGGCGCATCGTCAGGGCGTACTACCCTGACCAATTTCACGTTTATCAAGTATCTGGACAGTGCCAGCTGTAAGTTGATGGAGGCCAGTTGTGCCGGTCAGCACCTCAAGGAGGTGAAACTGGCGCTTTGCCGAGCGGGTGGTGAAAAACTCAAGTACTTCGAGGTCATTCTTGAAGAGGTGATCATTGCTGACTATGCGCAGGAGGTTAGCGCTGGCGTGCCCATGGAAATTGTGCAGCTTAATTATGGCCGGATTAAGACGACCTATACTCAGCAAAAGCGAATTGATGGCAGTGGTGGAGGAAATGTGGCAGGCGGATGGGACCGGATCGCTAACAGAAAATATGCGTAAGGTAATCGCATGTCTGACGCCCGGTATTTCATAAATCCTAAAACACAGACCTATGACTCGCTCAAGGCCACTCTAGATTTTTCAAAATATGAGAGTGCCAAGTTTGATGTCCTGAATGCGCATATTGTAAATAACGTGGTAGGGGTAGGTGAAGTGGTCATCATGGGTGATCCAACCACGCCTTCTTGCACCAGCCAAGAGGCATACCTGATGAAAAAAGCGGCCGATACGCATGCATCTTTGCTGCTCACTGGCCCTGGCAGCGACGATTTCCTTCTGGACAACCTTGATTTGGTAAAAAGCTTGCTTGCCCATGCCTCATTGGGGATTGGCGCGAGCAGCAGCGCCTGGAGTAAGCATCTTGATGGAATCAGAGCCACGCTTCTGGAAATCGAAAAGCTGTACCAAGAGTCTCTGAGCAGCGGTACCCTCAAGGCTCGCAATGAGTTCTATGCCAGACGCACCGCTTTGTTCATGAAGCTGGAAGCGCAGCTGGATAATATGGCTGCTTATGGCTCCAGATTGCGCCGCGAAGGCTCGGTCAAAAGAATGCTGCATATTTCAACTAAAAGCTATCTGCATACGGGAGAGATCGCGGGATATGCTGAAAAGATTTCGGGTGTGGCAAAAGCCAGCAAACTGCTCAGGATGGGCACGCCGATTGGTATTTCGCTGGACGTGACGGCAACGGGGTTGTCGATCTATAAGGCTTGTACTTTAGGTCGTGAAGATCAGTGTAGGGAGGCCAAGTATATCGAAGGAGGTTCGTTGATCGGTAATGTGGGAGGAGGCGCTATTGGAGGCGGTGCTGGTGCTGCTGCAGGGACTTTTTTGTGTAGTGTGGTATTTGGTATTCCCACTGCGGGTACAGGTGCTTTTGTCTGTGCCGTTGTGGGTGGAGCCGCTGGTGCTGTAGTTATGGGTGAGACATTAGGTGATATTGGAGGGGAGCTTGGGCAGTTTTTGTATGAAAAGGTAGGCGGGTGAATATAGTGGATATTATTTGGATAAAAATGGTTTTTTTTATCTTGACGGTATTTGCCAGTTTTACTTTGATTTACCTTGCGCATCGTTATGTTGAGTACTTTGAAGCGCTGTTGCCAGGTAGTGCTTTGGTAGATGTGAATAAAAAAAATTTCGTTCACGCAGGGCTGCTTGGAAAAATGGTGCGTGTCTGTTTGATCGCATTGATGCTGAGTGTTCCAAATTTTTGTGTGCGTAGGAATTTTTTGAAAATGGAGGAGGTTGACCGCTTTCCTATTGGTTTCAGACGTGTGCTTGTGGGTTTGTGGTGTCTAATTGTGTTTTTAATACTTGGTGTGCTTTTTATAAATAGTCAGATATATATGCTTTTTGATGATTAAATTTCTTGGCTTTTATGGTGACTGCGAGCCGCGATCGCGATGGGGCGCAAAGCGCCCTTCGCAGATCAGCATTCAGCGCGGCACTGTGATCAATGCCGCGGCTCCAAATCCCCGGTATACAACTCATCCTCCGACTCTTCCGAAGCCGGAATCTTGTGCTCCTCAGCCGCCCAGGCGCCCAAGTCGATCAGTTTGCAACGATCAGAACAAAACGGCCGAAACGGGCTCTTCTCGCTCCATTCCACAGGTGCCCCGCAGGTCGGGCAGTCAACGGTCAGTGGCTGGCTCATGGCTGGCCTCCTCGTAAAGTCAGGTAAAAGTGATGCAGACGGTCGATCTGCTCATGCAACCAGCCCAGGTCCCGGTCGTTGACCACCACGTCATCGGCATGGCGCAGCCGCTCTTCTCGGGCGGCCTGGGCCTTGAGAATCGCCTGCACTTGTTCGGGGCTGGTGTTGTCGCGGGCCAGGGTGCGTTGGATCTGCAACTGCTGTGGCGCATCGATCACCAGCACGCGCTGGGTCTTCGCGATCTGGCCAGACTCCACCAGCAGCGGCGATACATAGATCGCATAAGGCGACTCCGCCTTGGCCAGGTAGCTGAAGATCTCCTGGCCGATCAGCGGATGCAGCAACGCCTCCAGCCACTGGCGTTGGGCGGGGTCTGCAAAGATCAGTTTGCGCAGGGCGGCGCGGTCGAGTTGGCCGTCCTCCTGTAATACGCCCGTGCCGAAGCGCTCGACGATGCTCGCCAGCGCCGGCCGGCCAGGCTCCACGACCCAACGTGCCGCCTGGTCGGCATCGACCAGATGTACACCCAGCTCGACGAATCGCTCGGCTGCAGCGCTCTTGCCGCTGCCGATGCCGCCGGTGAGCCCGAGAATCCAGGGGGTAAATGCCGCAGTGGTCATCAGTGTCCAAACAGTTGCATGTAGGAGAGGTATATTTCATCACCCCAGAGCACTGCGATCCAGCCCGCAATGGCCAGATACGGCCCAAACGGCATGGCCGAGCCTATGGACGCCCTGCGCAAACCCAGCAGGCACAGGCCCATTACCGCCCCCACTACCGACGACAACACCAGCGTTAACGGCAGCACCTGCCAGCCGCCCCAGGCGCCGATCAAGGCCAGCAGCTTGAAGTCGCCATAGCCGAGCCCTTCCTTGCCGGTGAGCAGCTTGAACACCCAATACACCGCCCAAAGGCTCAAATAGCCGATGGCTGCGCCCCAGAGCGCATCGGGCAAGGGCGTGAACAGGCCAAAGGCATTGCACAACAGGCCCAGCCAGAGCGTGGGCATCACCAGCACATCGGGCAGCAGTTGGTGGTCTGCATCGATCAAGCTCAGGCCCAGCAGGCACCAGGTCAACAACAGCGCGAACAACGCTTGCAGCGACGGCCCAAGCTGCCAGGCCAGCACCACCGAAAGCACTGCGCAGCCCAGCTCCACCAACGGATACCGCACACCAATGGCAGCCTTGCACGCCGAGCAGCGCCCGCGCAGCCATAGATAGCTCAGTACCGGGATGTTCTCCCAAGCGCGAATGCGATGGCCGCAATGGGAGCAGCGCGAGGCCGGCAGGCACAGGTCGAAGCGCTCATGCGCCACCACCGGCAGCCCCAGCACCTCCTGCGCCTCACGCTGCCACTGGCGCTCGAGCATGATCGGCAGGCGGTACGCCAGCACATTGATGAAGCTGCCGACCAACAGCCCCAGCAACCCGGCAAAGGCCAGAAACAGCACCGGCTGATCGGCGAAAACAGTCCAAAGATTCATGTCAGACCAAGTTACCCAACTGGAAGATCGGCAAATACATGGCCACCACCAGGCCACCTACCACGACACCAAGAACCAGCACGATGGCCGGCTCCAACAGGCCGGTCAACTGGTCGAGTGCCTGGTTGACTTGTTCCTCGTAGTGGGTCGCGGCCTTGTTGAGCATCTGGTCCAGCGTGCCACTGGACTCACCGATCGCCACCAACTGCACCAGCATCGGCGGAAACAACGCATCCGCTCCCATCGCCTGATGCAGCCCCTGGCCATTGCCCATGCCCTGGCGCAACCGCCCAATCGCCTGCTCATGCACCGGCCCACCGCTCACCGCCGCCACCGTGCCCAGCGCATCGAGCAGCGGCACCCCAGCCCCGTAGGCCGTGCCCAGGCTGCGGGAAAATCGCGCCAACGCCGCCTCGGCCAGGAGCGTGCCCAGTACCGGTAAACGCAACACCTGCCGAGATATCCACAGGCGGGCAGGGGCATGGCGCTGATACAGCTGGCGCAGCGATACACCCAAGATTGCGAGCACGCCCAGCAACCACGGCGCATGCCGCCCCAGCGCTGTGGATAAGTCGATCACCCACTGTGTGAACGGCGGCAGCGCCGAATCGAAACTGGCGAACAACCCCTGAAACCGCGGCACCACCTCCAACAGCAACAACGCCGACACCCCCAAGCCCGTCAGCAACAGCAGCAGCGGATACAGCATCGCCTTGCGCACCCGCCGCTGCACCGCCCGACGCCGCTCCAGCAGGTTGGCGAGCTGCTCCAGCTGCCGATCCAGCGTGCCGGACTGCTCACCCACCCGCACCAGGTTGCAGTACAACCGGTCGAACCAGCCCGGGTGGCGCTGCAGCGCATCGGCCAGCCCCAGCCCCGCGCCCACATCCTGTTGCAATTGCGTCAGCAGCCGCCCCAGGTGTTCATCCCCACCACTGCGCCCCATCACCTCGAATGCCTGCAGCAGCGGCACCCCGGCCTTGAGCAAGGTCGCCAGTTGCCGGCTGAAGCCCGCCGCATCCGCCTTGCCGCGCCCAGCGGGCCAGCGCCATTGCACCCGGCTCGCCGGCCGCACGCGGGCAGCGCGGATGCCCTGGCGCAGCAACTCGGCCCGCACGAACGCCTGGCTGCGCCCCTCGGTGCGGCCGTTGATTTTGTTGCCGTTGGTGGTAGTGCCTTCCCAGGCGTACATGCGTGTCGAATGGCTCATGCAAACGTCCTTAATTGCCGTCCCGACAAGCCCCGTAACAGCTTGTCGCGTCCCTGACCGGGCGGGTTTCCCTGTTGCTCACTAGAGTAGTCCAGCGAGCCCGGCCACCTGACGGGCAGGGGTGACAAAAGGTGTCGGTTCGGCTCTACTGCGCGCCTGTCTGCCCGGGGGCCGAGACTGCAACCCAGGCATAGCCGTATCAACAAGGAAAAACGTTCATGAAAGGGCAACGGGGCATCACCCTGATCGAGCTGATGATTGTCGTGGCGATCATCGGCATCGTGGCGACCATCGCCATACCCATGTACACCAACCAGCAAGCCCGCGCCAAAGCCGGCGCCGGCCTTGCGGAAATCTCCGCACTCAAGACCGCAATGGAGCTGCGCCTGAACGAAGGCAAGGACGTCACCGACGTCGCCGCCCTTGGCGGCCAGCCCACCACCACCCACTGCGCCATCTCCGCCCGCGGCACCGCCGCCGATGGCACAGCCAGCATCACCTGCACCCTCGCCGACGCCCCCGCCAACGTGCTCGGCAAAACCCTCACGCTCACCCGCTCCAGCACCGGCTGGACGTGCACCACCAACGTGGAAGAAGACCTCGCCCCAACCGGGTGCAAGACCTCCTGAGCCAGGTGCCGGGGGAGTGGGAATAAGCGAGGCGAAACAGGCGTTTGCGTAACCGCCACGGCAGTGGTAGCGTTGCGCTCACGCCGGTGTAGCTCAGTCGGTAGAGCAGCGCACTCGTAACGCGAAGGTCGCAGGTTCGATTCCTGTCTCCGGCACCAGTCAATAGATTCATGCAGTGCCAAGCAGTCGCATGAAACCCCTCAGAAGCCCGCCTAGTGCGGGCTTTCTGTTTCATGCGGTGCCATCCGATCCCATCCCAGCGCTTGCTATCTGAGTACCCCTGCGAGTACCTTTGTGCTGTTCAATAATCTATAGGTACTCGCATGCCTTTGACAGTGCTGCAAGTGAAGAACGCCGCACCCCGCGAAAAGGACTTTGGCCTTGCTGACGGAGGTGGCTTATTCCTCTGGATTCGAGCCGCCGGCGGCAAGTCTTGGCGCTTCCGTTTCAGGCTGGACGGTAAGCAATCACACATTTCTTTGGGCACTATCGACAACGTTACGTTGGCGCAGGCTCGCCAGCTTGCGTTTGATGCACGCCAGCTGGTTTCACAGGGACGGCATCCAGGCCTTGAGAGAAAGGTCGCTCGGGCTCAGGCGGCAATTTCTCGTGCCAATACCTTCAAAAGTCTCGCATTGGAGTGGCATCAGCATAAGTCTGCACGCTGGTCAGAAGGGTATGCGACTGACGTCATCGAGGCTTTTGAGCTGGACATCTTTCCGCAGGTTGGAAGCTTGCCTCTGTCTGAGATCAAGCCTATGCAGTGGTTACAGGTCTTCCGCCGCATAGAGTCGCGTGGGGCTTTGGAAAAGCTACGCAAGGTTCGACAGCGCTGCCAAGAGGTGTACCGCTTTGCGATTGCCACCGGCAGGGTCGAGTACAACCCCATTGCAGATATCGGAGGGGCACTTCAAACGCCTACCTCCCGGCACTACCCCTTCCTTCCTATCGCGGAAATCCCAGATCTGATTCGAGGCTTCCAGGCGTGCCCAGGGCATGACGTGGTGAAAATTGCTACCCGTTTGCTAATTCTCACGGGTGTACGGACTGCCGAGCTCAGAGGGGCGCCGTGGTCCGAGTTTGACCTCGACAATGGACTTTGGACGATTCCAGCCCAGCGGATGAAAATGCGCCGAGCCCATCTAGTCCCTTTGTCGACGCAAGCGGTGACTGCGTTGCGTGAACTAGAAGGCATCACAGGTGGTTATACGCTTGCGTTTCCTGGTCGTAATGACCCCGCGAAGCCGATGAGCGAGGCTGCGATAAATCAGTTGCTTAAACGCTCTGGTTACGACGGTAAGGCGACAGGTCATGGATTCCGCCACACGATGTCCACCACTCTGCATGAGCAGGGATATCGTAGTGAGTGGGTCGAGACCCAGCTGGCGCATGTGGATAAGAACAGCATTCGCGGTACCTATAATCACGCTCAATACCTTGAAGGGCGTCGTGAAATGCTTCAGTGGTATGCCAACCGTTTAGACGCTTTGTCGTGCGGTGCTGCCTAGATTTCAATTGAATAAATATGGAGTTCCCAGTGAGTGATGACGCTATGCGCCTGTCTGATCTGGCGCCGATGTACGCCCGATTCTACAAGGTTAGCCCTCAAGAAGCTGCATATGCATTGTATGAATTGATTGAAAGATTATATATTGAGTACGGTGTGAACCGATTTAGTCCGGACTCGGTTAATGATATTTTCTGGGTTGGGTCTGTTGGAGGCTATAAACGTTCAGCTAGAACTCATGTGATTTATTTTCAGGGGTTGAGCAGGTACTTTTACGATATTTTTTGCTCGTCACAACAAAGTGATAAAGATAACTTGGATTGTTATTGTGAGGATGCCCAGCAGTCAATAAGTGTCCCTGCTAGCGTAGTATATTTCTCAAAATCCGCCCTGTCTGAGTGGATTTTGAATGCAGGTTTCGAGTCTCCTGATTTTATGATAAGTGACAAATTGGCTGGGAAGGGAAATAAAGTCGGGGGCGGTGATGAGTTTAGCCGGCAGGAGTTAGGGAGCATCGTTAAGGTTATGAAGGGTTTGCTTGAGGTAATAAAGGCAGTTGACAAGGCTCATCGTGAACCACCTAAGGACTATCATGGTGAAAAGCGTGCTCAGAAGATTAAGAACTTGGCCAATCTGTTTAATAATCCGCCGCGTGATGGATTTGATGTTTGCTCTCACTTGATACTTCTTGCGCAGGAGGCGGAAGTTGATATGCTCTCATGTCATAAGACTTTTCGGAAGTACATGGGGATTGGGCCTAAAAACGGCAAAAAGGTGTGAGCTATCCGTAGAAAATCTTGGGGAACCCTCTGAGAGTTTGGGGTTCCCCATGACTCCTCTATCGCGGTGCCATTGAATTCATAGCCATCCAAACCGGCCCCAGGAGGTCCCATAGATGGCTAATCAGTCTGTATCACCTTTGTTGCTTCGTCTGCCGGGAGTCTGCGCCCTTGTAGGGCTGAGTAAGTCTCAGATCTACCGCTTGATTCGAGCTGGGGATTTTCCTCCCGGAATCTCTCTCGGAGCGAATTCTGTGGCATGGCCGGCGGAGCAGGTACAAGCTTGGGTAGCGGATAAAATCAGTTCGGCTGTTCGTTGACGATGGCTACAAATCCGCCATTTCCACCACGCGTCAATATCAAGATAGAGGAGCTTAGAAAGAGCTCTATTGCTAGGCGTAAGGAAAAAGAGAAAGATAAGCACGTTGAGGTCGAGGTTGAAGCCAAGCGTGAATCACTACCAAGCTGGTCCGACTCAGTTAGGCGTATACCTAATGTAGCTCTTAGATCGGCGTTGTTTGGAACCATGAGGAAGGGGGCGCATCCTTATGTTGAACAAATGGAGGTCAGCGCGCTAGGTGGTGTCAGTATCCTCTATACAGGCGCTCTCCTTGATCAAGGTGATTTGGACGTTTGGGCAGCAGTTCTACATTTGGCGCGAATGCAAGAGTTGGGAGAGGAGTGCAGAATTACTGCCTACCGCCTTTTGAAGGTTTTGGGGAAAACCGACACGGGTAAAAATCGTCGTGTCTTGGACCTGAGCATCAGCCGCTTGAAAGCCACGGCTTTGCAGGTAAAGGTTGGTCGGTACGCATATGAAGGCAGCTTGATTCATGAGGTTTATCGTGATCATCATGAGCGAAGTGAACGAATTTATGTCATACGATTGAATCCGAAGCTCGGGGCGTTTTTTCGTGAAGACCAATTCACCGATGTAGATTTGTCAATAAGGTATGCTCTGCGCGGTAAGCCGCTTGCAAAGTGGATACATGGATTCTATTCCAGTCACGCACGGCCATATGATCTTAAGATCGAAACTTTGCATAGGCTGTGCAGAAGTCAAGCAAGCTCCTTGATTGATTTTAAAAAGGACTTGCTGAAGTCTCTTGAAGCAGTAAAGCAAGCAAGTGCAAATGTTGGTAGACCGTTTAGCTATCTTGTTGACGCTCATTTGATCCAAGTTAAGACGACTCCTAGCGCCTCTCAAAAGCGGCACTTAGATAAGAAGCGTTGATAGCGTCTCAGTCCCGCTGGTACCGTTTCAGCATTCCTGCTCGTAACGTACCAGCCTTCAACTTATACCGTTCCAGCACCCCTGTCGATACCGCTCCAGTACTCCTACCGATGCCGTTCCAGCCCCCCTGTCGATACCGTTCCAGCACCCCTACCGATACCGTTCCCGACCCCTGTCGATACCGTTCCAGCACCCCTGTCGATACCGTTCCAGCACTCCTACCGATGCCGTTCCCGCACCCCTGTCGATACCGTTCCAGCACTCCTACCGATGCCGTTCTAGCACCCCTGAATACCGTTCTAGCACCCTTAGAATGCCGTTCTGATACCCCCATCATTACCGTTCCAGCACCCCTTGGACGATTTGAAAAATCGCGCTCCAGCCCAGTAGGAATAGGGTGTCGGCCGTAGCACGGGAGGCTGCTAATCTCTTACTAATCAAATCTAATCGCTGCTTGCAGTTGGGTGCTAATAACTGACTATGAGAAGAGATTACGATCCCTCTGGAGGGCTTGTTTCACGACTGCTGCCGTCGCATCGTCGCCAGTAGCCCATGTCTCCATGAGCACGTTTAGGTAAGCGATGCGGTCGTGCATCAACTTGACCTGTCTCTGATCGTCAGAGGCGGCCTTGATCGCGGCGTCTCGTTCTTGGTCAGCGATACCGAGAATCTGCATGAGGCTAGCTACCTCATGTCGATGATGCGTTGCAGTTGCAGCTAAGTAAGCGGCCAGAGAACACACCTTCAGAAATCCGGAAACAAGGGCGATGGTGTCCGCCTATTTTAAGCGGACGCGATCACCCTTATCGCTAGGATTTCCATGCGCCAACGAAGCTCCTATCCCAAACCCTTTAAGGCCCAGGTCGTGCAGGAATGCCTGAAACCCGGTGCCTCAGTTTCCAGCGTCGCCATCAGCCACGGCATCAATGCCAACGTGATTCGCAAGTGGCTGCCGATTTACCGTGATAAACCCGTCGCGCCACTTCCCGCGTTTGTACCGCTGCAACCGATTCCTAAACGGCAAGCTGATGAAGCCGTGGTCATCGCACTGTCGCTGGGCGACAAATCCATCACGGTAAAATGGCCCATCTCCGACCCGGACGGCTGCGCACGTTTTATCCGCAGCCTCTCGCAATGATGCGCATCGACGCCATCTGGCTAGCCACCGAGCCCATGGACATGCGCGCCGGCACCGAAACTGCGTTGGCCCGCGTGGTCGCTGTGTTCGGTGCGGCGAAGCCGCACTGCGCTTATCTGTTCGCCAACCGCCGGGCCAACCGGATGAAGGTGCTGGTGCACGATGGCGTGGGCATCTGGCTTGCCGCGAGGCGTTTGAACCAAGGCAAGTTTCACTGGCCTGGCACTCATCGCGGCTTGGAAGTTGGGCTCGACGCTGAACAACTTCAAGCGCTGGTGCTCGGTTTGCCATGGCAGCGAGTTGGCGCTAACGGCGCAATCACAGTGATTTAGCCTTGCTTTTCAGCTGTGGCAGGTGGATCGCTTTGGTAAAATCCACGGCATGACTTCCTCGCCCAATCTCGCCCAAATGACACCCGAACAACTGCGCGCACTCGCTGCGCAGTTGCTGTCGAAGGTCGACACCATGGCGCGAAAAATCCATCGTGACGAGACGATCATCGAGCAGCTCTCTCACGAGATTGCCATCCTCAAGCGCCACAAGTTCGCCAAGCGCAGCGAGCAGATCAGCCCAGCGCAAGGCAGCTTGCTGGATGACTTGCTCAACACCGACCTTGAGGCTATCGAGGCAGAACTGAACGCGCTTCGTCCCGCCCCAACGTCGGACGAACCCCGCCAAAAGCCCAAGCGCGCGCCGCTACCGCCGCAGTTCCCACGTACCGTCATTCGTCACGAGCCAGAGAACACCCAGTGTGTCTGCGGGTGCCAGCTTCAGCGCATCGGCGAAGACGTTAGCGAGAAGCTGGATTACACACCTGGCGTGTTTACCGTTGAGCAGCATGTACGTGGAAAGTGGGCCTGCCGCCAGTGCGAAACACTGATCCAAGCACCGGTGCCGGCCCAGGTGATCGACAAGGGCATCCCGACCGCAGGCCTACTGGCGCATGTGATGGTAGCCAAATTCGCTGACCATCTGCCGCTGTACCGGCAAGAAAAGATCTTTGGCCGTGCAGGCCTGGCGATCCCGCGTTCAACGCTGGCTCAATGGGTGGGCCAAACTGGCGTACAGCTACAACCGCTGGTGGATGCACTGCGCGAAGCGGTGCTGGCTCAGCGAGTCGTGCATGCCGATGAAACTCCGGTGCAGATGCTGGCTCCCGGAGAGAAGAAAACGCATCGAGCTTATGTCTGGGCTTATTGCACGACGCCTTACTCGGCCCTCAAGGCGGTGGTCTACGACTTCAGCCCCAGCCGCGCCGGCGAACATGCGCGCAACTTCCTGGGCACCTGGAACGGCAAGCTGGTCTGTGATGACTTCGCGGGTTACAAGGCCAGCTTCGACCTGGATATCACCGAAATCGGCTGCATGGCGCATGCCCGCCGTAAGTTCTTCGACCTGCATGCAGCGAACAAAAGCCAGTTGGCCGAACAAGCGCTGCACTCAATCGGCGGGCTGTACGAAGTCGAACGGCAGGCCAAAGACATGTGCGATGAAGAACGGTGGCGATTACGCCAAGAAATAGCGGCGCCCATTGCACAGAAGTTACATGAATGGATGCTGGCTCAGCGCGACCTCGTGCCCGAGGGGTCGGCCACGGCCAAGGCTCTGGATTACAGCTTGAAACGCTGGGTAGCGCTGATGCGCTACCTGGATGATGGTGCCGTACCCATCGACAACAACCCGGTGGAGAACACGATCAGACCATGGGCGCTTGGGCGCTCCAATTGGTTGTTCGCCGGGTCTCTGCGCAGTGGCAAACGAGCGGCAGCGATCATGAGTTTGATCCAGTCGGCACGCATGAACGGGCATGATCCGTACGCATATCTCAAGGATGTACTGACGCGATTGCCGACGCAGAAAGCTAGTTGTAACGGCTCGCGTTTGAAATCGGCCGCGCTCGCAATCAATGCGATTCCCGGCTCAGATTAACTGCAACTGACGGAGCAGCCGGGCTCACATTAACTGCGAGTGAGCTTGCATTCAGCTGCGTCGGCTTGCATTCCATCATCGTGGGCTCACGCTTTCTGCAATTAACCAGAGCCACTTTCCAGAGGCAAAGCGAATTAGTCGTCGTGACGGGTACTGACCTTTTGTGTGTAGGGGCTATCAGGCTCGAATGCCGCCCTCTTATCCGCGCGAGACATAAAGCGTTGATAGCACTCCAGGCCACAGAAGTGCACGACGTACTCGGAACCTTCCGGCGTAAGCGCGGCGTCAAGGGGAATGTCCTTGCAACATTCGCAGCAGCTGATGGTAGGGGTGTTGTTTGCGTTCATGATGGGGTTCCTCCATCGTCCAAGAAAACCTAGTAACGCTTCCGCACCCGTGATCGAACCTGTGCGCAGATCGACCTGCG
This sequence comes from Pseudomonas putida, assembly GCF_002741075.1. Classification (NCBI taxonomy): domain Bacteria; kingdom Pseudomonadati; phylum Pseudomonadota; class Gammaproteobacteria; order Pseudomonadales; family Pseudomonadaceae; genus Pseudomonas; species Pseudomonas putida. Next base: position 3,085,580 of record NZ_CP016634.1, on the reverse strand, counting down.
GCCGGTAGTGCAGAAGAATTCCCGGCGCTCCCAAGTCTGCCGCAACTCGGCAGCGGAGACCGCGCAGTGGTCTGAGCGGATCACGGCCGCTCCCGAAAGGTCCGCAGTGCCGCTCGCAGGAAGAGGCAGAAGAGAACGGCCAGCGCAAGCACGGCGACACCCATATGTTCGCTGACGAAGGCCCCGGCCGCTGTCCCCGAAAGTAGCAATGCCAGCACCGGTAGATGACAGGGGCAGGTGAGCGCGGCGAGCACGCCCCAGGTATAAGCGCGTGAGCGGGAGACCTTGGTCGATTCGGCTTGGTCGGCGTTACGCATGGGCATGACCTTCGTCGGCGCAGTGGGTCAGCCCGGCCAACTGCGTTTCCACTACGGCTAAAGCCGCCTGTCGTGCCGCGATTTGCCGGAGCAAACGCTCGACACAGCCGATCACGTCGGAGCCATCGTCCGCATCGAGCGCCCGGCAGAGCCGCGCCAATTCGTCGAGCCCGATACCGGACTCGAAGGCGGCACGCACGAAGCGCAGCCGCATCAGGGATTGCTCGTCGAAAATGCCGTAACCGCTGTCCGTGCGCCGCGCGGGGTGCAGCAAGCCACGCAGCACATAGTCGCGCACCACATGCACGCTGACGCCCGCGTCCTCGGCCAATCTGGATATCGTGTAGGCATTCATCACCGACACTCCCGGCCTTCTCCGCAAACTGGGGCACTCAGATATTTCCTTCCGGCCAGGCGCTCAGGTAGCCAGAGGAGCAACGGTGTAGTACCCAGTGCCAGTAGCAGCCACAGTCTGGAGAGATGCTCGCCGTTTTGGTCAAACACATAAACCAGCAGCGCACCAAGCGCGAGCAACAGGAAGTAAGGCCCCGTGATGTAGCAGTGAAGTCGGCGACAGCGCGCGGCGTTGACCAGGCAGGCGCCGCCCATCACGGCCAGCGCGGCGCTCGCTGCCAGGAACAACGCGGGGCGTCGATCCGCCAGAACAATCGCTATCGTCGCCGCGACGGCAGGCAGCACCCATAAGCCGATCACCTGCCATGTCTTGCGTAGGCTGTCGCACCCACCGAGATCGCCTGCCGTGTTGCTCATGCTTCAACCTCGCTCTCTCATTACCCTGCGCAGCAGGACAATTGTTTGACGTCCTTCGTGAAGGTTTGCGCAGCTAGTTTCAGGCCCTCGACCATCGTCAAATAGGGGAACAATTGATCGGCGAGTTCCTGCACCGTCATCCGGGCGCGGATGGCAATGGCGGCGGTCTGGATGATCTCGCCCGCTTCCGGAGTCACCGCCTGCACGCCCAGCAGCCGGCCGGAGCCCGCTTCGGCGACCAGCTTGATGAAACCTCGCGTGTCGAAGTTAGCCAACGCTCGTGGCACGTTGTCCAGGGTCAAGGTGCGGCTGTCGGTTTCAATGCCGGCGTGGTGCGCTTCCGCTTCGCTGTAACCGACGGTGGCCACCTGTGGATCGGTGAATACCACGGCCGGCATGGCGTCGAGATTAAGCTTCGCCTCGCCGCCGGTCATGTTGATCGCCGCGCGGGTGCCTGCGGCAGCCGCGACGTAGACGAACTGCGGCTGGTCGGTGCAGTCGCCGGCCGCATAGATATCCGCTGCGCTGCTGCGCATGCCCTGGTCGATCACCACGCCACCGCGCTGATCCAGCTTCACGCCGGCACCTTCCAGATTCATGCCTCGGGTATTGGGTGTGCGTCCGGTGGCGACGAGCAACTGGTCGGCGCGCAACTCGCCATGGTTGGTGCTCAGGACGAACTCGCCGTCGGCGTGGGATACCTGGCTGGCTTGCGTCTGCTCCAGCACTTCGATGCCCTCCATACGGAAGGCCGCCGTCACCGCTTCGCCGATGGCCGGGTCTTCGCGGAAGAACAGCGAGCTGCGCGCCAGGATGCTGACCCGGCTGCCCAGCCGGGCGAAGGCTTGTGCCAGTTCCACCGCTACCACCGAGGAGCCGATCACGGCGAGCCGTTCCGGAATGGTGTCGCTCGCCAGTGCCTCGTCCGAGGTCCAGTAGGGCGTGTCCTTGAGACCGGGAATCGGCGGAACGGCCGCGCTCGCGCCGGTGGCGATCAGGCAGCGGTCGAAGGCAACGATGCGCTCGCCGCCCTCGGCCAGTTCCACGCTGAGCGTGTGGCCGTCCTGGAAACGGGCGGTGCCGCGCACCAGGCTGATCGCCGGATTGTTTTCCAGAATGCCTTCGTACTTGGCGTGGCGCAGTTCGTCCACACGACCTTGCTGCTGCGCGAGCAGCCGTTCGCGCAGGACGGTCGGCGTCGTGGCGGATAGCCCCGCGTCGAACGGACTCTCGCGGCGCAGATGGGCAACATGCGCGGCACGAATCATGATCTTGGAGGGCACGCAGCCCACGTTGACGCAGGTGCCGCCGATGATGCCACGCTCGATCAAGGTGACGCGGGCACCGCCTTCCACCGCCTTGAGTGCGGCCGCCATGGCGGCGCCACCGCTGCCGATGACCGCAACGTGGAGCCTGTCGCCATCTTTCCCGGCGCCAATGCTGCCGCTCAACCAGCCCCGCGCCTTGTCGAGCAGGCCAGGACGGGGTTGTATCGTGGAATCTTCGAACGCCGCTCGATACCCCAGTGCCTCGACGGCGGCCTGCATTTGTTCACGGCTTACGCCCTTGTCGACCGTCAATTCGGCCTTCCCGCTGGCGTAGGAAACATCCGCCTGGTGCACGCCGGGAATCTTCTCCAAGGCATCTTTCACATGCTCGACACAGGATGCGCAGGTCATGCCAACGATTTGCAATTCGGTCATAGCGTTACTCCTTCAGATGGGTCTCTTGTCGGCATCACTGTTTCTGCGGAGTTGGACAGGCGTCCGGCCCACAATGGCGGTTGGCGGGCGACACCAGATCCCATATGGACACCCCAAGCATGAGGGCCAGGCCGATATAGAGCAGCCAGCCGCTCCGCCAGCCGTGAGCCAGCATAAAAAACACCGCTGCCAGCACCAGGACAGGGCCGATCAGGCCGAGCGCAGTCCGTCGCCACTGCCGATGATTGAGCCAGCCGAGGGCATTGACGACCAGAGCCAGTCCGGCAAACAGGGGCAGCAGCGTGGTGATGAACAGGCCTTCCCACTGGCTCAAAAAGCCCAGACCGAACGCGGCACCCAGGCTGGCAAGGGCGGGAAAACACGTGGCGCAGCCTATGGCAGAAACCAGCACGCCGACGGAACCGGCTTTGTCACCGATCCGAGTGAACAGATTGAGCGGATTTGCCATCGGAACTCCCTCCTATTGCTTGACGCTGGACGGATAGCCTGCGTCCTCGGTCGCCTTGGTCAGCGCCGGGGCATTGGTCTTGGTATCGTCAAAGGTGACGATGGCCTCGCGGTTCTCGAAACTTACTTCCGCCTTGGTCACGCCATCGACCTTGGTCAACGCCTTCTTCACCGTAATCGGGCAGGCGGCGCAGGTCATGCCGGGCACTGACAGGGTGACGGTCTGCGTGGCCGCCCAGGCGGGCGCAGCGACGAGGATGGCAAGGGCGAAGGATGCGAACAGCCTTTTCATGGCGAACTCCTGATCAGTAGAACAAGGGAAGGATGTAGGGGAAGCCGAGTGCGATCAGCACCAATGCCGCCACCACCCAGAAGAGCAACTTGTAAGTGCTGCTAACCTGGGGGATAGCGCAAGCCTCGCCCGGTTTGCAGACTTGAGCCGAGCGAAAAATGCGCCGGTAGGCGAAAAGCAGCGCGACCAACGCCCCGCCGATGAAGATCGGGCGGTAAGGTTCCAGCACGGTCAGGTTGCCGATCCAGGCCCCGCTGAATCCCAGTGCGATCAGAACCAACGGCCCAAGACAGCAAGTCGACGCGAGAATCGCAGCGAGCCCCCCGGCGACAAGAGGGGCGCGCCCGTTTGACGGTTCAGACATGCATTTCTCCTTTTGAGCATGTGAGCGATGGTTTAAGGTTACTTCCGTAGTCAAGTACGGAATCAAGCACTGTGGAAAACTCTGTGGACAGCCTGACCATCGGCGCCTTTGCCAAGGCGGCCGGGGTCAACGTGGAAACCATCCGGTTCTATCAACGCAAGGGGCTGTTGCCCGAGCCGGACAAGCCCTACGGCAGTATTCGCCGCTACGGCGAGGCGGATGTCGCACGGGTGAAATTCGTGAAATCCGCGCAACGACTGGGCTTTAGCCTCGATGAAGTGGCCGGACTGTTGAGGCTGGATGACGGCGCTCACTGCGACGAAGCGCGTGTGCTCGCCGAGCAGAAGCTCGAGGATGTACGTGGGAAACTCGCGGATTTGCAGCGGATCGAGTCAGTCTTGGCGCGGCTGGTTCACGACTGTTGTGCGAGTCACGGGACTGTTTCCTGTCCGCTGATCGTTTCGCTGCATGGAAACAAAGAGCCGTGCTGACCTACGATCTCCAGTTTTGTGAGGCGCCCCTGTTTGTCGGCTTGAGCTTGGAAAAAAGCGGCGCTCAATGAGCGCCGCTGAATGGCCAAAGGAGCAATTGCAAAGGCCACAGATTGGTACTGCTATTTGCACTTGCGCCTCATCAGGGCAGGCTCACGCTGAGCCTGGTCGAGCGGATCGTGCAGCAGTCGCTCATGTCCTACCTTGCAGGTGGACAGGCGGGCTGCTCTTCGACACGGCCAGCCGCCGTGGCCCCCAGTTGCTCAATCTTCTTGGCGGTTTCCGCCACCAAGGCCGCCTCAGCCTTGTCGTGCATAGCGGCCCTCCACTCAAGCGCTCGATCGGCTCCGTTCTCGGCCCATACGGTGGATGACAGCAGAGTCGAACCAACTATCAGCAGCAGTCTTAGGTATTTCATAACAGCAATCTCCTCTCAGGTTTTCAGCCCACGATTCGACTCTACTTCCGTATTTAAGTACGGAATCAAGGGGGGAATGGAGTTGAGAAGGACCTAGATTATGGCGCTGAGAGGAGATGGCAGGGCTTAAGTGCACTTTCTATTCCGTTGCTCCCCAAACCCAAAACCCCAAAACGTACAATTTCCCAGCGCTCAGATCGGCAGCCCCGCCGCCAGCATCTTGTCGCGCAGCTCAGCGGCGCGCGCCGGATCGAGCGCGTTGCTGAACAGCGCCTTGATCTCATTGGGTCTGGCGTCGAACTGATCTACCAGATCCTTGATGCGGTAACCGTGGCGCGTCAGGGTCGGTTCCAGATCATCCAGTTGACGCGACAGCACTGATTCCACCAGCTCCGCCGAGACGGGTTTCTCGCCAGTCAGGTAGCCGGCTTCCAATGCCATGCTGAGGTGCAGTTGGATTTGCAATGGTGTGCGCAGCTTGGTGGCGAGCAGGTCGATGGCGTCTTCACTCAGGATCGACTCGGGTTCGACCTTCCCCGCAGTGCAGGTTTCCAGCAGCCAGTGGATGTACTCGCGCTGACTGCCGGCGATGCCGTCGAGCGAGAAAATATCTGTGCGGTAGCCGATTTCCTCCATCGTCGGGCGGCGCAGGTCGTTACGCAGCTTGGGATGCCCGGCCAGCACCACCGACAATCGGCCGTCGCCGTCCTCGACCAGTTCCATCAGGCGCTTAAGGCCGGTCAGCGTATGGCCGTTGAGGTCATGTGCCTCATCGACGAACAGGGCCACCGGGCGCTTATTGGGGTTATGCCGAGATAAGGGGAAAATTCACTCACTTCACTCCTATCTATCTGACTTTACTGATGATTTTAAGTTCTTTATTTCGCGCGCTAAGAGCGACTGGCCGGCATCAGGGGGCTGCGTCGGACGCCGTGCCTTCGAGGCCACTAGGTGTAACGGCTCGCATTTGAAAATCGCCGGGCTCGCAATCAACGCGATTCCCGGCTCAGATTTACTGCGGCTGACGAAGCCCTCGGGCTCACATTAACTGCGAGCGAGCTTGCATTGGGGACGATAGAGAAAACGGAAAAAATCGTACGTTAAGCGTACGGCCTGTCAGGTTGAGGCCCTAGAGGTTGCCGGCGAGGCGTCAGAAAATGCTGGAATCGGCCCTATCCTGACGCGGCCCAAGGTTCCGGCCTGACGCCTAGTTAGGGCGTACTTCAACTGGACGTTCGCGGCGGGCCTACGTTGGGTTTTGGTTCCATTGCTCCCCAAATCCCGAATAGGGAGCAGTGGAACAGGAAACGCACTTAAGCCAAGTCGGCTTAGCGTACGATTCTTCCCGAATTCTGCGGCTTCCCTTTCCAGCCCTTGGCGGTCATCTGTGGGGCCAGTTGCTCGAAGCAATCGGCGGTCAATGCCTGATCGGTCGTGATGGACCAACTTCATGCGTGGACGCTGTCGCCGGCAACACAAGATCTGGAGTTGTCGATCAGGGTGCGTTTAAACGCTACGGGAACGCAGAGCTACACCGAGCCGCTATCCTGAAGCACCAAGGCTCCATTCTTGGAGCCTTTCTTGACCTGATACATCGCCTGATCGGCATGCTCGCTGAGCACCTCGATGGTCGTTCCATGCTGAGGGTAGAGCGCGATACCGACACTAATGGAAATTCGTGCTTCGCCACCCGCAGACAAGGGGATTGGTCGGCGGACCTCCGAGATGAACAGGCTGGCCTTTTTGAGCGCCTCCTGTTCGTCGCTGACGTGTTGCAGCAAGGCCACGTACTCATCGCCTCCCACCCTGGCGAGCGTGTCGGAGGCACGGATGCAACGCAGGAGACGGCGGGCCACGGTCTTTAGCACTACATCCCCCGCTTCGTGGCCATGGGTGTCGTTGACCGACTTGAACCCATCCAGATCCATGAACAGCACAGCCAGATGCGTGTTCTCGCGCTCTGCCAATGCAAGCGCCTGCTGTATGCGGTCACCGAGTAAGACCCGGTTGGGTAGATCGGTCAATACGTCATGATGCGCTCGATGGTGATAGGTATCCAGCTCCTGTCTGGACCGGCTGATGTCCTGATGGGTACCGTACATGATGAGAGGCTTGCCATCCCGATCCCATTTCCCCACCTTCCCGCGGTCCAGCACCCAGATCCAGTGCCCATCCTTGTGGCGCATCCTGGCCTCACACTCGTAGAACGGTAACTCCCCCGCCAAGTGCTGCTTGAGCAGCTGTTCTGACTTTTGCAGATCTTCCGGATGCGTGAGCTTTGCCCAGGTGACGATGGAGATCGGCTCAAGCTCTTGGAGCTTGTATCCAACGATCCTCGCCCATTCCTCATTGAAGACGGTTTCACCGCTCTGGACATTCCACTCCCAGGTGCCGACCCGGGTGCCTTCAAGAATGGCACTCAATCGAGACCTCTCCAGAGACAGGTCTTCTGTCATCGCGCGGGCCGCCGCTTCTGCCCGGGACCGACCCGACACCAGCAAAAACATCAGCCCAGCCAGCATGGCACTGAGCAAGACACCGGTTACCGCGATCACGATCGGTAGCCCTCTGTCCACCCGTTGCAGAAGGCTCGTGCTGCCATGCACGCGAACGGTCCAGGTTTGTCCCATCATGCGCAGCCGATGCACCGATTCAAACCCTGGACGGATATCGGTACGCCCTGAACTGCCAAAGTGAGTTCGTGTCGCTTCAACCATCTCTTCGCCGTCGAAGATGTCGATGATCAGGTCACGCTCCTGCTCTCCGAGGAGACCCTGCAGGAAGTCTGTCATGCGAAACGGTGCATAGACCCAGCCGCGCAGTTGTTCCCGGCGCTCTGCTACGGTTGCCGCTGGCTGGTCAGTAGCGTAGATCGCCTGGTAGATCAGGAACCCCGACTGCTCCTGAACCCCCGTTTCCTGCTGGAGACGCACATGCCCCGAAAGCGCGATGGCACCCGTATCTACCGAGCGCTGCATGGCCTCGCGCCGCACGGGTTCTGAATACATGTCGAAGCCGAAGGCACGCAGGTTGCGTCCCAAAAACGGCTCCAGATACACGATCGAGGAATACAGGTCTCGTTGGCCTGCTGGTTGCACCGTGTAAGAGGGAAAGCCTTCGGCGCGGACCTGATCGATGTGGGTTTGCAGATCGGCAGGCCGGATGGCCCTGGCGAAGCCCACGCCTTGGATGCCAGGCAGGTACTGGTCCAGAGCCTGGCGATCGGAATACCTTCGGAAATCTTCACGTCCGACATCATCATGCACATCAAAGAACCCGGCCGTGCCCCGCAGGACCTGCTGGTAGGTGGCCATGCGGTTCTCGATGCGCTCAGCAGCCTCCCGGGCGCGGAAGTCGAAGTAGACCTGTTGTCGTTGATCGACGGACTCGACGATGAGTTGGTAAAGCACTACGGTGGAGCACAGGCCGATCAAAAAAACCACAAGAGGGATTAGCCTCGGCGACAGTCGGCTTGGTTTGCCAGAGGGGATCATTCGCTATGCCGTTTTGTTGATTTCCCAAAGCTTAAACGCTACCATAAACAGCAACTCTCCGAAGCTCTTTCCTGATTTCTTCTTGTTCCTTGCGAGCTTGGATCTTGGCTTCACGCTCGGGCGTGCTCATTCCTTCGTAGCTGACTCCGGCCTCGAACTCCTTGTTGTCAGCGAACTTTCTCAGTGCGTCTCGGGCTTGCAAAAAACCCTGTCCGGTGGAGTGCTGGTGGAGATGAAAAACATCACCGCCTAGCTTTGAGTCATACCCGGTATTTGAGACCCATGTAATCGATCCGCCCTTGGATTTAATGACGATTTCCCGCATGGGGTCTTTATCGGGAAGGCTTTTCTTCTGCATACGGATGCGGTCATCACTTCCACCGGCCCTCACGTATCCCAGCTCTTCAGAGGGAAGCCGCAGAATTCGGGAAGAATCGTACGCTAAGCCGACTTGGCTTAAGTGCGTTTCCTGTTCCACTGCTCCCTATTCGGGATTTGGGGAGCAATGGAACCAAAACCCAACGTAGGCCCGCCGCGAACGTCCAGTTGAAGTACGCCCTAACTAGGCGTCAGGCCGGAACCTTGGGCCGCGTCAGGATAGGGCCGATTCCAGCATTTTCTGACGCCTCGCCGGCAACCTCTAGGGCCTCAACCTGACAGGCCGTACGCTTAACGTACGATTTTTTCCGTTTTCTCTATCGTCCCCCATTCAGCCGCGCCGGCTCGCATTCAATCTCAATGGGCTCACGCTTTCTGCAACTAACCAGAGCAATCCAGAGACAGCGTGCCGTGCCTGGCTACCGCCGCACTGCAAGAGAACCCGCTAGCCTTTGCTTCTACGGTCTCGCCCAAAGGGTTCGGCGAACTGCGCAAGGTAGCCTTTGGGGTAGTCCTTTTCATGCAACCCGACCTCGGCCTCCCCCAGCTTCCCCGCACTGTCGAGGAACGTGCCAAACAGTTGATCCCACACCATCAGAAACTCACCAAAGTTGACTTGGGCATCTTCAAAGTCGCGCTTGTGATGCCAGCGATGAATTTCGGCAACCCCGATAATGTGACGCAGCCACCCCAGTCGGTAGTCCAGGTTCGAATGCTGGAAGGCCAAGTGCACGGTCAGAATGCCAAACCAGGTGGCGACTACGGCAGACGGGGCGCCTAATGCGAGCAGAATCACCAGCCCCGGACCGGCCATGAGCGCCGCGTGCAGGGGATGGCGTCGCTCCCCGTTCACCCAATACAACCGCTCGGCGCTGTGATGAATCATGTGAAAACGCCACAGCCATTGCACTCGATGACTAATCCGGTGCATGCCGTACAGGCCCAGATCGAGCACGACGGCGACCAGTAGCAACTGGAGCCACAGCGGACTCTCGATCGGAAAGAGACGAACCGAAGCCGGCACCGCATCGCCAAGTTTGGCCAGGATTTCAGCGGTGAATTGAATGACGGAAAGGTTCACCAGCATGTGCAGCAGATCTGTCGCGGTGTCTTGATGATCCTCAAGCCAGGCTTCGCGAAACGGTTGGATGCGCTCCAAACCAGCGATGCTCAACAGTCCTATCGCGGCGGCTATGGGGGTGGTGGGCCAATACGGTACGCCGGCATACAGCGCCCAGATCATGAAGGCGGCAGCGCCACCAAACACGAGTGGATAGCTCACCCACCGTATGGCAAATCGAAGAAAGGTCGACATCGTTCAGCTCCCTGTGATGGAGTCATGACTCTATGCGGAGAGACGAGCTTTCGACTTGAACGAAAGAGCTAGGATTCCTGGAGATCGACTTCAGCCAGGGCAGATGATGGATCGATGCCCAGCAGCGTCCGGAATGTTCGGGAGAAATGAGCCGAGTCAGAAAAGCCTGCCTCATGCGCCGCTTCGGTCAGCCGCCCCCCTTTGGCTAGGTGCTGTAAGGCTTGCGTGAGACGTAACCATTTCGCATAGCTGCGAAGCGGCAGACCTGTCTGTTCCACGAACCAATGGGAAAACCGTGTGGGTGATAAATGCACCAGTGCGGCCATTTCTTCGCGTCTCATTTGGCCTCTACGCAGCGCTTCAATCACCTTGGTCAAGCGAGGATCTGGGATCGGTGGGTCGGGAAGCCGCAGCGTCTGGCGCACCCCAGCCTTCAGCTGTACAGCACTGTGTCCTGTCTCGCGCAGCGCGCCGATAATCGCCGCTACGTCCGCCGGCGTGATCTCAATCACCCTCGCTTCTTCGGTACCCCGCAAAGCACGAGCTTCCTCGGACAGCGCATCCACATAGATCGACAGAACTCGACCGGCGCTCAGCCGGTGTTTCAAGCCTGCCGGGATGAAGATGGCTGCCCCTGAATGAATACCCAGCGGGGTTTCGACCGCTACGGTTGAATCGAGGCCCACTGAGATCTGATGCGCCTGATGGTGGTGCCAGCCTTGGTGACCAACACGCCCATGAAAGACTCCGATACCGGGTCCGACCCATGCATGGCCTACCCAGCGCACTGTGTCCGTCGAAGACGAGCTTTTCATTCTCTGGCTCGGTTCACTTCCGCTTTTGGGGTCAGCAAACTGCTCAGGATCAACATGGCGGCGCCACCGACGATACCGATATCCGCCAGGTTAAACGCCGGCCAATGCCAGGACTGCCAGTAGAAATCCAGGTAGTCGATCACATGACCACGGAATGCGCGGTCAATCAGATTCCCAACTGCACCGCCCAGTATGAGGCTATAGCCCAGCGCTTCGCTCTTGGGACTGGGCTTACGCAGGATCAGCGCGAGCACTATCGAAATGATGACGGCCAGGGCGATGAAGACGTATCGCTGCCAACCGCCCGCGTCAGCCAGGAAGCTGAATGCTGCACCGGTATTCCAGAAATGAACCAGATTGAAGAACGTGGTCAGAGGAGTCACGGAGCCGACCGGGAGCGAACCCTCAATTACGCTCTTGGACACTTGGTCGGCTAACGCAATCGCCAGCGATAATGTCCACCAAAGCCAAGGAGCGCCGAAAAATGACCTTTCAGGAGAGGAACTCATCGCGGCTCTCCTTGAAGAAGTCGCTGCAACTCTTGGGAGACGGGCATCGGCGCGAAAGCACTAACCCTGGCCCGCCCGGTGTTTCCGAGTGGCACCCAGATCCTGGAGAACAGCAGTGCCGCAATGATCCGAGGCATTTGGCCGAGCACCTCCCGATAGTCGCGCAACTGCCAGCCAGCCCTCAGCATCAGCCAATGGCTCTGAGCGTGAAGGACTGGCATTCGCTGGCTCAATATGTGGGCCCGCTCCAACCAGGGAAAGGTTCCGGCTTCATCCTTTTCTCGGAGGGCCTGCTTTGCTCGTGAGAAGGCTTTATCAATGGCAATGCGAAGGGCTGTATTCATCTGGATCTCACTTGCGCAGCGGTCGAAGGCCGTTCAGGACAACCAGCAAGCTGACACCCATAGACGCGCAGCCGCATGGGGACGGTCCGGCTTGCTGCAAGGCGCAAGTCCTAGAGGAATTAGTGGGCTTAGGGTCATCGCCACAGCAACTGGACATGAAATACTCCTTGGTCAGATGTGCCAAGTGAACACCCTGTAGTCGCTATAGGGTCAAGCGCTATGGATTGAGGCGATGCAAAAAAAGAATTTAAGCCGTGAATAGGAAAGAGGTCTGCCGCATGGTCCTCGATCAAAAGCAGGGTCTTCGACCTCAGGATTGAAGACGTGGAATGCCGCCCTCCACCAAACCCGAAAGTATTCCGCAGTCCAAGCTTTGTCGTTCATCATCGCAGCAGCCCCGCAACGTCACCAACTGGTTTTCGAGGGCATGTAAGGATGCGATCTGAGCCCTTACCTGGGCGATATGTCTATCAAGGAGCGTATTGATCGCCGTGCATGGTTGCTGCGGCTGCTCCTGAAAGCCCTGTAAAACACCAATTTCTTCCAGTGACATGCCAAAAGAGCGGCATTGGCGAATGAACAGCAGTTTCTCCACATGATCCGCTTCGTAGGCTCGGTAGCCATTGTCCTGACGGTTAGGAGGTGGGAGCAGTCCCTGACGTTCATAAAAACGAATCGTCTGAATGTCCGCCCCCGTCAGCTTTGCAAGTTGGCCTATGCGCATGGCCTTCTCCTGAGTCAAAACTCAGTATATCCATGCTTGACCCTATACCTGCTATATGGTTTTTAATTGACAAAATAAAGCCCGATAGGAGAAGCGAATCATGAGTTCTTGTGAGAAGTCCTGTGGCTGTGGCCCAGTTTCGGCAACCACAGAAGCGGCAACCGCGCCTTCGAATGAAGGAACATGGGTCAGCAGTTTTTCTGTACCCAAGATGGATTGCCCTTCAGAAGAACGAATGATTCGGCTCGCACTGAATGGCTTGCCTGAGCTCAATTCGTTGTCCTTTGATTTGACCAGCAGACAGGTACGCGCTTTCCATGACGGGGCGGTTGACCAGATCGCTACCAAGCTGGAGTCACTTGGCCTGGGTGCAGCGTTGCTGGGTACTGAGCCGGCCAGTCAGGAAGCAGCCTCGGCCAATAGTGCCAATGAAGAGCTGACTGCTTCGAAAGAGGCAAGCACGCTGAAGATCCTGCTCGGTATCAATGCCGCGATGTTTGTCATTGAGATGGGTGCAGGTTTGATCGCCCAGTCGACTGGCCTGGTTGCCGACTCGTTGGACATGTTTGCTGATGCTGCCGTCTATGGGCTGGCTCTCTATGCGGTCGGCCGGAGTGCACGGCTTCAAGTTCGGGCTGCCCACCTGGCGGGGGTCTTTCAGATCGTGTTGGCTCTGGGCGTGCTCGTGGAAGTGGCTAGACGCGTCCTCTACGGCAGCGAACCTGAGTCGATGCTGATGATGGGGATTGGCGCAGTCGCACTAGTCGCAAACGTCAGCTGTCTCTTGATGATCTATGGCCACCGCGAAGGTGGTGCACACATGAAAGCGAGTTGGATTTTTTCAGCCAATGATGTGCTCGCGAACATTGGTGTTATCGCAGCAGGTGCATTGGTTGCCTGGACAGGTTCTTCCTACCCAGATTTGGTGATTGGTACTGTCGTGGGCCTCATCGTACTGAACGGTGCGCACCGAATACTGGCATTGAAAGCCTGACCAACCGGACACCGACATGCCCGTGATTCACTTGAGCACTACCGACGTACAAGCAAGGATCAGCGTGAGCAGGAGCAGCGCCGGCACGAAGCGCAGGTGCAGCAGCTGCAGATGGAGGCTCGCCAGCTACAGCAGACGCTGATCGTCAAGCAAGACGAACTGACCCGATTGAATCGTGACAATGAGCACCTGCTCACCGAGGCCCGACTACTGCTGAAGGAAGACGCGCTTCGACGCCTTGCAGTCGGAGAGCGCCGAGCTACACAAAACCGTTTCGACGCAACGCCAACGCGCACAAAGCTTAGAGATTACCCTTGCCGAGACTAGGACAGCGTCGAAGTTGGCTATTTTTGCCCAACCCCCGAAAACGTGAAATTAGCCAGTAATCAGATCGGCAGCCCCGCCGCCAGCATCTTGTCACGCAGCTCGGCAGCGCGCGCGGGGTCAAGCGCGTTGCTGAACAGCGCCTTGATCTCATTGGGTCTGGCGTCGAACTGATCTACCAGATCCTTGATGCGGTAACCGTGGCGCGTCAGGGTCGGTTCCAGATCATCCAGTTGACGCGACAGCACTGATTCCACCAGCTCCGCCGAGACGGGTTTCTCGCCAGTCAGGTAGCCGGCTTCCAATGCCATGCTGAGGTGCAGTTGGATTTGCAATGGTGTGCGCAGCTTGGTGGCGAGCAGGTCGATGGCGTCTTCACTCAGGATCGACTCGGGTTCGACCTTCCCCGCAGTGCAGGTTTCCAGCAGCCAGTGGATGTACTCGCGCTGACTGCCGGCGATGCCGTCGAGCGAGAAAATATCTGTGCGGTAGCCGATTTCCTCCATCGTCGGGCGGCGCAGGTCGTTACGCAGCTTGGGATGCCCGGCCAGCACCACCGACAATCGGCCGTCGCCGTCCTCGACCAGTTCCATCAGGCGCTTAAGGCCGGTCAGCGTATGGCCGTTGAGGTCATGTGCCTCATCGACGAACAGGGCCACCGGGCGCTTATTCTTCCTCACCAGCTCGCGCAGGTCACGCTCACGTTTTTCGCCCTGGGTCGGGATGCGTACCTGCTTTTCGGAGGAGAGGTCGTAGAAGAGCGCGGCGATGAAGGTGGCCAGTTTGATGCTGTGCTTCTCGATGGCCAGCGACTTGGAGACCGTGATCTTCTTTTCCTCTTCCATCGCTTGCTGAAGCCGGCGCAGCATCACGGTCTTGCCACTGCCTATGACGCCGCACAGTGCGATCAGGCGCCCCTCGAAGATCGCCCCCTTGATGTCCTTGATCAACTGCTGATGGTGGGCGGTCTCAAAGTAGCCGGCCTGGTTCAGCGGCAACGTCAGTCCGTAGTGCTGCATCACTTCAACCCGCATGTTCTTCTCCTGCTTTCTTGTGGCGGAAGTAGCCCCGAACGCGCTCCAACACGATGCGGCGCGTCAGGGTTTCGCTCAGCACCTGGTGGATGAATGCCTGATCTTCGGGTGAGAGCTTAGCCAACGGCTGCGCCAGATCATCGGCAATGGCGAGCTTGGCTGCGATGACGCTGGGAAACCGGTATTCATGCGCCTCGGCATCGAAGGGTTGGCGCGGCAGTGCCATGGGAGCTGCGGGAGGTGTCAGCCGCACATCGTCGCCGGCCAATGCGGCGATGGGTAGACCAAGCTGGTCAGCCAGCGAGCGGATGCGCTCGGATCGTTCATCGGCCTTGCCGCGTTTGAATGCGCGGTAGCGATGCAGTGGAATTGGCCCGGAGACTGGGTAATAAGGCCCGAAGCGCTCCCCCTCGAACTCGGCATAGAGCTCACCATCGAACAAGCCCCAAAGCAACACCACGGACTCACCGGCCATGTCGGGCTCCACCTCGTAGGCCGTGCCGTCGATGGTGACTCGCGCATCGACGCCAACCTTGCGTCGTTCGGGCTCGCGGGCGAACCGGCAGAACTGCTCCCAGGTGCACATTTCGCGCAGGCCCTCGGCGGGCAGGTTAGCCAGCCAGTCCTCGATCCGCGAATGCGGCTCGGAACGATGGCCCTGTGCGTTGTAGGTGCGCACCAGATAACGCATCAACCACTCGTTGGCCTGCGCTTCGGTTTCAGGCTTGTGGAAGTGATACAGCGTCTCGTGGGCTTCCTTCACCGTGCGGAAAGGGCGCTCCACCTTGCCTTTGGAGCGGGCTGTGGTACGGGCGCCATCCTTGCCGGCCGGGATGTGTGTCTGCCACTCGATGCCCAGCCCCTGCATGACGTTCTGGAAGACGCGGCGCTTGGCCACCGGGCCATTGTCCAGGTAGATCATCTTGGGGCGGCCTTGGAACGGAAAGGTGGGGTCAGCCTTCGGCGCCATGGCGTTAAACAGGAAGCGCAGCGCCGACTCTGCGTCCTCGCCGTATACGCAGTGGTATTCCTGATAGGCCACACCACTGCGATCATCCACCACGCTGAACAGCATCAGCGTTGGCTCACCTCTGGCCGGGTCGATCCAGTCCGGTTTATCGATGTGTTTGAGGTCAGAGGGCGACAGGTCGAACTGCCAACAGTCATTGCTGTGTGCCGCCTGAAAGCGCGTCGCGGGCGGCTGCCGCAACAACCGCGGTTGATCCAGTCGCCACAGGGATAGGTAGCGGTTGACGGTTGGTCGGCTGAGTACACCCTTAGGCGCCTTGACCAACCCTTGCACGGTCTCCACCCCGTAGTCTTCCAGCAACTCGATGGCGCGGCGGGTAGACAGGTGCCGCCCTTGCTTGTTGGTGGTGCGCAGTTTCAGCGCTGCAATCAGCTCGCAGTAGCGTTCCAGCTCGGCCTGCTGCAACACGCGCGGTTTACCGTGATCGGCCCGGTGGGCCGCGTGGGGTTTATGGATGAAGTTCAGCGCCCGGTACACAGTGCTCGGGGACACGCCATACAACTCAGCTATCGCAGTCACCTGGGCGGCCCGTTCCGGGCTTTTCTTCGGCAGACGGTCGAGCCGCTGCCGCAACTGCATCAGCGAATCGGTTGGGATGGCCTTATGCTGCCCGCTGGGCATTGCGTTCGGCCTCGGTCAGATAGTTGTAGAGCGTCGAGCGGCCAATGCCCATCATGCGGCAGATTTCCGCCACGGTGTGTTTCCGCTCGTGATAGAGACGCAGGGCGAGTTCTTGCTTAGCCGGATCGAGCCGTTTCTTGCGCCCACCCTTGCGGCCACGGGCCCGCGCAGCGGATAGTCCGGCTTGGGTGCGCTCGCGAATCAGGTTGCGCTCGAACTCGGCCAAGGCGCCGAATAGGTGAAATACCAGACGGCCTCCAATCGAGGCGGTATCAATGTTTTCTTGCAAGCTGCGCAAGCCGACGCCGGCGGCGTCCAGTTGTTCGACCAGTCGGATCAGATCCTTCAGCGAGCGGCCGAGGCGATCCAGGCGCCAGATCACCACGGTGTCGCCACGGCGTAGCGTGGCCAGCAAGGCGGTCAAACCAACCCGCTCGGCCTTGGCTCCGCTGGATGTATCCTCGAACACGCGCTCACAGCCGACCTTCGCCAGAGCATCGCGTTGCAGATCGAGGAGTTGGTCGTAGGTCGAGACTGTCATTTTCAGAAGACGACTGCACCAATCAACGAGACATGAAGCCTGCTGTGCATACGGCTCCTGACAGCCCGATATCAGGACTCCTCTGCACGAAACTCGTCTATGCTCAATACTCGTGTGCACCAAAGCGAGGCGAGCATGGCGACCGATACCGTACCGATTGCCGAGCGCGGCGTAGCCACCCTGTCAGAACAGGCATGGGAGCGTGCTCGCTGCCGCGCGGAGATCATTGGGCCGTTGGCGCAGTCGGAGACGGTCGGGCATGAAGCGGCCGACGCAGCAGCCCAGGCGCTGGGTCTGTCCCGGCGGCAGGTCTACGTCCTGATCCGCCGTGCCCGGCAAGGTTCGGGGCTGGTCACTGATTTGGCTCTTGGACAGTCGAGCGGTGGCAAAGGTAAAGGCCGCTTGCCGGAGTCGGTCGAACGAATCATCCGCGAGCTACTGCAAAAGCGCTTCCTGACCAAGCAGAAGCGCAGCTTGGCGGCGTTCCACCGTGAAGTTGCGCGGGTGTGCAAGCTGCAAAAGCTGCGGATGCCGGCGCGCAACACGGTCGCGTTGCGGATCGCCAGCCTTGATCCACTCAAGACCACTCGACTTCGGGAAGGCCAGGATGCGTCCCGCATCCTGCAAGGTGTTGGCGGTGTTCCTCCGCCAGTCTCCGCACCGCTGGAGCAGGTACAGATCGACCACACAGTCATCGACCTGATCGTGGTGGACGAGCGCGACCGGCAACCGATTGGCCGTCCGTACCTGACCCTCGCCATCGACGTGTTCACCCGCTGCGTGGTTGGCATGGTGGTCACGTTAGAAGCGCCATCTGCCGTCTCGGTCGGCCTGTGCCTCGCACACGCCGGTTGCGACAAGCGCCCTTGGTTGGAAAGGTTGGACGTGGAAATGGACTGGCCGATGAGCGGCAAGCCCGCGCTGCTCTACCTGGACAACGCGGCCGAATTCAAGAGCGAGGCGCTACGCCGTGGCTGCGAGCAGCATGGCATCCGGTTGGACTATCGGCCTCTCGGGCAGCCGCACTATGGCGGCATCGTGGAACGGATCATCGGCACGGCGATGCAAATGATCCACGACGAATTGCCGGGGACGACCTTCTCCAACCCTGACCAGCGCGGGGAATACGCCTCCGAGAAGATGGCCGCCCTGACACTGCGCGAGCTGGAACGCTGGCTCGCATTGGCGGTTGGCACCTATCACGGCTCCGTGCACAACGGCCTGCTCCAACCGCCGGCCGCACGCTGGGCCGAAGCTGTCGCGCGTACCGGCGTTCCAACCGTCATCACTCGCACCACGGCTTTTCTGGTCGATTTCCTGCCCGTCCTCCGCCGCACCCTGACCCGCACTGGCTTCGTCATCGACCACATCCACTACTACGCCGATGCGCTCAAGCCGTGGATAGCTCGGCGCGACCGCCTGCCTGCGTTCCTGATCCGGCGCGACCCACGCGACATCAGCCGCATTTGGGTGCTGGAGCCGGAGGGGCAGCACTATCTGGAAATTCCATACCGTACCTTGTCGCACCCGGCTGTCACCCTCTGGGAACAACGGCAGGCGCTGGCGAAATTGCGGCAGCAAGGGCGCGAACAGGTGGATGAGTCGGCGCTGTTCCGCATGATCGGGCAGATGCGCGAAATCGTGACCACTGCGCAGAAAGCCACGCGCAAGGCGCGGCGCGACGCGGATCGACGCCAGCATCTCAAGTCAACGGAACAACCTGTCAAAACCACGCCACCAGCGGACACGGACATGGCAGACCCGCAGGCGGACAACCAGCCACCTGCCAAACCGTTCGACCAGATTGAGGAGTGGTAGCCGTGGACGAATATCCCATCATCGACCTGTCCCACCTGCTGCCGGCGGCCCAGGGCTTGGCCCGTCTCCCGGCGGACGAGCGCATCCATCGCCTTCGCGCCGACCGCTGGATCGGCTATCCGCGAGCAGTCGAGGCGTTGAACCGGCTGGAAGCCCTGTATACGTGGCCAAACAAACAACGCATGCCCAACCTGCTGTTGGTCGGTCCAACCAACAACGGCAAGTCGATGATCGTCGAGAAGTTCCGCCGCGCCCACCCGGCCAGCTCCGACGCCGACCAGGAGCACATCCCGGTATTGGTCGTGCAGATGCCGTCCGAGCCATCGGTGATCCGCTTCTACGTCGCGCTGCTCGCGGCGATGGGAGCACCATTGCGACCGCGCCCACGGCTGCCGGAAATAGAGCAACTGGCGCTGACACTGCTGCGCAAGCTCGGTGTGCGTTTGCTGGTGATCGACGAGCTGCACAACGTCCTGGCCGGCAACAGCGTCAACCGCCGGGAATTCCTCAACCTGCTGCGCTTCCTCGGCAACGAATTGCGCATCCCGCTGGTCGGTGTGGGCACACGCGACGCCTACCTGGCCATCCGCTCGGATGACCAGTTGGAAAATCGCTTCGAGCCGATGATGCTGCCGGTGTGGGAGGCCAACGACGATTGCTGTTCACTGCTGGCCAGCTTCGCGGCTTCGCTCCCGCTGCGGCGACCTTCGTCGATTGCCACGCTGGACATGGCTCGCTACCTGCTCACGCGCAGCGAGGGCACTATTGGCGAGCTGGCGCACCTTTTGATGGCGGCGGCCGTGGCCGCCGTGGAGAGTGGTGAGGAAGCGATCAACCACCGCACGCTCAGCATGGCCGATTACACCGGTCCCAGCGAGCGGCGGCGGCAATTCGAGCGGGAACTGATGTGAAGCCAGCGCCACGCTGGCCACTGCATCCGGCACCCAGGGAAGCCGAAGCCCTGTCTTCGTGGCTCAACCGCGTGGCCCTTTGCTATCACATGGAAGTGTCCGAGCTGCTGGAGCACGATCTTGGTCACGGCCAGGTTGATGACCTGGACACCGCGCCACCACTGGCGCTGCTGGCGATGCTCTCCCAGCGGAGCGGTATCGAGCTGGATCGGCTGCGCTGCATGAGTTTCGCCGGCTGGGTGCCTTGGCTACTGGACAGCCTTGATGATCAGATTCCAGCCGCATTGGAAACCTATGCGTTCCAGCTCTCGGTACTGCTGCCGAGACTCCGCCGTAAGACGCGATCCATCACGAGCTGGCGTGCCTGGCTGCCCACCCAACCGATACACCGCGCCTGTCCGCTCTGCCTGAACGATCCGGAGAACCAAGCCGTACTGCTCGCGTGGAAGCTGCCCCTGATGCTGAGCTGCCCACTGCATGGCTGCTGGCTGGAATCCTATTGGGGCGTGCCAGGGCGGTTTCTCGGCTGGGAGAACGCCGACGCCGAACCGCGCACTGCCAGCGACGCGATTGCGGCGATGGACCAGCGTACCTGGCAGGCACTGACGACCGGCCACGTGGAGTTGCCGCGCCGACGCATCCACGCCGGATTGTGGTTTAGGCTGCTACGCACGCTGCTCGATGAGCTGAACACCCCGCTTTCGACGTGCGGCACCTACGCGGGGTATCTCCGCCAAATCTGGGAATGCTGCGGGCATCCGCTGCGTGCTGGGCAAAGTCTGTGGCGACCGTATGAAACCCTGAACCCGGCAGTACGGTTGCAGATGCTGGAGGCGGCGGCAACGGCAATCAGCTTGATTGAGGTGAGGGATATAAGCCCGCCAGGCGAGCACGCAAAGCTATTCTGGTCCGAGCCCCAAACCGGGTTCACCAGTGGCCTGCCGGCGAAAGCGCCGAAGCCCGAACCCGTCGATCACTGGCAGCGTGCAATCCAGGCCATTGATGAGGCCATCATTGAAGCACGACACAACCCCGAGACGGCACGCTCGCTGTTCGCGTTGGCTTCCTATGGTCGGCGCGACCCCGCTTCCTTGGAACAGTTGCGCGCCACCTTCGCGAAGGAAGGCATCCCCCCGGAATTTCTGTCACATTATGAGCCTAGCCTACCCTTTGCATGCCTTAGACAGAATGACGGGTTAAGTGACAAATTTTGACGTGCAGAGCTTCCCGATGCAAACTGTCACATAATCGAACGTTTGTGATACATGCTGATCGGATATGCCCGCGTCTCCAAAGCCGATGGCTCGCAGTCTCTCGACCTGCAGCACGACGCCTTGCGCGCCGCAGGTGTCGAACGGGACAATATCTATGATGATCTTGCTTCCGGCGGTCGTGATGATCGCCCTGGTTTGACCGCTTGCCTCAAGTCATTGCGTGACGGCGATGTGCTGGTGGTCTGGAAGCTCGATCGCCTCGGACGATCGCTTGCCCATCTGGTCAACACGGTGAAGGAGCTGTCAGACCGCAAGATCGGCCTGCGGGTTCTGACTGAAAAGGGCGCTCAGATCGACACCACGACTGCGTCCGGTCGCATGGTGTTCGGAATCTTCGCCACCTTGGCTGAGTTCGAGCGGGATCTGATCCGAGAGCGCACCATGGCGGGTCTCGCCTCCGCGAGAGCGCGCGGTCGCAAGGGCGGACGAAAATTCGCGCTCACCAAAGCTCAGGTGCGTCTCGCGCAAGCCGCCATGGCCCAGCGCGATACTTCAGTTTCCGATCTCTGCAAGGAACTTGGCATCGAGCGCGTCACTCTCTACCGGTACGTCGGCCCCAAAGGCGAGCTCAGAGACCATGGAAAGCATGTTCTTGGCCTTGCATAGCAACTCTTTTCTTTTCGCAGGTTGAGCCACCTCCGCGCCTCATCAGCAAACTGAAGGAACCTCCATTGAATCGGACTTATATTTTTTTGGGTGAATCGCATTCTGACTGGTTGCCTGTCAGAGGCGGAGAATCCGGTGATTTTGTTTTTCGACGTGGTGACGGGCATGCCTTCGCGAAAATCGCACCTGCTTCCCGTCGCGGTGAGCTCGCTGGAGAGCGTGACCGCCTCATTTGGCTCAAAGGTCGAGGTGTGGCTTGCCCCGAGGTAATCAACTGGCAGGAGGAACAGGAGGGCGCATGCCTAGTGATAACGGCAATTCCGGGAGTACCGGCGGCGGATCTGTCTGGAGCAGATTTGCTCAAAGCGTGGCCGTCAATGGGGCAGCAACTTGGGGCTGTTCACAGCCTATCGGTTGATCAATGTCCGTTTGAGCGCAGGCTGTCGCGAATGATCGGACGCGCCGTTGATGTGGTGTCCCGCAATGCCGTCAATCCCGACTTCTTACCTGACGAGGACAAGAGTACGCCGCAGCTCGATCTTTTGGCTCGTGTCGAACGAGAGCTACCGGTGCGGCTCGACCAAGAGCGCACCGATATGGTTGTTTGCCATGGTGATCCCTGCATGCCGAACTTCATGGTAGACCCTAGAACTCTTCAATGTACGGGTCTGATCGACCTTGGGCGGCTCGGAACAGCAGATCGCTATGCCGATTTGGCACTCATGATTGCTAACGCCGAAGAGAACTGGGCAGCGCCAGATGAAGCAGAGCGCGCCTTCGCTGTCCTATTCAATGTATTGGGGATCGAAGCCCCCGACCGCGAACGCCTTGCCTTCTATCTGCGATTGGACCCTCTTACTTGGGGTTGATGTTCATGCCGCCTGTTTTTCCTGCTCATTGGCACGTTTCCCAACCTGTTCTCATTGCGGACACCTTTTCCAGCCTCGTTTGGAAAGTTTTTTTGCCAGACGGGACTCCTGCAATCGTCAAAGGATTGAAACCTATAGAAGACATTGCTGATGAACTGCGCGGGGCCGACTATCTGGTATGGCGCAGTGGGAGGGGAGCAGTCCGGTTGCTCGGTCGTGAGAACAATCTGATGTTGCTCGAATATGCCGGGGAGCGAATGCTCTCTCACATCGTTGCCGAGCACGGCGACTACCAGGCGACCGAAATTGCAGCGGAACTGATGGCGAAGCTGTATGCCGCATCTGAGGAACCCCTGCCTTCTGCTCTTCTCCCGATCCGGGAGCGCTTTGCAGCTTTGTTTCAGCGGGCGCGTGACGATCAAAACGCAGGTCGTCAAACTGACTACGTCCACGCGGCGATTATAGCCGATCAAATGATGAGCAATGCCTCGGAACTGCGTGGGCTACATGGCGATCTGCATCATGAAAATATCATGTTCTCCAGTCGCGGCTGGCTGGTGATAGATCCAGTCGGTCTGGTCGGTGAAGTGGGCTTTGGCGCCGCCAATATGTTCTACGATCCGGCTGACAGAGACGACCTTTGTCTCGATCCTAGACGCATTGCACAGATGGCGGACGCATTCTCTCGTGCGCTGGACGTCGATCCGCGTCGGCTGCTCGACCAGGCGTACGCTTACGGGTGTCTTTCCGCGGCTTGGAACGCGGATGGAGAAGAGGAGCAACGCGATCTAGCTATCGCGGCCGCAATCAAGCACGTGCGACAGACGTCATACTAGATATCAAGCGACTTCTCCTATCCCCTGGGAACACATCAATCTTACCGGAGAATATCGTTGGCCAAAGCCTTAGCGTAGGATTTCGCCCCCTCCCGCAAACGACCCCCTATAGTGCAGTCGGCTTCTGACGTTCAGTGCAGCCGTCTTCTGAAAACGACAGCAACCCTCGCGCAAACCCGCATTGCTGACATCCAGCTACAGTCTCCAGCTTTCAATATCCGACTACACTGGACTCTCACTGAATAGTTGGACAAAGCCATGTTGATTGGATACGCCCGTGTCTCTGTCGTTTTCAGAAGACGGCTGCACTGAACGTCAGAAGCCGACTGCACTATAGCAGCGGAGGGGTTGGATCCATCAGGCAACGACGGGCTGCTGCCGGCCAATAGCCGACAATGACGACACTGGAAATCCCCGCCTGTGAGCGTCGGCTCAGGGCGGGACAGCGTCATCCAGCTACCTGCGCCACTGACTCAGCCTTGTCCAGCCGGCCGCGCCGCACGAACAGACTGACCAGCCGTTGACGGATCGCCACCTGGAGTTCCGCCAGTTGTTCCGGCGTGATGCGAATTTCACCCGCTCGACGAGCGCAACACCGGCGCCGCCTACGCCAAGAACCGGCGAATCGAACTCAAACTCACGAACCGCTGAGCGCCGCGTCACCGCGCTGCTGCGCCAGCCAGTCGCGCGGGGCGCAGCCCATGCGCACGCGGAAGGCGCGCGCCAGAGCGTTCGGGCTGCCGTAGCCGACGCGGTCGGCCACCACCGCCACCGGCCGCCCCTGCTTGAGCAGGGTGCAACTGACGTTCATCCGCCAGTCGGCCAGATAGTCGCCCGGCGTGACGCCCACCGCGTCCTTGAACGCGGCGGCGAAGCGCGCGCGTGACATGCCCGCCTTCGCCGCCAGCGCCTCGAGCGACCACGCGGTCTGCGGCGCATCGTGCATGGCGGTTATGGCGCGCGCGAGTTTCGGGTCGGCCAGGCCCGCCAGCAGTCCGGTGGCGCCAAGCCGCCCATCCATCAGATAACGCAGCAACTGGATCAGTAGCAACTCGCACAAGCGGTCGATGGCGGCCTGCCGACCGCACTGGTCGCGCTCGGCTTCGGCAAACAGCAACTCTAGCGTCGGCCCGAGGCCGGGCAAGTCCGCCAACGGAATCAGCAGCATCGACGGCAAGGCCATGGCCAACGGATTGCCCGTCGAAGCGCCCAGGTCGACCTCCGCACACAACCGCTCAGCGGTATCGCCGGGGGCGGCGACAAAACGATGCGACGCCACGCGCGGATAAAACAGCAGGCTCGGCTCGGTAACCAGCAGATCTTCATGCACGGGCGAACGCACCGTAATCGGGCCGCGCCGCACCAGATGGATATAGCCATGCGGCGCCGCGTAATGATGCTGCCCACAGAAGGCGCCGCTGTGAAAAACGCGCGCCGAAAGCGAGTAGTGCCGGAGCAAGCCGGCCAGTCGATCCGCCATTCCACTCTCCATATAAGACGATAGGTTACGTATTTGATACTTTACGTGCCATATCGTACCAAACAAAGGGCGATCATGCCCACGTGCTCTTGCACCTCACCCACTACGGAGATAGACATGACCCAAATCGCCCCCCTGACCATCGACACCGCTGACGCCGCTACCGCTGCCACACTCAAGGCCGTCAAAGCCAAGCTTGGCATGGTGCCGAACCTGTTCGCCACGCTGGCCCACGCGCCGGCGGCGCTCAATGGCTACCTCGGCTTGTCCGAAACGCTGGGCACCGGCCGCCTGAATGCCTCCCAGCGCGAGATCGTTGCGCTCGCTGCCGGTCAAGCCAATCGCTGCCAGTATTGCCTGAGCGCACACACCCTGATCGGCAAAGGTGCCGGACTGTCGGCAGAGGCCATCGCCGCGGCCCGCACCGGCCAGGCGGCCAACGCACTTGACGATGCAATCGCCGGCTTTGCCCGCGCGCTGGTCGAGCAACGCGGCGTGGTGTCGGCCGACGCCATGGCCAACTACCGCCGCGCGGGGCTCGACGACGGCCTGATACTGGAAGTGATCGCCAACGTCGCGCTGAACACGCTCACCAACTACACCAACCACATCGCCGACACCACGGTGGATTTCCCCGTGGTCGCCGTCTGATCTCCATAGGCATATAAGGAGAACACGATGAAAATCGCACTCACCGGCGCTCTGCTCGCCAGCGCCCTCGTCCTGCCACTGGCCGTCACGGCCGGCGACTTTTCGCCCTATGTGGACAGCCAGGGCGGCATCAGCCGCCCCACAGACTTCCGCACAAACTTCGTCCACCTGGGCTCATATGCGGTGTTGGACGAAAAATCCGCCTCTCGCGGCTTGCACGATGTGTACACCGAAAAGGCCTCGGCCGAGCACTACCGCAAGACCGGCAAGTTCTTGGACGGCGCCACGCTGGTGAAAGAGATCCGCAAGCTCGAAACCAGCGCCATGACCACTGGCAACCCTGTGGTCTGGGGTTCCGATGCGGCCGTGTGGTTCGTGATGGTCTAGGACGCCAAAGGCCGTTTCGCCAGCAACCCCTTGTGGGGCGACGGCTGGGGCTGGGCGCTGTTCAAGGCCGACGCCCCCGCCAAGAATGTCGCCGTCAGCTACGAAGCCGACTGCATGGGCTGCCATGTGCCGGCGGCCAAGACCGACCGCGTATTCATCCAGGGCTATCCGACACTGACCCAGCACTGACTTGCTGCCGGGTTACGCTTCGCGCAGGATGGCACCTCCGTCCTGCGCGAGCCACCCTTTCCGGAAGCGCGCCATGCCGACACTCGACGCCTTTCTGACCGACGTCCGCGCCTGCACGCGCTGCGCACCGCATCTGCCACACGGCGTGCAGCCGGTCTTCCAGTTTCACCCGAGTGCGCCCATCCTCATCGCCGGCCAAGCACCGGGGGCCCGGGTCCATGCCTCAGGCGTGCCCTTCGACGACGCCAGCGGCGCGCGTCTGCGCGCCTGGCTGGGCGTGGACCGCGACACCTTCTACGACCCTACCCGCATCGCCATTCTGCCCATGGGCTTCTGTTATCCGGGCACCGGCAAAAGCGGTGACCTGCCGCTACGCCCGGAGTGCGCCCCCCGCCTGGCGCGAAGCCTTCATGCAGCGTTTCGAGCGCCTGTCGCTGGTCATCGTGCTGGGCAGCTACGCCATGGACTACCACCTCGGTACTGGCAAGACGCCGCTCACCCGGGTGGTCGAAGCCTGGCGCGAGCACTGGCCGCAAGCGTTCCCCCTGCCTCACCCTAGCCCGCGCAACAATCGCTGGCTGGTGCGCAACCCCTGGTTCCAACAAGACGTGCTGCCCGCGCTGCAAGCACGCGTCCAGGCAGTCCTCACCGCCAACCCCAAGGAAACCCCATGACCGACGACACCGCCGCCATTACCGAGCTGCTGCACAAGTACTACGACACCCTGGCCTGGGCGAACGGAGACAGGCACCGGCTTTGGAGCGATGAACGACGGCTTCAGGTGCGGTAGCTGACGCCTGGGACCTCAATCACCGTATGACCGGGTCGAAAGCGGTCCTTTCTCTGACAACATCGCCCTAGCCCGCACTCAACCCCCACAACACATCCAGCACATGTTGCGTAGGCCGCTCGACGTCCCCACCACGGTGGGCAATACCAAGTTGACGCCACAATAAGGGCTGTAATGGCCGCATGACGATCCTGGTATCGGGCAATGGCGTGGAGGCTTCATGCGGCAACAACGTCGCACCATAACCGGCCGCCACTAGGCTTTTGATCGCATCGTTGTAGTTCAGTTGAATACGCGGCGTGGGCTGCCGTCCATCACTGGCGAACCACTCCGAGGTCAAGCGCGAAAGCCGAGTAGTTTTGTCATTCAGAATTAATGGCTGGGCGGCCAGCCAACCGGGGGTCACAACATCCGGGCATTCCCAGCGAGCCGGCAAGAAGGCCATGACCGGGTCCCGCCGCCATGGCTCGATCCGCAATTCCTTCACCGGGGTCTGTGGCAGCGCGACCAGACCGATCTCCAAAGAGCCCTCGGCAAGCTTCTTCAAAGTTTCCTGCGACGTGAGCACCGCGACCTGCACATCGATAGCGGGGTGGCGTTGGCCCAACGTCTCCAAAGCTTGCGGCATCAACTGTGCGATGGCCCCTGTGGAGGCACCCAGCCGCACACGCCCGGCCAAGCCCTGCACCTGACGCTCCACGTCCTCAAGCGCCTGCTCCGCATCCGCCAACAGGCGCCGCGCGCGCTCCACCAGCGTTTCTCCAATCGCCGAAGGCTGAATGCGCCCACGTGTGCGCGACAACAGCTTTCCGCCAACCCGCGACTCCAGGTCGGCAATATGCAAACTGACCGTGGGTGGCGCGAGGTGCAGCACACGGGCCGCCTCGGCAAACGAACCCAGGTCGGCAATGGCCACCAACGTGCGCAGACGGTCCAGGCTGATTTCGCGCATGAGTCACTCCTTGTTCAGAAAAGCTGAATTTCATCGTTTAGAAATTCAACTTTTCCTATCTTAGCCCCTCACTGAAGATTGGAACTCCTGATTTCCTATGTCCGAGAGCATTCCATGGCAAGTCCTCTTATATTCATCGACGGCGACCAAGGCACCACCGGGTTGCAAATCCATCAACGTCTACGCGACCGGACCGATCTGCGGCTTATCACGCTCAGCCCCGAACATCGCAAGGATCCGCAACGTCGCGCCGAAATCATCAACGCCTGCGACATCGCGATTCTCTGCTTGCCCGACCAAGCCGCACGCGACGCTGTAGCGAGCATCGAAAACCCCGCCGTTCGGGTGATCGATGCGAGTTCGGCGCACCGCACCCATCTAGACTGGACCTATGGTTTCGCGGAGATGAACTCGCAGCAGGCCCAACGCATCGCCACGGCACGGCGGGTCAGCAATCCCGGTTGCTATCCCACGGGGGCGATAGGGCTGCTGCGCCCATTGCTGGAGGCCGGGTTGCTGCCCAGGGACTATCCGACGAACATTCATGCTGTGTCGGGCTATTCCGGAAAAGGGCGCGTTGGCGTGCAAGAGCATGAGGGAGAGGGCGCATCACAGGCGCCCGCGTTTCAGGTTTATGGTCTGGGGCTGGCACACAAACATATTCCGGAGATTCAGCAGCAAAGCGGTCTGATGGAGCGGCCGATGTTTGTGCCGGCTTATGGGGCTTTTCGGCAGGGGATCGTGCTGACCATACCGTTGCAACTTCGCTTGTTGGCGCCGGGCGTGGATGCGGTGCGGTTGCATGCGTGTCTTATGCAGCACTACGTCGATGCGGACCATGTACAGGTGATGTCGATGCAGGAGGCCAAAGGGTTGACGTGCCTTGATCCTCAGGCGCTTAACGGGACTGATAGTTTGCGATTGGTGGTGTGTGAAAATGATGAGACGGGGCAGGTTTTGTTGGCTGCGGTGTTTGACAATCTTGGGAAGGGAGCCGCTGGAGCGGCGGTGCAGAATCTGGATTTGATGGTTGCAGGAACATGACTCCGACTACCCACTGGCTCTAGAGTCTATGGCTCGAATTTTCGAGCGGTTGTTTCCTCTCTGTTTATGGCCTGGCATCGACGGCATTAAACGAGTCGAAAACAGAATCTACGCGTGTCAGCAGTTTGCAATCCAGTCAGGCTTTGAAGTTAAACGGTCGTCCACGACAGGCAGCAATCGGCCAACAGCGGCCGTTTTAGAGTAGGGAAAATAAATCCCCTTTTCTGCTGTCTACGCTTCGCAGCGCCGGTTACCCGGTCACCACGCAAGACTCGCTTCCGGTCGGTGGCTAACCTTTACCGGGCGGGGGTCATACCCGCTGGGTTTCTTACGCCATTTCGTGACGGCTTGCGCCGTCATTCCCAGGCGACCAAGCTTTGCCTGGCGCACATAAATCAGTCCCCTTTTTCTCTTTGCGCAGCAATGGCGTCGATCCTTCGCGCCTGCAAACCTTTGGTGCAGGCTCCAGCTCGCCCATTGCCCCCAACGACACCGCCGAGGGTCGCGCCCAAAATCGCCGCGTTGAAATCAAACTGGTGCCCCGTAGCGGCGCTGTAGCTCAAGGGTAATGGTGCCTTGGTGCTCTTTTCGTCGGATGCCCAGCTATCTTTTAATGGGTTACGGGCGATTTGCAGTGGGCTCCAAAACCTGGCCTCAGGAGGTGCAAGCTCCCGTGGCACCGGCTTTGGACTGGGCAGACCAATACGCCGGCCCATAAGCCCATAAGGATCCCGGCCTCGGCCGGGTTCTTTATGCCCGCTTCGCGGGCTTGAGCCCAGAAGGGAGCGGCGTGCGCCGGATTCGCATCTGCCAGCCAGTACGCAGCCCGTTTGGAACTCAGTTGATCCGTCTTTTTCAACGGTTTAACAGCCAAATCAATACGTTCACAAGTACACTCGCCACCCTAGGGATGGTGAAGCATCCACGAGCGGTACTAGAATTTTCAGCTTTTCGGTGCCGCCGCACGAATTCAAGGGGCAAGCATGGATTACGAACAACTGCCGAGGGCCGCCTTGGTCCGTATGCTGCAGGAGCATGATGCGGCGCTTGCCGATGCTGGCAAGAATGGCATCGTTATGAGTTACACCGGGCGGGCTGCTCCCTGGCAGATCATCCGCCAGGTCAAGCCGAAGCTGCATCGTATTATCAAGAAAGTATCCTTTGGAGAGGAAACCGCCCAGTCAGAGAATGAGATCTGGGACGGTGAAAACCTTTCTGCGATGGTCACGCTCTATAAATATCGTGGTCAAGTTGATCTTGTAGTAACAGACCCGCCGTACAACACCGGCGAGGACTTCCGCTATAACGACAAGTGGGACAAGGATCCAAACGATCCAGATCTCGGCGATGTAGTTCCTAAAGATGATGGGTCCAAGCACAGCAAATGGTTGCGCTTCATGACACCCAGAAACTGGATGATGCGTGAGATGCTAACCCCAGGCGGGGTTATGGCTATCTGTATTGATCATAGGGAACTATTTAGACTTGGCATGCTCATGGACGAAATCTTCGGCGAAGAGAATCGCATTGGCATAATCAATTGGCAGAAAAGCTATTCACCTCGCAGTGATAATAAGGGGGCGGCGGCGAAAACTGAGTGCAACACCTGACCTTTCCGGTACGGTGCTGTCCCTATGTCTTATTCCGAACTCAGCGTTGAAGAGCGCGCCACCATTCAAATCGGTCATGCCCAAGGTTTCAGCCTGCGCGGGATTGCCTGCTTGATCAACCGATCCCCTTCGACCATCAGCCGGGAGCTGCGCCGCAATCGAGATGCCTGTGGCGGCTACTCGGCCCGCGTGGCCCAGCAGCAGATGCAGGCCCGCCGTCAGGTGTGTCGACCGAAGCAAAAGCTGTTGCCGGGTAGCGAGCGCTTCGAATTGGTGGCGCATATGCTGCGTGAGCGTTTGTCTCCCGAGCAGATTGCCGGCAAGCTGCGCAGCATGAATATTCCCAGCCTCAGAGATGCCTACGTCTGTCGCGAGACGATCTATAACGCGATCTATGCCTTGCCAGTCGGCGAGCTGCGTAAAGAGCTGATCATCTGCCTGCGCCAAAGCAAGACGATGCGCAGGCCGCGCTCTGGCGGCGTGGATCGGCGCGGTCAGATCCCTGAGAGGGTCAGTATTCATGTACGTCCGCCGGAGATCGAAGACCGACTGATGCCAGGGCATTGGGAAGGCGACCTGATCAAGGGCAAGGCCAACGCCTCGTCTGTAGGTACGCTGGTGGAGCGCACCAGTGGCTACCTGATGCTGGTGAAGATGAACGACGCGACGGCGACCTCGGCGATGGAAGGCTTCAGTGCAGCGCTCAATGGCATGCCGCTGGCGATGCGCAAGAGCATGACCTACGACCAGGGCCGAGAAATGGCGCGGCATGCTGAAATCACCCAGCAGACCGGGGTGGCGATTTACTTCTGCGACCCGCACAGCCCTTGGCAGCGCGGCAGTAACGAAAACATCAATGGCCTGATCCGCCAGTACCTGCCCAAGGGCACGGACTTGTCGGTGCATAGCCAGGAGGAACTGGATGCCATCGCACTGCAACTGAACATGCGCCCCCGTAAGCGCTTCGACTTCAAGTGTCCGATCGAGGTTATGGACGAGGTGATGCAGGAAGCTATGGCTATGCGGCATGATGCTCCAGCTTCAATTCAATAACCGTGTTGCACTCAGCTCCTGTAACCGCCCTGTGTAATTTCTTACATTGGCTCTATAGTGTGCATAATTTTTATGGAATGAATTGAGTATTTCTATAACCTTATCCAGCTGCAGTTGTTTTTTAGTGATATGAAGTTTTTTGGTCTCTGCCGAAGTATTGGTCAGCGCGACGAGATAGCCAAACATTCCAGCGATCAACGCTCCCATACCAATTTTCACGGCATCCGAGGCAATATTTATCCACTCCACGCTCCCTCCATTGCGCTTATCACGCCAGCTATTTTTGACACTTAGTCCATGCTTGGAGTACTGGCATGTCTTCCTATATGACCATCAGGCCCTCGCGCGCAAACACACATCCGAGACAGGCCTGCATCGGAGTAACATACGAGGGTTGTTTGCGCTTCAATGCGGTTTTCTTTTAAGTAACTTTCTTTAATCGGCCTGATCCACTGTTCGCGCCCATCCACATCGGTTGTTTCCAGAAGCACCTCATCTTCTTGTAGATCAAAGTGTTTGTGCAGTAGTGCCACGCCAAATCTGTCTATGCAGTTGTGCTTTTTCAATATTTCAAATATTTCATTTAGACATGGCAGGTCCTCATCGTCTATGGGTCTAACATTGTCGATATGGTTAATTTCACCCCACAGTAAAGAAATCATTTTATTTATCTCCACTATGAACGTTTAACTAGCGAAATGTTACAGATTTAATAGGGGTCTTAGTCTGCGAATCTTCATGGGAGACGGGACTAATCAGAGCCCTCGCTCTTGGATAACATTAGACGCTCGCGCGCAAAATTCCACCCATTCCGATAAGGCGGCGTATAGAGCCTTAGCGGCATCTGAGGTTGGCGCGTACTTATCTCTGTCGCAAGCCCATCTGGTGAACCGCTTCAGGGTATGCAGGCATCGTAGTCAGTGTCTGAGGGTCGGTTGAGGTCAATTTTGACTTCAAGAATCTAGACGTGGAGGGGAGGCCTCATGCCCGGCAAGACTTTAATTTCCATTGGCATGAGGCGCATGTTATTCGTGAACAGGCAAGATCCAAGTTTAAGCTTGTTTACTGATATTTTGCGGAGCCGATGAACTTAGAGAAATGCTCGCACCATATTTGGACCGTTGTAAACTCGTTGACGTTGACGCTTGCAGGAATGGTTTTCTTGAAATTCCCGAAGTTTTTCAATTCGCCAATCAGAATTGCTTCTTTCTTTATGTCCAAAAACGATTCTTTGTCGGTGGCTTGTTTCTTTGTCAGGTAAATTTTGTAGTCTGGACCAGGTGCTACATCACCTTTAAATACAATTTCGTTATCCGTAACAAAAAGTTGTCCATTCGCCCAGTGAAGGGCGTCGCTGCCTTTCTGATCTTTCTTGAACTCTCCGCTATACTTTGCCACCTTTTGCACTTCTTCAATTTCGGCGATGGTGGCGTTTTCTTGTGCTGTCAAAATCGGAAGTATATAGATCCCTAGCCCAACTCCCGCGCCAAACAGAGCCAGGTGGGACGCGAGCAGAATTATTTTTAATTGCTTTTTCATGGGTTGCCTCATACAGTGAGTTATTTGGTGTGTCCATCACAATCCATTAGTTCGAACAGGGTGCGGTATGTGCTGATAGCGATATTGTTAGTGGGGTGCTAGCTTAGCTACCATGACGGCATTTTTCAAGGTAGTTGTCGCGTCAACCGTCTAACTATGCCGCCATTTTCTCGTTCTGTTGCTCTCGATCCTGGTTCAACAACACGGTGCCGATCGGTTCCCAGTTACGCGTCCGGCCTGACCACCGCTCCGGTTTGTTTTCCTTGGCTCGTTCGTACAACTCATGTCGCCGGGCCAAGACCTGATGGTCCAGCCCTCGATGCCGCTCAGCCGGTGTGACGAACCGGATGCGGCTATGTCGGTGCTCGTTGTTGTACCACCGCATAAAATTGGTTCTTCGCGGAGTCTGGGGGAAGAGCGAGTTGACAGTCAGGGAAGCAGGTAAATTGGCAGTCGCCAAACACACCCTTCACCTGTCCCTGCTGTCGCCGTGCATCCTATTGATCTTGCCGCTTTCTGGCCAGGCTACGACGCCGTTACCTGTCGCCCATCTACCGATAACACCCTCCTCATTGAGCTTGAACCTCAAGCCGGCTCTCTTCCTAAGTGCGGGCGTTGTGGCCAGTTCAGCCCGTTGATTCACGATCGCCGGATTCGTCTGGTGCGTGATCGTGATCTGTTCGATCAGCGCGTCCTGCTTCAACTACCAGTGCGCCGAGTCGATTGCCTGAGTTGTGGGCGGGTGACCGAGCGGATCGACTGGTTGGAGCCAGCATCTCGGCTGACCCAGCGGTTACGGATATGGCTCGAAAGCTTGCTGCGGCTGCTGCCGATCAGCCACGTCAGCCAGCTCACCGGCCTGCATTGGCACACCCTCAAAACGCTCGATAAACGACGCCTTCAAGCCGAGGTAGGCAACTTCGATTCAACCGGTGTCCGCCGCCTGGTGATGGACGAGTTCGCCCTGCACAAAGGGCATCGCTATGCCACGGTCATCATGGATGCCGAGCGAACGCGGGTATTGTGGGTCGGCCACGGCAACAGCCGCGAGGCGGTCCGCCCGTTCTTTGAATTGCTCGGCAAGCACTGCCAGCAGATAGAGGCGGTGGCCATGGACATGAACACGGCTTTTGATTTGGAGGTGAAGAAGCATTGCCCGCAAGCCGAAGTGGTGTACGACCTGTTTCACGTCGTCGCGCGCTACGGTCGGGATGTGATCGACCGTATCCGGGTTGACCAGGCCAACCTCCTGCGCGAAGACAAGCCGGCACGAAAGGCGGTCAAGCAAAGCCGCTGGCTGCTGCTGCGCAATCGCAACAACCTGAAGGACGGACAAGCCGTGCAGCTTCAAGAACTACTCGCGGCCAACCAGCCGCTGGCTACGGTCTATGTCCTCAAGGATGCGCTGAAGGATGTCTGGTTCGCCCCCAGCGTACGAGAGGGCTGGCGCCGCTGGCGAACCTGGTTGCGGCACGCCCGGGACAGCGGCCTCGCGCCGCTACAGCGCTTCGCTCGCAACCTGCGCAAATACGCCCGAGGCATCCTCGCCAGTGCCAACTTCCATATGCATACCAGCGTCCTTGAGGGCGTCAACAACCGCATCAAGGTGATCAAGCGTATGGCCTATGGTTTTCGGGACTCGGAATACTTTTTCCTGAAAATCAAGGCTGCCTTCCCCGGGAAAGCGCGATGAACCTTTTTTTTGGCGATCACGCTCGGCCTGATGGTTGGCTGCTCGTCGAGTTCAAGTGCGATCTGATCAGTGAGCGGTAGCGCAAGTGGATCGCCTCAGCCAAGCAGCGTTGTTGCCGGCGGCCGGAAGAAAGCGGCGGGAAAGCCTTGAACTAGTAGCGGAAAGGATGAAACTTTATTTTTACGATTCTCAGCATTTTCCAAGGTTGAGCGAAAATTAGGATGATACTTTAATGATTCCGGCCTCCATCCCCACAAAACGCTTGCAGATGGCAGAATTGAAATAAGTCATTGTTTTAAATGGATTTTTGCAGGAATTGCTACGTTGCAGGGTCCTGTAGTTAGGATGACACTTTATTTTCCTCCCACAGAAACGCGAGCACGGGCTGCACGCAAGCTCGCGTTGATCGAGCAGAAGATGGCCGACTTGGTCGTCATGCAGCAACTGTTAGGCGAACTGGTGCAGCAATGTGATGCGGGAGACGGCGGAACGATCTGCCCGATCATCGAGGCACTGATCAGAGAGTAATGCCTGGCGGGTGAGCTGGAGATCGGAAAGCCCCTTTACGGTGGGATTCAGAGCTTACGTTGGTTTTTGGTTCCATTGCTCCCCAAACCCCGTCAATGCGATTGCACCGGGTGAGATCGAGACGTCGATCCTGTCTGCCGGGACCGAACTGATCGTCGATCAGCAGATCCCCATGCACCGCTTGGGCAAGCCGGAAGAAGTCGCATCCCTGGTGCATTTCCTCTGCACCCGAGGCGCGTCGTACATCAACGGTTCGGAGATTCATGTCAACGGTGGTCAGCACGTCTGAAATAATCTGGAAATCCCGGCCGGAAACTTCCATCATTCGGGCCGGGCATCCGCCGCAGATGAGCGATCAATGAGCAACCCCTACCCTATTCAAACCCTCAATCACTCTTACCTGGGCAGTGGCATCTACGAGTTGCTGCGCGAGGCACTGATCACCGGGCGTTTCCAGCCCGATGACCGCCTGCGCATCCGCGACCTGGCCGAACAACTGGGCACCAGCGTCACACCGGTGCGCGACGCGATCCTGCAACTGGCCAAGGAACAGGCGCTGATCCTCAAGACCCCGCGTGACATCCGCGTACCCATCCTCACCGCCGCGCAATACGGCGAGATCCGCAGCATCCGCCTGGCGCTTGAAGGCCTGGCTGCGGAGACGGCCGCCGCGCTGGTGACCGACAGCGAACTCGCAGACCTGCAAGCCTGCATCGAAAACAACATCGCCGCGATCAACGCCCAGGACTTGCAAGCCGCTCTCAAGTGCAATCAGCAATTTCACTACGCGCTGACCACCATCGCGCGCATGCCGGTGCTGGCGGGTTTGCTCGATAGCCTGTGGATGCGCACCGGCCCACTGATCGCCCGTGCCTATGGCAACTTCAACGAGCGCATGGCCATCGACCATCACTGGGAAGTGCTCGACGCACTCAAGCGCCGCGATGGCGCGGCGGCACGGGCGGCCATCTGCCGTGACATTCTCGATGGCAACGAGAAGATGCTCGAGTACATCGAGATGGCGCAGGCGGACTGATTGGCAGTCAATTCGACTGTTGACGAAACATAGATGACCAGTTAGTTTATTAAAACTTTCTCATCACTGGATGTCTCTGTCATGGCTCGCCCGGTCAACCTCGAAGTCAGATCCCGTTTGCTGTCGATTGGCCGCCAGGTGGTTCACAACCGTGGCTTCAACGGCTGCGGCGTCCAGGACATCACCGCCGCTGCCGAGATTCCCAAGGGCTCTTTCTACAACTACTTCGCCAGCAAGGAAGACTTCGCGGCAGAGATCCTCGAGGAATACTGGACCTCGATCGAAACCCGCCACGGGCCGATCTTCTACGACGCCCGGGTCAAGCCGCTGGAGCGCATCGGCCAGTTCTTCCAGGCCCTGGTGCTCGAGCACGGCGAGCATGAATACAGCCTGGGTTGCCTGATTGGCAACCTGTCCCTGGAAATGTCCAATGGCAGCGAACAAACCCGCAAGCGTCTGGCCGATGTGCTGGCGCGCTGGGAAGGTTTGCTCGCGAGCTGCCTGCGTGAAGCGCAGCAGCGCCGCGAACTCTCTGAAACTCACGACGCCGAAGCGCTGGCCAGTGTCATCGTCGAAGGCTGGGAAGGTGCGGTCATGCGCGGCAAGGTCCTGCGCGACGGTGCACCTCTGCAGCGTTTCGTATCGATGGTCTTGCCTCGGCTATTGGAGTGAGTTTTTTTTCCTCATTAATAAGACGACTGGTCATTTATATAAAGCAACATTCACGTCTCATCCACGCAAGCACCCAAGAGGTAAATCGTCATGAGCCATCTGTACGCCGACCCCGCCGAACCCGCACTGCCTGCCACTGGTTTCAAGCTCGACCTGAGCAAAGCCGCCCTGGTGGTCATCGACCCACAGAACGACTTCCTCAGCCCTGCCGGCGCCAGTTGGGCGG
Organism: Pseudomonas putida; assembly: GCF_002741075.1. Classification (NCBI taxonomy): domain Bacteria; kingdom Pseudomonadati; phylum Pseudomonadota; class Gammaproteobacteria; order Pseudomonadales; family Pseudomonadaceae; genus Pseudomonas; species Pseudomonas putida. The sequence goes on along the minus strand of NZ_CP016634.1, from coordinate 3,048,469 downwards.
TGTTCGGTGAGAGCATCGTCGAGAACAACACCGTCGAAAACCTGGAAAAACTGTTCAAGGCCTTCAAGGCTCACGACCTGCCCGTGGCCGTGTCGCCACACTATTACTACCCGCACGACCACGACTGGCATTTTGGCGGTCCGCTGGAAAAGGTCATGCACAGCATCTGCATGTTCGATCGCAAGGGACCGAACACCCTGGAAAACTTCGAAGGCTCCGGCGCCGATTTCCTCGAGATCTACAAGCCGTACATTCTCGACGGCGAGACCATCATCGCCTCGCCGCACAAGGTCTACGGCCCGGAAACCAACGACCTGGCGCTGCAATTGCGCAAGAAAGGCGTGTCGCAGATCATCCTCGCCGGCATGGCGGCCAACCTTTGCGTGGAATCACACCTGCGCGAACTGCTCGAACAGGGCTTTGAAATAGTCGTGGTACGCGACGCCACCGCCGGCCCGCGCCTGCCGGATGGCGACGGCTACCTGGCGGCCATCATCAATTACCGCTTCCTCGCCCACGGGCTGTGGACCACCGAAGAGACTATCGCGCAACTGCAACCGGCTTGATCGTGCCCGAGCGGCCGGGCATCGCGCCCCCCCGCTCTTTCTCGAGAACCCCCGATGAAAATCCCCGCCCGTTATGAGCATTTCGTTTTCGGCGTCGTTCAATCCGGCCTGACCTGCGCGGTCGCGGCCGCCATCGCCACCACACCCCATGCGCTCGACCTGGCCTTTGCCGGCCGCTGGTTGAACGCGTGGGCGCTGTCGTGGGTATCGATGTTGCCGGTGGTGGTGCTGGCGGCGCCGATGATTCGGCGCGTGGTGAGGCGGATGACGGTGGGCTGAATGACTTGGCTATGACTCACCCAACACACCGCCATCGCGAGCATGCTCGCTCCTACCGGGGGCTTCGGGGCTGCTCGCGACAGGCGCGCAAGCCCGCACCCGACGCACGAAATACTGTGCCCGTTCGCATTTTCGCAATAAACCACTTTTCATCCGCGCATTTGTAGCCGCTTCGTTCACGGACAAGCCGGTACATTAGACCTCCATGGTCCCGCAGAGCGACCGACAACAAAACCTACAGCTCGCCCAAGAAAATCTGCCAACCATTCGGAGTCTTTCCATGAGCACATTGCGCACTACAGCTTTCCAACTCGCGAGTCTGGCCCTGTTCATCGGTAGCGCCACCCAGGCCATGGCCGAGGACATCACGTTCGTATCCCAGGGCGGTGCTTATCAGGAAGCCCAGAGCAAGGCGATCCTGGAGCCTGCGGCGAAAAAGCTCGGTCTGACGCTCAAACAGGACAGCTCGCCCAAGGCCTACCCGATCATCAAGACCCAGGTCGAGAGCGGCAAGGTCACCTGGGACGTGGTGGACCTGCCCACTGGCGACTGCATCCGTGGCGAAGCCGAAGGGCTGTTCGAGAAGCTCGACCTTGCGCTGATTCCCAATGCCGCGCAAATACCCGACAGCCTCAAGGACGAATACAGCGTCGGCTACATCAGCTACTCCACGGTGCTGGCGTATCGCACGGACGCGTTCAAAGGCGCGGACGTACCCAAGACCTGGGCCGACTTCTGGGACACCAAAAAAAACGGATCATGCGAAATCCTTCGTTGAGTTTGGCGCGGGTTTTTAGCAAATCAGCTGGCCCGCGATCCGGTTGAGAGTGATCCGAAGCGGTCCTTGACGACCGGCACAAATCGGTCAGAAGCGGTCGATGATTCCAATAAATCCGCCCCCTTTTTCCCGTAACTCCTGGCTACCTGCGACCAAGTCTAAGCAAGCTTCTGTGTCAGCTGCCCGATGAATAGCCGCAGCCATTCGTGCTGAGGCTTACTGTTCTTGGCAATGTCCCAAACCATGAAGCATCGAAATGATGGAACCGGAATCGGCGCCGGACAAATACTTAGCCGAGTCATGGCCGAATAGCTCTCGGCGGCGAACGTGGGAATTGTGGCTATCGCGCCGCTGCTGATCAACGTGGTGAGCGCGCCACTGAAGTGGGTGAATGAGGCTATAACACGCCTCGAATAGCCCGCCGCTTCGAACATGTCGTCGATAAAGCCGCGGCGGCCGTCATAGGAAACTCGCACATGGCTTGCCTCGAAGTACTCCTCCAGGCCGATAGGTGTGCCTGCGTTGTCTGCGCCAGGCAGGTACAAGCAGGAGTATGACGAGGAAAACAGCACCTTGGATGAATACCCGCTGCTGAAGTCTTTCGGCTCGCTGCAAATCACTAGATCCATGTCCGGATCTTGTAGCGACTGTTTCCACAGTGAGCTGTTGCTCTGATGGAACGAAAAGCTCACTCCCAGCCCCTGATCCGCTGCGGCGTTAACGATCCGCGGAGCGAGATAGGCCTCAATATCATCGGACAGACCGATGTTGAAAATGTAGCTCGAGTCGTGTGCGGAGAAATCCGGCTCTGCCCCAAGCACGCCTGAGATAGACGTAAGGGCCTCGGCGATCTTCGGCGCCAGCTCCATCGCCCTACGGGTTGGCTGCATTCCGGAAGCGGTGCGGATAAAGAGCTCATCTCCGAAATGCTCACGCAAACGACGCAACGCCGAGCTAACTGCCCCCTGGGTCACATGCAGCATGGCCGAGGCTCGGGTGGCACTGCGCTCGGTCATCAGGCAGTGGAACGTCAGCAGCAGGTTCAGATCAATTCTCGAGATATTACGTACACTAATCCGGCTCATATTTTCTAATCGTTTGCTCTGCGGCCGAGAGGATTCATAGTCTGCTGCCCATACACACCTAAGAAAAGCTGGGGAGCACCGTGGACGCAATTAATAAAAAAGTAAATCCAAGCAGTATCCATACCAAGGGTGAGCAGTCAGACATTCGCAAGCGTGCAATCGCGGTGGGTATCGGCAACTTCATGGAGTGGTTCGACTTCGCCATCTACGGCTACTTCGCTGCCGTGATCGGTATGTTGTTCTTCCCCTCTAGCGCCCCAGGTGTATCGCTGCTGTCGTCGCTGGCAGTGTTCGCCGTAGGCTTCGTATCGCGACCATTTGGAGCATTGATTCTGGGGCCCATCGGTGACCGCCTCGGTCGCCGCGCGGTGCTTATCATCACTGTCTTCGGTATGGGTGTGTGCACCACGATCATCGGACTTTTGCCCACCTATGAGGCAATCGGTATCGCTGCACCTGTCTTGCTGATCGTCATGCGTTTCGTGCAAGGCATGATGGTAGGGGGCGAATGGTCTAGCGCAGGTATCTACATCGTAGAGAGTGCTCCGTCCAACCGCCGCGCGACGGCAGCCAGCGTTATCACTGGAACGGCTGGCTTGGCCTTCTTGTTTGGTACGTTCACCGCCGCGAGCCTCACCTCAACACTCGATGACCAGCAACTGGCGTCCTGGGGCTGGCGGATCCCATTCGTTGCCTCCATCGTGATGACCGGTATCGCCATCTTCATCCGCCGGAAGCTGGGTGATACCCCCGTGTATGAAGAGCTGGTACGTCAACGCGATTCACAACAGTTCGAAGCACCGAGCAAGTCTGTACACCGTCGCGCCTTCATCACTACTTTCGCCTTCTCAGCGCTGTTCGGCGTCTCGCTCTACTACTTCATCACCTACGCCAATAACCACCTGGTCACTACCGTTGGGCTACCACGAAGCAATGCACTATGGCTGTGCAGCATCGCGCTGGTTGTCTATGTCATTGCCAATCCACTGATCGGCCGGCTCAGCGACAGCATCGGGCGACGCAAGCTGCTGCTCAGTGCTGCTGCCGCACTCTCTGTACTGGCCTATCCAATCTTCCTGCTGCTCAACACCGGCAACCCAGTGGCAATCCTCGCAGGATTGATCGTTCTGGGACTACTTGTGGCTGTAACTGCGGTGATGGATGTGGTGCTGCTGGTTGAAGTCTTTCCAGCGTCCATCCGCTCCACGGGAGCAGCGCTCGGTCACAACCTGGCCCTGGCGACACTCGCAGGCCCAGGCCCCTTCATTGCCGCCGCCCTGATTAGCCAGGCTGGCGACGCGAACATCCCTGCCGCCTATCTAGCAGCCGTCTCGCTGGCATGCCTCATCGTGCTGTGGAAGACCTTGCCGGAAACCCGCGACAACGACATCACACGTTTCTAGGTTCTTACTGCCCTCAGGAGTTTTTCATGACCAAAATTGCAGTCATCCAGGCCGCCTCTGTTCCTTATGATCCTGCAGCCAGCGTTGAAAAGGCTTCCACAATTCTGCGGCGCGTAGCAGATCAAGGTGCAAGGCTGGCCGTATTCCCTGAAGCGTTCATTGGCGGATATCCCAAGGGGATAGCTTTCGGTAGCGTAGTGGGTAATCGCAGCATCAGCGGGCGTGAGCTGTACCAACGCTATGTCGATGGGGCTGTGACGCTGGATGGGCCGGAACTGGCATTGCTTGCTGAAAGTGTCGAGCACACAGGGGTTACCACTGTGATTGGTGTAATCGAGCGCTTCGGTCGCACCCTTTACTGCACCGCGGTCACCATCGCCCCAGGCCGGGGTATTGCCGGTTACCACCGCAAGCTGATGCCCACCGGCCAGGAACGACTAATTTGGGGCTTCGGTGATGGCTCGACAATCGAGCCTGTAGAAACTGATTTTGGCGTCCTGGGGAGCGTGATTTGCTGGGAGAACTACATGCCAGCACTACGCCAGGCCATGTATGCCCAGGGTGTTCAGATCTACTGCGCCCCGACAGCAGATGACCGTCCGTCCTGGGCCAGCTCCATGGTGCACATTGCTCTTGAAGGGCGTGTTTATGTGTTGTCAGCCTGCCAGGCAATCCGTCTTGGTGAATACCCACAACAGCACCGCGATGCATTCGGCCTGGAGTTCAACGAGGACGATTACGTGATGCGAGGGGGCAGCATGGTTGTAAGTCCGCTCGGAGAAGTACTGGCAGGGCCGGTGTTCGACTGCGAGACAGAAATCTATGCAGACCTCAATATGGATCTGCTTAGCCAAGCCAACTTGGACTTTGATGTCGTCGGCCATTATGCCCGGCCGGACATCTTTGAACTCAAGGTGAACATTGCCCCGCAGGCCCCGGTAACCCTGGAGCGATAAGTAGAGCCTGTTTAGTGAAATCCTCCCTTTGACCGTCCAGTTTGGGCATGACTGCTTTAGGGATAGAGCCGCCGCAAGGCGGCTTTTTATTGCTGGCCAGGTTGTTGCCGCCATTTCCTGTGTAGCGAGGGCTTAGGCCCAAACCGATTTGCCAAGACAGATAACTCACCGACTTAACGTCCGCTTGTGGCACAAAGCGGACCAGCTATCGGCCAAGAGATGCCTTTCGCGAATAGCTGAACGCCCCGAGAGCGCATTGGGCCGCTCGGCGCGGAATTGGTGAAAGGCTGGTGACTGGCCTGTGTTGGCTCGGTCAGACTTCGGGCAGCCTCACCCTAGTTGGGGCTAACTGCTTACCGACCATCAGAGGCAAGCCAACAACAACTGCCGATAGTGCTGAGAAAAACTGACCTGATAGCTCGGCTCAGCAGCAAAATCCCCCAGCGAGTAGGCACCCGCCAAACCTGCACCAAGACTTTGCCCGGCCTCGCCTCCACCGCAGCCATCGATATCGCAGGTAGCCCCCATCCCACCAGCCATCGAACCAGAAGAGGCAGCGGGCATCTTCACCCGGCTCAGCACTGCCAGGTCATCCGGCAGATCATCCGCAATGCGCTCCGCAAAGCGCCGCAATGTTGGCTCCGCCAGCATGAACAGCCAAGCCTGATCATCGGACTCGCCCATCCGCCGCAGCACGCGCCCCAGGACTTGCCGGTAGTGCAGCTCAGTACGGATGCGGCTGAGGTAGCAGCACACCTGCAGGCGGGGGATATCCGTACCCTCGCTGATCATCCCAACAGCGACGATCCAGCGGCAATCACTGTGCCTGAACGCATTGATCACCTGTTGGGCATTCGGAGTCCGGTTGGTCACTACGCGGCAACCTTCCCCGCTGGCTTCCAGAGCCTGGACAATCTGCTGGGCGTGCTCAATATCGGTGGCGACCACCAGGCCGGCTGCATCCGGCTTGATCTGGCGAAGCTCATCCAGCTTGGCGCATCCCAGGCCGAGCAGTTGGTCGATCACCTCGTCATGGCGCAACAGCTCTTCGAAGGTGACGGGGGATTCACCAAGCAGCTTGGCGATGCTGGGGAACAGCCTGACGGTGCTCTCGGTCTCCAGTTCTTCAGTTAGCTTCACCTTCTGGTTATCGAGAAGGACGATGCGGGGCGCGCGGCACACCCCGTCGGCAATGGCCTCCCTCAGGCCATAGCGGTAGTCGCAGATCAGGTGTCCCTCGGGGGACGAGTAGCGGGCCAGGGTGTTGCCGCTGACCGAAAACTGACCCAGTAGAGGCTGTTCTGCCGACTGAAAACTGACCCAGGTGTTCAACTGCTTCTGCTCAATTTTTGAGCAGGAGAACACAGGGTGATCAGTATGGAAATGATGGGCAAAATTCGGCGGATGTATTTCCGCGACAAGCTGTCGCTGCATGAGATAGCCAAGCGCACCGGGCTGGCGCGCAACACGATTCGCAAGTGGGTCAGAGCACCTGAGGCCAAGCAGCCGGTGTACCAACGCCGCGCGATCTTTAACAAACTCAGCCCTTTTCACGCCACGCTAGAGCAGGCGCTAAAAGCCGATTCGCTGCGCCCCAAGCAACAGCGGCGCAGTGCCAAGGCGCTGTTGGCGCAAATCAAAGCCGAAGGTTATGACGGTGGCTACAGCCAGCTCACCGCGTTTATCCGTGCCTGGCGAGGGGGACAGGGCAAGGCGTCGCAGGCCTTTGTGCCGCTGACCTTTGCTCTTGGCGAGGCGTTTCAGTTTGACTGGAGCGAGGAAGGCTTGCTGGTCGGCGGCATTTACCGGCGTATGCAGGTGGCACATCTGAAGCTGTGTGCCAGCCGTGCGTTCTGGCTTGTGGCGTATCCGAGCCAGGGCCATGAGATGTTATTTGACGCCCATACACGCTCGTTCGGCGCCTTGGGCGGCGTGCCGCGCCGGGGCATCTACGACAACATGAAGACGGCCGTCGACAAGGTCAATAAGGGCAAAGGCCGGGCGGTGAATGCACGCTTTGCGGTGATGTGCGCGCATTACCTGTTCGATCCGGACTTCTGCAACGTCGCCGCTGGTTGGGAAAAGGGCATCGTTGAAAAGAACGTGCAAGACAGCCGCAGGCGTATCTGGCTAGACGCCCAGGACTGCCAGTTTCACTCCTTCGAGGAACTCAATGCCTGGCTGGGCCAGCGCTGCCGCGCGCTTTGGAACGAGCTGACGCACCCTCAATACAGCGGGCTGAGTGTGGCCGAAGTGCTGGAGTTGGAGCGCGCTGAACTGATGCCTGTGCCAGCGCCATTCGACGGTTACGTCGAGCGGCCTGCGCGGGTCTCCAGCACCTGCCTGGTCAGCGTCGGGCGCAACCGCTACTCGGTGCCGTGTGAGTACGCGGGTAAGTGGGTCAGCAGCCGTTTGTATCCGACGCGAATCGAGGTGGTGGCTGACGACGCGCTGATCGCCAGCCATGTCCGCTTGCTGGATCGCGACCAGGTCAGCTATGACTGGCAGCACTACCTCCCGCTGATCGAACGCAAGCCCGGTGCGCTGCGCAACGGCGCGCCCTTTGCTGATCTGCCGGCGCCGCTGCGTCAGCTTAAGCACGGTCTGGGGCGTCATGCCGGCGGTGACCGGATCATGGCGCAAGTCCTGGCTGCCGTACCGGTCGCCGGACTCGATGCCGTGCTGGTAGCCGTTGAGCTGGTACTGGAGAGCGGCAGCCTGAGCGCCGAACACATCCTCAATGTCGTGGCACGGCTGACAGCATCCGAACCACCACCCAGCGTCGAAACCCACTTGTCGCTCAAGGAAGCCCCCGTCGCTAACACGGCGCGCTACGACCGCCTGCGTGGCCAGGCCGAGGAGGTCGGTCATGCGTGATTTGATGGCGGAACTCAAGGAGCTGCGCCTGCACGGCATGGCCACGGCCTTGGCGGAGTTAACTGCACAGGGTGAGTCGAACACAGCCTCGTCCAAGTGGCTGCTCGAACACCTGCTGGAACAAGAGCACACAGATCGCGCCATGCGCTCGGTGAGCCACCAGATGAACATGGCCAAGCTGCCGATGCACCGCGATCTGGCCGGCTTCGACTTCAGCGCCTCCAGCGCAGACGCTCGTTTGATCAGCGAACTGGCCAGTCTGGCCTTTACCGACACCGCGCAGAACGTGGTGCTGATCGGTGGGCCTGGCACCGGTAAAACCCACCTGGCCACTGCGCTGGCCGTGTCCGGCATCACCCGGCACGGCAAGCGCGTGCGCTTCTACTCCACGGTCGATCTGGTCAATCTGCTGGAGCGCGAAAAGCACGACGGCAAAGCCGGGCGGATCGCCCAAGCTCTGCTGCGCATGGATCTGGTCATCCTCGACGAACTGGGTTATCTGCCCTTCAGCCAGGCCGGCGGTGCGTTGCTGTTTCACCTGCTATCCAAGCTGTACGAACACACCAGCGTGGTGATCACCACCAACCTGAGCTTCGCCGAATGGTCGAGCGTGTTCGGCGACGCCAAGATGACCACCGCCCTGCTGGATCGGCTGACCCACCACTGCCACATCGTCGAAACCGGTAACGAGTCCTATCGCCTGCAACACAGTAGCTTGGCGGCCCAGGCCAAGATCAAATCACGGGAGCGAAAGCGTAAGGGCGGCCAGGAACCGGAGGACGATGAGCCGTTCTGATTTCATGGCGACGACGGCCTGCTACATGGCTGCGTGTGGCAGGTCTTAAACAACTGAACTGGGCTAGCGAAGGAGTGGGGGCAACAGCAGCTGCGCTGGTAGACTTATCCACAGTTGCTGGTAACAAAATCAGCAATCCGCCCTGGGTCAAATTTCAATCGGCAGGGTGGGTCAATTTTCCATCAGCGCCAACACACTAAGCAACCATCAGAAAATTTTGACTGTACGCCAAAAAATTCGCATCTACCAGCATCTAAACAGGCGTTGCAGGGCAATCGCATGAACGCCTGCCGATTTGAATGAGTCCTTTCCCAGCGGGCATCCTGAGCGCCTCTCTACTCAGGATGCCCTGCAATGTCGCATCACATACCAATCTCCGATGTTCTGGTCGCCATCAATGATCCCCGTCAGCAGGGCAAGATTCGTCACGACCTGGTCGAAACACTGGTCGTGGCTATCTGCGGCGTGCTTGCCGGCGCTGACACCTTCATCGAAATCGAACTCTGGGCTGAGCAGCGGCTGGACTGGTTCCGCCGTATTCTGAAACTACCCCACGGCATTCCCTCACACGACACCTTTGGACGGCTATTCAGCCTGATCGATCCAGAGGAGTTCGAGCAGGCCTTCCGCTGTTGGGTTGCGGCGATCCTACCGGCCCTTTCTCCGCAAGTGGTTGCCCTAGACGGCAAGACCAGTCGCCGCTCCGGCAAGAAAAACACGGCCCCGTTGCACCTGGTCAGCGCTTTTGCGGCTGATTCAGGGCTGATTCTCGGGCAGAGGGCGACCTCCCAGAAGTCCAACGAGAAGACCGCCATTCCTGAGCTGCTGGCCACACTGGCGCTTGAGGGCTGCACCGTGACGATCGATGCCATGGGTACCCAGCCGGACATTGCACAGGCCATTCTCGATCGCGGGGCGCACTATCTGCTGGCCATCAAGGGAAACCAGCCGAAGCTGGCCGAAGCGATCGATGACTTCGCTGACACCTTTTTGGACGGCGATCCTGCCCGGGTACCCCATGCGCACTTCGAGCATGTCGAGAAGGACCATGGCCGGCTGGAGGTTCGTCGCAGCCATGTTTTCGACCAACTCCAGTGCCTGCCACAGCCAGAACGCTGGCCAGGACTGCGCACTTTCGTGATGCTGGAGTCCGAGCGGACTGTGGGCAACCAGACCAGCCTGGAGCGCCGTTACTACATCAGCAGTCTTGCTCCGGATGCAGAGCGCATCGCACATGCCATCAGGGCGCACTGGGGCGTGGAGAACCGCGTCCACTGGTGCATGGATGTCATTTTTGGTGACGATCAGATGCGGATCCGAACCGGGCATGCTGCCCACAACATGGCCGTTCTCAAGCAACTTACATTGAATTTGATCCGGTTGGATCCGGTCAAGCGCAAGGGTGGCATCAAGGCACGAAGGCTGATTGCTGCAACCTCTGATGATTATCGGGCTGAACTATTAGGTCTCAGGTGAGCTTCATGCGATTGCCTTGACAGGCGTTGTTGATTATCATAAAACACTGACACTGTATTATATAATCGTGCTTTTGTGTTATTTTTTTAATATTTACTGATTACGTACTTGCTTAACCACTCAGTTGCGCTAGAACTAATAGACGCGAAATTTAAATCTCTAATTTTCCAACACTTAGTAAAACCTCGTTTGCCATCCCACTACCATTGTAGGAGCAAATCAGGAGACATAAAAAATTAGCGGTAGCGTGCCTGGCCCTCTAGATAAGTATTGGAGACTGTAATGAAGTTTGAAAAGTCACAGACAGCAATCGACCACCTGACTCCCGAGCAACACCGAATTACCCAGGAGGCGGGCACCGAAAGGCCCTTCACGGGCGAGTACAACGACAACAAGGAGCCTGGCATCTACGTCGACATAGTGTCGGGAGAGCCACTGTTCGCTTCGACGGACAAGTTCGATTCGGGTACTGGCTGGCCCAGCTTCACCAAGCCGATCGTTTCGGCAAACGTGAACGAGGTGCGGGACAGCGCACACGGCATGGTCCGGACGGAGGTCAGGTCAGTACACGCAGACAGTCATCTCGGCCATGTGTTCCCCGATGGTCCTTCCGACCGCGGCGGTCTGCGGTACTGCATCAACTCAGCGTCCCTTCGCTTCATCCCGCGCGACGAGATGGAGTCCGAGGGATACGGTGAATATCTCGATCAAGTAGAGGAGGCTTAACATGCATCAGCGCGCTGTTCTCGCAGGAGGATGTTTCTGGGGCATGCAGGATCTGATCCGCAAGCGGCCCGGCATCATCTCGACCCGTGTGGGTTACACGGGCGGCGATATTCCGAACGCCACGTATCGTAATCACGGCACGCATGCCGAGGGGATCGAGATTGTCTTCGACCCGACAGTGACGAGCTACCGGAACATCCTGGAATTCTTCTTCCAGATCCACGATCCGACGACGCTGAACCGCCAGGGCAATGATCGTGGGCTCTCCTACCGGTCGGGCATCTATTATGTCGACGAGGAGCAGAAGCGCGTCGCCGAGGATACGATCGCCGATGTGGATGCCTCGGGGCTGTGGGATGGCAAAGTGGTGACCGAGGTCCAGCCGGTCGGCGAGTTCTGGGAGGCCGAGCCCGATCACCAGGATTATCTGGAGAAGCGCCCGGGCGGCTACACCTGCCACTTCGTCCGTCCCGGCTGGGTGCTTCCGAAGCGCCAAAAGGTTGACGACGTACAGCCAGCGGCCGGGACCGCGGCGGAATAGGCTTCACTGCCGTTGCCACTGCGCCGATCCGGTCCGCAATCTTCGTGACCGCGTCGTTCAGCGACGCGGTCATCGAACCCTACTTCAGAGTGACGGCTCGTTCCAGTCAGTCGCCATCGCAACACCAGGATCGCAGATTTATGCCAGACCTCTCGTCCTTTCCGATCACGCAGCGCTGGCCGGCATCTCATCCCGATCGCCTGCAACTCTACGCAGCCCCTACGCCCAATGGCGTCAAGGTCTCGATCATGCTTGAGGAGACTGGCCTGGCGTACGAGCCCCACCTGATCGACATCTCGAACAACGAGTCGAAGGATCCGGCGTTCGTGTCGCTGAACCCGAACGGACGCATACCGGCGATCATCGATCCGGCTGGCCCTGACGGTAGACCCATCGCCTTATGGGAATCCGGTGCGATCCTCCTCTATCTGGCCGACAAGACGGGTCAGTTCATCTCCACCGAACCAGGCCAGCGTTACGAGACCCTAGCGTGGGTGTTCTTTCAGATGTCGGCCATCGGGCCGATGTTCGGTCAGCTCGGCTTCTTCCTGCGATTTGGCGGCAAGGACTATGAGGACAAGCGGCCGCAACAGCGCTTTATCGACGAATCCACGCGTCTGCTGGGGATTCTGGATCGCCGGCTGGAAGGCCGCGACTGGATCGTCGACGACTATTCGATCGCGGACATCGCGACGCTCGGCTGGGTGAATGCGCTGGTGGAATTCTACGCTGCGGGTGACATCCTTGGCCTCAGCAGCTTTTCGAACGTCCGCGCATGGCTTGGACGCGGGCTGGCTCGACCGGCCGTCCAGCGTGGCCTCCACATTCCCGCGAGGCCAGCATGAGCATCATCGCCGCCTATTATTACAACGAAGGCAAGCGAGTTCGCGAAATCGCGCTCGATGAGCACGTCAAGTTGGGCGAGAGTCGCTCGGGCTTCTGCTGGATCGCGCTTAGCGAACCCACCCCCGAGGAACTACTCGCGATCCAAAGGACATATAATCTTCATCCGTTGGCGATCGACAACGCGATGCACCCGCTGTGCCCGCCCAAGCTCGAGGTCTACAACGATGAGTTGTACGTCGTCGCGCAGACCGCCGAGCTGGTCGGCGACCGGATCAGCTACGGCAAGATGGCGATCTTCACCGGTCACAATCACCTTATCACCGTGCGGCACGGCAATGCCGGAGCGCTGGGCAAACTTCGGGAGCAACTCGAGGCATCGCCGACGCAGTTCGGCAAGGGTGTCGACTATGTGCTGCACGCGATCTTGCATCGCGTGGTCGACCAGTATCTGCCCATCTTCGAAATGATCGAGGACGACGTCCTGGCGATGGAGCGACGGTCGCTGCACGATTTCCTCGGGCCAGAAGAGGTGGCGCGAATCTTCGAACTAAGGTCCGAACTCACGCGGTTCCAGCGCACGCTCGGGGCTATGGCCGAGCTGGTGCGAAAGCTCGTTCGCGGCCACTTTCCCTGCATCAGCGCCGAAATGACACCATATTTCCACGACGTCGCGGACCATGTCCACCGCGTGCAGTCCATGGTCGACGGCCTCCTGCTTGTCCTGTCCACGGTCTTTGAGGCCAGCAGCCTTCTTGAAGCGCAAAGGACGGGGGTGATCACCCGCCAGCTGGCGGCTTGGGCGGCAATACTGGCAGTCCCGACGGCGATCGCTGGAATATACGGCATGAACTTTAAGCACATGCCGGAGCTGGACACGGCCTACGGATACTTTGTCGTGCTCGGAGTGATAGCGATATCGTGCGTTTTCCTATTTGTGCGCTTCAAGAAGGCTAAGTGGCTGTGAATACTGCCCATCGTTTTCTTCGCCGTCATCTGACGGTTACAGCGGGCCTTATACGGAAGCTTGTCCAATCCAACTCAAGATGAAGGTGCGTCCATGACATAGCAGCTGACCGACGCTCTACAAGCAGTTCAGTCCTTCATCGCCAAGGGCTAAGACCGCGAATAGCGCGTCAAGGACAGCAATCTCGTCGATCTCGAGCCAGGATCAACCATCGGTCCGTGCGGCATCTGCGTCGACGCGGCGTTTCGCCTCGGAAGCGGTGATGATGGCGATAACGCCTCCACCCTCTACGCGATCACCGATCCGGCGACCGAGCATAAGGGCCTGTTGATCGACGTGTTCGATGAAATCTGCTACCGCGACCCAGTTCAAGAGTCGGGACCTCAATGTAGAAGAAGTTGACTAACGAGCATTCGCGTCATCCGATCAAGCAAGCTGGAGACATTTATGAAAGCCATTGGTTACAAGGTTCCGGGACCCATCGCCGCGGATGCCGCGCTGGTCGACATCAATCTGCCTCGGCCTGTCGCTGCAGGATACGATATCCTGGTTGAGGTGAAGGCCGTCTCGGTCAACCCGGTCGACTACAAGGTCCGCAACAGCACGCCGCCGGCAGATGGCGATTGGAAGGTGCTGGGATGGGATGCCGCCGGGATTGTGCGCGAGGTCGGCCCCGACGTCACGCAGTTCGAGTTAGGCGACGAGGTCTATTATGCCGGATCGATCACACGGCCCGGTACCAATGCGGAGTTCCATCTCGTCGACGCCCGGATTGTCGGTCACAAACCTGCGTCGCTCTCCTGGGCGGAAGCGGCGGCGCTGCCGCTGACGACGTTGACGGCCTGGGAGGCGATGTTCGACCGCCTGGACGTGGCGAAGCCCGTACCCGGTGCGGCGGAGGCGATCCTCATCATCGGTGGCGCGGGCGGGGTTGGGTCGATCGCCGTCCAGATCGCGCGACAGCGCACGGACCTCACCGTCATCGCCACAGCCTCTCGACCGGAAACCCAAGAGTGGGTAAGAGGGCTTGGAGCTCACCACGTCATCGACCATTCTCGTCCGCTCGCGCCACAGATCGCCGAACTCGGCATCGGTGCTCCCGCTTTCGTCTTTTCGACCACACATACCGAGCAACATGTCGCCGACATCGCCGAACTGATCGCCCCACAAGGACGGTTCGGACTGATCGACGATCCCAAGGCATTCGATATCATGGTTTTCAAGCGCAAGGCGGTGTCGATCCACCACGAGCTGATGTTCACGCGGTCGATCTACGGCACGCCCGACATGAATGAGCAGGGCGAGATTCTGGATGCGATGGCAGCGCTGGTTGACGACGGCAAAATCCGCACGACGCTGACCCGGCGACTGTCGCCGATCAATGCCGCCAATCTGAAGACGGTGCATGCACTGATCGAAAGTGGCGCGGCTAAAGGCAAGATCGTCCTCGAAGGCTTCTAACGACCGCGATCGCCAAACATCTTGTCCAACCTCAAAAAGCCGAACGGGTTATGCCCCAGCGATGAGAATCCCATGACCAAATCTATTGCCACCGCCTCGATCAACCGCGAAACCGCAGTCGCCCTCATCGACGCGGCGCTCGCTGCGGCCCGTGCCATCGGCATCCCGGCTGCCGTCGCCGTCGTCGACGCCACCGGTAACCTGCGCGCGTTCGAGCGCACCGACGATGCGCCGTTCCTTACCGTCGATGTTGCCATCGACAAGGCCTGGAGTTCCGCCTCGTTTGGGTTCCCGACCCATGTCTGGAACGACTATGTGACCAACGATCCAAAAGTGGCGCCGCTAGCCTATCGCCCTCGGATGGTCGCTGTCGGCGGCGGTTATCCGATTCTGGAGGATGGGAAGTTGATCGGCGGCATAGGCATCTCCGGAGGCAACTATCAGCAGGATCAGGATGCGTGCGTCGAGGCACTCATGAAAATCGGGTTCCAGTTGCCAGCCTGACGACTGTGAGGCCATCACCGGTGGTAATGGCCAACAGATCCAACCTTTGAGAGGCCTAATGATGGAAGCGTTCGTCGTCTTTACGCGGGAAGAAACCAGCGACCCACATGCACTCGCAACCTATTCTGCAGGCGTCGGACCATCGTTCGATGGTCACGACGTTACCTTTCTCGCCGCTTATGGCGCGATCCAGCATTTGGAGGGGCCGCCCATCGAAGGGGCCGTAATCTTGCGTTTCCCGACGATGCAGGCCGCTCGCGACTGGTATGACAGTCCCGCCTACCAAACCATCGCTGCTCAACGCTTTGCCGGTTCCCGTTACCGCGCCTTTATCATTGAAGGGCGGCGGTGACATACCGACAGAAGCACTTCGGCGCTGACCACGAGGTATCGGCGTGTGAACTCGCATCTTGGGAATCTGTGGGGGGGACCAAGACAGCGGCGCTAGGGGCTCATATCGTCGATCGGATCAGAGAGTTGCTCGGCGAGAATGGGTTATCTATTGCCGAGCTGACGGAGCGGAGCCGCCCTCTCCCAACGGATTGATTCAATCGTTGACGCTCCTCCTATCCGGATCCGGGTTTTCGCACGCTGATCAACAGAGTTACAGCGCGCAACGCCTGTAGTGGGCATCAGGGGATGGGTGGCAATCAGGATGATTGCCCACCTTCCAACGATTAACCTTGCTCAAGTTGCTTCACTAGTCGCTCCGCGTCGAGATGGAAGTCCGAGAAAACAATGCTACCGCCAGCGTCGATAACCGTAAACCACGGAGTTCCTCGTGTGCGGTAGTCTTCCATGAAGGTTGGAAACGGCGAGCCGGTCGGTTGCTCGTCGTGACCGAAAACGATAGGAAGCTCATACTTGAGCTGGTTCACGCGCAACTTCTCGAAGGTATTCTCATGCGTTCCTTCGAAGACGGTCTGGATCACTGCGAACCCCACGTCTTTTGAGCTCAACGCTGCATGCAACTTTTGTAGCGTCGGAAACCCATGCAAATGGCAACCTTGGCACCAATGCTGGAAGGCAAACAAGATTTTCGGGCCGGGCCCGATATCTGACAGTTTGAACGGCGCGATACTTTCCCCATCTTTGCCAATCCATTTTTGCACCCGCAGCTCAGGCGCTTGTCGTTCGATCTCGTTCATCTGATCCTCCAACCCCGATACAGAAGCTTAGTGGATGATCGCGCGTCGCGACGGTGCGCGAACGTCCGACCTTATTTTCCCTATTTCCTGAAGCCAGAATAGATCAGATCGACATTTCGTCCTTAATATACTCAAGCTGCCGGCGAGCGCGAACTGGGCAACCATGCGCTGGTGAGCCTTGAGCTTTGCACGCTGCCCATCCGTTTGAGAGCGAACCTGCAACTTCCGCTCCGCATACCGCAGATCAGCGTACGCAGCCTTGGGGTTATCTACCCTATAGCCATTGGGTATTGGGAATCATGCTGGCCTGACGCTATGTTCGATACGCGATTTTTTACGATGATAGAGCATCTGTATCTGATTTTTAGTCGATTGGCTTATTCGGCGGATGTGCGGGCAAATGCTTTACGCAGAGTACTGAAATGAAGGCCGGCTTCGGTCTGCCGTATCGAGCAAGAGGGGTCACTATGGTCACCAGAGGTTTCACCGGTCGCGGTTCAGGCGACCAGTCCGATCGGATTCCGCCAGGTCAGCATCTGGTGGAGGATTTCCCTGTTCTGTCGGCCGGCCCTACGCCGAGGGTAGAGCCCTCCGACTGGAAATTCACAGTCAAAATTGGTCCGAAGCCCGTCAAAACGTGGAATTGGGGCGAATTCAACACTCTACCAAAGACCCAGGTGACAAAGGATATTCACTGCGTCACCTCTTGGTCCAAACTGGATACCGTTTGGGAGGGTGTACTCATTGAAGACATCCTTGCAGATGCAGAGCTTGATCGGCCTACCGATTTCGTCTTGGCGCACTGCTACGATAATTATTCGACAAACGTCCCTCTGACGGATCTGCTTTCCGGGAAAGCGATGGTCGCCCTCAGTTATGCGGGCAAGCCACTTTCCCGCGATCATGGGGGGCCGGCGCGTCTTCTAGTGCCGCACCTTTACTTCTGGAAATCCGCCAAATGGGTGAATGCGCTGCAATTCACGACGCGTGACGAGGCCGGCTTTTGGGAGCTGCACGGCTATCACATCTACGGCGATCCGTGGCGCGAACAACGATACACCCATGACTGAAAACGAAGCGCAAGTCCGTTCGTGGCAATCATGCGTGATCGACGACATCATCCAGCAAACACCGAGTATCAAGAGCTTCTTCCTTCGGTTGAGCAAGCCGTTCGCGCACACCGCAGGTCAGCACGTCGATATCCGGCTGACCGCGCCCGACGGCTACAGTGCAATGCGCAGCTACTCGATCGCGTCATCGGCAGTTTCGACCCCGATCGTCGAGATAGCTATCGAGCGCATGCCGGATGCCGAAGTTTCGCCGTTTTTTCACGACATCGCGGCGATTGGTGACGAAATCGAAGTTCGCGGTCCGCTCGGTGGCCATTTCCTTTGGCCTGAGCCTGCCATAGATCCGGTTCTGTTGATCGGGGGAGGCTCCGGCCTCGTGCCGTTGATGGCAATGATCCGGCAGCGCCGCGCATTGGCCCAAGCCGTTCCGACAGCGTTGCTCCTGTCCGCACGAACCGCCGAGGACGTTCTCTTCTCAGAAGAACTTCATTGCATCGAAATCAGCGATCCGGCGTTCGTCCTGGCGCTCGCGATTACGCGCGAGAAACCGGTTCGCGCATCGGACTTTGCGCGACGGATCGACGGCATGATGGTCCAAGAAATTCTAACCAGGCTTCAGGGAAAGCCGACGCAAGTGTTCGTCTGCGGGTCTAACGGATTCGTCAACATCGCAACCGATAGCGCGCTGCTGGCGGGCTTGGACGCCTCCATCATCAAGACGGAGCGCTACGGGGGCTAGCGGCGCGAGCTATCTCACGTCGCGCCGATCGTAGACGTGCGCCCTGGGAAGCTTTGGCGATCAACGTGAACCGTTTTGCCGAACACAGTCTTCGTACCCCCCGGCCTCTAGAACGCCTTCGCTCGCGATACCTGGCTCGACATCAAGCTCAATTTGAAAGTTCCTGCACTATCCGTCGTCCTGATATGCTCGACCAGCATGATGGGCGATTCGAGCGGGACCGCTTCCGTCCCAATCGAGGCTCGGTTACCTTAGAGCATCGGCTCGGCGCTACAGGAGGCGCGTGCGGCCTCTGCCTGGCGGTGAAAGCACTTTGGGCCATGTCGCCTGGATAGCGGCCAATCGTCAGCATCTGCTCCGATGTCGGCCAAGGTGCAGTCGCCATCTTTGAACGCCGCGAATTGGAGATCAACGCCATGACAGCGATCCGCGTGCAACTGCCGGAGATGCAATATGACAACTGATGTATTGCTGTACACCACGAATTGGTGCCCGTTCTGCCGCCGAGCGAAGGCGCTCCTCAAGGAAAAGGGCGTGCGATGGAAGGAGCTCGATATTGAGGCGGATCCGGCTCACCGGCAGGCCATGGCGGAAGCGTCGGGGCGAAGCTCCGTGCCGCAGATCTTCATCAATGGCACCCTTATCGGTGGCTCCGATGAGCTATTCGCGCTCGATGTCAGAGGCGAGCTCGACAAACTTCTCGGACGCAACCCGCCTGCCACCTGAGGAGGTGCGGCTTGGGGCAGCCAGCCCGCGAGCCTTCGCCGGTTGATGAATACAAAAGGAGAGTCCGTTGGTCTCAGCCATCTGGAAAGACACTACTATCGCCACAAGCGACGAAACAGTCATCGTCGAGGGAAATCACTACTTCCCACCGTCAGGAGTCGACCTGAGCCTGCTTGAGATGAGCCCGCACACATCTGTCTGTCCGATCAAAGGCGCCGCGCGCTTCTTTCATGTTCGCGCGGGTGACGCGCTCAACGTGAACGCCGCTTGGACCTATCCCGCCCCCACTCCGGATGCCGAGGGTATCCGGGATTACATCGCTTTCTGGAAAGGCGTGGACGTTGCCTAGCAGACTGGACGGACGACTTCGCTGATAGCCATGCGGGCGCCGACATCTCAATTATCCTGCCCACCCCGGGCCTCGTCGGCTGCAGGAATCTGCCCGGCACCTTAGCGCGACCCGGCACTGGCGGTCTCGCACCCGCCGCGCCTCTGTTCTATCAATAAGGATGGATGACATGGAGCATTCCGAGTTCGATGCCGCTTTCGCGAAGCTTGCGGAGGGATACAGAGAAGGGACTTATGAAGGCCGGCGTTTCAGCTTGATCGTCCGGCGATCTGGGGACGGACGTCGCAACAGTCTGTTCGCCAGGGAGTTGGACGGGACTGACATTGTCAGCTTCAACCTCTTCCGCGTTACATCAGATAGGACATTGTTGAAGCCGTGCGAAATGTCCGCCGAAAAGGTCGTAGCGTTCGTGCTGGAGTTCCGACCGGACACCTGACGGGCAGAAGAAGATCCCGGCCAACCGGCGCGCCTGCGACGGCCGGCTATCTAAGGCTGCGCAAGCCTATAGCCGCAGCTCATTGCACTTCGTCTGGCGAGGAATTCAACATCGATACGTCGCCATCCGCGGGGATATCGGTACAGGCGCCCGTGTAAGCCAGATTGAGAAATCCTAAGCGATGACTAACACCAATGACGCCACCCTTCCGACACATTCTATTCTTGAGGAATGCACAGCGATGGCTGTCGTCAACGCTCTGAAGATTATTCTGAAGAACAGCTACGCGATCTACCTTAAGACAAAAAATGCCACTCGGGCGCATCCCGCCCCTACTTCAGGGACTTTCACTTGCTTCTCGCTCTGTCACTCACAGCATCGGCACGCCCATGACGCATGGTATCCAGGCCTCATAATTTTCCCATATAACCTTCTTGTCTTTTGCGCACCCAGAAAGACTCGAGGCTTTAACTGGACAGATGAGCCCTCGAGGGTAGTGTTCACCTGATTGGCTTTCTCATATCTGATGTTGATTCGCACAGTGTGCCAACCAGGTGATAGTTTCAAAAAACCTGCGCTTCAGAGCGAATTAGACGATCTTCGATAAGAGCGATCCGCCTCAAAATCCAAAACATCTAACATTGTCCTAGAGCCATATTTGTACCTAGTACTATGGCGCTCCCATTAACACATTTGATGATGCACAGAAAACTTAGCTCATGATAGCTTTCAGCTAACAGCTATTCGGAAGCCCGAAAGGATTCAACCGTTTAAGCGTGAACCGTCGATTATAAATACTTTCGTAAGTTAGCTTTAAAGGACGCTTTTAGTCCTTGTAAATACGCATTACGACTCCACAGCTACCAAATCCATACGGCGCCAGCAACCATTAAAACACCCGACACTACTAAAACAATAGTAGAGGCGCGATTGCTGCCTTTCAAAGTATGACCAACACCCACATCCATAACTAGGTGTCGAATTCCGGCTACGAGATGATAAATAAATGAAGAGTATACCAACCAGAAACTAACTTTGCCGAAAGGTGAAGAAAAAATCTCCTTGACTTCATTAAAACCCTTTTCTGACTCCAACGATTTGCTCAGCATATACAGTATCAGTCCCAGAAAAATAAAGAGCATAATTCCTGAAATCCGGTGCAGAATCGATGTAAGCGCCGTGAGAGGAAGCTGAATGGTTCGAATATCAAGATTAACCGGCCGCTTTTTATTCATTTTGACTCCAGTCAACAATTCTAGTGGGGGATTTCAGTTTTCGATCTCATTCATCATAGCAGCTGTAACTAAGGCTGGCGGCGACAATAATGGAGATATTCGGGGCTTACGTTGCATTTTGAGGTCGCAAGTGCATGTGCGTAAATTGAAGCAAATTGCAAGGTTATGCCCAATAGGTAGCTAGCTTATTAATTTAACAAAAGTGACGTGTGTCGTTCTGCAGGGCATGCTGTTCCCCCAATGTCATCAACCTAAGCTGCAGCCCTGCCCAAGGCAAGCCCCCCGAAGCAGCCAGCCGCCATGGCCGTCGGGCGATGACCAGGCCTCTGCCGCTCAATCAGGCGGTCTAACTGGGCTGGCGGTGATGTGATCATCGTCTGTTCCGGCTGTCTAGGCGAGATTTCTCGTTCTCCGGACGAGCCTATGCCGACCGCTTGTGGCCAGCTTTTTTTTGCACGGAGGTTGGGCGGTGGTGTTTCTTCAGCGCGTCGGTTTGTAGCCCTCACAACCTCGGCTGGCTGCGCGTTTGCGTTGGCGCGCAAAGCTACGGCCTGAGCGTACGGCACTGAGGCTTTTAGCCATCAAGGCCAGCACATTGCTCAGCCCCTGAGCACAGTGCCGCACCAGCAGCTCGACCAGGGTATTTTTGAGCCGTGACACGCCTTGGGTGAAGTTGACTTTCCATCGCAGCTTGCGGCCTTTGTGGCGCTGTTCGATGACTGGCTGTAGCAGGTGCTGCATCAACAGCGCCAGGTTCTTCAACAGTTGAGCGGCATGAAAGTCCTGCTTTACAGCGGTCACGCTGCGGCCGCTGAAGTTGTCCAGCGTCAGGGTTTGTTTGAGGCGACGGAAGTCGGTTTCGATGCCCCAGCGGCGGTGGTAAAGCTCGGCAAACACCTCAGCGGGAAAGGCTTCTCGATCCAGCAACGAGGTCAGCAATACCTCGCTTTCGCCGTTGGCCAACTCGACCCGGATCAGTCTCAGCTCGATCTGGCTGGCAGGATCAACGCCAGCCTCGGAGCAGAACAGACGTGCTTCAGGATGGTTGGCCACGAAAAGCTGTGTGTCTTCAACTTGGCCAGAGTGTAGAAACGCTTTGACCTGGGCGTTATAGCCAC
Organism: Pseudomonas putida; assembly: GCF_002741075.1. NCBI lineage: Bacteria > Pseudomonadati > Pseudomonadota > Gammaproteobacteria > Pseudomonadales > Pseudomonadaceae > Pseudomonas > Pseudomonas putida. The sequence continues at coordinate 3,026,390 of NZ_CP016634.1, read as the reverse complement.
AGGGCAGGCGCATCAGAAAGTGCCGCTGTTGCTGCGCGAACAGCGCGAATAACCAGTGCCCAGGGTAACCACGGTCAAACAGCGTCAGGCTGTCAGCCGGCAGGTGCTAAAGGTGCAGATGGGCACAGTCGCGCTCGCCGACGGTCAGGGGCACGATCAGGCTATGCAGGGTTTGACCGTCAGCGACTTCGTAGAGTGTGGACAAGCGAGCCATGGGAAAGCCAGAGTGACTGCCAAAGAAGGTCGCCATGGTCGACTCCAGGGGTAAATGCACGGTCGAGCCATCCACCGCGAGCACCCTCAGCCCACGCCACTTCTGGCGCAGCCCGAAGCAGTCAATTTGTTGCTGCAGGAGGCGATTGAGACTTTCAAATACCTCGGGGTTGAGCTTTTTGCGCGCTTTGCAGAAGGCCTGCGCAGTGACCATTTGCGTCTCAGTCGACGCCTGATTGAGTACGCGATAGAACTGATCGAGTTCGGTTTGCAGGGCCGTGCGCGGCTGATTGAGCAGGAACAGGACGAGGTTCTTGAAGGTGAGCTGGCGTCGGCGGGTAAAGTCTTGAGGATTCTGGCGGTGGGCGGCGATGAAGGCGGGACAATCGAGCGGACTGGTTACTTTTTGTACAATTTTCAAACCAGGGCTTGGCTGGCGGTGTCAAGCGATGCGGTATAGGTAGTCAAAAGGGCTTCTCCCATGCACTGATTTGAGCGCTAATTATATGATATTTATGGATAATTTCCAAAGTTGATGACATTGGCTGTTCCCCAACCCTGGAAAACCTATCCTCTTTAACACGTCAAAGTCGATTGATAGGCTTGCTGCAACAGCTATCTGCCCGGTTGAAGTCGAAGATCGATGTATCTGTAGGGTTTGGAAATAAATGCGGGCGCCCACCGCACTCACGGCTCAGTTACCATTCTTTGTGCATCGCGGCCGCGCGGCTAGTTGGTAGCTGTTCTAAGCCTAGTCAGTGCCGCCCTTCGCCCCAAGCCCCATAGTCAGATTTGAGAAATGACAGTAGGCGATGCCGCAACGCGCTTCATCGACCTATGTAAAACGACTCCTTTATCGAAATAGTGCACTCATCGCTCTCCACGGCGATCCCTTCATCGCGAATTGCACCGCCCAAGACGATCTGCACTGAAATCAATACTTTCTGATGCCTCTTGATTAGAGATGCCAGCCATAATAATCTCATCGCCAACGCATACGGCGTTCGGCAGCCAACACACTCTCACTCACTACTGGAAGCTCAGACATGAAAACCATAGGCATTGAAAACTCGAAGTCCAGCGTACAGGCCCACTTAACGCTTGGAACCAAAACTATGGGGCTAGGTATCTATGGCGCGTACTTGGCTCTCGCTATTATTTACTTCTGGTTCGGCGGCATGAAATTTACCCACTACGAGGCCGAGGGCCTGGTTCCACTGGTGAGCAACAGCCCGCTTTTGGGATGGGTGTATAGCATTTTTTCGGTCGACATGTTCTCCAGCCTGCTCGGCATACTAGAGATTTCGATCGGCACTCTGATCGCAGGCCGCATGCTGTCGCCCAAACTATCCGTGGTAGGAGGCGCTCTGTCTGCAGGCCTGTTCTTCACAACCCTTAGCTTTATGTTTTCCACTCCGGGCGTCATTGAGCCTAGTTTAGGGTTTCCGGCGATTTCCGTTGCGCCAGGTCAGTTTCTGCTTAAAGACTTAGGGTTGCTTGCTGTTTCGATATTTGTGGCAGGCCATTCGCTGGTTGAACTGGAAAAACGTAAAATTAATGCATAATTTTTTCAATGGCTTAAGGCAGTAATGCCTTAGGCCTTTTTGCCATCATTTTCCCCCGCCAGATCTTTCAACCAGTCACGAGGGCTCAACCCCGTCTTGCGTCTAAATGCGCGAGACAGCGCCGAAGGACTTTCGTAGCCGACTTGAGCTGCAATCAGCGTAATCGAGCGCCCTTCTCGCATCAGCTTCTGAGCCAGGCTAACTCGCCAACTCAACAAATAATCAGCAGGCGTCTGTCCGATGACACTCTTGAAATGCACGGCATACGCAGCGCGTGACATATTTGACTCACTGGCCAGCTCTGCTATTGACCAGGCATGTTCCGGGGAGTTGTGCATCTGTAAAAGCGATCGGGCAAGCCGCATGTCGGCCAGTCCAGCCATCATTCCGGTGCGCAACTGGTGATGATCGAGCAGGTAACGGAGCAACAGAATGATTAGGAGCTCAAATAAGCGCTCAAGCGCGGCTTCCCTTCCACAATGCACATTTGCCGCCTCGGCAAACATCCACTCCAACGTGTCTGCCAGCATGGGCAGATCATCGAGTGCGAGCACCAAACAGTCCGGTAATGAAGCCGACAAAGGATTATCAATTCCGCCCTCAAACTCCATGGAAGCACACAACAACTTTGCGCCATCGGACTCACCCGCAAACAATTGATGCTTGGCGGGGCGTGGCATAAAAATCAAGCTAGGGCGAGTGAGCTGCAAATCCTTGCGATCGGGACCAAGCAACGTCACGCTGCCGGCCTGAAGCAGATGGATATAACCTCGCCGCTCGGCGCCATCGTAAGATGCAGAGCCGCATAGGTCGCCGTCATAGAACAGATTGGCCCGCACGCCGAACCGCGAGAGCAAATTAGACAAACGATCCATTGGCCGATCCTTGACGAGTCAGAACGCACAGACCATACCATCTGCGTTGTCGTTCAGTGCCTGTAGCGAACATGCCGGCGTAAATCAGCCAACGGATAAAGTGATCACTGAGCAGCTCAGCCTCCCTTTCCAGTTCGGCTGTTAAAAAAACAACACCGTTGTTTGAAAGCACCAGCAAATCAAGTGCTCACTCTTCTATTTTACGGGGTTGTACGCCGGAATCCCAGAAATTTCCGTCAGCCCAGCTCCAGTCCCGCCACGAGCGCATCCAGGTCGATGAACTTGCCGTCAGTCTGGAAGGTGTAATGCCCGTTCAGCAGGATGTGCCGCCAGGCCGCTGGCGACATCTGCGTGATCAACGCCAGCGCCTTGGCATTGCCAGCTGCCTCGTACTTCGTCAGCAGCAGGGACAGGATCGCCGAGTTGTAGAAGATGATCGCGTTGCCGATCAGCCTGGCGCACTGGTTGCTGATCTCGATTTCGATGTCGGTGCGGCCGGTCAATTCCTTCTTCCCACCGACTTGGGCGATGGTCGAGCGTAGCTGGTGATAGGACTCAATGCGGTTCTGCGAGCGGTGAACATTACGCTCCAGTTGCGGGTCGCGCAGGTAGCGCAGTGTGTAGATACTGCGGATGAGCTTGTCGAACTCGAAGATTGCGCGCCGCGTCGGGTTCGGCGCCGTATAGGTGCACAGCTTGCGGATCAGCGTGCCCTGCGTCATTTCCTTCAGGCCCAGTGTGGCGACGATTCGGTCGATGTTCGCCTTCTCACCGACGATGAGTTGCCGGTCGATCTGGCCAGCCGGCCGGATCAGGCATTTCTCGTACAATGCCAGATCATCGGCGCAATACAGCTCCTGCAACTGGTCGTCGAGGTCGGTGAAGCGCGGCTCGAAACGAAGTCCGAACCAGTGCAGGATGGCGAAGTTGGCCTTGTTGATGCTGTGCATGTCGCCGGTGATCGCGCTCGGCACGATGTCCGACGTGTTGCGGTACCAGATGTCGAACACGTGGTGAGCCTCGTACTCGTGTGCGCCTATCAGGTAGCCGTTCAACGGCACGTGATTGCACAGCAGCGTGTAGGCGACGACGCCCTTGCCGCGGCCGAAATATTTGCGCGAGTAGCGCGCCTTCACAGTTGGTCGCTCGACGCCGAATTTCTGCCCATCAACGGCACCGTACAACGAATCGAGGTCGAACGAGTAATGCGGGAAGATCGGCAGTGCGGCGATGGCGTTGCTGATGCAATCGTTGGCCACATGTAGCGTCGCCTGGCGCAGGTACTGCTGGTAGGTACTCTCCAGGACGTGGTACGGGATGTCGCTGGTACGTGCCATAACCTGGTTGCCGTGGTTCATGGCTTGGGCAATGATCACCGCCATCAGACTGTCGGCGTCGGCTACCTTCTTCGCATAGCGTGGCTGCAATGGTGTCAGCGCCGACAGGAACTGGCACTGGCCGTTGACGAAGCGAAACACGTCGGCGACATCGCAGTATGGCAGTTGCTCGTAGAGAGCTTGCTCGCGCGCCTTCTGGTTCTCCCCCTTGGGCTTGCGCCAGGTCAGTCTCTGCGTGTCCTTGTCGTATTCCAGGTGCGTCAGCTTGCCCTGTTTCAGCTCGCGATTGAACGCCACCCATTGCGCACGCAACTCGGTCGCCAGTGCATCGAGCTGGGCACTGACCGGCTGCCGCAGGAAGGGGATGTCCATCTGCGCGAGCACGGCGGCTTTCTCGTCCATCGAAACCAACTCGTCGGACAAATGCCGGTGCTGCAAGCTATCGTCAATGTAGAGCTCGCCCGCCTGGAAGCGTTTCCTGACCTGACGGTAAAGCCAGAATTCGTAACGATCGGCATGCAGGCCTGTCGGCGTGCCTTCGGCATCGAACATCAGCAGGTACGGACGCAAGCGTTTCGGCAGCGTTGCCGCCGGACATTCGTCGAGTGGCCGTTGTGATAGGCGCTGCTGCTTGGCGAACACGCTCTTGGCCCAAGTCAGCGCCGCGAGCCATGGGTTATCGGGGGCCGTGCCGGCGAAGTCGAGCGCGACGTACAGCGGCCGTAGATGGCGTCGAATGCGTTCGGCCAGGCCGTCCACCGCCTGCCAGTGCAGCGCCAGTTTGTTCAGTGGCTTGACGCTCATGCGCTGCGCCGTGTTTTGCAGCAATTCCCTGGACATGATTTTGTAGGCGCGTTGGCGCACCTCGCCGAACGGCGTCGGATCGGCCACGCTGTCGTCCACGTACAGCGACAGCAGGCGGCCAACCTGCGGCGTTTCCTGATGGCGTCGCAGCTGTTCGGCGACAAAGGACTGTTTCGCACCCGTGCGGCTCTCGTCCTCAAGTTTTTTCATGTGGAAGGCCATCGCGTCGACCAGGTTGTCGGTGAGCTGCCGGTAACGTACCCAGGCATAGCACAGCAGGTAGAGCCGGGTCTGCTCCGCCTTCAGGTGGCGCAGGTCATGGACGGTATAGAAGTTCGCCAGGCTCGCGTAGTACAGCAGGTTCTGCTGCGAGATGCCGAGCTTGGGCAGCAGCGCCTTGGCGATCCCGTGCAAGGACTTCAGCGTGGCGCGCTTCTCGCGCTCCCCTGCCATCTGACGCCAGCCGAAATCTTTAGCGTCCTGCTTGAGCGCTGCCAGTTGAGACAGGGTGTCGTCACGCACCAGGAGCTGGCCCAGCGCAGCTTTGGCCGATTCGTCCAACACTTCTGCCAGCAAGCCGCCCAAGCGCCTGCGTTCGGTGGACAGGGCTTCACTGACCAGCTCTTGTAAGGTGGTGTGGCCGGGCCGGATGATTTTGTGCTCGCTGAGCCAAACGATCAGTTCGGCGGCCACGAATCCTGGCATTACGTCGCGCCGCACGATCTGTTCAGCCTGCTGTGCCAGTTGCGGCAGGAAGCTAGCCGCCCACGACCGGTAGCCGAACAGTTCGGCGATCTGACCCCTCTGGCTGTAGTGCTCATGCTTGGTGATCGCCTTGCGTTCGAACGCTTCGCCGTGGAAATAGCGACTCAGCACGAAGGCGCAATCGTCCTCGACCTCATGCCAATCGAAGCGGAAGAAAGCATGCTTGGCCTTGAAGTAGCCGATCTGCAAGACGCAATAGACTTGGGCCTGCAGGCTAGGCCGGCTGCTGGCGAACGCCAGTTCAGATTCGGCCAACGCCAGGTATTCCAGCCGCTGAGCATCGTCGAAGTCCGGTAGGCCGTACAAGGCTTCCTGCTCTGCGTCAGAAAAGACGGTGAGTAGCTTATTCTTGTTGCTCATCGACCGTCCTTCCCGCACCACGCCAACCTGCTCGCGTCAATGTTTCGATCAACGTAGTGCGCTTGACATTGAAGTTGCGGCACACCGCCGCCTTAGACATGCCGCCATCGAGCGCGGCGACGATGGCGTCCAGCTTCTCACCAGTGATCGCCTGCGGCCGGCCGCCGATCCGGCCGCGTTTGCGTGCGGCGGCCAAGCCCGCGACGACGCGCTCCTGAATCAAGGCGCGCTCGTACTGCGCGAGCGCACCGAACACCTGGAACAGGAATTCGCCCGAGGGCGTCGTAGTGTCCAGGTTCTCTGTCAGCGAGCGGAACGCCACCCGCTTGTCCTTGAGCGAAGTCACAATGGCGAGCAGGTGCGACAGCGAGCGACCGAGCCGGTCGAGTTTCCACACCACCAGCACATCGCCGGCTCGAACGAACTCAAGCGCCCGCGCCAAGCCGGCACGGTCATCCTTCGCGCCAGAGGCACGATCCTCAAACAGGTGACGCGGATCGACGCCGGCGGCGAGCAGCGCGTCGCGCTGCAAGTCCGTGCTCTGGCGGTCGGAGTCCGACGACACGCGCATGTAGCCAACCAACATAGGCGGATAACCATCAAAAACAGGTTTGTCATTTTCAGAAGTCGATTGCACCTAAGGTCAGAAGTCGATTGCACTACTGAGGAAGCCCTCGCTGTTGCGGACTCATGGGCTGGCACGAGAGGATCTCTATAGGTCATGTACATCCGAGCCCCACCCCACCACTCGCAAATTTGTAGGCAAAGGTGTGTCAGGAAAATGAGTAACCTGACGCTAGTCAATCTGGGGTACTGACAGCTATGGCATGCCGCCAGATGGACATTTCATGCTAATAGCGTCTTGCAGGACACGAGTGGTAGCAAATAGACACTAATAGTCGTTGCATAAACTTCCAACATTCAGCATCTTGCAACGGTAACCATGGACGGAGACATTGAGCCGCTTACACCGATGAGCAAGGTTTTTTGGTTGGCAAGCGCGATCACTATGGACGGACTTTCATCGGTTTCCACTTCAGAGCTATTGCCATCGTGCTATTCAATTCTAATAAAAAAAATATCAGCGCCCTGCAACAAACCATCGCCCAGCAAGCCAGTCTGCTCGAAGCCATCAACCGCTCCATGGCGGTAGTCGAATTCGACCTCAATGGCATCGTCCTCCGGGCCAACGACAACTTTTTAAAGACCATGGGCTATCGCCTGGAGCAAGTGCTCGGCCAGCCGCACCGCCAATTCTGCACGCCTGCCTATGCCCGCAGTGGCGAGTACTCACAATTATGGTCCCGTCTCAACGCCGGCCAGTTCGAGTCGGGCACCTTCGAGCGAATTGCCGGCAATGGCCAGACGATCTGGCTGGAAGCCAGCTATAACCCGGTCAAGGACGAGCTTGGTAACGTGGTGAAGGTGGTTAAGTATGCCCTTGACGTCACCTTGTGGGTACAACAGGAGAGTGAAGCCAAAAATAAGTTGCAGGCCATAGACCGGTCCATGGCCATCATCGAGTTCAATCTGGACGGCAGCATTATTGACGCCAACCAGAACTTCTTGGATGTGGTCGGTTACAGTCTGGCCGAACTCAAGGGCAAACATCACAAACTGTTCTGCCGTCCAGCACTGGCCAACGGCAGCGAGTACCAGGACTTCTGGCGACGCCTGAATCAGGGCGAGTTTTTCAGTGGGCAATTCGAACGGGTAGGCAAGCGCGGGCAAACCTTGTGGCTGGAAGCTAACTACAACCCGGTGTATGACGCTAGCGGACGGTTATGCAAAGTGGTGAAGTTTGCTACAGACATCACCGCCAAGATGGAGAAGCATGCGCAGGACGCTCAGAGCGCTAGCGAGGCGTATCACATCTCGGTCGAGACACGCCAAGCGGCTGAACATGGCTCCACGGTGATCCAACAAGCAGCGAGTGAAATGCGGGAGATTGCCTCGAATATCGAAGGTTCGTCAGCCCTCATCACCAAACTTGGCGAACGCTCCGAGCAGATCACCACCATCGTCAACACCATCCGCGGAATTGCCGATCAGACCAACCTGTTGGCTTTGAACGCTGCTATCGAAGCCGCTCGAGCGGGTGAACAAGGTCGCGGCTTTGCGGTGGTGGCCGATGAAGTCCGTCAGTTGGCCGCACGCACCAGTGGCTCGACGGCGGAGATTTCCGGGATGATTGGCATGATCCAGAACGAAACACAGCTAGCCATCAAGAGCATGGAAGGCACCCGTGACCGGGCCACTAAAGGCGTCGACCTGGCGGATCAGGCGGGCGCGGTGATCCAGCAAATTAGCGACGGTGCCAGCAATGCGGTGCAGGCGGTGAGTATGCTGGCCAAGGAGCATGGTCATACCCGGTAGAACTCACGAACAGCCGGATCATCGGCACTGCGCATAACAGACGTGTGGTCAAATCCTATGGGGAGATCTTCATCGTGCTGAAACGTATCGCGGTTACCGAGGTCCGCCTCGGCATGTACATCCATGAGCTTTGTGGTTCATGGATGGACCACCCTTTCTGGAGAGCGCGTTGGTTGCTCCATAGCGAGCACGATCGACAGCGCATCCTCAAATCCAATGTGACGACGCTATGGATCGACACCAGCAAGGGGCAGGACACTGCCCAAGGCCAGGCAAGCAATACGCTCGAAGAAGTTGAGGTTGAAACCGAAGCCCGATTGCTAGCCGTGGACAACACGGCGCTGCCGCCTCTAGCCGGGATGACTGAAGAGCTGTCACGTGCCCTCAAGCTCTGCGCCCGCTCCAAAGTCGCCATTGTCGAGATGTTCAACGAGGCGCGCATGGGCCAAGCTATCAACTTGGAGCACGTCGCGGCGCTGGTGGAGGAAGTTTCCGACTCGGTACTGCGTCACCCCAATGCCTTAATCAGCCTGGCACGTCTGAAGACTTCCGCCGAATACACCTACATGCACTCTGTGGCGGTGTGTGCATTGATGATTGCCCTGGCCCGCCAGCTTGGCCTGTCGGCCGACCAAGTCCGGGAGGCAGGCTTGGCCGGCCTCCTGCACGACATCGGCAAGGTGTCCATACCGGATGCGATCCTCAATAAGCCTGACAAACTGACCGACGCCGAGTTCAGCATCATGCGCAGCCATCCCAGAGCGGGCGGCAGGATGTTGCTGAAAAGCCGCCAGGTCAGCGCGCTCACGCTCGACGTTTGCCTGCACCATCATGAGAAGGTCGATGGCTCCGGCTACCCCTATCGCCTGGTCGGTGAGCAAATCAGTCTGTTCGCGCGCATGGGCGCGGTGTGTGACGTGTATGACGCGATCACGTCGGAGCGCCCCTACAAGAGGGGCTGGGATCCCGCCATAGCGATTCGCAAGATGGCTGAATGGAAGGGACACTTCGACGACCAGGTGTTCCAGGCCTTCGTCAAGTCGGTGGGCATCTACCCGGTTGGCGCCTTGGTGCGCTTAGAAAGTGGGCGTCTCGGCGTCATCATGGAGCAGCACAAGAGTTCACTGCTGACACCCATGGTCAAGGTGTTCTTCTCGACCCGCACGAAAATGCCCATTGCCCAGGAACTGGTTGATCTTAGCAAACTGGCCGGTCGTGACAAGATCGTCGGCCGCGAGTCGGCTAGCGACTGGGGTTTCAAGAACATCGAGGAGCTATGGTCGGGCCTCCCCGCCAGCAAGAGGTCGCATTTCGATTAAACATCGACGGCAATCGCGTCGTGAGGACCAACGCGACAACCGCCTGCTTTGCCTGCCATACCTCACAAAAAGATCACGGCTATGTGTTCAGCCGCTTGCGTGACTGAGGGTGAACCATAATGGACAGAAGGTAAAACAACTTGTCCGTTCGAGCATAAGGTTGAGCGTAATTTAAAAGTCCGGGGTGCCGGTGGCGCCGAGCACCAACCGGTGGTGCAGATGACTATTTGCATTGGAGACCAGATCTATAACGAGCAGTTCTCCTTGAAGAATCAAGGCAAGATGAACTACCCCGTTCTGATCGGGCGTCATACTCTTGAGAATCAGGATTCTGAGCAACTCATTGGGCTCTCTCCAGTAGTTTCGCTCCGTCACGCCGCAGCTCGCCCTTGGGCGAGACATGTCGATAGAGCGTCTGACGGGTAATATCCAGCTCTTCACACAAATCCGACACCTTGGTTTCCGGCTGTCCCATGGCCGCCATCGCTAGGCGTAGTTTGGCAGCGGTCATCTTGAACGGGCGCCCCCCTTTCCTGCCGCGAGCACGCGCCGAGACGAGCCCGGCGACCGTCCGCTCAGAAATCAACTCCCGCTCGAACTCTGCCAGTGCCGCGAAAATCCCGAACACCAGCTTTCCCGCCGCAGTAGTAGTGTCGATGGCCGCACCGTGGCCGGTAAGCACCTTCAGTCCTACGCTACGCGCGGTAAGGTCGTGGACAGTGTTAATTAAGTGGCGAAGGTTACGCCCTAGTCGATCGAGCTTCCAAACCACCAAGGTATCGCCTTCACGCAGGGCCTTCAGACACGCGGCCAATCCGGGCCGATCATCTTTCCGTCCCGAAGCCATGTCCTCATACAGATGTGCAGCTGCCACTCCGGCAGCAATCAAAGCATCTTGTTGCAGAGTAATTGTCTGGGAGCCGTCTGCCTTCGATACCCGCATGTAGCCGATCAGCATACCGCCCCCATTGTCACAAATACGTTCGATTATGTGACAGTGTGAGCCAGAAAGTTCTCGCCGTCAAAAACTGTCACTTAACCCGTCATTTAGTCTAAGACCTGCAAACGGCCATTCAGGCTCGTAATGTGACAAAAACTCCGGCGGGATGCCCTCCTTGGTGAACGTGGTGCGCAAACGTTCCAGGGATTCGGGGTCGCGTCGCCCGTAGGACGCCAGTGTGAACAGCAAGCGGGCCGTCTCCGGGTTGTGTCGCGCTTCAATGATGGCCTCATCGATGGCCTGGGCTGCTCGTTGCCAGTGGTTGATGGGTTCCGGCTTCGGCACCTTCGCCGGCAGGCCGTTGGTGAAACCAGTGTGCGGCTCCGTCTGAAACAGCGCGGCCTGTTCCCCGCGCGGGATCAGCGCCTTTGACTCGATCAGCGTGATGGCGGTGGCCGCCGCCTCCAGCATCTGCCACTGCACCGCCGGGGCCAGAATCTCGTAGGGACGCCACAGACTCTGCCCGGCGCGCAGCGGATGGCCGCAGCGCTCCCAGACATGGCGGATGCTCGCCGAGCAACTGCCGCAGTGCGAGAGCGGCGTGTTCAGCTCATCAAGCAGGGTGCGCAGCAGCCGGAACCACAAGCCGGCGTGGACACGCCGACGCGGCAGCTCCACAAAACCCGTCGTCAGCGCCTGCCAGGTGCGCCGGTCCATGCAGGCGATTGCGTCATCGGCAGGGCGCGGCGCAGCATCGGCGATTTCCCACTGAAGATACCGGCCGGGCATGCCCCAGTAGGACTCCAGCCAGCAGCCATGCTGCGGGCAGCTCAGCATCAAGGGGAGCTGCCAGACGAGTAGCACAGCTTGATTCGTTGGATCGTTCAGACACTGCGGACACGCCCGGCGAATCGTCTGGCTCGGTAGCCAGGCACGCCAGCGAGTGATGGACCGCACCTTGCGGGTGCGCTTGGGCAGGAGCACCGCGCATTGGAATGTATAGGTTTCCAAGGCTGCTGGTACCGAATCGTCGAGACTGTCGAGCAGCCACGGCACCCAGCCTGCAAGACTCATGCTGCGCAACCGCTCCAGCTCGACGCCACTGCGCTGGCAGAGCGCCGTCAGCAACGACAAGGATGGTGCGGTATCCAGGTCATCAAGTTGGCTGTGACCAAGATCGTGGGCCAGCAGCTCGTGCACGTCCATCTGGTAGCAGGCGGCGACCCGGTTGAGCCATGAGGACAGGGCTTCGCCTTCCTTGGGTGCCGGATGCAGCGGCCAGCGCGGCGCGGACTTCACATCAGTTCCCGCTCGAACTGTCGCCGCCGCTCACTGGGGCCGATGTAGTCGGCCATGCTGAGCGTGCGGTGGTTGATCGCTTCCTCGCCACTCTCCACGGCGGCGACGGCCGCCGCCACCAGCAGATGTGCAAGCTCGCCGATGGTGCCTTCGCTCCGGGTGAGCAGGTAGCGGGCCATGTCCAGCGTGGCAATCGGGGATGGCCGCCGTAGCGGGAGTGACGCCGCGAAGCTGGCCAGCAGCGAGCAGCAGTCCTCATTGGCCTCCCACGGCGGCAGCAGCATCGGCTCGAAGCGGTTTTCCAACTGATCGTCCGAACGGATGGCCAGGTACGCCTCGCGCGTGCCGACCCCGACCAGGGGGATACGCAGCTCGTTGCCGAGGAAGCGCAGCAGGTTGAGGAACTCGCGCCGGTTAACGCTGTTGCCAGCCAGTACATTGTGCAGTTCGTCGATCACCAGCATGCGCACGCCGACCTTGCGCAGCAGGGCCAGCGCCAGTTGCTCCATTTCCGGCAGCCGTGGGCGCGGGCGCAGCGGCGCGCCCATCGCAGCCAGCAGCGCGACATAGAAGCGGATCACCGATGGCTCTGACGGCATCTGCACGACCAGCACCGGGATATGTTCTTGGTCAGCGTCGGTGCCGACCGGGTGCGCCCGCCGGAATTTCTCGACGATCATCGACTTGCCGTTGTTGGTGGGGCCGACCAGCAGCAGGTTTGGCATGCGTTGCTTGTTCGGCCACGCATACAGAGTTTCCAGCCGGTTCAGCGCCTCGACCGCGCGCGGGTAGCCGATCCAGCGGTCGGCGCGAATGCGCTGGATGCGCTCGTCTGCCGGCAGCCTGGCCAAACCCTGTGCCGCTGGCAGCAGGTGGGACAGGTCAATGACGGGATATTCGTCCACGGCTACCACTCCTCGATCTGATCGAACGGTTTGGCCGGCGGCAGGTTGTCTGCCTGCGGGTCAGCCATGTCCACATCCGGCGGTATGGGCTTGGCCGGTGGCTCCGACGTCTTGAGGTGCTGGCGGCGATCAGCGTCGCGCCGCGCCTTGCGCGTGGCCTTCTGGGCGGTGGTCACGATCTCGCGCATCTGCCCGATCATGCGGAACAGCGCCGACTCGTCCACCTGCTCGCGCCCGAGCTGACGCAATTTGGCCAGCGCCTGGCGTTGTTCCCAGAGGGTGACGGCCGGATGGGACAAGGTGCGGTAGTGGATCTCCAGATAGTGCTGACCTTCCGGTTCCAGTACCCAGATGCGGCTGATGTCGCGCGGATCGCGCCGGATCAGGAAGGCGGGCAAGCGCTCGCGCCGGGCAATCCACGGCTTGAGGGCGTCGGCGTAGTAGTGGATGTGGTCGATGACAAAGCCGGTGCGGGTCAGGGTGCGGCGGATCACCGGCAGGAAATCGACCAAAAACGCGGTGGGGCGGGTAACGACGGCCGGGACGCCAACGCGCTCCACGGCCTCGGCCCAGCGCGCGGCCGGCGGCTGGAGCAGGCCGTTGTGCACGGAGCCGTGATAGGTGCCTACCGCCAACGCGAGCCAGCGCTCCAGCTCGCGCAGCGTCAGGGTGGCCATCTTCTCGGAATCGTACTCGCCGCGCTGGCCGGGATTGGAGAAGGTCGTCCCCGGTAATTCGTCGTGGATCATCTGCATCGCCGTGCCGATGATCCGTTCCACGATGCCGCCGTAGTGCGGCTGGCCTGGTGGGCGATAGTCCAGCCGGATGCCATGCTGTTCGCAGCCACGGCGCAGCGCTTCGCTTTTGAACTCGGCCGCGTTGTCCAGATAGAGCAGCCTGGGCTTGCCGCTCATCGGCCAGTCCATTTCCACATTCAGCCCTTCCAGCCAGGGCCGCTTGTCGCAGGCGGCATGCGCGAGGCATAGGCCGACCGAGACGGCGGACGGCGCTTCCAGCGTGACCACCATGCCGAGTACGCAGCGCGTGAACACGTCGATGGCGAGGGTCAAATATGGGCGGCCAATCGGTTGCCGGTCGCGCTCGTCGACCACGATCAGGTCGATGACGGTGTGGTCGATCTGCACCTGTTCCAGCGGCATGGTGACTTCGGGCGGAATGCCACCCGCGCCTTGCAAGGGACGGGCAGCGTCCTGCCCGCCCCGGCTGCGGGCTATTTTCGCCGGGTGTAGTCCGGCAATCCGCTGGGCCACGGTGTTGCGCGCCGGCACCGGCAGCTTCTGGGTTTTGCACGCCTGCGCGACTTCGCGGTGGAACGCCGCCAGGCTGCGTTTCTGCTTGGTCAGGAAGCGCTTTTGCAGCAGCTCGCGGATGATGCGCTCGACCGGTTCCGGCAAGCGCCCCTTGCCTTTGCCGCCGCCGGATCGGCCGGGCGTCAGGTCTGTTACCAGGCCAGTACCCTGCCGGGCGCGACGGATCAGGACATATACCTGTCGCCGGGACAGGCCCAGCGCTTGGGCTGCCTCATCGGCGGCTTCATGCCCGACCACCTCAAGCGCTGCCAGTGGCCCGATGATTTCCGTCCGGTGCCGGGCTTGCGCCCATGCCTCGTCGGGCAGGGTGGCCACGCCTTGCGCGGCAATCGGTGGAGTGTCTGATGTCATGCCCAAACCTCGCTTTGGTGCACACGAGTATTGAGCATAGTCGAGATTGGTGCAGACGACTCCTGATATTGGGCTGTCAGGAGCCGTATGCACACCAGGCGTTACATCCAGTCAGATGGTGCGGTCGTCTTCTGAAAACGACAGTTGCCTGCTGAGAGACGGCCGTCCAACAAACCCTGGTTTATTGGACGGTCTGAGCGAGGGGCGTTCAGTTGCAGAAAGCGTGAGCCCATTGAGATTAAATGCAAGCCGGCGCGGCTGAATGCAAGCTCGCTCGCAGCTAATGTGAGCCCGAGGGCTTCGTCAGCCGCAGTTAATCTGAGCTGGAAATTGCATCGATTGCGAGCCCGGCCGTTTTCAAACGCGAGCCGTTACAGCTAGTGAGATCGAACATCTACTGCCGCATCAGTGGATGCTGCGTAATTGCATGGACTTGACCACCCGTTTGCACTCGACTTGACCAGTTGTTTGCATCGAATTTGAACCGCGCACGGGTACGCCCTGACCGGCAGAAATCGACCGACTCTGTTGAAAAAGTCGGTTCGCCCAAACAGCCCGGTCATTGACTGGTTAAAACGCCTTTTTTGCACACTGCTACGTGAAATCTGAGTCCGGAAGCCTCTGCCGAAAGTAAAGATTTCAATCTCGGACGCATACTTTTCTGCTGCGGAAACCATGGTCGACTTTTTTAACAGAATCGGCCAAAAGCGGACGTAGCTAATAGACCACTGCTTTCGGTCAGTGCGCGGTCATGAAAGCAAGTAGCTGGCCGCAGGCACTCCGGATAAGGCCATCAGCGCCCTTCGATTAACTCTCCGAACAACTCCCTGACCTTGACTTTGGCATCCGCCAACGCGACTCGGCCTTCATCGGTAATCTCGTACATGCGTCGCTCACGGCGCCCGGTACGCTCATGGTGCGAGCGCAGATAACCTTTCTTTTCCAGACCGTGCAGCATCGGATACAGCGTGCCCGCGCTAAGCTCGTAGCCGTGGTGTCGCAACTCTTCGATGATGGCCAGCCCGAAGATGGGAGCCTCGGCGGCGTGGTGCAGGATGTGCAGGCGGATCAACCCGCCGTAGAGGTCTTTGTCGGTCATTCGCCGCCTCTCACAGGGCAATGCTCAACAGCCCGCCTAGGATACCGCTGCCCAGCACGACCAGCCACGGCGGCAGCTTCCAGAACATCAACGCCACCAGTGCCACAAGGGCCAGGCCGAAGTCTTGCGGGCCATGAATCGCACTCGTCCACACGGGCTGGTAGAGAGCAGCCAGCAGCAGGCCGACCACGGCCGCATTGATGCCGAGCAGTGCAGCCTGCGTGCGCAGGTTACGGCGCAGGTGTTCCCAGAACGGCAGGGCACCCACCACCAGCAGGAAAGACGGCGCAAAGATCGCCAGAAGGCAGATCAGGCCGCCAAGCCAGCCAGTTGGTGCTTGGTTCATCGAGGCGCCGAGAAAGGCTGCAAAGGTGAACAGAGGCCCCGGCACGGCCTGCGCCGCACCATAGCCCGCGAGGAATGCATCATTGTCGACCCAGCCTGTTGGTACGACCTCAGCTTGCAACAGCGGCAGCACGACATGCCCGCCACCGAATACCAGCGAGCCGGCGCGGTAGAAGGCATCCACCATCGCCAATGTCTGATTCGGGAACACAGCTGCTAGCAACGGCAGCCCCAGCAGAAGAGCAAAGAACAGCGCCAGCCAGAACAGGCCAACGCGACGCCGCACGCTGATCGGCAGTGGATCATGGGCCTCTCCCTGTTGCGGTTTGAACAGCAGCAGGCCGACGATGGCTGCAAGGATGATGACACTCACTTGCCCCCAGGCAGAGGGTATGAGCAGCACGAAGCAGGTCGCCGCCGCCATGATGGAAATACGCGGTGCATCGGGACACAGATTGCGCGCCATGCCCCAGACCGCCTGGGCGACCACTGCCACGGCCACCACCTTCAAACCGTGCAGCACGCCAGCAGGCATGGCATCACCATAACTGGCGATGCCGAGTGCGAAGAGGATCAGGGCAATTGCGGAGGGCAAGGTGAAGCCCAGCCACGCGGCCAGCGCGCCGCGATAGCCAGAGCGCGACAGACCGAGCGCGATACCGACCTGGCTGCTGGCCGGCCCTGGCAGAAACTGGCAAAGGGCGACAAGATCCGCATAGCTGCGCTCGCTCAACCATTGTCGACGCACCACGAACTCATCGCGGAAATAGCCCAGGTGTGCGATTGGGCCGCCGAAGGAGGTGAGCCCCAAGCAGAGGAAGATCAAAAAAACAGCCCAAGGGCTACGGTCAGTCTTGGTGATCTCAGTCATGGTCATTACTTGATCTGTGACAGGGTTGGATGAAATTATCGATGTACGATAGCGTAAATCGATAATTGAGGTCGACCATCATGGAACTCATTCTGATCGGCTTTGCGGCACTGCTGGCTTCAGGGCTGACGTTGCTCTCTGGCTTCGGTCAAGGGACAGCGCTGATGCCAGTATTTGCCCTTTTCTTCCCCTTGCAGCTCGCTATTGCGGCCACCGCCGTGGTGCACTTCGCCAACAATCTTTTTAAGCTCGGGCTGATGGCCCAGCAGACTGATTGGTCGGTTGTGGTGAAGTTCAGCTTGCCGGCTGCCTTCACGGCAACCCTGGGCGCAGGCTCACTGGCGTTCTTCGACCAACTGCCGCGCGTCGGCCCATCTGGACACCATGGTCTTTCAGCATCCGGAACGACGCGGAAAGAACTCCTTGGAAGCTACGCACCAGACTGATGTGCGAACTTCTGGCCGGCGATGTGGGGGTAGATGTTATGCACGCGATGCGGCCGCAGTTCGCACTGCAGATCGACATAGGGCAGATCGCCGCCGATTTGGTGAAAGAGTTCAACAAGACTCCAGCACTCAAAACCTGGGGCTGGATGTGCATCATTGATGGCACGCCGCAGATGATGCCGCCCACATCGTTTTTGTAGCTATTCAGTTACGCCGTGCTTTGAGTGGTCAGATCCAATGCAATTGGCTGGTCAAATCCGATGCCAACAGGTGGTCAAGTGCAATGCAAACGCTTGGTCAAGAGAGGTGCAATTTCCCAGGATGCCTGGCTGATCTACGCAAGGCGTATTCCCCGTACGCTTACGCAGCTAAGCGCTCAAGGTGCAGTTGTTCGAGAGCTTCAATTTCTTCGCCTTGTTCTTTGTGCAGAGCTAGCTGTCGCTGAGTGCTGGCATCCAGCAACGTTTCAGTTTGCGCTATAGCTTTTTTGCTCTCGATGAGTAGGAGGAGGAGCACGACAATTAGAATGAGCGACGCACCTAAAACGAAGAGAAGGCAGCTGTGAATCAGGGTTGGATCGATAGTGGTGCTCAACGCAGATAGACCTCGGTAATCTCAGGGCGGAAATGGCCTAGTTCCTGTGAGACCACCTCCAAGGCTTGTTTCCGTGGGAGATGACGTTGTAGCGAAGCCATTCGCTCTTGAGCGTACGTGTGGCGTAATCCATGTGCGCCATTTGACCAGCCGAGAGCTTCCTTCGAGGCAGTGCTGACGCTTTTGCTCCAAGGCTGGCCGCCGCCAATTGCATAGAATTGCTGGTAGTTGATGCCGCGATCCGTTACGCCCCGTGGTGCCGCCAGCCGGGTCCTTTCTAATCGTTGAGCCAGTGGAATCGGGATACGCACCTCGCGAACTAGTCCACCTTTACCGTGAACGGTGTAGCTGATCGTAGTTTCCCGAATTCCTGCAAATTTCATCCCGTGCGTTGGACGTTCATCCGCTACACGGCGATGAGTTCTTTGGAGACTCAGCAATTCATGAGCACGGAGACCCGCTGCGTATGCAATCTCTGTCGCAAGCGAGTTGTGAGGAGCTTGCCGAGAGGCGATCAGCGTCATCTGCTCGCGGTTATATGCTCGTGTTTGGTTGGCCAAACGGCGACCCAAAGTCGGGTGCTGCTTCGTGCTGGTGCGAGCGGTCGCGCTGCTTTTAATTACTTCCAGAGACCGGCCTATCGGCAGTTGTAGGGTGACGTGTTGCATCATGGCCTGGAGAGCCTGACGCTCCATATCGAGTGTTTTCTGACCCACGGTCGTCGCCCTTTGCTGGAGGTAGCTAATCGCGCGATCAGGGGTCATTTCGCGGAGGCTGCCTAAGCGATGCTGCTGTAGGTAAGCGGTGATGCGTACCAACCGCTGCTCGTAGTTACGGACAGTGCCCACGGATCGAATTTGGGTGCCCTGGAGCTTTTTCATCACGGATGCAGCTTGCGTTGTAGGCTTGGCAAACTTAGCCACTCAGGCGATTCCGATGTAGCCATCGGTGCACTGTAGAGCGTTGAATCTTGATACCTCTTTCCGCTATCCAGCGTTGCAGTTCGGTGCCATTGCAGCCTGCTGAATCAAGCTGCAACAGCTCGTATTTATAGTTATCCAACAATGAGCGACGCTGGGCATAAGTTCGGGGTTTTCTCCGAATCCTTGATTCGGCCTTGAGGCGTGCAGTAATGCTCTGCGCATCGAATTCGCTCATGGGATTCTCTCTATCAGGTGTAAGAACTCCTGACCGTTGCCGGTTCAGCGACACACCATCCGGAGATGGTTCGTTGTGTGCCTGTTCGCCCCCCTTAGCATGAGATGCAGGCGGGGACTGTTCACGCCTACTCGGATTCTCCGAGTGAGTTCCTGAGTGTCCGCTCAGGTTCGGCTGCCATTGGGTCTGGCTGACCATGTTGGGTTGTCTTCACTCCTCAAGTGATTGGTCGTTGATGGTCCCGATACGTAGTCGGCGTTGGGCCGGGCACACACGCGATGACGCAGGTGTGGCCGATGGGCTAATGCCCGCGATGACGCAGGCTGAGCCCCCTGCCACTGTCGCAACCCACGAATCACACGGGTAACGACTGCCGGGCAGTGCGGTTTGGTTCCTGATCAGCTTACGAAAACGGGGGCGGGCAAACAACGCAACTGCGCTGCGTTGTATTTGTTGCGCGAAATCAAACCGGTCGATGGTGCCCGCTATGTAGCGCGACGTTTACGAGCGTTACATAGCGGGCACGGGGCGCGAGCAGAACCAGTAGCAGTAACTACATAGGGTTCGGTAGAACCGAAGCCAGTGGATTCATAGGATCGATACGTATCCTTTATCACTGGAGTGATGTGACGATGAAATTCGCGATTTTTTTGGACTGGGTTCAGGTGCGTATGCCATTCCTTACCAGGTGGGCGGGTCGGCTGGGATTGCTCCTAGGCCCCGTTCTTTGCGTTCTGCATCTGATCGCCGCATCAATTTTTCCACCATACGGGCAACTCGTACTCGCCCAATATGATGCGGTCCAGCTCACCGGAAGCCTCTTAGCCGCTCCGACTGCGCAGTATTTCATTCTGTTGGGCGTGGTCTTCGGTGTCCTGTGGGTATTCCTTTGGGCTGTCCGGTGTGCCTTGGCTCTGCGTAGTTGGATCATCTGTCGGCGGGCGGCATGATGAGCATTGGCACGGCTGAGGATTTCGCCGGATTCAATTGGGTATTCGGGCTGTGGGAAAACGTTGCGTTGACGATCCTGACTGCCACCGAGCCGCTATTTGTTGCATTCAACGAAACCAGCAACGCGCTTATCGTTGCGGTTGGTTTTGGGTGGATGCTGCTTGTTGCATTGCGCGTGGGACAGGGCGCGGCGCGAACGTTGTTGTCCGGAATTATGATTTTCCTGGTTGTAGCGTACGGAATGAGACCGGTGACCGTAACCCTTCCAAGCGGAGCAACGGTCCGGTTGGTTGAGGCTCAGGCGGTGCCGCTCAGTTTCGTGATGACGATTCACAAAATCTACAGACAGGCTTTTGATCAGGTTCTTAGTGATCAAACAGTGGCAGGGACAATCGTCCCCGCGCAGTCCGCGATTGACAACATGGTAGGTCGATCAGCCGAAGTGTTTGCCGGCAGTGATTTGGCTCGGTTGATTAGAGATTACAACGCTAGTTGTGCCCCGGCGCCGGCGGAGCTTGCCGGTCCCGAGCACGCGGCCAAAGTCGAAGCTTTGCAGTCTATAGGGCTGCTCGGCGGTGGTGGCTTGGGGATACCGGATGAAGAAGTCGGCGTGATAGCACAAGCACGCACCGCTATTGGCGGCGCGTGGACATATGTGTTCGGTTCAGCCGAAGAAAATGGAGGTTGGGGAGCTTATCTGTTAGGCGGCGGGGCTGCCCGAGCTAGTCTGGGTCAGGTGCTTGACCAGAGAGCTATCCAGTCGCGTCGTGAGGCCGGTATTCGTGCTCTTGAATCTGCCGGGCCGTTCATGGGGGACCGCTATGCCCTGCCAACGCAAGCGCATTGGGCCGCCAAGCTTGCAGGGGAATCTCAAGCTACGCCGTCTTACTTGTCGATCAGCACAGTGCCAGGGCAGGAGTCGGCTATCGTCGGCGACGATCAAGGAATAATGTTTCGACCCACCAGTTGCATCGAGGCATACAAAATTGCCCAGATGGGCGCTGAGCAGGCGTATCAGGCGTTGCGCGAGTCGGGTGCGGTTATAGCAGGTGGGCAGAGAGTAAGCGCTGAGGTGGGGGCTGTCAGTACAGCGACAGCTTGGCAGCGATTCATGGCTGGTTCATTGCAGAAAACGGCGGGCCTCTCTCGTGGGGATAGTGAGGTTGCTGGAAGCTTCTTAGCCGCGGCTCAGATGTGGAAGAACTTTAGCGGGTGGCTTGATCTGCAAACGCTGTTACCTGGTTATGTGATCATGTCAGCCTGGTTGTTTTGGATTGTGTTACTCCTCGCGCCGTTCTTCTTGATGCTCGCGCCTCTCAGGGGCGGTAGGATGTTGACCAATTGGCTGTCGCTGCTGATGCTGCCGGTCATCTCCGTCATGACCGCACAGATGATCACTGTTGCGGTGTCCCAGACGGTGGCTGCTGTTGCGGTTGCCCAAGCGGGGGCTGCTAGTGGGTGGTCAGGCGTCGGAGCGGACTATGACGGTCTTCGTGGGTTGATGTCAGCTATTGCAGCTGTATCACTGGGCATTTCCACCTGGATCACTTCGAGTATGCTAGGTGTATCGTTGGGGGGGTTGGCTGGTAGCCTGTCCGGCGCTGTGGCAACTGCCAGCGATGTAGGACGCCTAGGTATGAAAGCGGTTGGGTTTGCCATGATGGGCTCCCGAATTGCTAGCATAGCGGGAGCGGCCTCGACTGGGCGCAGGCGTGGCTCTAAAACTCAGTCGGGCAACGAAACCCCTCCATCCATGCCACCGTCAGCCAATCCGGTTGGGCCTAGCTCGATTCCCACATTTCGGCCCGGTAGCCCTGGTGTGAGATCGCTAAACCCACCGAAAGCCGGACGTTAGAGTTCGGGCAAGGGGGGCGGCGCTGACCGCCCTGGTACAGGTGATGACGTCGCTTTTTGCGGGGCTCATCTGTACAAGCCCTCCATTTCCGAAAGAAACCAACAGATGCATTCGCGGCGCCCTAACAACTCAATTGGGGGCACCGCTTTTGCGTTGCCGAAGCAGTTGGCCGCACAAGCTCGCAACTGCCGTTCCAGTGACTCACCTTTAAGGCTCCTCTGAGATGAGTCACTGGTTCTTCGCCCTGCCATTGGCATGGCGTCGCCAGACCCAATCAAGCCTGCGCCACACCAGTGACTACCCAGCGAAAATCTCCGAAAAACCACTGAGAATCATCGGCGCACCCTCTCGTGCTTTGGGGGACTGTTGATACACCCCGGCTTACCTATGAGATCCGCCACGAACTCCTCGATTCCCACTTGGGGTAGTGAGCATTTTTTTCCGTGGCCCGATGACACCATGCCAAGTGGTGTTTTGCTTCCCCCTCTACTGGGAGAGGAGATGAGCATGAAGACTCTTTTGATCACGGTTGTATGCGCTGGGGGAGGGTATTTGCTGGGAACGAATCGCTTAGTACCTCCATGGCTGGTAATCGGATTGGCAATTTTGGGCGTGGGGTTATGGGCCATTGCCGAGTGGATTGAGCTCCGGGAAGGGAATGACGAGGGCAAACCATGATGTATGCCGATATGAAGGATCTTGCCGTTCTATCTGCAATGTTTCCTTCCTGGAGTTGGAGGCTGGCGGTGAGACGACGGGTATTTGTGGCATCGGAAGGGCCAGTCATCCGACTCTACTGGATGCCAGCCTTGTTGAGCCTTGACGAGTTTCGTGCCCAGCTTTTTGTGAAGGAGCTCAACGCCTTAGGCGCGTCTGGTGGCTCAAGACAGGGGGAGAGGTGATAATGGCAAATTGTTATCAAGGAGTGTGCTGTGTGAAAAAATGGAAACTGGTGATGCTGGCTGTGGCATCCGCCTCCCTTGCCGGGTGCTGGCAGAGCGATTACGCCTTTGAGGGGAAATACTTCGTTGCGGAGGGAGAGGAGTGCGCGCCCCCTACTAGCGCCTCGGATCGCGAGCAATATCTTCTGGATATCACCAAACAGGTCCACGACGGTAAAGCTTTGTACTCGGCCAGATTCCCAATCGCTGCGAAGCTGGGAGCTCCTCTCACCAGCGAACAGAGCGTGACTGCAACGTAAGCGCTCCATGAACCCCACATTCAAAGCGCTTACCTAATCCCCGATGCTGTGCTCCCGATTTCTTTCTGGAGTTCGCCGACCATGATGCGACCCGACGCCAAAGTCGAAAAAGTGTACCTCTACCCCAAGCCCGTCGACTTCCGAAAGTCCATCGATGGCCTGGCTGCGCTGGTCGAACTCGATATCAAAGTGGCAGTGTTCGACCCGGTGCTTTTCGTCTTTCTCAACAAGCCGCGCAACCGCGTGAAGATCTTGTACTGGGAACGCAACGGCTTCTGCCTCTGGCTCAAACGCCTGGACTCCGAACGGTTCAAAACCTCACCCGATCCGACTGACGTGGCCATCGTACTGACCGTTCAGGAACTGAACTGGCTACTCGACGGCTTCGACCTCTGGCGCAACCGTCCGCATCAGGTTTTGACGCCTCGATACGTCGCCTGATTCGGTATAATCCGCGGCATGATTTCCATGCCCGAAGACCTCCCTGACGATCCTGTTCTGCTCAAGCAACTGCTTGAGCAGATGATCAACGAGCGCGCGTCCGACAAGGGCAAGATCGTTCATCTCGAAGAGGAAGTTGCGCTGTTGCGCCAGCGCCTGTTCGGGCGCAAGACCGAGCAGACAAGCGATGCGGCGACGCCACAGTTGCCGCTCTTCGACGAAGCGGAAAGCCTGGCAGAACCCTTGGATGAGGCTGGCGATGAAGAAGTCGTTGCACCGACCAAGCGCCGTGGTAAACGCAAACCTCTGCCGGCTGATTTACCGCGTATCGAGGTTGTCCACGAACTGCCCGAGCATGAGCTGACGTGCGCTTGTGGCTGCCGCAAACATGCCATCGGTGAAGAGGTCAGCGAACAGCTTGAAATCGTCCCGATGCAGATTCGCGTCATCAAACATGTTCGCAAGGTGTATGGCTGCCGCAACTGCGAGTCAGCGCCCGTAACGGCGGACAAGCCTGCCCAGGTGATCGAGAAGAGCATGGCTAGCCCGAGTGTGCTGGCCATGCTGCTCACCACCAAATACGTAGACAGCTTGCCGCTTCATCGCTTCGAAAAAGTGTTGGGGCGCCACGGTATCGATATCTCGCGCCAAACCTTGGCACGCTGGGTGATTCAATGCAGCGAGCACTTCCAACCGCTGCTGAATCTGATGCGCGAAAGCCTGTTGAGCAGTCGGATCATCCACTGTGACGAAACACGTGTGCAGGTGTTGAAAGAGCCGGGTCGTGAGCTCAGCAGCCAATCCTGGATGTGGGTACAAACCGGCGGCCCACCTGATCGCCCGGTGATCCTTTTCGACTACGCCACTAGCCGAGCGCAGGAGGTGCCGACGCGCCTGTTGGATGGCTATCGCGGCTATGTCATGACCGACGACTACGCCGGTTACAACGCGCTGGCCGCGCAGGACGGCGTGGAGCGATTGGGCTGTTGGGCGCACGCACGCCGCAAGTTCGTCGAAGCGCAGAAAGTGCAGCCCAAGGGTAAAACCGGGCGCGCAGACATCGCCCTGAATTTGATCAACAAGCTGTATGGCATCGAGCGCGACCTTAAGGACGGCAGCGATGAAGATCGTAAGGCTGCCCGCATGGAGCGCAGCCTGCCATTGCTGGCTCAACTGAAAAGCTGGGTAGAGAAAACGCAACCTCAGGTCACGACGCAGAATGCCTTGGGCAAGGCCATCGGCTACTTGGCCAGCAACTGGAGCAAGTTGGAACGCTACGTCGAGCACGGCTGCTTACCGATCGACAACAACGCAGCCGAGCGAGCGATCCGCCCGTTTGTCATCGGCAGAAAGAACTGGTTGTTCAGTGACACGCCCAAAGGTGCCACTGCCAGCGCACAACTTTACAGCTTGGTAGAAACGGCCAAAGCCAACGGCCAAGAGCCCTATGCGTGGCTGCGCCACGCACTGGAACGCTTGCCGCATGCGGCCTCAGTGGAAGACTACGAAGCGCTGCTGCCGTGGAATTGCACACCTCAAATACATAGCTGAGTGCTCTGCCCATCGTTGGTTAGGTGGGGTTCATGGAGCGCTTACACTGCAACAGACGATAATGAGCTGACTTTCCGGTTCAATAAACCTGAAGTTTCCGGAGTGTTTTCAGGAAGCCCGGCAGTGGAAATCATGCTCACCGTCGTGCCTAACAAGAGCAGAAAAGATCATCTCTGGATGAAAAAAGCGACTTTCACTAGCGTTCGAGACGGGAAGGTCATCGAACGAGATTTTTTAGCCAGTCTGAGAGCTGCAAGCAAGGTCGGGGAGTCCGGTGCTTGTTTGAGAAAAGATAGCGTCGCCCTATGATTGGCTAAACATCGGGCTGCCAGAGATAAGGGGGAGCGCCTTGGCGCTCCCTCCGTGTAACAAACCAATCGTGTTGCAGTTCGCTTGAGAGCGGGCAGAAGCCGCGAGCCATTTGGGATTTTCGAGTGATGCGCTAAAGTCCGCTATTTTCGCTCTGTCACTCGGCCAAGATAGTGGCAGTCTGTTTCCCGGTTGAGTATGTCTATAATTTCATCAAGTGCAATTTTTTCATGCAGTCCAATTTTGAAGCTGGCTCCATTGGTATAAAAAAGGTCGGCATGGTCTAAGGGGTGTTTGTGCCCATCTCGTCTGTCGGGGTCATGGTCGAAGCGCAGATATCCGTCTTCTGCATCAAGTAGCTCGGCCAGAACAGGCCAAAAGTCATTTGAAGCCCCACCCTGGCTTTCGAAATGTTCCGCTAGAGTCCACTCATTGATCAAGCCATTATTTTTCAGAAGTGATGCTATCAGTAGTATTTCTGAGGATAGCCTACTATCAATATCAATGCCGGAGATGGTTTTTACGGTAAATGAGCCTGCATCGGCTTCAACCCTAAATGGAAAGGCTACGGAAAAAGTTTTAGGGCCGCTGGAGTAAAATAGTCTACTCATTCTGGAGTTGTGGATGTGGATTTCTGCGGCAGTAATAGCTTCATGCGGTGGAAAGTAGTTGATGATTACTTTTATTGAGTCCATCCATAGTCTCAAAATATCAAACCTGCTGCGTATGGCCTTAGTGAAAGCTTCAGTCTGATATTGGTCCACTTTGAAAATATTTACCGTCATGCCGAGCTATTCCGACGTAAGCTTACGGGCAAGCTTGTGGATCTCGACTTTAGATGCATCAGGATCGAGGAGAGACTTCATTGCACTGAGATAACGAGCGACTTGAGATTCAGGTGTGCCCAGTTCTGTGAGAATGTCTAACGCGAGATCATCGAAAGATTTAAGTCTGCCATGCCATTTGACGGAGGCTCTAATTCGATCTTGTTCTTCAGCTGGTGGCGGCATGACTCTCAATACACCGCTTTCGGAGATCTTTTCTAGACCTTCCTGAATCCTGTCGAGCGTTTGATTCATAGCCCCATTCGGGACTAAAAAATACGTCTTAAGGAAGGACCTCGTAATTGCCATGTAGAGTGCATTTCGATGATTGAATGACTCCGAGAGGTGGGAGGTTACGCAGATTACAAATGGGAACTCTAAGCCCTTCACATGGTTAGTGTTGCTGAGGAAAAGCTCTCCATCTTTGCTTGGATTACCAGATTCATAGGCTTTGTTAACAGGCCAGCCGACTTCTCTAGGTATGATCTGAGCAAGCATGTCAGACATTTCGTAAATTGCTTTTCCTTTGTCGATCATGATAATACTGAATCGCCCCTGGTTTTCTAGACACTCTCCAAGCTCAGGAAATAGCGTTTCTCATACTCTACTGGAGACAGCTGCATAGCACTGCTGTGTCGGCGTTTAGGGTTATAGAACATCTCGATGTAATCGAAAATATCACTTCGGGCTTCTTCACGGGTTGTGTAGATCTTTCGTCGGATTCGCTCTCGCTTCAAAAGCTGGAAAAAGCTCTCGGCTACAGCATTGTCGTGGCAGTTTCCCCGCCGGCTCATGCTGCTGATTACATTGTTGGCCTTCAAAAAGCTTTTCCAATCCGAGCTACTGAACTGACTGCCTTGATCTGAGTGAATCATAACTTGCTGCTGAGGCTTGCGTCGCCAAACAGCCATCAACATCGCGTCGATAGCCAGGTCGCTGCACATCCTTGGCTTCATTGACCAACCAATTACTTGGCGTGAGAACAGATCCAGCACTACCGCGAGGTAGAGCCACCCTTCATAGGTGCGGATGTAAGTGATATCTGTCACCCAGACCTTGTTCGGCTCACTTACCTTGAACTGCCGCGCGAGGTGGTTGGGCGAGGCCACTGTTGGTTTTCCACCATAGAACCCTGGACGCCGCCGATAGCCCGTTTGAGAACGCAGCCCCTCCGCCTGCATCAAGCGCCTGACTCGATTTCGGCCGCATTCCTCTCCCAGCTCACGCAGGTCATCGTGAATTTTGCGGTAGCCGTATACACCTCCGCTTTCCAGCCAAGCGTGTTTGATCAAGCCAAGCAGACGTTGATCTTCTTTTGCTCGGGCAGATTGAGGCTCGGCCAGCCAGGCGTAATAGCCGCTGGGGTGCACCTTGAGGGTTTGGCAAAGGCGCCGCACCGGGTAATCAGTCGAGTGCTTCTTGATGAAGGCGTACTTCAGCCGCACTCCTTGGCAAAGTACGCGGCGGCCTTTTTTAAGATGTCTCGCTCTTCCGTCACGCGCTTGAGTTCAGCGCGTAGCTTGCGCAGTTCGGCCTGCTGATCGTCGTCTTGCTGACGCTGCTCTTGGGGCTTGCTGTAGACCTTGATCCAGGCGTAAAGACTGTGCACGGACATGCCCAGGCGCTGGGCGACATCGGCGACAGGTTTGCCTTTCTCGGTCACTTGCTTGACCGCTTCGATCTTGAATTCTTCGGGGTAACGCTGACGACTCATGGCACCTCCTATTTGGGCCTCATTATGAGGCTTGGAGGTGTCTACGAAACCAGGGGCGATTCATACCGACATCATTTGCAGTTACGTTGGGGTACTGTCTTTTTATATCTCTTATGCATTCTATGATTTGCAGGCAGCTTTGCTGACGATACTCTCCATTTAAGCGAATTAAGTCTACGCTTCTGCTTTCTTGAGATATGTCTTCAAATCTGCTGATAGGCTCGCGCTTGAGAATTAGCTCTCCCGTGTGCGGATCGGTATGGTTTTGGTAGCCGCAAGCATCTAAATCGTCGTTGTCTAGCCAGTTAAGTTTCCGGTCTTCGAAGTATCCCATAGCTAGCGCCTGTGCGAACATAAGCGTAGTGGGTGCCGTGCGGTAGCACTTGCTAAGTGTAAATTCCGCCTTAGCTCCGGCGTTTTTTCTTTCGTCGAAAATGCTTTGGAATATGTCGCCGGCTATGAATAGAGAGTTTTTTGTTGCCAGTTCGCATAGCACAAAGAAACTCTCGGGGAAATCTTGACTTTCATCGATCAGCATGTAATCGAACGCATATACTCCGTCCGTTCCACCTTTCGCTTTCAGTGCTTCTAAAGACAGTGAGCAAGCTCGGTCAAAATCCATGGAGCGTGACCAGGGGTGGCAGGGGATATCGTACGCGCTGCAAATAGCTGCGTATGCGCCGGAATATGGCTGGCCAGATGAACCCCATGCATGAACACAAAGAAGCCTATGGTTCCATTCAATCTGCTGCTCAACCTTCATGAAGTTAAAGAACTTCGGGATTCTTGCTCGAAGGTTAGCGGCAAGAATTTTGTTGTGGCACGTGACAGCAATTTTGGAACTGTCATCGGCAACGTAGAGCTCTTTAAGCTTGTGAAGCAGTAACTCAGTTTTGCCGGTCCCTGAGAGACCTTGTATGCGGACTTCTTTTTGTTTCAAGTCTTGATATACGAAGCGAGTCTGATCTCCATCGAAAAGCAAAATATTACGCTTAATTCGATCGAGGTCATTTTCAGGTACTTCTACACCGACACGTTCGATGTCGTTAATGCTGCCGGTGGCTAATGAAACAAGCAATTCTGAAAGGCGTTGTTCTTCTGGATTGTCTAGTTCCGACGCTTCAAGGTATTCTGCTATTGATAGATTTTCGGCGTTTGGCTTCTGAGAGGTTAAAACATTTTGCCAGCGCTTCGGTCGACCGATTTTTTCTTTGTAGTTGAATTTTGTTGAGATGTAGCCAATATCCTCAACGAAATCATCGGCATATTCTGATAGGGTGTTTTCGTCTGTGCTGCAACTTGCGAATACGATCTTTCGTTTTGGGATTAATATGGCGAAACATTTGTCTGATTCGTAGTTGCCTTTGACTTCAATCAGTGGCTTGTCGATGATGTAGCACTGTACGAATTTTTGTGCGCACCAATCGGCCAGCTCATGCAGAAAACCTTCAATTTCTGCGCTTGCCTCAATGCTACTGAAGATATAACTGCTCATATTTTTCTCTGTTCTGGATGGCGCTTGAGCGAGGGGTGGTGCTTTTTACTGAGTACTCAAGCTAGGTCGTGAACGGATGATGGCCCAACCTTGGGCCACCGGCAAGGAAAGCAGCTGTTACCGGCGGTGTCTCAGCTCTACCTACAGGCTCACCAGCTCGGATATCACCGTGAGGATGCTTTGTCCTTTGTCCTACCGCTGAGAGCGCCGAAGGTAGCCCTCAATCGCATTCCCTTGTGAAGACGAGCCCGAGCCCGAGCTGAGTACCTAGATGAGTGCCTTTTTGCATATTCAAACTGAATTCAACGCCTGATTCTCTGGCGTTGAGCTAGCTGATTCGACTCCTGTCTCCGGCACCAGTAAAATCGAGGTCTCCAGCAGTTTCAACGTAACAGTAAAGCAGGCTGTGACAGCAGGATGACAGCAAAAGCCCTACTCAGAACGTTCTGAGTGGGGCTTTTTCATGGTGCCGGCGACACCTCATCTCGCTACATTGCAGAGCAAGCGGCTAGCGAAAACATCTTCAGAGTTCCTGCGTTTTCCCCCACCTTAAGCTGCTATTTGACCAACGCGACGGTATCGGGAATGGGCTGGCTATTCCCATCGAGTACGCGAATGGTGATCCGCACAGGCGTATCTAGTGCCTGCTTTCTGGCGTTGATGTACTCAGACACAAAGCCTGCCAGAACAATACACGCTGCAAAGAGGGCCAGCGCTTTAAGTTTGATCATTGCAGTCTCTATTACACCGGGAGCATGCACTAGAAGAGGACGGAGTCGTATCAGAAGTGAGTTTCATAATTACTCCAAGAAATGAAGGCTTCAGCCTTTTCTGCTACCTCGGTCCTACGGCAGCGCGGAGTCTTTTATAGATAAACTTTGAGGTACGCCAAAAATCCACCAAATTCCAGTTCCGCGAAAAATGGGCCATCACAACAACCGTCCGTCTGTCTCCGCACCACATCCAGCGCCACTGCCTTCCGCTGAAACCGGCTATCTGGCCGGTTTTTCGTTTTCACGAGCTGGCCGCGTGGGCGCTATCGCTGATCCCCCAAATACCGAGAATCTAGCCTCTCGACGCAACGCTCAACGTAGTTTAAGCACCCCATCCAGCGACAGCTTTCCCGCTCCGCGCGCTATCAGAAGCAGCAGCAAGCCTGCCCAGGACAAATGTGTCGGCCAGGCATCGGGGTAAACGAAGATTTCAATCACCAGTGTCATCCCCAGCAGTGCCATGGCTGAAAGGCGAGTGAACAGTCCGAGTACCAACAGCAGGGGGAAGAGGTGTTCGGCATAGGTCGCAAGGTGCGCTGCAAGGGGGGAGGGTACCCAGGGGAGTGCGTACTCACTTTGGAACAGTTCGTAAGTACTGGGGGTGATGGTCAGAAAGCCCTCTACCTTGGTGCGCCCGGACAGGAAGAAGATCGACGCAATCCCCACGCGCGCGATCAAGCACAAGATCGTGTCCCCTATCCACAGTTGCAGGTGGTCTGCGAGGCGGTTCCAGTAGGCGCGCAGGACTTGGACCGTCGTGTTGGGGTGGACAATGTCCATGGTGGCACCTCAGGCGAATGTGAGTGGACGGAAAGCCTGGGCCTGCAATAGTCGGCCCAGCAGGTCGTTGAAATCCAGGTTGGGCTGGGCCTGCAAGGCCTGGGCTGAGGCCTGTTCGAGGTTGTGGCCGGCGGCGCAGGCGTCCAGGAAGACACAGCCTCCCGCCTCCAGTGCCTGGTGGGCCACACCGTCGGCGTGGCCGCTGAACAGCGCGCCCTCGGCCCGCCAAGGATGGTCCTGTGGCCAGTCCAGGCCTTCGCGGCTGTGGCGCCACAGGCTGTATGCTGGGTGCTTGGCGCACCAGTGCCAACGCACGCTGGCGCGCGGGGTCAGGTGGCCATGGGTAAGGTCGGCGACGGTCATACCCGCGAGTCCGGCAAGGGTCAGCGTCGGTTCCAGTACGGCGCTGAAGGCTTCGCTCCAGAGCCGGTCGAGGCGGGCGACGTCACTCAGGTAGAGCAGCCCGTGCAATGTTTGCCCGGCCTGGAAGGCCGGGAAGTCAGGAAAATCGGCACCATAGAGCACCAAGCGCGGGTCGTCAGGCGGTGAGTGCTCGGCGTATAGAGTGGCGGTAGCGCGCAGCCATTGCCCCCCTACCAGCCGCTCAATGCTAGGGTAGTTTGCGCACAATGCCTCCACCGCGCCGACCAGTACGGTGTTGCGGTAGACCGCGAACGCTGGCTGGGCGGTGAGCGCCGCCAACGCTGGGGCCGGTCGGTGGTACAGCGCCTCGACGAAGGCGTCCTGAAACTGGCCAAGGGTAAGGGTCATGGCGTGGCTCCTGCCGGGTAGAGAATGGCCTGGGCGGTGTCGCGCTCGGTGAGCAACGCATCGAACGCAGGTAAGCGGTCATCGCGCTCGATCAGCGTCGGGCGCGGGCCGATGCGTTGGATCAGGTGGTGGTACAGCGCCCACACGGGGGCTGCGACGTTGGCGTCGTGGGAGTCGATCAGTAGGTTGCCCTGGGCGTCTTCACTGTGGCCGGCCAAATGGATTTCAGTGATCGCCCGCGCCGGGAAGCGATCAAGGTAGGCGAACGCGTCGAAGCCCAGGTTGTGGGCGCTGACGTATACGTTATTGACGTCCAGTAGCAGGCTGCACCCGGTGCGCTGGGTGAGTTCGGCGAGAAAACCGATCTCGTCCCAGGTATGGCCGTCCAGGTGCAGGTAATGACTGGGGTTTTCCACGGCGATGCTGCGGCCCAGGGTGTCCTGAGTACGCGAAATATTCGCGGCGATGCGAGCCAGGGCTTCATCGCTGCGTGGGAAGGGCAGCAAATCGGGGTGGTACTGGCCGTGCCAGGTCGACCAGGCAAGGTGCTCGGATATCAGTGCTGGCGCTACCCGCTCGACCAGTGCCCGTAGGCGACGTAGGTGAGCCGCGTCCGGCTCGGCATCCGCCGCCAGCGAGAGCGCCACGCCGTGCAGCGACAGCGGATGGCGCTCGGCCACCCGCTCCAGCCAGGCCAGGCGCGGGCCTGCGACCATGTAGTTTTCCGGGTGGACTTCGAACCACAGCCCCGGGGCATCGCAGGCCAGGGCCTCGGCATAATGCTCGGCCTTCAGGCTCAACCCCGCGCCCATACGGTGGATGGCAGTCATGGTCGTAGGCCTGTGATCAGGACTTGATCGGGGTCAGCGAGCCCATGCCGTTGGGCGTCTTGATGGTGGTGCAGGTGCCGGTGGGCACGTTCTTCCAGGCTGCGCCGTCGTAGTCTTTTTTCGAGCTGCCCGCGCAGGTAGTGCCGGCACCAGCCTTGCAGTCATTCTTGCCGGCCATGGCGACGCCGTAGCATTTCTCCATGGCACCACCGGCGGGGGCTGCGGTGTCTGCAGCCATGGCGGCGCCAGCGAGGGAGGCGAGGGCCAGTGCTGCGCTGGCGAGGGTCAGGTGTTTCATGGCGTTGTCTCCGAAAAAGGTAGGATGGCCCCGGTGTCTTACCGACGGCTCATGGAGTAGTTCGCCAAGGGTTTCGCTGCGGTTACAGCGCGCTGAAAATTTTTTTTGAGATTTCTCCGGCGCACCCCTACTGTAAAGCCGACGA
Source organism: Pseudomonas putida (assembly GCF_002741075.1). NCBI lineage: Bacteria > Pseudomonadati > Pseudomonadota > Gammaproteobacteria > Pseudomonadales > Pseudomonadaceae > Pseudomonas > Pseudomonas putida. Next base: position 2,993,499 of record NZ_CP016634.1, on the reverse strand, counting down.
AATGACTCTCTCTGGGTGTAACCCTGGCGGCGAATGCAACGAACTAATCAACAGTCGGTACTGAGCGCACGCGAATCCCAGCTGCAGGCGCTGTTGCTGCGCGGGCTGGCCGGTGACAGCACGGCCTACCGGGCGTTCCTGGCCGCGCTGGCGGTGCACTTGCGGGGCTACCTCAGTCGTCGCTTGGCGCAGCGCCCGGATGAAATCGAAGACCTGCTGCAGGAAGTGCTGTTGGCGGTGCACAATGCCCGCCATACCTACCATGAGCAGGGGCCGCTGACTCCTTGGGTGCAGGCCATCGCTCGCTACAAGCTGGCCGATTACTTTCGTGCCTACGCCCGCCGCGATGCGCTGCACGCGCCGCTGGAAGACGACTGCGAGCTGTTCGCCGTCAGTGATGAAGCACCCAGTGAGGCCAGCCGCGACCTGAGGCTGCTGCTGGAGCGCTTGCCCGCGCGCCAGCGCCTGCCGATTGTCCACGTCAAGCTGGAGGGGCTATCGGTGGATGAGACCGCACGTCTCACCGGGCTGTCCAGTTCGGCGGTGAAGGTCGGTATACACCGGGGCCTGAAGGCGCTGGCGAGCATGATTGGAGGTAAGCGGAACAATGAAGACCGATGAGCTGATTACCCTGCTGGCTGCTGGCGAAGGGCCGGTGCAACGGCATGCTCTGGCGCGGCGCTTCGGCGTGGCGATGGTGGTCGGTGCCCTCGGTGCGCTGGTGCTGCTGGCGGTAATCTATGGCGTGCGCAGCGATTTGGTCGAAGTGGCGCGTACGCCGATGTTCTGGGCTAAATTGGCCTTCCCGGCGAGCCTGGCGTTGCTGGCGCTGCGCCTGAGCCAGCACCTGGCTCGCCCGGGCAGCAAGGGCGGGGCAGCCTGGATGGCGCTGAGCGTGCCGCTGCTGCTGGTGTGGCTGGGGGCTGGGTTGAGCCTTGCGGGCGCGACGCCCGATGCTCGGGCTGATTTGATTCTGGGGCGTACCTGGCGCACTTGTGCGTTGAACATCGGCCTGCTCTGCGTGCCAGCGTTCATCGCGGTGTTCTGGGCGTTGCGCGGCTTGGCGCCGACTCGTCTGCGTCAGGCAGGAGCGGCGGGGGGCTTGTTGGCGGGGGCGACAGCGACACTCGCCTATAGCCTGCATTGCCCGGAAATGGAGGTGCCATTCTGGGGTGTCTGGTACGTGTTGGGGATGCTGGTTCCGACTGCGGTGGGAGCCCTGCTCGGGCCGCGACTACTGCGTTGGTAAGTCGCCATGCGATGTCGATGACCTTTCACATAGAGCCTAGGCACACAGCACGACAACCCCATCCTCTTCCTCATCCGGCACGTCATCCGTAACAATCACCCGCGCATGAGCACTTCGCTCATCTTCGATCCGCAACCCGAAATACCGTTCATCGTTGTCATCCCAAAACGCTTCCACCTGGGCCATGGAGGCGTTTTCGAGGAGTACCTCGGCGCTGTGTTCCAGGATGATCGAGTAGCGTGTTTCGGTATTCATTAAAAAGGGGCTCGCGACGGCGGGGTGAGGGGATCGTAAAAAAATGCGATGCCATTATGCCGTCTTGCTGGATTTCAGCCCTAACCACTCATCGTTTCAATGATGTTTCTGTACCCAACGGTATGGCTATCCGTCGGGTTATGGCCGGGCGGGACGGGATTTCGTAGCCATACCTTTCAGATCAACGCCCAGTCCTTGCGCGGATCGAGCCACGGGGATAAATTCCCCCGGTCGCGGCAAATTCCGCGACCGGGTTTGGCGACCCGAACGAAAAGGCGCAATGGCGCCCAGATCACGATTGCAGGCGCTTTTTTTTGTGCCCGCAGTCTCGTGTAATGGCGGCTGTGCGTGGGAGACCTTCGGGTCTGCCGAGTTCCTTTTCCTCGGTTCGCCAACCTGCGTACAGCTGCCACCCTAATCGTTTGGCGACGGTTGGCGTGGTGCTTCAAATGAAAAGGACCTCATGCATGACCATCACAAGTCTGTTCCGGATCCTCGCATCCGCTCTCCACCGCCCAACTCCTCGGGCCCCCCACCGCTTCTACCCCATCCACATTCAGGGCAGTCCAACGCCAGCTCCAAGGCAGGTGCCCCATGACTGAGCACGAACGCCTCTCCACTCTCCAGAGCTACGTCTGGACCCTCGAACTGCTCGGCGAATCGCTGGTGCAGCGCGACGAGCAACTGGAGTGCGAGCACGAACCCCAATTGAGCTTTCGCGCCACAGCGGGGATTCATCAGGCGATCAAGATCATCAGCCGGTTGGCCAGTGAGCAGTGTGGCAAGTTGCTGGGGGATGAGGAGTGCTAGGTAGTTAGCCAGTGCTTGATTGAAGCCGCGTCTTGTTGTCAGGACGCGGCTTTTGTTTGGGCTGTGGATAAGTGGGTGGGACGGTTGGGGAGCGGTGGTGTTCTCTTCGCGGGTAAACCCGCTCCCACAGGGGCCGTGCTGCTCATTACTGTGGGCTTGGTACTTCTCCCACAGGGGGCGTGCTGCTCATTGCTGTGGGATTGGCACTTCTCCCATAGGGGGCGTGCTGTTCATTACTGTGGGTTGGCCACTTCGGCAGCCATGCTGCGCAGCAGGCCGGCCGATAGGGCGGTGTCGGGCAGCGACAGGATGGTGTCGTAGAGCAGGACCATGCTGTTGCAGGTCGCGCTGGGCTCATGGGTGAACTGCTCGGGGCTTGCCACAATTTCCACGGCGCGGCGGTCCTTGGCCATGACGCTCATCAGCACGCGGCGAAAGTCTTGCTCGTAAACCGACAAGGGTTTGGCTTGTACGGGGTGTTTGGCCGTTTGCTCCACCACTTCGACCAGGGCTGCCAGGTCTTCGTTGGCCTGGGCTTTGGGGATCTGGTGAATCAACTCGATTTTGGGCGTGTTGTTGTCAAGGCCGAGGAAGGTCAGGCAATGGGCGGGGTGGGTCTTGCCGAAGAACTTCATCTCTTCGACCTGCGCGCGCCAGTAGCGCAGCAGGGCGTGGTCGGGGGCGCGGACCAGGTAGTTGGGCACGATCGAGGTGGCGATCAGCGCTTGGATGCCGGCCTGGATCTCGACAGTCGAGCGGCCGCTTTGCACGCCGTCGACCACGATCTTTCTCAGTTGGGCGTAGTTGTCCGCGTCATGGGCCGCCAGGGCGGCGAAGACGGGTTGCTTCAACAGGGCCTGCTCGATCTGGTTGGCGTCGCGCCATTGCGTCAGGCCAGACAACCCGAAGTAACGGGAGTCGACTTGCTCGGTAATGATGTGCTGCTGCTTGAGGGTGTCCTTGTCGGGGTACCACATGTCCGTGGGGCTGGTGGTGGTGGCGCGGGTGATGAATTCAGGCGAGGCGCCGACTCGCGAAAGTGCCGTTCTGAAGCTGGCGTTCACGTCCAGATCGTCGCTGCCGGTGGCGCCATGGACCGAGGCGCTGTGAAAGCCGATCTGGCCTTTTTCACCAATGTAGCGTTCGCGCCCGGCGAGGAAGGCCAGGGCGCAGGCGCTCGAGCAACTGGTGCGGGTGTAGGTGATCAGTTGGCGTTGGGCGATCAGGTCGGCGAGTTTGTTGGCTTCGTAGATGCGCCCGCCGGTGTTGTTCAGGTGGATGACGCGCACCTTCGGCGAGGCGTCGAGCAGGTCGCGCACGGCATCGGTGGTGCCGATGGGCAGGCCGCCGGCCACTTCGAGTTCGGTGTCGTTGCGCATCAGGCGCAGGGCATAGGGCGGGATGTTGTCGGTGCCGCGGATCATGTCCACGCCTTCGCGCAGGATGGGGACGCCATCGGTGATCACGCTGATTGCCATCTGGATGGCGCCCAGGCACACCAGCACCTTGGCCAGGATGGCCCAGAAGGCTTTGCCGCCGCGCGAGACGTGGGCCGAGGCCGAGCGGAACACGCCGACGAACTGCCAGACCGACACCGCCAGGATACCCAGGTAGTACCCCACGATCAGGACGCCGTGGCCTTGGGTGCCGAGCCTTATGGCGTCGCTGATGGGATCTATCGCCAGGGACAGGCCGATGATCAGCAGCGTCAGGAGAAAGCCGAACAGCCAGTAGGACACTCCGAGCGAGTACTCGCCGCGCCAGTGTTTGGTGATGAAGCTGGATGACTGGGATGGGCGAGGCTGTGCGCCTTGCAAGGTCGCGGCGCCGGTGTAGTGCTTGGCGATGGCCTGGCCGCATTTGAGGCAGAAGTTGGCTTCGACCGTGTTGGTCGCGCCGCATTGGGTGCAATAGAGCGTTTCGTTCATGCCGGTCCTTGAACTGCATTGGCTGTCCTGATGGCCGGTGAGTGTAAGTGGGGTGGGCGGGCAGGGCCACCTTTGGGCCCAATCATCGTGGGGTCAGTTGTCCAGCTCGGGCACTTTGCTGGTGTGCAGGGCAGGCGCCTTGGGCTCGGCTTCGGTGGCCGACTGCGGTGCAAGGCCATTGCCACAGGGCTTGGCGGTGGTGGTGGTCGCGGCGGGGGCTTGGAACCAGGTGGGCCAGGAGCTGCGGTGACGGGTGTCGGCGTCGATGCAGGGGATGAGGCGTTCGGTGAGCACCGCCGTCTGCCGCACAGCCTTGGCGGTGCGGTACTTCACGCTGTGGATGCACTCGCGGTCGCCGAACTCGCAGCGGTTGAGCGTAGTGCCGCCGCAGGGGCCGTTGGCCAGGCCTTTGGGGCAGGTTTCCGGGCAGATGTAGAGGGTGTCTTCCAGGCGGCAGGTGCCGCAGGTGTCGCACCCGACCAAGGGCCTTTTCGCACTACGTTCCAGGCGATGGAGCACGCGGGCGCCGGTGGGGGTGTTCCACAGCCGGCGTTGCACGGCCCAGCCGAAGGCCTGGCTCAGCGGGTTGCGGCGGCTGAACAGCAGTGAGTGCAGACCATGCAGCAGGTGATAGCGGGCGGTCTCCTTGGGCGAGGCGGTGACCTGGGATTCGCCCAGTCGCCAGTTGGCGCCGGGCGGGTGGAAGGTGACAGCCGGCAGGCCGGGCATCTGCCAGCAGGCGTGCCAGGCGGGCGCCCATTGCTCCAGTGAATGCAGGCGGGTTTGCCAGTGTTCGAGCGCGCGCTCCAGGGCCTCCAACTGCTCCAGGTCGTGGATGCCGGAGAGGTGGATGCCGGCATAGCCCATCAGGCGCAGCCCGATGATCTGCAAGGCCAGGCGTTCGAGGCTGCGTGCCTGGGCGTGGGCCTTGGAGACGGCGGCTTCGGCGGCGAGCACATCGTGCATGGACGGGGTGACGACGATGCCGGCGACGTGCTCGAAGAGCTTCGCTCGCCCCAGGGTGAGGCCCATCACGCAGGCCGTGAGCGGCTTGGGCTGGGGCTGGCGGCGCATCCACTGGATGGCTTCGAGGTGCTTGCTGGCGTCGTAGCCCAGTTGCAAGGCCAGGAAGTCCGCGCCGGCGGCGAGCTTCTTCTCGGCCTTGAAGTATTGGGCGCCGCCTTCTTCCTCGCGGTACTTGAACGGGTGCATGCCGGCGCCGAGCAGCCAGTCGGGGCGGGCTTGGCGAACGGTCTGCAGGGCGGCGATGGATTCGAGGTAGCGCACCGGGCGCTGGCCCGGGACGTGGCCGGGCAGGCGGTCGCCGGTGAGCAGCAGGAGCTGGTCGAGGCCAGCGGCGTCCATCTGCTGCAACTGCTCCAGCAAGTGGTGGCGCTCGCGGTCCTTGCCGGAGAAGTGCAACAGCGCGGGCTGCGGTTGCTCAAGGCTTGAATAGGCGTCCAGCGGCGACATTTCGAAGGGGCTGCCGACCCGGTCGGCGATGGCCATGGTTATGGGCCAGCCGCACAGGTGCTGGCGCGCCATAAGCGCTTCGATGCTGGCGAAACGCTCGCTGGAGGACTTGGGCACGAACTCCATGATGCAGACGAAGGTGTTGTCGTGCAGCGCGGTTTTCAGCTGGCTCATGGGCGCTCGGGTATCGGGTTGGGGCACGGTGGCATTGTGGGGCAGGGCGAGGGTTGGGTCATGTCCGGTTGCGTAGGGAAATGCGCTGAAAGAGACATTTGAGTTGGCGGTGCTGGCCCTTTCGCGGGGAACCCGCTCCCGCAGGTTCTTTGTTGTCCTCGAACCTGTTCGACGATCATGAGCAAATCTTGAGTTGATCTCAAATTTAATGAGTTTGTCTCACACAGGCTCAGCCGGGAAAATTCCCTCATTCAATTTCAAGATTTCTGAGGGATAAGACATGGCACTGGCGCACAACCTGGGCTTTCCGCGCATCGGTCGGGACCGCGAACTGAAGAAGGCCCAGGAGGCGTTCTGGAAGGGTGAGCTGGACGAAGCCGGCCTGCGCGCCGTGGGCCAGGCGCTGCGCGCCGCCCATTGGCAGGTGCAGAAGGATGCCGGGATCGAGCTGCTGCCGGTCGGTGATTTTGCCTGGTACGACCAGGTGCTTACCCACTCGCTGACCTTCGGTGTGATCCCGGCTCGCTTTGCTGGCCACGACGGGGCCAAGCCGACCTTGAACACCCTGTTCGCCATGGCGCGTGGCGTCAGCGACCGCTGCTGTGGCGGTGGCCATGCCCAGGAAATGACCAAATGGTTCGACACCAACTACCACTACCTGGTCCCAGAGTTCACCGCTGACCAAGCGTTCGCCTTGAGCTGGGAGCAACTGTTCGAGGAGGTGGACGAGGCCAAGGCCCTGGGCCATGCGGTCAAGCCAGTGGTGATCGGCCCGCTGACCTACCTGTGGCTGGGCAAGACCAAGGGTGCGGACTTCGACAAGCTGGAGCTGGTGGACCGCCTGCTGCCACTGTACGACCAGATCTTCAACCGCCTGGCCGCCCAAGGCGTGGAGTGGGTACAGATCGACGAGCCGATCCTGGCGCTAGATCTGCCCCAGGATTGGAAGAACGCCTACGAGCGCGTCTACAACATCCTGCAGCGCGCGCCGCTGAAAAAGCTCGTCGCTACCTACTTTGGCGGCCTGGAAGACAACCTGGGCCTGGCGGCCAACCTGCCGGTCGATGGCCTGCACATCGACCTGGTGCGGGCACCGGAGCAGTTTCCGACCATCCTCGACCGCCTGCCTGCCTACAAGATCCTCTCCCTGGGCGTGGTCAACGGCCGCAATGTGTGGCGCTGCGACCTGGACAAGGCCCTGGACGTACTGCGTTACGCCGCCGAGCGCCTGGGCGATCGCCTGTGGGTGGCGCCGTCGTGCTCGCTGTTGCACAGCCCGGTGGACCTGGCTCGCGAAGATCAGCTCGATGCCGAACTCAAGAGCTGGCTGGCCTTCGCCGTGCAGAAGTGTCAGGAGGTGGTACTGCTGGCCAAGGCGATCAACACGCCTGAGGCGGATGAAGTGATCGCGGCGCTGGCCCAAAGCCGCGCCGTTCAGGCCAGCCGCGCCACGTCGCCGCGCATCCACAAGCCGGCGGTGCAGGCCCGTGTGGCATCGATCCAGCCCAAGGACAGCCAGCGTCAGTCGGCTTTCGAGCAGCGCATCGCCAAGCAGCGGGCGGGGCTGGAACTGCCGGCGTTTCCCACCACGACCATTGGATCGTTCCCACAGACGTCTGCGATCCGCCTGGCGCGTCAGGCCTTCAAGCAGGGCAAGCTGACCGAGGCCGACTACATCGAGGCCATGCAAAGCGAGATCCGCCATGCCGTGCAGATCCAGGAAAACCTCGGCCTGGATGTGCTGGTGCACGGCGAGGCCGAGCGCAACGACATGGTCGAGTACTTCGCCGAGCAGCTCGAGGGCTATGCCTTCACCCGCTTCGGCTGGGTACAAAGCTATGGCTCGCGCTGTGTGAAACCGGCGGTGATCTTCGGCGACCTTAGCCGCCCGAAGGCCATGACCGTTGGTTGGATCCAGTACGCCCAGAGCCTGACCGACAAGGTGATGAAGGGCATGCTGACGGGCCCTGTGACCATGCTGATGTGGTCTTTCCCGCGGGAGGATGTGAGCCGCGAAGTCCAGGCCCGCCAGCTGGCGCTGGCGATCCGCGATGAGGTGGTGGATCTGGAGGCTGCGGGCATCAAGATCGTGCAGATCGACGAGGCCGCCTTCCGCGAAGGCTTGCCGCTGCGCCGGGGGGCCTGGCCGCACTATCTGGAATGGGCCACCGAGGCCTTCCGACTGTGCGCCTCGGGCGTGCGTGACGAGACGCAGATCCACACCCATATGTGCTACAGCGAGTTCAACGATGTGATCGAGTCGATCGCGGCCATGGACGCCGATGTGATCACCATCGAGACCTCGCGTTCGGACATGGAGCTGCTGGAGGCCTTCGAGCGTTTCGATTACCCAAATGAGATCGGCCCTGGCGTGTACGACATCCACTCGCCGCGCGTGCCGAGCAAGGACGACATCATCGGGTTGCTGAACAAGGCGGTCCAGCGTATCCCGGCCGAGCGCCTGTGGGTCAACCCGGACTGCGGCCTGAAGACCCGCGCCTGGCTGGAGACCGAGGCGGCGCTGGTCAACATGGTTGCTGCGGCGCGTGAGTTGCGTCGTACGGCGCTGGCCTGATTCGAACACTGAGCGAACGCTACATCGCGATCGATGTAGCGTTTTTTTGTGCCGGTAAAGAGACGAAGTCGCCCTCGACAGGGTGGTGGCACATTAGTAGCATCCATGCCCGCGATGGAGGCCCCACCGATCAGGGCCTCCCCCCATGGATGATTCTCCGATGCAAAAAAGTGGATACCTGTGCCTGGCGTTCATGATCGCCGTTGGCTTTCCGAGTTTTTTCCTCGATCGCGAGATGATGACCGCTTCTCTGCTCGCGATCGCGGCGTTCTCGTTTGGCTACTTCGTCTTCTATCTCATTCGCCACAAGCTCTATCACGGGATGCTTCAGGGCATCTTGCTGTCGCTGTTGGTGATCGCCTTCAGTTTCGTGCCGGTGCTGGGCTGGATCGTGCTCATTGGCTTTGTGCTCTACAACATCGCCAAGGCGGTGGAGGGGCTCAAGGTGCTGATGCCGGACGTGCTGGCCAGTGCGCTGATCTATGGGCTGCTGACGGCGCGGGTGGCGTTCGATGTACGTGACCTGCTGGCCATCGCGATCCTGGCATTGATCTACCTGTGCGTGTGCGTGCAGTACTGCCGTCGCCTGCAAGGGCTGGGCACGGAGCAGGCGCTGTTCAAGATGAGCATCATGTGGTTGTCGATTCCGTTCGTGGTGCTGACCATCGTGTCCATCGTCTCGGCGCTGGGCAATCTGTTCCGCACCGTCAGCTCGACCTTCACCCGCACGGTGCTGACGCCCCAGACGGTTTCGGCGCACATGCGTGCTGGCGTTCAGGTGGCCGAGTACACCCGCAATGTGCAGGCGACCATGACGCAAACCGTGACCCAGGTGGTGCCGGGTGCAGGCGCCACCATCGCGGGGGCCGCGGGTGGCCTGGCGGGCGATGTGAAGGATGCCAAGGGCAAGGTGTGAAACCCAAGTTGGTGGGGGCGCTGTGCGCCCCAATGCCTATGTGGCGCTCGCCACTACCTCTGGGCGTAACCCACGCAACACGATCCGCATCACGGTGCTCTGCGACGATCCACGCGGTTGCGTCAGCCCTGGCTGATCGGCCACCAGAATGTGCGCCATCGGCATCGACCACAAAAACAGCAGCAGGTGTTCCGGCGCGGTGCGGGTGATCAGCCCTTTGTCCATCCAGGCCGTGAGGCAGTGCAGGTTCTGGCGGGCGGTGTCGCGCAGGGTCTCGGCGCGTCGCCCCGAAACGTGGTGGGCGCCGTGGAGCATCTCCCGCACCAGCGCCTTGCAGGCGTGCGGGTACTGCCTGACGACCCGCATCTTCACGCGGATGTACCGCTGCAACGCCTGCTCGGGCAAGGCCTGTGGGTCCAGGCTGCGCGCCGCACGCAGGACCGGCTCCATGACGCTGTCGAGCACGCAGGCATAGAGGTCGCGTTTGTTTTCGAAGTAGTAGTAGAGGTTGGCCTTCGGCAGGCCGGCGCGGGCGGCGATGTCTTCGACCTTGGAGGCCTCGAACCCCTTGCTGGCGAATTCGACGGCGGCGGCCTCGACGATGAGGCGGCGGTTACGCTCGCGAATGTTGGACATGGGGGCATCGCAGGAAGGGATAACGGATAGGCATGGCTACGGCGTACGGGAAAGCGGGTGCCGATACAGTGCCATAGCGCTATTGGAAAAGTATATAGCGGTGTGGTGGTCGGGCCGGCTTTGCAGCCCATCGCAGGCCTCGCCAGCGCCTAATAGGTACAGCGCCGATTAGGAGCAGACGAAGCCTACAGCGGCCCTTGGGCTGTGGATCAGCGCTCGATCGCCAGCGCCACGCCTTGGCCGCCACCGATGCACAGCGTCGCCAGGCCTTTCTTGGCGTCACGTTTGATCATTTCGTGCAGCAGCGTCACCAGCACACGGCAGCCCGAGGCGCCAATGGGGTGGCCCAGGGCGATGGCGCCGCCGTTGACGTTGACCCGCTCGGTGTTCCATTCCAGCGCCTTGCCCACGGCCAGGGCCTGGGCGGCGAAGGCTTCGTTGGCTTCGATCAGGTCCAGCTCGCCCAATTGCCAGCCGGCTTTGTCCAGGCAGCGCTGGGTGGCCGACACCGGGCCGATGCCCATGATTGCCGGGTCCACACCGGCGCTGGCATAGGCGCTGATCTTCGCCAGCACCGGCAAGCCCAGGGCCTTGGCCTTGGTGGCACTCATCAGCAGCACGGCGGCGGCGCCGTCGTTGAGGCTGGAGGCGTTGCCGGCGGTGACGCTGCCGTCTTTCTTGAAGGCCGGGCGCAGTTTGCCCAGGGCTTCGGCGGTGGTGCCTGGGCGGGGTTGCTCATCGGTATCGAACACCAGCGGCTCGCCCTTTTTCTGTGGCAGGACGATCGGGGTGATCTCGTCCTTGAAGCGGCCCGCCTCGATGGCGGCCACCGCCTTGCGCTGGGACTCGGCGGCAAAGGCGTCCTGCTGATCGCGGGTGAGGCTGTATTTTTCCACCAGGTTCTCGGCGGTGATGCCCATGTGGTAGTCGTTGAAGGCATCCCACAGGCCGTCGGTGATCATGGTGTCGACCAGTTGGCCGTGGCCCATGCGCTGACCGGTACGTGCCGAGGGCAGCACGTAGGGCGAGAGGCTCATGTTCTCCTGGCCGCCGGCGATCACTACGTCGGCATCGCCGCAGCGGATGGCCTGGGCGGCCAGGTGCAGGGCCTTGAGGCCCGAGCCGCAGACCTTGTTCAGGGTCAGGGCGGGCACGCTGTAGGGCAGGCCGGCCTTGATCGCGGCCTGGCGTGCGGGGTTCTGGCCGGCGCCGGCGGTCAGTACCTGGCCGAGGATCACTTCGTCGACCTGGGCCGGGTCCAGTTGGGTCTGCTCTAGCAGGCGCTTGATGACGGCGGCGCCCAGGTCCACGGCGGGCACATTGGCCAGGGCACCCTGGAAGCTGCCGATGGCGGTACGGGTGGCGGCGACGATGACCACGTCGTTCATCTTGTTGTTCTCCGTGCAAGGGGTGGACGCCGGCTCGGCGTATTACCGGCAGCATCGGCGGGTTTGGTTCATTTGTTAAGTTTGTTTTTCTTTTGCATTGATCTGAAATTCAAATCAATGCGGTCGCCTATAAGGCGGCTGCATGCCGCCGGTACTTAAGATTGGCTTCAGCTTCGCGTCGCACACTGCGGCTTCCCATCAAAAAACGGAGCTTCCCGTCATGCGCCATATCCTGATCGCCACTGCTTTGGTCCTCGCCAGTGCCACCGCCTTCGCCGAACCCCAGTGCACCACCGCCGAGCGCAGCACCTGGCAGAACGCTGACCAGTTCCAGGCCCAGCTCAAGGAGCAGGGCTATCGCATCAACAAGTTCAAGATTACCAAGGGCAACTGCTACGAGATCTACGGGTTCGACAAGGACGGACGCAAGGTCGAGATCTACCACGACCCGGTGAGCGGCAAGGCGGTCAAGAGCGAGATCCATGACTGATGGCCAGCGTGCGGCTCTGGGACCCGTTACTTAGGTGCTGCCACTGGTCGCTGGTATTCGTGTTCTTCGCCAACTCGTTTTTCAACGAGGAGGGTGACGACTGGCACCAGTGGTTGGGCTATTACGCGTTCGGTGTCGTGGTCGTGCGTCTGGTATGGGGTTTCGTCGGGCCGCGCAGTGCGCGCTGGGCGGACTTCTGGCCGACCCCGACGCGCCTTGCGCTGCACGTCCGGGCATTGTGGCGCGGGGAGCGTTATCACCGCATGGGTCATACGCCGATCGGCGGGTTGGTGATGGTGTTGATGCTCGCCTGCGTCGTCGGGCTGGGGGTGACCGGCTGGTTGTCCCAGGAGGTGGACGCTTTGTGGGGCGTCGACTGGCCCCACGATGTGCACAGCTTTCTGGCCAACGGGCTGTTGGCGTTGGTCTGCGTGCATCTGCTCGCAGCCCTGGTCGAGAGCGTGCGCCTGAAGGAAAACCTGCCCCTGTCGATGCTCACCGGGCGACGACGCGCCTCCAAGGACTGAAGGCGCAGGTCACTCACACGGCCGGGCAGTGGCTGGTCACGCAATGGATGCCGCCGCCCCCGGCGGCGATGGCATCGATGTTCAACTGCACCACGTCGCGGCCCGGGTACAACCGGGCCAGCAGCGCGCGTGCCTTCTCGTCGGCATCGCGATCACCGAACTGCGGCGCGATGACCGCCCCGTTGAGGACGACGTAGTTGATGTAGCCGGCGGCAAAATCCGGATTGCCCTGGCTGAACTTGCTGCGCCGTGGTGACAGCGGCGGTGACATCGTGTGCACCTGTAGCGGGCGGCCATCGGCGTCGGTGGCCTTGCGCAGAATCTCCAGGTGTTTGCGCGTCACTGCGTAGTCGTACGACTGCGGGTCGTTGTCCAGGTTGGCCACCACCACGCCAGGGCGCACGAAGCGGGCATAGAAGTCCACGTGGGCATCGGTGATGTCCTTGCCGGCGATGCCGGGCAGCCAGATGATCTTGCGCAGGCCCAGGCGGGCCTTGAGCTCCTCCTCGACCTCGGCCAGCTTCCAGCCCGGATTGCGGTTGGCATTGACCCAGCAGCTCTGGGTCATGATCCCGGTGCCGTGGCCGTCCACTTCGATGCCGCCGCCTTCACCGACCAGCTCGCTGCGCTGCAAGGGCACGCCGGCAAGCTTCGCCACCCGGGCTGCCAGCTGGGTGTCATTGCGGTGGCGCTGCTTGTTGCCCCAGCCGTTGAAGTTGAACCCCACAGCACTCAGGGCTGCGCTGTCATCGACCACGAAGTTGGCGCTGATGTCGCGCATCCAGATGTCGTCCAGCTCGGTGGTGACGAACGTGGTGTTGGGGCTGGCGCAGTATTGTTCGGCCAGCGCACGCTCGCTGGCACGACAGAACACCGTGACCGGCTGGTAGCCGGCGATGGCCTGGGCGATGCGACCGAGCGCGGCTTGCACGTCTTGGGTGAAGTCTTCCCAGATCGCGTCCTGGGCGCCGAAGGCCAGGTAGGTGCGTTGCTGGGGTTCGCCCTCGTCGGGCATGAACCAGCGATCGGTCTCGCTGGCCCGGGCGCTGCCCAACGGCAGCCCGAGGCTGGCGGCAGCGCCGATGCCGGCGGCGATCGACAGCTGCTGGAGGAAGGTGCGGCGAGTGGGCATGGGTCAGTCCTGTGCAGTCTTGAAGCGGGTCCAGACGCGCATGCGCGCACGCATGTCGGCCTGGGGGATGTCCTTGCCGGGGATCAACCGGGCGTAGGTGGCTTCATCGAGGTAGATGTCCGGGTTGTCGCGCAGGCGCGCGTCCACCTGTAGCCGCGCCTTGGCGCTGGCGGTGGGATAGCCGGTGGCGTTGCTGATCGCGGCCATGTTTTCCGGGCGCATCACGAAGTTGATGAAACGATAGGCGTAATCGGGGTGGCGCGCGTCGGCGGGGATGGCCATGGTGTCCATCCAGATCGTGGTGCCTTCACGCGGGACGCGGTACTGGAAGTCGATGGACTTGCCGGCCGCCTCGGTGGCGCGCTGGGCCTGGATCACGTCACCGCTGTAGCCCAGCGACAGGCAGATGTTTTCGTTGACCAGCTCCGTCACCGGTTGCGATTGCATCTTGCGCACGTAGGGGCGGATTCCCTTGAGTAGCTCGCTGGCGGCGGCCAGGTCTTCGCGCTTGGCGCTGCGCGGTTCGCGGCCCAGGTAATGGAGCACCACGGCGAGCACTTCATCGGGCGAGTCGATCATCGAGATGCCACAGTCGGCGAACTTGGCGGCCAGCTCCGGTTTGAACAGCAGGTCCAGGCTGTCCAGTGGCGCGTCGGGCATGCGCTCGCGAATCTTCTGCGCATTGACCGTCAGTCCGATGGTACCCGAGGTATAGGGCACGGTGGCCTGGCTGGCCTTGGGGTACTGGGCGTGCAGCTTGCGCAGGCCGGGGTCGATGTCGTCCAGTGCGGTCAGCTTGGTCGGGTCCAGCGGTTGCAGGCTGCCGGCGCGCATCAGCCGTTCGGCCACGGTGTCCCCGGGGAACACCAGGTCGTAGCCGCTGCGCCCGGACATCAGCTTGGCTTCGAGCACCTCACTGCCGTCCATGACGTCGTAGATCACCGGGATGCCGGTTTCGGCGGTGAAGCGCTTGAGGATGTCCTCGGCAAAATAGTCAGCCCAGTTGTACAGGCGCAGGGGCTCCTGCTCGGCCTGGGCGAGGCTGGCGCCGCTCGCCAGGGCGAGGGCGGCGAGCCATGGGTATGGACGGCGTGGCATGGGTCAGGCTCCCGTGGGTTGAGGTGTGCGGCCATCGAGGGTCATCAGTGGCGCGTACAGGTCGGGGCGACGATCGCGGTAGATGCCCCAGCTCAGGCGATCCTCGCGCATCAGCGCCAGGTCCAGGTCGTGCAGCCAGACGCCGCTGCTGTGGCGGTCGGCCTCGGCGAGCAGGGCGCCTTTGTGGTCGCAGATGAACGACGAGCCGTAGAAGCGCATCGACAGGGTGTCGTCACTGCCCGCCACCTCTTGGCCGACCCGGTTGGCGGCCACCACCGGCACCAGGTTGGCTGCCGCATGGCCGCGCATGGCGGTCTGCCAGTGATCGCGGGAGTCGAGTTCGGCGGCGCCTGGCTCGGAGCCGATGGCGGTCGGGAACAACAGCACCTCGGCGCCCATCAGCGCCAGGCAGCGCGCGGTCTCGGGAAACCACTGGTCCCAGCAGATGCCGATTCCCAGGCGGCCGAAGGCGGTGTCCCAGACCTTGAAGCCGGTGTCGCCAGGGCTGAAGTATTCCTTCTCCTGGTAACCGATGGCGTTGGGGATGTGGCTCTTGCGGTAGACGCCCAGCAAGCGGCCGTCGGCGTCGGCCACGGTCAGCGAGTTGAAGAACGCATTGCCGGCGCGTTCGTACCAACTGAGCGGCAGCACCACGCCAAGCTCCCGGGCCAGGGCTGCGAAGCGTCGCAGCAGCGGGCTGTCGTGGTAGTCCTCGGCCAGCGCCTGGTGGTGATGGCGCTGTTCGATGCAGAAGTACGGCGTGGCGAACAGCTCCTGCAACAGGATCACCTGGGCGCCTTGGGCGGCGGCCTGGCGCACCAGTTGCTCGGCGCGGTCGAGGTTGCCGGGCAGGTTCCAGTCACAGACCATCTGCGTGGTGGCGATGCGCAAGCAGCTCATGGGCGTGCCTCCTGCAGAGGCCAGGCAGGCTGTTGCTGGGTGATGCAGTGGATGCCGCCGCCACCATGGGCAATGTGGTCGATACGCACCGGCACGATCTCCCGGTCAGGGAAGGCCAGGGCCAACTGGCGCGCGGCGGCCTGGTCAGCGTCGATGCCGTAGGCAGGCATGATCACCGCGCCGTTGGCCAGGTAGAAGTTGGTGTAGGAGGCGCAGAACACCTCGGCGCTCGGGTCGACAGCGGCACTGGCCTCGTACAGGTCGAGCAACTCGAAATGGCGGCCCTGGGCGTCGGTGGCGAGTTCCAGGGCTCGGCGGTTCTCCCGGGCGACTTCGGCGTACACCGAGTCGCGGTCATGGGTGGCGTCCACCAGCAGCACGCCTGGGCGGGCGAAGGCGCAGACGCCATCGACATGGCCGTCGGTCATGTCGCCGGTGATGTACTGCGGGTCGCCTGGCAGCCAGAGGGTCTTGCGGATGCCCAGCAGGCGGGCGAAGACCTCTTCGAAGTCCGCTTTGCTCAGGCCTGGGTTGCGGTTGGGGTTGAGCAGCACCGACTCGGTGGTGATCAAGGTGCCCTGGCCGTCCACATGAATGGCACCGCCTTCGTTGCACAATGGCGTGCTGAAGCCTTGCAGGCCCAGGTGGTCGAGCATGCGCCGGGCCAGGCTGCGGTCCAGGCCGTGCTCGGACTTGCCGCCCCAGGCATTGAAGCGCCAGCTCAAGCCCGCGACGCCCTCCTGCGGATGGACGAGGAAGCTCGGGCCGCTGTCACGGCACCAGCTGTCATCCACCGCCAGCTCGATCAGTTCGATACCGGCGCCGCACAGGGCCCGGGCGCTGTCCACGGCGGACGGGTCGACCACCATTCTCACGGGCTCGAAGCGGGCGATGGCCGTGGCCACCCGGGCATAGTCGCGCTGCACGTCGGCCAGGGTCACGCCCCAGCCGGTTTCCCACAGTGCTTGGTTGTGCGGCCAGATCATCCAGGTGGCAGCGTGGCGGGCCCATTCGGCGGGCATGCGCCAGCCGCTGTCGTGGGACAGGTGCATAGTGAACTCCGATCTATTAGGGATTTTTATCAACGAAGCCCGCCGTCGCGGGTGTTGATGTCCATGCTATGGCTAGGAAGTCGCGGCGACAAACGATAGATTTAGCGTATTTCTGATCAGTCAGGCTTATCAGCATGCTCAAGCATTGGCCCCCGCTCAACGCCCTGCGCGGCTTCGAAGCCGCAGCCCGGTTGGGCAGCTTCCACAAGGCCGCCGAGGCCTTGAACCTCACCCAGTCGGCGATCAGCCAGCAGATCCGCAGCCTGGAGAGCTACCTGGAGCAGCCGTTGTTTCATCGCAATGGCCGCAGCGTCAGCCTGACCGATGCCGGGCATGATTTGCTCAGCACCACCCAGGCGATGTTGCAGCAATTGGCGGTGGGCATCCGACGCCTGGACCAATACCGCAAGCCCAACCAGTTGGTGGTCAACACCACGCCGGCCTTTGCCCGCCACTGGTTGCTGCCGCGCCTGGGGGACTTTCACCAGCGTTGCCCGGATGTCGACCTGTGGCTGTTCACCAGCTTCGAGGCCCCGGACATGACCACCCAGACCATCGACCTGGCCGTGCGCGACGACCTCAGCGCCCAGGCCGAATGCAGCTTCAGCGTGCTGCGCCAGGACGAACTCTATCCCGCCTGCCATCCCTCGTTGCTGGCGACCCCGGCGGCCCGGCGCACCACCTTGCATGGCGAACGTGAAATGGACTGGAGCCACTGGCAGTTGGAAGGCGGCGAGGACGTCGGGCAGCAGGGCAAGGGGCTTAATTTTTCCGACCCAGGCCTATTGCTGGAGGCGGCGGGTGAGGGGCTGGGGATCGCGCTGGTCAGCCAGTTGCTCGCACGGCGCTCGGTGGAGGAGGGGCGGTTACAGCCGTTGTCGGCGCAGCGGGTGCGGGGGCCGGTCTGGAGCTGCCTGGTGCACCGCGACAGCCAGGACGACCCGCTGGCGCGGCAGTTTCTGGAATGGTTGAAAGAGGCCTTATTGATAGTTTGAAGTCGTCTGCATCGGCCCTTTCGCGGGTAAACCCGCTCCTGTAAGGGGCATGGGGGCTTGAATGCTGCGCAGTGCCTGTGGGAGCGGGTTCACCCGCGAAAGGGGTGACACAGGCGAACCGTCGTTTTGAATCCCCCGGTTCAGCCCGTAATATGTGTCGGATAACCTGCGGGGGTAGTCTCACCCTCTGATCAAACGGAACCGTCCCCTGCGGCGCGCTTCCTCGGCACAAACCTGAAGAGGTACAGACATTGGCCATCATTCATCCTAAGGTTCGCGGTTTCATCTGCACCACGACTCACCCGAAGGGCTGCGAGCTCAACGTCCGTGACCAGATCGAAGCCACCCGCAAGCTGGGCGTGCGCGAGGATGGTCCGAAGAAGGTCTTGGTCATCGGCGCATCCAGCGGCTACGGCCTGGCGGCGCGCATCACCGCAGCCTTCGGCTTCAAGGCCGACACCCTGGGCGTGTTCTTCGAAAAGCCGGGCACCGAGACCAAGGCCGGTACCGCGGGTTGGTATAACGCCGCTGCCTTCGACAAGTTCGCCAAGGAAGCTGGGCTGTACAGCAAGTCGATCAACGGTGACGCCTTCTCCGACGAAGCCCGCGCCAAGGTCATCGAGCTGATCAAGAACGAAATGGGCGGCAAGGTCGACCTGGTCGTCTATTCCCTGGCCTCGCCAGTGCGCAAGCTGCCGCAGACCGGTGAACTGGTGCGCTCGGCGCTCAAGCCGATCGGCCAGCCGTACAAGTCGACCGCTATCGACACCAACAAGGACACCATCATCGAGGCCAGCATCGAGCCGGCCACCGAGCAGGAAATCGCCGACACCGTCACCGTCATGGGTGGCCAGGACTGGCAGCTGTGGATCGACGCCCTGAGCCAAGCCGACGTGCTGGCCGAAGGCGCACGTACCGTGGCCTTCAGCTACATCGGCACTGAAATCACCTGGCCGATCTACTGGCACGGCGCCTTGGGCCAGGCCAAGCAGGACCTGGACGAAACCGCCCTGCGCCTGGACAAGAAGCTGGCCGGTGAAATCAAAGGCGGCGCCAACGTGGCCGTGCTCAAGTCCGTCGTCACCCAGGCCAGCTCGGCCATTCCGGTGATGCCGCTGTACCTGTCGATGGTCTTCAAGATCATGCAGGAGAAGGGCGTTCACGAAGGCACCCAGGACCAGCTGGACCGCATGTTCCGCGACCGCATGTACCGCGCCGACGGCGCCGCGATGCCGGTGGACGAAAAGGCCCGCCTGCGCCTGGACGACTGGGAACTGCGCGACGACGTACAGGATGCCTGCAAGGCCCTGTGGCCGCAGGTGACCACCGAGAACCTGTTCCAGCTGACCGACTACGCCGGTTACAAGAAGCAGTTCCTCAACCTGTTCGGCTTCGAGCGCGCTGACGTCAACTACGACGAAGACGTCGCCACCGATGTGAAGTTCGACTGCGTCGAGCTGTAATCGTATGGGGCCGCTTTGCGGCCCTTTCGCGACACAAGGCCGCCCCTACAGGTTCATCGCGTTGCTTGATGCGGCGGTGAATCTGTAGGCGCGGCCTTGTGCTGCGATTGGAGGGCAAAGCCCTCCCACAGCCTTTCTGTTTTTGCTAGCGTGGGCGCACCACAGCAGGGAGCGCGTCATGAGCAGCCTGACCCAGCCCGCCACCGCCTTTCGCCATACCACCGCCGACGGCTACAGCCTCGGAGGCTTCCTCTGGCGCCACGCCAATGCCGACTCCCAGCGTCCGCTGGTGATCATCAACGCTGCCACCTCGGTGCGCTGCCGCTACTACTCGCGCTTTGCCGACTACCTGTTCGCCCAAGGCTTCGATGTGCTGACCTACGACTACCGGGGTATCGGCGAGTCGCGGCCGGCGTCGCTGCGCGGCTTCAAGGCGTCGTGGAGCGACTGGGGGCGGCTGGACTTCGAGGCGATGCTGCAACTGGCCGCCGAGCGCTTCGCGGGGCAGCCGGTACATGTGGTGGGACACAGCTTCGGCGGCTGCGCGGTGGGGCTGGCGCCGTCTGGCGGCGTGGTGCGGCGGGTGGTGATGGTGGGCGCGCAGTTTGCCTATTGGCGTGACTACTCGGCGAGCGAGCGCTGGCGACTGGTGGGCAAATGGCATGTGGTGATGCCGTTGCTGACCCGTCTGTGTGGGTACTTTCCGGGCAAGCGGCTGGGCTGGATGGAGGATACGCCGGCGGGTGTGGTGCGCGACTGGACCACCCGCACGCCACGCTACGAGCACCGCCCGAGCGGGCGGACGCTGACGCAATTGCCGTTTGCCCAGGTGCGGGCGGCGACCTTGGCAATCAGCCTCACGGATGATCCGTTCGGGACAGTGGCGGCGACCGAGCGGTTACTGGGATACCTTCAGCACGCCGAACGGCGACACTTGCGGCTGGCGCCTGGGGATATCTCGGTGGCGCAGGTCGGGCATTTCGCGTTCTTCCATGACCGGTTCCGCGAGACCCTGTGGCCGATTGCCCTGGCCTGGTTGCAGCAGGGCGGGCTGCCTCAGGCGGTGCCGGGACGGCTCATCAGCTGAGCTCGCCTGCACCGGGCTATTCGCGGGTAAACCCGCTTCCATTGGATCACCGCTGATCCTGTGGGAGCGGGTTCACCCGCGAATGGGCCGCAAGGCGGCCCCGGCGATATCAGGCATTACCCGTGAGCGGCTGCTCGGCGAAGGTGACACCGGCCAGCCCATGCTTGATCAGCGCTCGGATGTTGGCATGGTCGCTGCCTTCGGGGGTGGCCAGCACACTGCGGTAGTGCTCGCCGAACGCCAGCAGGGCTTCCTGGTCGCTCAAGCCTTCGAGCAGCGCCAGGCCCAGGGTCTTGCACGAGCCTTCGTTCTGGCCGGCGGCATTCTCCACGCCACCGTTGTTGAAGGCCTGGGGCTGGTAGCTGTAGTTCGCGGCGATGAACGCCAGGGTGTCGGCGAAAACGTGTTCGCCGCTGGCGAGGCGGGTGCGCAGGGTGGTCAGATCAGTCACGTGGCTTTCCTTTTTCGAACGCCGCTTGTTGGTCGGCGCTGGCTTCTTTCTGGTACTGGGCTTTCCAGTCGGCGTAGGGCATGCCGTAGACGTGCTCGCGGGCATCGTCCAGGCTGACGTCGATCTGGCGTTCGTCGGCGGCGGCCTTGTACCACTTGGAAAGGCAGTTGCGGCAGAAGCCGGAGAGGTTCATCAGGTCGATGTTCTGCACGTCGGTGCGCTTTTGCAGGTGTTCGACCAGGCGCCGGAACGCGGCGGCCTCGAGTTCGAGCTGTTGTTGCGGGGTCATGGGGCTTCCCTCAGGTCATGCGATTCTTCAGGTGGCGGCCACCGTTGATGACCACCTGGCTGCCGGTGCTGTACTGGCTTTCGAGCAGGAACATCACCGCCTCGATCAACGGGCGGGCGCCGGGCTCGAACTCCAGCAGGGCTTTTTTCAGCGTCTGCTGGCGATAGGCGTCGTCGCCTCCTTCCTTGAGGATCAGCAGGCCCGGCAGGATACCGTTGACGCGAATCTTCGGCGCGTATTTTTCGGCGAACGACAACACCATGTTCTGCAGCGCTGCCTTGGTCGCGGCGTAACCGATGTGGCTCTTGCTGCCGCGTGAGGAGGTCTCGTCGCAGATGTGGATGATGTCGGCTTTCTCGACCTTGCCCAGCAGATCGCCCAGGGCCAGGTTGAGGTGGTAGGGCGCTTCGACGTGCAGGCGGAACATGGTCTGCAGGTTGTCCAGACCGTCATCCAGCCACAGCGAGGCGTTGTGGA
Organism: Pseudomonas putida; assembly: GCF_002741075.1. Classification (NCBI taxonomy): domain Bacteria; kingdom Pseudomonadati; phylum Pseudomonadota; class Gammaproteobacteria; order Pseudomonadales; family Pseudomonadaceae; genus Pseudomonas; species Pseudomonas putida. The sequence goes on along the minus strand of NZ_CP016634.1, from coordinate 2,972,134 downwards.
TGATCGCCCGTAGGCCGTCGTAGTGGTCTTGCAGGTACTCGATCAGCGCCTGGCGGTCGGCCTCCTGGCAGAGGTCGGCGCGAAACTGCACGATGTTCGGATGCGGGCTTTGTGGATGAATGCTGCGGCTGGCACTGACCACCGTATGACCGGCCTGTGCCAGTTCAAGGGCCAGGGCCAGCCCGACGCGCTGGCTGGCGCCGGTGACGAGAATTGGGCTGTTCATGATCAGGGGCGTCAACTTGTCTGTCCTTGCATTGATGCCCCAGCATACCCGAACTGCTTCCCTCGTGCGTGGCTGCGCAGCCCGCGCGATGCCTGGCGCGTGGAGGAAGGGCGCGGGGTTCAGCCAACCGGCCAGCAGCTCCAGCGGGGCGTGACCGGGCAGTGCCAGTCCGGCGAGTGGTGCGCTGACCTGGCGGGGCGTCCCGGCGTAGAATGCAGGTTCTGACACAAGAGGCCGTTGTCCGTGCACATCAATGATCAGGTGGCCGCCTCGGCCGGCCTGGAACATCAAGAATTGTTTCCCATCCGTGAAGTGGCCCGGCTGACAGGCGTAAACCCGGTGACCCTGCGCGCCTGGGAGCGCCGCTACGGGTTGATCCAGCCCACCCGCACCGACAGTGGCCATCGCCTCTATTCCCAGGCTGATATCGACGACATCCGCAGCATCCTTGGCTGGCTGGAGCGTGGTGTCGCGGTGAGCAAGGTGGGCAGCATACTGGCCCGCCATCAGGCTGGGGCACAGGATGTACAGAGGGACGGCAGCGTCGATGAGCTCGCCCGCTGGCGTGCCCAGGTGCAGGAGGCGGTTCAGCGCTTCGATGGCGTGGCGTTGGAGCAGGTGTTCGACCAGGTGTTCGCCTGCCATGCCCTGGACCCGGTGTTCGATGAGGTGTTCATGCCTGTCTGGCATGGCTTGCGTGCGACGCAGGGGGGCTTTGGCCGGGTCAGCGAATGGTTGTTCCTCGACCAGTTTTTGCGTGGCAAGGTGCTGCTGCGTCTGCAGCTGGCGCGTGGGCCCTGGCGCCAGCGCGTAGTGCTGGCGCCGCTATCAGTTCAATGCCATGAGCTGGAGTTGCTGGTGGCGGGGCTGTTGCTGGGCAGCGATGAGATGGGCGTCACGGTGCTGGCGACCGGGCAGCCGATGGAGGAGCTGGCGCTGGTGTGCGAGCGCCTGGCACCTGATGCGTTGGTGCTGTTCTCCCATCAGCAACCCACCCAGGAGCTGGGCAGGCGCCTGGCACGGGTGACCTTGGGGGTGGGGTGTCCGGTGTTGCTGGCGGGGGAAGTGGCGGAACTGGCCCAAGACCACCTGGCCGGGAGCCCGGTTGCCTGCCTGGGCGCGCGGGGCAGCCTGATGCGCAGGCGTTTGCGCCAGTTCCTGGCCGGGCAGTTGGATACTTAACTGTGCAACTGCTGGTGGGCCTGGAGGATGTACTCGCGCAGGCGCTCCAGGTCATCGGCCGGGCTGCGGTACAGGTCGTAGGCGGCCAGGTCCGGGCCGATGCGTCGGCGCAGCACGCCTTTGAGGCGGATGGGTTCGATGCCTTCAGGCGCGAAGGTCAGGCTGAAACGCACGGGCGCCTCGGGTAGATCCCGTACTTGCACCAGGGTGCCCTTGGTGGAGATGTCCCGGATCCACAGCCCGCTCTGCATGCCAGCGGCATCCAACAGCGCAGCTGGCTGTTCCAGGGACAGGCGCCAGGGGCGCAGGGTGGGGCCATCTTCGAAGATTTCAGGCGAGCCCAGTTGCAGGTGAACGGCGTGGAACTCGTCTTCGACCAGTTGCAGTGGGAAGCTGATCTGCTGGTTGTTGTAGTGGGCCTGGAGCGTGACGTGCTCATTGGCCACCAGGCGGGCGAGCAGTTCCTGCACGTTGCGGTCGCCATTGACCAGCAGGCTCGACATGGAGTCGGCCAGGTTCAATTGAGGCGAATGCTGCATGTCCTGGATGAAATCCAGTTCGTCCTGGGTCAGGAGGGCCTGTGCTTGCATGTTCGGGCTCGAAGTCGGCGATTTCTTCAAGGGGATGGACCGCGCACAAAGCGCTTCGTTCAGCTACGTTCGTCGGATTTCAGCGCGTCGAGCCGGGCTTGGGCCTCGGCCAGTGCCCGCTCCAGTTCCACCTGGCGGCTGACGTCCTTCTGGATGCCGATGAAATAGGTGCGCTGGTCGGCGGCGTTGTGCACAGGCGTGATCGACAGCTCGTTCCAGAACGCGCTGCCATCCTTGCGGTAGTTGCGCAGCACTTCTCGGCACGGCCGGCCTTCGGCCAGGGCCCGGCGGATCCGCGCGCGGCCGAGTTGGTCGCGGTCATCGGCCTGCAGGAAGCGGCAGTCCTGGTAGAGGATTTCATTGCGGACGTAGCCGGTCAGGCGTTCGAACGCTGCGTTCACGTAGATCAGGATGGTGTCGTCGCCTTCCTGTTCGGCGACCACGATTCCGTCGTTCGACGCATCGATCATCGATTGCAGCAGTTGCGCGTTGATCATTTCCGGGCCTTGGCAAGCGGGGACTTTGGTGGGAGTGCGGCCTTTTGCCACTGGTGAATGCTAGTATCCTTCGTTTTCACTCAGTTTCGGAATCCTCTGCCCGATGAAAGTCGCCATTATTTCAGGCTCGGTGTATGGCACCGCCGAAGAAGTCGCCCGTCATGCCGAGTCCCTGCTCAAGGCCGCCGGTTTCGACGCCTGGCATGCCGCCCGCGCCACGCTGCAGGACTTGCAGGGTTTTGCCCCGGATGCGTTTCTGGCCGTGACCTCGACCACTGGCATGGGCGAGTTGCCTGACAACCTGATGCCGCTGTACAGCACGATTCGCGACACCCTGCCGGCCGCCTGGCGTGGTTTGCCTGGCGCGGTGATTGGCCTGGGGGATTCCAGCTATGGCGATACGTACTGCGGGGGTGGCGAACAGATGCGTGAACTGTTCGCTGAACTGGGCGTGCATGAAGTGCTGCCGATGCTGCGCCTGGATGCCAGCGAGACCGTGACGCCCGAGGCAGATGCTGAGCCGTGGCTGGCCGAATTCGCGGTCGCACTCAAGGCCTGATCTCGGTAGGAGACGCTTCTTTCGCGGAGCAGTCGGGACGCCGAGCGGGTGGGTGCAACGGTCCTGCCCGGCGGTGTCTGCTTCGCGGGTAAACCCGCTCCCACAGGGGCAGCGCAGCCCTTGTGGGAATAGGTTCACCCGCGAAGGGTACGACGCCGTTGCTACAGGCCGGACGCAGACCGTTCGCGCACGAGCTGCAACCACGCCTGCGCCGCCTTCGATAGGTAGGCACCGCGCCGCCAGATGAAGGCGATGTCCCAGCGCAGCTCAGGCGGGTTCAGTGCCACCCGTACCACACCCGGCCGCTCCAATGCCCGCGCCACGACCCGGGGCAACAACACTACCCCTTGCCCGGCCGCCACCAGTGCGGCAAGAAAGTCCGCCTGCCCGCTGCGCCCGCCTTCCTTGGGCGTGAAACCCAGTTGCTGGCACGCGCCGAGCAAGCGGTCATTGAGCATGAAGCTGCGCTGATACAGCAGAAACGGCGTGTCCGCCAACTGCAGCAGCTCTACCTGAGATTGCCCCGCCAGGGCATGCGCCTGGGGCAATAGCGCATCGAGCGGCTCATCGCAGAATGGCTGGTACTCGAACGCAGGGTCCGTGGGCGTGATGCAGCCGCCGAGCTCCAGTTCGCCATTTTTGACGGCTTGCTCCACCGTGCGGCTGCCGCCTTCGATCAGCTGGATCGAGATGTTCGGATGACGCCGTCGGTATTCGGCGAACAAACCCGCGAACAGCGCATCGCTGCCCAGCAGCGGCAACCCCAGACGCAGTTCCCCCCGGGCCATCTGGCTGAGATCGTCCAGTTCGTTCTGTAGCTCTTGGCGCTGGCGTAGCAAGGCCTCGCCGCGTGCCAGGACAATGCGCCCGGCGGCGGTCAGGTGCAATTGCGAGCCTTGACGCTCCAGCAAGGGCTGGCCGAGATCCTGCTCAAGCTGGGCGACCTGCTTGCTCACGGCCGACTGGCTGATGTGCAGCGTCTGCGCCGCCTGGGTAAAGCCCCCGCGGTGCACCACTTCGATGAAGCTGCGTAGCTGCTTGAATTCCATGTTGAGAATTCCATTTTGGAATGGCTGGCAGTCTAACAATTCGCTTCTGGCCTAGGGAGGGGAAATCTAGAATGGACCCCAGCCGAGGACCCCATCCCAATGAAACCCGCCTTACTGAAAAAATACCTGCGCCTGCTCGTCGAGCTGGCGATCCTGCTTGCCTTGTTCCTGCTCGGCGGCCAGCTGTCCAGCTGGCTGGGCTGGCCGATTCCCGGCGGGGTGATGGGGCTGGCCTTGCTCTTGCTGCTGTTCGCTTGCGGTGTGCTCAAGCCCGCCACCTTGCAGGCCGGCGCGGGTTGGCTGATGGCTGAAATGCTGCTGTTCTTCATCCCAGCGTTGATGAGCCTGCTCGACTACGGTGGCCTGCTGCGTAGCGATGGCTGGCGCATTTTGCTGGTGATCGCGGTGAGTACTCTTTTGGTGATGGTGGTGACCGCCGTCACGGTGGAGCTGGTCTGCCGCTGGAGGCTGCGCCATGAGCCTTGAGCCGATGCCGTTGTTCTGGCTGGCCCTGACCCTCGCCGCCTACCTGGGCAGCCGTTGGCTGTACCGGCGCAGTGGGCGCTACGTGCTGTCGCCACTGATTCTGGTGCCGGCGCTGCTGCTGGCGGTGGCCGTGCCACTGCACACCGCCTATGCCGAGTATTCGCGCGATACCCACTGGTTGATGGGCGTGCTGGGTCCGGTGACCGTGGCCTTCGCGGTGCCGATCTGGCAGCAGCGCGCGATGCTGGCGCGCCACTGGCCGGCCCTGCTGGTAGGCATGCTGGCTGGCAGCATGGCCTCGATCGCTAGTTCCTGGGGGCTGGCGCACCTGCTGGCGCTGGACACTGCGGTGAGTCTGTCGTTATTGCCGCGCTCGATCACCACGCCCTTTGCCATGCCTCTGGCCCAAGACCTGGGCGGCGTGCCGGAGCTGACGGCGGTGTTCGTCATGTTCACCGGTGTGCTCGGTGCGATGTTCGGCGGCGTGCTGCTGCGTGTGCTGCCCCTGCGCACGCCTTTGGCCCGTGGCGCGCTCTTTGGCGTTGGGGCTCATGGTGCCGGGGTCAGCCGCGCTCAGGAGGTGGGTCGCGAGGAAGGCTCGGTGGCTGGCCTGGTCATGGTGCTCACCGGCCTGCTCAACCTGTTCGCCGGGCCTCTGCTGGCAAGGCTGCTGTGACCGTTCGTTCCCCTGACCTGCAAAGCCAGCAAGCTGGCTGCCAACGCAAGTTTCGTCGCCCGGTGCGCTGGCTAGACTGAATCTCGACATAGAGAGCACATGTAAGTGCCGAGGTAACTTGCAATGAACGCAGCCCTGCCTTATGACGCCAACACTTATCCACCGGGACAACACTGATGCCACTGGCCGAAATACCATTGTGCGTCTGGCGTACCCGAGCTCAGAGTTTCGCCTTTCGGGGCCAGACCATCCGCTATTGGACTGCAGGGCAGGGAGAGCCACTGCTTCTACTTCACGGTTTCCCCACGGCCAGCTGGGATTGGCACTACCTGTGGGTACCCTTGACCCAACGCTTTCGCGTCATCGCTTGCGACATGCTGGGCTTCGGCGACTCGGCCAAGCCCTTGGATCACGATTACAGCCTGATGGAGCAAGCCGACCTGCAACAGGCCCTGCTCGCCCACCTGGACATCGACCAGCCCGTGCATTTGCTGGCCCACGACTACGGCGGCACCGTGGCCCAGGAGCTGCTGGCGCGCCACTGTGAACAACGCATCGAGATCGCCAGCTGCGCATTCCTCAACAGTGGGCTGTTTCCGGAGTGCTACCAGGTCATGCTGGTGCAGAAGCTGCTGCTCAGTCCCTTGGGCTGGCTGGTGGCGCGCAGCTTCGGGCGCGACGACCTGGTGCGCAACGTCAGCCATATCTATGGGCCCTGCACGCACCCGAGCGAAAGTGCTCTGGATGACTACTGGAGCCTGATCGTCGCCAATCGTGGCACGCGCATCCTGCACAAGCTGATCGGTTACCTGCCCGAGCGACGCCAGCATCGTGAACGCTGGGTGGGGGCCTTGCTGCGACGATGTGTGCCGCTGCGGTTCATCAACGGTGTGGCCGACCCGCTGTCCGGCGCGCGAATGCTCGAGCGCTACCGGCAACTGGTGCCCGGCGCCGACACGGTGGCGCTGCCAGGCATCGGGCATTATCCGCACACCGAGGCACCGCAGCAGGTGTTGCGCCATTACCTGTCGTTTCGTGAGCAGCCGATGATCGAGGTACCACGCAAAGTCGCCTGGTCCTAGCGTGTTGCGGGCATAAAAAAGGCCGCTGCAACTGCAGCGGCCAATCGAGACGTTAGATCAAGGAGCTTCAAAATCAACGTCGGTGAACCTTGGTGGCCCGAAAGGCTGGGGGGAGCCTTCGTACCGATCCAATGCGGTAAGAATAGGCGCATCCTGTGATCGGAAAAATACCTCTCTACGACATTCACCTTTACATTGCCTGCGATAATCTTCCCTCCGTCTTGAGGTCCACTGAGGTGTTTTCAGTGGTTTCTTCAGGTGTTAGCGCAGGTTCGTAAATCAGTATTTCCCTCCGCTTTGTTTTTTCTGATTTCTGCACATTGCGATTTCCTACATCGCATTGAGATAGAAATCATGAATTCTCCCTTGACCTTTCCTTCCATGTCCTTGCCTGCCGGCTCTCAGGACATCCTGAGCACTATTGTGGTGTTGAGCATGATGTTGCAGGGCGAGGTTGCTCTCGTCCCCGGCTTGCCGCCTCGTAATGGGGCCCTTGGTGATCCCGAGCGCTGGTTGGACGAACACTGGCAGGTCGATGCTGATCACTGGTGGGCGGAGCAGTCCCCACTGCTGGGTGAGCAACTCCGGGCGTTGCTGAGCTTGCAGGTGCGATTCCGTGCCTTGCGCCATGGCGCGCCTAGGCAGGCCATAGAGGCTCTGCTACCAGAGGCTGACCCCGTTTGGGCAACCGTCTCGCTGCATACGGATGCGGGCGAGAAGGTGCGCATTCCTGGTTTTCTGGCGCTGAGCCACAACTTGTACGATGACGAGGAACCTTTTGTGCTCTATGGGTTAGGAGCCGGTGTCTGGTTCGATAACCATCGGCGTATGGCCGACACGCTGCTCGCCTACCTGCAAAACGATGGGTGCTGGACACAGGGTCTGTCCCCACAAGCACGTGCGGCCGTGGTGCACGCAACGTCGGTCGATCTGAGTTTGAGGCCGCTACGGGCCCCGGCTGAGGAGTATCTGCTTGAGGATATGCGGTTGCTACAACGCCGGTTGGTCATCGATGGCGTCGCTGCCGGGCGTGATGACAACAAGGCTGCCGTTGCCTTGGTCCCCTTGTTCGAGCAGCTTCAGGGATGTGTAGCCGATGCTGTCAGCGCTTTGCGCAAAGACCAGGCGCCGCACTGGCTGCGACACCTGTCGCCCGACGAGAGCGAGCAGTTGACGATGCTCCATCAGGCGGTCACCGAAACCGAGACTGAACTGGCCGAACAGTCCCAGCACAGTGATTTCTACGCCTATGCCAATCAGCGCCTTGGTCATTGGTTGGCGGCTAAAGGCTTTCCGGCGTTGTCTGCTGAACACGTGCAACTGCATATCCGGCATGACTTCACAGCGGACGCGTCGCGGCACACCGTTTCACTGCTCGAATGGGTCTGTGGCGGTGCCTATCACGGCAACCGCCTGACCATAGCGATCGCCCATGAGGGCTTGCGCAACGCCCTCGGGGATGAAGGTGTGAGCTTGGTCGCTGACGAGTTGCAGCTGCATCGAGGTTATGTCGAGCATGTCGAACAGACCTATGAGCATGCCCAGATCTGCCTCCTGCTGGGCAAGGCGCTGGATGCCAAGCTGCAACTTGCCAGGCAGGCAGCGGACTTCCAGGGCCTCGATCGCAGAGCGGTGCGACTGTTGGAGCAGGCCGCACAGGACACATGGGCGCAGCCTTCCGATGCAGGCAAGATCAATGTGGCAATGTTGTATATCAATGGCGAAATGCTGCTGACCGATCACCTGTACCTCTACAACGACGATATCCATGTGCTCTATGCGCCCGGGTCGCCATCGGGTGATTTCCAGGCGTTCAATTCATCTGGGCATATGAGTTTCGCATTGGGGGCGTTGAGTGCCACGCCCGCGGGGCGCGACTATCTCGTCAAGCATGTCCGGCATGCCGATCGCCCTGCGTTGGCTCGGTATCTGAAGCTTGTAGCCAGACTGCCTCAGGAATGGTCACGCGAGACGGTCAATGTTCGCCCGAAGGACGTCGATGGCTGGCAACAAGTGATCCAGCACTGGACCAAGCTGAGGGTGATGAAGGTGCTCGACGATCTTGGGGAGATCAGGCCGAAGCTGCCGCCCAAGCCGAACGAGACGCTGCAACGACGCGTGAACGACATCGACCACGAGCTGCGTGTGCTGATGACGGATTACCAAACAGTGGCCGAGGTGCCGACCTTCATGGCCTACGCCCGTGAGCGCGTGAGCGAGCGCATCAACCGTTACCCAGGCAACAAGGGAAGCTGGATCGATGCCGATACCGTTCTGGTCGAACTGGAAGAAGGCGTTCGTCAGTCCTTGACCCAAGTGGCGGCCAGTGGGTACCCCGCCGACTTCAATTTCAGAGATTTCGCCCGGCTGACTTCAACCGTTGGCCAGGACCTCTCACATTTGGACAACCGGACGATCGACGGTTACATCCGGGCCGCCAGGCTGGGTGAGGAGTACTGCCAGGCAATCCAAGAGAGTTATCTGGATCCGGAGGGGGACGCCCAATCCAGGCCGTTGGAACTGTATCGCCATATCACGGGCATGAAAATTCAACGGGACTGTCTGATGGAGCTGCAAAGCGGACGCCTGAGCGAGGCGCATGCCCGTTGGTTGAGACCGGTCTGCATGGCGTTTCACCGGGGCAGTTTCGTTACCGATTGCAAGCTGGCAATGCTGAAGATCAACGGTGCCGAGGTAGTCGGTGGCTACCTGCTGCAGTCGAGCGAGGCGAGGGGCACCTTGGTCTATTTCAGCGATGGGCTTGATGGGCGACACCTCTTCACGTTCGAGGATTTCGTCAGGGAGTGGCAAAGCGAGGCCATGCAAGATTGGATCTTTGAGCATGTTTCGGTTGACGATGAACTGTTGATCCGCGGTCTGAATGAGGACGTACGCAATCTCTCCTCAGATGCGTCAAGCGACAGGATCGCCCGGTCGTTGCAGGTGCTGTACAACATCCGTGATCTGTCGGTGGCGCTACGCCAACGTATAAAGCGTTTGTTGGCCGAGGCGGAACGCGACGCCTACAGTGCGGCGAAGCGCATCACCCAAGAAGTGTTCTGGTTGGTCGGCCTGGTGGCGGATGCCATCGCCCTGGCGTTCCCGCCCGCGCGAATCGTGCTGGGCTTCATCAAGGCCGGTGAAGGGTTCTACCGCAGCCTCGTGGCGTTGCGTGATGGCGACAAGACGGCGGCACTGTTATCCCTGCTCGGGGGCGTCGCCAGCTTGCCTGGGTTTACCGAGGTGGTGAAGTTCTATGGTACTCAGCTGTTTGATCGAGGCAGCAAACTCTGGTCGACGTTGTTTCCTGGTGAGTCATCCGCGCTGAGTGTGTGGGTGAAGCAGCAATTTGAGGTACTCAAAGCGTTCTATGAGCGGCATGAGGTGTTCAAGGAGCTTGGCTCAGCGGGAATCGGACCGTTGAATAATCGATTCGAGGAAGAGTTGTCGTGGTATACGCAACTGGTCGTTTCTCGAGAGAAGTCAGTCCCTCGTCAGTTCACCTGAAGCAGCCACATCGGGGATTAGAGACAGCATCTCAACGGTTGAGCTATGCCTGTGGTTCATACCCCATTCGCCTGCTGACGGCTCCCGTCGCCGCCAGCAGGCGTTTCGCCGCAGGTCCTTGCTCGTCGGCATGGAAGATCGATGTCGGACCGACTACCGTCATCACGGCGGCGATCTGGCCCATGGCGTTGAACACCGGTGCCGACAAAGCATCCACCCCGGGCATCAGCAAACCATGCACGTGGTGCAGGCCGCGTGCTCGGATTTCTGCCAGCAGGGGCTCGTAGTCGCTGAACACCTGGTTCATCGCAGCCAGTTCCTGTTCGCGCAATTGCAGTGTTTCGCGCTCCGGCAGATGAGCGGCGAACACCAGGCCTGTGGACGAACTGAGCAACGGCAGAACCGAGCCGATCTGCGTGACCACTGTCACTGCGCGTACCGCAGGCTCGATGCTCACCACCGTCGCCCCTTGGTTGCCCCATACGGCAATGAAGCAGCTCTCGTTGAGCTCATCGCGCAGTTGCGACAGTGGCAACGCCGCGACTTTCAGTACATCGATGCTGCCCAGCGCCGCCATGCCCACCCGCAATGCCTCACGCCCCAGCCCATAATGGTTGGTGGCAGGGTCCTGCTCGGCGAAGCCGCTGGCGATCAGGGCCTGCAGGTAGCGGTGCACCTTGCTCGCCGGCATGTCTACGTGTTCGGCCAGTCGCGACAGCGAAGTGGATGGGGAGAGTTCGGCAAGGGCCTTGAGAATGTCGGTGCCGACTTCCGCCGAGCGGACCTTCTGCTTGCCGTTGTCGGCAGGGGAGCTGGCTTTGGCCATGGGGTTGGGCATCCAGGGGAGACAGGTGGGCGTCTTTATAGCTTGACGCCTTTCGGCAATCAAATTACGTTATTCGTAATCTGATTACGACAAAAACAATGCAGACGCGCTGCAACGCCTGGAGTACTCACCGGAACGCCCCGGACAGGGCCAGCAGCCAGCTGCCAGCAACGGCTCTCATCGAGCCCGGAGGCACCGATGAATCTCGATTCTTCCCCTGATCTGCAGTACCTGAGCGGCTTCGGCAACGAGTTCGCCAGTGAAGCGCTGCCTGGCGCCTTGCCGGTCGGGCAGAACTCCCCACAAAAAGCCCCCTACGGCCTGTATGCCGAACTGCTCTCGGGCACCGCGTTCACCATGGCCCGCAGCGAGCTGCGTCGCACGTGGCTGTACCGCATTCGCCCGTCGGCGCTGCACCCACGCTTCGAGCGCCTTGAGCGCCAGCCACTGACCGGCCCGCTAGGCGCGATCACGCCCAACCGCCTGCGTTGGAGCCCGCAGCCGATCCCGTCCGAGCCTACCGACTTCATCGAAGGCTGGCTGCCGATGGTGGCCAACTCGGCGTCGGAGAAGCCCGCCGGCGTGAGCATCTATATCTATCGCGCCAACCGCTCCATGGAGCGTGTGTTCTTCAACGCCGACGGTGAGCTACTGCTGGTGCCGGAGCAAGGTCGCCTGCGCATCGCCACCGAGCTGGGGGTGATGGAGGTCGAGCCGCTGGAGATCGCCGTGATTCCACGGGGCATGAAGTTCCGCGTCGAGCTGCTCGATGGCCAGGCCCGTGGCTACATCGCCGAGAACCATGGCGCGCCACTGCGCATCCCGGACCTGGGCCCGATCGGCAGCAATGGCCTGGCCAATCCGCGTGACTTCCTGACCCCGGTGGCGCACTACGAAGAGGCCAGCGGGCCCGTGCAATTGGTGCAGAAGTTCCTCGGCGAGCACTGGGCCTGTGAGCTGCAGCATTCACCACTGGACGTGGTCGCCTGGCACGGCAGCAACGTGCCGTACAAGTACGATCTGCGTCGTTTCAATACCATCGGCACGGTCAGCTTCGACCATCCCGATCCTTCCATCTTCACCGTGCTGACCTCGCCGACCAGCGTCCACGGCATGGCCAACATGGACTTCGTGATCTTCCCGCCACGCTGGATGGTGGCCGAGAACACCTTCCGTCCACCCTGGTTCCACCGCAACCTGATGAACGAGTTCATGGGGCTGATCCAGGGCGCCTACGACGCCAAGGCCGAGGGCTTCCTGCCCGGCGGTGCTTCGCTGCACGGTGTGATGAGCGCCCACGGGCCAGACGCCGAGACCTGCGACAAGGCCATCGCCGCGGACTTGGCGCCGCACAAGATCGACAACACCATGGCATTTATGTTCGAGACCAGCCAGGTGCTGCGTCCGAGCCGTCATGCTCTCGAGTGCCCGCAGTTGCAGGCTGACTACGATAGTTGCTGGGCCACCTTGCCGAGCACCTTCAACCCGAATCGGAGATAACCCATGAATCAGACCGCCATCGCCCGTAGCTGGGTCGAGCACGCCAACGGGCACAGCGACTTCCCGTTGCAGAACCTGCCCCTGGGCATTTTCAGCCGTCCAGGCCAGGCACCACGTTGCGGCGTCGCCATTGGTGACGCGATTCTCGATCTGGAAGCAGTGCTCGCCGCCGGCCTGTTCGACGGCCCGGCCAAGGTCGCGGCCCAAGCCACCTGTGGCGGCGCGCTGAATGCCTTCTTTGCCTTGGGCCGTGAAGCCCGGGTGGCCCTGCGTGAGCGCCTGCTGGCGCTGTTGGGCGAGCACAGCGAGCATCAAGCGGCCTTGAAAGCTGCCCTTTACCCCGCCAGCGAGTGCCAACTGCACCTGCCGGCAAAGATCGGCGACTACACCGACTTCTACGTGGGTATCGAGCACGCCAAGAACGTCGGCAAGCTGTTCCGCCCGGACAACCCGTTGCTGCCCAACTATAAGTACGTGCCCATCGGTTACCACGGCCGCGCCTCGACCATCCGCCCGTCCGGCACCGACGTGCGCCGCCCCAAGGGCCAGACCCTTCCGGCCGGGCAGACCGAGCCGAACTTCGGCCCCTGCGCGCGTCTGGACTACGAACTGGAGCTGGGCATCTGGATCGGCCAGGGCAACGACATGGGCCAGTCCATCCCGGTGAGCGACGCCGCCGAGCACGTGGCCGGCTACTGTCTGCTCAACGATTGGTCGGCGCGCGATATCCAGGCCTGGGAGTACCAGCCACTGGGCCCGTTCCTGTCCAAGAGCTTCATCACCAGCATCTCGCCGTGGGTGGTCACCGCCGAAGCCCTGGAGCCGTTCCGCTGCGCCCAGGCGCCGCGTCCGGAAGGCGATCCGCAGCCACTGCCTTACCTGATGGACAAACGCGACCAGGCCGCTGGCGCCTTCGACATCGAGTTGGAAGTATTGCTGCTCACCGAGCGCATGCGTGAACAGGGCCTGCCAGCCCACCGCCTGACCCTGAGCAACACCCGCAGCATGTACTGGACCGTGGCACAGATGGTCGCGCACCACAGCGTCAACGGCTGTCAGCTGCAGCCGGGCGACCTGTTCGGTTCGGGCACGCTGTCGGGTGCCGCGCCCGGCTCGTTCGGCAGCCTCCTGGAGATCACCGAGGGCGGCAAGCATCCGGTGGAACTGGCCAGTGGCGAGGTCCGAAAATTCCTTGAGGACGGCGACGAGATCATCCTTCGCGCCCGCTGCACCCGCGACGGCGTGGCGAGCATCGGCTTCGGCGAGTGCCGCGGCAAGATCATCTCGGCCAACTGAGAGGGCGGGGCGATGGAGTTGTTCACCTATTACCGTTCCACTTCCTCGTACCGGGTACGCATCGCCCTGGCGCTCAAGGGCCTGGATTACCAGGCCCTGCCGGTCAACCTGCTCAAGGGCGAGCAACGTGGCGCGCAATACCTGGCGCTCAACCCTCAGGGCCGGGTGCCGGCTCTGCGCACCGATGGCGGCGAGCTGCTGGTGCAGTCCCCGGCGATCATCGAGTACCTCGAAGAAGCTTATCCACAGCCCGCCCTGCTGCCCGTTGGTGCCGAGGCGCGGGCCAAGGTTCGGGGCGTGGCGGCGATCATCGGCTGCGATATTCACCCGCTGCACAACGTCAGCGTGCTCAACCAACTGCGTCAGTTGGGCCATGACGATACCCAGGTCAACCAGTGGATCGCCCACTGGATCGGCCAGGGCCTGGCGGCGGTAGAGCCGTTGATCGGTGAGCGAGGCTTCTGCTTCGGTGATGATCCTGGGCTGGCGGATGTCTACCTGATCCCGCAGCTCTACGCCGCCGAGCGATTCAATGTCGACCTCAGTGGCTATCCACGTATCGCCCGTGTGGCCGCTCTGGCGCAAGCCCACCCGGCCTTCGCCAAGGCCCACCCTTCCTGCCAGGCGGATACACCGGCCTGAGCCCCGCTCCGAAAGGGCGCGGCTCGATTGCACAGGCCATCACGCGGGCTGCTCAGCGGCGCCCGCGTGAATCTGCATGGATTTGGCGTCTCTGTACTGAATTAGCCATGAAAAATGGCGACAAGTTCTCAAAAACCGCTTAGCAGTCCGCGCAAGTGGAACGCATGTGCTAAATCCAATGCTGCTATTGAAAGCAAGCCATGGGTTCGCCTTATGCGTACGAAACGCTTCTATTCACAATGCCAGCTGCTCGGCATGGGAGTTGTGTCTCTTCTCAGTGTGGCGGTGCAACAGGCACACGCGGCGTGCGCCTTTACGCCTGGCCCTGGTGATGACGCTTTCGTCTGCGACAGCGGCACCAGCGCGACTGGGCTCACGGACCTGCAAGGTAACAACACACTGACGTTCCCCGCCGGCGGTACCGGCACCCTCAACGGTAACGTGGTCACCGGGCCGGGGGCGGATGCGATCAACATGGAGTCCGGAACCCTCGTCGGGTCAGTCACCCAGGGCGATGGGGCGGATCGATTCCGTATCAGCGCAGGCACCGTGACCGGCGCTGTTTCCCAAGGCAATGGTATCGATGATTTTGTCATGACCGGTGGACAGATCGGTTCACTTGCCCAGGGCGACTCGCGCGACACCTTCCTGATGACCGACGGTGTCATCGTCGGTGCGTTCGAAGACGGGGATGTGGCGCGGCAGACCGGCGGCACCATTGGCCGGGTCGACATGAAGCTGGACAAGAACATCTACGACATGTCCGGCGGCACGATCCGTGGCAACCTGGTCACCGGTTTCGATATCGACACGATCACCGTCTCGGGCGGAACCATCGGCGGCAACATCAGCACCAGCGGCGGGGATGATCACATCACGGTCAGCGGTGGCGTCATCGATGGCGAAATCCGCGCCAGTGTTGGCAACGATACCTTCACCTGGCGCGAGGGCGGGCAGATCAACTCGGCCGTGTTGATGGGCGATGGCAACGATACCGCGCTGCTCAGCGGTTTGAGCGAACGCCTGCTGGCTGCCACACCCTCTGTCGATGGGGGGCTTGGCAATGACCGGCTGACCTTCGACAACACCGTCTCCGGCGGCCCCGCTCGTTACTGCGGGTGGGAAACCGTCAATCTCGACAATGGCTCGCACTTCGACTTGGCAGGGCATTTCGTGCTGGGTGATAGCGCCAGCAATACGGGCACGTTTTCTATCGACGACAGCAGCGTGTTGGCGGTAACCCAGGGTGACTCCGACCGTTCACTGCCGGCCGAGAGGCCACGCTGGTCAACGCCGGCATCATCGATATGACCACCGGCAGCGCCAGTGCCACGGACGTCCTGACGGTGCATGGCAACTATGTCGGCTCCAATGGCCTGTTGCGGCTTCAGACGCAGCTCGGTGACGATAGCTCCGCCAGCGACAAACTTGCGGTTTCCGGCGGAGCGATCACCGGTCGGACCCAACTGGTGGTGAGCAATCTTGGAGGACATGGCGGCTTTACCCGCGACAATGGGATCGAAGTCGTACAAGCGCTCAATGGGGCGGTCAGTAATGCCAATGCCTTTGCCCTTCGAGGACCAGTCTCCGCGGGCGCGTACCAGTACTACTTGTTCAAGGGCGGAGTGACAGCCGGTTCGGAAAACAACTGGTACCTGCGCTCCTCGGTGGTCGCCGTACCGCCGGCTACGGAGCCTTCCGATCCATCGTCCCCCGCGCCGGACCCGGCTGAAGTCTCACCACAGCCTTCGGACACCACGCCGCCTCTGCCTACGCCGGTCCCTGGCGCTGAGCCGATCCCCCTGTACCGACAGGAGGTGCCGGTGTACTCGGTGGTGGTGCCCGCCGCGCAAGTGATGACCCTGCAAGCACTGGGCACCTTCCACGATCGTCAGGGGGAGCAAAGCCTGTTGGGCAAGAACGGCCTGGGTGGTTGGGGCCGTGCCTATGGCAGTGACTTCGACAAGCGCTGGTCAGGCACCGTGTCGCCGAGTTTCGACGGCTCGATCAAGGGGTATCAGGTGGGCCACGATCTGTTTGCCGCGAAAACCAACGCCGGATATGTCCAGCGTGCGGGTGTCTTCATCGGCCAGAGCCGCCTGGACGGCGACGTCAAAGGCTTCTCCGAGGGCTTCCAGGATCATCGCTCTGGCCGGGTCAAACTCGACGGTGACAACTACGGCGCCTACTGGACCCTGACTGACCCAAAGATCGGCTGGTACGTGGACCTCGTGGCCATGGGCACACGCCTGGATGGGGATAACAAGTCCGACCGTGGTGTGAAGATGGACAACCGCGGCCATGCCTTGGCGTTGTCCGCCGAAGCCGGCTATCCCATCGCCGTATCCGAGCATTGGGTGGTGGAGCCGCAGGTGCAGGTGATCAATCAGCAGATCGACATGGACAGCCAGCACGATGGCATTTCCAAGGTGTCCTACGATGCCCAGGATTATTGGACCGGTCGCTTGGGCACGCGCCTGAAAGGGCGCTACGTGGTGCAAGGCACGCCGATCGAGCCCTATGTTCGCGTCAATGCCTGGAAGACCTTCGGCGGTCACGACACGGTGACCTACGACGATGTCGATCGGATCAAGAGTGATCACAAGTCAACGTCCGCTGACCTCGGTGTCGGGGTCGTGGCGACCTTGTCATCGACGGTCGGTGTATACCTCGCGGCGGACTACAGCACCAACCTGGACACCAACGACCTGGAAGGTGTCAGTGCCAATGCAGGGATCAGGATCAGTTGGTGATCGCAGCCTGAGGCCCTGTCAGTGAAGCGAGCGCTTGGCCGGTGGCAAGTGGCCAAGGCGTTCGCTCAATTTCAAACGCTGGATGGGGTCGTCGGTCAGGAGCAGGGCATGCTCCAGGTCGTAGCGCTCGGCCTGGGGGCAATCCAGGTGCTGGTAGAGCGTGGCCCGGGCCAGGTAGTCGCTGGCCAGCACCGGGCCCAGTTGCATCACCCGTTCGGCGTCGATCAGGGCAGCCAGGTCGTTTTCGTTGCTGCTGTGCAGGTGGCGCAGGTTGCGCGACAGACGCTGGAGCATCTGCATGGGCGCTGCGCTGTGCATGTGTTCGGCGCTCAAGGGGACATGGGGGCCGAACTGGCGGGCCAGCAGCTCGCGGCAGTCGGCGGGGTACAACCGTCGACCACCGCAGGGGTCGAGCAGGTGGTCGGCTCCGGGCACGCGCAGCAGGAAGTGGCCGGGGAAGTTCACCCCCTCCAGAGGGATCGACAAGCGTCGCGCCAGTTCAAGGGCGAGGATGGCCAGGGTCAACGGCTGGCCGCGACGGCGCTGCAGGACTTTGTCCATCAACGCCACCTGAGGTCGCAAGGGGTGGTATTCATCCTGCGCGAAGCCCAGGGCACTGAGTTGGCGCAGCAGTGGTTGGGCCAGTTCGTGGAGCGGCAGCATCGGCAGGTTGGCGCTGATTTCTCGCTGCAAGTCGTGCAACTGGGCGAGGCTCGCCGCCGGCTCTACGGTCCGGTCGTGCTCGGCCGCTATCCACAGCGTTGCTTCCAGCAGGGCGACAGGCTCGCGATCCAGGCAGGCCAGGCAGGCTTGGCGTGGGTTCATGGGCACTCTCCGCATACGCTTATCTTTTAGCCTTGGCGCGTGCTTTCGTCCAGTGGTCCGCCAGGGGATCGCAGCTTGATGGCCTGCCTATACTGGTAGGAGCACCTCTCGGGGGAGCCCGTCGATGTTCGCGCTCATGCAAAGCACTCGCACCCAGTCCCTGCACCTGTGCATCGATCCGCCCACAGGCCTCAAGGCCGTCGTGGTCATTCACAGCGAGCAGTTGGGCCCGGCCATGGGCGGCTGTCGGTATCTACCCTACGCCGATGACGAAAGTGCCATGACCGACGCCATCCGTCTGGCCCAGGGCATGAGCTACAAAGCGGCCCTGGCGGGCTTGCCGCTGGGCGGCGGCAAGGCCGTGATCGTGCGTAATCCCCATGTGGAAAACCGCGCCGCGTTGTTCGAAGCGTTCGGTCGCTTCGTCGATTCGCTGCAGGGGCGTTTCATCACCGCCGTGGACAGCGGCACCTCGACCCTGGACATGGACTGCATCGCCCAGACCACGCCTCATGTCACCAGCACAACCGCTTCGGGTGATCCATCACCCCACGCGGCCATGGGGGTGTTCGCGGGCATTCGCGCTACGTCCATGGCACGCCTGGGCAGCGATAACCTGGAAGGGCTGCGCATCGCCGTGCAAGGGCTGGGCAATGTCGGCTATGCCTTGGCCGAGCAGTTGCATGCTGCGGGCGCGGAGCTGTTGGTCAGCGACCTCGACCCCGGGCGAGTGCGCCTGGCCGTGGAGCAGCTAGGGGCGCATCCTGTGACCAACGACGCGCTGATCAGCACGCCCTGCGACATCTTTGCGCCCTGTGGCATCGGGCCGGTGCTCAACGGCCAGAGTGTGATGCAACTGCGCTGCGCAGCGGTGGCGGGAGCCGCGAACAACCAGCTCACCACGCTGCAGGTGGCGGACCAGTTGGAAAAGCGCGGCATCCTCTATGCACCGGACTACGTGATCAATGCCGGAGGCCTCATCTATGTGGCACTGACCCACCGTGGCGAGGACCTGGGCACCATCACCGCGCACCTGGCGCGCATTCCGACGCGGCTGACCGAAGTGTTTGCCCATGCCCAGGCGGAGAAGCGTTCGCCAGCGCGGGTGGCGCAAACACTGGCGGAGCGGTTGCTCTACGGATGAGCGCTGAAGCTGCTGATTGATGCAGACAATTCATGCCATCGGCTGCGCCAGTGTTCGCGGGTAAACCCGCTACTACGAAGCCGGTGCGGCGCTTCCAAACGCTATCACTCGGCAGCACCGCCCTCGAGCAACTCGGCCAAGGCATCTGGCTGGTTCTTGAACGCCCGGGCGAACACGTCGCGGTTCTTGGCCATGTAGATACCGGCTTCCTCGACCTGCTGTTCACTCAACGATGGCACCGCCTTTTGCAGCACCTCGGCCAGGCGCTCGGCCAGTTCGAGCATCTTGTCGTGACGGTCTGCTTCGGCCTTATCCATGAACAAGCGCTCCGGATCGCGGCTGCTGCGATACACCACTTCGACGGCCATTCATCACCTCTGTGCCTTTTTGCTGTTGGGGTTAGGGGTTTACTGTATTTATATACAGTACTCGCTTAGGCCACCGGGATGCAACTCACAGGATGGCCTTTTCCTTTCAGAGCCTAGCCCACAGGTGTCTTGCGGCAATCGGTCGCCTTCCAAGGCAGAGGCCTGGCCTTTTTACTGCATGGCACAAGCGTCACAGAGGTGACGCATCATCCTTCAGCGCGTATCGGGGAATCGAACATCGTGAATATCAAATGGGCAGAAAAACTGCGCAAGGGCCTGCATGGCTCGGCCGACTCGCTGGGCAATTTGTGCGTCGAGGCGTTTCACTACCTGGCATTGTTCGGTATTGGCGCCATCACCGCCTATGCGGCGGTGGTCACATTCCTGGACATGTTGGGCAAGGGCGGGGTCAGCGTCGATGACATCTTGCTGCTGTTCATCTACCTGGAGCTGGGGGCGATGGTCGGGATCTACTTCAAGACCAACCACATGCCGATCCGCTTCCTGCTGTACGTGGCAATCACCGCGCTGACCCGTCTGCTGATCGGCGATGTATCGCATCACAAAGCACCCGATGTCGGGCTGCTGTACCTGTGTGGCGGCATCCTGTTGCTGGCGTTTTCGATCCTCGTTGTGCGCTACGCCTCGTACCGCTATCCGTCCACCAAGGTGCTGGATGCCAACGGTAAGGAAGTCGAGGACGGCAAGTAGCGCTCAGTTGGCTATGCCAGCGACAGGGATGCGGCGCAGGTCCCGGCGCGGGGCGTGGGTGAGGGCTGCCAGGACTTCCAGCGGGTTTTGGCCCAGCTCGATGGCCAGGCCCAGGCGAATGCTGTCGATCACGCGCTGCAAACGCTGCGGATCATTGCGCTGGACGGCGCTGATCAGGCGTTTGGCGACCACGCCGCTGTCATCGGAGAGGGTGAGCATGATGCTGCCGTCCAGGCGTTCGATGCTCAAGTTGACCCGGTATTCGGGGGCGAAGGCGTCGCTGATCTGGTCGAAGGGATTGTTCATGATCGGTCGGTCTGCAATGAATGACTGCAGAGGTTGACCGGAGGATCGCAGGGTTGGTTCAGGGCCACTGATCGGTGGACATGAAAACGCCCGGCATTGCCGGGCGTTTTGATTCGATCGCAGGGTTCAGGCTTCAGGGTCGCTCATCTGAAGGACTCCGCGTTTGCTGCGCAACTTGCCGTAGAAGTGGTCCAGCGCGTTGTTCAGCTTGCTGGCGGCGCCATCCACAGCCTGGTCCAGGGACGTGGCGGTGTGGGTCACGGAAATCGGTTGATGGCCTTTCGGGCGAGCCTCCATCTGGCAGCGTTTGTCATGCGGGCCGGGCTTGGTGCCATTCTCGTCACGCAGGTGGACCTCGATGCGGGTGAGGTCGTCCTCGTAGCGTTCGAGCGTGCTTTCAAGCGTGCTGCGAACCCACTCGTTGAGCCGGATGTTGCCTTCGATGTGATTGCTGCTGTTGACCTGGATTTGCATGATTCAATCCTTATTCAGCTTGCTCGCAAGAGACGCGCCTAGGCCTTTGAGGCCCTTGGAATTTCTTCGCCTCTTGACCCTAAAGTCAGCCAACGGCGAAACGAAATCAAGCCCCTTTTGAAAATAAATTTTCTGTTGCAGTTCGACCCTGGAAAATTGCCACCATCAGATTTTCATGGGCGAAGTGTGTGAACCGATCAACCGCGAAAGGCTGCCCGGTAGTCTCCGGGCGTCGCGCCCAGCGCCTGGCGGAAGCGATTGCTGAAGTGGCTGGCGCTGGCGAACCCACACAACAGGGCCACCTGGCCTAGCGGCATCTGGCCCTGGCGCAACAGTTGGCAGGCCCGGTTGAGGCGGCGCGCCAGCAGATACTGGTGGGGCGGTAGCCCGAAGCTTGTACGGAACATGCGGGCGAAGTGGTATTCGGACAGGTTGCAGCGTACGGCGAGCTCGCCCAGGGTCATGGGCTGGTCCAGGTGCGCCTCGATGTAGTCCATCAACTGTCGACGCTGGTGCGGTGCCAGGCCGCCTTTGAGGCGAAGGCCCTGGCGCAGACCTGCCTGGCTGAGCACGGCGTGGTCGATGATTTCATGGGCCAGGCTGCTGGCCAGCAGGCGTTCGCCGGGCTCGTCCCAGTCCAATGTCACCAGTTGGCGGAAGCGTCGGGCCTGATGCGGGTCATCGAGAAAGGTTGCCTCCTGCAACTGCATCTCTCGCGGTTCACGGTCGAGCAGGCGAATGCAGCCGAGGGCGAACTGTTCTTCGCTGATGTACAGGTGGGCCAGGCGGATCTGGCCGTTGACCACCCAATTGGACTCGTGACCTGCGGGCATGATGCACAGTTTGTCCGGCGCGCCCTTGTCCGCCGGGCGCTGTCGTCGGAAGGTGCCGGTGCCGTCGGCGATGTAGCACGACAGGGTATGGTGACTCGGCGCCTGGTAGTCGCGGGCATCGTCGCGATTGCTCCACAGCGCTGCGGCCAGGCCGTCGCCCAGGTGCGCGCTCAGTTCCAGCCGGGCGTTGGGCGAGGCGTGCATGGCATTGAAGACTTGCAGCTGGGTCAGTGGGGTCATGGGCGATTCCTCTGTCGACATCCTACTGCGTGGCGTTCGGGCTGACAGCTGCGCAAGTGGCAAATGCGCAAGTTTGTGCAAGCGCAGGGAGCGGGGCGGGTGGAGACTGAAGATCACGGGGAACTCTGCGATGGGGTGCAACGCAGCCCCAGATCTTGTGACCGCCACGGAAGCCATACCATGAACCTGTCGCTCTACCTGCTCACCGTCCTGATCTGGGGCACCACCTGGATCGCCCTGAAACTGCAGCTGGGCGTGGTCGCCATCCCTGTGTCGATCGTCTATCGCTTTGCTCTGGCGGGGCTGATCCTGTTCGCCATCCTCCTGCTCACCCGCCGCTTGCAACCGATGAACCGGCGCGCGCACATGGTGTGCCTGGCCCAAGGCTTTTGTCTGTTCTGCGTCAACTTCATGTGTTTCCTTACCGCCAGCCAGTGGATCGCCAGCGGGCTGATCGCCGTGGTGTTCTCCACTGCCACCTTATGGAATGCGCTCAACGCGCGGATCTTCTTCGGCCAGCGTATCGCCGCCAACGTGCTGGGCGGTGGCGCCTTGGGCCTGGTGGGGCTGGGCCTGTTGTTCTGGCCAGAGCTGTTCAGCCACACCGCCGGCCGCGAGACCTTGTACGGCCTGGGCTTGGCGCTGCTTGGCACGTTGTGCTTCTCGGCGGGCAACATGCTGTCCAGCGTGCAGCAGAAGGCAGGGCTCAAGCCCATGACCACCAACGCCTGGGGCATGATGTATGGCGCGACGATGCTAGCGCTGTACTGTCTGTTCAGCGGCATTCCCTTCGACATGGAGTGGAACACTCGCTACATCGGTTCGCTGTTGTACTTGGTGATTCCTGGTTCGGTCATCGGCTTTACCGCCTACCTGACCCTGGTCGGACGCATGGGGCCGGAACGGGCGGCGTATTGCACGGTGCTGTTCCCGCTGGTGGCGCTGAATGTGTCCGCGGTCGCCGAGGGCTATCAGTGGACGGCGCCCGCGCTGCTCGGGCTGGTGGCGGTGATGGCGGGTAACGTGCTGGTGTTTCGCAAGCCCAAGGCCAAGGTGATGGGGAGTGCGGTCAGCGTGAGGTAGGTGTTCATCGAGTGATGGGCATCATGCGGCCCTTTCACGACGTAACCCTTTGTGCTGCCCTTTCGCGGGTACCGCGCACAGGTGCTGCGCCGGCTTCAAGAACAACGGCGAGCCTGCGTGGGTTTACCCGCGAAGGCGTCCTGATAGGCGACTCAGCCCTTCCAGACCTGCGGGTTGACCAGATCCCGAGGCCGCTCGCCCAGCAGCGCCGCGCGCAGGTTGTCGATCGCCCGGTTGGCCATGGCCTCGCGGGTTTCGGCGGTGGCCGAGCCCACGTGTGGCAGGGTCAGGGCATTGGGCAGCGCGAACAGCGGTGAGTCAGCCAGCGGCTCTTTCTCGTACACGTCCAGCCCGGCGCCGCGAAGGGTGCCGTTTTGCAGCGCCTCGACCAGCGCCGCCTCGTCCACCACCGGCCCACGGGAAACGTTGACCAAAAAGGCGCTGGGCTTCATCAGCTTGAGCTCAGGGGCACCGATCAGCTTGCGCGTGGCGTCCGACAACGGCACCACCAAACACACGAAATCGGCCTCGGCCAGCAACTGCTCCAGGCTGCGGTATTGGGCGCCGAGCTCCTGTTCCAGTGCCGGCTTGCGGTTGTTGCCGCTGTACAGTACCTGCATGTTGAAGCCAAAGCGGCCGCGCCGGGCGATGGCGGCGCCGATGTTGCCCAGGCCGACGATGCCCAGTGTCTTGCCATGCACGTCACTGCCGAAATGGGCCGGGCCGACGGTGGCCTGCCATTGGCCGGCCTTGGTCCAGGCATCGAGTTCGGCGACCCGGCGGGCACAGCCCATGACCAAGGCGAAGGCCAGGTCGGCGGTGCTTTCGGTCAGCACGTCGGGGGTGTTGGTCAGGGCGATTCCGCGCTCGTTGAAGTAGTCCAGGTCATAGTTGTCGTAACCGACCGAGACACTGGACACCACCTCCAGCTTGCCCGCGCCTTCGAGCTGCGCCCGGCCGAGCTTGCGGCCGACGCCGATCAGGCCGTGGGCCTGAGGCAGGGCTTCGTTGAACTGGGCGGCGATGTCACCGAGCTTGGGGTTGGGCACGATCACGTTGAAGTCTTGCTGCAGGCGTTCGGCCATGGCCGGGGTGATGCGGCTGAAGGCCAGGACGGTCTTTTTCATCGGGCTTCTCTGCAAGGCAGGATTTAGTGAGGTCCTGTGGGAGCGGGTTTACCCGCGAATGCGGCAGTGAATTGGCCGACGTATTCGCGGGTAAACCCGCTCCCACAAGGACTGTGGTGAACGCTGTGGATCACAGAACCAATGGATAGCAACCTACCATTGTCCCTAGCCCCGATGCAGCAGCTTTTTCAGTTGGCGATCAGCAACTCGTGGGTCTTGAGGTCTGCTTCATGCGCCGCGAGGATCTCCGGCAGCGAATTGCGCAGGTACTCCACCCAGGTCTTGATCTTCGCATCCAGGTACTGACGCGAAGGGTAGATCGCATAGAGGTTCAGCTCCTGCAGCCGGTAGTCGGGCATGATCCGCACGATGCTGCCGTCGCGCAGGCCGTCGATGGCCGAGTAGATTGGCAGCACGCCCACGCCCATGCCGCTGCGGATCGCGGTTTTCATGGCGTCGGCCGAGTTCACCTGGAACGGCGAGGTGGTGATGTTGACCATCTCCTGGCCTTCCGGGCCGTCGAACAGCCACTTCTCCAGCGGGATCACCGGGCTGACCATGCGCAGGCAGGAATGCTTGAGCAGGTCGGCCGGCTTGTGCGCGGTGCCGTGCTTGGCCACGTACTCGGGCGAGGCGCAGACGATGCTGTAGGTGATGCCCAGGCGCTGGGAGACGAAGCCGGAGTCCGGCAGCTCGCTGGCCAGCACGATGGAGACGTCATAACCCTCTTCGAGCAGGTCTGGCACGCGGTTGGCCATGGTCAGGTCGAAGGTCACGTCCGGGTGCGATTCGCGGTAGCGGCTGATGGCATCGACCACGAAATGCTGGCCGACACCGGTCATCGAATGCACTTTCAACTGCCCGGCCGGGCGGGCGTGGGCATCGCTGGCCTCGGCCTCGGCTTCTTCGACGAAGGTCAGAATCTGCTCGCAGCGCATCAGGTAACGCTTGCCAGCCTCGGTCAGGGCGATACGCCGGGTGGTGCGATTGAGCAGCCGAGTTTGCAGATGGGCTTCCAGGTTGGAGACCGCCCGCGAGACGTTCGCGGTGGTCGTATCCAGTTGCGCCGCGGCGGCAGTGAAGCTGCCGAGCTGGGCCACGCAACTGAAAGCACGCATGTTTTGCAGGGTGTCCATGGGTCACTCTCAAGGTAGAGGACAAAATTGTGACATGAAGTAACCAAAACGGTCTTCAGACTAAAGCCGGATTATCGCTGTTTTGGTAACAAAGATTCGCAGGAATATACGCTTATCGCCAGTGCGACCGCCCCCTAGAATTGCCCGGCCTCTTCACCTCATCCTCGGGAAATCGCAGCTGTGCCGCGTCGCATCATCAGAGCGCTGAATGCGCTCAGTGCCTGTGCCCTTAGCCTCACCTTGAGCGGCTGTATCGGAACCTGGGGCATTGCCCCGCAAAGCAAGACGCTGCAAGCCAATACCCTGACCACCGACGACGCGATTCGCGAAGCTGCCACCGACGCCCATTGGCCGGCGCAGCAGTGGTGGCGTGCCTATGGCGACCCGCAGCTCGATCGCTGGGTCGAGCAGGCCCAGAGCGGCAGCCCGACCTTGGCCATGGCCGCGGCGCGGGTGCGCCAGGCCAAGTCCATGGCGGGTGTGATCGAGTCGGCGGAAAAGCTCCAGGTCAACGGTCAGGCCACTCTCAAGCGCCATAACTGGCCGGAGGATCAGTTCTACGGCCCTGGCGCGCTGTCCGGTGCCAATACCTGGGACAACAACGCCGCCATCGGTTTCAGCTACGCCTTGGACCTTTGGGGCCGTGAGCGCAATGCCAGCGAGCAGGCCGTGGACCAGGCGCACATGAGCGTCGCCGAAGCCCGCCAAGCCCAGCTGGAGCTGCAGAACAACGTGGTGCGCACCTATATCCAGCTGAGCCTGCATTTTGCCCAGCGCGATATCGTCAAGGCCGAGTTGGAGCAGCAAGAGCAGATCCTCGCCCTGGCCAAGCGCCGCCTCGACAGCGGCCTTGGCACGCACTTCGAAGTCAGCCAGGCCGAGGCCCCGCTGCCGGAGACCCACCGTCAGCTCGACAGCCTCAACGAAGAAATCGCCCTGACTCGCAACCAGTTGGCGGCCTTGGCTGGCAAGGGGCCGGGGGAGGGCGCGCAGATCCAGCGCCCCACCCTGACCCTCGGTGCGCCGCTCAAGCTGCCATCGAACCTGCCGGCCGAGCTGGTCGGCCAGCGTCCCGATGTGGTCGCCAGCCGCTGGCAGGTGGCGGCCCAGGCCCGGGGCATCGATGTGGCCCATGCGGGATTCTTCCCCAACGTCGACCTGGTCGGCAGCCTGGGCTTCATGGCCACCGGTGGTGGCCCGCTGGAGTTTCTGACCGGGCGCAAGTTCAACTACAACGTAGGCCCGGCCATCAGCCTGCCGATCTTCGACGGTGGGCGCCTGCGCTCGCAGTTGGGCGTGGCCTCCGCCGGCTACGACATGGCCGTCGCGCGCTACAACCAGACCGTGGTGGGCGCGCTGAAGAACATCTCCGACCAGTTGATCCGCCGCGAGTCGATGAACGAGCAGGCGCACTTCGCTGCCCAGAGCGTGGCCGCCGCCCAGAAGACCTACGACATCGCCATGGTCGCTTTCCAGCGCGGGCTGACCGATTACCTGAACGTGCTCAACGCCCAGACCTTGTTGTTCCGTCAGCAGCAGATCCAGCAGCAGGTCCAGGCCGCACGCCTGAGCGCCCATGCCGAGCTGGTCACCGCCCTTGGCGGTGGGTTGCAGGCCGGTGAGGACGTACCCGACGAGCAACGCCAGGCCGCGCCGAAGACACCTGCGACGCTGGCCATCTTCGACACCCCGAGCCACGCCGAATGAGCACATCGAGCCTGCCCCTGCGTTGGCTGCAAAGCCTGGAATGGCGCCGGGGCTTCTTTGCCTGGGCGCGGACTGACGGGGTGACCTGGGTCTACATCTTCAAGGTCCTGGCTGCAGCGTTCATCACTTTGTGGCTGGCCATGCGCCTGGAGTTGCCGCAACCGCGCACGGCGATGATCACGGTGTTCATCGTCATGCAACCACAGAGCGGGCATGTGTTCGCCAAGAGCTTCTACCGGGTGCTCGGCACCTTGGCGGGCTCGGCGATGATGGTCGCGTTGGTCGCCGTCTTTCCGCAGAACACCGAGCTGTTCCTGCCCAGCCTGGCCCTGTGGGTCGGCCTGTGCTCGGCCGGCGCTATGCGCTACCGCACCTTCCAGGCCTATGGCTTCGTGCTGGCTGGCTACACCGCGGCGATGATCGGTCTGCCGGTGCTGCAACACCCCGACCAGGCCTTCATGGCAGCGGTGTGGCGCGTGCTGGAGATCTCCCTGGGGATCCTGGTCTCGACCCTGGTCAGCGCGGCGATCCTGCCCCAGTCGGCCAGCGCTGCCATGCGCAACGCCCTGTACCAGCGCTTTGGGGTGTTCGCCGGGGTGGTGGTCGAGGCCCTGCGTGGCGACAGCCAGCCGGACCGCTATGAAAGCAGCAACGTGCGCTTCATCGCCGAGGCCGTGGGCCTGGAGAGCCTGCGCAACGTCACGGCCTTCGAAGACCCGCACATGCGCAGGCGCTCGGGCCGGTTGGTGCGCATGAACAGCGAGTTCATGGCCATCACCACCCGCTTCAATGCCCTGCACAGCCTGCTGGAGCGCCTGCGCGCCCGCGGTCCGCTGCAGATCGTCGGGGCCATCGAACCGGGCCTGGCGACCCTTGCCGAGCTGCTCGATCCCTATGTGGGCCGCGCGCTGACCGACGCCGATGCGCTACGCCTGACCCTGGAGCTGGCGGCCTACAAGGAAGGCCTGCAAGCCCAGGTGCGTGGCCTGCGCGCCGACTACCTCAAGACCGACCCCAGCGAATCGGACCTGCTCGACTTCCACACGGCCTTCGAGCTGCTGTACCGCTTCGTCGACGAGATGTACAGCTACGCCCAGACCCACGCCTCGCTCGCTGCCCACAAGCACGAGCGCGAACAGTGGGACGAGCCCTACGTGGCCCAGACCAGCTGGCTGGTGTCGCTGGCCGCTGGCGTGCGTGCTTCGGCGGTGCTGTTGCTGCTGGGCAGCTACTGGCTGCTGAGCGACTGGCCAAGCGGCGCCATGATGACCCTGATCGCCACGGTCACCGTGGGTTTGTCGGCGGCCTCGCCGAACCCCAAGCGCATGTCCTTCCAGATGGCGTGCGGCACGATGATCGGGGCCTTCGTCGGCTTCTTCGAGACCTTCTTCGTCTTCCCCTGGATCGACGGCTTCCCGCTGCTGTGCATGGTGTTGGCGCCGGTGTTCGTGCTGGGCGCGTTTCTTTCCTCGCGCCCGGCCTATGCCGGCTACGGCATCGGCCTGCTGGTGTTCTTCGCCATCGGTTCGGTGCCGAACAACCTGACCGTGTACGACCCCTACGTGTTCATCAACGATTACATTGGCATGGTCATCGGCATGCTGGTCTGCGCCGCCGCCGGGGCCATCATCCTGCCGCCGAACAGCCGCTGGCTGTGGAGCCGTCTGGAGCAGGACCTGCGCGAGCAAGTGCTGTTCGCCATCACCGGTCGCCTACGGGGGCTGGGTTCGGCCTTCGAGAGCCGCACCCGCGACCTGCTGCACCAAGCCTACGGCCTGGCTGCCGGCAGGCCGCAGGTGCAGAGCGAGCTGATGCGTTGGATGTTCACGGTGTTGGAAATCGGTCACGCGATCATCGAGCTGCGTAAAGAACAGGTGCGCGCGCCAATCCACCCGGCCTATGCCGAAAGCCAGCCCTGGCGCCAGGCCATCCGGGTGATGGGCCGGGCCTTGGCGAGGTTGTTCCTGCAGCCCAATGCCAGCAACCACGAACGCGCGCTGGTGGCGGTTGACCACGCCATCAGCCGCGTGCAGGCCACTGACGAACCTTTCGCCCGGCACTTCGACACCTCGGTGTTGCGCCGGGTGCAGAGCTACCTGCATTTCATCCGCACCTCCCTGCTCGACCCCAAGTCGCCCCTGGCTCCGGCCAAAGGATTGCACCATGCCTCGTGAAATCGCCTTCCATGGCGTGTACATGCCCACCATGACCTTGATGTTCCTGTTCGCCGCCGGCCTGGCCTGGGGCCTGGACCGCTTCATCGCAAGCCATGACGGTTACCGCTTCTTCTGGCACCCGGCGCTGCTGCGCCTGTGCTTGTTCATCTGCCTCTTCGGCGCCATGGCGCTGTCTGTCTACTGGTGAGAATCCTTCGATGAAAAAGTTCTTCAGCCTGATCGCTACCTTGCTGGTGCTGGCGGGTGCCGTGGTGATCGGTCGCCAGTTGTGGCTGCACTACATGACCACCCCCTGGACCCGCGATGGCCGGGTGCGCGCCGACATCATCAACGTCGCCGCCGATGTACCGGGCTATGTGGTGGATGTGCCGGTCAAGGACAACCAGCGGGTGAAGAAGGGCGACCTGCTGATCCAGATCGACCCCGAGCATTACCAACTGGCGGTGGACCAGGCCAGGGCCCTGGTCGCCTCGCGCAAGGCCACCTGGGAGATGCGCAAGGTCAATGCCAAGCGCCGCGCCGACCTGGACAACCTGGTGATCTCCAAGGAAAACCGTGACGACGCCAGCAATATCGCAAGCTCTGCGCTGGCCGACTATCAGCAGGCTCAGGCCCAGCTGGCGGCCGCCGAGCTCAACCTCAAGCGCACGCGGATCATCGCCACGGTCGATGGCTATGTGACCAACCTGAACATCCACAAGGGCGACTACGCCCGCACCGGCGAAGCGGTGATGGCGGTGGTGGATGAAAATTCGTTCTGGGTGTATGGCTTCTTCGAGGAGACCAAGCTGCCCCACGTGAAGGTGGGCGACCAGGCCGAGCTGCAGATGATGAGCGGCGAGCGCATCAAGGGGCATGTGGAGAGCATCGCCCGCGGTATCTACGACCGCGACAACCCGCAGAGCCGCGAGCTGATCGCCGATGTGAACCCGACGTTCAACTGGGTGCGCCTGGCCCAGCGGGTGCCGGTGCGCATTCACATCGATGAAGTGCCGGAAGGCTTTTTGCTGGCGGCGGGGACGACCTGCACGGTGGTGGTCAAGCCGAGCGAGGGCTGATCCGAGTTCGGCATTGAGGCTCCTGACGCATTCGCGGGTTCACCCGCGAATGCGTCTGTAGCAGCCCCGAGCCAGTGGGCTTATCCCGCCGCCCCCACCAACACCGGAATCTGCACCCGATCGATCACCTTGGCGCTGATCGACGGATCCAGCAGTCGCCCCAGCCGCGACAGGTGGCGGTGGCCCATGATGATCAGTTCGCAGTCCAGCGCCTGAGCCTTGCCGACGATGGCCTCGACCGGTTCGGCGGCGACCATGCAGCCGTGGCTGCCGAAGCCGGCGTCGCGCAATGCACTCACGGCCCTGGCCACGGCCTGGTCGGCCAGGTGCTGTTCTTCGCAGGCGGCCGGGTACTCCTGCTGCTCCTGTTTGGTGTAGGTCGTCGGGTGGTCGTGCACGGCGAAGGTCGAGTCGATGGCCAGCAGCACGTGCAACTCGTGCTCGTCGGGCCTGCAATAGCGCTGGGCGAGGTCGAGCAGGGCGCTGGCGGCGGAGGAGGCGTCGATGGCGATCAGGACCGGGCGGGGCATGAGTATTCCTTCGGTTCGGTGGCGGCTTTTCGCGGATAGCTGTTCGCACCATTTTCGATCGTTCCCCCGACCTGGATAAATGGCCCGCCACGCACGGCGACATTGCGCCAGACGCAATCATCCGGCCTGATAAGATGTCATTTCCCACAGCTGTCACGGAAAACGGCCCATGCAATTGCCCGATATGAACCTGCTCGTCGCCCTCGATGCCCTGCTCGATGAGGGCAGTGTGGTCGGCGCGGCGCAGCGCATGAACCTGAGTCCGGCGGCCATGAGCCGCACCTTGGGGCGGATCCGCGATGCGTTGGGCGACCCGATCCTGGTGCGCGCAGGCCGGGGTTTGGTGCCCACCCCTCGGGCATTGGCCCTGCGCGAACAGGTGTCGGCCCTGGTGGAGCAGGCCGGGCAAGTGTTTCGCAGTGGCGACAATGTGGACCTGCCGAGCCTGGAGCGGGCTTTCAACATCCGCACCAACGACCTGTTCATTGCCCTGTATGGGGCCCAGCTGTTGCGCATGATGCACGAGCAAGCGCCACGCACGGTGCTCAGGTTCGTGCCGGAGAGCCCGGGTGGCGACGACGACAGCGTGCTGCGCGACGGGCGCACTGACTTGATCATCAGCTCGACCGTGGAGTTCGGGCCGGAGATCAAGGTGCAGAGCCTGTTTCACACCGAGTACATCGGCCTGGCGCGCCGTGACCATCCGATCTTCGACGCCGAGATCACCCCGGAGTGTTTTGCCGCCTACCCGCAGATCAGTGTGTCGCGACGCGGCCGGGCCAACGGGCCGATCGATGTGGAACTGGCCAACTTCAAGGCTCAGCGGCGTGTGGCGCTGATCACCCCGAGTTTTCATTCAGCGATGTTCTCGCTGCCTGATTCGGATCTGATCCTGCCGATGCCAGCCAACATCCTCAACAGCGTGAACAAACTGGGCCTGCCGCTGCGCTCGTTCCGGATCCCATTGCCGCTGGAACAGGTGACCGTCATGCAGGCCTGGCACCCGCGCTTTCAGAACGATCCGGCGCATCGTTGGCTGCGCCAGACGCTCAAGGCCTGTTGCAGCGTCGACCCGTGACGGGGCCTCTCGCGGAGAAACCGAAGCACCGAACCCGCGAACACGGGCGCAGCCCGTGCCATTCACTGCGTTGGCTGATTCGCGGGTAAACCCGCTCCCACAAAAGCGCGTTATGCGTAGCCGGGTGTGCACGCAGCCCCCCTGTGGGAGCGGGTTCACCCGCGAACACGGGCGCAGCCCGTGCCATTCACTGCGTTGGCTGATTCGCGGGTAAACCCGCTCCCACAAAAACGCGTTATGCGTAGCCGGGTGTGCCACGCAGCTCCCCTGTGGGAGCGGGTTCACCCGCGAACACGGGCGAAGCCCGTGCCATACACCGCATTGGCTGATTCGCGGGTAAACCCGCTCCCACAAAAGCGCGTTATGCGTAGCCGGGTGTGCACGCAGCCCCCCCTGTGGGAGCGGGTTCACCCGCGAACACGGGCGCAGCCCGTGCCATTCACTGCGTTGGCTGATTCGCGGGTAAACCCGCTCCCACAAAAACGCGTTATGCGTAGCCGGGTGTGCACGCAGCCCCCCTGTGGGAGCGGGTTCACCCGCGAACACGGGCGAAGCCCGTGCCATTCACTGCGTTGGCTGATTCGCGGGTAAACCCGCTCCCACAAAAACGCGTTATGCGTAGCCGGGTGTGCACGCAGCCCCCCTGTGGGAGCGGGTTCACCCGCGAACACGGGCGCAGCCCGTGCCATTCACTGCGTTGGCTGATTCGCGGGTAAACCCGCTCCCACAAAAACGCGTTATGCGTACCGAGTGCCACGCAGCCCCCCTGTGGGAGCGGGTTCACCCGCGAACACGGGCGAAGCCCGTGCCATTCAACGCGTTGGCTGATTCGCGAGTAAACCCATAGGGGGCTGCGGTGACAGGTGGGCGCGGGGATGGATTGCGCCAGACGCAACATAAAACTGCCAATAAGTCAGTTTTCGTCAGCATTCGACCTTTTTAGACTTTCCTCCTGCCTCAAATTGTTGCTGGAGATGTCTGTCCATGAGTTCCCTGTCCACGCCCCTCGCAGTGCCCGCCGCTGCGCCTGCACCGGCCGCACCGGTCCAGACGGCGTTTGGCCTGCGGGTGGTGGTCGGGCTGTTCGGCGTGCTGCTGGCGGTGCTCTGCGCGGGTCTGAACGAGGCAGTGACGAAGATTTCCCTGGCCGATATCCGCGGCGCCATGGGCATCGGCGCCGACGAGGGCGCCTGGCTGCTGGCGGTGTATTCGGCCGCGTCGGTCTCGGCGATGGCCTTCGCGCCCTGGATGGCCGGCACCTTCTCCCTGCGCCGCTTCACGATCTATGCCATCGGGCTGTTCGCCGTGTTGGGCCTGGTCCAGCCCTTCGCTCCCAACCTGCACAGCCTGATGCTGCTGCGCATCGTCCAGGGCCTTGCCTCGGGGGCCTTGCCGCCGATGCTGATGACCGTAGCGCTGCGTTTTCTGCCTCCGGGCATCAAGATCTATGGCCTGGCCTGCTATGCCCTGACCGCCACGTTCGGTCCCAACCTCGGCACACCTCTGGCGGGCCTGTGGACGGAGTATGTCGGCTGGCAGTGGGCGTTCTGGCAGATCATCCTGCCCTCGGGCCTGGCCATGTTCTGCGTGGGCTGGGGCCTGCCCCAGGACCCACTGCGCCTGGAACGCTTCAAGCAGTTCGACTGGCGTGGGATGGTGCTCGGCCTGCCGGCTATCAGTTGCATCGTTCTGGGCCTGTCCCTGGGCGATCGCTGGGGCTGGTTCGACTCACCGCTGATCTGCTGGCTGCTCGGCGCTGGCGTGCTGCTGCTGGTGCTGTTCATGTACAACGAATGGTCCGAGCCATTGCCGTTCTTCCAGTTGCGCTTGCTGTCGCGGCGCAACCTGAGTTTTGCCTTGGTGACCCTGGCGGGCGTGCTGATCGTGCTGTCGGGTGTGGGCAGCATCCCGTCGGCCTATCTCGCGCAGATCCAGGGCTATCGCCCGGCGCAGACAAGCCCGTTGATGATGCTGGTGGCCATGCCGCAATTGATCGCCCTGCCGCTCACGGCGGCGCTGTGCAACATCCGCGCGGTGGACTGCCGCTGGGTGCTGGCGCTGGGCCTGGGGATGCTGGCGGCCTCGTGCGTAGGTAGCAGCCTGCTGACCTCGCAGTGGATCCGCGGCGACTTCTACCCCTTCTACTTGCTGCAGGTGTTCGGCCAGCCGATGTCGGTACTGCCGTTGCTGATGCTCTCGACCAACGGTATGACGCCCCAGGAAGGCCCCTTTGCATCGAGCTGGTTCAACACCGTCAAGGGCCTGTCCTCGGTGATCGCCACCGGCCTGCTGGACGCTCTGGGCACCGTGCGCCGGCATTTTCATTCCAACCACCTGGTGGACAGCCTGGGCAACGCGCCCCTGGTCGATGACCAGGCCGCAGGCCTGGCCCGGCGCCTCCACGAGCAAGCCCAAGTGCTGACGTCCGCCGACCTGTATTGGGTCATGGCCGGCGTCGCCGTGGCCCTGATTTGCCTGATTCCTTTCGTGCCTACCCGGATCTACCCACCGCGCGCGGTGGCATGACGTCCTGGATGAATTCGAGACTGTAGAAATGACCAACAACCGCAAGACCCTCGTGATCGGCTCGGTGCTCGGCCTGGCCGTGCTCGCTGCGCTGGTGACCCCCTGGATGCTGGGCAGCGACCACCAGCAAAGCACCAACGATGCCTATGTGACCGCCGACTACACTGTGGTCGCGCCCAAGGTTCCTGGCTTCATCAAGGAGGTGCTGGTCGAGGACAACCAGCAGGTGAGCGCCGGCCAGTTGCTGGCGACCATCGATGACCGCGACTACCGCGCAGCCCTCGACGCCGCCCAGGCGCAATTGCTGGTGGCCAAGGCGCAAAGCGCCGATGCGCGCGCCACGTTGGAGCGCCAGGCATCGTTGATCGCCCAGGCCGAAGCGGCCGTGCGGGCAGCCCAGGCCGAAATGGCCTTCGCTGATCACGAGGTGACCCGTTACAGCCGCCTGGCCGAGCAAGGCGCCGGCACCGTGCAGAACGCCCAGCAGGCGCGCAGCCGTGTCGACCAGGCCCGGGCACGACTGGCCAATGCCCAGGCGGCGTTGGTCGCCACGCGCAAGCAGGTGGACATTCTCACCGCCCAGGTGGCCAGCGCCGAGGGCCAGCTCAAGCGCGCCGAGGCGGGCGTTGAAAAAGCCCAGCTCGATCTCTCCTACACCCGCATCACCGCGCCGGTGGACGGCATGGTCGGCGAGCGCGCCCTGCGCATTGGCGCCTACGTCAATCCGGGGGCGCGTCTGCTGTCGGTGGTGCCGCTGCAGCAGGCCTACGTGGTGGGCAACTTTCAGGAAACCCAGCTCACTCATGTACAACCGGGGCAGTCGGTGAGCATCAGCGTCGACACCTTCTCCGGCGAGACACTGCACGGCCATGTGCAGAGCATCGCCCCGGCCACCGGGGTTACCTTCGCCGCGGTCAAACCGGACAACGCCACCGGCAACTTCACCAAGGTCGTGCAACGGATTCCGGTGAAGATCGTCTTCGACGATGGCCAGCCGCTGCTCGAGCGCTTGCGTGTGGGCATGTCGGTGGTGGCGACCATCGACACCCACGGTGACCCCCTCGACGGCAAAGAGGTGAGCGCGCGATGAAACCGGCAACACGCATAAGCCCTCTGCTGTTGGCCGTGCTGCTCGCCGGCTGCACCCTTGGGCCGGACTTCCAGCGCCCGGACAGCCAGGCACCTCAGGCCTGGAGCCAGGTGCAAGGCGAGGCGGCGGCGAGTCAGCCGACCGCAGAGCCGTTGGAACTGCGTTGGTGGGACAGCTTTCACGATGCACGCCTGAGCGCGCTGATCCAGCGCGTTGCCGAACGTAACCTGGACCTGCAGATGGCCAGCGCGCGCCTGCTGCAAAGCCGCGCCCTGCGCAGCACCGTGGCGGCCGACGAGGTGCCCTCGGTGGACGTGAATGCCGGCTACAGTCGCGCCCGCAATAGCGCCGAGGGCCTGAGCGACCCATCCGGCAAGGCGGGCAAATCCGCCTTCAACCTGTGGCAGGGCGACCTGGTGGCAGGGTGGGAACTGGACCTCTGGGGGCGGGTGCGTCGTCAGGTCGAGGCGGCCGATGCCTCGGTGGCGGTGGCCGAGAACGACCGACGCGGTGTGCTTCTGGCGCTGTTGTCCGAGACGGCCGGTGACTACATCCAGTTGCGCGCCGTGCAACACACCCTGGAGGTCACCCAGGACAACCTCAAGGTCGCCCGGCATAGCCTCAAGCTCTCTGAGGATCGCCAGGCCGAGGGCGTCGCCACGCGCTTGGACGTGGCCCAGGCCAGCGCCCAGGTGGCGTCGATCGAGGCACGTCTGCCCACGCTGGAGGCACGGCGCGACGATCTGATCAATGCCCTGAGCCTGCTCGTCGCTGAACCGCCGCGCAGCCTGCAAAG
The DNA here is from genome assembly GCF_002741075.1 of Pseudomonas putida. Lineage (NCBI taxonomy): Bacteria > Pseudomonadati > Pseudomonadota > Gammaproteobacteria > Pseudomonadales > Pseudomonadaceae > Pseudomonas > Pseudomonas putida. Next base: position 2,936,054 of record NZ_CP016634.1, on the reverse strand, counting down.
CGAGTTGCTGGCGCCCGGCGAGTTGCCGACGCCGCAGCAGCGCTTTGCCATCGGCCTGCCGTCGGAACTCGCCGAACGCCGCCCCGACATCCGCCAGGCCGAGGCGCGACTGCATGCGGCCACCGCCAGCATCGGCGTGGCCAAGGCCGACTTCTACCCGAGTATTCGGCTGTCTGGCAGTGTCGGTTTCCAGGCCATGCAGCTGTCAGATTTCGGTGCGTGGGACGCCCGGCGCTTCGCCTTCGGCCCGCAATTGTCATTGCCGATCTTCGAGGGCGGGCGCTTGAAGGGCACGCTCGAACTGCGCGAGGCGCAACAGCAGGAGGCGGCGCTCAACTACCGCAAGGTGGTGCTGGGCGCGTGGCATGAGATCGACGATGTGCTGCGTCTGTACAACGCCAGCCAACTGCGCCGGGATCATCTGGCCGAGGCGGTGAAGCAGAACCGCGTCGCGCTGGAGACCGCCCAGCGCCAGTACGTGGAAGGGGCAGTGGACTTTCTCAATGTGCTGACCGTGCAGAGTGCGCTGCTGGCCAGCGAGGAGCAGTGGATCGACAGTTCGGCTGCCGTCTCCCAGGCATTGGTGGGGCTGTACAAGGCGTTGGGCGGCGGCTGGCAGGCGTTCGACGAGAAGGTGTAAGGGGCCGCTATGCGGCCCATCGCAGGCTTCGCCGGCCCCCACAGGTAGTGCATGGCTTGCAAGGGCCGCGCGGAACCTGTGTGCGGGTTTACCCGCGAAAGGCGCTGCGCCGTATCACAGTGGACGCAGCAAGCCGAACCGCTTGCGCAGCACCTTGTCCAGCAACCGTCGTGGCAGCAGCCGGGCCAGCAACGGCAACGCGGTGCTGCCGTTGCCCAGGCGCACCACGGCGGGCGTCGGGCTCTTGCCGGTGGCGGCGAGCACCCCTTGGGCGAACACCGCAGCCGGTGTCGGCTTGTCTTGCGAAGCACGGGCCCGAGCCTGGATGTAGTCGCGCAGTGGCCACCACGGTGAATCCGCCGCGAGCACGTCTTCGGCCTGGCGCTGGGCATTGTCGGCGAATTGCGAGGCGATCGCCCCGGGCTGCACTTCCATCACGCGAATGCCGAACGGCGCGAGCTCCAGGCGCAGGGCGTCGCTCAGGGCATTCACGGCCGCCTTGGAGGCGCAGTAGGCACCGGCGAACGGTGTGACCAGCACACCGGAGACGCTGCCGATGTTCACCACCAGGCCTCGGTTGCGACGCAGCAACGGGAACAGCGCGCGGGTGACCCCGACCACGGCGAAGACATTGGTCTCGAACTGTTGACGCATGGCCTCGACGCCACCGTCGAGCAGCGGGCCCATGGCGCCGTAGCCTGCGTTGTTGATCAGGATGTCCAGGCCGCCATGGCGGTCTTGCAGCTCATCGGCCAGGCGGCTGAGGTCTGCGGGGTGGGTGACGTCCAGTTGCCGGGCGGTAAAGCCTGCGGCGACCAGTCGTTCGACATCCTCAGGCTTGCGGGCGGTGGCCCAGACTTCGTGGCCGGCATCGCGGAAGGCGTCGGCCAGGGCGCGGCCGATGCCGCTGGAACAACCGGTGATCAGAACGGTGGGCATGGTTCAGGCCTGTTAGCAGATGGAGTTTGTAGGCATCTGTGCCGGCCCATTCGCGGGATCACCTTCGCCCTTGTGGGAGCGGGTTACCCGCGAAGGGGCCGGCACAGGCAACACATTAGTTGGCGAATGTACCTTGTAGATGCTCGGCACGAAATTCCAGGGTCTGTGGGCGATACCCGCTGCGCAGCGGCGGCAGGGGTAGGCAGTCGGTCCATTCGGCGCCAGGTTGCAGCTCGCCCGGGCCGCGGTAGCGAGGGGCGTTGTAGGTGTTCTCGGCCAGGTTGACGGTGTCACCGGGCGCATAGGCGGCGACGCGCCAGCGCAGTTCGGTCAGGGGGACGTCGTTGCCGTTCTTCATGTGCACCTGCAGGGTGCGGTCGGCGGGGCATTGGTCGGGGGCATAGCGCAGGCGAAGGTCCAGGCGCGCCAGTTGCGAGGCTTCGCGGCTGTCCTGCCAGACCACGCCGAGCGCCACCAATCCCAGGCCGAACACGGCCGCCAGGGAGATCGGCAAGGCCTTGGCCGGGTAGCGCAGCAACAGAGTGAGCCAGGTGAGGATGAGCAGGGCGCCGATAAGCATGGAAGCGGACCTTGGTTGCAGCAGTCAGGTCATCCTAGCTTTAAATCGCGGTGGCCTCAAAAAGGGCGCGGCACAAGGCCGCGCCTACCGCTATTGCGCACTCGCTGTAGGAGCGGCCTTGTGCCGCGAAAGGGCCGCAGCGCGGCCCCAGTGTCATTACTGCGCGATGGTCTTGATCGAGATGCCGCGCTCCACCGGCGTCGAGGTCCGGCCGTACACGTCCTCGAACCGCTCGATGTCATCCTCGCCCAGGTAACTGCCGGACTGCACTTCGATGATCTCCAGCGGGATCTTGCCCGGGTTGCGCAGGCGGTGGATCGAGGCGATGGGGATGTAGGTCGACTGGTTCTCGGTGAGCAGGAACACGTTCTCGTCGCAGGTCACTTCGGCCGTGCCGGACACCACGATCCAGTGCTCGGCGCGGTGGTGGTGCATCTGCAGCGACAGGCTCGCCCCCGGTTTGACGGTGATGTGCTTGACCTGGAAACGCCCGCCCATGTCCACCGAGTCGTACGAGCCCCACGGACGGTACACCTCCAGGTGGTTCTGGGTCTCGCTGCGGCCTTGCTGGTCGAGGGTGTTGACCAGTTGCTTGACGCCTTGGACCTTGTCCTTGTGGGCGATCATCATGGCGTCCTTGGTCTCGACCACCACGATGTTCTCCAGGCCGATCACCGACACCAGCTTGCCGTTGCCGTGGATCATGCAGTTATGGCTATCCTGCACCACCACGTCGCCCTTGGTGACGTTGCCGTTGTCGTCTTTCTCGTGCACATCCCACAGCGACGACCAGCAGCCCACGTCGCTCCAGCCCGCCGACAGCGGCACCACGCAGGCGCGCTGGGTCTTCTCCATCACCGCGTAGTCGATGGAGTTGTCCGGGCAGCAGGCGAAGGTCGCGGCGTCGATGCTCAGCACGTCGTTTTCTTCGTCGCTGCGTTCCAGGGCCAGCAGACAGGTGTCATAGATGTCCGGGTCGTGCTTTTTCAGCTCTTCGAGGAAGCGGCTGGCGCGGAACAGGAACATGCCGCTGTTCCAGAAGTAACCGCCAGCGCGGACGAACTCGTTGGCGCGTTTCTCATCGGGCTTCTCGACGAACTGCGCGACGCGCGCCACGCCCTCAGGCAGCAAGGCGTCCTGGCTGGAGCGGATGTAACCGTATCCGGTCTCAGGCTTGGTCGCCGGCACGCCGAACAGCACCATCTCGCCGCGCTCGGCGGCCACGGTGGCCAGGGCCAGGGCGCGTTGCAGCGCCTTCTGGTCCTCGATCACGTGGTCGGCCGGCAGCACCAGCATCAGCTCGTCGCGGCCTTCGTTGACCAGCTTCATCGCGGTCATGGCCACCGCGGGCGCGGTATTGCGCCCGAAGGGCTCCATGAGGATGCCCTGGGTCTGCAGGTTGAGCCCGGCCAACTGCTCCTGGACGATGAATTTGTGGTCCTTGTTGCAGACCACGATGGGGCTGTCCATGCCCTCGAACACCAGGCGTTCGAGGGTCTGCTGGAACAGGGTGTGCTCGCCGGTCAGGGCCAGGAACTGCTTGGGGAACTGCTTGCGCGACAAAGGCCACAGACGCGAACCGCTACCACCAGAAAGAATTACCGGAATCATGATGTTTCTCCAAAAGGTCGATAGGGCTTGGGATCAGTTGCTGGCGACAGGACGGGTGACCCAGACCGGCGACAGGCTGCTGCCGGATCCGGTGACGTACAGCACGGCCGCTTCGCCGCGCTCCAGGGCGACCGGCTTGAGGTCGCTGACCTTCTTGTCGCCTTCGTAGAGGGCCAGGCTGACCTTGACCGGGTTGATCTCACGCTCGCCACGGCCTTTGGCGGCCACCGGTTTGACCACTTCGGTCTTGCCGTCGGCGGTCTTGAGGGTCAGCGACTGGTCGCTCAGGTTCTGCACGCGCACCAAGGCTTTCTGCTTGTTCTTGAACGGGGGTTCTTCGATCAATTGCGGGCTGGTGCCGGCGTTGTTGACCAGGGTGTAGTACTTGTCCGCGGCCAGCTTGACCGGGACGCTCTTGCCGCCGACCTGGGCGGTGTAGTCACCCCCTGGCAGGAAGCTGAAGTCGCTGCTGGCCTGGGCGCCGACCGGCTTGATCTGGGTGTTGCCCACGGACGCCGCGGCAGGGCTGGAGGCGGCGTTGTACAGGCGCACGAAGGTCGAGCCTTTCGGTGCGCTCGGGCCATAGAGCGCCGCATCGGCGCCGGCCAGGGCCTGCAGCGAAAGCAGGGACAAGCCCGCAGCGAGGGTGAAAGCTTTAGCGAAGGAAGGTTTGTTGGTCATGTTGATGTCCTCTTCAGTGAACCGTCCGATTGGACGACAGGGCCAGGTTTTCTTCGGTCTTGCGGGTGTTCTTCAGCTGGGCGATCCAGGTCGGATCGAAGGCGCTGAGGTCGTTTTTCATTGGCAGATAACGTTCGGGGAATTCCCACACCACCACTTGCGGGGCGGCGTCCTTGAAGGCGTCGCTTTGCAGGTACTTGAGCATCGGCAGCAGGGGGCCGTGGCCGTCTTCGGCGTAGTTGGCCACGTCGCTGCGCAAGGCTTGCTGCAGGGCGCCGAGGAAGTTCCAGTGCGGGTTGGCGCTGTAGCTGGTGCCGACCAGCGCCACCGGAATCCGGGTTTCGGCGAACAGGGCGTCGCCGGCTTCGCCTGCGGCCTCGACCGGGCGAGTGCTGCGTTGCTGCAGGTTGTCCGGTGACGGCAACAGGTTGCTGAACAGCGGATCGAGCGGCAGGAAGTTGGTCAGATCGCCCTTGTATGGACTGGTGGCGCCAGCTTCGGTGATGAACGCTTGCGGGTCGCCATTGAGCAGGTTCTGGCGCGACACCGCCTCGGCCAGAGCCTGGGCCGCGACCTCGGCGCCCATGGGCGTCCAGTGGGTGTCGGTGCGCAGGAACACCTGGCCACGGCTCTTGGCCTGCTCCAGGGGCGCGAGCAGGTCGGGGGCGAACACACCGGCCTGGCGGGCTTGGGCGTGGAACTGGTTGTACAGGCCTTCATGCAGGCGGGTCGGCACGGCCTTGCCCAGGTACTCGGAGTAGATCCGCGCCTTGGCCGGGACAATCGCCAGCACCAGCTGCGTGCCTTGGCGCTGCAGGGTGTCGCGCACGCCACGGATCAGCGCCAGGTTCTCCTGCATCAGTTGTTCGGCACCGGCGGTGGGCTTGAACTCTTCGTCACTGAACAGCCACTGCTCGCGGCCCAGCACGACGCCTGGGCGGCCTTCGTTGAACAGCTTGTAGTCCAGCGCCGCCCACAGGTTGGTGCCGATGCGCTTGATCGGGAACTGCTCGTCGTAGTGAGTCTCGGCGGCCTTGGCCAGCTTGCCGTTGAGCAGGGTCATCTGCTCGGTGCGGTTGAAACTTTCAAGGCCCCCGACCGACCAGGCGCCAAGCCCGGTCAGCAGGCCGAGGAACGACAGGGAATAGGTGATGCGTAGTGTCCGGTTCATGGTCCTGTCCTCAGAACTGGAAGTAGAGGAACGGCGAGTAGCTCTGCGCCGAGAGCTTGAGCACCGAAGCAACGAACAGCAGCAGGACCAGGACGCGGGTCATGACGCGGGTCCAGTCCAGGCCGACGGAGCCGTCGGCGTTGATCTGCACCGGGGTGGCCTTGGGCGTGGGCTTGGCGTTGCGGTAGAAGTCGCGCAGGCCGAACACCGCCAGGGTGAGGTAGGCCACCACCAGGGTCGCCACTTGCAGGCCGGTGAGCTGGGCGCGGTTGAGTTCCGACAGCTGCCACTCGCCGAAGCTGAACATGGCGCCGTACATACGGCCGGCCACGTGCAGGTTCTCGGCGCGGAAGATCACCCAGCCGACCACCACCAGCAGGAAGGTGAACGCCCACTTGATCGGGTTGAAGCGCTGCGGGTTGGTGTCGATGCCCAGGGCGCGCTCGATGGCCAGCCAGGTGCCGTGCCAGGCGCCCCAGATGATGTAGGTGAAGTTGGCACCGTGCCAAAGCCCGCCCAGCAGCATGGTCAGGAACAGGTTGCGGTAGGTGTGGAAGGTGCCTTTGCGGTTGCCGCCCAGGGTGATGTAGAGGTAGTCGCGCAGCCAGGTCGACAGGCTGATGTGCCAGCGCCGCCAGAACTCGGTGATCGACTGGCTGATGTAGGGCTGCTTGAAGTTCTCCATGAAGCGGAAGCCCATCATCAGGCCCAGGCCGATGGCCATGTCGCTGTAGCCGGAGAAGTCGAAGTACAGCTGCGCGGTGTAGGCCAGGGCGCCCAGCCAGGCATCGCCCGTGGTCGGGTTCTGCAGGGCGAAGCAATGGTCGGCGACCACCGCCAGGGTGTCGGCGATGAACACTTTCTTGATGAAGCCCTGCATGAAGCGGGTGCAGCCTTCTGAGAACTTGTCCAGGGTGTGGGTGCGGTTGTTGAACTGATCGACCAGGTCCTTGAAGCGCAGCACCGGGCCTGCGATCAGGTGCGGGAAGATCGCCACGAATGCCGCGAAGTCGATCAGGTTGCGCGTGGCCGGGGTATCGCCACGGTACACGTCGATGATGTAGCTGATCGACTCGAAGATGTAGAACGAGATGCCGATCGGCAGCAGCACATGGGTGAGGATGAACGGTTCGAGGCCAAACGAGGTGATGATGGCGTTGAGGCTCTCGACGCCGAAATTGGCGTACTTGAAGTAGCCAAGGATCGCCAGGTCGACCGCCACGCCCAGCAGCAGCCAGCGCTGCGCTGGTTTGGTGCGCACGCCTGCGGCGCCGACCTTGAGGCCGATCCAGTAGTTCCACAGAGTGACGCCGGCGAACAGCGCCAGGAAGTCGACCCGCCACCAGGCATAGAAGATGTAGCTGGCGATCAGCAGCAGCAGGTTGCGATAGCGCTGCCCGCTCAAGTAGTACAGGCCGAGGAATATCGGCAAGAACAGGAACAGGAACACGTTGGACGAGAAGACCATCCCGGTTCTCCTTTTTGTTCACAGCATCCGAGGCAAAGCGCCCCCCAAACCCCCCACTCGAAAGTGGGGGATACCTAGGCCCTGTGGGAGCGGGTTTACCCGCTTCCCACAGGGTGTCGTGTTACTTCTTGCTCTCTGCGCTCGGGTCGTAGACCCGGGTCAGGTCTCCGCCTAAGCGGAAACTGTTGAACGGCTGCATGCCGCGCTTGCGCTGGAGGGTGTCGCCACTGCACGCATAGAGGCTGCAGTAGGGCTCCATCCACGCGTACTTGCTGTCGATCGTCAGGTCGTGCATGTCCTGTTTCTCGCCGTTGCGGGCCTTGAACGCGCTGGGATCCTTCGACCCGCTGAGCACTCGCTGCGCCAGGCGCTGCAAGGCGTTGTTGTTCTCGCCGCGCACGTCCACGCCGTTGACCTGGGCGAAGCTTGCGATCATCGCCAGCGGCGGCAGGGCATAGTTGTGGTAGGCCAGGGCCCGCTGCTTGCGCTTGAGTTCGTTGGGCAAAAAGCCTTGGTCGTCCACCTGGTTGGCGCCGACCTTGTATTCCTTCACCGCCCAGTCGAACAGGTCGCGTCGGTCGGTGGCCACGGCGGTGGCCATCACCGCCCAGGCCGCCCAGTAGCTGTGGTTGTTGATCTTCTCCAGCGGCAGGTCGCTCCAGTCGCGCACGGTCTGTTCAGCCAGGCGCGCCAGCCATTTTTCGATCAGTTCGGCCTCGGCCTGGTGCGCGGCCAGGGGCTGGGAGTTGGAGAACTTAAGGCGCAGCCACGAGCCGCTCATGCTGCCCAGTGCCCATTTGCGCATCGACTTGCCGGTGTGGTTGTAGTCGGTGGACGCCAGCGCATCGGCTCGCGCCCAGGTGCCCAGCCAGGTCAGGGCGCAGTCGAGCTGGGCCGGGCGGCCGTCGCGCATGTACTGGCCAACCATCTTGCTGACGCCACGCTCGAGGGTGGTGATGTCCTCGGTGGACTGGCGGAAGGCCTTTTCAGAGGCCTTGTTCAATGTCGCCCGGGCACCGTCGGAGCCTTCGTACTTGCTGCGGAACTGCAGGGGGCCGGTGTAGGGCTTGGGCGCAGGTTCGCAGCGGAAGTTGCCGTCGGCTTTCTTGAGCTTCTCGATCCCGGCGTAGTACCCCTGTGGCGGCATCAGGCCGCTGGCCTGCGCGGCCGGGCCGAACAGGGCCAGGGCGAGCAGGGCGGGGGCAGTGATTGTGCGCAATGGATTCATGGTCGCCTCACTGGCCGGCCTGCGCGGTGTTTTGCGCAGGGCCGGCGAAGTTGTTGCGTTTGCACAGCTTGGCCTCGACCTTCTGGGTGCCGGTTTCCGGCCCCTGGATCTCGAGGGCGAGCAGGTTCTGGCTGGCCCAGTCCTCGTCTTCACGCATCTGGAAGACGAAGCGGCCGTCGGTGTCGGAGGTTTCCGGCTTCTCGATCTTGATGTCCTCGTGGCGGCCGTTGAGGTACCAGAGGGTGGCCTGCAGGACCTTGACCGAGGTGTCCTCGAACTTGATGTCCAGCTGGTGGTTGCGGTTGATCAGGTCTTTGATCACGCCGCCTTTGCCATTGACCATCAGCTCGTTCTTGCCGGGCTTGAGGGTGGCGCTGGCGCTCATCTGGGCCGGACGGTCGTCACAGCCATCGTCGAGCAGGGCGAGGATCTGCCGCCAGATGGTTTCCTGGTCCAGGCGGTACAGCGGCGAGAATTCCCAGATGAGGATCTTCGGAGGGTTCTTCTGGAACTCCTCGCTGCCCAGGTACTGGATCATCGAGCCTTCCAGGCCGCCGCCGGGGAAGGCGACGTTGAGCACGTCGGCGCCGATGTACTGCTGCAGGAAACCGGAGAAGTTGTAGTTCTTGCCGCTGTGGCTGGTGCCGACCAGGGTGATCTTGGCATTGCCCGAATCGCCGAACAGGTCGTCACCCCCGCTCGCGCCACCCTTGGGCTCGGTGGCGAACTGGTCCATGTACTGCACTGCATAGCTGGTGCCGCAGAGCTGGCCGGCGACGTTGTGCAGGGTGCCGGTCTTGCCCATGCGTCCAGATTTATGGGTTTCGAATTCCTTGCGCGGGATGCCTTCGAAGGCCGGCATCTTGTGCACGGTGTCGGCCACGATCTTGGCCGCGCGCTCAGCGCCGTAGGGCGTCCAGTGCTGGTCTCCGCGGAAGTAGAAATCCTTGCCTTGGTCGGCGGCGACCAATTGTTCGTTGGTCAGCGGCGACAGGTCGGGCACGTTGTAGCCCATGCTGGCGAAGCGCTTGAGCATGGCCTGGTAGTTGCCCAGGGCCTTTTGGTAATCGAAGGCGGCCTTTTCAGCGGGGTTGAGCATGTTGCGGTTCACCAGGCCACGGGTCGGCTGGTACACCACGACCAGCTCGACACCGCGCTTCTTGAACGCGTCATGCACCTGCTGCAGGCGCTTGTAGCCGGCCGGGGTGGTGTTGAATTCGGTGCGCAGGTCTTCGCGGGTACGGAACAGCCAGTCGCCCTGGGCCTGGACCAGGGTGGTGAAGTTCTGCTGGTAGCGGGTCACGTAGCGGCTGGCGTCGTGGGCTTCGGGGCACAGCTGGCAGCAAGGCTCGGCGGTGAAGCTCGGGGCCTGTACATCGGCGGCGCGCACGCCCTGGCTGATGACCAGGAGGGCAGCGGACAGGCCGAGCAGTTTCATCAGATGCGGAGTCATGGTCTGGGCTTCCTTAATCGATCATTTCGGTCTGGCGTTCGACCGGGTCGATCAGCACGGCCTTCTGCTGGCGCACCAGCAGGTCGAGGATTTCGTCCTGGCGCTCGCCGAGCACGCCGTTGAGGCTGATGCCGTTGGCCTTGCGCGGCGCGAGCATGGAGACCTTGTAGAGCTCGACCGAGAGCGGCGAGTCGATCGACAGGGGGCCGGAGCCATTGGCCGCCAGTTCGCCGCCGACCACGATCAGCGACACCTTGGTATCGAACGGGTCCAGGGCGATGTCGCGGTCGGTATCGGAGAGGTCCTTGATGTGCCCGTACACGCCCACCAGGCCGTTGGCCATGGCGAGGTTTTCGTACAGACGGATGTTCACGCTGTTGCGCACGCGGATGCCGTGGCGGCGGTTGTTGAGCAGCTTGTTGCCGTAGATCAGGTTGTCGCCACTTTCGTACAAGGTGATGCCGTCGGTGTGGTTGCGGTAGATCTCGTTGTAGGCCACCAGGTTGTTGACGCTGTTACGGTCCAGGACCACGCCGGAGAGCTTGTTGTCGTAGCTCTTGTTGTTGATGATCCAGCTGTCGTTGACCTCGCGCGAGACGATGATCCCGTGCTTTTTCTTGGTGCCGTACACGGTATTGCCGGCAATGATCAGGCGGTGCGAGCGGTCGTGGGGGTCGATGCCGTAGACGATGTTGTCGCGATAGGTGTTGTCCTTGATCACGAAGTCCTGGGTCTCGTAGCAGTAGAAGCCGTACCACATGTCGCTGAATTCGGAGCCGATGATCCAGCCGGTGGGCTCCGGACGGCCCATGCGCTTGGCCATGTTCGGCGTGTACTGGGAGATACTCACGCCGTACGACTTGGACTTGGCGTAGCCGAAGCTGGCCATCTTGCTGTTGACGATGTAGGTCTCGGTGCCGCCCCAGGACAACAGGAACGGACGGAACTCGTCCGGCTTGCGGAAGGTGGCCGGGCCGTTGTCCTTCTCGCGCCAGCCCGTGACCTGAGTGTCGGTGACGAACAGCTTGCCGTCGTTGATCAGGAACGAACCGCCCTCCTGGGACAGGCGCAGCTCCTTGACCTTGCCATTGATCTCCAGCACGCCCTTGCGCCCGACCACGATCGGCAGGCGCGCCAGGTACACGCCCGGCTCGGTTTCGCGCAGGTACTGTTTGGGCACCTGCTTGCTCAGTTGCACCAGGTCCACATGGCCATCATCGATGAAGATCGCCTGGGGGATGCCCTGCTGGCGCCTGACCCATTCGGCGCCTTTGTTGTCGCCACCGATGAACTCCTTGAGCGATTCCTCCTGGAGCATGCGGCGCACGCTGACCTTGCCTTTATGGCTGCGGTCGAGCTTTTTCTGCACCGCTTCGGCGGTGTAGCCGGAGAGGTCGGGCAGCTTGGGCGGGTCCATCTGCAGCGGCTCGATCGGCGCGCTGGAGACCGTGTAGGTCTTGGCCTGCTGCAACTCCTTGACCACCGGCTTGACCGGCTCGGCATAGGCCAGGCCGCTACTGGCCAGCAGCAGGGCACTGGCCAGCAGGCCGTGGCGAAAATGCGGGTGAAGGTTCATGAGTGTCCTCTCCCGGGCCTCAGTAGCGCCAGATCACGTCGACGAAGGCGCGGTGCATGTAGGAGTCCGCTTCGCTGCCGTAGGCATCGCCTGGCTTGAACACGCCGGCGCGCAGGCGCACCAGGGCCGAGGGTTCGTCGATGGCCTGGCTCATCGAAGCTGGCAGCAGGCCTTGCTTGAAGTACTTGGTGACGACCACGTCCATCTCCTGGCCCAGGTCCTTCTCGCCGTTGATCAGCGGACGGTTCACACCGTTGTCCTCGACCACGGCATTGATGCCGCTGGAGCCGATGTTCTGCTGGTCATCGACGCGCCAGAACTTGTGGTAGATGAAGCTTGCGTCGTAGTCGTCGCGCAGCTGCCAGGAGGCGAACAGGGTGGCCGCCTGCAGATTGCCCAACTCGCCACGGAAGGCTTCGCCGAAGCGGTGCACGCGCGAGCGGGTGCCGGTGAAGTTGGAGCGGTTGCTCTCAAGACCGGTCTGCTCGTAGTTGCTCGAACCGTCGCTGCCGCCACCACCGCTGCCACGGGCATAGGCCGCACCGACCTGCCAGTTGGGGTCCAGACGCAGGCGCACGCCCAGGTCGGTGGCCCAGGCATTGACGTCGCCGCTCTGCTTGCCGGTGGCGACCTGGTCGTTGCCCACGGTCTGCGTGCTGAGGGTGTCGCGGTCGCCGGTCAGCCAGGTGACGCTACCCCAGTAGTTGACGGTGTGGTCGTTGCGCCAGTTATAGGCGTCGCTGTTGGCCTCCAGGCCCAGCCAGGTCAGATCGCCCGTGCGGGTTTTGTCCAGTGGGTCGACGGTTTCGCCAGGGTTTTTCAGGCTGCCGCTGTCACTGGAGTGATGGGCGCGCACGCCGACCCAGTGCCCAGGTGTCCACTGGGTGGCGACGTTGCCGTACACGTGGGTGCGGTCCTTGTCCTCGGGCGCGAGCTCGGTGAGGTCAGTGCGGTACTCGCTGAAGCGCTGGGCCACGCCCAGGTCAGCCTTGAGCAGGGTGGTGTCGAAGGTCCAGTTCAGCGCTTCGATGTTGGTGTCGCGCCACATGCCGTCGTCACTGCGCAGGCGCTGGCGGCCCAGGCGCAGTTGTTCGCCTGGGTAGGGCGTGAAGCCGCTGTAGCCGACCCAGAACTCACGCATGGCCAGGTAGCTTTTGTCTGGTTTGCGGCTGTCATCGGCGTTGTCCACGGTGCTGCCATCCTCGGACTGGCGCAGGGTGTCGGTCTCGATGATGTCGGTCGCCGCCACCGCCTGGCCCATGGCGAAGGCACTCCAGTTGCCGCGCTCGCCGTAGACCCAAGGGCGCAGGTCCAGACCCAGGCCGTTGACGTCACCGCCGGAGCGGGTGCCCAGGTCGCGGTCATCTTCGGACTGGCCGGTGATCTTGATGTCCAGGCCGAAGTTCTTCTCGGCGGTCATGTCCGCCAGGGTCGGGCACGACCACAGCAGGGCGAAGCTCAGGCCAATGCCGGCTTTCACGAAGGGGTTGAGCGTCATAGCGAGTCCTCACCGTCTACTTCTTCTTTTGCGTCGTCTTGCAAGGCTTCGAAGGCCAGGGGGTTGGAGCCGACCTGGGCCATGCTGCCGCGCGCCTGCTTTTCCTGGTCCAGCAGGCGCTGGGCCTGGTTGCGCTGGTCAGGGCTCAATTGCGTGTCGAGCTTTTGCAACAGCTCGGTCGATTGCGGCGACGGGTTGGCCTGGGCCAGTTGGGCGAATACCCAGGCGTTGGCCGGGGCAGGGCGGATGCCGTGGCCCTCGCTGAACAGTTGGGCGAGGGCGTAGTCGGCGCTGTTCTGTCCGCCGCGTGCGGCACTGAGCAGGTGGTCGACGGCCTTCTGCGGCTCGACGTGGCCTAGGTAGCCACGGCGGTACAGCTGGCCGAGGTAGTAATGGGCGCTGACTTCGCCGGCTGCGGCGGCGGCCTGCAGGTGTTCTTCGGCTTTGGCGGCATCGGCCGGGAGCGTCTTGCCTTCGTAGTAGAGGCGGCCGAGCAGCAGTTCGGCGCGCGGCTGTCCGGCTTCGCGGCCCTTGTCGATGTAGGCGAGCAACTGGTCGTTGTCGCCCAGTTCCGGGAAGTCGTAGACCAACTGCGCCAGGCTCACCCAGGACGCCGGGTTGGCCGGGGCCACCTGTTCGAGCAGCTCCTTGGCGGTTTTTTCGTCGGTCTGCCCCAGGCTACGGTCGGCCAGCACGCGGGCGACGCTGTCGACCCGGGTGGCCGGCACGAGACCACGGCCATAGGCGGCCTTGAGCTGTTGGATCAGCGCGGCCTGCTGGTCGGCCTGGGCGCGCTTCTGGTAGACGGTGGCCAGTTCCACATAGCAGATGTCGGTGGTGTCCAGCGCGGCCTTGCAGATCTTCTCCACATCGCCCAGGTGCTGGTCGTAGGTGCCCTGGGTGCGATAGAGCAGCACCTGGGCCAGGCCCGCCTCGGGGTTGCCGGCGGCGCGCCACTGGTCGATCTGCTGCTGGGCGTTCACCTTGGGGAAGCTCTGCGGGTACTGCAGGTAGAGCATCGCCAGCGGGATCAGGGTGTTGCGCTCGCCTTGCTGGGCGGCGAGCTTGAGCAGGGTCTCGGCCTCCTCGCGCTCGGCCTGGGTGGTGCCGGGCTTGGCCACCAGCAGGCGACCCAGGCGTGCCTGGGCCCGTGGCGACGTGGCGGCGGCAGTACGGTAGGTGGCTTCGGCGGCCCTGAGCTTGGCGGGGTCCTGGGTGGCGACCTGGATATCGGCCAGGCCCACCTGGGCGTCGCTGTAGCCAAGGTCGGCCAGGGCTTTGTAGTTGCGCTCGGCCAGGGCGGTGTCGCCGCGCTTCATGGCCTCGTTGGCCAGGCGCTGGTCAGGCAGGCCCGAGCAGCCGGCCAGGGCGACGGCCAGGGCCAGGCCGCACCAGGCCAGTGGGCGCGCACGCCCTACAGGGGCAGCGCTGGACACGATCCCTGTGGGAGCGGGTTCACCCGCGAACAGGGCCCCTGTCGACTCAAGCGGCGTCATACGCTTCGAAGGGTTCATGGTCAGGTCCCTCTTACAGCCCACGGGCCACGGCCTTGTCGATCAGCCAGTCCAGGGACGGGCCACGGTCGGCATTGACGGCAGCCGGACGACCGGCCAGTTCCGCAGGCAGGCCGCTGTCGGGCTTGATCTGGACGCGGATGTCCGAGGCCAGGTCCTCGCTGTTGAGGCTGGCGCTGCTGACGATCTTGCCAGTGCGCATTTCGTCTTCGCCGGCCACCTGGAACTGCACGCGGGTGCCTGGCTTGACCTGGTCGAACTGGCGATAGCTGAAGCGCGCCTCGACCATCGGGTTGGTGGTGCGTGGCACCAGTTGGAAGATCGGCTGGCCTTTGCTTGCGTACTGGCCGTCATCCACCAGCTGGCGTGCGACCACGCAGTCGCATGGGCTGGTGAGGGTGCCGGAGAGCTGCTTGCCGAACAGTTCCTCGACCTTGGCGGGCTCGAGCTGCGAGTCGTCCAGATGGCCTTTGAGCAGATCGAGCATGCTGGTGCTGAAGCTTGCCAGCGGCGCGCCCTTGACCACTTGGGCGCCGTTTTCCACCAGGCTCTGCACACTGCCGTCGCGCGGCATGGTGACGTTGGTGGTGGGCACCGAAACCACACCGGCCTCGGCGTGGCTGACGAAGTACATGCCATACAGCGACTTGGCGATGAAGCCGAAGGCCGCCACACCGACCACGAACACGCTCAGGCTGACGGTCACGGCGCGCAGGCGGCCGAAGGCGGAGAGGCCCGAACCGCTGTCTTTTTGCTTGCGCGCCTTGGTGAAGTTGTCGCGCTGTAGGGTGCTGAGCACGCCGCCGACGTTGATCATCTCACCGGACAGGAAGGTGGTGATGATGTGGCGCAGGGTGGCCACGTCGCGCTGTTCGAGGTTCTGGAACTGCACGCCGGTGCGGCCGGTGCTCTGGTAGGAGCGCACCTGGAACTCGACGTCCATGGACAGGCCCAGGTTGTCGACCGTGAACTGCAGGCGACCGCGCAGCACGTCGCCGACGTTCAAGGGTTTGCTGGTGTGGAAGGACAGGCCCCCGGCGGAGAGATCGTCCACCTTCACATCGTGCGGTTCGCGATTGCGGTCCAGGTAGCGCAGCTTGGCGGGGATACGTACCCGGACGTGCTGGCGCTGGGCTTCGGACTCATGCACGACATTGGCGTTCACGGCGGTATTCATGGCGATTTCGTTCCTGTTAGATCCGATCCGGGGGCTCACACGACCATGAACAGCACAGCGACGAAGATGCTGGCTGCCGAGAAGGTCATGGTCCGTGAAGACCAGGTGTTGAACCATTGTTGAAAGCTTTCGAGGTCACGCTTGAGGGCAGTCGGCTGGCGGGTCCAGGACTGTTTGTCGAGGCGGAAGAACACGTAGATCTTCATCACCGCGCCGACGATCTGGTTGTAATAGAGAATCAGCGGGTAGGCCGGCCCCACGTTATGGCCCGAGCACAGCAGCATGATGGTGAGGATCAGGCGGGTGATGCCGATCCACAGCAGGTACACGAGCAAGAAGCCCAGGCCGAACTTGAGGCTGGCGATCACCGCCACGGTCAGGCCCAGCAGGCTGGTCCACATGGACACGCGCTGGTCGAGCAAGACGATGCAGGTGAACAGCCCCAGGCGCTTGAGGCCCAGGCCCAGCGCGCGGGAGTTCTGCCGCAGGTTGTTGCCGTACCAGCGGTACATCAGCTTGCGGCTGGCCTTGACGAAGCTCTTCTCCGGCGGGTGCTCGACCGTGTTGATGGCCGCATCGGGCACGTAGAAGGTGTCGTAGCCCAGGCGCATCAGGCTGAACCAGCTGGATTTGTCGTCACCGGTGAGGAACTTGAAGCGGCCCAGGCGCCAGTGGTGCAACGAGTCGCTTTCCACGTCGGCGATGAACTCGGGGTCGGTCACCACGCTTGCGCGGAACATCGACATGCGCCCGGTCATGGTCAGCACGCGCTTGGACAGGGCCATGGAGCACATGTTGATGTGGCGCTGGGCGAAGCGCAGCTTGTGCCACTCACTCATGATGTAGCCGCCGCGCACTTCGCAGAATTCGTTGGTGGTCAGGCCACCGACATTGGGGAACTGCTTGAACCACGGCACGGTCTTGCGCACCACGCCTTCGCCAAGCACGGTGTCGCCGTCGATCACTGCCACCACGGCATGCTCGTCCGGCATCATCCGCGAGATGGCGCGGAAGCCATAGGCCAGGCCATCGCGCTTGCCGGTGCCGGCGATGCGCACGAAGTCCAGGTTGACGTGGGCGGGCGGGTTGTACTTGGCCCACAGGCTCTTGACCAGCAGCTCGTCGGACATCTCCACCAGCGAGCAGACCACGGTAGTGGGGTAACCGCACTCGATCGCCTCGCGGATCACCGAGCTGTAAACCTGCGCGGTGGTCAGGGCGTCGATGCGAAAACTGGTGACCATCAGGTACACGTGGGACGGGTCGGCGGCCTTGCCCAGCTGGCGCACCTTGCGGCGCAGGTAGGGGTAGACGCCGTAGAGGAACACCATGCCACGGATGAAGTGGGTGGCGCCCATGGAGTAGCGCCAGATGCCGACCGCGCCGACCAGGAAGATGAAGTGCTTCGATTGCGAGTCGAAGATGTCGCTGGGCAGGGCCAGGGCGATCAACATGAGCAGGCTCACGTAGAGCAGCCATCCGGCGCACTGCAGCAGCACTGTCTGGAGTCTTTGCATGTTCAGCATCCGTCGCGCGAATCAGGGGGAAGGGCAGCGGTCGCCCGCTGCCCGGCCGGGGGTTACCAGCAGATGCCTTCGGTGCGGCTGGTGTTGCAGGTCGGCTTGGTCATGAAGCCGACCAGGTCGATCACCTGCTTGCCTGCCGGCGCCTGCTGGGCGAGGGCGCGGAATTTCTCGTCGCGGTTGCCCAGGATGATCACGTCGGCGTTGTCGATGACATGCTGCAGATCGTCATTGAGCAGCGAGGAGACGTGAGGGATCTTCGACTCGATGTAATCCTTGTTGGCGCCGTGGACACGGGCGTACTGGACGTTCTGGTCGTAGATGTTCAGCTCGTAGCCCTTGCCGATCAGACGCTCGGCCAGTTCCACCAGCGGGCTTTCACGCAGGTCGTCGGTGCCGGCCTTGAAGGACAGGCCCAGCAGGGCGACCTTGCGCTTGTCGTGGCTTTCGATGATGTCGAAGGCGTTCTGCACCTGGGACTCGTTGCTGCGCATCAGCGAGTCGAGCAGCGGGGCTTTCACATCCAGGCTCGAGGCGCGGTAGGTGAGGGCACGCACGTCCTTGGGCAGGCACGAGCCGCCGAAGGCGAAACCTGGGCGCATGTAGTACTGGGACAGGTTCAGGACCTTGTCCTGGCAGACCACATCCATCACGTCGCGACCATCGACGCCCACGGCCTTGGCGATGTTGCCGATCTCGTTGGCGAAGGTGACCTTGGTGGCATGCCAGACGTTGCAGGTGTACTTGATCATTTCGGCCACTTCGACCGGCTTGCGGATGACCGGCGCGTCCAGTTCCTCGTAGATGGCCTGGAGCACGTCGCCGCTGGCCTTGTCCAGCTCGCCGATGACGGTCATCGGTGGGCGGTCGTAGTCGGCGATGGCGGTACTTTCACGCAGGAATTCTGGGTTGACCGCGACGCCGAAGTCGACGCCGGCCTTCTTCCCGGAGCAGTCCTCGAGGATCGGGATGACCACGTTCTTGACGGTACCGGGCAGCACGGTGCTGCGCACCACGATGGTGTGGCGGCGCTCGGTGTCACGCAGCACGTAGCCGATCTCGCGGCACACCGATTCGATGTACTCCAGGCCCAGGTCGCCGTTTTTCTTGCTGGGGGTGCCGACGCAGATCATCGACACGTCGCTGGCGCGGATGGCTTCGGCGAAGTCAGTGGTGCCACGCAGGCGGCCATTGGCGATGCCTTGCTGCAGCAACTCTTCCAGACCCGGCTCGACGATGGGCGACTTGCCCTGGTTGATCAGGTCGATTTTGGTCTTGGACACGTCCACGCCAATCACTTCGTGACCCCGTGCCGACAGGCAACCTGCACAGACCGCACCCACATAACCCAAACCAAAGATGCTGATACGCATCGTATTCACCTCGTGTGTTTATCACGTCGGCTCTTTCGCGAAAGAGCCGGACCGGGTTGATTAACCAGCAGTTTTCAGGCGCACGGTGTCATGGCGATTGCACATATCACCGAACGCAGGCATGAATAAATCCAGAGCGCGCAAAGTTGTGCACTCAAAGTTGGCAGTTAAATGGCCAGTATTAAAAGGCGTGCCCTGAAATGCAGCCGTCTTTATTGCAGTGTGCTATTACGCCTACTGCTGTGCTTGCTCTTTCAATTGGAAAAATCCTATGAAATCAACCACTAGGACGATTAGTAGGGGCGCGTCTCTCCTTCGTGGACAGGGCGTTCGGTTGATACCGTTGCGTCTGTCGAAGTTATCGGAGCCGGTAGTGGATACCGGCCGGTTGTCATCTGTAAGTCATCTCTCACGACAGTGGCAAGAAAGTCGTTACGGGTCCTATGAGCGATTGCCGCTAGCAGAAGTTCCGGGGTGGGTTTCGCACGAATGAAAGATTTCTAAATATTTTTTCAGCGGCAAATACTTTCAATCTGATAGCACGCGACAGCTTCACCCCTATATATAAAGGACGAAATCGACCCAGGATGCTTATATGCCAGTATGCGAAAATTTTTTTCAAAATTCGTCAAAAAACTACGAACGGTCTTATGGCGTTTTGCAATAAAGCGAGGCGTGTTGTTTTTTTGGCGTCGGAATCATGGCGAGATGGCCATTTGAAGCCTGCCCTGTTGCAGGGCTGACGGATGCGGTGACATGACCGGGGGAGCAACTGTCTTGCTCAGTGGTGTCTTCTTCGCGGGTAAACCCGCTCCTACAGGGGGCTGTGGTGCTCTCGATAGCACCGCTGTACCCGCGAAGGGGCCGGTGCAAGCAACGCAAGACCGTTGCTCCCACCGGTGACGCGGAGGTCCAGACGACCTTAGTCCTCAGGGTGGTCGCGCAGGAACACCAGGTGGTCCGGCTTGGACTGCTCGGCGCTGTAGTAGTAGCCCTGCACATCGAAGCGCTTGAGCTGTTCGGGGTCGTTGATGCGCTCCTGGATCACGAAGCGGCTCATCATTCCGCGGGCTTTCTTGGCGTAGAAGCTGATGATCTTGTACTGGCCGTTCTTCAGGTCTTTGAAGTCGACATCGATCACCCGTGCCTTCAGGGCGCTGCGCTTGACCGCGCTGAAGTACTCGTTGCTGGCCAGGTTCAGCAATACGTCGTCGCCCTGCTCGGCCAGGGCCAGATTCAGCCATTCGCTGATGCGCGTGCCCCAGAAGGCGTAAAGGTCCTTGCCGCGGGCGTTGGCCAGCTTGGTGCCCATTTCCAGGCGATAGGGCTGCATCAGGTCCAGCGGGCGCAGCAGGCCATACAGGCCCGACAGCATGCGCAGGTGGTCTTGGGCATAGCTGAAGTCATCCTCGCCAAGGCTTTCGGCATCCAGCCCGGTGTACACGTCGCCCTTGAAGGCCAGCAGTGCCTGCTTGGCGTTGGCCGGGGTGAAGTCCGGGGTCCAGCTGCCGAAGCGGGCGGCGTTAAGGCCGGCGAGCTTGTCCGAGAGGTGCATCAGTTCGCTGATTTGCGCCGGTGTGAACTCACGCAACTGCGTGATGAGCGCCTGGGAATCGTCCAGGTACTGGGGCAAGGTGTAGCGCTGGGTCACCGGCGGGGTGTCGTAGTCGAGGGTCTTGGCGGGGGAAATCACCGTCAGCATCGGGTCGGCTCCTGGAATCGTCGAGGCGGATTCTACGGGCTGAGGCCGGCAAGACCAAACTATCGCGACGATAGTCACGGACCATCGCCGAGCGTCACGTTATAGTGCGCGTCATGATGCTGCGGAGAGCTTGATCGTGCGTATTGCCTTCGTCCTGTTGGCCGGCCTGCTGAGCGTGGCTGCCCAGGCCGCCCCCTTGCCCCAGGCCACCCTGAACCGCACCTTGTGGCCTGAACAACTGGACAGCCCGGCGTTGTTCGATGTCGCCTCGCGCGCCGAGATCCTGTCGTTCGCCCAGGTGCTGCAGGAAAGCGAAATGCTCGACGAGCCGGCCCTGACGGCGCGCCTGCAGCTGCGGCAGATCAACTTGGCGGTGGTTCGCGCGGTGCGCGCGCGCATGTGGCAGCGGCTGTGGGAGAACTACCAGCAGGCTCAGCGCAGTTGCGAGCAGGACGCGTCCTTCTGCTATCCGCTGGAGTCCATGGCCGAGCTGCGAACCCTGGCCGCCACCTTCACCCCTAGCGTGGGCGAGTTCTACAGCGGTTGGCTCGAGCCCAGCCGGGCATTCCACACCCGATACCTGGATGAGCAACTGCGCAAGGCGGCGTTGTTCCCCCAGACCAGCAGCGAGGTCGAGCGCCTGTCGGACAGCGAGCGCACGGGCGACGAGCTCAATGACCGGATGTTCCTGCTGACCTTCGTCGGCGGTCCCACGCCCGAGGGCGGTGCCACCGACGAATTGGCCGACTACCTGCGCCGACAGAAGCTCGGCGGCCTGTTCTTCGTGCTTGGCAATCGCTTGCAGCAGCGCGCGTCCAGCTCACCAGTGGTGGCGCTCTATGCGGGGCAATGCGTGGGTATCCAGGGCTGGGAGTACCGCTCCCATGCCCAATGGCAAGACTGGCAGGCGTCATTGCGCCGAGCCCAGGCCAGGGTCCAGTCCGACCTGCCGGCGCAGTACGTGCCGCTGTTTCGTCCACCCTATGGGCAGCGCCGGGCCGATGGCGAAGCGTTCATGGCCAGCCAGAAACTCAAGGTTTCGCTGTGGGACATCGACGCCCAGGACGACAGCGCGCTCAGCGCCGAAGCCTCGGCACACCGGGTGCTGACCTTGATGCTGTTGTGGCGCAAGGGGGTGATCCAGTTCCACGACAACCTGCCCAAGGCACAGCCGGCGGTGGATTGGTTGCTGCGCAACACGGCGCAGAGTGGGATCGGTTGGGAAGATTGCCTGGAGTATGGGCAACATGAAGGGGCTTGATCTTTGACTCTAGTACCGCTCAGGGCTCAAGCCAAGCCCTGAACGTCAATCGGAAAAATAAAGTTCAAAGGAACGTAAAAAGACTTTTTTTGGTCATCACTAATGCGGTATGTAGGAACCAGACAGCCGAATCCTGCAGCACAGGTGGCGTCATCCAGGCCCTCCTTGCCAGGTGCGCTCCCCGCCCGTAACAACGCGGATACGGGGAGAACGGCGGTCACTCTGCGGCGCAGCATTACGCGTCGTGTGGCTTTCACATAAGGTGACCGAGTATGGATGACCAAGGACGCAACTCTTCCTCCACCCAGCCAATCCTGTATGTGCTCGATACCAATGTCCTGATTCACGATCCAAACGCGTTGCTCAACTTCGAGGAGCACCATGTCGCCATTCCGATGACGGTGCTGGAGGAACTCGACAAGCTCAAGACCGGTAAGCACACCATCGCCGCCGAATGCCGCCAGGCCATTCGCCTGATCGACCAGACCCTCGGCGATGCCTCGCCCAGCGATGTCGAGCAGGGCGTACCGATCCAGCGCGGCAAGAGCGGGCCCAAAGGGTTCCTGTCGATCCTGATGAGTCCACGCAACGAGCCGAACCGGCTGCTGCCCGAAACCCTCAACGACAACATCATCATCAACCAGCTCCTGGAGTTGCGTGCCCGCCGTTCCGATCTGGATGTGGTGCTGGTGACCAAGGACATCAACATGCGCCTGAAGGCGCGTGCCTGTGGCATCGCCGCCGAGGACTACAGCACCGACCAACTGGTCGATGACGTTTCCTTGCTGTCCAAGGGTTACCACTCGGTGACCGGTTCGTTCTGGGATCGCGTCAGCAAGGTCGAGACCCGCCAGGAGCGCGGCCGCACCTGGCATCGGGTGCAACTGACCGACAACCTGCCGGCGGTGCACGTCAATGAGTTCATCATCGACGAGCAAGGCTTCGTCGGCTGGATCAAAGGCATCCGCGAAGACGAACTGCTGCTGCTCGACCTGCACCAGGAGCCATTGCTGCACCAGGAAGCCTGGGGGCTCAAACCACGCGACATCCATCAGAGCCTGGCGTTGTTCGCGCTGCTCGACCCGGATATCCACCTGGTCAACCTGACCGGCGCCGCCGGCTCCGGCAAGACCATCCTGGCGCTCGCCGCAGCCATCGAGCAGACCATGGTCAGCAAGCGCTACCGGCGCATCATCGCCACCCGCAGCGTGCAGGGCCTGGACCAGGAGATCGGTTTCCTGCCAGGTACCGAGGCCGAGAAGATGGAGCCTTGGCTGGGCGCCATCACCGACAACCTCGAAGCCCTGCACATGGATGACGAGAGCACCCATGGCAGCGTCGAGTACATCCTCGAGCGGGTACCGTTGCAGTTCAAGTCGCTGAACTACATCCGCGGACGCAGCTTCCAGCAGAGCCTCATCCTGATCGACGAGTGCCAGAACCTCACCCCGCACCAGATGAAAACCATCATCACCCGTGCCGGGGCAGGGTCCAAGGTGGTGTGCCTGGGCAACCTGGCACAGATCGACACCCCTTACCTGTCGGCTACCAGCTCCGGCCTGACCTACCTCACCGAACGCTTCAAGGACTTCCCCCACGGCGTTCATATCACCTTGCAGGGCGTGCCACGTTCGGTGCTGGCCGAGTACGCCGAGTCTCACCTGTAACAGCAGCCTGCCGGGCGGTTCGCCGCCCGGCCTCTGGGGCGTACCCTTCGCGGCTTTACCCGCGAAGGGTTTGGCCTGCCTGCGACACAACCACTGCTCAAAGCTGACCTGCGGGTTTACACTCTTTGTTCCCTTCACAGGAGCAATGCAGTGCTGACTCATCTCGATTCCCAGGGGCGCGCCAACATGGTCGACGTCACCGAAAAGGCCGTGACCGCTCGTGAGGCGGTGGCCGAAGCGCGCGTGCGCATGTTGCCGCAGACGTTGCAGATGATCGTCGACGGCGAGCATCCCAAGGGCGATGTGTTCGCCGTGGCGCGCATCGCCGGGATCCAGGCGGCGAAGAAGACCAGCGACCTGATCCCGCTGTGCCATCCGCTGATGCTCACCAGCGTCAAGGTCGAGCTCAGCGCCGAGGGCACTGACGCGGTGCGCATCGTCGCCCGCTGCAAGCTGGCCGGGCAGACTGGCGTGGAGATGGAGGCGCTGACCGCTGCCAGTGTCGCGGCGCTGACGATCTATGACATGTGCAAGGCCGTGGACAAAGGCATGGTGATCGAGCAGGTACGCCTGTTGGAGAAGGTCGGCGGCAAGAGCGGCCATTACCAGGTGGAGGCGTGATGAAGGTTCAGGTGGTGTATTTCGCCCGTTATCGTGAGTTGCTGGGGCTCGACGGCGAGCCGCTCGAAGGCGCCTTCGCGACCCTCGACGATGTGCGCCAGGCGCTGGTGGCCAAGGGCGGCCAATATGAGCTGCTGGCTGAGCAGAACCTGATGTGCGCACGTAACCAGGATCTGTGCAAGCTGGCCGAGCCGGTGGAGGAGGGCGACGAAGTGGCGTTCTTCCCGCCGGTCACGGGAGGTTGAACATGGGCGTTCGAGTACAGGCGCAGGCCTTCGATCCGGGTGTTGAAGTCAATGCGATGCACGCGGCCAACGTCGGTGTGGGCGCGGTGGTGGGGTTCGTCGGCTATGTGCGGGACTTCAACGATGGCCGTGAAGTGGCGGGGATGTTCCTTGAGCATTATCCGGGCATGACCGAGAAAGCGTTGGCCAAGATCGTGGTCGAGGCCGAGCAGCGCTGGCCACTGCTCAAGGTCGAGGTGCTGCACCGCATCGGCGCGCTGGAGCCGGGCGAGCCGATCGTCTTTGTCGGCGTGGCCAGCGCGCACCGCCAGGCGGCGTTCGACGCCTGCAATTTCATCATGGACTACCTCAAGACCCGGGCGCCGTTCTGGAAGAAAGAGAACACCCAGGATGGGCCGCGTTGGGTCGAAGGCCGGCAAAGCGACCAGGACGCCGCCGGTCGCTGGTAAACCTGCCGGAGGCACGGGCGGGCGGGGTGCGCCTGCCCTTGTCGCACGTTGTGGTTGGTAGTTGAGTTTCTATACAAAAAAGTCCAGTATGGAATCATAAGTACAAAATGATTCCAGGCAACCTTGCGCCTGTCCCCTTTCCTCTGTCTTGCACCACACCTCCAATAACGAGCGAGAGAGATCCCCCATGAGAAAGCTCACCCTGATCAGCGGTCTGGCCCTGGGCCTGTTGACCGGTAGCAACCTGTACGCTGCCGAGAACGTCCTGCGTATCGGTATCGAGGCCGCCTACCCGCCGTTTGCCTCGAAAAACGACAAGGGCGAAATCGTGGGCTTCGATTACGACATCGGCAATGCCCTGTGCGCGCAGATGAAGGTCAAGTGTGTTTGGAACGAGGTCGAGTTCGACGGGCTGATCCCTTCGTTGAAGGTCAGGAAGATCGATGCGGCCTTGTCGTCGATGACCATTACCCAAGAGCGCAAGCAATCGGTGGACTTCACCCACAAGTACTACTTCACCTCATCACGTCTGGTGATGAAGAAGGGGGCGGTGGTCGATGATCAGTACCAGAGCCTCAAGGGCAAGACCATCGGCGTGCAACGTGCCACCACCACCGACCGCTACGCCACCGAAGTGCTTGAGCCCAAGGGCGTGAAGGTCAACCGCTACAGCAACAACGAAGAGATCTACATGGACCTGGCGTCCGGGCGTGTGGATGCCATTTTCGCCGATACCATTCCCCTGGAGGACTTCCTGTCGATGCCTCGTGGCGCCGACTATGCCTTCGTAGGGCCGGAGCTGAAGGATCCCAAGTACGTTGGCGAAGGTGCCGGGATCGCAGTGCGCAAAGGCAACACCGAATTGGTGAGCCAGCTCAATAGCGCCATCGATGCCATTCGTGCCAACGGTGAATACCAGAAGATCCAGGCCAAGTACTTCAAGTCGGATATCTACGGCGACTGAAACAGTACGCAGGGGGCGCTTTGCGCCCCTTTCCGACCGCCCCCAATGACGCCTGAACCGCTCAGGCCTTCAGCTCCTTCAGGTGCTTGTACACTGTCGCCCGTCCCATTCCCAGCACGTTGGCCACATAGTTGGCCGCGCTCTTGCCCTTGAAGGCGCCCTCGGCATGCAGGGCCAGGACCAGCTCGCGCTTGTGATCGCGGGTCAGCAGGTTGAGGCTCAACTGACGTTGGCGCAGCCAGCCGTTGAGGAAGGTGTTGATGCGTTCCTGCCAGTCGTCGCGAAACAGCGCATCGGGTTGGGGAATCAATCGGCTGGGCGAAAGGAACAGGTCCAGCGCCGCCTTGGCGTTCTCGAACAATGAGATGTTCAGGTTGATGCACAGCATCGCCAGGGGAGTGCCTGCGGCATCGCGCAACACGGTGCTCAATGAGCGGATCTTCTGCCCGTCCCAGTTGAGTTTCTCGTAGGGCCCGATGTTGGTCTCATCGGTGCCGTGTTCGAGCATGTCTTCCAAGGCCGCATCGTCGCCGATCTCGCGCTTGGACAGGTTGTTGGCGATGTAGTCGATCTTCTGGGTGCGCAGGTCGTGCAGCACCACTTCGGCATGGGGGAAGAACAGAGTGGCGATGGCATCGGCGATGGCCCGGTAGTTGTCCAGGGCCGGGTCAGGGCGAAGGGATGGCATTGAGGCAGGCTCCAGGCTGTGTCAGCGCCCTTGCGGCTAGGGCGCTGCGAGTGTGCCGCAATCGCGGCGGCGCGTCATCCCGACAGGCGCGCCGGGGACAGCATGGCGGCCGTCAGGCCAAAGCCCTGCAGGTGTTGCGGCAGCGGCTCGCCACGGACCAGGGCGGCGCTGGCCTGGCCCATGGCGGGCGAGGTCTGGATGCCGTAACCGCCCTGGCCCGCGACCCAGAACAACCCAGGTACCTGCGGGTCGAAGCCGGCGACCAAGTCGCCGTCGGCAACGAAACTGCGTAGCCCGGCCCAGGTGCGAGTAGGGCGGCGGATGCGCAGGGTGGTGGCTTCCTCGATCTGGTAGATGCCCAGGGCGATGTCGAGTTCTTCGGGCTGCACATCGTGCGGCTCCACCGGGTCGGCATTGGCGGGGGAGCCAAGGAGCATGCCGGCATCCGGCTTCATGTAGAAGGACTCATCGAGGCTGACCAGCATCGGCCAATGGTGGCAGTCGACGCCTTCGGGCGCGGCAAAGATGAAGGCAGCGCGGCGCTTGGGTTGCAGACCGAGGGGGCGAGCGCCGGCCAGCTCCCCGATGTGGTCCGCCCAGGCGCCCGCGGCATTGATCAGCACGGGCGCACTGAAACTGCCGTGGTTGGTATGCACCTGCCACAGCCCGTGGGCGTCACGCTCCACATGCTGCACCTCGCAATCGCTGCGCACTTCGCCCTGTTGCCGGCGAATGCCGCGCAGGTAACCTTGGTGCAGGGCATCGGTGTCGATGTCGCTGGCGCTCGGGTCGTAGAGGGCACCATGGACTTTGTCCCGACACAGCACCGGCAGACGGGCGCAGGCCTGGTCGGCATCGAGCAGCTCGAATTCGGGCACGCAGGCCTTGGCGCTGAGGTACTGGCGTTGCAGTTCGGCGGGGTCGCCGTTGAAGTCCACGGTCATCTCACCGCGCGGTGTGAGCAATGGGTGTTCGGCGAAACCACTGGGCGGATGATCGAAGAAGGCGCGGCTGGCGAGGGTCAGGGCGCGTACCTGTGGCGTGCCATAGGCGGCAGTGTAGAGCGCCGCCGAACGGCCGGTGGAATGATAGCCGGGCTGGGATTCGCGCTCGAGCACAACCACGCGGCCATGGGCCGCGAGCCAGTAGCCGGTGGAGGCGCCGGCGATACCCGCGCCCACGATGATGTAGTCGGCAGTCTGCATGCTGTTCTCCTCAGGCTTCGCGCAGCAGCTGATACAGGGCATTGGCCAGGGCAATGTCCTCCAGGCCCAGTCCGATGGAACGGAAGAAAGCGTGGCGTTGGTAGGCGGGCGCAGGGGCCTTGCCACTGAGCAGTTGCGGCAGGTCGCCGACGATGGCGTCTGCCTGCCACCCCAGTTGTTCGGCGGCGATGCGCATTTCGCCGGCGCTGCCGGGGGTGGTCACCCGATAATCGCAGTAGACATCCATCTCGCCCAGGCAGGCTGGTGGGATTTCATGGGCGCGCACGGCATTGGTGCTGATCGAGGTGATCAGCGCAGGTTTGCTCAGCGTGCGCGGGTCGATGACTGGCACGGCCGAGGAGGTGCAGAGCATGATCACGTCGGCATCGTCCAGGGCTTGTTCGAGGCTTTTCATCAGTTGCAGGCGGCTGTCGAGGCCGGCCAATTGTTCGCGTTGCCCAGCGCTCTGCTGGCCCAGGCTGGGGGAATACAGGCGAATGTCCTGCCAGTCGCGCAGGTCGCGCACGTAGTGCAGGTGAGCGCGGGCGATCGGGCCGCTGCCGATCACCGTCAGGCGACGGGCATGGCCTGGAGCCAGCGCGTCGATGGCCACGGCAGTGGTGGCGGCGGTGCGTGCGGTGGTCAGTTCGCTGGCGTCGCAGAGCATCAGGGGTTGACCGCTGTCCATGGACATCAGCAGGGTCCAGGCGGTGACCAGGGGGCCTTGGTCGCGGACGATGTAGGGCGAGGTTTTCACCCCATAGACCCGCTCCGTGGCCAATACGCCGCCATAGTTGATGAAGTCGCCCCGGCCAGCCGGAAACTCCACCAGTTGTTGCGGCGGTTGTACTGCTTGGCCGCTGGCCAGGTCACGGAACAAGTTGCGCAGGATATGTGGGACATCCACCTGGGCGAGCAATTGGCGGGTGTGTTGTTGATCGACGACGAGGGGCGCGGTCATGCGAGGCTCCAGATAAACTATTTTTTCCATTATGGACTTTTTGTTTATTTGGACAATATCGCGGGCGTAAAAAGGTTGGGGTACAGCGCAGCACCGGGAAGAGAGGGGGAGGGGGAAGGATTTGCCAAAGAGCAGGCACTGCAGAGTGGCGCAGTGCCTGTGGGAGCAGTCCTGCCGAGGCGCCGGACCGCTTGGGAAGGGGCACAAGGTGCCCCAAGGTACAGGGCTCAGTGATGCTTGCGCGGTATCGACGTCAGCAGCTCGTCCGGTGGCATCTCGCATTTGATCTTGCGCCCCAGCAGCTCTTCGATGGCCGGCAACTGGTAGGCATCGTCCTCGCCGGCGAAGCTGATCGACACGCCGCTGGTGCCGGCGCGGCCAGTACGACCGATGCGGTGCACGTAGTCGTCCGGATCTTCCGGCAGGGTGAAGTTGATCACGTGGCTGATACCGTCGATGTGGATACCACGGCCTGCCACATCGGTGGCCACCAGCACCGCGATGCGGCCTTCGCGGAAGTTCTCCAACGTGCGGATGCGTTTGTGCTGCGGCACGTCGCCCGACAGCTGGGCGGCGTTGATGCCATCGCGCACCAGGCGCTCTTCGATGCGGCGCACTTCATCCTTGCGGTTGGCAAAGACCATCACCCGTTCCCACTTGTTCTGGGTCACCAGGTTGTACAGCAGCTTGTACTTGTCGCTGCTGGCCACCGCATAGACGTGCTGCTCGACCGTTTCGCTGGCCACGTTCTCCGGCTCGATCTCGACGATGGCCGGGTTGGTGGTCCACTGCTTGGCCAGGTTCATCACGTCGTCGGTGAAGGTGGCGGAGAACAGCAGGGTCTGACGCTCGCTCTTGGGCGGGGTCTGGCGAATGATCTGGCGGACCTGGGGGATGAAGCCCATGTCGAGCATGCGGTCGGCTTCGTCGAGCACCAGCACCTCGACCATGTCCAGGTGCACTTCGCCGCGCTGGTGGAAGTCCAGCAGGCGGCCCGGCGTGGCCACCAGGATGTCGCAATGACGCGCTTCCAGGGCCTTGAGCTGCTTGTCGAAGTCCATGCCGCCGACGAACGTCATGACGTTCAGGCCGCTGTACTTGGTCAGCGCCATGGCGTCCTTGGCGATCTGCACCACCAGTTCGCGGGTCGGCGCGATGATCAGCGCACGCGGCTCGCCCATGTAGCGTTCCTTGGGCGGCGGCACCTGCTGCAGCTGGGAAATGATCGAGATCAGGAACGCCGCGGTCTTGCCGGTGCCGGTCTGGGCCCGGCCGATGGCGTCCTTGCCGCGCAGGGTATGACCCAGCACCTGGGCCTGGATCGGCGTGCAATAAGGAAAGCCCAAGTCGTGGATGGCGTGCATCAGCTCGTTGGAGAGCTTGAAGTCATGGAAGCGGGTCTTGCCCTCCTGGGGCTCGACCACGAAGTCTTCCGGCTTCCACAGGCTGGCCTGGGGCTTGGGTTTGCGTTCGCGGCGCGGCTTGTCCTTGGCGGGCTTGTCGTCGCGAGGAGGTGGTGTGGCCTCGGTCGAGTCGACCGGCGAGGCTGGGGGCGCCGGCGGTTCGACCGCGGGCGCAGGTGGGGGCGTCATTACGCCGGCAGCAGGCGCGGTGGCCTGGGGTGCGGCGTCGCCCTTGGCGAAGATTTTCTTGAGTGCCTTGAGCACGATCGTCTCGTCAACTGGTTAAGGAATGTACGCCCGGCAGTGTAATGCAAGAACCGGGCAGGGCGTAGTGCGGTGCCTACAACTACAGCCGATTGCACCGCTAGCGCAGGTGGCGCACCAACCAGTTGTAGATGTCGTTGATTTCCTGGGGCACCACTTCGTGCTCCATCGGGTATTCCTCCCAGGTCACCTCGACGCCCCACTGCTTGAGGTGCTCATAGGCCGTGCGGCCCATGGACGGGATCACCACGGGGTCGTGCACGCCGTGCAGACACAGGGCTGGTGTGCGCTGCTGGCAGGCGCTGAGCTGGTGGCCGTCATTGAAGGTGGGCGCGTAGGTGGACAGCGCCAGCACACCGCCCAGGGCTTCCTGCCACTTTATATAGGCCGTGTGCAAGACCACCGCGCCACCCTGGGAGAAACCGGCCAGGAAAATCCGCGCCAGGTCGATACCCTTGGCCCGCTCGGCCTCGATCAGCGCCACCACCTGGTCAGCGGACGCTTCCAACTGCGCTTCGTCGATGGCGCGGGCAGGGGTCATTGCCTTGATGTCGTACCAGCTGGGCATGGCGTAGCCGCCATTAATCGTTACCGGACGTGTCGGTGCCTGGGGCATAACGAAGCGGGTGCTGAGTAGGTGTTCCTGCAGCGCTTCGGCCACCGGTAGGAAGTCGTAACGGTCGGCTCCCAGGCCGTGCAACCAGATCACACAGGCATCTGCGGTGTTCTGGGGTTCGAGGATCAACGGGTTGGTCATGACGGCTCCGAAAGTGTGCGCACGCGCCTGATCGAGTGCATGAAATAAAGGCGTGCATGGGTAATGCCACAAGAAGATGTCGCAACTCTACAACTTTTCCAGCTTGACGACCCCTTAAACGCTTAAGCCCAGGACTGTGGTACGCCCTTTGCTATGAATCAACCGATGCGAGGGGATGGCCGGCGACGGTAACACCCCTTCGTGCGGATAGAAGGCTGTCAGCAGAACGGCCCATTGCGCCAATTGACCCAATAACAAGCCAACAAGGGTCGGATGCGCCTCATAAGGGTGCGGTGCAATTCCGGCTCGATACAACAAGAGCGATTGGAGGTTGTGAATGAAGATGTTGAAAACCACCCTGGCAGTCCTGACCGCTGCCGCTGCGCTGGGTGCCACCAGCTTCGCCCACGCTGGCGCTACGCTTGATGCGGTAAAGAAGAAGGGCTTCGTCCAGTGTGGCGTGAGTGACGGCCTGCCGGGCTTCTCGGTACCGGACAGCACCGGCAAGATCGTCGGTATCGACGCCGATGTGTGCCGCGCAGTGGCCGCTGCCGTCTTCGGCGACGCGACCAAGGTCAAGTTCAGCCAGCTCAACGCCAAAGAGCGCTTCACGGCACTGCAATCGGGTGAAGTCGACGTCCTGTCGCGCAACACCACCTGGACCAGCTCGCGTGATGCCGGCATGGGCCTGGTGTTCGCCGGGGTCACCTACTACGACGGCGTCGGTTTCCTGGTCAACAAGAAGCTGGGCGTTTCCAGCGCCAAGGAGCTCGATGGCGCGACCATCTGCATCCAGGCCGGTACCACCACCGAGCTGAACGTTTCCGACTTCTTCCGCGCCAATGGCCTGAAGTACACCCCAATCACCTTCGACACCTCCGATGAAAGCGCCAAGTCGCTGGAATCGGGCCGTTGCGACGTACTGACCTCCGACAAATCGCAGTTGTTCGCCCAGCGCTCCAAGCTGGCCGCGCCAAGCGAGTACGTGGTGCTGCCGGAAACCATCTCGAAGGAGCCTCTGGGCCCGGTCGTGCGTAAGGGGGACGAGGAGTGGTTCAGCATCGTCAAGTGGACCCTGTTCGCCATGCTCAACGCCGAAGAGGCAGGCATCACCTCGAAGAATGTCGAGGCCGAGGCCAAGTCCACCAAGAACCCCGACGTCGCCCGCCTGCTCGGTGCCGACGGCGAGTATGGCAAGGACCTGAAGCTGCCCAAGGACTGGGTGGTGCAGATCGTCAAGCAGGTCGGTAACTACGGCGAAGTGTTCGAGAAGAACCTGGGCCAAAGCACTGACCTGAAGATCGATCGTGGCATGAACGCCCTGTGGAACAACGGCGGCATCCAGTACGCGCCTCCAGTGCGCTGATGGTTGCACCTGCGGCGGCACTGCGCCGCCGCAGGTTGTTCGATCCCATCCTTTCGGGGCATTACATGCAAAATCAAATTGGCGCGCAGAAGGGGTTTTCCCTGAGCGATCCACGTGTGCGCGCGTGGCTGTTCCAGATCGTCACGGTAGTCTTCGTGGTGGGGCTGGGCTGGTACCTGTTCCACAATACGCAGACCAACCTGCAACACCGGGGGATCACCTCGGGCTTTGACTTTCTCGAGCGCAGCGCAGGCTTCGGCATCGCCCAGCACCTGATTCCCTACGTGGAGTCGGACAGCTACGCCCGAGTGTTCCTTATCGGTCTGCTCAACACCCTGTTGGTCACCTTCATCGGCATCATCCTGGCCACGCTGCTGGGTTTCATCATCGGCGTGGCGCGGCTGTCGCCTAACTGGATGATCAACAAGCTGGCGACGGTGTATGTGGAGACATTCCGCAATATTCCGCCGTTGCTGCAGATCCTGTTCTGGTACTTCGCGGTGTTCCTCACGCTGCCAGGGCCGCGGGGCAGCATCAACCTGCAGGACACCTTCTTCATCAGCAACCGCGGCGTGAACATGCCCGGTGCTTCCATGGCCGAGGGCTTCTGGCCGTTCGTGGGCGCCGTGGTGCTGGCGGTCATCGCCATCGTGCTGATGGTGCGTCATGCCAACAAGCGCTTCGATGAAACCGGCGAGCCGTTCCACAAGTTCTGGGTGGGCCTGCTGATGTTCATCGGGATTCCGGGCGTGTGCGTGCTGTTGTTCGGCAACCCGCTGAGCTGGGAAATACCGCAGCTCAAGGGCTTCAATTTCGTCGGTGGGTGGGTGCTGATCCCCGAACTGCTGGCCCTGACCTTGGCGCTGACCATCTATACCGCCGCGTTCATCGCCGAGATCGTGCGCTCGGGGATCCGTTCGGTCAGCCATGGCCAGACCGAAGCGGCGCGTTCGCTTGGCCTGCGCGAGGGACCGACCCTGCGCAAGGTGATCATTCCTCAGGCCCTACGGGTGATCGTGCCACCGCTGACCAGCCAGTACCTGAACCTGGCGAAAAACTCGTCTTTGGCTGCCGGTATCGGCTACCCGGAGATGGTCTCGCTGTTCGCCGGTACCGTGCTCAACCAGACCGGTCAGGCCATCGAGGTGATCGCCATCACCATGAGTGTCTATCTCGCCATCAGCATCAGCATTTCGCTGCTGATGAACTGGTACAACAAGCGCATCGCGCTGATCGAGCGGTGAGGATACGCCAGTGACTGCCCATGTTTTCAAACCTGACATGCCGCCACCGGTCAAGACCGTCGGTGCGCTCGCATGGATGCGCGCGAACCTGTTCTCCAGCTGGCTCAACACCCTGCTGACGCTGTTCGCCCTGTACCTGGTGTGGCTGATCGTGCCGCCTCTGGTGCAGTGGGCGTTCATCGATGCCAACTGGGTCGGCACCACCCGCGCCGACTGCACCAAGGAAGGCGCCTGCTGGGTGTTCATCCAGCAACGCTTCGGCCAGTTCATGTATGGCTACTACCCCATGGAACTGCGCTGGCGGGTAGACCTGACCGTCTGGCTCGCCGTGCTGGGCGCCGCACCGCTGTTCATCAAGCGCTTCCCACGCAAGGTGGCTTATGGCCTGGGCTTTCTGGTGCTGTACCCGATCATCGCCTACACCTTGCTGCACGGCGGCTACCTGGGCCTGAGCACGGTACCGACCAGCCAGTGGGGCGGCCTGATGCTGACCTTGGTGATCGCCACCGTCGGCATCGTCGGCGCTTTGCCCCTGGGCATCCTGCTGGCGCTGGGACGGCGTTCCAACCTGCCGGCGGTGAAGGTGGTTTGCGTGACCTTCATCGAATTCTGGCGTGGCGTGCCACTGATCACCGTGTTGTTCATGTCCTCGGTGATGTTGCCGTTGTTCCTACCCGAGGGCATGAGCTTCGACAAACTGCTGCGGGCGATGATCGGGGTGATCCTGTTCCAGTCGGCCTATATCGCCGAGGTGGTCCGGGGCGGCCTGCAGGCCATCCCCAAGGGCCAGTACGAGGCGGCCGCGGCCATGGGCCTGGGCTACTGGCGGTCGATGGGGCTGGTGATCCTGCCCCAGGCGCTCAAGCTGGTGATCCCGGGCATCGTCAACACCTTCATTGCCCTGTTCAAGGACACGAGCCTGGTGATCATCATCGGCCTGTTCGACCTGCTCAACAGCGTCAAGCAGGCTGCGGCCGACCCGACTTGGCTGGGCATGGCCACCGAGGGCTATGTGTTCGCCGCCCTGGTGTTCTGGATTTTCTGTTTCGGTATGTCCCGCTACTCCATGCACTTGGAGCGCAAGCTGGACACTGGCCACAAGCGTTAGGAGTCTCGAAATGAGTGAAGCGATCAAACAGCCTGTCGGCCCCGAAGGCATCATCCAGATGCAGGGTGTGAACAAGTGGTACGGGCAGTTCCACGTACTCAAGGACATCAATCTCAATGTGCGCCAGGGCGAGCGCATCGTGTTGTGCGGCCCGTCCGGCTCGGGCAAGTCCACCACCATCCGCTGCCTCAACCGACTGGAGGAACACCAGCAGGGGCGCATCGTGGTCGATGGCGTGGAGCTGACCAACGACCTCAAGCAGATCGAGGCGATCCGCCGCGAGGTGGGTATGGTGTTCCAGCACTTCAACCTGTTCCCCCACCTGAGCATCTTGGAGAACTGCACTCTGGCGCCGATGTGGGTGCGCAAGATGCCCCGGCGCAAGGCCGAGGAAATCGCCATGCATTACCTGGAGCGGGTGCGCATTCCCGAGCAGGCGCACAAGTACCCAGGGCAGTTGTCCGGTGGTCAGCAGCAGCGGGTGGCGATCGCCCGGGCGCTGTGCATGAAGCCCAAGATCATGCTCTTCGACGAACCGACCTCGGCGCTGGACCCGGAGATGGTCAAGGAAGTGCTCGACACCATGGTGGGGCTCGCCGAAGACGGCATGACCATGCTTTGCGTGACCCACGAGATGGGTTTTGCACGGACCGTGGCGAACCGGGTGATCTTCATGGACAAGGGGGAGATCGTCGAACAGGCCGCGCCGGATGACTTCTTCGACCGGCCGCGCAGTGATCGGACCAAGCTGTTCCTGAGCCAGATCCTGCATTGATGCCATTGGATGGCTAGGCAGCCCTGCCCACAGGTTCTGCGGTGCGCTCAAGAACACCGCTGTACCTGTGGGAGCGGCGGTTCGGCGCACCGATTCACCCGCGAAGCAGGCGACGGGTTGGCTCGCTGTCTCTATAAACCCGCTTCACAGGGCGGCAAGGCTGCCCCTTTCGTTACTTTTCTTCTTGGGCGGCGGCCGGTGCTGGTGGCGGTCGCAGCCCTACCTCAGCGATCAGCTTGAGCGGTTGCCCGTTGCGCATCACCTCGATGGTGATCTTCTCGTTGGGCTTGATCCGCGCCACCTGGTTCATCGACTTGCGACCGTCACCGGCCGGTTCGCCATTGATGCTCATGATCACATCGCCCAGTTGCAGGCCGGCACGTTGGGCTGGGCCATCGCGGAAGATACCCGCCACGACGATGCCCGGACGGCCCTGCATGCCATAGGATTCGGCCAGTTCCTGGCTCAGCGGCTGCACCTCGATGCCCAGCCAGCCACGAATCACCTGGCCGTGCTCGACGATCGATTTCATCACCTCCAGCGCCAGCTTGACCGGAATGGCGAAGCCGATGCCCTGGGAGCCGCCGGACTTGGAGAAGATCGCGGTGTTGATGCCGATCAGGTTGCCGTTGGCGTCGACCAGCGCGCCACCGGAGTTGCCGGGGTTGATCGCCGCGTCGGTCTGGATGAAGTCTTCGTAGTTGTTCAGGCCCAGCTGGTTGCGGCCGGTGGCGCTGATGATGCCCATGGTCACGGTCTGGCCGACGCCGAAGGGGTTGCCGATGGCCAGGGACACGTCGCCGATGTGGATATTGTCAGAGCGGCCGATGGTGATCGCCGGCAGTTTCTTCAGGTCGATCTTCAGCACCGCGAGGTCGGTTTCCGGGTCGCTGCCGATGACCCGGGCCAGGGTTTCGCGACCGTCCTTGAGCGCTACCACGATCTGGTCGGCGCCACTGGTCACGTGGTTGTTGGTCAGCAGGTAGCCTTCGGGGCTCATGATCACCGCCGACCCCAGGCTGGACTCCCAGCGCCGCTGCTTGGGCAGGTTGTCACCGAAGAAGCGGCGGAACTGCGGGTCTTCGAACAGTGGGTGAGCGCTCTTGTTGACCACCTTGGTGGTGTACAGGTTGGCCACCGCTGGCGCGGCCAGGGTCACGGCGTCGGCATAGGACACCGGACCCTGCACGATCCGCGTGGTCTGTGGGGCCTGCTGCAGGTTGACATCCTGGCTGGGCAGACCGACCCACTGAGGGAAGCGCTGGATGATCAGCAGGGCGACCAGCACACCGGTAAGCAGGGGCCAGCCAAAATAACGCAGAGCCTTGAGCATCGAATGAATCCTGGGAGTAGGGCAGGGGCCAGTTGGCTACGCAGCAGGGGTGCGAGCGCGCGCGATCATACACGTGAAACAGCCGATCAGGCGACGGTCTTGACCGCGGCGCAGCGTACGCGGGTAAGCCCGCTTCCACAGGGTTGTCGTCAGGTCCTGTGAGGAGCGGCTTTACCCGTGAGTGGCAGCGCCACGAGCTTGCCCCCGGGCGACTGCCGCCGGTTTCCCCGAAGCCGGCGACGGCCCATAATGGCGGCCATTATACGGGCGTTGCGCCCGCCGAACGTGCAGATTTCGAGGAGATTTTCCATGGCCGTCGCCCTGAACACTCTGGTCGAGGAAGCCGAGCGCTACCTGGGCAGCGCGAAGATCCAGGATTACTGCCCCAATGGCCTGCAGGTCGAAGGACGCCCGCAGGTCAGCCGGATCGTCAGTGGCGTCACCGCCAGCCAGGCATTGCTGGATGCGGCCGTGGAGGCCGAGGCCGACCTGGTGCTGGTGCACCACGGTTACTTCTGGAAAGGCGAGAACCCCTGCATCACGGGCATGAAGCAGCGCCGTATCAAAACCCTGCTCAAGCATGACATCAGCCTGCTGGCCTATCACTTGCCGCTGGATGTGCACCCTGAGGTGGGCAACAACGTGCAATTGGCCCGCCAGTTGGACATCACCGTCGAGGGCCCACTGGACCCGCTGAACCCCAAGGTGGTCGGCCTGGTGGGATCCCTGGCCGAGCCGATGTCGGCGCGCGATTTCGCCCGCCGGGTGCAGGAGGTGATGGGCCGTGAGCCGCTGGTGATCGAGGGCGAGCAACTGGTGCGCCGGGTCGGTTGGTGCACGGGCGGCGGGCAAGGCTACATCGATACCGCTATCGCGGCTGGCGTGGACCTGTTCCTCAGTGGCGAGGCGTCCGAGCAGACTTTCCACAGCGCCCGGGAGAACGGCATCAGCTTCATCGCCGCCGGGCACCATGCTACCGAGCGTTACGGCGTGCAGGCGCTGGGCGACTACCTGGCGCGGCGCTTTGCGGTGGAGCACCTGTTCATCGACTGTCCCAATCCCATCTGACCGAGGCCGCTCCCACAAGCGTCAGCATCAGCCTGAAGATCGAGACAAGACAGTGGCTCCCACGGAAGATCGCCGCCCCCGAGGGAAGCGACCTGGCGGCCTCGATTCACCCCAAACCCGCAGTCATATCGTTAGATTCTTTCGGTCTAGTCAGCCTCCTAAATAGAATCAGGCGCTGTGATACAGTTCCTCGCTCGAACACGGCCCGCAGGCCGTCCATAAGATCGTTTTTCGTGAGTAGCCATGGTCGACAAACTGACGCACTTGAAACAGCTGGAGGCGGAGAGCATCCACATCATCCGCGAGGTGGCCGCCGAGTTCGACAACCCGGTGATGCTGTACTCGATCGGCAAGGACTCCGCCGTGATGCTGCACCTGGCGCGCAAGGCCTTCTTCCCAGGCAAGCTGCCGTTCCCGGTGATGCACGTCGACACCCAGTGGAAATTCCAGGAGATGTACCGCTTCCGCGACAAGATGGTCGAGGAGATGGGCCTGGAGCTGATCACCCACGTCAACCCTGAAGGTGTGGCGCAGGGCATCAACCCGTTCACCCATGGCAGCTCCAAGCACACCGACATCATGAAGACCCAGGGCCTGAAGCAGGCGCTGGACAAGCACGGCTTCGACGCTGCCTTCGGTGGTGCTCGCCGCGACGAAGAGAAATCGCGGGCCAAGGAGCGCGTGTACTCGTTCCGTGACAGCAAGCACCGCTGGGACCCGAAGAACCAGCGCCCGGAACTGTGGAACGTGTACAACGGCAAGGTCAACAAGGGCGAGTCGATCCGCGTCTTCCCGCTGTCGAACTGGACCGAGCTGGACATCTGGCAGTACATCTACCTCGAAGGCATCCCGATCGTGCCGCTGTACTTCGCCGCCGAGCGTGAAGTCATCGAGAAGAACGGCACCCTGATCATGATCGACGACGAGCGCATCCTCGAGCATCTCACCGATGAAGAGAAAGCGCGCATCGTCAAGAAGAAGGTGCGTTTCCGTACCCTCGGCTGCTACCCGTTGACGGGTGCTGTCGAGTCGGAAGCCGAGACCCTGACGGACATCATCCAGGAAATGCTCCTGACCCGTACGTCCGAGCGCCAGGGCCGCGTCATCGACCACGATGGTGCAGGCTCGATGGAAGACAAAAAACGCCAAGGCTACTTCTAATTTCAGGGTTTCATCATGTCGCACCAATCTGATCTGATCAGCGAGGACATCCTCGCCTACCTGGCCCAGCACGAGCGCAAGGAACTGCTGCGCTTTTTGACCTGCGGCAACGTCGACGACGGCAAGAGCACCCTGATCGGGCGCCTGCTGCATGACTCCAAGATGATCTACGAGGACCACCTCGAGGCCATCACCCGTGACTCGAAGAAAGTCGGCACCACCGGTGAGGAAGTGGACCTGGCGCTGCTGGTCGACGGCCTGCAGGCCGAGCGTGAGCAGGGCATCACCATCGATGTCGCCTACCGCTATTTCTCCACCGCCAAGCGCAAGTTCATCATCGCCGACACCCCGGGTCACGAGCAGTACACCCGCAATATGGCGACCGGCGCGTCCACCTGCGACCTGGCGATCATCCTGGTCGATGCCCGCTACGGTGTGCAGACCCAGACCCGCCGCCACAGCTACATTGCCTCGTTGCTGGGCATCAAGCACATCGTGGTCGCGGTCAACAAGATGGACCTCAAGGGCTTCGATCAGGACGTCTTCGAATCGATCAAGGCCGACTACCTGAAGTTCGCCGAAGCCATCAACCTGACCCCGAGCAGCCTGCACTTCGTGCCGATGTCGGCGCTCAAGGGCGATAACGTGGTCAACCACAGCGAGCGTTCGCCGTGGTACGCCGGCCCGACGCTGATGGAAATCCTCGAAACCGTCGAAGTGTCGGCCGACCGCAACTTCACCGACCTGCGCTTCCCGGTGCAGTACGTCAACCGTCCGAACCTGAACTTCCGTGGCTTCGCCGGCACCATCGCCAGCGGCGTGGTGCACAAGGGCGACGAAATCGTCGTGCTGCCGTCGGGCAAGAGCAGCCGGGTCAAGTCCATCGTCACCTTCGAAGGTGAACTGGAAAACGCAGGCCCTGGCCAGGCCGTCACCCTGACCATGGAAGACGAGATCGACATCTCCCGTGGCGACCTGCTGGTGCATGCCGACAACGTTCCGCCGGTTACCGACCAGTTCGACGCCATGCTGGTATGGATGGCCGAGGAGCCGATGCTCCCGGGCAAGAAGTACGACATCAAGCGCGCCACCAGCTATGTGCCGGGCTCGATCGCCAGCATCACCCACAAGGTCGATGTGAACACCCTGGAGCAAGGCGCTGCCAGTGCCCTGCAATTGAACGAGATCGGTCGGGTCAAGGTCAGCCTCGATGCCGCCATCGCCCTGGACGGCTATGACAGCAACCGCACCACCGGCGCGTTCATCGTCATCGACCGCCTGACCAACGGCACCGTCGGCGCCGGCATGATCATCGCCCCGCCGGTCCTGCCGCACGGCAGCACTGGTCAGCATGGCAAACTCGCCCACGTTTCCACCGAAGAGCGTGCCCTGCGCTTCGGCCAGCAGCCAGCCACCGTGCTGTTCAGCGGCCTCTCCGGCGCGGGCAAGAGCACCTTGGCCTATGCCGTTGAACGCAAGCTGTTCGACATGGGCCGTGCGGTCTATGTGCTCGATGGCCAGAACCTGCGTCATGACCTTAACAAAGGCCTGCCACAGGACCGCGCCGGTCGCACTGAGAACTGGCGTCGCGCCGCCCACGTGGCGCGTCAGTTCAACGAAGCCGGCATGTTGACCCTGGCTGCCTTCGTGGCCCCGGACGCCGAAGGCCGCGAGCAGGCCAAGGCGCTGATCGGCAAGGAGCGCCTGGTCACCGTCTACGTCCAGGCCTCGCCGATCGCTTGTCGCGAACGCGACCCACAGGGCCTGTACGCTGCGGGCGGCGACAACATCCCGGGCGAAAGCTTCCCGTACGATGTGCCGCTGGACGCGGACCTGGTGATCGACACCCAGACCACCAGCGTTGAAGACGGCGTCAAGCAGGTGCTGGATGTGCTGCGTCAGCGCGGCGCGATCTGATCCGCTTGCCATAAACAGAAAACCCCGCTTCGGCGGGGTTTTTTGTTTATGGCACCTGACTAGTTGCGCAACAGACGCCGGGTCTGTTTTTCGGTCCTGATCATTTCCAGGTGCCGGTCATAATCGCTGCGTTTCACGCACGCTGGGCTGTAGGGGGACATGTCGCAGTTGAAGTGTTGATCTGAGCTGTCTGGCACCAGGTAGGGGCTGCCGGCACTACAGGCTGATAGGAGTAGGAGGCCGGTGAGCGCTGACGTTTCATAAGGGGCCTTGACTGGCCCAATTTTATGAAGCTCTGAAGCCGTCCTTGCCATTTGCCAAGCGCCACTCTTTGACAATTCGAACAATTTGCTCTGGCTTTCCTAATTCAGCCGTTTCTGGCCAGAAAATTAGATCAGTCCCCAGCGGGTGTTCGGTAATGTTTTCAAAATGATCCAGTAATGGGTCCAGTATTTCATCAGGGCTGGATCCGTTTGTCTCGAATATTAATTTTAAAAAGTCGAGGAACTCTGATTCAGTATAGTCAGAAATTTTGCTTTTCTCTTTCATGGCTGCTCTCCGTAATGAATTTGTAAGTGAGCTTTTGGGGTGACGACTCGAATATTGTCATGGTCGTAGACCGCACCGCCTGCTGAAACAGGAATGTGATGATGAAGTACAAAAGTAGACTGTGACTTGTGCCGATCAATACTTTGTACTTTTGGAGCTAGCCCTGATGCCATGCGCTTCAGGTTGGCTTCGGAGAACTGGGCGGAAAGTTGATTGTCTTGTGCCACCGCTTTCCAAATATCCTCTCGGAATTCTTTCATGTCTCGCACCGCTTTACCCGATAGCGCCTTTGAAATCTCCGATGGGATAGGCGCTCCTGAGCTACGCGCTTGATCTCCAAGCCAGACACCGGAGGTGGGCAAGCCTTGCCCATAATGTTCCCCCGGATCCAGGCGAGGATCTTTGAATATCACCAGTATCGGTGGCAAACCCGAATCAGCCGGAAAGGTAACGATCAGCCGTTCTTGATCCAGCAGATCCAACGCAGGATAGCCCTGTTGCTCCGTCTTGACCGGATTCAAGCTGCTGCCGGTGTAGACGAC
Organism: Pseudomonas putida; assembly: GCF_002741075.1. Classification (NCBI taxonomy): domain Bacteria; kingdom Pseudomonadati; phylum Pseudomonadota; class Gammaproteobacteria; order Pseudomonadales; family Pseudomonadaceae; genus Pseudomonas; species Pseudomonas putida. Next base: position 2,894,372 of record NZ_CP016634.1, on the reverse strand, counting down.
AGTGCCGGGCGGGATGGGTGGCAGGCTGGTGGAGCTCCCATGTTCGCTACCTGGTGCGTTGGCGGGCGTCCAAGTAAGAATGCGCTGCGGGTTGTCCAGTGCCAGGCTGTATACTTGGCGTTGGCTGTCGAACGTGGCGGCGCGAACAGGAACCGCCCGACCTCCGGGGGTGAGGTACAGATCTAGTTCGGCCCCGCTCCCGCTGCTTGCGATCAGATAGGGCAGGTCGATACTTTCCGATTTCAGAGCCAGGGCTGCTAAGTCTGGTCTGTCAGGTGTAGAAAGGTCTGTGAGAGGGACGCTGACCAGGTAGCGCCGTTCGCTGTTTCCCAATGTCGAAGGCCAAGCCAGAAACAGAGTGCCAACAAGGATGTTACCGACCACTGGCGCTGCAATGCGGGCCAAACCAGTCACGGCCTCCTGTATGGCGTTTTGCAGTGCAATGTAGGCTGTTTGTGGAATCGCGAAGGTGGCTGCACCGATAGGAAGCGCCGGCGGTAAGGAGACCGAAGCGCCTTCCAGCGCGATGAAACTGATCTGTTGGCGTTCAGCTTCAGCCCTCTGCTGAGCTTCTTTTGCTTTGCGTTCAGCCTCGGTTTTTTGGCGCGCGAGCTCTTCGGCTTTGCGCGCTGCGTCCGCTTTTTGCTGAGCCAACTCTTTGGCTTTGCGTTCAGCTTCTGCTTTTTTGCGAGCCGCTTCCTGCGCGTTGGCGGCGGTTCGCTGTTGCTCCACTCGTTTTGCACGGGCATTCAGTCCGGAAAATGCCGTCAGTGTGTCGTTCAGTATCCGAGCAGACTCCTTGTTGAGCAGTGACTTGTGATAGTCGAGCCAACGTGGCCCGACACCTTTGAGCTGTTGATGTTGGATCAGGCTATCAAGTGCTTCCAGCTCAGCGCTTGTCAGAGGTGCCTTAATGTTGGGATTGGCCTTGAGATAAGGGGTTATCGCTTTAGCCCTATTAGCAGCCAACGTCCGTAGTGCTTGTTCATAGTAGGCCAACGTTTGTACCGAGTTTTGTTGGCTTGCCTTCGGAGATGCCTTCAGTAAATCATTTTGTAAGAAGCCAGGGAGGGCCTGGAAATGAAATATTTGTTCGATCCGGATGGCGTCTGCTTTTTCATCGAGGGTTTTTATTGTTAGGGCGTAATCAAGGTGGGCAAGATTTTCAGTGGTTTCCAACGCTTTCGCTGTAGCATGAAGGTGCGGGCGGATGGCTTCGAATATTCGGTCAATTATTTTTCGCTCATGGGCGGATTGTAAAGAGGTTTCGTATCCCAAGAATGCCGCATCTAGTTTGTTTTTCTTCAGGAGCTTCGTGCCTTTGGAAATAAAATAGATTGGGGGTTTGTAGAAGATGCTGCTACCCCAGAATGAAAGCTCTCTTTCAAGGTGGGTGGTGTATTCGCTTCGTTTGCTGTGGATGAGTTCAAATAATCCATGCTGTTCGGCTTTGGCTTTGATGTAAGGAGTGGCGCCTTTTGAAATATGGCGATTTTTTGCTTCGTTTATTTCGATCTCTATTGTTTTGGAAAGCGCTTTGTAGCGAGGTGCCATTTTTTTATCGATATCAGCATTGATGCCTTTTAGTTCGTCAAATAATATAGTGTTCCATCCAGGTATGATGTCATGACGCGGGCGTTGAGACCCTTGCCCCTCTCCCCTACGTGGGCCTTCGTTCAGTCCCCAGCCACCCGAGCCGCTTCCACCGCCACCTATGCCACCTGTAAATGGCTTGTCGCGATAAGCATTGATATAGAGGCCTTCATCTAGATAATAAGTGCTTCCGATTTTTTGTGGGGCCATGAGCCTCTCCAAGTTGAACGGTCATGGCGATTATTGAGAATTGGCTGAGAGGATTCTGTCGGGTATATAGCAGGGCTGTGAACGAAGGTGCGGTAAGCGCTGTAGGAGCACATTGTAGGATTCATATGTACCTTCTAACTATGGAGCTACACCCTGGGGAAAAGTTTTCCATACGATGTGCCGCTGGATGCGGACTTGGTGATCGATACCCAAACCACCAGTTTGGAGGGGCGTTAGATGTTGGATATACTGCGTCATTACGGCACAGTTCGATTCTCGACTATTGCGAATTAAAAAACCGCCTTTGGACGGTTTTTTAATTCGTGGCGTCAGACTAGTTGCGCAACAGACGCCGGGTCTGTTTTTCAGTCCTGATCATTTCCAGGTGCCGGTCATAATCGCTGCGTTGCACGCACGCTGGGCTGTAGGGGGACATGTCGCAGTTGAAGTGTTGATCTGAGCTGTCTGGCACCAGGTAGGGGCCGCCGGCACTACAGGCTGATAGCAGCAGGAGGCCGGTGAGAAGTGATTGTTTCAAGAGGCCTAGGGCTGGGGTTGCTTGATCCATCGAAAGTGTTCCTGATAGTCCATCTGCCGTTTGCAGTCTTGCTGGATAGGATCTATGTCGCATCGGAAATGAACCGCTTATCGGTCGGGGAAGAATAAAGGCATGTCGCTATTGCAACCTGCTAGAAAGATCGCTGATAGAACGGTCAGCTCTTTAATGGTTGAGTAGGGTAAATCGGGCATTGATTATTCTTTTGTGGTGAGCGTGTTTTGGATTTCTAAGTCTGGCAAGGATTTTTGGTAAACGCTGGGCGCTATATTGTGCGATGCCTCGGCTGCGGCCGTAGGGAGATTCTGGTGGCTATAGAAGGAAGACTTCTGGTTTGCTTGCGCTTTGCAAAGCTGCTGGGTTTATTGACGTGGGTTGGAGCTGCTGCGGCTGCGCTTCAGGTCGGGAAGTTTAATGGATTTAATTTTTCGGCTTTTGAATCAGTTTGTAATGCTCTTGATGATCTATTCCTCTTTCGCAACCTTGCCGATAGGGGTCCATGTCACATTTGAATTTTATTTCTTGTCTATCAGGGATCCACATCCAGTCGTTGCCGCACCCGGAAAGAAAAAACATGATCGTAAGGTTGAGTCGTTCCATGGTGTGCTCGCGCATCTAGGGGGGTATTATTTTCACCGTGAACCCTCTTGCGGGATACTTCGCTTTTTCACAAGTTCAAGTAGGAAGCTCCCCTCGTTAGTGGGAGACGAGTCTTACATGGAGCGTTGCGCTCTATAGATTTCAGCGATCAATAGGAGGGCGGCTGCGTGCTTTCATGGGGCATAGATGAATCGGCCGGATGAAAACATGCGCAAGTTAGTCGTTGTGGTGTCGGGTGGAGTCGCTGGGTATGAGGGTTGTGAGCTATTTCATATGTGTTTTTCCGACACCGGAATCACTCGCCGTTCTTTCACCGCCTTGTACGAAAAGCTCGAATAGATCTCCTTCACTCCCGGCAAACGCTGCAACACCTCCCGGGTAAATTCCCCGAACGATTCCAGGTCCCGCGCAAGGATCTCCAGCAAGAAATCGTAGCGCCCGGAAATGTTGTGGCAGGCGACGATCTCGGGGATCTCCAGCAGCTTCCTTTCGAAGGCCAGAGCCATTTCCTTGGTGTGCGAATCCATCATGATGCTCACGAAGGCGGTCACGCCAAAGCCCAGCGACTTGGGCGAGAGGATGGCTTGATAGCCGGTGATGTAGCCGTTGTCCTCCAGCAGCTTGACGCGCCGCCAGCAGGGCGAGGTGGTCAGGGATACTTGGTCGGCGAGTTCGGCGACGGTGAGGCGGGCGTTGTCCTGCAAGGCCGCGAGCAGGGCACGGTCGGTGCGGTCGAGGGTTGAAGGCATGATTTGCCCTCCTGATGTTTGTTTTGTTGTTTTTGTGCCAAAAGATATGCGTATGCGTGGGCGATTTTGGAAAATTACCCGCGACGCGGTGGCATAAGCTTATAACAAACCACCAGAGGCTGTTGCCATGCGCGACTCCAATAACAACACCGGTTTTTCCACGCGGGCCATCCATCATGGCTATGACCCGCTTTCCCACGGCGGCGCGCTGGTGCCGCCGGTGTATCAGACCGCCACCTATGCCTTCCCGACCGTCGAGTACGGCGCCGCCTGTTTTGCAGGTGAGGAGAGTGGGCATTTCTACAGCCGCATTTCCAACCCGACCCTGGCCTTGCTCGAACAACGCATGGCATCGCTCGAAGGTGGCGAAGCTGGGCTGGCGTTGGCTTCGGGCATGGGGGCCATCACCTCGACGCTATGGACGCTGCTACGACCGGGCGATGAACTGATCGTCGGGCGTACCCTGTATGGCTGCACCTTCGCCTATCTGCACCATGGCATCGGCGAGTTCGGGGTCAAGATCCTGCACGTTGACCTCAACGACGAAAAAGCGCTGAAGGCGGCCATCACGCCAAAGACCCGGATGATCTACTTCGAAAGCCCGGCCAACCCCAACATGCACTTGGTCGATATCGCGGCCGTCGCGCAGGCGGTGGGCGGTCGCGACATCCACATCGTGGTGGACAATACTTATTGCACGCCCTACCTGCAGCGCCCGCTGGAGCTGGGTGCCGACTTGGTGGTGCACTCGGCCACCAAGTACCTCAGTGGTCATGGCGATATCACCGCGGGTCTGGTGGTCGGGCGCAAGGCGTTGATCGACCGCATCCGCCTGGAGGGCCTCAAGGACATGACCGGTGCGGTGCTCTCGCCTCACGATGCCTCGCTGCTGATGCGTGGCATGAAGACCCTGGCCCTGCGCATGGAGCGCCACTGCAGCAATGCCCAGCAGTTGGCCGAATACCTGGCGCGTCAGCCCCAGGTGGAATTGATTCACTATCCGGGCCTGCCGAGTTTTGCCCAGCATGCGTTGGCCCAGCGGCAGATGCGTCTGCCGGGCGGGATGATCGCGTTCGAACTCAAGGGCGGGATCGAGGCGGGGCGGCGGTTCATGAATGCCCTGCAGCTGTTCAGCCGGGCGGTGAGCCTGGGTGATGCCGAGTCGCTGGCCCAGCACCCGGCGAGCATGACTCACTCGAGCTACACGCCGCAGGAGCGTGCCCACCATGGCATCTCTGAAGGCTTGGTACGGCTGTCGGTGGGGCTGGAGGACATCGATGACCTGATGGCCGATATCGCCCAGGCATTGAAGGCCTGCGCCTGAAACGGCGTCAGAATCTGTGGGGTTAACGGACTTGCTCCGCGCGCAAACCCACAGACACCGCGATATTTCTGAGAGCAGCGTAAAACCTGTGGGAGCGGGTTTACCCGCGAATCGTGCCCGGAACATGAAGGATAAGCCCGATGGTGGCGATGATGAATCCGAACGAGCCATTGACGGCCCAAGATACTGACCTGGACAGTGACCCGGCTGAAACCCGCGAATGGTGCGAAGCGCTCGAATCGGCCTTGGCCCATTGCGGGCCAGCCCGAGCGCGCTATTTATTGCAGCGCCTGCAAAGCCATGCCCTGGAATTAGGGCTGGCGCGTGATGCCCTGCCATTTTCTGCCTACCGCAACACCTTGTCGGTGGAGCAGCAAGGCGCCTATCCGGGCGATCTGGAGATGGATGAGCGCATCACCGGCATCCTGCGCTGGAACGCCCTGGCCATGGTGGTGCGGGCCAATCACGCCTATGGCGATCTGGGCGGGCATATCGCCAGCTATGCCTCGGCGGCGGAGATCTTCGAGGTGGGCTTCCAGCACTTTTTCCGTGGAGAGAGCGGTGGCGAGCGACGCTCGGCCGACCTGGTGTTCTTCCAGCCCCATTCCGCCCCGGGTATCTATGCCCGGGCGTTTCTCGAAGGGCGCTTGAGCGAGGCGCAACTGGCCAGCTATCGCCAGGAAGTCGCCGGCAATGGCCTGTGCTCTTATCCACACCCGTGGTTGATGCCCGACTTCTGGCAGTTTCCGACCGGCTCCATGGGGATTGGCCCGCTCAACGCCATCTACCAGGCGCGCTTCATGCGCTATTTACAGCATCGCGGCGTCCTCGAGACTGATTCACGGCATGTCTGGGGCGTGTTCGGCGATGGCGAGATGGATGAGCCAGAATCCACGGCGGGCCTGACCCTGGCGGCGCGCGAAGGGTTGGACAACCTGACGTTCATCGTCAACTGCAACCTGCAACGCCTGGATGGCCCGGTGCGTGGCAATGGGCAGATCATCCAGGAACTCGAGGCGTTGTTCAGCGGCGCAGGCTGGAACGTGATCAAGGTGCTCTGGGGTTCGGAGTGGGATGCCCTGTTCGCTCGCGACCACGAGCATGTGCTGCTGCGTCAGTTGGCGGCGACGCCAGACGGGCAGTTCCAGACCCTTGGTGCCAAGGATGGCACCTACAACCTCGAGCACTTTTTCAACCAGCAGCCGGCGCTGCGACGTCTGGTGGCGCACATGAGCTCCGACGAAATCAACGCCCTCAAGCGGGGTGGTCACGATTTTCGCAAACTGCACGCGGCCTATGCCGCGGCCAAGGCCTGCAAGGGGCGGCCGACGGTGATCCTGGCCAAGACCAAGAAGGGCTATGGCATGAGCAGCGCCGGCGAATCGCGGATGACCGCGCACCAGGCCAAGAAGCTCGATGTCCAGGCGCTGCTGGCGTTCCGTGATCGCTTCCATTTGCCCCTATCGGACGACGCCGTGGAGCAACTGCGCTTCTATCGGCCTGCCGAGGACAGCCCGGAAATGCGTTACCTGCGCAAACAACGGGCGGCATTGGGCGGGACGTTGCCGGTGCGGCGCAGCGACTGTCGTCGCCTGGCGCTGCCGGATCTGGAAACCTTCGGCGGTTTCGCCCTGCATGCCGCGGACAAGGAAATGTCCACCACCATGGCTGCCGTGCGGCTGCTCGGGCATTGGTTAAAGGCGCCGGAGCTGGGGCCGCGGGTGGTGCCGATCGTCGCCGATGAGGCGCGTACCTTCGGCATGGCCAGTTTGTTCAGGCAGATCGGAATCTATTCGTCCTGCGGGCAGCGCTACGAGCCTGAGGATGCCGGGTCCCTGCTCAGCTACAAAGAGGCACGGGACGGCCAACTGCTGGAGGAGGGGATCACCGAGGCTGGGGCGATTTCTTCGTGGGTGGCGGCGGCTACGTCCTACGCGGTACACGGCGAACCTATGTTGCCGGTGTACATCTATTACTCGATGTTCGGGTTCCAGCGCGTGGGCGATCTGATCTGGGCCGCTGCTGACCAGCGCGCCCGTGGCCTGCTGCTGGGCGCCACGGCCGGGCGTACCACCTTGGGCGGCGAAGGGTTGCAGCACCAGGACGGCTCCAGCCTGGTGATGGCGGCGCTGGTGCCCAATTGCCGGGCGTGGGATCCGTGTTTTGCCGGCGAATTGGCGGTCATACTCGATCACGCGGCCCGGCGCATGCTGGTGGAGCAGTGCGACGAGTTCCACTACGTGGCAGTGATGAACGAAAACTATCCACAGCCTTCGCTGCCCGACGCCGTACGGGGCGATGTGCTGCGCGGCATGTACCGTTTCGCCAGGCAGCAAGCCCTGCAGCCACGTGCCAAAGTGCGGTTGCTCGGCGCCGGGGCGATTCTGCGTGAAGTGATCGCTGCCAGCGAGCTGCTTGCCACCGAATGGCAGGTGGACAGCGACGTCTTCAGTGTCACCAGTTTCAGCGAACTGGCGCGTGAGGCACGGGACACGCAACGGGCGGCAATCCAGGGGCGTGAGGCGAGCAGCTATGTGAGCCAGTGCCTGGCCGGTGATGATCCGGTGGTCGCCGCCAGCGACTATGCCCGGGCCTGGCCGCAACTGATCGCCGAATATGTGCAGGCGCCTTACATGACACTGGGCACTGATGGTTTCGGGCGCAGCGATACACGTCAGCAGTTGCGGCGCTTCTTCGAGGTGGATCGGTACAGTGTGGTGATGGCGGCGCTGTACAGCCTGATGAGGCAAGGGCGGTTGGGCGAGGAGGTGTTGGGGCAGGCGAGGGCACGGTATGAAATCGCTGACGGTGTGGCCCCTTGGTGTCGATGAGCGGCGGGCTGGCAAGGGCTTGTGGTTGAAGGCAAGCTCATTTCATCCTGGGGCTGCTTTGCAGCTTCGCCAGCTCCTACGGGCATTGCCCAGGTCTTCCCTGGCGAACGCCCACAAAAAAGGCCTCTTGCGAGGCCTTTTTGATGTTCAGCGCTTGAGGCCGTAGCTCTCGTCGAGCATGCCCGGCGAGTTCGGCGTCTTCGGCGCGTAGTCGCGAGGCACTTCGGCGGTGTCCTTGGGCGGGGTCAGGCGATCACGTGGGCCCTGGGCCGCTTCGGAATGCAGGGCGGCCAGCAGGCGTTGGCGGGTCACGTCGTCGAGGGCCAGGCGGTTGGCACCGTCGGCGAGGTGGTCCTGGACGTCCTGGTAGCTCTGGGTCAGTTTCTTGACCAGCGAAGCGGTGCTGTTGAAGTGGGTGACCACTTCGTTCTGGTAGCTATCGAAGCGCTGCTGGATGTCATCCAGCTGACGTTGGGTGCTGCTGGGCGCTGCGTTGGGCAGCAGACGGGCAACGACGAAGCCCACCACCACGCCGACGACGAGGGCCAGGGTCGGCAACAACCAAACAAGGAGCGAGAGTTCCACGAGTCCTTCCTCTATAAACGGCTTTGCTTTACGTTAACGGCTCAGACCTGCGCTGTATACCGCGAGCGATCGCAAATCAGAACAGAATTCTTCAGCTAGACGAGTCGACCTTCACCGAGGTCACGGAGTAGTGCCTTGCTTATCCGCGAAACCCCCTTGTTCATCAATGGCCCATGCGGCCAGCTGGAAGCCTTGTACCTGGATGTGGCCGATGCCCGTGGTGCGGTGCTGATCTGCCATCCCAATCCGGTCCAGGGTGGCACCATGCTCAACAAGGTGGTCTCGACCCTGCAGCGTACCGCCCGTGACGCAGGTTACATCACCTTGCGTTTCAACTACCGTGGCGTGGGCCAGAGCGCCGGCACCCATGACATGGGCGCAGGTGAAGTCGACGATGCCCAGGCGGCTGCGGCCTGGCTGCGGGCCAAGCATCCTGAGCTGCCGCTGGTGCTGATGGGCTTCTCCTTCGGTGGATTCGTCGCGGCCAGCCTGGCGGGGCGCCTGGAGGCTGCCGATGTGACGTTGCAGCACCTGTTCATGATCGCCCCGGCGGTGATGCGCCTGAGCGAGCAGTTCCCGCTGGCCCAGCGTTGCCCGTTGACCGTGGTGCAGCCGGACACCGATGAGGTCGTCGATCCCCAACTGGTGTATGACTGGTCCGACAACCTGCCGCGCCCCCATGAGCTGCTGAAAGTGGCAGAATGCGGACACTTTTTCCATGGCAAGCTGACCGATCTGAAGGATCTGGTGCTGCCGCGTCTTTCGAACTGAGCCAAGCCTGATCAAGCGAACACCCATGACTACGCGCATTCTCACCGGTATCACCACCACCGGCACCCCGCACCTGGGCAACTACGCCGGCGCCATCCGCCCTGCGATCGTCGCCAGCCAGCAGCCCGGTGCCGACTCGTTCTACTTCCTGGCCGACTATCACGCCTTGATCAAATGCGACGATCCACAGCGCATCCAGCGTTCGCGCCTGGAGATCGCCGCCACCTGGCTGGCCGGTGGCCTGGATCCGGACAAGGTCACCTTCTATCGCCAGTCCGACATCCCTGAGATCCCTGAGCTGACCTGGCTTTTGACCTGCGTCGCCGCCAAGGGCCTGCTCAACCGCGCCCACGCCTACAAGGCCTCGGTGGACAAGAACGTCGAAGCCGGCGAAGACCCGGACGCCGGCGTCACCATGGGCCTGTTCAGCTATCCGGTGCTGATGGCCGCGGACATCCTGATGTTCAACGCCCACAAGGTGCCGGTCGGCCGTGACCAGATCCAGCACGTGGAGATGGCTCGCGACATCGGCCAGCGCTTCAACCACCTGTTCGGCCAGGGCAAGGACTTCTTCACCCTGCCGGAGGCGGTGATCGAGGAAACCGTGGCGACGCTGCCGGGTCTGGACGGTCGCAAGATGTCCAAGAGCTACGACAACACCATCCCGCTGTTCACCAGCGCCAAGGACATGAAAGACGCGATCTCGCGCATCGTCACCGACTCCCGCGCGCCGGGCGAGCCGAAAGATGCGGACAACTCGCACCTGTTCACCCTGTTCCAGGCCTTCGCCACGCCCGCGCAGTCGGCCGAATTCCGGGAAGAGCTGTTGCAGGGCCTGGGTTGGGGGGAGGCCAAGCAGCGTCTGTTCCAGTTGCTCGACGGCCAGTTGGCCGAAAAGCGTGAGCACTACCACCAATTGATTTCGCGCCCATCCGACCTGGAAGACATTCTCCTGGCGGGTGCCGCCAAGGCCCGCAAGATCGCCACGCCGTTCCTCGAGCAACTGCGCGAGGCGGTAGGCCTGCGTTCGTTCCGCACCAGCGTCCAGGCCAGCGCCGAAGTGAAGAAGAAAGCTGCCAAGACTGCGCGTTTCATTAGTTTCCGCGACGACGACGGCAGCTTCCGCTTCCGCCTGTTGGCCGCCGATGGCGAACAACTGCTGCTCTCGCGCAGCTTCGCCGACGGCAAGAGCGCAGGCGCCGTGAGCAAGCAGTTGCAGCAGGGGGGGGAGGCGGATGTGCGTGTCGAAGGCCTGGGCTTCTCGCTCTGGCTGAACGGCGAGCAGGTTGCCGATGGGCCGCAGTTCCAGACCGGCGAGGCCCGTGACGCGGCCATCGAGAGCCTGCGCGCAGCCTTGCAGCCTCAAGACTGATGCGAAGTGCGCCGGCTTCTCGCCGGCATTCGCGGGTGAATGTGCTGTACCTGTGAGAGCGGGTTCACCCGCGAAAGGGTCGGAACAGACAATCCGAATTGGGGCTTGCGTACCGATAGCGCACAGCCCAGCGGTGCAATGGCCGTATGTATGATTGCCATTAAGCGGGCCTGTCGCTACAGTGACGGCCCGTTTTTTGTTGCCTCGCTAACGAATCATGACGCCCCTCGAACGATATCAAGCAGATCTGAAACGTCCCGACTTCTTCCATGATGCGGCGCAGGAAACTGCGGTGCGTCACCTGCAGCGCCTGTACGACGACCTGCTGGCGGCGCAGAACAACAAGCCCGGCGTGTTCGGCAAGCTGTTCGGCAGGAAGGAGCAGGCACCGGTCAAGGGCTTGTATTTCTGGGGTGGCGTGGGTCGCGGCAAGACCTACCTGGTCGACACCTTCTTCGAGGCGCTGCCGTTCAAGCAGAAGATGCGCACGCACTTCCACCGCTTCATGAAGCGTGTGCACGAGGAGATGAAGACCCTCAAGGGTGAGAAGAACCCGCTCACTATCATCGCCAAGCGTTTTTCCGACGAAGCCAAGGTGATTTGCTTCGACGAATTCTTCGTCTCCGACATCACCGATGCGATGATCCTCGGCACCTTGATGGAAGAGCTGTTCAAGAATGGCGTGACCCTGGTGGCGACTTCGAACATTGTCCCCGACGGCCTGTACAAGGATGGCCTGCAGCGTGCGCGCTTCCTGCCGGCCATCGCGCTGATCAAACAGAACACCGAAGTGGTCAACGTCGACAGCGGGGTCGACTATCGCCTGCGTCACCTGGAGCAGGCCGAGCTGTATCACTTCCCGCTCGATGATGCCGCCCACGAGAGCCTGCGCCAGAGCTTCCGCGCCTTGACGCCCGAGTGCACCCAGGCTGTGGAAAACGACGTGCTGGTGATCGAGAACCGCGAAATCCAAGCGATCCGCACGTGCGATGACGTCGCCTGGTTCGACTTCCGCGCCTTGTGCGATGGCCCGCGCAGCCAGAACGATTACATCGAACTGGGCAAGATCTTCCATGCCGTGTTGCTGAGTAATGTCGAGCAGATGGGCGTGACCACAGATGACATCGCCCGACGCTTCATCAACATGGTCGACGAGTTCTACGACCGTAACGTCAAGCTGATCATCTCCGCCGAGGTCGAGCTCAAGGACCTGTATACCGGTGGCCGTCTGAGCTTCGAGTTCCAGCGCACGCTGAGCCGTTTGCTGGAGATGCAGTCCCACGAGTTCCTGGCGCGGGCGCACAAGCCCTAGGGTCTGTATCAAGGCTTTTCGTACAGAGCCTAACGTCGATTGGATCTTTGCTCCTCTTGGAGCAACTGTCTTTTCGCGGCGTTCTCTTCGCGGGTAAACCCGCTCCCACAAGGATCATCGCCGGTCCTGTGGGCGCGGGTTTCCTGTATTCAGGCTTCCTGCACGAACTGCTGTCGATACTGGTTCGGTGACAGTTCGGTGTGTTGGCGGAACAGCCGGGCAAAGAAGCTGGCGTCGTCGTAGCCCACTTCATAGCTGATGGTCTTGATGCTCTTGCGCGTGCTCGACAAGAGCCCCTTGGCGGTCTCGATGCGCAGGCGTTGCAGGTAGTGCAGGGGTTTGTCACCTGTCGCGCTCTGGAAACGGCGCATGAAGTTGCGGATGCTCATGCCGTGATTGCGCGCCACGTCTTCGAAGCGGAACTTGTCGGCGAAGTGCTCCTCCAGCCAGTGCTGGATCTGCAGGATGATCAGGTCCTGGTGCAGCTTCTGTCCGCCAAAGCCCATGCGCCCGGGAGTGTAGCTGCGCTGCACTTCGTAGAGGATGTCGCGGGCCACGGCACGGGCGACGTTGGGACCACAGAAACGCTCGATCAGATAGATGTACAGGTCGCACGCCGACGTGGTGCCGCCTGCGCAGTACAGGTTGTCGGCGTCAGTCAGGTGTTTGTCCTGGTTCAGTCGGACATTGGGGAAGCGCTCGGCGAAGCTGTTGAAGAACCGCCAGTAGGTGGTCGCCTCCTTGCCATCGAGCAGGCCTGCCTCGGCCAGCCAGAACACGCCGCTGGCCTCGCCGCACAGAACCGCACCGCGGGCATGTTGCTCGCGTAGCCAGGGCAGGACCTGGGGGTAGCGTTGTTGGAGGTTGTCGAAGTCTTCCCAGAACGCCGGGAGGATGATCACGTCGGCATCGACCAGACCGCTGTCGACCGGGACCTGAACATTGCTGAAACTGTCCACAGGCTTGCCGTCCGGGCTCACCAGGCAGATCTCGAACATCGGTTGCAGCCCCAGGCCCAATTGCTTGCTGTAGCGCAGGCTGGCCAGGTGGAAGAAATCCTTGGCTTGCATGAGGGTCGAAGCGAACACCTTGTCAATGGCCAGGATGCTGACGCGCCGCAACGACGCGGAGGGTTGGGTAAACATCATTGTCATTGTTCTTATAGGGTAGAGTGGTCAATCACCGGCTGGATCGTCTTATTTTTTGGTAGTTGTGTCTACCCCGCCAACGCCAGTTGGATCCACTTGTGAAAAGCCCACGTCCACAGAAAAGTACGCGACGCTGTGGAGGTGGGTTTGTCCGCCAGGGGATGTGCCGGACTGCGTTCAAGGCGCCGGGTTGGGCTGGTCCTGATGGATCGCCTCGATGGCTGCGAGCAACTCGTCGCTGAGGGTCAAGGCCTGGCTGTCCAGGTTGCTTTGCAATTGCTCCACGCTGGTGGCGCCCATGATGTTGCTGGTCACGAACGGCTGGCGGGTGACGAAGGCCAAGGCCATCTGCGCAGGGTCCAGGCCATGCTGGCGAGCCAGCTGCACGTAGCGGCTGCAGGCGGAAACCGTCTGCGGATTGGAGTAGCGGGAGAAGCGGCTGAACAGCGTCAGGCGTGCGTGCGCTGGCCGTGCGCCGTCCTCGTATTTGCCCGAGAGCATGCCGAAGGCCAGGGGAGAATAGGCCAGCAAACCGCACTGCTCACGGATCGCCACTTCCGCCAGGCCCACCTCGAAGCTGCGGTTGAGCAGGTTGTAGGGATTCTGGATCGACACGGCCCGCGGCCAGCCACGGGTCTCGGCCAGGTGCAGGAACTTCATGGTGCCCCATGGCGTTTCGTTGGACAGGCCGATATGGCGGATCTTGCCTGCGCGTACCTGCTCATCGAGCACCTCGAGGGTTTCTTCCAACGGCGTGAACAGATCATGGGGCAGGTGCTGGTAGCCCAGCTTGCCGAAGAAATTGGTACTGCGCTCGGGCCAGTGCAATTGGTAGAGGTCGATGCGGTCTGTGTGCAGGCGCCGCAGGCTGTCTTCCAGTGCGGCGACGATGTGCTGGCGGTTGTGCTTGAGCTGGCCGTCGCGGATGTGGCTGATGCCATTGCCAGGGCCTGCGACCTTGCTTGCCAGGATCCAGTCGTCGCGATCGCCATGGCGGCGGAACCAGTTGCCGATGATGCGCTCGGTGGCGGCGTAGGTTTCCGGGCGTGGCGGCACAGGATACATCTCTGCCGTGTCGATGAAGTTGACCCCGCTGGCCTTGGCCAGTGCGATCTGGGCGAAGGCCTGGGTCTCGTCATTCTGTTCGCCCCAGGTCATGGTGCCCAGGCACAGGGCGCTGACATCAAGGTCGGTTCGGCCGAGTTGGCGATATTGCATGGGCATCGTCTCCTGCAAATCGAACCATCAAATCAGGTTGAATTTTTTTCTGCAATCTGGATAATTCTGCCCCTCTCCGTGTGGCGGAAGTGATGCACCACCATGCAGGAGGAACCCTTGTCGAACATTGGACGCGCCGACCCGAGCCCCCAATAGCGTCCGTGTGCGGCTGCGCGCTTGCCCTTGGCAAGCTGTGCACTATCCAGTAAGATTCGCCGTCTATTTTTCGCTGGGCGGCCTCTGAGGCTTTAGAGAATGAAAACTTTTACTGCTAAACCGGAAACAGTAAAGCGCGACTGGTACGTAGTTGACGCCGCTGGTCAGACCCTGGGTCGTCTGGCTACCGAAATCGCTCGTCGTCTGCGTGGCAAGCACAAGCCAGAATACACCCCTCACGTTGACACCGGCGACTACATCGTCGTCATCAACGCCGAGCAGGTACGTGTTACTGGTGCCAAAACTTCGGACAAGATGTACTACTCCCACTCCGGTTTCCCAGGTGGCATCAAGGAAATCAGCTTCGAGAAGCTGATCGACAAAGCCCCTGAGCGTGTCATCGAGACCGCGGTCAAAGGCATGCTGCCGAAGAACCCGCTGGGTCGCGACATGTACCGCAAGCTGAAAGTGTACGCGGGTGCTGCTCACCCACACACTGCTCAGCAGCCTCAAGAACTGAAGATCTAACGGGATAGTTCATTATGTCGGCGACTCAAAATTACGGCACTGGCCGTCGCAAGACCGCAACCGCTCGCGTTTTCCTGCGTCCGGGCACTGGTAACATTTCCATCAACAACCGTTCTCTGGACGTGTTCTTCGGTCGCGAAACCGCTCGCATGGTTGTTCGCCAGCCGCTGGAGCTGACCGAGACCGTTGAGAAGTTCGACATCTACGTCACCGTTTCCGGTGGTGGTGTCAGCGGTCAAGCCGGTGCGATCCGTCACGGTATCACCCGTGCTCTGATGGACTACGACGAATCCCTGCGTGGCGCTCTGCGTCGTGCTGGCTACGTCACCCGCGATGCTCGTGAAGTCGAGCGTAAGAAAGTGGGTCTGCGTAAAGCGCGTAAGCGTCCTCAGTACTCCAAGCGTTAATACCGCTTCGGCAGTCGAAAAAAAGCCCGGTTCCGTTTATGGAACCGGGCTTTTTTTATGTCTTGAACTAACCTGTCAGCATGTCAGTGACAACTTGCCGCATAGACGCAGATCAAGCAAAGCGAGGGTTGCAGCCCGCCTGGGGGGTAATCACCTTGTCAGTGTGTGGACTTGTTCCTTACCATTGCGGCCAACTTTTAGTGCCACAGACACAACTAAGTAGATGCCTGATCCAACAGGCCAAAGCAGCTGATGGGAGAGGACTGAATGAGCAATGACGGCGTCAACGCAGGCCGGCGCCGCTTCCTCGTAGCCGCCACATCCGTGGTAGGCGCAGCGGGGGCAGTGGGGGCTGCGGTACCGTTCGTGGGGTCATGGTTCCCCAGTGCCAAGGCGAAAGCCGCCGGCGCACCGGTGAAGGTCAATATCGCCAAGGTCGAGCCAGGTCAGCAGATGGTGGCTGAGTGGCGAGGGCAACCTGTTTTCATCGTGCGACGAACTGAGGAAATTCTCGGCAATCTGAAGAAAATCACCGGAGATTTGTCCGATCCCGAATCCAAGGCTTCGGTGCAGCCGACCTACGTCGACCCGCAGAATCGCTCGATCAAGCCGGAGATCCTCGTCCTTGTTGGTCTGTGCACCCATTTGGGTTGTTCGCCGACCTTCCGTCCTGAGGTCGCGCCCGCTGACCTGGGGCCGAAATGGGTAGGCGGCTATTTCTGCCCTTGCCACGGTTCGCACTATGACCTGGCTGGTCGCGTCTACAAGTCGCAACCGGCACCTCTCAACCTGCCAGTGCCCCCGCACTCGTATGAGTCGGACGACATCATTGTCATCGGCATCGATCAGGAGAAGGCATGATGAGCAAGTTCATGGACTGGATTGATGCTCGCTTCCCCGCCACCAAGATGTGGGAAGACCACCTGAGCAAGTACTACGCGCCCAAGAACTTCAACTTCTTGTACTTCTTCGGCTCCCTGGCGCTGCTGGTGCTGGTCAACCAGATCGTCACCGGTGTGTGGTTGACCATGAGCTTCACACCCTCGGCGGAAGAGGCATTTGCCTCGGTCGAGTACATCATGCGTGACGTCGAATACGGCTGGATCTTGCGCTATCTGCACTCGACCGGTGCCTCGGCGTTCTTCATCGTGGTGTATCTGCACATGTTCCGCGGCCTGCTCTACGGCTCCTACCAGAAGCCGCGCGAGCTGGTCTGGCTGTTCGGCATGCTGATCTACCTGGCGCTGATGGCCGAGGCGTTCATGGGCTACCTGCTGCCATGGGGCCAGATGTCCTACTGGGGTGCCCAGGTGATCATCTCGCTGTTTGGCGCCATCCCGGTGATCGGCGGCGACCTGACCCAGTGGATCCGCGGCGACTACCTGATTTCGGGTATCACCCTGAACCGCTTCTTCGCCCTGCACGTGGTCGCTCTGCCGATCGTGATCCTGGGCCTGGTGGTGTTGCACATCCTGGCGCTGCACGAAGTGGGTTCGAACAACCCGGACGGCGTCGACATCAAGAAGAAAAAGGATGAAAACGGCATTCCGCTCGACGGCATTCCATTCCATCCGTACTACACCGTCAAGGATATCGTCGGTGTGGTGGTGTTCCTCTTCGTGTTCTGCGCGGTGGTGTTCTTCTTCCCGGAAATGGGTGGGTACTTCCTGGAAAAACCGAACTTCGAACAGGCGAACGCCTTCAAGACGCCTGAGCATATCGCGCCGGTCTGGTACTTCACGCCGTTCTACGCGATCTTGCGTGCGGTCCCTGACAAATTGTTCGGCGTGATCGCCATGGGGGCCGCAATCGCTGTGCTGTTCGTGTTGCCCTGGCTGGACCGCAGCCCTGTGCGCTCGATGCGCTACAAAGGCTGGTTGAGCAAAGTGTTCCTGGTGGTGTTCTGCATTGCCTTCGTGATTCTCGGTGTGCTGGGCGTACTGGCGCCTACGCCGGGTCGGACCTTGCTGTCGCAGGTCTGCACCGTGCTGTATTTCGCCTACTTCCTGCTGATGCCGTTCTACACAAGGCTTGAGAAGACCAAACCGGTTCCGGAAAGGGTGACTGGCTGATGAAAAAGCTAATTGCAGTACTGTTCCTGGCAATGATGCCCGCCTTGTCCTTCGCCGCCAGCGAGCACGGCCCGGTGCTGGACAAGGTCGATATCGACCTGACCGACAAGGCTGCCATGCAGGATGGCGCGCGTACCTTCGCCAACTATTGCATGGGGTGCCACAGCGCCAAGTTCCAGCGCTATGAGCGCGTGGCCGATGATCTGGGCATACCGCACGAGCTGATGCTCGAGAAACTGGTGTTCACCGGCGCCAAGATCGGCGATCACATGACGATCGGTATGCAGCCCAGCGATGCCAAGACCTGGTTCGGTGCGGCACCGCCCGACCTGACCCTGGTTGCGCGTGTTCGCGGTACCGACTGGCTGTACACCTACCTGCGCAGCTTCTATGAGGACAAGTCGCGTCCTTATGGGGTGAACAACAAGGTGTTCCCGAACGTCGGCATGCCCAACGTGCTGGTTGGTCTGCAGGGTAATCAGGTGATCGGCTGCAAGCAGGTGCAGATGGTGGTCGATGGCAAGAAGCAGTTCGACCCGCTGACCGGCAGTCCGTTGACCCATGAAGCCTGTGACCAGCTGACCATCGAGCCGAAATCCGGTACCCTGACGACCGAGCAGTTCGACGAGAAGGTCAAGAACCTGGTGACCTTCCTGGCCTATTCGGCCAACCCGGTCAAACTGGAAAGCCAGCGCATTGGTACCTATGTGTTGCTGTACCTGGCTTTCTTCTTCGTATTCGCTTATTTGCTCAAGCGCGAATACTGGAAGGACGTGCACTGATCACGCAGTAGTTTCTGGTAGTTGAACGCGCCCTGGAGCGCCCCATCGCTGAAGCGGTGGAGCTCTCCAGGGCGCGTTTGCATTTAGAGTTTCACAAAGCATCCCCATGCGAGGAGGCGCTACATGGGCGCAACCAACCGGTTAGCCTGCTATTCCGACCCCGCTGATCATTATTCTCACCGGGTACGCCTTGTTCTCGCCGAGAAGGGCATCACCGTGCAGATCGTCGATGTCGATCCTGCACGCCTGCCGCCCAAGCTGGTCGAAGTGAACCCTTATGCCAGCGTGCCGACCTTGGTCGACCGCGATCTGGCGCTGTACGAATCGACCGTGGTAATGGAGTACCTTGAGGAGCGTTACCCGCACCCGCCGCTGATGCCGGTCTATCCGGTGGCGCGCGGCAACAGCCGTCTGCTGATGCATCGCATCCAGCGCGACTGGTGCGCACTGGCCGACACCATCCTCGATGCCCGCAGCACGGAGGCGGCGCGCGTTGAGGCACGCAAGGCATTGCGCGAGAGCCTGACTGGCGTATCTCCGTTGTTCGGAGAGTTCCCTTGCTTCATGAGTGAGGAGCAAAGCCTGGTCGATTGTTGTCTATTGCCCATATTGTGGCGATTGCCGCTATTGGGTATCGAATTGCCGCGGCAGGCCAAGCCGCTGTTGGATTACATGGAGCGACAGTTTGCCCGCGAGCCTTTCCAGGCGAGCCTGTCCGCTGCAGAACGTGAAATGCGCAAGCTTTAAGGAGCCGTTGATGAACTCCAGTCGCCCCTATCTGGTTCGAGCGCTGTACGAGTGGATCGTCGACAACGATTGCACCCCCCACATGCTGGTCAATGCTGAGTTTCCAGCGGTCCAGGTTCCCCAGGGATTTGCCAGCGATGGCCAGATCGTCCTGAACATTTCCCCCAATGCCGTGCGTAACCTGCACATGGACAACGAGGCGGTCAGTTTCGAAGGTCGCTTCAGTGGCGTGGCGCATTCGTTGTTTGTGCCGGTCGGTGCAATCCTGGGCATCTATGCCCGAGAGAACGGTCAGGGCATGGTCTTCGAGCTGGAGCCGCCGTTGGACAGCGACGAGCTGGACGACGACGATGTCGAGCCGGATGACGATGGTCCGCCCGAGGGAGGTGGCCAGCCACCACGCCCCAGTGGTCGACCCAGCCTCAAGGTGGTCAAGTAACAAAAAAGGCGATCCAGATGGATCGCCTTTTTTATTGGCTTCGGGTCTTGGGCTTACAGATCCTGAATGCTGCGAACCTGGTCC
The DNA here is from genome assembly GCF_002741075.1 of Pseudomonas putida. NCBI lineage: Bacteria > Pseudomonadati > Pseudomonadota > Gammaproteobacteria > Pseudomonadales > Pseudomonadaceae > Pseudomonas > Pseudomonas putida. The sequence goes on along the minus strand of NZ_CP016634.1, from coordinate 2,874,888 downwards.
TTGTTGACACGGGTGCGTTTGCCGTCCAGTTGCTCGAACTCGTAGAAGCCAGCGTCGCTGTCATACTTCGGTGTGTCGACGGTCTGGATTTCACGGCCATCGTTGAGGGTGATCTGGCTTGGGGTCGAGCAGCCGGCCAGGGCGGCGAATGCGCCGATCGCGAGGACGGACAGCAGGGACTTCTTCATGGGTACTTCCTGAGGATAACGAAGGGTGGAACGGATCTTGGGGCGGGGTTTGCCGCTCCCACAGGGTCGTGTGTGATCCCTGCAGGAGCGGGCTTGTATTGCGGTCAGGCGTTACGCTGTTTGCGTCAGTCGATGTATTCGAACAACTTGACGATCTTCTGCACACCCGAGACGCCCTGCACCACGTTGGTGGCGGCGTTGGCCTCGCCCTGGGTCACAAGGCCAAGCAGGTAGACGATGCCGTTCTCGGTGATCACCTTGATGCGGGTGCTGGGCACGCTGGCATCGCCCAGCATTTGAGCCTTGATCTTGGTGGTCAGCCAGGCGTCGTTGTTACGGGCGAGGATCGAGGACGGCTGCATGACCTGCAGCTCGTTATGGACCTTCTTGACCCGCTGTACCTGGCTGGCGGTTTGCTCGGCCAGGCTCTTGAGATCGGCGCGTGGGGTCTGGCCGGCCAGCAGGACTACGCCGTTGTAACTGCTGACGACAATGTGAGAGCCCTTGTCCAGGTCGGCGTTGGCCTTGGCGATGTTGACCGAAACCTTGGTCTCGATCAGCGAGTCGTCGATCTTGCTACCGATGGTGCGGGTGCCGCGATCGTCCTCGATGGGCGAGTTGCGGGTGGAGGTCAGTACCGAGCTGCAGCCAGAGATACTCAGGCACAGGGTCAGGGCCATCAGGCCGAGGCGCTTAGGGATCATTCTTCACTCCCGAACAGTTGGCTGTCGATCAGGTCGCACAGGCAATGGATCGCCAGCAGGTGGACTTCCTGGATTCGCGCGGTGACGTTCGACGGCACACGGATCTCCACATCTTCAGGCAGCAGCAGCGAGGCCATGCCTCCGCCGTCGCGCCCGGTCAATGCCACGACGATCATTTCACGGTCGTGCGCGGCCTGGATCGCTTGTATCACGTTGGCGGAATTGCCGCTGGTAGAGATCGCCAGCAACACATCCCCGGGCTGGCCCAGGGCGCGGATCTGCTTGGAGAAGACTTCGTTGTAGCTGTAGTCGTTGGCGATCGAGGTGAGGGTCGAGCTGTCGGTGGTCAGGGCGATGGCTGGCAGGCTCGGGCGTTCACGCTCGAAACGATTGAGCAGCTCCGAGGAAAAATGCTGGGCATCGCCGGCCGAGCCGCCGTTGCCGCACGCGAGCATCTTGCCCTCGTTGAGCAGCGCATTGACCATGACCAGGCTGGCCTGCTCGATGTGGGGTGCCAGGATGTCCATCGCCTGTTGCTTGGTATCGATGCTGGCCTGAAACAGCCGGCGAATTCGGGATTGCATGTCCATCTGGTGTGACCTTAAGAGGGGCGGTGGCCGGCGCGACGCGCGACAGGGACCAGCCCGCGAAACATAGAGCTAAAAAATCGGAATGGGTTCAGCATTCGAAGGCGTTTTTCAGCCATTGCAGCGGTTGGCCCGCATGGTGGCTGCCCTGCAGGGCGACAACGTCGAAGCGGCAGGGCTGATCGGCCCAGCGTGGCTCCTTCTGCAGGAACAGGTTGGCGGCGAGCGCCAGTCGCTTCTGCTTGCGCATGTCGATGCTGCCGACGGCTCCGCCGAAGGCCGCGTGCAACCGGTAGCGGACTTCGACGAATACTACTGTATCGGCGTCGAGCATGACCAGATCGAGCTCACCACCCTTGCATCGCCAGTTGCGCGCCAGCAACTGCAGACCCTGCCCTCGAAGGAACGCGAGGGCATGGTTTTCCGCAGCTTGGCCAGCGCTGGCGGGCGATGCGTCGGGCATTAGCGAGGGGTGTCCGGCAGGCGCTTGACCTGGCCGCCCGAGAACTCGGCCCAGGGCAGTTGGCGTTCGACGCGCTGGCTGGGGTTCATGGTCAGGCTGCCGGAAAGGCCTTCGACACGGTTGTCGGGCAAGGCTTTGAGCTGGTTCAGGCGCGGCGCCAGGCTGTAGGCGTCGACACCCATCGCGTACAGGCGGCCGAGGCTGCCTGCGGCCTGAGGCCACTGCTGGACCACCTGCTGGCGCAGGCTGTTGGTGGAGTCGAGCAGCCATGGGGTTTCGCAGAAGCGAATGCCATTCATGTCGTTGTACTGGTTCACGTCACCGCTGGCGCTGTACAGGTTCGAGGTGGCATAGACCGGAACGTCGCCGGCGTACTGGAAATTCAGGGTTGGCTTGATCTGCTGGGCCTGCTGCGGGGTCGAGGCGAGGAAGATGAAGTCGATGTCCTGGCGACGCGAAGGCTGTGCGGCGATGGTGCCACCTACCGTGCTTTGCAGGCTCTTGGCGCGACCTTCGCTCTGGCGCAGTTGGAACAGTTCCGCGATCTGCTGGGCAAGCGCGACCGGCTGGGCGATGCGTTCGGCAGCCAGCAGGGTGCCGCCATGGCTTTCCCAGTCTTGGCGGAAGGCGGCCAGCACGCGGTCACCCCATTCGCCACTCGGTACCAGTGCTACGGCGCGAACCATGCCGTCGGCGCGTGCGCGGCGTGAGACTTCGCGGGCTTCGTCCTCGGCCGCAAGGCCGAACTGGAACAGCTGTGGTGGCGCTTTCTGGCCAGCGTCGGCGTAGTTCAAGGCGAGGGTGGTGATCGGCAGTTGCGGATAGGCCGCGAGCTTTTTCACCAGGGGTTTTTCCAGCGGGCCTACGACCAGTTGCACGCCGGCAGCCTGGGCCTGGCGATAGAAGTCATCGAGCGAGGTCAGGCGCGAGCTGTCGAAGACCTGTACGGCCGGGGCGGGCTGGCCGGATTGCTGGGCTTGGAAGTGGGCAGCCATGAAGCCATCACGCAGGGCGCGGGCAACGCCGGCCAGCGGGCCTTCCTGAGGCAGCAGCAGAGCGATCTTGGTGAGCGGTTGGCTGGCCAGTTCCTTGAGTTTGACCAAGGCCAGCGGCAGTTGCTTGGCGGCCGGGTGATCCGGGTGCTGGTCGCGCCAGGTGTCGATGGCGGCCTGTTGTTGCTCCAGGGTGCCGGCGCGCTTGACGGCTAGCGCCAGGCTGGTCCAGCCGGCGAGGATTTCATTGTTGGTGGGCTGTTGCAGCTGTTCGGCCGGCAGCGAGGCGACGAGGGCCCAGATGGCGTCGTCGTTCGCGGCGGCGGCCTTGTCGCTGAGCAGCGGGGCAAGCAGTACGCGCTGCTGGGCGGCGGCCAGGGTCTGGCCATCGGCCTCCAGGGCGGCGGCGTGAACGCTGTAGGTACGTGCCTGCTGGTCCTTCGGCAGTTCGTCCAGGCGTTGCAGGCTCGGGTGAGCGAGGGCACTCAGGGCCGCTTTGGGCTGGTTGCGGCTCATGGCGAGTTCGGCGGCCAGGGTGCTGGCGAACACTTGTTGGGCCGGCTTGAGCGAGTCCATCGGGACCTGCTCGAGAATGCGTGCGGCGCGTGGGTAGTCCTTCTGCTTGTAGGCCAGGTCGGCGGCGCTCAGGCGCAGCAGTGCGGCATCTTCCGCGGACTTGCTGGTGGCTGCCTTGTCGAGCAGTTGCTCGATGCTGGCATCCGGGGTGCGTGGCAGTTCGCCCAGGCTGGATGAGGGCGAGCTGGCGCAAGCTGCCAGCAGGGCAGCGAAGCAGAGGGCTGTGAACAGCCGCAGGCAAGCGATCATGTAAAGGTCCTGTTACTCGATCAAGGTGGCCGGCAATTGTACCCAAGCGTCGGCCGGGGCGCGATGTTGCTGACGTTGATCCTTCACTATAGGTCGTCTACAGGTGCGGGCCCTTGAAGTTCTTTGCGCGCTGTTACGGGTGCTCGGGCTACAATGGCGCCTTTGATCCACAAGACAGGTGTGCGCAGTGACTGATGTTGCAGGGGCTTCGAAATCCACGATGGGGACGCTTTATGTGGTCGCCACGCCGATCGGCAATCTGGACGACATGAGCGCCCGGGCCCTCAAGGTCCTGGCGAATGTGGCGCTGATCGCTGCCGAAGATACCCGTCACTCGGTGCGCCTGCTTCAGCATTTCGGTATCGCCACTCCCCTGGCGGCTTGCCACGAGCACAACGAGCGCGATGAAGGCGGGCGATTCATCACCCGCCTGCTGGCCGGGGACGACGTGGCGTTGGTGTCGGATGCCGGTACGCCCTTGATCTCCGATCCGGGCTACCACCTGGTGCGCCAGGCGCGCGCCGCTGGGGTGCAAGTAGTGCCGGTGCCGGGCGCCTGCGCATTGATTGCCGCCTTATCGGCGGCGGGGCTGCCGTCGGATCGGTTCATCTTCGAAGGCTTCCTGCCGGCCAAGACGGCCGGGCGCCGCGCTCGGCTCGAGCAGGTCAAGGAAGAGCCGCGTACCCTGATCTTCTATGAAGCACCGCACCGCATCCTTGAGTGCCTGGAGGACATGGAAGCGGTGTTCGGTGCAGACCGCCCGGCCGTGCTGGGGCGGGAACTGACCAAGACGTTCGAGACCCTCAAGGGGTTGCCGCTGGGTGAGCTGCGCGCCTTTGTCGCAGGCGACAGCAACCAGCAGCGGGGTGAATGCGTGGTGTTGGTCGGCGGCTGGAGCGCGCCTGAGGACGAGCAGGCCATTAGCGGTGAGGCGCAGCGGGTGCTGGATTTGTTGCTGGCAGAGTTGCCACTCAAGCGCGCGGCTGCATTGGCGGCGGAAATCACTGGTGTTCGTAAGAACTTGCTCTATCAAATTGCACTGGAAAAACAGAAATCCCAGTAGTGGCAAATTGATATTCTTTAGTTGCGTCACTTGTTCTTGAGCGCGCCTGCCGTTAACCTTGTCGGCGGAGAGTCGATCGGACAGTCGCTGCCTTCTTTTGTTCCACAAAAGAGGGGGGAGGAAAGTCCGGGCTCCATAGGGCAGAGTGCCAGGTAACGCCTGGGGGGCGCGAGCCTACGGAAAGTGCCACAGAAAACAACCGCCTAAGCACTTCGGTGCCGGTAAGGGTGAAAAGGTGCGGTAAGAGCGCACCGCACGACTGGCAACAGTTCGTGGCTAGGTAAACCCCACTCGGAGCAAGACCAAATAGGGTTCCTTACGGCGTGGCCCGCGTCGGAACCGGGTAGGTTGCTAAAGGCGTCCAGTGATGGCCGTCGTAGAGGAATGACTGTCCTCGACAGAACCCGGCTTATAGATCGACTCTCCACCTCCTCCTTCCCTGCTTGAATCGATAGCAGATATGTCCTGGTAATACCGAAAAATTCTTACTCTTAATAAATCACTTTAAGTTCGCGCCGCATGTGTCCGCGTGTCTTTGATTTTTCTCGCCAAATTTCTTCGCTGGTAGTCGTTCCTCCTTCCTTTGTTGCGCTAAATCGCCGTCCTGTAAGGGATTTCCTTATGAACGTGCCTTGACGGTGTGGCGGACGGATTCCTATAGTGTGCGCAAGTGGCAGAAAGTGGGATGAAGTGGGTTTTCTGACCAAATAAAGCTAACATCAGTGGGGAATCGCAGCCGTGTTCCGCGGAGCCAACGCCGTCAGCCTCGATGCAAAGGGCCGACTCGCCATGCCGAGTCGGTACCGTGACGAGCTCGATTCGCGTTGCAATGGTCAGTTGATCGTGACCATCGACGCTGTAGACCCCTGCTTGTGTGTTTATCCCCTCGACGAGTGGGAACAGATCGAAGCCAAATTGCGTGCCTTGCCGTCGTTGCGTGAGGAAAACCGCCGCCTGCAGCGTTTGCTGATCGGTAATGCGGTGGACCTGGAGCTCGATGGCAGTGGTCGTTTTCTGGTACCGCCCCGTCTGCGTGAATACGCCAAGCTCGACAAGAAGGCGATGCTGGTGGGGCAACTGAACAAATTCCAGCTGTGGGATGAGGACGCCTGGAACGCGGTTTCGGCAGCCGACCTTGCAGCTATTCAACAACCGGGTGCCATGCCCGATGACTTGCGTGACCTGATCCTGTGACGATAGATAGCGGCTTCAACCACATCACCGTGCTGCTCGACGAAGCTGTCGAGGCATTGGCCCTGCGCGCCGACGGTTGCTATCTGGATGGCACCTTTGGGCGGGGCGGGCACAGCCGCCTGATTCTCAGTAAGCTCGGGCCGCAAGGGCGGCTGCTGGGGTTCGACAAAGATCCACAAGCGATTGCGACGGGGCAAGCGCTGGCGGCCGAAGACGGCCGCTTTGTCATTGTGCAGCGCAGCTTTGCCGAGATGGGCGATGAAGTCGCGCAGCGTGGCCTGGATGGCAAGGTCAGCGGCATTCTGCTCGACCTGGGCGTCTCCTCGCCGCAGTTGGATGACCCCGAGCGTGGCTTCAGTTTCCTCAATGATGGCCCGCTGGACATGCGCATGAACCCTGACCAGGGCATCAGTGCCGCCGAGTTCATCGCCACCGCACCCGAAGAAGAAATCGCCCGTGTCTTCAAGGAGTACGGTGAGGAGCGCTTCGCCAAGCGCATGGCGCGCGCCGTCGTGCTGCGCCGCGAACAGCAACCGTTCACCCGCACAGGTGATCTTGCCGAAGTGCTCAAGGTCGCCAACCCCGCTTGGGAGAAGGGCAAGAACCCTGCTACCCGCGCCTTCCAGGGGTTGCGTATTCACGTCAACAACGAGCTGGGCGATCTCGAGACCGGTCTTGAGGCCGCAATCGAGGCGCTGGAAGTCGGTGGCCGCCTGGCGGTGATCAGCTTCCACTCGCTCGAAGACCGTATCGTCAAACTCTTCATGCGCAAGCTTGCCAAGGGTGAGGCGGACAACCTGCCGCGCAACCTGCCGGTGCAGCACAAGGTCTTCGAACCCAAGATCCGCCTGATCGGCAAGGCGCAATTCGCCTCCGATGCAGAGCTTCAGGCCAACCCGCGCGCGCGCAGTGCCGTGATGCGGGTGGCGGAGAAGCTGCGGTGAGCCGGCTGTTCGCCAAACCTTTGCCAGGCGGAAGCTTCCTGATGCTTCTGCTGTTTGTCGGTGTGCTGGTGTCGGCGATCGCCGTGTCCTACAGCGCCCATTGGAACCGTCAGTTGCTCAACACCCTCTACGGCGAACTGAACGAGCGCGACAAGGCTCAGGCTGAATGGGGTCGGCTGATTCTCGAGCAAAGCACCTGGACCGCCCACAGCCGCATCGAGAACCTGGCCAGCGAACAGCTGAAAATGCGCGTGCCGGCCGCTGACGAAGTGCGGATGGTGGCGCCATGATGAAGCTCGAAGGCGCACTCTACCCCTGGCGCTTCCGGGTGGTGATCGCATTGTTGGCGCTGATGGTCGGTGCCATCGCCTGGCGCATCATCGATCTGCAGGTGGTCGACCGTGATTTCCTCAAAGGGCAGGGCGATGCTCGCAGTCTGCGTCATATTCCTATTCCCGCGCACCGTGGCCTGATCACCGACCGTAACGGCGAGCCGCTGGCCGTCAGTACGCCGGTCACTACCCTCTGGGCCAACCCCAAGGAAATGCAGGTCGCCCGTGATCGCTGGCCCCAGCTGGCTGCCGCGCTCGGGCAGAACGCTCAGCAACTGACCGAGCGTCTGACCCAGCAAGCCAACAAAGAATTCATCTATCTGGTCCGTGGCCTGACGCCGGAGCAGGGCCAGCAGGTGCTCGACCTCAAGGTACCGGGCGTCTATGGCATGGAAGAATTCCGCCGCTTCTATCCGGCGGGCGATGTCACCGCACATATGGTGGGCTTCACCGACCTGGACGACCACGGTCGCGAAGGGGTCGAACTGGCCTATGACGAATGGCTCGCCGGCGTGCCCGGCAAGCGCCAGGTGATCAAGGACCGGCGCGGTCGGCTGATCAAGGACATCCAGGTCACCAAGAACGCCAAGGCCGGAAAGACCTTGGCATTGTCCATCGACTTGCGCCTGCAGTACCTGGCCACCCGCGAGCTGCGTAACGCCATCGCCGAACAGGAAGCCAAGGCCGGCAGCCTGGTGATCATGGACGTCAAGACCGGCGAGGTTTTGGCGATGGTCAACCAGCCGACCTACAACCCGAACAACCGCCGTAGCATGTTCCCTGCGGCCATGCGCAACCGGGCGATCATCGACGTGTTCGAACCAGGCTCGACGGTCAAGCCGATCTCCATGAGCGCGGCCTTGCAGAGTGGCCGCTGGAAACCCACCGACAAGGTCGAGGTCTACCCGGGCAGTCTGCAGATCGGCCGCTATACGATCAAAGACGTGTCCAGGAGCGAAGGCCCGATCCTCGACCTGACCGGCATCCTGATCAACTCCAGTAACGTCGGCATGAGCAAGATCGCCTTCGACATTGGTGGCGAGGCGATCTACCGGGTCATGTCCCAGGTCGGTCTGGGCCAGTACACGGGCCTGGGCTTCCCGGGCGAGCGTGTCGGTAACCTGCCCAACCACCGTGAATGGCGCAAAGCCGAGACCGCCACGCTGTCCTACGGCTACGGCCTTTCGGTGACGGCGTTGCAGCTCGTGCACGCCTACGCGGCGATTGCCAATGACGGCAAGATGGTTCCGCTGTCGATTCTCAAGGTCGACAAGGCGCCGGAGGCTGTGCAGGCGATTCCGGCCGACACCGCTGAAACCGTGCAGACCATGTTGCAGCAGGTCATCGAAGCCCCGCGCGGTGTGTTCCGTGCGCAGGTGCCGTTCTATCACGTGGGTGGCAAGTCCGGTACCGCGCGTAAGGCCACCGTAGGCTCCAAGGGCTACACCGAAAACGCCTACCGTTCGCTGTTCGCCGGTTTTGGCCCGATGAGCGATCCGCGCTATGCCATCGTCGTGGTCATCGATGAGCCGAGCAAGGGCGGCTACTTCGGCGGCCTGGTATCGGCCCCCGTATTTAGCAAGGTGATGTCGGGCACGCTGCGCCTGATGAACGTACCGCCAGACAACCTGCCGCAACCCGCGACCCAGCAGGCCAGCGCAGTACCCGCCAATGGAGGGCGTGGTTGATGACAATGCCATTGAGCAAGCTTTTCGCCCATGCCAGCCGCGATCCGCTGATCCGTGAGCTGACCCTCGACAGCCGCCAGGTGCGGCCGGGCGATCTGTTCCTGGCTGTGCCTGGGGCGAAGGTCGATGGCCGTGCGCACATCGCCGATGCCCTGGCCCGTGGCGCTGCCGCAGTGGCCTATGAAGAGCAGGGCGCGAGCGTTCTGCCGATCACCGAGGTGCCGCTGATCCCCGTGCGCGGCCTGATTGGCCAGCTGTCAGAGATCGCCGGGCGCTTCTATGGTGAGCCGAGCCGTCAATTGGACCTGGTTGGTGTCACCGGCACCAACGGGAAGACCAGTGTCACCCAACTGGTGGCCCAGGCCCTCGATGCCCTGGGGCAGCGTTGCGGTCTGATAGGCACGCTGGGCACCGGCTTCTATGGTGAGCTGCGCAGCGGGCGCCTGACCACGCCAGACCCGATCGCCGTGCAGGCCACCTTGAGCGACCTCAAGCATGGCGGCGCCAAGGCCGTGGCGATGGAAGTGTCCTCCCATGCTCTGGAGCAAGGGCGTGTCGCGGCGCTGGCATTCGATATCGCGGTGATGACCAACTTGTCCCGCGATCATCTGGACTATCACGGCAGCATGGAGGCCTACGAGGCCGCCAAGGCCAAGCTGTTCGCCTGGCCGAACCTGCGTTGTCGTGTGGTCAACCTGGATGATGAATTCGGTCGTCGCCTGGCCCAGAGCCATGCTGAGTCCCGTTTGATCAGCTACAGCCTGCTGGATTCGGACGCTACGTTGTTCTGCAAGCAAGCCCGCTTCGATGACGACGGCGTGCGTGCGGTGCTGGTGACCCCGCAGGGTGAGCACGCGCTGCGCAGCCGCCTGCTGGGCCGCTTCAACCTGAGCAACATGCTCGCCGCCGTGGCCACGCTGCTGGCGCTGGACTACCCGCTGGACGAAATCCTCAAGGTCACCCCGCAATTGCAAGGCCCCATTGGCCGTATGCAGCGTCTGGGTGGTGGCGACAAACCGTTGGTGGTGGTCGATTACGCCCACACCCCCGATGCCCTGGAAAAAGTACTCGAAGCCCTGCGTCCGCATGCCCATGGTCGACTGTTGTGCCTGTTTGGCTGCGGTGGTGACCGTGATCGCGGCAAGCGCCCCTTGATGGCTGAAGTGGCCGAGCGCCTGGCCGACCGGGTGCTGGTCACCGACGACAACCCACGTACCGAAGACCCACAGCGGATCTTCGATGACATTCGCCCTGGTTTCGCCAAGCCATGCGACGTCGAATTCGTCGCTGGCCGAGGCAACGCCATCGCCCACCTGATCGCCACCGCTGCCGCCGACGATGTCATCGTCCTGGCTGGCAAGGGGCATGAGGACTACCAGGAGATCAAAGGCGAGCGCCATGACTTCTCCGACCTGGTCGAAGCCGAGAAGGCACTTGCAGCCTGGGAGGCTCCGCATGCTTAAGCCCATGACACTCAGTCAGTTGGTCACGCCGCTCGCGGGGCGTCAGGTCGGCGCCGACGCAAGCTTCAGCGGTGTCAGCATCGACAGCCGCACCGTGGGTGCTGGGCAGTTGTTTGTCGCCCTGGCCGGGCCACGTTTCGATGGTCACGACTACCTGGCGGACGTCAAGGTCAAGGGCGCCGTGGCTGCCCTGGTGGAGCGTGAAGTGGAAGGCGTCGACCTGCCACAACTGGTCGTCGCCGACAGCCGCCTGGCCTTGGGCCAACTCGGCGCCCTGAACCGCGCCGCGTTCGACAAGCCTGTCGCGGCCATCACCGGTTCCAGCGGCAAGACCACGGTCAAGGAGCTGCTTGCCAGCATCCTGCGCACCCGTGGCCTGGTCCTGGCCACCCGGGGCAACCTGAACAACGACCTCGGCGCGCCCCTGACCTTGCTGGAAATCTCCCCGGAGCACAGCGCCGCGGTGATCGAGCTGGGCGCCTCGCGCATCGGCGAGATCCGCTACACCGTTGGCCTGACCCAGCCTCAAGTGGTCATCATCAATAATGCCGGGACCGCCCATGTCGGCGAGTTCGGCGGCCCCGAGAAAATCGTCGAGGCCAAGGGCGAGATCCTCGAAGGTCTGGGCGAGGGCGGTACGGCCATCCTCAATCTGGCAGACAAAGCCTTCGAGATCTGGCGCAAGCGCGCGGGCCAGCACCGCGTCCTCAGCTTCGCTCTGGATAACCCACAGGCCGATTTCCATGCCAGCGAGATTGGGCGCGACGCCCGCGGCTGCCCATCGTTTATCTTGCATGGGCCGCAAGGCTCGGTGCAGGTTCAACTGAACCTGCTGGGCACTCATAACGTCAGCAACGCGTTGGCCGCAGCCGCGGCTGCCCATGCCCTGGGCGTGAGCCTGGAAGGTATTGCCGCCGGCTTGGGCGCGGTTCAGCCGGTCAAGGGCCGGACCGTCGCTCAGATCGCACCTCATGGGGTTCGGGTTATCGATGACAGTTACAACGCAAATCCCACCTCGATGTGCGCCGCCATTGATATACTCGCCGGCTTTTCCGGACGCACCGTCCTGGTGCTCGGGGATATCGGCGAACTGGGGCAATGGGCAGAAGAAGGCCACCGTCAGGTGGGTGACTATGCCCGCGGCAAGGTCGACGCCCTGTACGCGGTGGGTACCAATATGGCCCACGCGGTCGCGGCGTACGGCGCCAATGGTCGCCATTTCGCTACCCAAGCTGAGCTGATCGATGCCGTTCGCGCCGAGACTGCCAGCGACACCACTATCTTGATCAAGGGCTCGCGCAGCGCTGCGATGGAAAACGTCGTGGCGGCCTTGTGCGGTCCCAGCGGGGAGAAACATTAATGCTGCTGCTGTTGGCCGAGTATCTGCAACAGTTCTACAAGGGCTTCGCGGTCTTCCAGTACCTGTCCCTGCGCGGGATCCTGGGTGTATTGACCGCGCTGTCCCTGGCGCTGTGGCTCGGGCCGTGGATGATCCGCACCCTGCAGATCCGCCAGATCGGTCAGGCTGTCCGTAACGACGGCCCGCAATCGCACCTGTCCAAGTCCGGCACCCCCACCATGGGCGGCGCCCTGATCCTGTCCGCGATCGGCATCAGCACCCTGTTGTGGGCCGACCTGACTAACCGCTACGTCTGGGTCGTGCTGATCGTGACCATGCTGTTCGGTGCCATTGGCTGGGTGGACGACTACCGCAAGGTGATCGAGAAGAACTCCCGCGGCCTGCCGAGCCGCTGGAAGTACTTCTGGCAATCGGTGTTCGGCCTGGGCGCCGCGGTGTTCCTGTACATGACCGCACCGACCAGCGTCGAGACTACCCTGATCGTGCCGATGCTCAAGGACCTCACCATTCCCCTGGGCGCATTCTTCATCGTGCTCACCTATTTCGTCATCGTCGGTTCGAGCAACGCAGTCAACCTGACCGACGGCCTCGATGGCCTGGCGATCATGCCAACCGTGATGGTTGGCGGTGCACTGGGCATCTTCTGCTACCTGTCCGGTAACGTGAAATTCGCCGAGTACCTGCTGATCCCGTACGTACCGGGCGCCGGTGAGCTGATCGTGTTCTGTGGCGCCCTGATTGGCGCAGGCCTGGGCTTCCTGTGGTTCAACACTTACCCGGCCCAGGTCTTCATGGGTGACGTCGGCGCACTGGCGCTGGGCGCAGCGCTCGGCACCATTGCCGTCATCGTTCGCCAGGAAATCGTCCTGTTCATCATGGGCGGCGTGTTCGTCATGGAGACCCTGTCGGTGGTGATCCAGGTGGCCTCCTTCAAGTTGACCGGCAAGCGGGTGTTCCGCATGGCGCCGATTCACCACCACTTTGAACTCAAGGGTTGGCCCGAGCCGCGGGTGATCGTCCGATTCTGGATCATCACCGTGATTCTGGTGCTGATCGGCCTTGCCACCCTGAAACTGAGGTAGATGAGCGTGTCACTGATCGCTTCCGACCAATTCCGCATCGTTGTCGGCCTCGGCAAGAGCGGCATGTCCCTGGTTCGCTTCCTGGCGAACCGGGGCATTGCCTTTGCGGTCGCCGATACCCGCGAGCAGCCGCCGGAACTGGAAACCCTGCGCCGTGAATACCCGCAGGTGGAAGTGCGCTGTGGCGAGTTGGACGTGGACTTCCTGTGCCGTGCCAACGAACTCTATGTCAGCCCCGGATTGGCCCTCGCCACCCCGGCGCTGCAACAGGCTGCGTCCCGTGGCGTGACGCTGTCCGGCGACATTGAACTGTTCGCGCGTTATGCCAAGGCGCCGATCGTGGCGATCAGCGGCTCCAACGCCAAGAGCACCGTCACCACCCTGGTCGGGGAGATGGCTGCCAAGGCGGGCAAACGTGTGGCAGTCGGCGGCAACCTGGGTACACCGGCGCTGGACTTGCTGGATGACGCGGTGGAGCTGTATGTCCTGGAGCTTTCCAGCTTCCAGCTGGAGACCACCGACCAGCTCAACGCCGAAGTGGCCACTGTGCTGAACATCAGTGAAGACCACATGGACCGCTACAGCGGGCTGCCGGCCTATCACCTGGCCAAGCACCGGATCTTCCGTGGCGCTCGCCAAGTCGTGGTCAACCGCCAGGATGCCCTGAGCCGGCCGTTGCCCGTCGAAGGGCGCCCCTGCTGGACCTTTGGCCTCAACGTGCCGGATTTCAAAGCCTTCGGCCTGCGTGAAGTCGACGGCGAGAAGTACCTGGCCTTCGAATTCCAGGCCCTGATGCCGGTACGTGAGCTGAAGATCCGCGGTGCTCACAACCAGAGCAACGCCCTGGCCGCCTTGGCCCTGGGCCATGCCGTGGGCTTGCCGTTCGCTCCGATGCTCGAAGCGCTTCGCGAATTTGCCGGGCTCGCCCACCGCTGCCAATGGGTGCGTGAGCGCAACGGCGTCAACTGGTACGACGACTCCAAGGCCACCAACGTCGGCGCCGCCCTGGCTGCCATCGAAGGCCTGGGTGCGGACATCGACGGCAAGCTGGTGTTGATCGCTGGCGGCGACGGCAAGGGTGCGGACTTCTCCGCGCTGCGTGAGCCGGTGGCGCGCTTCTGCCGCGCCGTAGTCCTGCTGGGGCGTGATGCCGAGCGCCTGGCCGAGTCGCTGGGCGAGGGTGTGCACCAGGTTCGAGTCAAGACACTGGATGAAGCCGTGCAGCAATGCGCTGAGCTGGCCGAGCCAGGCGATGCCGTGTTGCTGTCGCCAGCCTGCGCCAGTCTCGACATGTTCAAGAACTTCGAAGAACGCGGACGTCTGTTCGCCCGGGCGGTGGAGGGGCTGGCATGATCTTCGGCATCTTCAAGCCTTACCCTTCGCCGCTGATCAGCGGTCGCGGCATCGACCTGGATTTCGCCTTCCTCGCCGGTTGCCTGGCATTGCTGGGCCTGGGCCTGGTGATGATCACCTCGGCTTCCTCGGAAGTGGCCGCGGTGCAGTCGGGCAATCCGCTGTATCACATGTTCCGTCACCTGGTGTATGTGGCCTTGGGCCTGGTCGCCTGTGGCGCGACCATGATGGTGCCGATCGCCACTTGGCAGCGCATGGGCTTCATGATGCTGGTCGGTGCCTTTGGCCTGCTGTTCCTGGTGTTGGTGCCAGGCATTGGCCGTGAAGTGAACGGTTCCATGCGCTGGATCGGCTTCAGCTTTTTCAACGTCCAGCCCTCGGAGATCGCCAAGGTCTTCGTGGTCATCTACCTGGCCGGTTACCTGGTACGTCGCCAGCAGGAAGTGCGCGAGAGCTGGATGGGCTTCTTCAAGCCGTTCATCGTTCTGCTGCCGATGGCCGGCCTGCTGCTGATGGAGCCTGACTTCGGCGCCACCGTGGTGATGATGGGCGCGGCCGCGGCCATGCTCTTCCTCGGCGGGGTGGGATTGTTCCGCTTCAGCCTGATGGTGGTGCTGGCGGTGGTGGCTGTGTTCATCCTGGTCCAGGCCCAGCCTTACCGGATGGCGCGTCTGATCACCTTCACCGACCCCTGGGCCGACCAATTTGGCTCCGGCTACCAGCTGACCCAGGCGCTGATCGCCTTCGGTCGCGGCGAGTGGCTTGGCGTGGGTCTGGGCAACAGCGTGCAGAAGCAGTTCTACCTGCCTGAGGCGCACACCGACTTCGTATTCTCGGTCCTGGCCGAGGAGCTGGGCGTGGTTGGCTCGCTGTGCACCGTGGCGCTGTTCGTCTTCGTCACTGTACGGGCCCTGTACATCGGCCTGTGGGCGGAAAAGGCCAAGCAGTTCTTCGCCGCCTACATGGCGTTTGGTCTGGCATTCCTGTGGATTGGTCAATTCTTGATCAACATCGGCGTGAACGTCGGCCTGCTGCCGACCAAGGGCTTGACCCTGCCGTTCCTCAGTTACGGCGGCAGCTCGCTGGTGATCTGCTGTGCCTGCGTGGGGTTGTTGTTGCGTATCGAGTGGGAGAGCCGGACGCACCTGGGCAGCGAGGAGCACGAGTTCAAGGAAAGCGATTTTGCCGAGGAGACCTCCCATGGCCGCTGACGGCAAGAACGTTCTGATCATGGCCGGTGGCACCGGAGGGCATGTCTTCCCGGCTCTGGCCTGCGCTCGTGAATTCCAGGCCCGTGGCTACAGTGTGCACTGGCTGGGCACGCCGCGCGGCATCGAGAACGAACTCGTGCCCCAGGCAGGCCTGCCCCTGCACCTGATCCAGGTCAGCGGCCTGCGCGGCAAAGGCAAACTGTCGCTGCTCAAGGCACCGTTCACCCTGGTCAAGGCAGTGCTTCAGGCGCGCCGCATCATTCGTCAGCTCAAGCCCGTCTGCGTGCTGGGCTTCGGCGGCTACGTGACCGGCCCGGGCGGTGTCGCCGCGCGGCTGTGTGGCGTGCCGTTGGTCATCCATGAGCAAAACGCCCGCGCCGGTACCGCCAATCGGCTGCTGGTGCCGCTGTCGGCGCGAGTCTGCGAAGCTTTCCCGGACACTTTCCCGGCCAGCGAAAAACGCCGTACTACCGGCAATCCGGTGCGCCCGGAGCTGTTCTTGGAGGCGCAACGTGCCCCGTTGGCCGAGCGCCGCGCACGCCTGTTGGTGCTCGGTGGCAGCTTGGGTGCGGAACCATTGAACAAATTGCTGCCTAAGGCCCTGTCGGAAGTGCCCGCGAACCTGCGCCCCGAGGTGTTCCACCAGGCTGGCAAGCAACACGCGCCGATCACCGCCGAGCGTTATCGCGAGGTGGGGGTCGAGGCTCAGGTAGAGCCCTTCATCAAGGACATGGCCCATGCCTATGGCTGGGCCGACATGGTGGTATGCCGGGCCGGAGCCCTGACCGTCAGCGAACTGGCTGCGGCAGGCCTGCCCTCGGTGCTGGTGCCTTTGCCCCACGCCATCGATGACCACCAGACCCACAACGCCCAATACCTGGCTCGTGAAGGCGCTGCCTTCCTGATGCCACAAGCGACAACTGGCGCAGCGCAGCTCGCTGAACGCCTGAACGAGGTGCTGATGCAACCCGAGAAACTCAACACCATGGCCGGCACCGCACGGCGCCTGGCCAAACCTGCCGCAACCAGCACCGTGGTCGATATCTGCCTGGAGGTGGCCCATGGTTGAGAGCCAGAAAGCCATGCCCCAGCCGAAGATGGGCCGTATCCGTCGCATCCACTTCGTCGGTGTCGGCGGCGTGGGCATGTGCGGTATCGCCGAAGTGCTGCTGAACCTGGGCTACCAAGTGTCCGGTTCGGACCTCAAAGCGTCCCCGGTCACCGAGCGCCTGGAATCGTTCGGCGCCGAGATCTTCGTCGGCCACCGTGCCGAGAACGCCGCCAACGCCGATGTGCTGGTGGTATCCAGTGCCATCAACCCTGCCAACCCGGAAGTCGCCACCGCCCTCGAGCGCCGCATTCCGGTGGTGCCGCGCGCCGAGATGCTCGCCGAGCTGATGCGCTACCGTCACGGCATCGCTGTGGCCGGTACCCATGGCAAGACCACCACCACCAGCCTGCTGGCATCGGTGTTCGCTGCTGGCGGCCTGGACCCGACCTTCGTCATCGGTGGTCGCCTGACCGCAGCCGGCACCAACGCCCAGCTCGGCACCAGCCGCTACCTCATCGCCGAGGCCGATGAGAGTGACGCCAGCTTCCTGCATCTGCAGCCGATGGTCGCGGTCGTCACCAACATCGACGCCGACCATATGGCCACCTACGAAGGCGACTTCAACAAGCTGAAGAAAACCTTCGTCGAGTTCCTGCACAACCTGCCGTTCTATGGTCTGGCAGTGATGTGCCTTGACGATCCGGTGGTCCGCGAGATCCTGCCGCAGGTCAAGCGTCCGACCGTGACCTACGGCTTCAGCGAAGAAGCTGACGTGCGTGCCATCAACGTCCGCCAGCAAGGCATGCAGACCCACTTCACTGTGCTGCGCCGTGACTGCGAGCCGCTTGAGGTTTCGGTCAACATGCCGGGCAATCACAACGTGCTCAACGCCCTGGCCACTATCGCCATCGCCACCGACGAAGGCATCAGCGACGACGCCATCGTCCAGGGCCTGTCGGGCTTTCAAGGCGTGGGCCGGCGCTTCCAGGTGTACGGCGAACTGCCGGTCGACGGCGGCAGCGTGATGCTGGTCGACGACTACGGTCACCACCCGACCGAAGTTGCCGCGGTGATCAAGGCTGTGCGTGGCGGCTGGCCTAGCCGACGCCTGGTGATGGTCTATCAGCCGCACCGCTACAGCCGCACCCGCGACCTGTACGACGATTTCGTGCAGGTCCTGGCGGATGCCAACGTGCTGCTGCTGATGGAGGTTTACCCGGCCGGCGAAGAGCCGATCCCAGGTGCCGACAGTCGTCAGTTGTGTCACAGCATCCGTCAGCGTGGGCAACTGGACCCGATCTACATCGAACGTGGCGTCGATCTGGCGCCGCTGGTCAAGCCATTGCTGCGTGCCGGCGACATCCTGCTGTGCCAAGGCGCCGGTGACATCGGCGGCCTGGCGCCGCAACTGATCAAGAGCCCGTTGTTCGCGGGCGCCGTCGCCAGCCAGGAGAAGTCGAAATGAGCAGCGCCTACGACAAATTGCACTCGACCCTGGACGTCAAAGCCTTCGGTCGCGTCGCCGTGCTCTACGGCGGCAAGAGCGCCGAGCGCGAGGTGTCGCTCAAGTCCGGCAAGGCGGTGCTCGAAGCGCTGACCAGCGCCGGTGTTGACGTGGTTGGCATCGACGTGGGCGATGATCTGTTGGCGCGCCTGCAGCGCGAGAAGATCGACCGCGCCTTCATCATCCTCCACGGCCGTGGTGGTGAAGACGGCAGCATGCAGGGCCTGCTGGAATGCCTGGATATTCCCTACACCGGCAGCGGCATCCTGGCGTCGGCCCTGGCGATGGACAAATTGCGCACCAAGCAGGTCTGGCAGAGCCTGGGTATTCCGACCCCGCGTCACGCCGTGCTGGGCAACGAGCACGATTGTGTCGAGGCCGGTGCGGAACTGGGCTTCCCGTTGATCGTCAAACCGGCCCATGAAGGTTCCAGTATCGGCATGGCCAAGGTGAACAACGAGCAAGAACTGGTTGCCGCTTGGCGCGATGCCGCCCGCTATGACTCCCAGGTGCTGGTCGAGCAGTGGATCCATGGTCCGGAGTTCACCGTGGCCGTGCTGCGCGGTCAGGTGCTGCCGCCGATCGCGCTGGGTACGCCGCACGTGTTCTACGACTACGACGCCAAGTACCTGGCCAACGATACCCAGTACCGCATCCCGTGTGGCCTGGACAGCGCCAAGGAGCAGGAACTGATCGACCTGACCGCGCGCGCCTGCGATGCCATCGGCATCGAAGGCTGGGGGCGGCTGGACGTGATGCAGGACGAGCAGGGCCGGTTCTGGCTGCTCGAAGTCAACACCGCACCCGGCATGACCGACCATAGCCTGGTGCCCATGGCGGCCCGCGCGGCCGGTCTGGACTTCCAGCAACTGGTGCTGGCGATCCTGGCCGAAAGCGTAGCGACGCGAGGTTGAGAGCCATGCACGGCGCGATGATACGTCAGCAGCAACCCGTTACCGGCCGTAGCAAGCCGGTACCGCGTGGTGCCAGCCGACTGGTGGCCGACGAGCCCGTATCGGCGCGCCTGCCGCGGCCTAGCCTGGGCGGCCTCAAGCGCCTGCTATGGCCGGTGCTGCTGGTCGCCGCGGGGTTCGGAGCCTATGAAGGCGCCGTACGCCTGATGCCGTACGCCGACCGGCCGATCACCAAGATCGCCGTGCAGGGCGACCTGAGCTACATCAGCCAGCAGGCGGTGCAGCAGCGGATCGCGCCGTATGTGGCCTCGAGCTTCTTCAGCGTCGACCTCACGGCGATGCGCCTGGAACTCGAGCAGATGCCTTGGATCGCCCATGCCGAAGTCCGCCGGGTATGGCCGGACGAGGTGGTGATCCGCCTGGAAGAACAATTGCCGGTGGCGCGTTGGGGCGATGAAGCCTTGCTCAATAACCAGGGCCAGGCCTTCACCCCGCGCGAACTGGCCAACTATGAGCACCTGCCGCAGCTGTTCGGGCCGCAGCGCGCTCAGCAACAAGTCATGCAGCAGTATCAGGTACTGAGCCAGATGCTGCGCCCCCTGGGCTTTTCCATCGCTCGCCTGGAGCTGCGCGAGCGAGGCAGTTGGTTCCTCACCACCGGCGCGGGCAGCGCCGGGCCGGGGATCGAGCTGCTGCTGGGGCGCGACCATCTGGTGGAGAAGATGCGCCGTTTCATTGCCATTTACGACAAGACACTCAAAGAGCAGATCACCAACATCGCCCGCGTTGATCTGCGGTACGCCAACGGGCTTGCCGTTGGCTGGCGGGAACCGATTGCACCGACGACGGCCCAACCCGCCGTTGCGAAGAATTAGAGAGAGGCAGGACCATGGCAAACGCGCATAGCGGCAAAATGATCGTCGGGCTGGACATCGGCACCTCCAAGGTGGTGGCGCTGGTGGGTGAGGTGGCCGCTGACGGCACTCTGGAAATCGTGGGCATCGGTACCCATCCGTCCCGCGGCCTGAAGAAGGGCGTGGTGGTGAACATCGAGTCCACCGTGCAGTCGATCCAGCGCGCAGTGGAAGAAGCGCAGCTGATGGCCGGCTGCCGCATTCACTCGGCGTTCGTCGGTGTCGCCGGCAATCACATTCGTAGCCTGAACTCCCACGGCATCGTCGCCATTCGCGATCGTGAAGTCAGCACCGCTGACCTTGAGCGCGTCCTGGACGCCGCCCAGGCCGTGGCCATTCCGGCTGATCAGCGGGTGCTGCACACCCTGCCGCAGGACTACGTGATCGACAACCAGGAAGGCGTGCGCGAGCCCCTGGGCATGTCCGGTGTGCGGCTGGAAGCCAAGGTCCACGTGGTCACCTGCGCGGTCAATGCCGCCCAGAACATCGAAAAATGCGTGCGCCGCTGTGGCCTGGAAATCGACGACATCATCCTTGAGCAGTTGGCGTCGGCCTACTCGGTCCTGACCGATGACGAAAAAGAGCTGGGTGTGTGCCTGGTGGACATCGGTGGCGGCACCACCGACATCGCCATCTTCACCGAAGGCGCCATTCGCCACACCGCGGTGATCCCGATCGCGGGCGACCAGGTGACCAACGATATCGCCATGGCCCTGCGTACCCCGACCCAGTACGCCGAGGAAATCAAGATCCGCTACGCCTGCGCCCTGGCCAAGCTGGCTGGCGCTGGCGAGACCATCAAGGTGCCGAGCGTGGGCGATCGCCCCCCGCGCGAGCTGTCGCGCCAAGCCCTGGCCGAGGTGGTGGAGCCCCGTTACGACGAACTCTTCACCTTGATCCAGGCCGAGCTGCGTCGCAGCGGCTACGAGGACCTGGTGCCGGCCGGCATCGTCCTGACCGGCGGTACCGCGAAGATGGAAGGCGCTGTGGAATTGGCCGAGGAAATCTTCCACATGCCGGTGCGCCTTGGCGTGCCACATAGCGTTCGGGGGCTGAGCGATGTCGTGCGCAACCCGATCTATTCCACCGGCGTGGGCTTGCTCACCTATGGCCTGCAAAAGCAGACCGAGGACCTGCCCCTGACCGGCAACAGCAGCAACAACAGCTATGGCGATGAACCGAAGGCTCCGGTGCTTGAACGATTCAAGCGTTGGGTCCAGGGCAACTTCTAAGTTTCAAAGCAGTAGTGGTAGGCGCGAAAACTAGAGAACAGTTAAGGAGAGGGAAAATGTTCGAGCTCGTAGACAACGTCCCGCAAAGTCCGGTCATCAAAGTGATCGGTGTCGGTGGTGGTGGTGGCAACGCCGTCAACCACATGGTCAAAAGCAACATCGAAGGCGTCGAGTTCATCTGCGCCAACACCGATGCCCAGGCGCTGAAGAACATCGGCGCGCGCACCATCCTGCAGTTGGGTACCGGTGTCACCAAGGGCCTGGGTGCCGGTGCCAATCCGGAAGTCGGCCGTCAGGCCGCGCTGGAAGACCGTGAGCGCATTGCCGAGGTGCTGCAGGGCACCAACATGGTCTTCATCACCACCGGCATGGGTGGCGGCACCGGTACCGGTGCGGCGCCGATCATCGCCGAAGTGGCCAAGGAAATGGGCATCCTCACCGTTGCGGTGGTGACCCGTCCGTTCCCGTTCGAAGGTCGCAAGCGCATGCAGATCGCCGACGAAGGCATCCGTATGCTGGCCGAAAGCGTCGACTCGTTGATCACCATCCCCAACGAGAAGCTGCTGACCATCCTGGGCAAGGATGCAAGCCTGCTGTCCGCCTTCGCCAAGGCCGATGACGTACTGGCCGGCGCCGTGCGTGGTATCTCCGACATCATCAAGCGTCCGGGCATGATCAACGTCGACTTCGCCGACGTGCGCACCGTGATGGGCGAGATGGGCATGGCGATGATGGGTACCGGCTGCGCCAGCGGCCCGAACCGCGCCCGCGAAGCCACCGAAGCAGCGATCCGCAACCCGCTGCTCGAGGACGTCAATCTGCAGGGCGCCCGCGGCATCCTGGTGAACATCACCGCAGGTCCGGACCTGTCCCTGGGCGAGTACTCCGACGTCGGTAGCATCATCGAGGCCTTCGCCTCCGACCACGCCATGGTCAAGGTCGGCACCGTGATCGATCCGGACATGCGCGACGAGCTGCACGTGACCGTGGTCGCCACCGGCCTGGGCGCGCGTATCGAGAAGCCGGTCAAGGTCGTCGACAACACCCTGCAGAGCGCGGCCGCCGCTTACGAGGCGTCCAACCCTGCACCGGTGCGCCAGGAGCAGCCTGCCGTCAACTACCGTGATCTGGAGCGTCCGACCGTGATGCGCAACCAGGCCCACGGCGGCGCCGCAGCAGCAGCTAAACTCAACCCACAGGATGATCTGGACTACCTCGACATCCCGGCGTTCCTGCGTCGCCAGGCCGATTAATGGAATTTATCAGGGGTATAGGGGTGATTGGTGTTCAGCAAAGGCCGGGTCTGTTATCATCCCCAGCCTTTGTTGATACCTGTTCGCAATTTGCGCTGAAGCGGCCAATGCCATGATTAGACAACGCACCCTGAAGAATACCATCCGTGCCACAGGTGTCGGCCTGCACTCCGGGGAGAAGGTCTACCTGACCCTCAAGCCAGCGCCTGTGGACACCGGCATCGTCTTCCGCCGTGCCGACCTCGACCCAGTCGTCGAGATCCCGGCCCGTGCGGCCAACGTCGGCGAGACAACCATGTCGACGACGCTGGTCAACGGTGACGTAAAGGTCGATACGGTCGAGCACCTGCTCTCCGCCATGGCGGGCCTGGGCATCGATAACGCCTACGTCGAGCTCTCCGCCTCGGAAGTACCGATCATGGATGGCAGCGCGGGCCCCTTCGTATTCCTGATTCAATCCGCCGGCCTGGAAGAACAGGACGCCGCCAAGAAGTTCATCCGCATCCTGCGCGAAGTGACGGTGGAGGAGGGCGACAAGCGCGCCACCTTCCTGCCTTTCGACGGATTCAAGGTGAGCTTCGAGATCGACTTCGATCATCCGGTACTGCGCAACCGGACCCAGAGCGCCAGCGTCGACTTCTCCAGCACGTCGTTCGTGAAGGAAGTCAGCCGCGCCCGTACCTTCGGTTTCATGCGCGACATCGAGTACCTGCGCAAGCACAACCTTGCGTTGGGCGGCAGTGTGGAAAACGCCATCGTGGTCGATGAGGATGGCGTGCTCAACGAAGACGGCCTTCGTTACGAAGACGAATTCGTCAAGCACAAGATTCTCGACGCCATTGGCGACCTCTACCTGCTGGGCAACAGCCTGATCGGCGAGTTCAAGGGCTACAAGTCCGGACACGCGCTGAACAATCAGCTGCTGCGCAAGCTCATCGCTGAGAAGGACGCCTGGGAAGTGGTCACTTTCGAAGATGCCAGCACGGCACCGATCTCCTACATGCGCCCTGTTGCGGCCGTGTAAGTTCGAACACTCTCTAGTTCATTGAGGCCACCTTCGGGTGGCCTTTTTTATGGGCGCTTTCAGCCCTTGTCCTTGCCCTGCGCATGCGTCGCCAGACGTTCCAAGGCCGCTCGCAGTTTGGGGTCGGCAATGCCTTCGGCCGAATCACGGATGCTCTCGGCGGCCTTGCTCGACAGCTCCACTGCTTGGCCATCCCGTTTGGCCGGCACCAGTGGCGGTTGCACTTTGAACAGGATGCGTTGCAGGTTACCGAACGCTTCCAGTGTCTGCAGTTGTCGCTGCAGGCGTTTTTGCTGGTAGCGCAGGCGTGTGGCCCAGTGACCATCCGTCACCACCAGCAACAAGGTGCCATCTCGCCAGGACGCCACATGGCAATGATCGCGGGCGGCCGGCTGCAACTGGCTTTCCAGCAGGCGCTGCAAATGGGCTAGGCGCTCGGCCTGGTTGAGCAGCAGGCGCAGCGGTCTGGCCTGGCGCAACAGCGCGGCTGGGGGCTGGGCGGGGGAGGGCTTGTAGGCCATGGGGGTTCGCAGGTGGTTACAGATTGGCCATCTTAACAGAAGCCGGGCCCTTGGCCGGATCCCCGGGTATGCCAACGCGACAGGCTAGTCGGCCAACTGCCGGCGCAGTCCGACCTGCAAGGGCGGCAAGCTGCTGATCTCTTTGGGAATTGTCCCTGATACGTTTCATCTTCCAGCACCTTGAACTTGCTCGAAAAGCCCTTATGTTAGGAGGGCCCCCGCCAAAGCGCTGTGCCAGCATCGTGGAAATCCACCACTTTCCTCACCATCGTTTCCGGGTAGAATGCTCGTTCGCATGCGGCCTCAGGGCTGCACGGGCGACTCATGGGGCCGCCCTCCATCCCTACGTGTGGAAGATCCTGCCGATATGTTTGCGCCTTTGTTAAAAAAACTTTTTGGAAGCAAGAACGAGCGTGAAGTCAAACGCATGCTCAAGACGGTGAACATCGTCAATGCCTTCGAAGAGAAGATGGTGGCCCTCTCCGACGAGCAACTGCGGAACAAGACCGCAGAGTTCAAGGAGCGCCTGGCCAAAGGCGAGACCCTCGACCAACTGCTGCCGGAAGCCTTCGCCGTGGCCCGTGAGGCCGGCAAGCGTGTCATGGGTATGCGTCACTTCGACGTGCAGCTGATCGGCGGTATGACCCTGCACGAGGGCATGATCGCAGAAATGCGTACCGGTGAAGGCAAGACCTTGGTCGGTACCCTGGCGGTCTATCTCAACGCGCTGTCCGGCAAAGGCGTGCACGTAGTGACCGTCAACGACTACCTCGCCCGCCGCGATGCCAACTGGATGCGTCCGCTGTACGAATTCCTCGGCCTGTCCGTGGGCATCGTCTCGGCATTCCAGCCGCCGGAAGAAAAGCGTGCCGCTTACGCCGCCGACATCACCTACGGCACCAACAACGAATTCGGTTTCGACTACCTGCGCGACAACATGGCCTTCAGCCAGGAGGAGAAGTTCCAGCGTGAGCTGAACTTCGCCGTGATCGACGAAGTCGACTCGATCTTGATCGACGAAGCCCGTACCCCGCTGATCATCTCCGGCCAGGCCGAAGACAGCTCCAAGCTCTACATCGAGATCAACCGCCTGATCCCGCGCCTGAAGCAGCACATCGAGGAAGTCGAAGGCCAGGTCACCCAGGAAGGCCACTTCACCATCGACGAAAAGAGCCGTCAGGTGGAACTCAACGAAGCCGGTCATCAGTTCATCGAAGAGATGCTGACCCAGGCTGGCCTGCTAGCCGAAGGCGAGAGCCTCTATTCGGCGCATAACCTGGGCCTGCTGACCCACGTCTATGCCGGCCTGCGCGCCCATAAGCTGTTCCACCGCAACGTCGAGTACATCGTCCAGGACGGCCAGGTCCTGCTGATCGACGAGCACACCGGCCGTACCATGCCGGGCCGTCGCCTGTCCGAAGGTCTGCACCAGGCCATCGAGGCGAAGGAAAACCTGAACATCCAGGCCGAGAGCCAGACCCTGGCTTCGACCACCTTCCAGAACTACTTCCGCCTTTACACCAAGCTGTCCGGCATGACCGGTACCGCTGATACCGAGGCCTTCGAGTTCGCCCAGATCTACGCGCTGAACGTGATGGTCATTCCGCCGAACAAGCCTCTGGCGCGTAAGGACTTCAACGATCTGGTGTACCTGACCGCCGACGAGAAGTACGCCGCGATCATCGCCGACATCAAGGAAAGCATGAAGCAGGGCCGTCCGGTCCTGGTCGGTACCGCCACCATCGAGACGTCCGAGCACATGTCCAACCTTCTGCAGAAAGAAGGTATCGACCACAAAGTGCTCAACGCCAAGTACCACGAAAAAGAGGCCGAGATCATCGCTCAGGCCGGCGCGCCGGGTGCGCTGACCATCGCCACCAACATGGCCGGTCGTGGTACCGACATCCTGCTGGGCGGTAACTGGGAGGCCGAAGTCGCCGCCCTGGAGAACCCCAGCGCCGAGCAGATTGCCCAAATCAAGGCCGACTGGCAGAAGCGTCACCAGCAGGTGATCGAGGCCGGTGGCCTGCATGTGATCGCCTCTGAGCGTCACGAGTCCCGCCGTATCGACAACCAGTTGCGTGGTCGTGCCGGTCGTCAGGGTGACCCGGGTTCCAGCCGCTTCTACCTGTCGCTCGAAGACAGCCTGATGCGTATCTTCGCCTCTGACCGGGTGAAGAACTTCATGAAGGCGTTGGGCATGCAGTCCGGCGAGGCCATCGAGCACCGCATGGTCACCAATGCCATCGAGAAGGCCCAGCGCAAGGTCGAAGGCCGTAACTTCGACATCCGCAAGCAGCTGCTCGAATATGATGACGTGGCCAACGAACAGCGCAAGGTGATCTACCACATGCGCAACAGCCTGCTGGCCGCCGAGAACATTGGCGACACCATCGCCGAGTTCCGCCAGGAAGTGCTCGATGCCACCATCAGCCAGCACATCCCGCCGCAGTCGCTGCCTGAACAGTGGGACGTGGCCGGCCTGGAAGCCGCGCTCGCCAGTGATTTCGCCATCAAGCTGCCGATCCAGCAATGGCTCGACGAGGACGAGCGCCTCTACGAAGAGACCCTGCGCGAGAAGCTGCTCAACGAAATCATCACTGCCTACAACGAGAAGGAAGACCAGGCTGGCATCGATGCCCTGCGTACCTTCGAGAAGCAGATCCTGCTGCGCGTGCTGGACGATCTGTGGAAAGACCACCTGTCGACCATGGACCACCTGCGCCACGGTATCCATCTGCGTGGCTACGCGCAGAAAAACCCGAAACAGGAATACAAGCGCGAGTCCTTCACTCTGTTCCAGGAGCTGCTGGAGTCGATCAAGCGCGACACCATCCGCGTGCTCTCTCACGTCCAGGTTCGCCGCGAGGACCCGGCCGAAGAAGAAGCCCGCCTGCGCCGCGAAGCCGAGGAACTGGCTCAGCGCATGCAGTTCCAGCATGCCGCCGCCCCTGGCTTGGAAAGCGAACAGCAGCTCGCCGAGGAAGGCGCCGAGGTGGCTGTGGCCGCCGCGCCAGTGCGCAACGAGCAGAAGCTGGGTCGCAACGAGCCGTGCTGGTGCGGTTCGGGCAAGAAGTTCAAGCATTGCCACGGCCAGATCGAGTGATCTGACCCCTCTGCTGGCTTGAGAGCCTGGGGCTGCCGTGCAGTCCCTTTCGCGGCGCAAGGCCGCTCCTACAGGTACCGCGCTGTACCAGTGGGAGCGGCCTTGTGCCACGAAAGGGGCGCGAAGCGGCCCCACTTTTCCATCACCCTTATCACCGTTTTTCTAGGAGCGCTTACATGGCTGTTGGTCTTGGTCCTTTGCCCACCCTGCACCCGGTTCCCGGTTTCGAACTCGGCATCGCTTCGGCGGGTATCAAGCGCCCTGGGCGCAAGGACGTGGTGGTGATGCGCTGCGCCGAAGGCTCCAGCGTCGCCGGTGTGTTCACCCTCAACGCCTTCTGCGCAGCGCCTGTGATCCTGTCCAAGCAGCGCGTGCAGGGCACCGTGCGCTACCTGCTGACCAACACCGGTAACGCCAACGCCGGTACCGGCGCACCGGGCCTGGCCGCTGCCGAGCGCACCTGCGCCAAGCTGGCGGAACTGGCGGGCGTGGATGCCAGTGCCGTGCTGCCGTTCTCCACCGGCGTGATCGGCGAGCCGCTGCCGGTCGAGAAGATCGAGGGTGCGTTGCAGGCGGCCCTGGACGATCTGTCGGAGAACAACTGGGCTGAAGCCGCCACCGGCATCATGACCACCGACACCCTGCCCAAGGGGGCCAGCCGCCAGTTCCAGCATGACGGCGTGACCGTCACCGTGACCGGTATCAGCAAGGGCGCGGGGATGATTCGTCCGAACATGGCCACCATGCTCGGCTACATCGCCACCGATGCCAAGGTCGCGCCCTCGGTGCTCAAGGACCTGCTGCTCGACGGCGCCAACAAGTCGTTCAACCGCATCACCATTGACGGCGACACCTCGACCAACGACTGCTGCATGCTGGTGGCCACTGGCAAGGCCAACCTGCCGGAAGTCACCCAGGCCAGCGGTGCGCTGTTCGAAGCCCTGAAGAAGGCTGTATTCGAAGTGTGCATGGAAGTGGCCCAGGCCATCGTGCGCGACGGCGAAGGTGCGACCAAGTTCGTCACCGTTCAGGTCAACGGTGGCGGCAATCACCAGGAGTGCCTGGATGTCGGCTACGCCGTGGCTCACTCGCCGCTGATCAAGACCGCACTGTTCGCCTCCGATCCGAACTGGGGCCGTATCCTGGCTGCCGTTGGTCGTGCGGGTGTGCCGGCGCTGGATGTCAGCCTGATCGATGTGTTCCTCGATGACGTGTGCATCGCCAGCAAGGGCGGCCGCAGCCCGAGCTACACCGAGGACCAGGGCGCCAAGGTGATGGCCCAGGAAGAAATCACCATTCGCATCGAGCTTGGCCGTGGCCAGTGCAGCGAAACCATCTGGACCACCGACCTGTCCCACGAGTATGTGAAGATCAACGCTGAATACCGCACCTGATTCAGCAGGGGCCGCGCAGCGGCCCTTTCGCGGCTCAAGGCCGCTCCTACATGGGCTCGCGCGGTCCCTGTAGGAGCGGCCTTGTGCCACGATGGGCTGCAACAGCCCTGACATTCCACCCCAATGGAGCCGAACCATGAGCTATCACCTGATCATCGGCGACAAGCTGTACTCTTCCTGGTCGCTACGCGGCGCTCTGGCCCTCGAGCTGGCTGGCGTACCCTATGAAGAAACGCTGATTACCCTGAACCAGCCCGATACCCGCAAGCGCCTCCTCGAATTCTCCGCCACCGGCAAGGTGCCGCTGCTCAAGACCGAGCACGGCGTTATCGCCGACTCCTTGGCCATTGCCGAATACCTCGCCGAACGCCATCCCGAAGCCCAGCTGTGGCCGGCGGATATCGCTGCCCGTGCCCAGGCCCGTTCGGCCTGCGCGCAGATGCACAGCGGTTTCATGGCCCTGCGCAGTGCGATGCCATTCGACCTGTCTCGTGACCAAGCGCTGGAGCACATGCCGCTAGAGGTGCAAGTCGATATCGACCGTATCGTTGCCCTGTGGTCCGAGTGCCGGCTGGCGGCCAAGGCGCCTGGACCGTTCCTGTTCGGCAAGCCGAGCCTGGCCGATGCGTTCTTCGCGCCGGTGGCGGTGCGTCTTCGCACCTACCGTGTCGAAGTCCCGGCCGAGGCGGCCACCTATATTGAAACCATTTACCAGTGGCCGGCCTTCCAGGCATGGCACAAGGCTGGCCTGGCGGAGCGAGAAGGGTGAAGCGGATTCATGTTGTGGCGGCGGTCATTCGCGGTGTCGATGGGCGCATCCTGATCGCTCGCCGAGCCGATACCCAGCACCAGGGCGGCCTCTGGGAGTTCCCGGGGGGTAAGGTGGAGGAGGGCGAAGCCGTCGAGGTGGCGCTGGCCCGTGAGCTGCGCGAAGAGCTGGGCATCGAGGTGACCCGTTCGCGGCCGTTGATCAAGGTCAGCCATGACTACCCGGACAAACAGGTGCTGCTGGATGTTCGTGAGGTCGACGCCTTTACCGGCGAACCCCACGGCGCCGAGGGGCAGCCCCTGGCCTGGGTCGCGCCGCGTGACCTGGGGCAATACGCGTTTCCCGAGGCCAACACGCCGATCGTCGCTGCCGCGCGTCTGCCAGACCAGTACCTGATCACCCCTGATGGCCTGGAGGCGCCCGAGCTGCTGCGTGGCATCCAGAAGGCCATCGCGGGTGGCATTCGCCTGATCCAACTGCGGGCACCGGACATGTACGATCCCAAGTACCGTGATGTGGCTGTCGATGCGGTGGGGCTGTGCGCCGGTAAGGCCCAGCTGATGCTCAAAGGGCCGTTGGAATGGCTGGGCGACTTCCCGTCGGCGGGTTGGCACCTGACGTCCGCGCAACTGCGCAAGTATGCCGCCAATGGCCGACCGTTCCCCAAGGCTCGTTGGTTGGCGGCTTCGTGCCACAACGCCGAAGAGCTGGCCCTGGCTGAGCAGATGGGGGTGGACTTCGTCACCTTGTCGCCGGTGGAGGTAACCCAGACCCATCCCGAAGCCACGCCGCTGGGTTGGGAGGCTGCAGGCCGGTTGATCCAGGGGATCAATCATCCGGTGTTCCTGCTCGGAGGCGTTGGAGCCGCTGAGCGTGAGCGTGCCTGGGAGATCGGTGCCCAGGGCGTTGCAGGTATCCGGGCGTTCTGGCCGCAGGCTTGATGTCGATCATTCGCGGGTAAACCCACTCCCACCAGTACAGCGCAGCCCTCAAGAGCTGCGCAGTCCAGTAGCAGCGACGTTCATCGACGCGGGCGTTGGGGGGGCGGGTTCACCCGCGAACAGACTGAAGAGCAGCCCGCGATTCAGCCTTGGGGCTTGGCCGCAGCCTGCCACAGCACCTCGGCGACCCCTTGGCGTCGCCCGATGATCCGCGCTGCGACGAACAACAGATCGGACAGGCGGTTGATGTACGCCAAGCCCACCCCTTCCAGCGGCTCGATGGCATTCAACTGTTGGCACCGCCGCTCCGCGCTGCGCGCCTGGCTTCGGCATACATGGGCCTGGGCTACCAGCGCCGAGCCACTGGGCAGGATGAAGTTCTTCAGGGGCCCAAGCTCCTCGTTCCAGCGGTCGATGGCCGCTTCCAGTCGCTCCACTTCGCCCAGGTCCAAGGCCTGGTAGCTGGGCATCGCCAGTTCGCCGCCCAAATCGAACAGTCGGTGCTGGCAGGGCGCCAGAACCTCGATCAACTCTTCCAGGGCTTCGGCCTGCAGCCCGGCGAGCAGCACACCCAGCTGGCTGTTGAGGCTGTCCACCTCGCCGATCGCCTCGATCCGCGGATGATCCTTGGGCACCCGACGGCCATCGCCAAGGCCGGTTTCGCCTTTGTCCCCGGTGCGGGTGTAGATCTTCGACAGCCGATAGCCCATCTCATGCCTCCGTGTTGGCCGACGCCATCGGTGCCGGCTGGCCGAGGGGCAGGCGCAGGGTGAAGCAGGTGCCCTGGCCGGGCGCGGAGTGAACCTCCATCTGCCCCTTGTGATTGTTGGTGATGATGAAATATGAAACCGACAGGCCAAGCCCTGTGCCCTGGCCGATCTCCTTGGTGGTGAAGAACGGCTCGAACGTGCGTTTGCGCACCGATTCGGGCATGCCGACGCCGTTGTCCTCGACCTGGATTTCCGCCCAGGGCGGGTTGAGCCGGGTACGCAGGACGATACGCCCAGGTTCGGCGGGCTGCGGCCGTTGGTGAATGGCCTGGGCGGCGTTCTTGAGTAGGTTCAACAGCACTTGCTCCAGCTCGTTGGCGGTGCAGGGCACCGGCCCCAGTTCGGGGTCGAACTGGCGCACGATATGCTGGCCCTTGAAGTCGAAACCGACCGTCAGGTCGAAGTCATTGCCTGCGATTTCCACGGCCTGGTCAATTAGGGCGGGCAAGTCGCAGGGCACCAACTGACGATTGCTGCGACGGCTGAAGCTGAGCATGTGGGTGACGATCTTCGCCGCCCGTGCACCGGCCTGCTGGATGCCGTCGAGCAACTGCGGAACGTCGCGGCTTTCGAGGTAGCGATTGACGGTCGCCAGGTCGATGTCCAGCTCTGCAGCCTGCTCCTGGTTGCGCGGCAGCTCCGGCGACAGTCGACGGCGAATGTTCTGCACGTTGTGCAAGATGGCGCCGAGCGGGTTGTTGATCTCATGGGCCATGCCAGCGGCCAGCCCTCCCACCGAGAGCATTTTCTCCGACTGCACCATCATCTCTTCGAGCGACAGGCGCTGGGTGATGTCGTCGATACGAATCACCACGCCACGGCCACCGCCGCCAGTCAGTGGGTAGAAGGTCAGGGCATAGTGGCGCAGGTCCTCGCCCTTGGGCCAGGTGACCCGTTCGATCTTCGCCACCCGGTGTTTCTCCACGCTTTCCTTGAGCTGCGGGAGAAACGGCTTGAGCGGCTCGAAGGCAATGAAGATCGGTTGGTTCAGCGCCTCGTCCAGGGGCGTGCCGGAGAGCACGGTCGCCTCGTGGTTCCACTGGGTCACGTAGAGCTGCTCGTCCAAGGCGATGAGGGCCGAGGGCATGGAATCGATGATGCTGTTGAGGTAGTTCTGAAAGCCTGTGAGTTTCTTCTCGATCTTGCTGCGCACCTGGACTTCCAGCTCCAGCTTGCGATTGGTATGGCGGGTTTCCTCGGCCAGGCCCTGGGCCTGGTCATAGGCCATCTGGAACTCGTCGCGGGTACGCTTGAGTTGCTGCTCGCGCGCCTCGATGCGCGAGAGCATGGTGTTGAACGCCTCGGCCAGGCTGCCGATCTCGTCGTCGTTGCCGCGTCGGGCGCGCAGGGCATAGCTCTCCTCGCGGGTGACCTGACGGCTGAGCTCCTCCAGCTGGTTGATGGGCTGGGTGATCAGGCGCTTGATCTGGCGGGCGATGACCATCCACAGCAGGATGCTGAACACCAGGATCGCCAGGCTGGCGGTCAGGGTGCCGGTGTAGAAGGCCACGGGCAGTTCGCTGCTGGCCACCAGCAGCAGGTGCGCCGGCGGGCCGCCTTCGCGAGGCAGGCGGATCAGCTGTGTGCTGCGAAACTCCATCAGGCGCCAGCCATCGATGTTGCGAAAACGCTTAGGCAGGGCCAGCGGCTCGCCATGTTGCAGCTGCGCCAGCATGCGCCCATCGCTGCCGTACAAGGCCGCTGCGCGCAAGGGTGAATAGCTGTCCAGCTCTTGGAGTAGTGCAGTGGCCGTTTGCGGTGAGTCGCCGGCTCTGGCCGACAGCTGTGGGTTGGACACCAGCCGACCGATGGTCTGCAGGGCCTGGGGCGCCATGCTTTCCTGGGTGATCCAGTAGGCGGCGCTGATGAACGTCAGGTTGGCCACCAGAAGGATGGTGACCAGCAATACCAGCAGGGCCGCCAGCAGCTTCTGCCCGACCGGGAGGTTTTCCAGGCGTTGGCGCAAGGTCATGGGCGAGGGTTTATCCTCTGTGCGGTTGAAGGGCCAGCGTCAGTCGCTGGGCAGGCCACGGGCGTTCAAGCTATCGACCAGGCGTTGGTGCAGGCGTTCCAGGTGTGGCACCTCCAGGCCATGACGGGCAGCGGCCCGGCAGGCATGGCCAAGCAGGTAATGCACCTCGGTGCGACGGCCATGGCGTACATCCTGGTACATGGAAGAGTAGTTGGCGGCAGTGGCCAGGATCACCCGTTGCACTTGTTCATCCAGCCCTTCGGCGGCCTCGGGCTGGCCGCAGCGGCGCAGCAGCCCGGCAAGTTCGTCGCACAGGGTGGAGACTTCGCCCAGATGCTCCAGCAGGCCACCGTTGTGGCAGTCATGGAGCACGGTCAGTGGGTTGATCGCGCAATTGAGCGCCAGCTTGCGCCACAGGCGGGTCAGGATATCCACCGTCCATTCGGCAGGGATGGCGGCATCGTGCAAATCGTCGAACCATTCCGGCAGGGAAGGGTTGATGGGGGCGCCCAGCCAGTTGAAGCCTTGCCCGGCAAAGCGCACACGCCAGTCGTCCTCGCGGAAGGCGCCTTCGGTGCTGGAAGCGAAGATGCAACGGACGTGAGGCACCTGGTCGGCCACTTCATCTTGGCTGCCCAGGCCGTTCTGCAGCAGCAGCAGTTCGGCGCCGTCGGCCAGGCGAGGCGCCAGGCGGGTGATGGCGGGCGCGGCGTCATAGGCCTTGCAGGCCACCAGTAGGCGGTGGATGGGGCCGTGGGCCTGGTCGGTTTCGGCGGGAATCGCGTAGTGGCTGGTCTGCTCTTGCTCCAGCAAGGTCAGGCCGCCGGCGGCCTGGTACGCGGCCAGGCGCTGCTCGTCACGCAGGATCAGACGGACCGCCTTGCCCGCACGGGCAAGGCGACAGGCCCAAAGGCTACCGAGACTACCGGCGCCGAGAATATGCCAGGTGCTGCTCATCTGCGTTTCGCAACCCGTTATAATGAGTTCGCATTTTAACCGTCAAACCTGGCGCGCTCCATCCGACCGAGCGCGCTTTTATTTTTGGAGAACAACCATGCCTTCGTTCGACGTGGTATCGGAACTGGACAAGCACGAAGTCACCAACGCCGTGGACAACGCGGTGAAGGAACTGGACCGTCGCTACGACCTCAAGGGCAAGGGCAGCTTCGAGTTCAAGGACAAGGAGCAGACCGTGCTCCTGACCGCCGAGGCGGAATTCCAGCTCGAGGCGATGATCGAGATTCTTCGCATGGCCTTGGTCAAGCGCAAGATCGACGTCAAGTGCCTGGAAGTCAAGGACGCCTACCCCTCGGGCAAGGAAATGAAGCAGGAAGCCAAGTTCCGCGAGGGTATCGACAAGGACCTGGCCAAGAAGATCGTAGCCACCATCAAGGACGGCAAGCTGAAGGTTCAGGCCGCCATCCAGGGCGAGCAGGTACGTGTCACCGGCAAGAAGCGTGACGACCTGCAGGAAGCCATCGCCCTGCTGCGCACCAAGGAATTCGAGATGCCGCTGCAGTTCAACAACTTCCGCGACTGATCAGGTATCGCAGGAACCTTGATGGCGTATTGATGTCCATGGGTCCCTGAGGCCGCGGAAATTCCGCGGCCTGTTTTTTCGTGTATGTGTCATCCGGCATCAGGAGATGAATATGGATTTGAACGCCGAAGTCGATCAACTGGTCCGCCAATCGCAGACCTGGATCCCTTTGATCATGGAATACGGCAGCCGCGTAGCGCTCGCGCTGGTGACCCTGGCTATCGGCTGGTGGGTCACCAACAAGATCAGCGCCCGCCTTGGCAAGCTGGTCGGGATGCGCAACTCTGATCCGGCGCTGCAAAGCTTCATCAGCACCCTCGCCAACATCGTGCTGAAGATACTGCTGGCGATCAGCGTGGCCTCGATGATCGGCATCGAGACCACCTCGTTCGTGGCGGCCATCGGTGGTTCCGCCCTGGCTATCGGCCTGGCCCTGCAGGGCAGCCTGGCGAACTTCGCTGGCGGCGTACTGATCTTGCTGTTCCGCCCGTTCCGTATCGGCGATTGGATCGAAGCCCAGGGCGTCAGTGGCACCGTGGACAGCATCCAGATCTTCCACACCGTGCTGCGCACCGGTGACAACAAGACCGTGATCATGCCCAACGGCAGCCTGTCCAACGGTATCGTCACCAACTTCAACCGCCAGCCTACCCGCAAGGTGGTGTTCGATGTGGGCGTCGACTATGACGCCGACCTGCAGAAAGCCCGCAATGTCCTGCTGGAGCTGGCCAAGGATCCCCGCGTCATGCAGGATCCGGCCCCGCAGGCGGTGGTTTCCACCTTGGGCGACAGCGCGATCACTGTGTCCCTGCGCGTATGGGTCAAGACCGCCGATTACTGGGACGTGATGTTCATGCTCAACGAGCACGCCCGTGATCGCCTCAAGGCCGAAGGCATCGACATACCCTTCCCGCAGCGGGTCATCCGCGTGGTGCAGGAGCCGGCTGTGCAGTAAGCTGCACTGCGCAACATACCTATCGCGGGACAAGCCCGCTCCTTCTGATGCAATGCACGCATTCAGCGTGCATTCGAACGGTGGAGCGAGGCTTGTCCCGCGATGCGCTCTACCCCATTACACTTGTTCACAGCCTAATCCTGTCATTTCTGGCATATAGGCTGATCCCTCCTGTTTTCAGCTGTTTTTCATCATGAAACCATTGCTGCATATCACGCCTCTGCGCGCCTTGCTGTTCGCGCTGACCCTGGCCCTGTTCGAATTGCTGACATACCTCGCCAGTGATGCGGTCATGCCTGCCATGCCCGTGGTGGTCGACGACCTCAAGGCCAGCCCCGAGTACATTCCCCACGCCCTGAACCTGTACCTGCTAGGCGGTGTGCTGTTGCAATGGCTGATCGGCCCGCTGGCCGACCGCTATGGTCGTCGCCCGCTGTTGCTGGCTGGCTGTGCGTTCTTTGGCGTGGCCTGCCTGGCCACCTACTGGGTGCACGACATCGGCCTGTTCAACCTGCTGCGCCTGTTGCAGGGCATTGGCCTGGGCTTTGTCGTCACGGTCAGCTACCCGGCCTTGAACGAGGCGTTCAGCGAAGCCGATGCGGTGCGCATGATGGCCTTGTTGGCGAATATCGCCTTGCTGTCGCCCCTGTTGGGGCCATTGGTGGGCACATTGCTGTTGCAATGGCTGGACTGGCGCTGGTTGTTCCTGGCGTTCGCCGTCGGTGCGGTGCTGACTTGGCTGTTGCTGTACCGGCTGATGCCGGAAACATTGGGCGTGGAGCGGCGTGATGGTTCTCGCCTGCCGTTCACTCCGGTTCATCTGCTGCCGTTGCTGGCTGGCTATGGTCAACTGCTGGCCAATCGCCGATTCGTGGCGGGCAGTGCGGCGCTGGGCCTGGTGGGCTTGCCGCTGATTGGCTGGATCGGCCTGTCGCCGGTACTGCTGATCAGCGACGAGGGCTTGAGCACAATGGAGTATGCGCTGTGGCAACTGCCGGTGTTCGGTGGGCTGATCCTGGGCAACCTGATCATCAACCGCATCGCTGACCGCTACCCGCTGGCCAGCCTGGTACGAGGCGCGCTGTGGCCCTACCTGGCAGGGCTGTGCCTGATGGTCGTGGCAACCTGGACTTGGCCGACGGTGACAAGCCTGGTCGCGGGGATGTCGTTGTATGCCCTGGGCCTGGGTGTGGCCAACGCGGTGCTGTACCGCATGACCCTGTTCTCCAGCGAGCAGAGCAAGGGGCTGGTGTCGGCCATGTTGGGCATGATCACCATTGCCCTGCTGGGGCTCGGTGGCGCGCTGCTGGCGCTGCTGGGGGCGGGGGCGAGCCTCGTGCACTTCGCACTGGGGGCAGGTATCGCCGGCGCGCTGGCGCTGTGGCCGTTGTGGTATGTGGTGGGTGGGCGTCGGGACGAAGGGGCCGTGGCCTAGGACCGCAAAGCGGCCCTGTATCTCACGGCCGCTCGGCCGCGGAGTCTTCCACGGGCGCCTGCTTGCCGCGGCCGGCTTCCTGATGCCAATGCAAGGCAATCAGGATCAGGGTCGGCACGCCAAGCAGGGCAGTGATCAGGAAGAAATCGTGGTAGCCGAACTTCTCCACCAGCACGCCTGAATAGCCACCGATCAGGCGTGGCAACAACAGCATGATGGAGCTCAGCAAGGCGTACTGAGTCGCCGAGAACTTCAGGTTGGTCAGGCTCGACAGATAGGCGACGAAGGCCGAGGTGGCAAGACCCGAGCTGAAGTTGTCCAGAGAGATGGTGACCACCAGCATCTCCAGGTTCGGGCCCATGTCGGCCAGCATCAGGAATAGAATGTTGGTCGCCGCCGACGCCGCACCGCCGATGAACAGGATCGGCAGGATGCCGAAACGCACGATCAACAGGCCGCCGATACCCGCGCCGACCAGGGTCATGATCAAACCGAAGATCTTGCTGACACTGGCGATCTGGTCCTTGGTGAAGCCCTGGTCGATGTAGAACACGTTGGCCATTACGCCCATCACGGTGTCCGACATGCGATAGGTGGCGATCAGGCCCAGCAGCAGCAGCGCCTGCCAGCGATAGCGCAGGATGAAGTCGTTGACCGGCGTCAGCACGGGCGCCAGGCCCCGACGGCCCAGGGACGACAAGCAGGCCCAGGTCAGCAGTACGTAAAGAATCAGACGCAGGAAGGCACGGTCCTCGAGCAGCAGGTCGAGTATCGTTGCGTCGCCGGAGATCACCGTGGACCATCCCGTGTTGAACATCTGGGTGAAGCTCGCCGGTACCGATACCAGCAGGATGATCAGCACGAACACCGAGGCCAGTTGGTGCACAAGTCCATAGCGCGCCGCCGACAGTTGGGTGCGCATGGGCACCGGTGGTTCGCGCATCACCAGCGTGGTGAACACGGCCGGCAGCATCAACACACCGAACAGCACGTAAGTGCCGGTCCAGGCCTGGTGCAGGTAGCTAAAGCCGGTGGAGCCGAACCATTCGGCGAAGAACAGGGCGCCGGCGGTGGCGAGCAGGGCGGCGACCCGGTAACCGGCCATGTAGCTGGCGGCGAGGGCGGCCTGACGCTGGTCGTCGGCGATTTCCAGGCGGTAGGCGTCGACGGCGATGTCCTGCGTGGCCGAGGCGAACGCCACCAGCACGGCCAGGGCAATCAGCCAGGAAAGGTGTTTTTGCGGGTCGCACAGGCCCATGCCGATCAGACCGATCACCACCAGCATCTGCGACAGCAGCAACCAGGAGCGGCGACGGCCCAGGGCGCCGAGCACCGGCAGGCGCCATTGGTCGAGCAAGGGCGACCAGACCCATTTGAACGCGTAGGCCAGGCCGATCAGGCTGGCGTAGCCGATGGTTTCGCGGGCAACGCCAGCCTCACGGAGCCAGACCGACAATGTCGAGAACACCAGCATGTAGGGCAGGCCGGCGGCGAAACCGAGCAACAAGAGCACCAAGGTCGACGGGCTGGCATAGGCAGCGAGCGCAGCGCGCCAGGTTTTACGGGGCATGGGCCAACATCTGCCTCAAGTTTGCGAAAACAAAACGCGCACTCTAACCGCTGTGCTCCATTGGACGCCAGCCGTGACGCGACATATCGACGCGATTGTTCCTGACTGTAACGCCTTCTGCACGCAATCGTGCGCGCTGTTCGTCTCCTGACGGTGTACCCAGCGCCAGGCTCAGGCGACCGCCCGCACCGAGCACCCGATGCCAGGGCAGACGGGTATCGGGAGGCAGTTGCCCTAGGGTGCGGCCCACCCAGCGTGCCGCGCGGCCCAGGCCCGCCAGCTCGGCCAACTGACCGTAACTGACCACCTTGCCGGGCGGAATTTCGCCGAGCACCGAATACAGCGCCATTCGTCGGGCCTGGGCATCGTCGGGGGGCGCGTGCGAGGGGCCAGGCATCAGAGGCGCCCTGGCCTGTAGATGAAAGCGGACCAACGGTCGGGGCAAATGAGAGTGGAACTCAACGGCATGGTCTGGGTCTGTCCTTGCTCTGGTCGTGGCGATCTGGATAATGCCCGGCTTTTTTCGTCAAATCGAACCTGTAGTCCGCTTATGTATTCTAGAACCTTGCTTTTCATCCTTGCTGTTTTCTCCTGCGTGCCCGCGTTCGCCGACACGGTATGGATGAAAAACGGCGACAGGCTCAGTGGCACGATCAAGGTCTTCGATGGTGGCAAGCTGTTGTTGCAAACCACCTATGGCGGTGCCATCGCCTTGGACTGGAAGCAAGTGCAGACCCTGGAGAGTGATCAGGAACTGCTGGTCAAACAGGACGCCTATACCGGTGAAAAGGCCAAGTCGCTCAAGGCCGCCGAGCCCGGCAAGGTCACCCTGGCCAATGGCGATGCGCCCAAGACGGTGGACCTGGCCAGCATCGAGCAGATCATGAAGCCCCAACCGCTGGTCGAGGACTTCCTGTGGAAGGGCAATGTGGACCTGGCCATGGACTACAAGCGCGCCGAGAACGATACCGACGACTACGACATCAGCTTCAAGACCACGGCCCGCCATGGGCGCTGGCGGCACAACGCCGAAGGCGAATACAACCGTGAGACCAAGGACGATGTCACTACCACCAACAATTGGAGCGCCGAATACGCACTGGACCGCTTCATCACCGACAAGTGGTTCTGGCAGGGGCGTGTGGAGTACAAGCGTGACCATGTCGAGGACCTGGCTCGCCAGCGCACCGTCGGTACTGGGCCGGGCTATCAGTTCTGGGACGACGAGCTGGGCGCCTTCTCCCTGGGTACGCTGATCAACCGCACCGATTTCGAATACCGCGACGGCGGCAAGGACAACTTCTATTCCGCCGCCGTGAAGTGGGACTACAACCGCTACCTCATTGGCAAGAGCGTCGAGCTGTTTACCAGCGGCGAAGTGGGCAAGCCGTTTGGTGGGGTGGCGAACTATGCACTGGATGCCGAAGCGGGCCTGCGCTACAAGGTCACCGAATGGGCCTCGCTCAACCTCAAGGCGGAAAAAGACATCATCAGCGGCACGCGTGACAGCGATCTGGACAAGACCCGCTACACCGCAGGCTTTG
Source organism: Pseudomonas putida (assembly GCF_002741075.1). Taxonomy (NCBI): domain Bacteria; kingdom Pseudomonadati; phylum Pseudomonadota; class Gammaproteobacteria; order Pseudomonadales; family Pseudomonadaceae; genus Pseudomonas; species Pseudomonas putida. Next base: position 2,835,030 of record NZ_CP016634.1, on the reverse strand, counting down.
GCGTGACCTGGTAGGTATCGGGCCTCTCTGACAGGGGCGATTGCTGTCGGCGCGGCCTTGCGTCGCGATGGGCTGCAAAGCGGCCCCGGCGGCTCAAGGATGCCAGCGCTTCAACGTTGGATGGCCCGCAGCGTCCGCGCTGTTCTGCTGATGTGGCACGCGACGGGGATAATGCTTATCTTGTCAGCCAACCCGTCCTCCACCAGGAGCGCCCCTTGTGAGTAACAACGCCCTGCGCCCCGCCCGCGAACTCCTGCTCAAGGAATACCGCGGCGTGCTTTCGACCCATTCCAAGTCCATGCCCGGCTATCCATTCGGCTCCGTGGTGCCGTACTGCCTGGACGCCGAGGGGCGTCCGCTGATCCTCATCAGTCGCATCGCCCAGCACACCCACAACCTGCAGAAAGATGCCAAGTGCTCCCTGCTGGTGGGCGAGCGGGATGCCGAGGATGTCCAGGCTGTAGGGCGCCTGACGGTAATGGCCGAGGCGCGCAAGCTCAGCGACGAAGCTGCCATCGAGAGGGCAGCCGAACGCTACTACCGTTACTTCCCCGAGGCGGCCAACTACCACAAGGCCCACGATTTTGACTTTTGGGTGCTGGAACCGGTACGCCACCGCTATATCGGCGGGTTCGGCGCGATCCACTGGCTCGACCAGGTCACCTTGGCCAACCCCTTCGCCGGCAAGGCCGAGGCGAGCATGATCGAGCACATGAACAGCGACCATGCCAATGCCATCGCGCATTACGTCGCGCTGACCGACCTGCCGCGCACCGCGCCTGCCGAGATGGTCGGTATCGACAGCGAGGGCATGCACCTGCGCATCGGTCAGGGTATCCACTGGTTGGCGTTCCCCCATGTTTGCAACACGCCGATACAGGTTCGCGAAGCCTTGGTCTTGCTGGCCCGCGCCGACCAATGGCCGGCCGCGACGAAGGTCGAGGGTTGAAATGCCGAGTGCACGCATCCATCTGATGGTCGTAATGGAAGGTTTTCTTCCGCCGAGGATCCTTTGATGCGTGCTTTTCTACTGCTGTTTCTGATTTTCCCGGTGCTGGAGCTGTTCGTCTTCGTCAAGGTCAGCGCCGCCATCGGTTTCTTCCCGGCGTTGCTGCTGATCATCGCCGGTTCTGCCTTGGGCGTGCTGGTGATGCGAGTGGCTGGGCTGGCCACAGCCCTGCGTGCCCGTGAGAGCCTGCAACGCGGCGAGCTGCCCGCCGAGGACATGTTCCAAGGCATGATGCTGGCGCTGGGTGGTGGTCTGTTGTTGCTGCCCGGCTTCATCAGCGACGTGCTGGGCCTGCTGTGCCTGTTGCCGTTCACCCGTCACCTCGCCGCACGCAAGATGCGCCAGCGCGCAGAGGCCCAGGCCATGCGCCAGCGGGCCTTCCAGGACGACCCGTTCCAGGCCCGACCAAACCAGGACGCCGGCCATCGCCCCAACGTGATCGAGGGCGAGTACGAGCGACACGACAAGTAAGTTTCAGGGGCCGCTTCGCGCCCCTTTCATAACACGAGGCCGCGTCTACGGAAGCCTGTATGGCCCTGTAGACGCGGCCTCTTGTCGTTAAGGGGCTGCGAAGCGGCCCCGGCATTTTCAATCCGATGAAAAATTTTCGCGGGCAAGCCTTGTAATTGATTTTGCCGACCACATGTATGGGTCACCGCAAGGTTTCTGGTGGCGACACCAGACATATATACGGGGCTCGTCCCGTGCGAACCCTGACCGGCAACGCCGGACCGTATCAACCCGCCGGTATCGACACCGGCCGATGAAAACCACAATTTGGGAGAGATCGACAATGAAGCTTCGTCCTCTGCATGACCGCGTCGTCATCCGTCGCAGCGAAGAAGAATCGAAAACCGCTGGCGGTATCGTCCTGCCGGGTTCGGCCGCTGAAAAACCAAACCGCGGCGAAGTCGTCGCCGTCGGCACCGGTCGCATCCTGGACAACGGCGAAGTTCGTGCCCTGGCCGTCAAAGTGGGTGACAAAGTGGTCTTCGGCCCTTACTCGGGCAGCAACACCGTCAAAGTCGACGGCGAAGACCTGCTGGTGATGAGCGAGAACGAAATCCTCGCTGTCGTCGAAGGCTGATTCTCCTCCCGGTTTCCAGAAGCATTCTAGAATTCAAGGATTAAACGATCATGGCTGCTAAAGACGTAAAATTCGGCGATTCCGCCCGTAAGAAAATGCTGGTTGGCGTCAACGTTCTGGCTGACGCGGTAAAAGCGACCCTGGGCCCGAAAGGCCGTAACGTTGTCCTGGCCAAGAGCTTCGGCGCTCCGACCATCACCAAGGACGGCGTTTCCGTCGCCAAGGAAATCGAGCTGAAGGACGCCTTCGAGAACATGGGCGCCCAGCTGGTCAAGGAAGTCGCTTCCAAGGCCAACGATGCAGCCGGTGACGGCACCACCACCGCTACCGTTCTGGCTCAGGCCATCGTCAACGAAGGCCTGAAGGCCGTTGCCGCTGGCATGAACCCGATGGACCTCAAGCGCGGCATCGACAAGGCCACCGCGGCCATCGTCGCCGAGCTCAAGAGCCTGTCCAAGCCTTGCGCCGATTCCAAGGCCATCGCCCAGGTAGGTACCATCTCCGCCAACTCCGACACCTCCATCGGTGAAATCATCGCCGAAGCCATGGAAAAAGTCGGCAAAGAAGGCGTCATCACCGTCGAAGAAGGCTCGGGCCTGGAAAACGAACTGTCCGTCGTAGAGGGCATGCAGTTCGACCGCGGCTACCTGTCGCCGTACTTCATCAACAAGCCGGACACCATGGTTGCCGAGCTGGAAGGCCCGCTGCTGCTGCTGGTCGACAAGAAGATCTCCAACATCCGCGAACTGCTGCCAGTGCTGGAAGCCGTTGCCAAAGCCGGCCGTCCGCTGCTGATCGTTGCTGAAGACGTCGAAGGCGAAGCCCTGGCTACCCTGGTCGTCAACAACATGCGCGGCATCGTCAAGGTCGCTGCTGTCAAGGCACCTGGCTTCGGCGACCGCCGCAAGGCCATGCTGCAGGACATCGCCACCCTGACCGGCGGCCAGGTCATCTCCGAAGAAATCGGTCTGACCCTGGAAACCACCACCCTGGAGCACCTGGGTAACGCCAAGCGCGTCATCCTGTCCAAGGAAAACACCACCATCATCGACGGCGCTGGCTCCGATGCCGACATCGAAGCACGCGTCAAGCAGATCCGTGCCCAGATCGAAGAAACCTCTTCGGACTACGACCGTGAGAAGCTGCAAGAGCGTCTGGCCAAACTGGCTGGCGGTGTTGCCGTGATCAAGGTCGGTGCTGGCACCGAAGTCGAGATGAAAGAGAAGAAAGCCCGCGTTGAAGACGCCCTGCACGCTACTCGCGCAGCCGTCGAAGAAGGCGTTGTACCTGGCGGTGGTGTTGCCCTGGTTCGCGCTCTGCAGGCTGTTGCCGACCTCAAAGGTGACAACGAAGACCAGAACGTCGGTATCGCCCTGCTGCGTCGCTCGGTCGAAGCGCCGCTGCGCCAGATCACTGCCAACGCCGGCGACGAGCCAAGCGTTGTCGCTGACAAGGTCAAGCAAGGTTCGGGCAACTACGGCTACAACGCCGCTACCGGCGAATACGGCGACATGATCGAGATGGGTATCCTGGACCCAGCCAAGGTTACCCGTTCGGCTCTGCAAGCCGCAGCTTCGATCGGTGGTCTGATGATCACCACCGAAGCCATGGTTGCCGACCTGCCGGAAGACAAGCCAGCTGCAGGCGGCATGCCTGACATGGGTGGCATGGGTGGCATGGGCGGCATGATGTAAGCCAGCCTTACCCGTTGCATGAAAAAGCCCCGCCTAGTGCGGGGCTTTTTCTTGGGCGTGTGTTTTGCAATCGTGGTACAGCTTTTCGCGGGTAAACCCGATCGATGCGGCATCTGGCGATAGCCCGCGATGGGGCGCCAAGCGCCCCTTTTGTTCAGGCAATGCTGCGCTGAGGCACCGCCTCCACAGCGACGCCTCGGCGATACAACACCAGGTAATAGCAGCCCAGTCCGATCAACCAGCAGAACACCGCCGTCCACAGATTGTGTGACAGGAAGTGCGCCCCTTGCAGCATACGCCCGATGGATAACACGGTTCCGGTCACGAAGGCCACGGTGAACGCTGCGCGGGCCAGGCGTGGTCGGCGATCACGCAGCATGAAGAACAGCGCGAACAGGCTGAAGCCCGTCGCCGCATGGCCGCCTGGCCAGCAGCGACCAGGTTTGTCCGTTTGCGGACGATGTTCCAGCAGTTTGCTATAGGTTTCCTTGCCGCCGAACTGGGTCAGGCTCCATGGGCACTGCACTTCGGTGACCGCCTTGAGCGGCGTGACGAACGAGGTGGAGAGCGCCAGCGAGAGGACCAGGCAACCCAGTTCGCGACGCCAGCCGAACAGGCGTGACCAGAAGAAGCTGGCGATGAAGGCAACGATGGACAGCAAGCCCAGGACGATCACGATCTGCTTGACCCGGTCATGCAGGATGTTTTCCAGAAGGTAGCTGTGACGGCCGATGAACTGCCCGGCTACCGGGTCGAAAGCCAGGTTGGCCACGTCCAGGTCCACGGAAGTCCACTCACTCAGGAGCAAGGCCAGCACGGTGACAAAGGGGATGCCCAGGTACAGCCAGAGGTTGATCGGGCGGGGACGGGTGGGTACTTGCATGACGGCTCCAGGGACGATAAATGCCGGGCATTGTCGGCTTGCCGCTATCCTGGGATCGTGAAGGATCAGTGAAAATTACGTCAGCAACGGCTAAATGCCGCCAAGGCTGGCGCGGCGCGGGCGATGGCCTTAAGCTGCGCCTGCCGCGCAGAGCGAAAGCGTCGTACAGGAGAAACCGATGCGCATTCTACTGGTTGAAGACAACCGCGATATCCTCGCCAACCTGGCCGACTACCTGGGGATGAAAGGCTATACCGTCGACTGCGCCCAGGATGGCCTGTCCGGGCTGCACCTGGCGGCGACCGAGCATTACGACTTGATTGTCCTCGATATCATGCTGCCGGGGATCGACGGCTACACGCTGTGCAAGCGCCTGCGCGAGGACGCCCGGCGTGATACCCCGGTGATCATGCTCACTGCCCGCGACCAGCTCGACGACCGCCTGCAGGGCTTTCGCTCCGGCGCCGATGACTACCTGCTCAAGCCCTTCGCCCTGTCGGAGCTGGCGGCGCGTATCGAGGCGGTGCTGCGCCGCTCCCAGGGCGGTGGCCGGCGCACACTGCAGGTCGCCGATCTGAGCTACGACCTCGACACCTTGGAAGTCACCCGCCAAGGTCGTCTGCTTAAACTCAACCCGGTCGGCCTCAAACTGCTGGCGGTGCTGATGCAAAAAAGCCCGCACGTGCTACGGCGCGAGGTGCTGGAAGAGGCCCTCTGGGGGGACGACTGCCCCGACAGCGACAGCCTGCGCAGCCATGTCCATCAATTGCGCCAAGTGATAGACAAGCCGTTCGAAAAACCTTTGCTGCATACCGTCCATGGCGTCGGCTATCGCCTCGCCGAGGGCCGTGATGGAGTTTAAGCAAAGCCTTGCCCAGCGCATCATCATCGCCTTCGCGTTGATGAGCGCCCTGGTCGCCGGAGCTTTCGCCTTCGGTATCGTCGCCACGGTCCACCTGGTCGAGGAGCGGCTGATTTCCGCCGTGCTCGGCGGCGACCTGCAGCGTCTGCTGCGCATGGACAGTATCAGCGATTGGAGTCACCGACCTCGTCCCGACCAGTTGTTCTATTTCAGCGGTGGACGTGACGATTTCGAATTGCCCAAGGACCTGCGGCACCTAACGCCGGGCTTCCATGAGGTGTTCCGCGACCAGCTTTCCTACCACGCGATGGTCGAGATCGTCGACGGGCGGCGCTATGTGCTGTTGCAGGACCAGAGCGATTTCGAAGAGCGTGAGCGGGTGCTGTTCGCGGTCGTGGTGGTGGGCTTCGTGCTCAGCCTGGTATTGGCGGTGACCCTGGGCTGGCTGCTGGCCAGGCGTGTGATGGCCCCGGTGATCCGGCTGGCCCGGCAGGTCCGCCACCGGGACCAACTGCTGGGTCTGGCTCCCCCCCTGGCGCCGGATTATGCGGCGGACGAGGTTGGCCAGTTGGCCGTGGCCTTCGACGATACACTGGGCCGTCTGCGGGATGCCCTGACTCGGGAGCGGTTGTTCACCAGCGATGTCAGTCATGAGCTGCGCACACCGCTGATGGTGCTGGCCACCTCCTGCGAATTGTTGATCGAAAACCCCAACCTGGACAGCCGCTCACGCAGTCAGGTGGAACGCATCGCACGCGCGACCGAGGAGATGCGGGAACTGGTCAAGACCTTCCTGATGCTCGCCCGTGCCCAGCGTGACGAGGGAGCGGTCGCCTCGCAAGCGACCTTGAGCGAGGTGGCCGACGACTTGGTGGGGGTATGGCGCGATACCATCGAGCAGAAGGGCCTGACCCTTTATTACGATGGCCGGATCAGCGCGAGCCCGGTGCTGTACAACGCGACCTTCCTGCAATCGGTGATGGGCAACCTCTTGCGCAATGCCGCCCACTACACCGACAGCGGTTATATCCGCCTTAGCTTGGAGCCGACCGGCTTTAGTGTCGAGGACAGCGGCGTGGGCATTCCCGAGGAGCAGCGCGAAGCGATGTTCCGCCCCTTCGTGCGGGGCGACGAACGCCGGGGCGAAGGCCTGGGCCTGGGCTTGTCGCTCGTGCAACGGATCTGCGACGACCAGGGCTGGCGCGTCACCCTGACGGCAACCTTGCCCCATGGCTGTCGCTTCCAGGTGGATCTGAGCAAGGGCAAGGTGATAGCGGCGGCAGATAGCGAGGCGGGTGGCCAGACCCCACTGTTGGGGTGATATCTGAAATATCCTGTTGCAGGCATGACATATTTTTCACATTGGCATGACCTGATTCCAACGGTTCGCTCCCTAGAGTGGGCGCAATTGAATCAGGAGATACCCGATGCGGAGCCCGATCAAACTCCCATTTTCCGAGAAGTACGACCGTCAGCATGCCCAGGAGTACTTCCTCAAACACCAGGATGGTCTGGCGCGCCGCCTCTCCCACCACCGTGACGAACAACTGGCCCGCCGCGCCCTGGCGCTGGCGGGTGAGCCTGGCCTGGTGCTCGATCTGCCATGCGGTGCCGGGCGTTTCTGGCCGTTGCTGGCGGAAAAACCCAACCGGGTGATCATCGGCGCCGACAACTCCGCAGACATGATCGAGACCGCCTGCACCTCCCAGCCGCCCGAGGTGGTTGCCCGGGTGCGCCCCCTGCAGACCTCCGCGTTCGCTATCGACTTGCCGGACAACGCCGTGGACAGCATTTTCTGCATGCGCCTGTTCCACCACATCGGCGATCCTGCCCACCGCAAGACGATCCTCTCGGAGTTTCATCGGGTCAGCCGCGACAGTGTGATCCTGTCTTTGTGGGTGGACGGCAACTTCAAGGCCTGGCGACGCAAGAAACTCGAGCAGCGGCGCAATGCAAAGGCTGCGCAGGGCAGCTATCAAAATCGCTTTGTGTTGCCTGTCGATACCATCGAGAATGAGTTTGTTACAGCCGGTTTCAGAATTCAGGACCGTCTGGATTTCCTGCCGTTCTATGCAATGTGGCGGGTATACGTATTACGCAAGGGGTAGGTGTTCATGGCAGTGGCCGGCAATGCAGTGTCCGATTTCGAGTTCTACTGGCAGCAGCAGGGTGAGTGGGTTGAAGAGCCCAACCAGCGGCGCGGCGGTGAGAGTGGTGTGCAGCGCCTGAACGACGCGAAGGGAAGGGTTCTGTATGCCAAGCGCCAGGTCGGACATATCTATCGCAGCCTGCGCCATCCGTTCGGCCGCCCGACGGTACTGCGTGAACTGGACGCCCTGAACAGTTTCGAGCAGCTCGGCGTGCGCGTGCCGCGTCTGGTTTTCGCCGGCGCCGAGCGCGGTGCCGACCAACAGTGGCGAGCCCTGCTGGTGAGCGAGGCGCTCGACGGGTTCGTCGACCTGGACACCTGGCATGCCGAAGGTGCCCGCGAGCGTTATCCGCAAGTGCTGCATGAGCGCATGCTCAAGGAGCTGGCCGACAACCTGGCGCGCATGCACCTGGGCCATTGGCAGCACGGTTGCCTGTATGGCAAGCATGTGTTCGTGAAGGTCATCGGCGAGGGTGAGCGGGCCCGGGCCGAAGTCGCGCTGCTGGACCTGGAAAAGTGCCGTCGGCGTATCAGTTGTCAGCGTGCGGCCGTCAGGGACCTGCATCAGCTACGGCGCCATTCGTCATTCAACGACGCAGAGTGGCAGAGTCTGCTCTACTTTTACCAGATGGCGTTTGGCAGCGCTGTCAAAGGGTTAGAGCAATGAAACTAGAAATCGCTCGAGCTTTGTTTCTGATCGGGGCTCTGGCAGTGACCACTGTTGCGGTGGCGGCCTGGGAAGAGCCTAGACCGGCCGTGTTCAGCAAGGCCGAGGTCGGTGGCCTGTGCGCGGTGCCTCACGAAGTGAAGCAGCAGAACACGGTCCAGCCGGATCATGACCTGCTGTTGTTCTTGTTCGGTATGCGCCAAGGGCTGCGACCGTTCGGTTGATCGAGCGCGTGATGGACAAACGCCAGGGGCCCAATGAAGGGCCCCTGGCGTTTTTTATTGCCCGCCGATTCTGTGTTGACCGCTTCGCGGGTAAACCGGATCAGGTGGGTCAGCGCCGAGCCGGAGAACGACTCAAATCTTGTGGGGTTTACCCGCGAAGAGGGCAGCGCTGCCTCAAGCCCTCACCGCGCTCCTGTGCGCCAACAGCGTGTAGATGCTGGGCAACACGAACAGGGTGAACAGGGTGCCGATCGACATGCCGGTGGCGATCACCATGCCGATGTCGAACCGGCTGACCGCACCGGCACCGGTCGCCAGGATCAGCGGCACCATGCCGAACACCATGGCCGCCGTGGTCATCAGCACTGGGCGCAGGCGTATGGCTGCGGCCACTTCAATGGCCTCACGCGCATCCACGCCCATGCGCTCGCGCAACTGGTTGGCGAACTCAACGATCAGGATACCGTGCTTGCTGATCAGGCCGATCAGCGTCACCAGCCCCACCTGGGTGTAGATATTCATGCTTGAAACCCCGAGGAACAGTGGCAGCAATGCCCCGCAAATGGAGAGGGGCACCGTGACCAGGATCACCAGCGGATCCCTGAAACTCTCGAACTGCGCCGCCAGCACCAGGAAGATGATCGCCAGCGCTAGGCCAAAGGTGACCCACAGCGCGCTGCCTTCCTGGACGAACTGCCGTGCGGTACCGGCATAGTCGAACGAGAAGCCTTCCGGTGCCTCCTCCTGGGCGATCGCCTGCACGGTCTGCAGCGCCTCGCCGACGCTGACCAGTGGAAAGCCCTGGATGATCGCCGAGTTGAGCTGCTGGAACTGATTGAGCTGTCGGGGTCGGGCGCGGTCGCTGACGGTGATCAGGGTCGACAGGGGCAGCAGTTGGTTCTGGTCGTTCTTCACATAGTAATTGCTGAGCCAGCCGGCGTTGTCCCGGTAGGGCCGCTCGACCTGGGCGATGACTTTGTAGCTGCGTCCTTCGAGGGTGAATCGGTTGATTTCCCCCTCGCCCAGCAGTGTGGCCAGGGTACCGCCCAGATCATCCATGGACACGCCCATCTGCGCCGCCTTGGCCCGGTCGATGTCCACCACCACCTCGGGCTTGTCGAAGGCCAGGTCGATGTCGAGGAAGGCGAACTTGCCCGACGCCTGGGCGCGCGCCTTGATCCGCTGGGCCACGTCCAGCAGGGCGGGGTAATCACCGGCGGTGTTGATCACGAACTGGAACGGCAGGCCTTCACCCGTGCCAGGCAGCGACGGCAGGTTGAAACCGAAGATCTGCAGGCCGCCGATCTGCTCGAGCTTGGCCTGCACCAGCGGCAACAGCTCCATCTGGGTGCGCTCGCGTTCGTTCCAAGGCTTGAGCAGGAAGCCTCCGATGCCGCTCTGCACGCCGTTGAAGCCGTTGATCTGGAACGATGAGTAGTACTCGGGGAACGTCTTGAACAACGGCGTGAACTCATCGGTGTAGGCGTTGAGGTAATCCAGGTTGGCGGTCTGGGGCGCGTTGCTCATCATGAAGATCACCCCCTGATCCTCATCCGGGGCCAGTTCGTTGTGGGTGAACATCAGGAGTACGGGAATCAGGCACAGGACGATCACGGCGAACACCAGCACCACCGGCCGGCTGTTCAGGGTGGCGTGCAGCAGGCGCTGGTAACGGACCTTGAGACCGTCGAACAGCACGTCCAGGCGATGGGCCAGGCCGCTGGGGTTCTCTTCGTGGCGCAGCAGTAGGGCGCACATCATCGGCGACAGGGTCAGGGCGACGATGCCGGAGATGACCACCGCGCCGGCCAGGGTCAAGGCGAACTCCTTGAACAGCGCACCGGTCAGGCCCGTGAGAAAACCGATGGGGGCATAGACCGCCGCCAGGGTGATGGTCATCGACACCACCGGCATGGCGATCTCCCGGGCGCCTTCCAGCGCGGCCTCGAAGGGCGTCTTGCCTTCTTCCATGTGCCGGTGGATGTTCTCCACCACGACAATGGCATCATCCACCACCAGGCCGATGGCGAGCACCATCGCCAGCAAGGTCAGCAGGTTCAGCGAATAGCCCATCATCTGCATGAAGAACAGCACGCCGATCATCGACAGTGGAATGGTCACCACCGGGATGAGCACCGAGCGCAGGGCGCCGAGGAACAGGAACACCACGACGATGACGATCAGCACGGCCTCGCCGAGGGTCTTGATCACCTCGTCGATGGAGGCCTGGATGAACAAGGTGGCGTCATAGGCGATGGATACCTTGAGGTTCGAGGGCAGCTCCGCTTCCAGCGTCGGCATGATCCGGCGCACTTCCTTGATCACTTCCAGCGGGTTGGCGGCGGGCGTGGCCTTGATGCCGATGTACACCGAGGGCGTGCCGTCGAAGGAGCTGACCGTGTCGTAGTTCTCCGCGCCCATTTCCACTCGGGCTACATCGCCTAGCAGCACGCGCCTGTCGCCAACGGTCTTGAGCGGCAGCTTGGCGAATGCCTCGGCGGATTTGAGCTCGGTGGTGGCGTTGATGCTGGTGACCACGTATTCGCCTTTCACCTCGCCGGCGGCGGAGAGAAAGTTGTAGCGACGCACCGCGTTGGTCACATCGGTGGCCGCAAGGCCAAAGCCCGCCAGCTTCACGGGGTCCAGCCAGATGCGCATGGCGAACACCTGGTTGCCGAGGATCTCCGCCTCGGCCATACCTGGCAAGGTGGCCAGCTTGGGCTGGATCACCCGCGAGAGGTAGTCGGTGATCTGCGGGTTGCTCATTTGCTGGCTGTAGAAGCTGATGTACATCAGTGCCGAGGCGTCGGCGGCCTCCTTGCTCAGTACCGGGTCCTCGGCGTCCTGGGGCAGCTTGTTACGCACCTCGTTGGCCTTGGCCAGCAGTTGGGTGAACAGGCGGTCGGTGTCGGCACCGATGCGCGCGTAGATGGAGATCACCGAGAAGTTCTGGCGGCTCACCGAGGTCATGTAGTCGATGCCCTCGGCGCTGGCCAGGCTCTGTTGCAGGGGCTGGGTGATGTAGCCCTGGATGGTTTCGGCGTTGGCCCCGGGGTAGGCGGTGGTCACCGTGATCAGGGCGTTTTCCATCTGCGGATATTGGCGGATCTGCAGCTTGCTCCAGGCCTGGAAACCCAGCAGCAGGATCAACAGGCTGACCACGCTGGCCAGGACGGGGCGGCGGATGAACGGGTCGGTGAACGCCATGCCAGCCTCCTGATCAGTCGGCGCCGGGGGCGCGCTGGCCGTCCAGCTGGAGGGCTTTGTCGGCGCTGATGCGGATGGCCGCGCCAGGGGTGAGCTTGAGCTGGCCGGCGGTCACCACCTGTTCGCCGGCCTTGAGGCCTTCGCCCACCACCACCACGCCATCTCGACGTTCGCCGGTCTTGACCGTGCGCTGTTCAGCGACCCATTGCGGCTGGCCGTCGGCAGTCTTTTCCACCTGGCCGCTCTTGTCTTTTTTCTCGGCCACCACGTACACCGAGTTGCCATAGAGCGTGTAGGTGATGGCGCTTTCCGGGACCACCACCTGGGGATGAGGGTCGGGCAGCAGCACCAGCAGGCTTGCGAACATGCCTGGCAGCAATTTGCCGTCGGGATTGGCCAGGGTGGCGCGTAGCAGCAGGTTGCGGGTGCTTTCCTCGACCTTGGGGTTGATGGCGCTCAGGCTGGCAGGGAAGGTCTGACCCGGGTAGGCCGCCACTTGCACCAGCACCTGCTGGCCGAGGCTCAACTGCGGCAGGGCCTGCTCGGGCACGTTGAAGTCGACGTAGAGGCTGGAGAGGTCCTGCAGGGTGGCGATCACCGTGCCGCTGGCCAGGTAATCGCCCACGTCCACTTGGCGGATGCCGATGGTGCCGCTGAAGGGGGCGCTGATGCTTTTCTTGGCCAGGGAGGCCTTGAGCTGGTCGACCACGGCCTGGTTGCGCCGGTACTGGGCGGTGAGGCGATCGAACTCGCCGCGGGAGATCGCCGAATCGCCGACCAACTGGCTGCCTCGGCCGAAGTCCACCTTGGCCAGGCCCAGGTCAGCCTGTGCGGTGCCCAGCAGCGCAGTCTCCTGGTCATGGTCCAGTTGCAGCAGAAGCTGGCCAGCCTTGACCTTCTGGCCCGACTCGAAGTGCAGCGACTTGACCGTGCCGGCCACTTCCAGGCTCAGCTCCACGCCCTGGAACGCCTTGAGGCTGCCGACCGCCGGCAGGCGCTCCTGCCACTGGCGTTGTTCAGCCACCGCCGCAGCGACGCTGACCGGTGGTTTCGGTGCGGAGAACATCTGGATCTGCCTGTAGATCGAGAACGCCTTGATGCCACCCAGGGTCAGTACGATCAGCAGGACCACGGCCAACATGATCAGCATGCGGCGGCGCAGCATAGTCCGGTTCCTTGGAGAGTGTTGTTCGTATGGCACGACAACGGGCGATCCTGCCCACGTGCGGATGAAGGAAGTATTGCCTGTTTTCAGATGATGAGGAAAGGGCGAATAGACTTGGTGGTCAGTTAAGTTCAGCGGGGCTACAAAGCAGCCCCGCGGTTCAGGCCAGGTGCAGGTGGTTGTCCCAGAACCCGGACGGCAGGTTCATCGGCTGGCCGACCAGCTCGGCCTTGCGGCAATCATAGAACCGGCAACGCCCTTGGCCGGAGGTAACCACGAAGCCGTCCTTCACCGCGCCCACGCCCGCGCAGTCCGGCATCGGTGCGTCGAGCCTGACCGCGCCGCTGTCCAGGTCCCAGATGAACAGGCGGTTGGCCCGCGGTGCGGTCAGTGCCACCAGGCGCAGCTCGCTGTGGATGGCGACGCTGGCGGTGTACTGGGCCATCGACTGCAGCTGTCGCTCAGGCACGGGGAAGGCCTTGAATGGCTCGCCCGGACGCTTGATCGCCAGCAGCTCGGCGGTCTCGTGGGCATCCCCCATGAACTGCTGGCAGGCGGCGATGGTGCCGTCGCTGCCGATGGCCAGGTGGCGCACGCTGTTCATCTGCTGGGCGAGGGTTTCCTTGCTCAGCAGGGTGCCGTCGCGGCGCATCAGCACCAGGCTGGGCTCCATGGCATCGAGGTTCATTTCCACGCGGCTCTCGGCCTCGGTGCGGATACCGCCGTTGGCCACCACCAGGGTTTCGCCGTCCGGCAGCCAGGACACCTGATGCGGACCGATGCCGTGAGTAGGGATTTCGCCGCTATGGACCAAGCGATCGCCCTCGAAGCGGTAGACGCCCAGCACGCCACGCCCGGGGTCGGTGGTGTCGTTCTCGGTGGCGTACAGCCACTCGCCGCCCTTGTGAATCACCGCATGGCCGTAGAAGTGCCGGTCCGCTTGTGAGGTGAGCGTCTGCAGCAGGCGCCCGTCACGCAGGTCGATCAGGTAGCTTTCGGTACCTGGGCGACGAGCCACGAACAGGGCGATGGGGCGCTCGGGGTGGTTGATGATGTCATGGCAACGCTGGGCCACCTGGGTGGCGAACACCTGGGTGCCGTCCAGGCGGTAGCCGACGGCATAGTGCCTGCCGTCGCCATCGTCGCGCGCCGAGAGCAGCAGGGGTTCGCTGCCGTTGTTGCGAAACAGGCTCCAGCCGCCCAGGGTGAGGGCGCTGAGCACGATGCTACCGAGTTTGAGGGCCTGGCGTCGCAGCATGATCAGTCACCGTCGTTGGCGTTGAAGCCCAGCTGGATGTTCAACGCCTTGGCCAGGTCGCCCTCGTGCAGGCGATGGACGGCATTGAGGCTGTCGTAGATCTGGTCGAGGGTCTGCTTGCCGGCGTCGTCGGCCAGCAGTTCGCCCAACGGCTTGTGGTTGGCCTCCAGCAGCTTGAGCGAGCTGGCGTAGGCGTCGTCGATCTTCTGCGCCAGGGCAGCCTGGTCCTTGCCCAGCAGAGCGCGCAGGCCCTGGTTGTCGACCCCCACCCAGACTGCCTGGGCGGCCTTGAGGCTGGCTTCCAGGCTCTTGAGCGAGGACTGGCTGCGCCAGGCTTCGGCCTGCAGGGGCTGGGCGATGCCCTTGCTCTGGCGGCCCATCGGGGCGCCGAGTTTCTTCTTCAGGGTGTCCAGGGCGGTGACCTGGGCACGCAGCAAATCGGCGATCGCCTCATGGGAGTCGGCGTAGCGCTGGTTGGGGAACTTGGTCATCTGCGAAAGCATGCCATCGGTGCTGTTCCAGCCTTTGAGGATCTCCTCGGCCAGGGCCTTCTGGTGCTCGCCGATGGCCACCAGCAGCGGGCAGTAGCGTGCCTTCTGCTCGGGCGTGGCGACGTCCGGCTTGCTGTCGAACAGGATGTACTCGTAAGCGGACAGGCCACGGACCACGACGCTGGCCTTGCCCAGTGTCTCGGCGTCGATCGGCTTGTCGGCGGAGACCAACTGCTCGACCTGACGGCCGACCAGGTTCTTCTTGTCTGGCCAGAACTGCACCTGCCAGGCGCGGTTGCCCTCGGCCAGCGGGCCCACCAGCAGCGGTTGCAGCTCGGCCCAGGCTTTTTGCGCGTTGAGGAAGTCGGTGCGGGCGGTGTCGAGGGACGCCTTGCCTTCGCAGTAGGCCAGGGCGCTGGCGGCGAGCTGGCGGTCGGCTTCGACCCAACGGCTGTACGTCGGCAGGATCACCTGCTTGGCGATGGCGGCGGAGGTCACGGCCTGCGGGTCTTGGGGCGAACAAGCACCGAGGGCGAGTGCGGCGAGGCTGGTGAACAACAGTTTGGGTCGGAACATGCCCGGCTCCTTGCGCGTTAAAGTGAGTTCAAAAAGGCCAGCAGCGCGGTGCGTTGCTTGGCATTGAAGGTCAGTACATGGTTGCGCGCCGCCTCGGCTTCGCCACCGTGCCAGAGCACGGCTTCGAGCAGGTTGCGGGCGCGACCGTCATGCAGGAACTGGGTGTGGCCGCTGACCGTTTCGGTCAGGCCGATACCCCACAGGGGCGGGGTACGCCAGTCCTGTCCGGAGGCTTTGAATTCGCTGCGGTTGTCGGCCAGGTCCGGGCCCATGTCGTGCAGCAGCAGGTCGCTGTACGGACGGATCACCTGGTTGGCCAGTTCGGGTTCATGGGTATCGGGCCCAGTGGTGAACTGCGGGGTGTGGCAGCCCTGGCAACCGGCCTGGAAGAACAGATTCTTGCCGGCCAGTACCTGGGGCGCGCCGACATCGCGGCGTGCCGGTACGCCCAGGTTGCGGGTGTAAAAGGTGACCAGGCGCAGGATGTTGTCGCTGACTTCCTTCTCACCGTCTGCGCCGTCGCCGTTGGGCGCGGCCAGGCAATCGAGCTGGGCGGGGGTACAGTCATCGACCGGTTGCAAGGTGCTGGTCAGGCCCATGTCGCCGGCAAAGGCATGGACGTTCTGCTGGTTCACGTTGGGCTGCCCGGCCTTCCAGCCGAAGCGGCCGAGTACGGTCTTGTTCGTGGCCTGGTCCCAGACCTGGTTGGCGCGCCCGCGGATGCCATCGCCATTGCGGTCGCCCGGATCGGCGTTGGCCAGGATCGCGGCCTCGGGAATCGCCTCGAGCAGCCCCAGGCCGATCATCGGCGGCGCCACCCGGGCGGAGAAACGAGTCTCGGGGTGCATCGGCCCATAGCCGAGCTGAGTGATCTGCAGTGCCGGACGACGCAGCTCGACCGTATGGCCGTCCTTGAACGTGACACTGTGGGTGGTGTAGTCCACCCGAACCTTGCCCTCCGGTGCTACGCCGGGGACGGCCATGTCCTGCAGTTGCGTGCCATACACCGGCTCCGGGACCACGCCCAGGCGTTCGATCTCCTTGGCGTATTGCGGCTGATCGGGAATCGACAGGCGCACCAGCATCGAGACCGCGTTGCTGGCGTCGGGTTCGGGTGGGTGGCCGCGTCCATCGCGCACATGGCAGTTTTGGCAGGCGTTGGTGTTGAACAACGGGCCAAGGCCATCGCGGGCGGTGGTGGTGGAGGGGGCGATCACCCAGGGGTTGCGGAAGAAGCTGTTGCCGACGCTGAAGTCCAGACGCCGCTCCGGCGAGAGGTTGGCTGACGGCAGGGAAAACGCGTTGCGGTCGCTGCGCTGCACGGTGGCCTTCCCTGCGGACAAGGCTTCGCCGGGCTCGGCCTGGGTGAAACGCGGGGCGTCATCACAGGCGGCCAGGGCGGCGACCAGCAGCAGGAGGGAGAGTCGGAGCAGCGACGCGGGCATCGAGGATCCTGGGTGAGTGCTAAAAAGCCGGCGTGCAAGCTTAGCAGGGTGACGGAATTTGAATAAGAGCAATTTGCAATTGCCTTGATGAAATCGATGTCAGGTTTTCGTTGGCTTGGGCCTGCGGCATTGGATTTTTTGCGGCCATGAAAAAGGCGGCCCGCAGGCCGCCTCTGTCGAACCACTGCACTACGGATCAGAACTCGTGATCGGCGGTGTCCGGGTTCAGGTTGGCGATGCCCAGTTTGCCGGCGGCCTGCTCGATCGCGCTGGTCTGCTTGACCAGGGAGGCGATGGCGTCGCGCACGATCTGGTTGCCGGCAGCGTTGTCGGCAGCGATCAGCTGGTCGTAGTGCTCGCCCTTGAGCGCGTGATCGACCATGACCTGGATCTTCGCCTCGGTGGCTTCCAGGTCCGCCTTGAGCGTGGCGTCGGTGGCCGGATCGACCTTGGCTACCAGCTCCGACAGGCTCGGGCCGGTCAGCTTGGAGCCGTCGGCGCGGGTGTACTCGCCCAGGTAGACGTTGCGGATGCCCTTGGCGTCGTAGAAGTGCGAGTAGTGGGTGTTGTCGCTGAAGCAGTCTTGTTCGTCTTCTGGCGAGTTGGCTTCCAGGGAGACCTTCATGCGCTCACCGGCCAGTTCGCCCAGCGACAGGCTGCCCATGCCGAACAGCATCTTGCGCAGGCCATCGGCCACAGGCTCGGCCTCCAGTTTGGCGCGGTAGTTGTCGCTGACGTTCGGCGCCCAGTTGGCGACCATTTCTTCCAGGTCCTGGACCAGCAGTTGGGTCACGGCCTTCAGGTAGGCACGACGGCGCTCGTTGTGGCCGCCGGTGGCACCTTGGCCTTCCAGGTAGTCCGAAGCCGGGCGGTTGCCGGCGCCTGGGCCGGTTCCGTTGAGGTCCTGGCCCCAGAGCAGGAATTCGATGGCGTGGTAGCCCGTGGCGACGTTGGCTTCGGAGCCGCCCAGCTCGTTCAGGCTGGCCAGTTTCTCAGGGGTGATGTCCTTGACGTCGACCTTCTCTTCGCCGACCTGTACCTCGGTATTGGCGATGATGTTGGCGCTGGCTGCCGGGTTACCCAAGGCGTGCTCGTAGCTCTTGTCGACGTAGTCGATCAGGCCTTCGTCCAGGGGCCATGCGTTCACCTGGCCTTCCCAGTCGTCGATGATGGTGTTGCCGAAGCGGAACACTTCGCTCTGCAGGTACGGCACGCGGGCAGCGGCCCAGGCTTCTTTCGCGGCCTTCAGGGTCTGGTCGTTGGGCTTGGCCAGGAACGCGTCGATGGCAGTCTGCAGGGTCTTGGCGGTGCTCAGCGAGTCGCTGTAGACGGCATGGACCATCTCGGCGTAGTGCTTGACCACGGCCTTGCCGGCCGCTTCGTCGACAGCCCCGGGCGCTGCGGTGGTGCTGGCCGCAGCCGGCGCTTGGGCTTGCGGCGCGGCAGCCTTGTCATCCTTGCTCTCACCGCAACCGGCGAGGGCGATGGCGATGGCCAGCAGACTGGCGGAGGCCAGAGGCATTCGAATCATTGTGGGTATCCTGCGTCGTGTGGTTGGACAGTGTGGCTGCGAAACCGCAACATAATGCGAAAGATTTGCATTTTGTGTAAAGGGGCATGTGCGCGAATGATGCGCAAGGGTCGCTTTCGCAATTGTGTGGTGGCGGGTATCAGAACGCTGTGACTTGGTTGCGCTGCGCGTGTTTGAGGAACGCCGTCAGTTCGCGAGCCGACAGCGGCTTGCTGTAGTGATAACCCTGCCCCTCATGGCAGCCTTGGGCGATGATGTAGGCTTCCTGCTCGGCGGTTTCCACGCCTTCGGCGATCACCTGCATGCCCAGGCTCTTGCCCAGCTGGATAACAGCCCGGACGATGGTGGCGTCGTCATCGTCGTCCAGCAGGTCCTGGACGAAGCTCTTGTCGATCTTGATCTTGTCCAGCGGCAACGACTTCAGATAACTGAGCGAGGAGTAGCCGGTACCGAAGTCATCGATGGCGATCAGCGCCCCGGAGCGACGAAGGCTCAGCAAGTGCTGGGCGGCGGTGCTGATGTCTTCCATCAGGCCGGTCTCGGTCACCTCCAGCTCCAGGCTGCGTGGTGGCAGGCGGTAGATCTGCAACAGATTGTTGACCACCCGTGGCAATTCACTGTGGTGCAACTGCACGGTGGACAGGTTGACGGCCATGCGCAGGTCGCTGAAGCCCAGGTCGTGCCATTCGCGCAGTTGGCGGCAGGCCTGGTCGAGCACCCACTCGCCAATGCCGATGATGCTGCCGTTCTGCTCGGCCAGGGGGATGAACTGATCGGGCGGCACCATGCCCAGTTCCGGGTGCTGCCAGCGCAGCAGGGCCTCGACGCCGACCACGCGATGATCGCGGTAGCTGATTTGGGGTTGGTACACCAGGTACAGCTGGTTGCGCGGCAGGGCTTCGCGCAGGTCTTTTTCCAGCTCGCGGCGCCGGCGCATCTCGCTGTCGACGCTCGCGATATAAAACTGGTAGCGGTTGCGGGAGCGGGCCTTGGCCAAGGTCATGGTCTGCTCGGCTTTTTGCAGCAGTTTTTCGGTGCTGTCGCCATCTTCGGGGAACAAAGTGATGCCGATGGTGGCGCGCAGGCGGATGTTCTGGTGATCCAGTGGGAAGGGCATTTCCAGGTCGTCGAGGATGCTCTGGGCAAGCTCGGCGGCCTCGTAGGGCTGTTCGATGTCGGCTTGGACCAGGGCGAACTGGTCGCCACCGAGCCGCGCCAGGGCGCCCAGGCGGCCGCTGTGGGCGCGCAGGCGATCAGCCAGGGCCAGCAGCAGTTGGTCGCCGACCTGGTAGCTGAATTGCTCGTTGATGCCCTTGAAGTCATCCAGCCCCACGCACAGCACCGCGACCCGGCGCTGCAGGCGGCCGCCATCGACGAGGATCTTGTCCAGTTGCTGTTGCAACTGCTGGCGGTTGGGCAGTCCGGTGAGGAAGTCGTACTGGGCCATGCGTTGCAGGCTGTTTTCGGCTTCGTGACGCAGGTGGGTGTTGCGTTCGATGGAGGCCAGCAACTGGTTGGCGGTGTTGACCCAAAGCCCCAGCTCGTTCTTCTCGTGGCCCTTGAGCAGCGGGATCTCGTGCTGGCTGGGACGGTCGGGATTGATCTGGGTGAGGTGCTCGATGAGCTTGGACAACGGTTTGGTCAGCAGCCAGTGATAGACCAGATACAACACCAGGCCCATGGCCAGCGCACGCAGTACGCCAGAGACGAAGATGATCACCGCGTTGATCAGAAAGCCTTCGCCATAGGTGGCGGTGTCCAGGGTGATGCTCAGGTCACCGTAGTATTCGCTGTAGGGGCCCCGGCCGACCAGCTGGGTGGTGAAGGTGCGTTCCTGGCCGAGGATCAGGTCGGTGAGCCAGCGCGCAGGCATGTCCTGTAGCGGCCGGGACTTTTCCGCGAGCATGGTCTCGTTGGGGTGGCCGATGGAAGCCGCGCGCACGGAAGCATCCTGGAACAGGCCTTCCATGACCTGCATGCCCATCTCCCGGTCAAGGCTGTAGACCGCCTGGGTAGACGGGTCGCGGAACATGTCGAGGATGCGTTGGGCATCGTGGTTGACGGACTGACGGGTCTTGTAGGCGTCATAGACGATCTGCGCACAGCTGAGGACGACGCCGACAGCCAGCGCCGAGAGCAGCACGACCCTGAGCAACTTGACCGACAAGCTGTTCCGAAATTCCAGCTTCAATGGGGTTTCCTTAATCCATGCGCGCGCCATTATTTTGCCATTACCCTTGGCAATACACTATCGACTGATTGTCGCGGCAGGTGAAGGCCGTCATTCATCCTGTCGTTGTCAATATATCGGTTTTAAGGACTGGCGACTTGAGTGCGCGGTATCAACTTTCCAGATGATTGATGTTAGCGCGCTATCGGGTGGGGGCAAGGGCCGGCGAGGTGGGTTTACGTGCAAGGCGCGCCGTTGGCAAATCCTGCGCAAAAAAAATCCGACGCATGAGCGTCGGATTTTTTTGGATCGAAGGTTACCCAGGCTTCAGGCCTTGAAGGTCTTGCCTTCGAACTGCTCGGCCACGAAGGCCCAGTTGACCAGGTTCCAGAACGCCTCGACGTACTTAGGACGCAGGTTGCGGTAGTCGATGTAGTAGGCGTGCTCCCAGACGTCGCAGGTCAGCAGCGGGGTGTCGCCGCTGGTCAGCGGGCAGCCGGCGCCGATGGTGCTGGCCAGGGCCAGGGAACCGTCGGCCTTCTTCACCAGCCAGCCCCAGCCGGAACCGAAGGTGCCGACGGAAGTCTTGGTGAACTCTTCCTTGAACTTGTCGAAGGAACCGAAAGCCTTGGTGATGGCATCGGCCAGGGCGCCGGTCGGCTGGCCGCCGCCGTTTGGCGACAGGCAGTTCCAGTAGAAGGTGTGGTTCCAGACTTGAGCGGCATTGTTGAAGATGCCACCCGAGGAGGTCTTGACGATGTCTTCCAGGGACTTGCCCTCGAATTCGGTGCCAGGGACCAGATTGTTCAGGTTCACGACATAGGTGTTGTGGTGCTTGTCGTGGTGATACTCCAGGGTTTCCTTGGAGATGTGCGGCTGCAGGGCATCGTGGGCGTACGGCAGCGGCGGCAATTCAAAAGCCATGGTGGATCTCCTGATTCAGGTCTGTTCGCGGTTTGCGCAAGGCCGATCACGGGCGGCCCGATGTGCGTCAGCGCGTTTGGCACGCTTTGCGACGCAAGGGCTGGATCATAGCACCGGCCCTTGCGCATAACCACGCAACAAACATAGGGAATAGAGGTTCCCATGTGCTCAAACCTGGCTGACGGATGGGCAATGCTGCTGTCAGGTGAAGATCAATTGGGCGGCCACGGCGAACATCATCACCGCCACCATCAGGTCCAGCAGGCGCCAGGTAGTCGGGCGGGCCAGCCAGGGGGCGAGCCAGGCCGCACCGAGGGCCAGGGTCGAGAACCACACCAGCGAGGCGCTGGCGGCACCGGCGACGTAGGCGCCTGGCACGCTCTGCTGGGCCCCCAGCGAGCCGATCAGCAGGACGGTATCGAGGTAGACGTGCGGGTTGAGCAGGGTCACTGCCAGGGCGCTGAGCAGCACCGCGCGACGCGAGCGCATACCCTGGCCTTCCTGATGTTGAAGGCTCTGCTTGGAGCACGCGCTACGCAGTGCCTTGGCGCCGTACCAGATCAGGAACACCGCGCCGCCCCAGCGCGCGACCGCCAGCAGGGTAGGGTTGTGGGCCAGCACCGTGGCCAGGCCGAACACCCCGGCGGCTACCAAGATGGCATCGCAGACGATGCACAGCGCAGCCACCGGCAGGTGATGCTCGCGCCGCAGGCTCTGGGCCAGGACGAAGGCATTCTGTGCGCCGATGGCCATGATCAGGCCGAAGGCCACCAGCATGCCGTTCAGATAGCTTTGCCACATAACAGGAACACTCCACTGACGCCGACCAAGCGCCGACGTTGATTGCCAAAGAAGATGCTGGCCATTGTGAGGAAATGCCCTGTATAAGAAAAACAAATAAAGCTGATCTGGCATTAGAGAAATCGATGTTCGACTACAAGCTGCTCGCCGCCCTCGCTGCCGTCATCGAACAAGGCGGTTTTGAACGTGCCGCCCAGGTACTGGGCCTGTCGCAATCGGCCATTTCCCAGCGCATCAAGTTGCTTGAGGCGCGGGTCGGCCAGCCCGTGTTGGTGCGGGCCACACCCCCAAGCCCCACTGAGGTGGGCCGCCAATTGCTCAACCATGTGCAGCAGGTACGCCTGCTCGAACGTGACCTGCAGCGCCAGGTGCCGGCATTGGATGAAGAAGGCCTGCCGGAGCGCCTGCGCATTGCCCTCAATGCCGACAGCCTGGCGACCTGGTGGGCCGGTGCGGTGGGGGATTTCTGCGCGGGGCAGCAGGTCTTGCTCGATCTGGTGGTCGAAGACCAGGAGGTCGGTCTCAAGCGCATGCGCGCGGGCGAAGTGGCGGCCTGTCTATGTGGCAGCGAGCGGCCGGTGGCCGGCGCGCGCAGCCTGCTGTTGGGAGCCATGCGCTACCGGGCGTTGGCAAGCCCTGCGTTCATGGCCCGGCATTTTGCCCAGGGCTTCGAGGCGCGTCGCCTGGCGCGCATCCCCGCGGTGGTGTACGGGCCGGATGATTTCCTGCAACACCGCTACCTGGCTTCGCTGGGGATCGAGGGCAGTTTCCTGTACCACCTGTGTCCTTCATCCGAAGGTTTTCTGCGTATGACCGAGGCTGGCGTGGGCTGGGGCCTGGTGCCTGAGCTGCAGGCCCGCGAGCAACTGGCCAGCGGGCAGTTGGTGGAAATCTGCACCGATACCCCCATCGACGTGCCGTTGTACTGGCATCATTGGCGCAATGGCGGGCAGTTGCTCGCTCAGTTGACCGAGCACCTGCGTCAGACCGCATCGAGCTGGCTGGTGCCCTTGTAGGCGCGGGCGACGTCAGCTGCATCTGTAATCTGGCAAGGCGGAGTGTTACATGCGAATTCTGGTCACCGGTGCGAGCGGCTTCATCGGCGGGCGCTTTGCGCGCTTTGCCCTGGAGCAGGGCATGGAGGTGCGGGTCAATGGACGGCGCGCCGAGGGCGTGGAGCACCTGGTCAAGCGCGGGGCCCAGTTCATCCCTGGCGACCTGGGCGATGCCGAGCTGGCCCGGCGGCTGTGCCAGGGTGTCGATGCCGTGGTCCATTGCGCTGGCGCCACCGGTCACTGGGGCCGTTACCAGGATTTTCACCAGGGCAACGTGGTGGTCACCGAGAACGTGGTCGAGGGGTGTTTGAAGGAACACGTGCGGCGCCTGGTGCACCTGTCGTCGCCGTCGGTGTACTTCAATGGTTCCTCGCGCCTGGACATTCGTGAGGAGCCGTTGCCTCGCCGCTTTCATGACCACTACGCGACCACCAAGCGCCTGGCCGAACAGAAGGTCTTCGGCGCCCAGGAGTTCGGCCTGGAAGTGCTGGCCTTGCGGCCGCAACGGGTCACCGGCGCGGGCGATGCGGCGTTCTTCCCGAGGCTGATGCAACTGCAGCGCAAACGCCGCCTGGCAATCATCGGCAATGGCTTGAACAAGGTCGACTTCACCAGTGTGCACAACCTCAACGAAGCCTTGCTCGGTGCCCTGTTCGCCGACGAACAGGCGCTCGGCCAGGCCTACAACATCAGCAACGGTCAGCCGCTGCCGCTTTGGGATGTGATCAATTACGTGATGCGCCAGATGCAACTGCCCCAGGTCACCCGCTACCGTGGCTATGGCCTGGCCTACAGCCTGGGCGCATTGAACGAAGCCGCCTGCCTGCTGTGGCCTGGCCGCCCACAACCGGCCCTGTCGCGCCTGGGCGCGCAGATGATGAGCAAGGATTTCACCCTGGATATCAGCCGCGCGCGACAACACCTGGACTATCGACCCAAGGTCAGCCTGTGGACCGCGCTGGATGAATTCTGCGCCTGGTGGAAGAACGTGCCCGGCCAGCAGTGAACCCCGGGCGTGGATAATGGTCATCAGTGCGCCGCTTAGGCGGTTTATACTCATGCCTCTTTGCTATTACTGTGGTTGAAAGCCTCCATGCGTAATGACCCCTTCGACAATTTCGACGATGTGCCGAGCCTGCGTGCCGGTACCCCGGATGATGATGAACTGCTCCCGGCGCACGTGGCGCAGAACCGACGCAAGGCCGTGCGTCCGGCCAGCACGGGCCCGTTGTGGGCACTGCTTGGGGCCTCGGTCATCGCCCTGGCGGGCCTGGGGTGGTGGAGTTTTCAGCAGATCTCGCTGATGGAGCAGCAGTTGGTGGCGACCCAGGAAAGCTTCGCCCGGATCAGCGAGGAAGCAGCCGGACGCCTGCAGGCGATCAGCGGCAAGGTCGACGCCAGCGAGTCCAGCGTCAATACCGGCAGCGAGGCCCTGAAACTGCAGATCCGCCAGTTGAAGGCGAGCCTGGCCGAGCAGAGCAAGCAGCAGCAAGGCGTGGCGGGCCAGGCGGGGGATCTGGGCAAGCGTCTGGAGCAGGTGCTGGCCGATACCCGTGAACAGCAAAAGGCTGTGGCGGAGCTTCAGAGCCAGTTGCAGGCACAGCTCAAGGCGGTGAATGGCGAGTTGGCCGCGCTCAAGTCCGGCCAGCTGGATGGTGGCAAACTCGACGGTCAGCTCAAGAGCCTGAGCAGCGAAGTGGCGAGCCTGAAGAAACAGGGCAACCCGAGTGCAGCGATCGAAAGCCTGGAGCAGGATGTACTGGTGCTCAAGAGCCAGATCGACAACCGCCCGGCACCCAGCGCCGGTGGCGCCTCGGTGCAGGAGTTCGATGCCTTCCGCAGCCAGGTGACCCGCAATCTCAATACCTTGCAGAGCCAGATCCAGAACCTGCAGCAGCAGATCAACGCCCGGCCCTGACAACGCTGCTAGCCCTCGCGACACAAGGCCGCGCCTACATCGGTAGGCGCGGCCTTGTGTCGCGAAAGGGCCGCAAAGCGGCCTCAGGCGTTTGAATCACATCCGCGGATAATCGATGTAGCCCACCGGCCCCTTGGCGTAGAAGGTCTCCGGGTGCGGCTCGTTCAGCGGCGCATCGGCGGCCAGGCGGGCGGGCAGGTCGGGGTTGGCGATGAACGGAATACCGAAGGCCACCGCGTCGGCCTTGCCGCTGGCCAGTGCCGCATTGGCGCTGGCTTTGTCGAACCGCTCATTGACGATGTATGGGCCCCCGAATGCTTCCTTGATCAGTGGGCCGATGCTGTCGTCGGCTTCCTTCTCCCGCGAGCAGATGAACGCGATACCGCGCTTGCCCAACTCCCGAGCGACATAGCTGAAGGTCTCGGCACGGTCGGCATCGCCCATGTCATGGGCATCGGCCCGTGGCGCCAGGTGCACGCCAACGCGGTTGGCGCCCCATACCTCGATCGCCGCGTCGGTCACTTCCAGCAGCAGGCGCGCACGGTTTTCCAGAGAACCGCCATAGCGGTCGGTACGCTGGTTAGTGCTGCTTTGCAGGAACTGGTCGAGCAGGTAGCCGTTGGCCCCGTGGATCTCCACGCCATCGAAACCGGCAGCCTTGGCATTCTCGGCACCGGTGCGGTAGGCCTCGACGATGTCGGCGATCTCTTCGGTCTCCAGGGCGCGCGGCGTTGGGTACTCGGTGATCGGGCGGATCAGGCTGACGTGGCCCTTGGGTTGGATCGCACTCGGGGCCACCGGCAGCTCGCCGTTGAGGTAGTTGGCGTGGGAGATGCGCCCCACGTGCCACAGTTGCAGGAAGATACGTCCGCCCGCGCCGTGCACGGCCTTGGTGACATTGGTCCAGCCGCGCACCTGTTCGTCGGACCAGATGCCGGGGGTGTCGGGGTAGCCGACGCCCATGGGCGTCACCGAGGTGGCTTCACTGAGGATCAGCCCGGCGCTGGCGCGCTGCACGTAGTACTCGGCCATCAGGGCGTTGGGCACCCGGCCTTCGTCGGCGCGGCACCGGGTCAGCGGGGCCATGATGATGCGGTTGGGCAGTTGCAGGTCGCCCAGGGTGATCGGATCGAAAAGCGTGGTCATTGGCGTAGCCTCGCGTGGGTCAGTTGGAAGCGGTGGCCAGTTCGGCATTGCCGCCGCGCTGGCTGAAGGTAATCAAGGTGATGATCAGCGCCAGTACCGCCAGGACCGCTGCGGCCAAGGGCACGCGGGTCAGGCCGAAGCCGTGGGCGATGACACTGCCGCCGACCCAGGCGCCCAGGGCGTTGCCCAGGTTGAAAGCGCCGATGTTCAGGGTCGAAACCAGGTTGGGTGCGGCCTTGCCATAGGTCACCACGTTGACCTGCAGGGCAGGCACGGCGGCAAAGGCGGCTGTGGCCCAGAGGAACAGGGTGATCTCGGCAGGCACCAGGGCCGTGCTGGTCCAGCTCAGGGCTGTGGACACCACGGCCATGGCGGCGAACACACCCACCAAGGTGGCCCCCAGGCGGCGGTCGGCGAGCTTGCCGCCGAGGATGTTGCCCACGGTCAGGCCCAGGCCGATCAACAGCAAGGTCCAGGTGACGCCGCGGGGCGATACGCCGGTGACATCGCCAAGCAGGGGTGCCACGTAGGTGAACAGGGCGAACATCGAGGCCGAGAACAGCACGGTCATGCTCAGCGATAACCAGATGCCGGCCCCTTTGAGGGCGCCCAGCTCGGCGCGCATGTCGACTTTCTCTTCCTGGTGCTGCAGCGGCAGGTAACGCACCAGGCCGATCAGTGCGATCACGCCGATGGCGGTGACCGCCCAGAAGGTCGAGCGCCAGCCGGCGGCCTGGCCCAGGGCGGTACCCAAGGGCACGCCGAGCACGTTGGCCAGGGTCAGACCGGTGAACATCAGGGCCACGGCCGAGGCGCGGCGATTGGCCGGTACCAGGCTGGCCGCGACCACCGAGCCGATGCCGAAGAACGCACCATGGCACAGGGCGGTCACTACCCGGGCGAACATCAGCAGGTCATAGTCCGCGGCGACTGCACACAGCAGATTGCCGACGATGAACACGCCCATCAGCGTCACCAGTGCTGCCTTGCGTGGCAGGCGCGCGGTAGCTAGGGCCATGAACGGAGCGCCGATGGCCACGCCCAGGGCGTAGCCGGTCACCAGCCAGCCGGCACCGGGGATGGTCACGCCCAGGTCCTGCGCCACATCCGGCAGCAGGCCCATGATGACGAACTCGGTGGTGCCGATGGCGAAGGCGCTGAGCGCCAGGATCATCAGGGAAAGAGGCATTGCAAGGTCCTTTTCAGAGCTCTTGGCTCATCTGCTGGAGGAACGCCTGGATGGTGTCCTCGTTGCGTTTGAAAAAGTGCCACTGGCCGATCTTCTGGCTGCTGATAAGGCCGGCGCGCTGCAAGGTGGCCAGGTGGGCGGAGACGGTCGACTGCGACAGGCCGCAGCGTTGATCGATCTGCCCGGCACAGACGCCGTATTCGGTGCTGTGCTGCTGGTCAGGGAACTGCGCGGCCGGGTCTTTCAGCCAGGTGAGGATTTCTCGCCGTACCGGGTGGGAGAGGGCTTTTATTATTTCGTCGAGATCAAGAGGCATGGTGGGACTCGTGGTGTGTAGCGTTATATCGCGATGGAGCGAAATATAAATCGATATTTCGCGATATACAAATATGAAGAGGTTCTGAGCTGAGCGCGAATCGCTATATCGCGTTATAACGATATGGGTGGCGCGAGTGCTAGACTGGGCGCCATGAACTACCTCGCACACCTGCACCTTGGCGGTCGTGAGCCGCAACAACTGCTCGGCAGCCTGTATGGCGATTTCGTCAAAGGCTCGCTGCAAGGGCGTTTCCCGCCAGCCCTCGAGGCCTCGATCCGCCTGCATCGTCACATCGACAGCTACACCGACAGCCACCCGCTGGTGCTGGCGGCACTGGCGCGTTTCCCCCGGGAGCGGCGGCGGTTTGCCGGGATCGTCCTGGATGTGTTCTTCGACCATTGCCTGGCGCGGCACTGGGGGGATTACGCCGAACAGCCGCTCAGTGCCTTTACTGGGGACTTCTACCGCGTCCTGCTTGCCGAGCCGGCACTGCCCGGGCGGCTGGCGCATATCGCGCCGTTCATGGCCGCGGACGACTGGTTGGGCGCCTATGGGGATTTCGACACGCTGGGGCAGGTGTTCCGGGGTATCGCGCGGCGATTGTCACGGCCTGAAGGCATGGATGGGGTGATGGGGGAGTTGGAGGCGTTGTACGAGCCGCTGTTGGCGGATTTTCGTGAGTTCTATCCGCAGTTGCAGGCTTTTGCGCTGGCGAGTCGGTGAACGCTCATACGACCGTGCGGGCCTTTTCGCGGGTAAACCCGTTCCTACAGGTCCAGCGGCGGCAGTCAGAGCAGCGGAAACCTGTGGGAGCGGGTTCACCCGCGAAAAGGCCGACTGAACCGCCACAAGACTCAAGCCGCCTTCGCGTGCCGCCGCGGCGCCGCTTCAGGCTCATCGGCGCCATACAGTGCCAGGTGAACCGCTTGCTGCGCCTGGAATGCCAGCACCGCCCGTTCCTTGCCTAGGCTGGGGATCGGCTCCAGCAATTGGATGATCACTTCCCCTCGTGGCTCGCGGAACAAGCGCATCAGATGCGATACCAGGTCATCGTCGCCGATGAACGGCGCAATCGGGTCCGGTTGACCCTCGCGCAGGTACTGGATCGCCACCGGCTGCACCGGTGTGCCCTGGTCGATGGCGCCGGCCAGCAGCCGGCCATGGAAGGTCCGCAGGGCGCGGCCGTCGGTGGTGGTGCCTTCCGGAAAGATCAGCAGTGGCCGTTGCTGACTCAGTTGCTGGCCGATCTGCTGGGACAGACGCTGGCCGTCACCACCGCCACGGCGGATGAACAAGGTGCCGGCTTTTTCCGCCAGCCAACCGGCCAACGGCCAGTGGCGCACTTCGGCCTTGGACAGGAACGACAGCGGCGTGAGCATGCCGAGCAGGGGAATGTCGGTCCAGGACACATGGTTGCTGACCCATAACATCGGTCGTCGTGGCACCGGCCCGAGCACGTGGACCTCGAAGGGCAGGGCGGCGACCAGGCGCTGCATGAACCGGCAGGTCCAGCGCTGGCGACGCTCGCAGGAGGCCTTCAGGCCCAGGCGTTCACCCAGGGCGATGATGCTGGCCATCGCAATGCCCAGCGTCAGAACCAGCAGCAAGCGCGTCAGGCGGGCGAATGCCCGCAGGCCAGGCATCAGACCGCCGCCTTGAAGTGACGGGCATAGCGCGGGCAGAGATCGTCGCGCTTGAGCAGGATGAACACGTCGGCGACCTGGAAGTCCTCGTCCCAGCAGGGTTCGCCGCAGATCTTCGCGCCCAGGCGCATGTAGGCCTTGAGCAAGGGCGGCATTTCGGCGATGACGTTGTTTGGCAGGGCCAGGATCGGCAGTGGTTTCTTCGGCTCGGCGCGCAGGTGCTCGGTGCACAGGTAGCGTTCGCGCAGGCGCTGCATGATGGCATGGGCCTGCACGCCACCATCCTGCATCGGGATGCTGGCGCACCCCATCAAGTAGTTGTAGCGGCCTTCGTTGAGCACTTCGGCGAGCTCGCCCCAGAGCACGGCGATGGTGCCGCCGTTGCGATAGGCCGGGTCGACGCAGGTACGGCCCAGTTCCAGGATCGGCCCTTGCAGTTGCAGCAGGCCATGCAGGCTGAATTCTTCTTCGCTGTAGAAGCGTCCCAGGCTGCTGGCGGCCTGGTGATCGAGCAGGCGGGTGGTGGCGACCAGTTGGCCGGTGGCCAGGTCGCGCACGCCAATGTGGCGGCAATGAATGTCGTAGTCGTCCATGTCCAAGCCCAGTTCCGCGCCCTTGAGCTTGGCCTGGAATTCGGCGCTGAACACCTTGAAACGCAAGGCCTGTGCTTCCTGCAGGGCTGTGGCGCCGACCAGGCGTTCGGCTTGCAGACGGCGTTCAGTGCTGTTGTCGCCAGAGCGTGCGATCCGAGTCATTGCGAGTCTCCATAAGCCAGCCAAAGGGTTGCGGCCGGTCGACTTTGTTGTGCAAAGTCAGCCTAGGTAGGCGCGGTGTCACCCCCGTGACGCTTTGGTGATGCTTGCGTGACAACCCCTGACGAGGAGCCTGCGATGCCCTGGTTGCAAAGAATCAACGACCCTTTCCGCCAGCCCCAGGCCCAGAGCCTTGGAGAAGGCCATGCCGCCTTGCTCGAACGTCTCGGACAGGTTTCGCCCTTCGAGTTGGCGGTGCTGGGTGGCCGGGCGGTGGCCACGCCGGGGCTGGCCTTCCTGATCGGCTACCAGGCGGCCTTGCGTGTGCTCTGGCCCAGTGCCCCGACCAGCCTGGGCGCCTTGTGCGCCACCGAGCGGCGCAGCGTGCGCCCGGCGGACATGCAGACCCGGCTCGACAACCTGCGCCTGACCGGCAGCAAGGATTTCGTCACCGCGGGGCTGGACGCCGAATGGCTGCTGGTGGCGGCGCGCAGCGAAGCCGAGGGAGAGAAACCCCGGCTGCAACTGGCGGTGGTCTACCCCGGTGAGGCCGGGGTGACGCTGGAGGCCTTGCCCACCTTGCCGTTGATGCCCGAGGTCGGGCATGCGCGCCTGCAATTGCGCCAGGCCACCTGCGAACTGCTCGCCGGTGATGGTTGGGATGCCTACGTCAAACCCTTTCGCTCTTTGGAAGACCTCTACGTGCTGGCCGCCCTGGTGGCCTGGCTGTATGGCGTCGGTCAGGAAAGCGCCTGGCCCCAGGAGCTGCGGCTGCGTTTGCTCGGGCTGCTGGGAGGGTGCGCCGAGGGCAGCCGGCAGTGTGCCGACAGCGTTGCCTGCCACTTGCTATTGGGGGGGCTGTTCGCCCAGTTCCATGCACTGCACGATGCAATCGACCAAGCCCTGGCCAGCGGGCCACCCCATTGGAGGCAGTTGTGGCAGCGCGACCAGGGCGTACTGGCGTTGGCCACGGCGGCGCGGGAAAAGCGCTTGCACAAAGCCTGGACCGCCGTCGGATTGTCATGAAAGCCTGGCAAGCTCGCCCGTTCAGCAGCATGAGGGGCAGCCATGGGCAGGCTGGGGAAATTGCTGGGCATCCTGGCATGGGTGAGCGTTTCAGCCTGGGCCGAACCCTGGCCGGACCCGGACTGGCCGCGCGAACCTTCTACAATCGACTGGCAGGCGGTCGAGGCCTATGCCTTTCCCGCCCGCGACGAGACCCGTCGCACGGGCGTACGCAGCGATGCGCTGCTGGTCATCCGTGACGGGCGCATCCTTTATGAGCGCTACGTCGCGCCCACCGGTGCCGACACTGCCCACCTGACCTGGTCGATCAGCAAGAGCGTGCTGGCTAGCGTGCTGGGGGTGGCGTATGGCGAAGGACGTTTTGCCCTCGATGAGCCGGCCCTGCGCTACTACCCCCCACTCCAGGCGCATTCCGAATTGCGCATCATCGACCTGTTGCACTGGGCCAGTGGCCTGGCCTGGCAGGAAGACTACGAGTACGCGCCGCTCAAGTCCTCGGTGGTGGCCATGCTCTATACCCGTGGCCGTGCTGACATGGCTGCCTTCACCGCGGCGCTGCCGGCCGAGGTGGCACCGGGCGAGCGCTTTCGCTACGCCAGCGGCGACAGCAATCTGTTGGCCGCGGCCTTGCGCGGCATGCTGGCGCCGGGCGGCTACGACGACTACCCGTGGCGGGCGCTGTTCGAGCCCTTGGGGATTCGCAGCGCGGTCTGGGAGCGCGACGGTGCCGGCACCTACGTGGGCTCGTCCTACCTTTACCTGAGCGCGCGAGACCTGGCCCGCATCGGTCTGCTGATGCTGCGTGACGGGCGCTGGCAGGGGCGGCAACTCCTGCCTAGGGAGTGGGTGGCGTTCAATCGGCAGTTGTTCGAGCGGGCCGAAGCGCTCCCGGGCGAGGCCAACCCAGGTGGTCACTGGTGGCTCAACCAGCCGTTGCCAGGCCACCCCGCGCCTTGGCCAGACGCTGCGCAGGACACCTACGCCGCCCTTGGCCATTGGGGCCAGGCGCTCTATGTGGTGCCGTCGCAGAAGCTAGTGATCGTGCGCTACGCCGATGACCGCGACGGCACCTACCAGCACAACGAACTGCTCAAGCGAGTGCTGGCGGCCGTGGCCAGGGAGGGGAGATGAAGCGCGTCGCGCTGTGGCTGGTGGTGGCGCTGCTGGCGTGGGTGTGGCACGAGCGTCAGGCGTTGGCGGACTTTCCGGGCATCCTCTCGGCGTATTCGGCCAAGGAGTATTGCTCGTGCCGCTTTGTCATGGGCTTCGATGAGGCGTATTGCCGGGGCTATGTGAAGCAATACCTGCCTTTGGGCAGGCTGGAGGAGGACCGCGAGCAGCGTCAGGTGTTCGCCGAAGGCCTGGGGCGCCGTAACCAGGCTGCTTGGGTGGGATCGCGGGAGGGCTGCCGCTTGCTGCCGTGAAGGCGGGCGGGTAAGGTTGACGGCCTTGTTACACGAGATTTCACATGTTCAAGCTGCCCCGTCTGTTGCCTGCCCTGCTCCTGGCCTTGTGCCTGCCCGCCCATGCCAACTGGCACCTGGATGGCGAGTCCTCGCGATTGTCTTTTGTCACCAGCAAGAATGGCGATATCTCCGAGGTGCACCGCTTCCTGGTATTCCATGGCAAGGTCGACAGTAAAGGCAATGCGCAGGTGAGCATCGAAATGGATTCGGTCAGCGGCGGCATCCCGTTGCGCGATGAGCGCATGCGTGACGAGCTGTTCGAGGTCGCCAAGTTCCCCGAGGCGCTGATACAGGCGAAGATCGATCTGCGCCCGATCAACGACCTGGCCAATGGCGCCCAGGTAGAGCTTCGCCTGCCGGTGACCGTTACCCTGCATGGGCAGTCGCACCGCTACAGCACCTTGCTCTTGGCCACCCGCCTGGACGAGCGGCGTTTCCAGGTGGTGACCCTGGAGCCGTTGATGCTGCGCGCCGAGGACTTCGACCTGTTGCCGGGCCTGGCGACCCTGCGCAAGCTTTCCGGTGTTGCTTCCATCAGCCCATCGGTGCCGGTGAGCGCGGTGCTGATCTTCTCCGCCCGCTGACATGCCGGGGCCGGTCTTCCCCTGGCGGGATGGCAACGAGTTCGAACTGCTGATCGACGGCCCCGAGTTCTTTCCGCGCATGCTTCTGGCGATCGTGCGCGCCGAATTCCAGGTGGACCTGGAGTTGTACCTGGTCGAAGCCGGCACCTGTGCCGAGGCGGTGGTCGAGGCCCTGGAGCAGGCTGCCACCCGTGGCGTGCGCGTACGTTGCCTGTTCGACGACTACGGCTCGCTGGCCTTCCCCTCGGTGTTGCGCCAGCGGCTGGAGGCGGCCGGCGTGCACATGCGCTACTACAACCGCCTACGTTGGCGACGTGGGGTTCGCAATCTCTATCGTGACCACCGCAAGCTGTTGCTGGTCGATGAGTGCTGGGCGGTGGTGGGCGGCACGGGAGTTACCGACGAATTCTGGACACCGGGCGGCGACACCAGCGAATGGCACGAAGTGATGGTGCAAATGCAAGGGCCCATCGTCACCGACTGGCAATTGCTGTTCGATCGTCAGTGGCACGCCAACAACCGTCGCACCGCCTGGCGCCCGGCCGAGGGCTTTGGCCTGCCCCGCCTGCCACGGGTGCCGGTCCAAGGGCAGGGCATGGGCCGGGTGGCCTATGCCGACGCCCGCCAGCATCAGGACATCCTCCATTCGCTGGTGCGTGCCCTCAACAGCGGCCAGCGGCGTATCTGGCTGGCCACCCCGTATTTCCTGCCGACCTTCAGCGTGCGCCGCTCCCTGCGGCGCGCGGCGCACAAGGGCATCGACGTTCGCCTGCTGCTCACCGGCCCCCGCACCGATCATCCTGCGGTGCGCTATGCCGGGCACCGTTATTACCCCCGCCTGCTGCGTGCTGGTGTGCGGATATTCGAGTACCAGCCGTGCTTCCTGCACCTGAAGATGGTGCTGGTGGATGACTGGGTCAGTGTGGGGTCGTGCAACTTCGATCATTGGAACCTGCACTTCAACCTCGAGGCCAACGTCGAAGCCCTCGACCCACCCTTGACGGCTGCGGTGCTCGCCAGCTTCGAGCGAGACTTCGCCCTCAGCCAGGAAGTCGACC
Organism: Pseudomonas putida; assembly: GCF_002741075.1. Lineage (NCBI taxonomy): Bacteria > Pseudomonadati > Pseudomonadota > Gammaproteobacteria > Pseudomonadales > Pseudomonadaceae > Pseudomonas > Pseudomonas putida. The sequence continues at coordinate 2,800,731 of NZ_CP016634.1, read as the reverse complement.
TGGCGCGCTGGCATGCCCGGCCTTTCTGGCGTCGGCTGCAGCAGCGGCTGTGGGGGTGGCTCGACCGGCTGGTGGTCAACTTGCTCAATCGTCGCGACTAGACCTGTGGTGAGTACCCGTCGGCGCTGAAGCGGACTATCGTGCAGGGATTGTTCCCATGCAACGGAAGGAGTGGATGCGATGACGGCCAAGAAAATTCTCATGCTGGTGGGTGACTTCGTCGAGGACTACGAAGTGATGGTGCCGTTCCAGGCACTGAAGATGGTCGGGCATACGGTGCATGCGGTGTGCCCGGAGAAACTGGCCGGGCAGACGGTGCGCACGGCGATCCATGATTTCGAGGGGGACCAGACCTACAGCGAGAAGCCTGGGCACAATTTCGCCCTGAACTTCGACTTCGTGCAGGTGCGTGCCGAGGGGTATGACGCGTTGCTGATTCCTGGGGGCCGAGCGCCTGAGTACCTGCGCCTGGATGAGCGGGTGCTGGCGCTGGTCAAGGCCTTCGACCAGGCGGGCAAGCCGATCGCGGCGGTGTGTCACGGGGCGCAGTTGCTGGCGGCGGCTGGTGTGCTGGAGGGGCGTGAGTGCAGTGCGTATCCGGCGTGTGCGCCTGAGGTACGGTTGGCGGGGGGGCGGTTTGTGGATATCGCTTTGGACCAGGCGCATGTGGATGGGAATCTGGTGACGGCGCCTGCCTGGCCGGCGCATCCCGCCTGGTTGGCGGCGTTTTTGCGGGTGCTTGGGTGATGTTTTGGGGGCGGTGTCGGTAGTGGTGTCGGTGTCGGGGGCGGTGAGGGTGTCAGAAATTTTGCGTTCGGGCATAACATGAGTAAGAGGTGCATGTATGCCAACCAAAAAGAAACCCCTGCGTGACCTGCCCAAAATCCCAAAAGAGCTGCTGGAGCAGTTCGGCGAGGGCTTGATGACCGCAGAAGCTATCGAGGATGCCTCTGCGGCGTTCAAGAAGGCCCTGATCGAACGTGCTCTGCATGCCGAGCTTGGCCACCACTTGGGTTATCCGCCGGGCGCGCAGCGCCCAGAGGATGAAACCAACCAGCGTAACGGCAAGAGTGGCAAGACGGTTTTGACCGGGGATGGCCCGTTGCGGCTGGAAATCCCTCGCGATCGAGACGGCAGTTTTGCGCCCATTCTGATCCCCAAGCATGAGCGCCGTTACACCGGTTTCGATGACAAAATCATCGCCATGTACGCCCGTGGAATGACGGTCAGAGAGATCCGAGCCTTTCTGTCCGAGCAGTATGGAACCGACGTTTCACCCGATTTCATCAGCTCTGTAACAGACGAGGTCATGGAAGAGATTGGCGCGTGGCAACAGCGGCCACTGGAGCCGATATATCCGGTCATTTTCTTTGATGCACTGCGGGTGAAGATTCGCGAAGAAGGCCTGGTGCGCAACAAGGCCATTTACTTGGCGTTGGGCGTTCTCCCCGACGGTACGCGCGACATCTTGGGTATCTGGATCGAAAACACCGAAGGTGCGAAGTTCTGGATGAAGGTCTTTAACGATCTCAAGACGCGTGGTGTCGAGGACGTACTGATTGCCGTGACCGATGGCCTCAAAGGCATGCCAGAGGCTCTCAGCGCCGTGTTTCCAGAGACGACGCTGCAGACGTGCATCGTGCACCTGATCCGCAACAGTCTCGACTTCGCGGCCTGGGACAAGCGCCGGGCACTGGCCAAGGCGCTGAAGCCGATTTACCAGGCTATCAATGCAGAAGCGGCTGAGCAGGCATTGGATGAGTTTGAAAACGGGCCCTGGGGCAAGCAGTATCCAACGGTCGTTGCGGCCTGGAGACGCGCCTGGGATCGAGTGATTCCCTTCTTTGTCTTCCCGCCAGCCATCCGGAAAGTGATCTACACCACCAACGCCATCGAGAGTATCAATGCCCAGCTGCGCAAGATCATCAAGACCCGAGGCCATTTCCCGAACGACGACGCAGCCACCAAGCTGATCTGGCTGGGGCTGCGAAACATCACGGCGAACTGGGGCTCAGCGGCGCATGATTGGAAAAGTGCGATGAATCAATTCGCGATTTTGTACGGAGATCGGTTCATCAGGCCGACCTGGTGAAAATCAGGGCCTGCCTGACGGCAGGCCGTTACCGGCCCGCACACAAAAAATCTGACAGTCCCGGTAAAGGCGAAAAGCGCGATCAGCGCCACCACCAACATTGGATACCCACACGCTACCCCAAAAAACTCAAACCACCTGCTCAACCCAATCATTCAAGTTGTAGTAATTGGTCACCCGAGCAATCTTCCCACAGTGGATATAGAAGAATGCCCCCGCCGGCAGCACATACGTCTGCCCATTGGCCGGCGGCAGCCCTTCGTCGTCGGCCAGATACTCCCCATGGACGGTGAACTCTGCCGCTGCACGGCTCCCATCGGCATTCTGCATGACCACGATGTCCGCCAGACGCTCCCGGTAGCAGCGGTTCATCTTATCCATGAACGCCGCGAAGGCCGTCTTGCCCATCTGCCGTTCACCCTGGTTGATGTCATGAATCACATCCTCGCTGAGCAAGCCGAGAAAGGTCGGCATGTCGCCTGCGTTGAAGGCTGCGTAGTAAGCGTTCACAAGTTCGGTAGCGGTCATGGCAATGTTCCTGTCGTGTACGGGAAAGGGGATGGCTTGGGCCGGATGATAGGGTTTCCCCTCAAGCCCGGCTTAGCCGAGCGCGTCATCCACATCGACAAAACGACCGCCAAGCATGGAAATCCGCCTGTTGCACGGCGCCGCCATTGCGCCTTACATCGATGACCTCGCTCGCCTGCGCCTTACGGTGTTTCGCGAGTTTCCCTACCTTTATGACGGTACGCCGGAATACGAGGCCGACTATCTCTCCACCTACGCCCGTTCCGGGCGCAGCCTGGCGGTTTTGGCCATCGATCAGGGCAAGGTCGTAGGGGCCTCCACGGGCCTGCCCTTGAGTGACGAAACGCCTGAGTTCCAGCAACCTTTCCTGGCGCAGGGGCGTGATCCGGCCAGCGTCTACTACTTTGGTGAGTCGGTGCTATTGCCGGCCTACCGTGGCCAGGGCTTGGGCGTGCGCTTTTTCATCGAGCGCGAGTCCTATGCCCACAAGCTCGCTGAATTTGACTACTGCGCCTTCTGTGCGGTCGAACGCCCGGCCGGCCATCCCAGGAGACCGTCGGACTACAAGCCCTTGCATGGCTTCTGGCGAAATCGAGGTTTCCTGCACGAGCCTTCTTTGCGCACCACCTATGCCTGGCGTGACCTTGATGAAAAGCAGGTGTCAGCGAAGATCATGTCGTTCTGGCTCAAGGAACTGCCTCTATGATCCGCCTCGCCGCCTGTCAGTACGCCATCGAGCTGCATGAAACCTGGGAGGACTACGCCGAGCATCTCCAGGGCCTGTGCGCCGAGGCTGTCGAGGCGGGGGCGTTACTACTGCCCGAATATGCGGGGCTGGTCCTCAGTGGCCAGTTACCCCCCGAGCATCGGAGCGACCTGAAGGGCTCGATCGCGGGCATCCAGCCGCTGGTCGAACCCTGGATGGCCTTGTGTGAGGGAATTGCCCGGCGCTGGGGAGTCTATCTGCAGCCGGGCAGCCTGCCGGTGCGTGAGGCCGACGGCCGTTACCGCAACCGAGCCTGGCTGTTCGGTCCTGACGGTGTGATGGGGCACCAGGACAAACTGATCATGACGCGCTTCGAGCGCGAGCAGTGGGACATCGCTGCCGGGGAAGGGCTCAAGGTGTTCGACACCGCCTTGGGGCGGCTGGGCATCCTGATCTGTTACGACAACGAGTTTCCCTTGCTTGCCCGGCATCTGGCCGAAAGGGGGGCCGACTTGATTCTGGCCCCAAGCTGCACCGACACCGAGGCTGGCTATCACCGGGTACGCATCGGCGCCCAGGCCCGAGCACTGGAGAACCAGATCGCCGTGCTACAAAGCTCCACGGTGGGCATGGCGTCTTGGTCGCCGGCGCTTGACGAGAATATCGGCCGTGCAGGGCTGTTCGTGCCGCCGGATCATGGCATGCCAGGAGATGGGGTGATCGCACAGAGCAATGAGTTGTGCCCTGCAACCAGCCAGTGGTTGATGTGCGAGGTGGATTTGCAGCAGGTGAGGCGGGTGAGGCAGGAAGGGCAGGTGTTTACCCGCAGGGACTGGCCAGAGCAGTTCGACAGAATTGGATAGAACAGCTGCGGCCCCCTCGCGGGTAAGCCCACTCACTCAAGAACACCACTGTTTTCAGGTTCAGTGGGTTCCCTGTGGGAGCGGGTTTACCCGCGAAGCGGACGTCGCTGCTACATCAGCCTTACTTCACTTCGACCGCCAGGCTCTGGGCGATCTTGCTCTGCCACAGGGCGGGACCGGTGATGTGCACCGACTCACCGTTGCTGTCCACCGCGACGGTGACCGGCATGTCCTTGACCTCGAACTCGTAGATCGCTTCCATGCCCAGCTCGGCGAAGGCCAGGACCTGGGATTTGCGGATCGCCTGGGCCACCAGGTAGGCAGCGCCACCGACGGCCATCAGGTACACCGCTTTGTTGTCCTTGATCGCTTCGATGGCGGTCGGACCACGCTCGGATTTGCCGATCATGCCCAGCAGACCGGTCTGTTCGAGGATCTGGCGGGTGAACTTGTCCATGCGGGTCGCAGTGGTCGGGCCGGCAGGGCCTACCACTTCGTCACCGACCGGATCGACTGGGCCGACGTAGTAGATGAAGCGGCCTTTGAGGTCCACTGGCAGCTCTTCGCCGCGGTTGAGCATCTCGACCATGCGCTTGTGCGCAGCGTCGCGGCCGGTGAGCATCTTGCCGTTGAGCAGCAGGGTCTCGCCCGGCTTCCAGCTGGCGACTTCTTCCGGGGTGATCGCGTCGAGGTTGACGCGACGGGCGCTTGGGCCTGCTTCCCAGACGATTTCTGGGTAGGCGTCCAGCGACGGAGCTTCCAGCTCGGCCGGGCCGGAGCCGTCGAGCACGAAGTGGGCGTGACGGGTGGCGGCGCAGTTCGGGATCATGCAGACCGGCAGCGAGGCGGCGTGGGTCGGGTAGTCCATGATCTTGACGTCGAGCACGGTGGTCAGGCCGCCCAGGCCCTGGGCGCCGATGCCCAGCTGGTTGACCTTCTCGAACAGCTCCAGGCGCAGTTCCTCGATGCGGTTCTGCGGGCCACGGGCTTTGAGTTCGTGGATGTCGATGGACTCCATCAACACTTCCTTGGCCATGACCGCGGCTTTCTCGGCAGTGCCGCCGATGCCGATACCCAGCATGCCAGGCGGGCACCAGCCAGCGCCCATGGTCGGAACGGTCTTCAGGACCCAGTCGACGATCGAGTCGGATGGGTTGAGCATGGCCATCTTCGACTTGTTCTCCGAGCCGCCGCCCTTGGCTGCGACGTCGACCTCGACCTTGTCGCCGGGAACGATGGAGTAGTGGATGACGGCCGGGGTGTTGTCCTTGGTGTTCTTGCGGGCACCGGCGGGGTCAGCCAGGATCGAGGCGCGCAGGACGTTTTCAGGCAGGTTGTAGGCGCGACGCACACCCTCGTTGATCATGTCGTCGACGCTCAGGGTGGCGCCGTCCCAGCGTACGTCCATGCCCACGCGCACGAACACGGTGACGATACCGGTGTCCTGGCAGATCGGACGGTGGCCGGTGGCGCACATGCGCGAGTTGATCAGGATCTGGGCGATGGAGTCGCGCGCAGCGGGCGACTCTTCACGCAGATACGCCTCGTGCATCGCCTGGATGAAATCGACGGGGTGGTAGTACGAGATGAATTGCAGGGCGTCGGCAACGCTCTGAATCAGGTCGTCTTGCTTGATCACGGTCATGCAGCGCGCTCCTCTTAAAGACGGGAACATTCAAAAAGGCTCTTCCGACACAGCCGACCAGCGCGTCGAAACACCTTGCAAGGCGCGCCGGCAGGCAGTGGCCGACGCAAAAGGGCGCGGCAGTATAGCGCGCATCGGTGCCCGGCACACCTGCGCGTGGCCTGGACCAAGGTCGGCAGCGTGCGGGCATCCTTTTTGCTCAATTGCCGGCCAGGCCCTAGAGTGGGCGCAGTGATGTGTGGAGACGTCTCGATCATGCCCGAACTTCGCGTCGGTGAGCAGCGCTGGACCGTGCCGGTCGCCAGCAACCTGCTCGACGCCCTCAACGAGGCCGGCTATGCCGTGCCCTACAGCTGCCGCGCCGGCAGCTGCCACGCTTGCCTGGTGCATTGCCTGGAAGGGCAACCCGAGGATGCCATGCCCGAGGCGTTGGACCGCGAGCGACGCGAGCAGGGCTGGCGTCTGGCTTGCCAGTGTCAGGTGAGCGGCGATCTGCGGGTTGCGGTCTTCGATCCGTTGAGCGATGGCCTGCCCGCGCGGGTCCGCGAGCTGGACTGGTTCGGTGATGTGTTGCGCTTGCGTCTTGAGCCCGAGCGGCCTCTGCGCTATCAGGCAGGCCAGCATCTGGTGCTGTGGCTGCAGGGGGTCGCACGGCCTTATTCGCTGGCCAGCCTGCCAGGCGAGGACGCGTTTCTGGAATTTCACCTGGACTGCCGCCTGTCGGGCACCTTTTGCGGCAAGGCCAGGCAGCTGGCCGTTGGGGATGAGCTGCGCTTGGGCGAGCTCAGGGGCGCAGCCTTGCATTACGACGCGGACTGGCAGGAGCGGCCGCTGTGGCTGCTCGCGGCGGGGACGGGGCTGGGGCCGTTATGGGGCATCCTGCGCGAGGCGTTGCGTCAGGGGCATCAGGGGGCGATCAAGGTGTTGCATGTGGCGCGTGATGACGAGGGGCATTACCTGGCCGAGGGGCTGCAGGCATTGGCGAGCCGTTATCCACAGGTAAAGGTGCAACAGGTGGTGGCGGATCGGGTAGAGGAGGCGTTGGCGGGGTTGCGTCCGGCGTCGCGACAGACCGTCGCGCTGCTGTGCGGCGCACCGGGGAGCGTGGAGCGGTTCGCGCGGTGGCTGTTCATAGCCGGGGTGCCGAGGAACCAGGTGTTTGCCGACGTGTTCACCGAGCACGCGTGAGTGAACAAGAGGAGGGCGTTGCCCTCCTGTTGCGACACAAGGTCGCTCCCACTGGTACAGCCGTGGGAGCCTGCGATGGGCCGCGCAGGGGCCCTAGGGTCTGAAGACATCAGACCAGCGGATCACCCACGTGCAGGATCTTCATGCCGTTGGTGCCACCGATGGTGTGGTAGCTGTCGCCCTTGGTCAGGATCACCCAGTCACCCTGTTGCACCAGGCCGCGCTTGAGCAGTTCGTCGACCGCTGCCTGGCTGACCTTTTCGGCCGGCAGCGAGGCCGGGTCGAAGGCGATCGGGTAGACGCCGCGGAACAGCGACGCACGGGCCTGGGTCGCGCGGTGCGGCGACATGGCGTAGATCGGTACGTGCGAACGCAGGCGCGACATGATCAGCGGGGTGTAGCCGCTCTCGGTCAGCGCAATGATCGCCTTGACGCCCGGGAAGTGGTTGGCGGTGTACATCGCGGCCAGGGCGATGCTCTCGTCGCAGCGCTCGAAGGTGGTGTGCAGGCGATGGCTGGACTTCTGGCTGGTCGGGTGCTTCTCGGCGCCCTGGCAGACACGAGCCATGGCCTGGACCGCTTCGATCGGGTAGGCGCCGGCGGCGCTCTCGGCGGAGAGCATCACCGCGTCGGTGTTGTCCAGTACGGCGTTGGCCACGTCGGATACTTCGGCGCGGGTCGGCATCGGGTTCTGGATCATCGACTCCATCATCTGGGTCGCGACGATCACCGCCTTGTTGTTGCGGCGAGCGTGCTGGATGATCTTCTTCTGGATGGCGATCAGCTCGGCGTCGCCGATTTCCACGCCCAGGTCACCACGGGCGACCATCACCGCGTCGGAGGCGGCGATCAGGCTGTCCAGGGTCTCGTCGTCGGCGACGGCCTCGGCGCGCTCGATCTTGGCCACCAGCCAGGCGGTGCCGCCGGCTTCGTCGCGCAGCTTGCGGGCGTATTCCATGTCGCTGGCGTCACGCGGGAAGGAGACGGCCAGGTAGTCCAGGTCCATTTCCGCGGCTAGCTTGATGTCGGCCTTGTCTTTTTCGGTCAGGGCCGGGGCGGTCAGGCCGCCACCTTTGCGGTTGATGCCTTTGTGGTCGGACAGCGGGCCACCGATGATCACCACGCAGTGCAGGGCATCGGCGGTGGCGGTCTCGACGCGCATGACCACGCGGCCGTCGTCGAGCAGCAGCTCGTCGCCGACGCCGCAGTCCTTGACCAGGTCGGGGTAGTCGATACCGACGATGTCCTGGTTGCCTTCGGTCAGCGGGTGGGCGGTGGAGAAGGTGAACTTGTCACCGATCTTCAATTCGATGCGCTTGTTGCTGAATTTGGCGATGCGGATCTTGGGACCCTGCAGGTCGCCCAGCAGTGCGACGTGGCGGCCATTCTTGGCGGCGATGTCGCGGATCAGGCGGGCGCGGGCCTTGTGCTCGTCTGGAGTGCCGTGGGAGAAGTTCAGGCGTGCCACGTCCAGGCCGGCGAGGATCAGTTGTTCGATCACTTCCGGTGAATTGCTGGCGGGGCCAAGGGTGGCGACGATTTTGGTACGGCGGATGGTCATGCACAGACTCCTATAGTGAAGCGCAGCGAAAGGCTACTCCTGAATATCGCTGTAGTCATTGTTCCGTTGCACTACCTCACCGCGTGTCAGGGTGGCGTTTGAACGGTCGAGGTATGCTTGCACATACGTGTGAAGATTTGCCGCGCCAGGCCGATACACTGTCCATCAAAGGAGATCCCCCATGCGAGCCCTGATCGTTTTAGCCGTCGCGGCCAGTGTCGTCGGCTGCACCCGCTGGTCGATGGACCATCACCTGAACAACGCCTACCGCGCCTACGACCGGGGCGACTGCCAGCGCGTGATGCTGGAGCTGTCGGAGGTGGACCGAACCAGCCGTGCGCGCCCGTTCATCCATCCAGAAGTTTCGATGTTGCGTGGCCAGTGCCTGGAGCGCCAGAAGCTCTACATGGACGCGGCCCAGACCTATCAGTACCTGATCCAGCGTTATCCACAGAACGAGTACGCCTATCGCGCCAAGGCGCGCCTGCAGACCCTCGAGCAGCTTGGGCATCTACGGGGCGAGTCGGCGGTAGCCTCGCCTGCGGGTGGTACACCTTGGCGTTAACACCAAGGTGTTCTTGATTTCATGGGAATGCCGAGTCGCGCTGAGCTAATCTGTTGACAAGATGTAACGTTCACCGCCAGTACCTTGTCTTCCTGGCATCAGGTACGGATCGCACCACGCCATGTTTATCCAACGCCATATAGAACGCCACCAGTTGCCTTGTGTCCTCAAGGTCTACAACCGGTTCACCGACCAGCAGATCGGCTACCTGGGCAATGCCTCGGAAGACGGCATGATGTTGATCAGCCATCTGCCGGTGCTGGTGGGGCCGGATTTCGAATTGCAACTGCGCCTGCCGGTGGCCGGTGGCGGGGTGCAGTTCATCAATCTCACTGCCAGTTGCCTGTGGTGCCGTGAAGATCAGACACCCGGTCACTATGACGCCGGCTTCATGCTGTTGCAGCCGCCGCGGGAGTACGACGACTTCGTCCGAGCGCTGCGCAATTACTTCAGCTTTCGCCCCATCAACGCCTCCGCCTGAGCCTTCGGCAACGCGCTGCATCGAAATCGAGGGTGCGAACCGGCCTGTCAGGTCGCTAGACTCTGGTCGATCTTGTTACAGGACGACCCCGTGAGCTCCAGCATCTTCTGGCACGACTACGAAACCACCGGCATCAATCCACGCTGCGACCGCCCGCTGCAGGTCGCAGGCGTGCGCACAGACCTTGAACTCAACGAGATCGAGGCGCCCATCAGCCTTTATTGCCGCCCCAGCGACGATATCCTGCCGCATCCTGCCGCCTGTCTGGTCACCGGTATCACACCTGGGCAACTGGCTCGCGATGGCCTGTGCGAAGCTGAATTCATGACCCGGGTCCACGCACAACTGGCCCGTCCCGGCACCTGTGGTGCGGGCTACAACACCCTGCGCTTCGATGACGAAGTCACTCGCTACAGCCTCTATCGCAATTTTTTCGACCCCTACGCCCGTGAATGGCAGGGGGGCAACAGCCGCTGGGACCTGATCGACGTGGTGCGCACCGCCTATGCCTTGCGCCCGGAGGGCATCGTCTGGCCGCAGCAGGATGGCCGCACCAGTCTGCGCCTGGAACTGCTGAGCAAGGCCAACGGCATCGACCATGGCCACGCCCACGAGGCGCTTTCCGACGTACGGGCCACGATCGCCCTGGCTCGCCTGATTCGCCAGAAACAACCCAAGTTATATGACTGGTTGTTCCAGTTGCGCAGCAAGCACAAGGTAATGGAGCAGATTCGTCTTTTGCAGCCGCTGGTACATGTATCCGGCCGTTTCTCTGCAGAGCGTAATTATCTGGGTGTGGTATTGCCATTGGCCTGGCACCCGCGTAATCGGAATGCGCTGATTGTGTGCGACCTGCACCTGGATACCTTGCCGCTATTGCAAGAGACCACAGAAACATTGCGACAACGTTTGTATACCCGGCGTGACGAATTACCTGATGGACAATTGCCCGTTCCGCTGAAGTTGGTGCACATCAATCGTTGCCCGGTCGTGGCGCCCTTGTCGGTATTGCGCCCTGTCGATCAGCAGCGGCTGGGTCTGGATATGTCGCAGTTGCAACGCCGTGGGGAACAATTGGCCGAGCAACAGTCTGTTTGGCAGGAAAAGCTCGAGGGTATTTACAGCAGTGATGAGTTCGCGCCCAGCGAGGATCCTGAACAACAGTTGTATGACGGTTTTCTGGGGGACCGGGATCGTCGGCTGTGCGAACAGGTACGCACCCTCGAACCTGCGCAATTGGGGCAGGGGCACTGGATGTTCGACGACCCCAGAATGTCGGAGCTTTTATTCCGTTACCGGGCAAGAAACTTCGCCGAGACCTTGAATGCCGAGGAGCGGCAACGCTGGTTCTCGTTCTGCCAGCAACGGTTGAGTGACCCGCGGCTGGGTGCGCCCAACACGCTGGGTGATTTCGAGCAGGCTTGCCAGAGCGCCCTGGCGACGGCGGACGCTGCTGGAAGAGGTGTATTGGAGGCCTGGCAGGCCCATGTCCAGCGGTTGAAAACGCAGTATCAACGCTAGGCTTTGTACGAAAAGCCTTGATACTCGGTGATGCTGCGTTGAAAACAGCCTCGGAATGCTCATTTACAACCCGTAAAGTCGAGCGCGACTCCGACCGTTCCTCGGCTGTTTTCGCCTTGCCTGACCTTCGTCTCAAGACTTTTCATACAGACCCGGGGAGCCCAATAAAAAACGCCGGCAATGTGCCGGCGTTTTTTATTGGGCGTGCAAGAGGCAGCCTGGGGTCAATCAGTCCAGCAGGGTTGCCCAACCTTCAACCACGTCGCCACCCCATTTGGCTTTCCATTCTTTCAGGGTTTTGTGGTTGCCGCCTTTGGTTTCGATCACTTCGCCATTGTGCGGATTCTTGTATTGCTTGACCTTGCGAGCACGCTTGGTGCCAGTGGTCTTGGTCGCACCGCGTGGTGCTTTGCTCAGTTTGGATTCTGGATCCAGCAGGGCGATCACGTCACGCAGGGATTTGGAGTATTCGCCCATCAGAGCGCGCAGTTTGCCTTCGAACTCCAGTTCCTTCTTCAGTTTGTCATCTTGGGACAGGTTGGCCAGGCGGGCCTGAAGTTCTTTGATGGCTTCTTCGGTAGCGCGGTATTCGTTGATCAGGGACATGGAGTGGTCCTTAGTGCAATGTTCAAGAGAAACAGTTCGGGCCAATAATAGACAGGCGATACTCTCAAGTAAACAATTAAAAAGGCAATAAACTGTTAATTGACGTGGGGCACTACAGGCATTTGGTTAAGAAAAATTTACATATCGTCTGACAAATTCATCATTTCCTACGTGAGCGGCTCAATTGGCACCTTTGCCCCTCGCGCATCGCGTGTGTGTACTGTAGCGGTGGCAATCATTACTGCGTTTTTCCTGGCAGGCCGCTAGAATGTGCGCCTTTGCGAAGATTCCGGAGTCTCCTTCATGCGCACCTATCGACTGGTGATTGCCTGCCCCGACCGTGTCGGCATCGTGGCAAAAGTCAGTAATTTCCTGGCCCTGTACAACGGCTGGATCAACGAAGCCAGCCACCACTCCGATGAGCAGAGCGGTTGGTTCTTCATGCGCCATGAGATCCGCGCCGAATCCCTGCCATTTGGTATCGAAGCGTTCCGCGAGGCGTTCGCGCCGATCGCCGAAGAGTTCTCCATGACCTGGCGGATCACCGACTCGGCCCAGAAGAAACGTGTGGTGCTGATGGCCAGCCGCGAATCCCACTGCCTGGCCGACCTGCTGCACCGCTGGCACACCGACGAGCTCGATTGCGACATCCCCTGCGTCATCTCCAACCACAACGACCTGCGCAGCATGGTCGAGTGGCACGGCATCCCGTTCTTCCATGTACCGGTCGATCCGAAGGACAAGCAACCGGCCTTTGCCGAGGTCTCGCGTTTGGTTCAGGAACACGGAGCCGACGTGGTGGTGCTGGCGCGGTACATGCAGATCCTGCCGCCGCAGCTGTGCCAGGAATACGCCGAGAAGGTCATCAACATCCACCACAGCTTCTTGCCTTCGTTCGTCGGTGCCAAGCCCTACCACCAGGCGGCGTTGCGCGGCGTGAAGCTGATCGGCGCGACCTGCCACTATGTCACCGAAGAGCTGGACGCCGGTCCGATCATCGAACAGGACGTGGTGCGTGTCACCCACGCCGACAGCATCGAAGACATGGTGCGTTTCGGTCGTGACGTGGAGAAGATGGTCCTGGCCCGCGGCCTGCGCTATCACTTGGAAGATCGCGTCCTGGTGCATGGCAACAAGACCGTGGTGTTCGACTAAGGACAACGGCGAAGCGATGGCCGGCCCCCGCGACAAGGCCGCGGCCCAGATGCCGCCGACCGTGGGTGAGGGTTGCCTCGCCCGCTTCGATCTCCAGGCCCTGGGCGACGAAGTCGGCACTCCCTTTCCGGGTGCGGCCGAGCTTTGGCGTCAGCTCAACCCGCCTGACGACGCCAGCGCTCCAGCAACGGACGCGCCAGCAGACAGACGAACACTGGGCCCCCGGCGATCAGATAGAAGTAGTAGGTGACCGCGCGCCAGATCAGGATCGCCGCGGCCGCCGTCGAGCTGCCCACCAGCGGGGCCAGCAGGCTCGCCGAGGTCAACTCGGCGGCCCCGGCGCCGCCTGGCAGCAGGCTGAACTGCCCGGCGCTGAGCGACAGGATCTGCACCAGAAAGCTCGGGATCCACGAAAGCTCCACTCCCAGCCCCCGCAGAACCAGGTACAGCACGCTGTAGCGCAGGCTCCAGTGCACGCAGGTCAAACTGAAAACCAGTAGCAGGATGCGCTTGGGCAAGCGCCAGGTGTCTGTCAGGGCATGGACGAAACGCAACAGTTTGCGCGCCCAGCGCCATCTGCGCCGCCTCGGCACGCCCAACCGGTGTAGCAGCCGGCCATTCAGGCGCATCACCGTGCGTCGGTAGCGCAGCAACGCGAGAATACCCACCAGTGCCGAACACAGCAGCAGGGCACTGCCCAGCAGCATGCCCTGCTGGGTGTGCCCCAGGCTGTGGAACAAGGCATAGCCCGTAATCGCCAGCATCGCGCAGAAGAAGAACACCAGGTCGTTCAGTTGATCCATGGCGAACACCGCGCCGCTGCGCGCAGGGCCGATGCGTTCGCGCGCCAGCAGAGCCATCAGGGTCAGTGGCCCACCACTGCCTCCCGGCGTGGTGCAGATGGCGAATTCGGTGGCCATGACCACACCAAGGCTGCGTACCCGACCGAGCCGGGCACCTTGCTGGCCAAGCAACAGACGCAGGCGCACGGCATTGATGATCCAACACAGCAGGATCATGCCCAACAGCACCACCATCAGGCCCGGAGCGAAGGCGCGCAGGCGCGTCAGCAGATCGCTGCCACCGAGCAAGGTGGGCACCAGCAAGGCCAGCAACAGCGCCAAGCCCAGCCAGCCCAGCCGGTTCATGGCTGAACCTGTCGCGCCAGCCAGGCGGATTTGGTCAACGGTTGGCGGCCTTGCGCCAGCAGCGTTTGCAGAGTCTGCAGCCAGTAATCGCGAGCGACACGGTGGCGCATGTCCACAGGATGCAGGCCCAGGCGCAAGGTGGGGGCGGTGCGCCAGCGAAGGCCTTGCCAATCGCAGATCATCCGCGAAAGCCCCCGTCGCCAGGCACTTCGGGCGCTCCACACCAGGCCGGGGGCCTGGATTGCGGTGAACTCCGGCAGGCGATAGAGGTGTTGGGGCGTGCTGGTGTAGCGCAGCGGCAACCGACGCAAGGCCTGGCGCGTGCCTTCGCTCATCAACCAGGCTGGAGCGACGAAGCCGGCGACGGGCCAGCCGTGGCGGTCGAACACCTCCAGGCCAGCCTCCAGGCGCAGCAAGGCATCGGCCTCGTCTAGTCCATAGAATTCGCCTTCATAGGTGTAGATCCTGCGCATGAAGAATTCGCGGGCGCTGCGCGGCGGTGGCCCGTCGTCAGCATGGAAGTAACCGTGCAGGGCCAGTTCGTCGCCTTGGGCCAAGCGTCGCTCGAGCAGGCGACAGAAGGTCGGTGAGCAGGACAGGGGGTTGCGGCGGTGGAAGTCCGGCACTACCAGCCATGTCATGGGCACGCTGCCCAGACGGTCCACGGCCTGGACGAACGGCTGGTAATCCGGCCAGGTTTCGGGCGCGACGTCGTGCAGCACCAGCATCAGGCTGCGCGGCGCGGCATCAACCTCAACCATGGGCGCGTACCTGCGGTTGGTGGCCGAGGACCGCCTGGTAGTGCTCCAGCAGGCCGTCGACCACGTGGTCCCAGGCATAGTGCTGTTCGACGTGACGACGCGCCTGGGTGCCCAGCTGACGTACACCGGCCTCGAAGATTTCGCGCACAGCGGTTGCCATGGCGTGGGCATCGTTGGGCGTGCACAGGCGTCCACAGCGTTCATCGATGATCTCGCTGAAGGCGCCCGCACGTACGGCCACCACCGGCAGCGCACTGGCCATGGCCTCGAGGATGATCAGGCCGAAGGTTTCCTGATCGCCAGCATGTACCAGCAGGTCGGCACTGGCGAACAGGCGAGCGACTTCTTGAGGTGGGCAGAAATGGTCGATGACGCTGACGTTGTCCGGCACGTTGGCAGGCATGTTCGAGCCAACCAGCAGCAAATGATAGTGGCGGCCCAGGCGCGTCATGCAGTTGAGCAGCACTGGCAGGTTTTTCTCCCGCGAGCCGCGTCCGGCGAATACCAGCAGGCGGGTGGTGTCGGGGATTCCGAGCTCGGCGCGCAGGCCTGGATCGCGGTGTTCGGGATTGAAGGTACACAGGTCGACCCCCAGGCGCTGTACATGCACGTCCTTGACGCCTAGCCGACACAGCTTGTCGGCCATCACCTGGCTGGGGGCCAACACCCGGTCGAAGTTTCCATACAGTTTGCTGACATACGCCTCGACGTTAGGCGTGAACCAGTTGCCCATGCGGTTGCTCACCA
Organism: Pseudomonas putida; assembly: GCF_002741075.1. NCBI lineage: Bacteria > Pseudomonadati > Pseudomonadota > Gammaproteobacteria > Pseudomonadales > Pseudomonadaceae > Pseudomonas > Pseudomonas putida. Next base: position 2,785,164 of record NZ_CP016634.1, on the reverse strand, counting down.
GCAGCGGCAGGTCGGAGTGGTAGAAGCCGATCACCGGCACATCGAGCTTGCGCCGCGCCTCGAGGGCGGCCCAGGCCGTGAGGTAGGGATCGCCGACTTCGATCAGGTCCGGTTGCAGGCGCCGAAGCACATTGCACCAAGGGGTCAGGCGCACCGGAAAGCGGTAGCCGTTGCCAAAAGGCAGGGGCGGTGCCGGCACCTGATAGATGCCGTCGGCATCGGTGGCACTGGCGCCGGGGATCAAGAGGCTGTGACGCACGCCATGCCTGGCGTCGAGTCGGCGATGTTTGGCATCAAGATAGGTACGTACGCCGCCACTGGCCGGGGCGTAGAACATGGTGATGTCAGCGATGTGCACGATCAGCATCCCTCCAGGATCGTCTTCGGGTCCGTCATCGGGCTGCGATGAGCAGGCGATGACGCGCCTAAAGGTTGACCTTATTGAAGGATAGTTTGTTCGATCGGAGGGAGGTAGCGGTCAGCGTCCAGCTTCAAGCGGCAAGAGTCAGCGGCGCCCTGGCCGGCTTTTCTTGCTGCTTGAAGCTTGCCGCTGAAGCACTAGATGCGGAAGCTGCCGACCAGATGCTTGAGGCGGGTGGCTTGCTGTTCCAGGTCCGAGCAGGCGCGCAGGGTGGCCTGCAGGTTCTCGACGCCTTCCTGGTTGAGCATGTTGATTTCGTTGATGTCCATGTTGATCGAGTCGACCACGGCAGTCTGTTCCTCGGTGGCTGTAGCTACCGACTGGTTCATGCCGTCGATCTCGCCGATACGCACGGTCACGCTGTCCAGGCGCTCGCCGGCCTGGTTGGCGATTTCCACGCTGTCCTGGCTGTGGCGCTGGCTCTGGCCCATGGTCTCGACCGATTCACGGGCGCCAACCTGCAGCTCCTCGATCATGTTCTGCACTTGCTGCGCCGATTCCTGGGTGCGGTGGGCGAGGTTGCGCACTTCGTCGGCGACCACGGCGAAGCCGCGGCCAGCCTCGCCGGCACGGGCAGCTTCGATCGCCGCGTTGAGCGCTAGCAGGTTGGTCTGCTGGGAGATGCTGGTGATCACCTCGAGGATCTGGCCGATGTTGACGGTCTTGTTGTTGAGCGTCTCGATGTGGGCGCTGGAGGTGACGATCAGGTCGGACAGGCGATTCATCGCCTCGATGTTGCGCTCTACCACCTGCTGGCCTTCTTCGGCCAGCAGGCGCGCCGAGGTGGCGTGCTGGGAGGCCTGGGCCGCATTGCCGGCGATCTCCTGGGCGGCGGCGCCCAGCTCGTTGATGGCAGCGGCGACGCTGTTGGTGCGGTTGGCCTGCTCGTCGGAGTTGGTCATCGACGAGTTGGAGGCGCTGATTACGCGCAGGGCCACTTCGTTGACTTGCTCGGTGGCCGAGGACACTTCGCGGATCGAGCCGTGGATACGCTCGACGAAGCGGTTGAAGGCTGTGCCGAGGATGCCGAACTCATCGTGTTGGTGGATCTGCAGGCGCTTGGTCAGGTCGCCTTCACCCTCGGCGATGTCCTCCATGGCGCGGGTCATGGTGTGCAATGGCTGCATCAGCACGCGGATCAACAAGCCCAGCAGGGCAATGATGATGACCACCGCCACGATCGTCGCGATCACCGCCGAGGTACGGAAGGTGCTGAGCATGGCGAAGGCTTTGTCTTTATCCACCGACAGACCGATGTACCAGTTGGCCGAAGGCAGCCCCTTGATCGGGGTGAAGGTCAGCAAACGTGCCTTGCCGTCGGACTCGACTTCGGTCAGCTCGCCGGAAAGCTTGGGTGTTTGCTCTGGGAACAGGTCCGACAGGGATTTCATCACCAGGTCCTTGTCCGGGTGCACCAGGATCTTGCCTTGGTCATTGACCAGGAAGGCATAGCCTATGCCGCCGAAGTCCAGCGAATTGATGATGTCCACAAGGCCATCGAGGGCCAGGTCGCCACCGACCACGCCGACGCTGCTCGAGACCTTGCTGAGGATGCCGATGACCATCTTGTTGGTGGTCAGGTCTATGTAGGGTTCGGTCAGCATGGCGCCACTGGCGTTCATGCCGTCCTTGTACCAGGGACGCACGCGAGGGTCGTAGCCATCGGGCATCTTGGAGTCGGGGCGCACGCTGAAGCCGCCGTCGACCTTGCCCAGGTAAACGGTGAGGAAGCTCGACAGCAGGGCCTGTTGGCCCATGAAGGTTTCGGCATTGGCCGGATTCTGTGCGATGTTCTGCGACAGGTTTTCCACCAGTTTGATTCGGCCATCGAACAGGTTGCGAATGTTGGTCGAGGTGGACTCGCCCATTTCAGCCAGATAACTCTCCAGATCGGTGCGAATCGCATTACGCTGGAGATAGTCGTTATAAAGGGTGAACAGGCTGAAGGCGAGTATCACGATCAAAGACGCCGCCAAGAGAATCTTGTGGCTGAAACGTAGGCTTTTGTTCATGGCGTGGTCCGCTAAGGTTTTTATCGGGTCGTTCGCACGAAGGCAGCTTGAAAACAGTGCAACAATCGCCGGAGGTCCTTTTCGGGATGTTCCTGTCTTTCAGGGTGAGTATCACCACGGGGTATCGGCCGTTAGGCAGCAAAGCTTGAATAGAGGATGAGAGAAGATGTCGGATACTTCGCAAATAGTTGTAGGGGCGGGGCCTGATGGCCAGCCAGTGAGCCAAGCCATGCGCCTGGCCAACCGCCACGGGCTGGTTGCCGGTGCCACAGGGACGGGCAAGACCGTGACCCTGCAACGCCTGGCCGAGGTCTTCAGCGATGCGGGTGTTGCGGTGTTCGCCGCCGATGTGAAGGGCGACCTGTGTGGCCTGGGGGCGGCGGGTGCCCCCCAGGGCAAGGTGGCCGAACGTATAGCCGGGATGCCGTGGCTAGAGCATCACCCCCAGGCTTATCCCGTGACCTTGTGGGATATCGCGGGAGAATCAGGTCATCCTTTGCGAACGACACTCAGCGAAATGGGGCCTCTATTGCTGGGCAACTTGCTGGAACTGACCGACAGCCAGCAGGCAGCGTTGTACGCGGCCTTCAAGGTGGCCGACCGCGAAGGGCTGTTGCTGCTGGACCTCAAAGACCTCAAGGCGTTGCTTGGACACTTGAAGGACAACCCGCAATTGCTGGGTGAGGACAGTGCGCTGATGACCACCGGCTCTACCCAGGCCCTGCTGCGTCGCCTGGCGACCCTGGAGCAGCAGGGCGCTGAGGCGCTGTTCGGCGAGCCGGCCTTGCAACTTGAGGATCTGTTACGCCCGGACCGCGACGGGCGAGGGCGTATCCACTTGCTCGACGCCAGCCGGCTGGTGCATGAGGCGCCGAAGGTCTATGCCACCTTCCTTTTGTGGTTGCTGGCCGAGCTGTTCGAGCAGTTACCCGAGCGCGGCGATGCCGACAAACCGGTGCTCGCGCTGTTCTTCGATGAGGCGCATCTGTTGTTCAACGGCACTCCCAAAGCCTTGCAGGACCGCCTCGAGCAGGTGGTGCGGCTGATCCGCTCCAAAGGCGTAGGGGTGTATTTCGTCACACAGTCGCCAGGGGATTTGCCCGATGCGGTGTTGGCGCAGTTGGGTTTGCGTATCCAGCATGGGCTGCGTGCATTCACCGCCAAGGAACAAAAGTCGCTTAGGGCCGTGGCTGACGGTTTCCGCCCCAATCCTGCGTTCGATGCACTTGCTGTGTTGACTGAGTTGGGTATCGGCGAGGCGCTGGTGGGTACCCTGCAGGATAAGGGCACGCCGGAAATGGTCCAGCGGGTACTGGTCGCGCCGCCGCAGTCGCGCATCGGACCATTGACCGAGGCCGAGCGCAGGGCGCTGGTTGCAGCTTCGCCATTGGCGGGGCGCTATGACAAACCGATCGACCGTGAGTCAGCCTACGAGATGTTGACCGCTCGTAAGGGGGAGCCGGTGGAGCCCGCGCCGCAGCCCAAGGCCGATGAAGAAAGCTTTGCCGACAAGGCCGGAGAGTTTTTGCAGAGCGCTGCGGGGCAGGCGATCAAATCGGCGGTGCGCCAGGCGGCCAATCAGTTGGGGCGCCAGTTGGTGCGTGGGCTGATGGGTTCGCTGCTGGGCGGCAAGCGACGCTAGTCAGTAACGGGGCACGGAGAAACGGAAATACATGAAAAAGGCGCCCGAAGGCGCCTTTTTCATTACAGCTGTCCCGTCCTGAATAAGGTTTACACCTCCCATCCCGAATTTCCGGAGAGTCAGATGGAGCAAGGTGTAAAGCGCACACAGCGAGATTACTCACTGTCTTTTAAATTGGCGGTGGTTGATCAGATTGAAAAAGGCGAGATGACCTACGGCCAGGCCCAGGAACGGTATGGCATCCAGGGTCGATCGACGGTTCTGGTATGGTTGCGTAAGCACGGTCGGCAGGATTGGAGCCAAGGGGCATCGATCCGAGCCGAGAGGAGCTGCGCGATGTCTGACCCCAAACCGCTCACTCCAGAGCAGCGGATCAAAGAGCTTGAGCAGCAGCTTGAGCTGATGAGCCAGAAGGCCCAGTTCTTCGAGACGGTCGTCGATGTTCTGAAAAATGACTATGGTGTTTCGGTCGTAAAAAAGCGATCCGGCAAGTCCTCTCGCAAGGTCAAGTCGCAGGACTGAGCATTGCCAGGGCTTGTCAGTTTCTAGGCATCAGTCGACAGGCTTACTACAAACGCAACCGAGCCGCTGATGGCAAAGAGCGCCAGGCAGACCGGGTGGTTAAGTTTGTTCAGCAAGTCCGGATGCGCCAGCCTCGTCTGGGTACACGCAAGCTGCACTATCTGCTGCATTGCCAGCCTGACAGACGACTCCAGATCGGCCGAGATAGGCTGTTCCAAGTCTTGGGAGAGCGCCGTTTGCTCGTACTGCCTAAGCGGGCCTACCACAAGACAACACAAAGCTTTCATCGCTTCTACCGCCACCCCAACTTACTCAAGCCCGGGCCAAGCCAGATTGTTCCGACAAGGCCGGAACATGTCTGGGTGGCCGACATTACTTACCTGCCCGCACGTAACGGCCCGCTATACCTGAGCCTGATAACGGATGCGTACTCCAGGAAAATCGTTGGCCACCACGTCCATGAGAGCCTGCATGCCGAGTCAGTGGCGCAAGCTTTCAAGCAGGCACTACGAAAGCGACGTCGTCGCCAGCCATTAGTCCACCATTCGGATCGAGGCATCCAATATTGCTCGGCGCTATACCAGTCACTGCATCAACGGCACGGCGTTCAGTGCTCCATGACTGATGGGTATGACTGCTACCAGAACGCGCTGGCCGAGCGAATCAACGGAATCCTCAAGATGGAGCTGCTGTTGAGTAGCCCTGCAGATTTGGAGCAAGCGAGACAGATGGTTGACGAGGCAGTGCAGATCTACAACACAGAACGGCCTCATATGGCCCTGAAAAACAAAACGCCCGATGCTGTGCATCGGGCGTTTTGAGGCCTGTCGGCCTACCTGAACAGGTGTAAACCTATTTCAGGACTAGACAAGCGGTATCGATCAGCCGATGGCCTTGGAGGCCAGCCAGAACAGGCCGGCGGCAAGGCCCATCGAGGCTGGCAAGGTCAAGACCCAGGCCAGCAGGATGGTCTTCACGGTGCCGCCTTGCAGGCCGCTTTTGTTGGCGACCATGGTACCGGCCACACCCGACGACAATACGTGGGTGGTCGAGACCGGCAGGCTGAACACGTTGGCCATGCCGATGGCACAGGCCGCGGTGATCTGCGCCGACATGCCCTGGGCGTAGGTCATGCCCTGCTTGCCGATCTTCTCGCCGACGGTCAGTACCACGCGCTTCCAGCCGACCATGGTGCCTAGGCCCAGCGCCAGGGCAACGGCCACGATCACCCAGAACGGTGCATATTCGGTGGTGGCGGTCAGGTCTTTGCGCAGCTTCTCGAGGTCGGCCTTTTCACGGCTTTCCAGGCCTGGAAGCTTGCCGACCTTCTTGGCGGTGTCATCCAGGCAGAGCAGGTAGCGACGGACTTCGACGCGCTTCTCTGCGCTCAGGTCGCGGTAGTCGGTGACACCGTGCAGCGACGATTGCAGGGCGGCGATGGTCGGCTCGGTCTGCTGCGGGTTGCAGCTGAACTGCTCCGGCAGGTCGGTCGACTTGGCCTTGCCCAGTGCCAGGAACTCGCCCAGGGTGGCGGCGTTGCGCTGGTAGAACTGGCTCATGTGCAGGGTCGCGTCGCGGGTGCGCTCGATCTGGTAGGTGGTGCTGTTCAGGTCGAGGACGAACTTGGCAGGAACGATGCCGATCAGTACCAGCATGATCAGGCCGATGCCTTTCTGGCCGTCATTGGAGCCATGCACGAAGCTGACGCCCATCGCGGAAATCACCAGCACCAGACGGTTCCAGAAGGGTGGGTGCTTCTTGTCGTCCAGCTTGCGGCGTTGTTCCGGTGTCTTGTGCATCTTCGACAGCGGGCGCCACCATTTGAGACCGATCAGTACCAGGGCGGCGACGGCGAAGCCGGCCATCGGCGAGACCACCAGCGACATGGCGATGTCGATTGCCTTCTGCCAGTTGACGCCATCGCCCAGGGGGATGTCGTTGATCAGGGCATTGGCCAGGCCCACACCGAGGATCGAGCCGATCAGGGTATGGGAGCTGGAAGCGGGAATGCCGAAGTACCAGGTGCCCAGGTTCCAGGTGATGGCCGCGGCCAGCAACGAGAAGACCATGGCCAGTCCGTGGCCGGTGTTCACGTTGATCAGCAGTTCGACCGGCAGCAGGTGGACGATGGCATAGGCCACCCCGACACCGCCGAGCAGAACCCCAAGGAAGTTGAACACCCCGGAGAAGAATACAGCCAGGTGCGGTGGCATGGCTTTGGTATAGATGACAGTGGCTACCGCGTTGGCGGTGTCATGAAAGCCATTGATGAACTCGAATGCGAGCACGAAGGTCAGAGCGAGCAGCAAGCTCACCAGCACCCACGCATCCAGTCCGCTGAATAAATCGATCATGAAGGTTGTCTGGCGGTCATAGGGGGGCGCGATTATGCCAGAAAACCTTGGCAATCGATGCCCCCGCGACAGATCGACGAGGCAGAGAAACCCTCGTTGATGCTGTCGATAGTGGAGAGATCAGCGAGGATTTGCGCGGTTAAAGTCGGTAAAAAACCGTAATAAAACAGGCAAAATTCGCAATCGTGAAAATGCGGAGCGATTCAAACGGCTGTATGAAATTTGTATAATTCCATTTCATTCATGTCGCTTCAGTAAAACCCTGGCGCGCACCAACACCCTGCAGGCGGTGGTGCGTCACTTCGCAAGTCACACCGGGTCAGGTGTTCTCGCTGCGCAGTTCCTTTTCCATTTTTTCCAGCTCTTGGGCGAAGACCTGGTCTTGGACAGTGGCGCGCTTGCGCCAAGGTTTGCGCTCAGGTTCCGATTGCGCGGCGTAGGTGGTGACTTCACCACCGTATACTTCCTTGTAACGTTCAGCCTGGCGCTCGAGTTCCGCGCGCAGTTCTTCTTTCGTCACAGTAATACCCGAATAGGTTGAAATTTTGCCTTGGCCTTCATCCTGCAAAGTTATGCAGGCGGCTACGTCACCAAGGCGAACATGCTGTCGCAGCGACAGGATCCATGAGGTACATGGCACTTGGATTAACGGGGAGTAGGCCCTGAGCCCTGCACCTGGCTTGCTGGCGGCGGCTCGAAGGAGACGCCGGAGGCGGTCGTTCTGTAAAGAGCGATCCGGCCAGCGAATTTGATTATAGCAATCGATAAGTCAATGGCCATCATTCTTTAACGGCACGTGCCAAAACATTCAAAAAGTTATGGACGGCGCACGATGGCGATAATCAGATTGACCCTGAAAGTTTGAGGCGTGCGCGCCCATGGAAGTTCGGCGAACAACAAGAAAAAGAAAAACGGCCTCGTAGGTAACGAGGCCGTTGCCTGGGGACTTCTACGGTGGGTACCTGACCAGTCTCTCCAAAGAAGCCACATGTGGCAGGAGAAAGGTATAAGCAAAAGTGTCAGCGGTCAATTGCGATTATCGGCCGTTGGTTCGATAATCGCACAAGCGACCGTTTTTTTTGAGGTTCACCATGAGCGAAGAAACCCAGGACAAGGCCTCCTCCACTCCAGAGCCAGGACGTACCGCAGCGCCTGCGCTGGCACCGCCGATCGTGGCCTCGCCCGCCAAGCGTATCCAGGCGTTCACCGGTGACCCGGACTTCATGACTTCCCTGGCCCGTGGACTGGCGGTCATCCAAGCCTTCCAGGAGCGCAAGCGCCATCTGACCATCGCCCAGATCAGCCATCGCACCGAGATCCCGCGGGCGGCGGTGCGCCGCTGCCTGCATACCCTGATCAAACTGGGTTACGCGACCACCGATGGGCGCACTTACTCGCTGCTCCCCAAGGTCCTGACCCTGGGGCATGCGTATCTTTCCTCGACCCCCCTGGCGGTGTCCGCGCAGCCTTATCTGGACCGGATCAGCGATCAGTTGCACGAGGCGGCCAACATGGCGACGCTCGAGGGCGACGACATTCTCTACATCGCCCGTTCGGCCACGGTGGAGCGGCTGATCTCGGTCGATCTGTCGGTGGGGGGCCGTTTGCCGGCCTACTGCACTTCCATGGGGCGTATCCTGCTGGCGGCGCTGGACGATGCCAGCCTTTGGGAATACCTCGAACGGGCCGACCTCAAGGCCCGCACCAGCCGGACCCTGCACGATCCGGACTCGCTGTTCGCCTGTATCCAGCAGGTGCGCGCCCAAGGCTGGTGCGTGGTGGACCAAGAGTTGGAGCAGGGGCTGCGCTCGATCGCCGTGCCGATCTATGACGCCTCCGGGCAGGTGCTCGCGGCGCTCAACGTCAGTACCCACGTGGGGCGAGTGACGCGCAGCGAATTGGAGCAGCGCTTCTTGCCGATCTTGTTGGCGGCCAGTCGGGATCTCTGTCACCAGTTGTTTGGGTAGCGTGGTGGGGCCGCTTTGCGGTCCCTTCGCGGTACAAGATCGAACCGTTCAGCGCGTTTCCTGTTCGATAAACGCACAGTCTCGTTTCCTGCGAATTGCACGCGCCCGATGTGCTGATTAATGTCTTTCGCAGCGGTCGGTTTGCCGACCGGGCAATAACAACATCGAGACGCACCCCATGAGCACAGTCCTTTCGCTGCCGCGGCCGCACCCGCCTGCAGCGTCGCCGCTTTCTGGCTGATCCACCGACTCATTCGCTTATCCTGCTCCCTGCGCACGCCCAGTGTGCAGTGGCCTGCCTGCGCCTCATTTTCCGGACAACAACAATGAATAAACCGCAAATCGCTGTCGGAAATTGCCTCGACGTCCAATCCTTCATCAATGACCAGCCACTGTCCCGCTATCAATGGCGGGTGGTGATCCTGTGCTTTCTGATCGTTTTTCTCGATGGCCTGGATACCGCTGCCATGGGCTTCATCGCGCCGGCCCTGTCCCAGGAGTGGGGCATCGATCGCGCAAGCCTTGGCCCGGTGATGAGCGCCGCGCTGATCGGCATGGTGTTCGGTGCCCTGGGTTCCGGGCCTTTGGCTGACCGCTTCGGGCGCAAGGGCGTTCTGGTCGGCGCGGTGCTGGTATTCGGTGGCTTCAGCCTGGCCTCGGCCTATGCCACCAACGTCGATCAACTGCTGGTGCTGCGTTTTCTCACCGGCCTGGGGTTGGGTGCTGGTATGCCCAATGCCACTACGCTGCTCTCCGAATACACCCCCGAGCGACTCAAGTCGCTGCTGGTGACCAGCATGTTCTGCGGCTTCAATCTGGGCATGGCAGGTGGTGGCTTCATTTCCGCCAAGCTGATCCCGGCCTACGGCTGGCATAGCCTGTTGGTGATCGGTGGGGTGCTGCCGTTGCTGCTGGCTGTGGTGCTGCTGGGGTGGTTGCCGGAGTCTGCGCGGTTTCTGGTTGTGCGCAATCGCGGGATCGACAAGGTCCGCAAGACCTTGGCTCCGATTGCCCCAGCCAAGGTGGCCGAGGCATCCAGCTTCAGCGTGCCGGAACAGAAGGCAGTGGCGGCTGGTAACGTGTTCGCGGTGATCTTCTCCGGTACCTATGGCCTGGGCACGGTATTGCTCTGGCTGACCTATTTCATGGGGCTGGTCATCGTCTACCTGCTGACCAGTTGGTTGCCGACGCTCATGCGTGACAGCGGCGCGAGCATGGAGCAGGCCGCGTTCATTGGCGCGTTGTTCCAGTTCGGTGGTGTGCTAAGCGCAGTGGGCGTGGGCTGGGCGATGGACCGCTTCAATCCGCACAAGGTGATTGGCCTGTTCTATCTGTTGGCGGGGGTGTTTGCCTATGCGGTGGGGCAGAGCCTGGGCAACATGACGCTGCTGGCGACCCTGGTGCTGGTAGCGGGCATGTGCATCAACGGCGCGCAATCGGCCATGCCCTCGCTGGCCGCGCGGTTCTACCCCACCCAGGGGCGCGCCACCGGGGTGTCGTGGATGCTCGGCATCGGTCGATTCGGCGCGATCCTCGGCGCCTGGAGTGGCGCGACATTGCTGGGGCTTGGCTGGAATTTCGACCAAGTGCTGTCCGCGCTGTTGGTGCCGGCAGCACTGGCCACCGTGGGCGTGGTGGTGAAGGGGCTGGTGAGCCACGCCGACGCGACCTGATCGCTCAGGAGGGGGCGTGCGCTAAGGTCTGGAACGAATGGATAGTAGAGCAACAAATTGTTCGATAATCGAACGAAAGTGCGATTATCGGATTGTAAGCGCCCCGTCCACCTCCTTAATCTGAGCCTATCGCAGCGATGCATCGGCCCGCTGCTCCCTGACCCGACTCGTCCTGACCAGGAGTCTCCAATGGCAGCAATCCTCTCGCTTCACGACGCTGTGAAGCAATTCATCCAGGATGGCGACACCGTCGCCCTCGAAGGTTTCACCCACCTGATCCCGACCGCCGCCGGCCATGAGATCATCCGTCAGAACAAGCAGGATCTGACCTTGGTGCGCATGACCCCGGACCTGATCTACGACCAGTTGATCGGTGCCGGCTGCGCGCGCAAGCTGATCTTCTCCTGGGGCGGTAACCCCGGTGTGGGCTCGCTGCACCGCCTGCGCGATGCGGTGGAAAAACAGTGGCCTCACGCCCTCGAAATCGAAGAGCACAGCCATGCTGACCTGGCCAACGCCTACGTCGCGGGTGCCTCGGGTCTGCCTTTTGCCGTGCTGCGCGCCTACGCAGGCTCCGACCTGCCGAAGGTCAACCCGCTGATCAAGAGCGTGACCTGCCCCTTCTCCGGCGAAGTGCTCGCCGCGGTGCCGTCGGTGCGCCCGGACGTCACCGTGATCCACGCCCAGAAGGCCGACCGCAAGGGCAACGTGTTGCTCTGGGGCATTCTGGGTGTGCAGAAGGAGGCGGCCCTGGCGGCCAAGCGCTGCATCGTCACCGTCGAGGAGATCGTCGACGACCTGCAGGCGCCGATGAATGCCTGTGTCCTGCCGACCTGGGCACTCAGTGCCGTATGCCTGGTGCCGGGCGGCGCCCATCCGTCCTACGCCCATGGTTACTACGAGCGCGACAACCGCTTCTACCAGGCCTGGGACCCGATCGCCCGCCACCGTGAGTCGTTCACCGCCTGGATCGACACCTATATCCGTGGCACCGCCGACTTCAATGAATTCAAGGCCAAGCTGGCCAGCACCGCGGAGGCTGCGCAATGAGCTATTCCACTTCCGAAATGATGACCGTCGCCGCAGCCCGTCGCCTGCGTAACGGTGCGGTCTGCTTCGTGGGTATCGGCCTGCCGTCCAAGGCTGCCAACCTGGCGCGCCTGACGTCCTCGCCGGACGTGGTGCTGATCTATGAATCTGGCCCGATCGGTGCCAAACCCAGCGTGTTGCCGTTGTCGATCGGTGACGGCGAGCTGGCCGAAACTGCCGATACCGTGGTGCCTACCGCCGAGATCTTCCGCTACTGGCTGCAAGGCGGACGCATTGATGTGGGCTTCCTCGGTGCTGCCCAGGTCGACCGTTTCGGCAACATCAACACCACCGTGGTCGGTGACTACCACGCGCCCAAGACCCGCCTGCCGGGTGCAGGCGGTGCGCCGGAGATCGCCGGCTCCGCCAAGCAGGTGCTGATCATCCTCAAACAGTCGCCTCGCGCCTTCGTCGAGACGCTGGACTTCATCACCTCGGTCGGTCACGGCGAGGGCGGCGATTCGCGCAAACGCCTGGGCCTGCCGGGCGATGGCCCGGTCGGCATCATCACCGACCTGTGCATCATGGAGCCGGAAGCCGGCACCCACGAGTTCGTGGTCACCTCGATCCACCCGGGCGTGACCCGCGAGCAGATCGTCGCCGCCACCGGTTGGCCGATCCGCTTCGCGGACAGCGTGCAGACCACCGATGCCCCCACCGAGGTCGAGCTGGGCGCTCTGCGCGACCTGGAAGCCCGCACCGCCGCTGCCCATGGCCAGACGGCAGGAGAAGCCTGATGCGTGACGTATTCATCTGCGACGCCATCCGCACCCCCATCGGCCGCTTCGGCGGCGCCTTGGCCGGCGTGCGTGCCGACGACCTGGCGGCGGTGCCGCTCAAGGCGCTGATCGAGCGCAACCCGCAGGTTGACTGGTCGCAACTCGACGAGGTGTTCCTGGGCTGTGCCAACCAGGCTGGCGAAGACAACCGCAACGTGGCGCGGATGGCGCTGCTGCTTGCCGGCCTGCCGCAGAGCGTTGCGGGCGTGACCCTCAACCGCCTGTGCGCCTCGGGGATGGATGCGGTCGGTACCGCGTTCCGTGCCATCGCCAGCGGTGAGATGGAACTGGCGATTGCTGGCGGGGTGGAGTCGATGTCCCGTGCTCCATTCGTCATGGGCAAGGCCGAGAGCGGTTACTCGCGCAACATGAAGCTTGAGGACACCACCATCGGCTGGCGCTTCATCAACCCGCTGATGAAAGCCCAGTACGGCGTGGATGCCATGCCCGAGACCGCCGACAACGTGGCCGACGATTACCAGGTTTCGCGCGCCGATCAGGACGCCTTCGCCCTGCGTAGCCAGCAGAAGGCAGCGGCAGCCCAGGCGGCAGGGTTTTTCGCCGAAGAGATCGTGCCGGTGCGCATCGTTCACAAGAAGGGCGAGACATGGGTCGAGCAGGACGAGCACCTGCGCCCGGAGACCACCCTGGAGGCCTTGGCCAAGCTCAAACCGGTCAACGGCCTGGACAAGACCGTCACCGCTGGCAATGCCTCGGGCGTCAACGATGGTGCGGCTGCGCTGATCCTGGCGTCGGCTGAAGCAGTGAAAAAGCATGGCCTCACCCCGCGTGCGCGGGTGCTGGGCATGGCCAGTGCCGGCGTGGCGCCTCGGGTGATGGGGATTGGCCCGGTGCCAGCGGTGCGCAAGCTGACCGAGCGACTGGGCATCGCGGTGGCGGATTTCGATGTCATCGAGTTGAACGAAGCCTTCGCCAGCCAGGGCCTGGCCGTGCTGCGCGAGCTGGGTATCGCGGACGACGCCCCGCAGGTGAACCCCAACGGCGGCGCCATCGCCTTGGGCCATCCGCTGGGCATGAGCGGCGCTCGTCTGGTGCTGACCGCGCTGCATCAACTGGAGAAGAGCGGTGGGCGCAAGGGCCTGGCGACCATGTGCGTCGGCGTAGGGCAGGGGCTGGCGTTGGCGATCGAACGCGTTTGATCGGGTGACGTCCGGCAGGTTCGGCGCATTCGCGGGTAACCCACACACAGGCTCACCGTTGAACCTGTGGGCGCGGGTTTACCCGCGAATGGGCGTGAGCTGGAGCACAAGGACGGGCCCCTGTTGAGCCACTGCCTCACGATTGGGATCAGCCAGGTGCAGGCAGGACAGCGGAACGAGATTGTTACTGGGTATGTCTAGACTTAGCAGTGACCTTCTAGGAGTAAGCACGTCATGACCTCTAGCTACTACACAGGCGAAGAACGCAGTAAGCGCATCTTCGCCATCGTCGGTGCCTCCTCGGGCAACCTGGTGGAATGGTTCGATTTCTACGTCTATGCCTTCTGCGCGATCTACTTCGCCCCGGCCTTCTTCCCCTCGGACGATCCCACCGTGCAGCTGCTCAACACCGCCGGGGTGTTCGCCGCAGGCTTTCTGATGCGTCCGATCGGTGGCTGGATCTTCGGCCGTCTGGCCGACCGCCACGGTCGCAAGAATTCCCTGATGATCTCGGTGCTGATGATGTGCGGCGGCTCGCTGATCATCGCCTGCCTGCCGACCTACGCGAGCATCGGCACCTGGGCGCCGGCCCTGTTGTTGCTGGCGCGGCTGATCCAGGGGTTGTCGGTGGGCGGGGAGTACGGCACCACCGCGACCTACATGAGTGAAGTGGCATTGCGCGGGCAGCGCGGCTTCTTTGCCTCGTTCCAGTACGTCACGCTGATCGGCGGGCAATTGCTGGCAGTGTTGGTGGTGGTGATCCTGCAGCAGGTGCTGACCGAAGACGAACTGCGTGCCTATGGCTGGCGCATCCCCTTCGTGGTCGGTGCCATCGCCGCGCTGATCTCGTTGATGCTGCGTCGCTCGCTGAAGGAGACCAGCAGCGCCGAAGCCCGCCAGGACAAGGAAGCCGGCACCATCAGCGGGCTGTTTCGCAATCACGCCGCGGCCTTCATCACCGTGCTGGGCTATACCGCCGGCGGTTCGCTGATCTTCTACACCTTCACCACCTACATGCAGAAATTCCTGGTCAACACCGCCGGAATGAACGCCAAGAGCGCCAGTTTCGTGATGACCGGGGCGCTGTTCCTGTTCATGATCCTGCAACCGCTGTTCGGCATGTTGTCCGACCGCATCGGCCGGCGTAACTCGATGATGCTGTTCGGCGCCTTGGGCACGGTGTTCACAGTGCCACTGCTGATGGCGCTCAAGACCGTGACCAGCCCGTTCCTGGCCTTCGTGCTGGTGACCCTGGCGCTATGCATTGTCAGTTTCTACACCTCGATCAGTGGTCTGGTGAAGGCCGAGATGTTCCCCACACAGGTTCGGGCCCTGGGCGTTGGCCTGGCCTATGCGGTGGCCAACGCGGTGTTCGGCGGGTCGGCCGAATACGTGGCGCTGGGCTTGAAAACCCTGGGGATGGAGAACACCTTCTATTGGTACGTGACCGCCATGATGGCGGTGGCCTTCCTGTTCAGCCTGCGCTTGCCGAAGCAGGCAGCGTATCTGCACCACGATCATTAAGGACGTTGCATGACCAACCAGCTCTTCGACGCTTACTTCACAGCACCCGCCATGCGCGAGATTTTCTGTGACCGTGGCCGCCTGCAGGGCATGCTCGATTTCGAGGCGGCCCTGGCGCGCGCCGAAGCGGCCGTCGGGCTGGTGCCGCACAGCGCCGTGGCGGCCATCGAGACTGCCTGCCACGCCGAACGCTATGACACCCGAGCCCTGGCCGAGGCCATCGCCACGGCGGGCAACTCGGCGATTCCCTTGGTGAAGGCTTTGGGCAAAGTGATCGCCAGCGGCGTGCCCGAGGCCGAACGTTACGTGCACCTGGGGGCGACCAGCCAGGACGCTATGGACACCGGGCTGGTGCTGCAATTGCGCGATGCCCTGGCGTTGATCGAGGCCGACCTTGCCCGGCTGGCCGAGACCCTGGCCCGCCAGGCCCTGCTGCATGCCGATACGCCCTTGGTGGGGCGCACCTGGCTGCAGCACGCGACGCCGGTCACCCTGGGCATGAAGCTGGCCGGGGTGCTGGGCGCATTGACCCGCCATCGTCAGCGTCTTGCAGAGTTGCGTCCGCGCCTGCTGTGCCTGCAGTTCGGCGGTGCTTCCGGCAGCCTCGCGGCCTTGGGCAGCAAGGCCTTGCCGGTGGCTGAAGGGTTGGCCGGCGAGCTGGGCTTGAGCTTGCCCGAGCAACCTTGGCACACCCAGCGCGATCGGCTGGTGGAGTTCGCCTCGGTGCTGGGGTTGGTGGCCGGCACGCTGGGCAAGTTCGGGCGCGATGTCAGCCTGCTGATGCAGACCGAGGCGGGGGAGCTGTTCGAGCCCTCCGCGCCGGGCAAGGGCGGCTCCTCGACCATGCCGCACAAGCGCAACCCGGTGGGCGCGGCGGTGCTGATCGGCGCCGCCACGCGGGTGCCGGGCCTGGTGTCCACGATGTTCGCGGCCATGCCTCAGGAGCACGAGCGCAGCCTGGGCCTGTGGCACGCCGAATGGGAAACCCTGCCGGAAATCTGCTGCCTGGTGTCCGGCGCCCTGCGCCAGGCCCAGGTGGTCGCCGAGGGCATGGAGGTGGATGCCGAGCGCATGCGTCGTAACCTGGACCTGACCCAGGGGCTGGTACTGGCCGAAGCGGTGAGCATCGTCCTGGCCCAGCGTCTGGGGCGTGATCGCGCTCACCATCTGCTGGAGCACTGCTGCCAGCGCGCTGTGGCCGAACAACGCCATCTGCGCGCGGTGCTGGGCGAGGATGCGCAGGTCAGCGCCGAACTGAGCGCGGAAGAACTCGACCGTCTACTCGACCCTGCCCATTACCTGGGCCAGGCCCGCGTCTGGGTGGCGCGGGCCGTGGCTGAACATCAACGTTTCACTGCCTGAAGGAGACCGCTGTGGCGCAACTGCAACTGGCCGATGGCGTATTGAACTATCAACTCGACGGCCCAGAGCACGCCCCGGTGCTGGTGTTGTCCAACTCGTTGGGTACCGACCTGCACATGTGGGACACGCAGATCCCGGCGTGGACCGAGCATTTTCGCGTGCTGCGCTACGACACCCGTGGCCACGGCGGCTCGCAGGTCACCGAGGGCCCTTATCGCATCGAACAGCTGGGCCGTGACGTGCTGGCGCTGCTCGATGCGCTGGATATCCCGCGGGCCCACTTCGTCGGCCTGTCCATGGGCGGCCTGATCGGTCAGTGGCTGGGTGTGAATGCCGGCGACCGTCTGCTCAGCCTGACCCTGTGCAACACCGCTGCGAAGATCGCCAACGACGAGGTGTGGAACACCCGAATCGACACCGTGCTCAAGGGCGGCCAGCAGGCGATGGTCGACCTGCGCGATGCCTCCATCGCCCGCTGGTTCACCCCAGGCTTTGCCCAGGCCCAGCCCGAACAGGCCCAACGTATCTGCCAGATGCTGGCGCAGACTTCCCCCGAAGGCTACGCGGCCAATTGCGCGGCGGTGCGTGATGCGGACTTTCGTGAGCAACTGGCAGGGGTGACGGTACCGACCCTGATCGTCGCGGGCACCGCGGATGCGGTGACCACGCCGGAGCATGGTCGCTTCATGCAGGCGCAGATCCCGGGGGCGGCGTACGTGGAGTTTGCAGCGGCGCACCTGTCCAATGTCGAGATCGGCGCGCCGTTCACCCGTCGGGTGCTCGATTTTCTGCTCGCCTGCTGAGGAACCTCCGATGGATGAGAAACAACGCTACGACGCTGGCATGCAGGTGCGCCGCGCCGTGCTCGGTGATGCCCATGTGGACCGCAGCCTGGAGAAGCTCAACGACTTCAATGGCGAGTTCCAGGAAATGATCACCCGCCATGCCTGGGGCGATATCTGGACCCGCCCGGGCTTGCCCCGGCATACCCGCAGCCTGATCACCATCGCCATGCTCATCGGCATGAACCGTAACGATGAGCTCAAGCTGCACCTGCGCGCGGCCGCCAACAACGGCGTGACACGCGAAGAGATCAAGGAGGTGATCATGCAGAGTGCGATCTACTGCGGGATCCCGGCAGCCAATGCCACCTTCCACCTGGCCGAGTCGGTGTGGGATGAGTTGGGGGTAGAGTCTCGCCAGTGAGGGAAAGGGGGCTGCGTTGCAGCCCATCGCGATACAAGGCCGCTCCTAGAGGCCCGACGCTGTATCTGGAGCGGCTCTTGGTGTTATCGCACTGCCGTTTTCTTGTGCCGCACCGCCACGGGTCCGGCATTGGCCTCCACGGCGCGCTTGAGCGCCGGGCACAGCCCCAACATGAAGGCCAGCTCCGCCACCACGAACAGCGGGCCGATGATCAGCCCGCTGATATCGTCCACGAATGCCGGCTTTCGGCCTTCGTAATAATGGCCGACGAACTGGATGATCCAACCCACCACGAAGGCACCGAGCCCGGCGCTCAGCCACAGCCCGGTGGCCTGCACCGCGAGCGCCTGGCCGATCCACAGGCACACCCCCAGCAACGCGCCCATGACCAACCCGAAGCGTACATCCAGGCGCAGGTAGAACCACACCGAGGCGGCGGCGACCAGCAGCGCGGGGGAGAGCCATAAACCTGCCATCGATACACCGGGGCGTGACAGCAGAATGGTCACCGCCAGCACGATCAGCGGAATTCCGACGAAGTGGGTAGCGATGTTGCGTGGGTCGCGGTGATAGCTGGCGTACTGGCTCAGGTGGTCGACGAGGGTCTTCATGGTTGTTCCTCCCTGGGGGCCTGGTTTTCCAATGCCTGTATCGGCCCATTGGCGGATAAGCCCGCCCTCGCAAAGGGCCCATATGGGCCGATGAGAGCGGGTTCACTCGTGAACGGGCTTGATGCTGAGCATAGCGCCAGGCCAGCAGCGCCGGAACCGGGGGCGGGTGATGGCCTGCCATCAGCGCTGCGAATGATGGCCTGGCCTGGCTATAGCAGGTTCAGCGGATAGCTGATGATCAGGCGGTTCTCGTCGAACGCGTTGGTGCTGAAGTCCCGGCGCATGGTGGAGTTGCGCCATTTCAGTGACAGGTCCTTGAACGTGCCGGCCTGGATCACATAGGCAAGCTCGGTTTCCCGGGCCCATTCCTTGCCGTCAGTGACACCGCCTGCCTGCACGTTGTCGCCTTTGATGTAGCGGTTCATCAAGGTCAGGCCGGGCACGCCGAGGGCGACGAAGTTGAAATCGTGGCGCAACTGCCAGGAGCGCTCCTTGGCATTGTCGAAGCTCGAGTTGTAGCTGTCGTTGGCCAGGGTGCCGCCGCTGGTGCCGTTGACGCGCATCCAGGCGTCATCACCGCTGACTTTCTGCAAACCCAGGTAGAACGTATGGCCTTGGTAGCGTGCCGAGAGCATGGCCGAGGCGGTGCGGTTGTCCAGTTTGCCGGCGCGCTCGGCACCGTCCTCGCCGCCGACGAAGTAGCCGAGATTGGCGCCTAGGGTCCAGTCGCCCAGCGGTTGGCTGTGTACCAGGTTCAGGTACTGCTGGCGGTAGATGTCCTTGAGCTGGGCGTTCCACAGGCCAACCATCGTGCGCTTGTCGTTGAAGGTGTACTCGCCGCCCGCGAAGTTGAAGCGATCGGAGGTGAAGGCGGCTAGGCCATTGAGCGACATGTCTTCCATGCTGGCGTCGTTGCGCGGGCTGTTGCCACGGAACTGGCCGGCGTACAGGGTCAGCCCGGCGATCTCCTGGGAGGTGAGCTGGCCGCCGCGGAAGGTCTGCGGTAATGAGCGGCCGTCGTCCGAGCGCAGGATCGGCAGCACCGGCATCCATTCACCGACCTTCAGTTCGGTCTGCGACACCTTCGTTTTGAGCGCCACGCCAAGGCGGCCGAAATCATCGGCGGGGCGGCCGTCGTCATGCACGGGCAGCAGGTGGGTGCCGGCCGTGCCCTTGCCGCCATCGAGCTTGATCGAGTAGAGCCCGAGCACGTCCAGGCCGAAACCGACCGTGCCTTGGGTGAAGCCGGAGCGGGCATCGAGAATGAAGCTCTGGGTCCATTCTTCGGCCTTACCCTGGCGGTTGGCCGGGTCGACGAAGTTGCGGTTGATGTAGAAGTTGCGCAGGTTGAGGGTGGCCTTGGCACCTTCCACGAAACCGCTTTCAGCGGCCAGGGAGGGCAGGGCGCAGGACAAGGCCAACAGGCCGGGCAGCAGCTGGCGTGCGGGTTGCAAAATGCTCATCGGTTGCGGATCTCTTGTTTTTATTTGGGCGAGCCGGTGCGCTGCGGGTGCGGGCCGCAGGGTCTGGCGTCTTTTGGTGAGAGCGTGTGCAACGTTGCGTGGGCGATGGTGCGGGGGAAGTCGGGGGTGAGGCAATTCGCTCGAAGCGGAACGGGGCGGTAATCGAACGGAATGTTCGTAGTGGTTAATTTATGCTGCCAGGGCTGGCCTGCCATGAAAAAGCCCACCGCAAGGGTGGGCTCGTTGTTGCCATTGGGTCGATCAGCTTTTCGGTGTATCCACCGAAGCTTGCTGATTGGCCTGCCCGGTCTGCTCGTACCAGCCGCCACCGAGGGCCTTGTACAGGTTGACCTCGCTGACCAGCTGCGAAAGCCGGTCGTTGATCAGCGATTGCTGCGAGCTGAACAGGTTGCGCTGGGCATCGAGGAAGGTCAGGTTGCTGTCGATCCCGATGCGGTAGCGACGCTCGGCCAGGCGGTAGTAATCCTGGTTGGCGGACACCAGGTCGCGCTGGGCCTGCAGTTGCTCCTCGAAGGTCTTGCGTGCCGCCAGGCCATCGGAGACTTCCTGGAAGGCGGTCTGGATGGTCTTTTCGTACTTGGCGACGTTGATGTCCTTCTGGATCTTCGAGTAGTCCAGGCTCGCTTTCAGGCTGCCCGCGTTGAAGATCGGGAGGTTGATCTGCGGCTGGAACAGCCAGGTGCCCGACCCGCCCTTGAATAGCCCGCCCATGTCCGGGCTCAGGGTACCGGCGTTGGCGGTCAGGCTGATGCTCGGGAAGAACGCGGCGCGGGCAGCGCCGATGTTGGCGTTGGCGGCCTTGAGCAGGTGCTCGGCTTCCTGGATGTCTGGACGACGTTGCAGCAGGTCCGATGGCAGGCCGGCCGGGACCTCGGCCAGTTGGTCGGCGTCGAGCTGAAGCGGTGCCGGCAGGTCGGCCGGCACGCCGGTGCCCAGCAGCACGGTCAGGCTGTTCAGGTCCTGGGCGACCAGGCGCTGGTACTGCGCCAGCTTGACCCGCGCGCCTTCAACGGCGGTACGGGCCTGGCTCACATCGAGTGCCGACGCCACACCCACCTCATTGCTGCGGCGGGTGAGGTTGTAGCTTTCGACATAGGTCTTCAGGGTTTCTTCGGTCAGCTTGAGCTGCGCCTGGTCGGCCTGCCAGGTGTAGTAGGCGTTGGCCACGCTGGCGACCAGGGCGATCTGCGTGGAGCGGCGGGCCTGCTCACTGGAGAGGTAGGTCTCCAGGGCCTGCTCGGTCAGGCTGCGCACACGGCCGAACAGGTCCAGCTCATAGGCGCTGACGCCCAAGGTGGCCGAGTACTGGCTGGTGATGCCCGCCTCGCCGGTCTGCGACATGTTCGCCGGCACCCGCTGGCGGCTGCCGCTGCCATTGGCCGAAACCGCCGGGAACAGGTCGGCCCGCTGGATGCGGTACTGGGCCCGGTAGGCGTCGATGTTCAGGGCTGCGACACGCAGGTCGCGGTTGTTGACCAGCGAGGTCTGGATCAACTGCTGCAGCGCAGGATCATGGAAGAACTGACGCCAGCCCTGCTCGGCGGCGGCCACGTCGGCCGACTGGGTCGGCGAGTACGCAGGGCCTTGCGGCCACTGCGCAGCCACCGGCGACTCCGGGGTCTGGTAGTCAGGAATGAGCGAGCAGCCGCCGAGAATGAAAGCGGTTACCGCCAGGGATAACAAAGACTTGGTCATTGCCCAGCCTCATAACGAGTAGTTTCAGGGGTGGCGTCGGATTCAGGCTTCTTGCTGCCGAACAGCGACGACACTGCTACGAAGAACAGCGGTACCCAGAAGATGGCCAGCACGGTCGCACTGATCATACCGCCGATCACCCCGGTGCCGATGGCGTGCTGGCTGCCCGAGCCTGCGCCGCTGGCGATGGTCAACGGTACCACGCCGAGGATGAACGCCAGCGAGGTCATGATGATTGGACGCAGACGCATACGGCAGGCTTCGATGGCCGCGTCATACAGGCTGCGGCCCTGCTCGTGCAGTTCCTTGGCGAATTCGACGATCAGGATCGCGTTCTTCGCCGCAAGACCGATGGTGGTCAGCAGGCCGACCAGGAAGTACACGTCGTTGGACAACCCGCGCATGCTGGTGGCGATCAGTGCACCGATGATACCCAGCGGTACGACCAGCACGACGGCGATCGGGATCGACCAGCTTTCGTACAGGGCCGCCAGGCACAGGAACACGAACAGGACCGAGAGGGCGAACAGCGCCGGCATCTGCGAACCGGAGAGTTTTTCCTCATAGGACATGCCGGTCCAGGAGTAGCCAATGCCCGCTGGCAGTTCGCCTGCGATGCGCTCGACTTCGGCCATGGCTTCACCGGTACTGTATCCCGGCGCCGGGGCACCGAGGATTTCGACCGCTTCCACGCCGTTGTAGCGCGAGAGCTTCGGCGAGCCGTAGCTCCATTCACCCTTGGCGAAGGAGGAGAACGGCACCATCTCGCCCGCGCCATTGCGCACGTACCACTTCTGCAGGTCTTCCGGGCTCATCCGGGCGCTAGGTTCGCCCTGGATGTACACCTTCTTGACCCGGCCGCGGTCGATGAAGTCGTTGACGTAGCTACCGCCCAGGGCGATCGACAGGGTGGCGTTGATGTCGGCGATGGTCACGCCCAGGGCGCTGGCACGTTCGTCATCGATGGTCAGCTGGTACTGAGGCTCGTCGTTCAGGCCGTTCGGACGCACCGCGCTGAGCACCTTGCTCTGGGCGGCCTTGGCCAGGAACTGGTTGCGCGCTTCCATCAGTTTCGCGTGGCCGACACCGGCGCGGTCCTGGAGGAACACGTCGAAGCCGGTGGCGTTGCCGAGTTCGAGTACCGCAGGTGGCGCGAAGGCGAACACCATGGCGTCACGGAAGCTGAAGAAGTGTTGCTGGGCACGGGCAGCGAGGTTGAACACGCTGTTTTCCGCCGAGCGCTCCTCCCATGGCTTGAGCATGATGAATGCCATGCCCGAGCTCTGGCCACGGCCAGCGAAGTTGAAGCCGTTCACGGTGAAGACCGAGGAGACGGTGTCAGCTTCGTCCTTGAGCAGGTATTCGCGCATCTGGTCAACCACCACCTGGGTGCGTTCGGCACTGGAGCCTGCCGGAGTCTGGACCTGGGCGAACAGCACGCCCTGGTCTTCTTCAGGCAGGAACGCGGTGGGGATGCGCATGAACAGCCAGATCATGCCGACCACGATCAGGGCGTAGGCCAGCAGGAATGGGATCTTGTTGCGCAGGATGCCGCCGACGCTGCGCTCGTAGCCTTGCACGCTGCGGTCGAAGTTGCGGTTGAACCAGCCGAAGAAGCCGCGCTTGGCCACATGATGCTCGCCTTTTTTCAGCGGCTTGAGCATGGTGGCGCACAGGGCCGGGGTGAAGATCAGCGCCACCAGCACCGACAGGCCCATGGCCGATACGATGGTGATGGAGAACTGACGGTAGATCACACCGGTGGACCCGCCAAAGAAGGCCATCGGCAGCAGTACCGCCGACAGCACAAGGGCGATACCCACCAGTGCACCCTGGATCTGCTCCATGGAGCGCTTGGTCGCCTCCTTGGGCGGCAAGCCCTCCTCGGACATGACCCGCTCGACGTTCTCCACCACGACGATCGCATCGTCCACCAGCAAGCCGATGGCCAGGACCATGGCGAACATGGTCAGGGTGTTGATGCTGAAGCCTGCGGCGGCGAGGATGCCGAAGGTACCCAGCAACACCACCGGTACGGTCATGGTGGTGATGATGGTGGCGCGGAAGTTCTGCAGGAACAGGTACATCACCAGGAACACCAGGACCACCGCTTCGATCAGCGTGTGAATCACACCGCTGATGGATTCGGTGACCACCGGGGTGGTGTCATACGGGAACACGGCCTTCACGCCCGGCGGGAAGAACGGCTCCAGTTCGCTGATGGTCTTGCGCAGCGCCTTGGCGGTATCCAGGGCGTTGGCGCCGGTGGCCAGCTTGATCGCCAGGCCCGAGGCCGGGAAACCGTTGTACTGGGCACTGATGGCGTAGTTTTCACCGCCCAGGCCGACTTTGGCGACATCGCTCAGGCGCACCTGAGAGCCGTCGTTGTTGACCTTGAGCAGGATCTTCTCGAACTGCTCGGCGGTCTGCAGGCGGGTCTTGCCGATGATGGTGGCGTTGAGCTGGGTACCCGGCATGGCCGGCAGGCCGCCGAGCTGGCCGGAAGAAACCTGCACGTTCTGTGCGCTGACCGCGTTGCGCACGTCGACCGGGGTCAGCTGGAATTTGTTCAGCTTGGCCGGATCGAGCCAGATACGCATGGCGTACTGGGCGCCGAACACCTGGAAGTCACCCACACCGGCAGTCCGCGAAATCGGGTCCTGCATGTTGGAAACGATGTAGTTCGACAGGTCGTCCTTGGTCATGCTGCCGTCTTCGGACACCAGGCCGATCACCAGCAGGAAGTTCTTCACTGCCTTGGTGACACGAATACCTTGCTGCTGCACTTCCTGCGGCAGCAGCGGGGTGGCCAGGTTCAGCTTGTTCTGTACCTGGACCTGTGCAGTGTCAGGGTTGGTGCCCTGCTCGAAGGTGGCGGTGATGGTCATGCTGCCGTCGGAGTTGCTCTCCGAAGACACATAACGCAGGTTGTCGATGCCGTTGAGCTGCTGTTCGATGACCTGCACCACGGTGTCCTGCACCGTCTGCGCCGAGGCGCCCGGGTAGGTCACGGCGATGGCGATGGCCGGAGGCGCGATGCTCGGGTACTGGTTGATCGGCAGCTTCAGGATGGAGAGCGCGCCGACCAGCATGATGACCAAGGCGATCACCCAGGCGAAGATCGGGCGATCGATAAAGAACTTCGACATGGTTTACTCCGCTTTGGCGTCTACTTTCGCAGTGCTGGCCTGGTCTGGGCTGCCCGGTTTCTTGACGTTGGTGGCTTCGCTGACCTTGACCTCGACACCTGGGCGCACGAACTGCAGCCCTTCGGTGATCAGGCGGTCGCCCGGGTTGAGGCCTTCCTCGATCAGCCAGTCGCTGCCCAGGGTACGGCTGGCCTTGAGCTCGCGCAGTTCGACCTTGTTTTCCTGGTTGACCACCAGAGCGGTGGGGGTACCCTTCAGGTCACGGGTCACGCCTTGCTGCGGCGCCAGAATGGCGTTGGCATTGACCCCGGCCTTCAGGCGGGCGTGAACGAACATGCCCGGCAACAAGGTGTGCTCGGGGTTGGGGAAGATGGCACGCAGGGTCACCGAACCGGTGGTCTCGTCGACCGCGACTTCGGAGAACTCCAGGCGACCTTGCTGTTTGAACAGGCTGCCGTCCTCGAGCACCAGCTGGACGGAGGCGGCGTTCTCGCCGGCCTTCTGCAACTGGCCGCTTTCCAGGTCACGGCGCAGCTTGAGCAGCTCGGCGGTGGACTGGGTGACATCGACGTAGATCGGATCGAGCTGCTGGATGGTGGCCATTGCGTTAGCCTGGCCATTGCTCACCAGTGCGCCTTCGGTGACCGAGGAGCGACCGACACGACCGCTGATCGGTGCCAGCACCTTGGTGTAACGCAGGTCGATCTGGGCGCTCTTGAGCGAAGCCTCGGCCTGCAATCGTTTGGCATTGGCGTCGTCGTATTCCTGCTTGGAGACAGCCTGTTCGTCGATCAGCTGCTTGTAGCGCTCGGCCAGCGAACGGGTGGCTTGCAGGTTGGCCTGGGCGTTGGCGAGGTTGGCTTCGTAGACGGCCGGGTCGATCTGATACAGCTGTTGACCTTCCTTGACGTCACTGCCTTCCTTGAACAGGCGTTTGAGAATGATGCCGTTGACCTGCGGACGGACCTCGGCAATGCGGAAGGCGGTGGTACGCCCTGGCAGCTCGGAAGTCAGGGTATAGGCCTGTGGCTGGAGGGTGACAACGCCGACCAGAGGAGCCTGCGCCGCAGGCGCTGCTTCTTCTTTCTTACAGCCACTTAGCAGGGTTGCCAGGGCGACGGCGGAAACCAGGGCGGTGACGGCTGGCTTGAATTGCATAGGATCCTCGGGTCGCTAGAGCAGGGAGACGCTCAAGAATAATTGAAGTGTTCAGAAAGGTGCTATCCGGTGGATAAATAGCTTACTAACGAATATACTTACATTCATGCTTGTTTGTAAATACCGCAGTCAGCCTCAGGTGGGGTGCTGCGGATCCGTTGAATATTCCCCGGAGGGCGCCCTGAAAGAGGCGACCCCGGCTTGAACCCCGCGCGCCGGTCGAGCTTGCGGGTCGTGATGAGGTTGAGCAGCCATGGTCCGTCGAACCAAAGAGGAAGCCCAGGAAACCCGCGCCCAGATCATCGAGGCGGCGGAAAAGGCCTTCTACAAGCGCGGGGTTGCGCGAACCACCCTGGCCGACATCGCTGAACTGGCGGGTGTGACCCGTGGGGCGATCTATTGGCATTTCAACAACAAGGCCGAGCTGGTTCAGGCGCTGCTGGACAGCCTGCATGAAACCCATGATCACCTCGCCCGTGCCAGCGAGAGCGAGGATGAGCTCGACCCGCTTGGCTGTATCCGCACCTTGTTGCTGCAGGTGCTCAATGATCTGGTGCTCGATGCCAGGACCCGGCGCATCAATGAAATCCTGCACCATAAGTGTGAGTTCACCGACGACATGTGCGAGATCCGCCAGCAGCGCCAGGGCGCCGTGCTGGATTGCCATGAAGGCATCGCATTGGCCATGGCCAATGCAGTTCGTCGCGGGCAGTTGCCCGAGGATCTCGACGTGCAGCGTGCCGCTGTCGCCTTGTTCGCCTATGTCGATGGCCTGATCGGACGCTGGCTGCTGTTGCCGGACAGCTTCGACCTGTTGCGTGATGTCGAGCGGTGGGTCGACACAGGGTTGGATATGCTGCGCTTGAGCCCTTCCTTGCGCAAATGACACTTTGTGAATGATTGTGATGAAATGTTTCCCCCTTTTATTAAGGAGGAGTTAATGGTACGCGCACACCGCTGCAGTGCCGGCGGATGACATCACCGGCCTCTTAGTTGCCGATCTGGCATGGCCAGTGCGGCCGCCAGGCCCAGGAGTGACAGTACGGCACTGGTCATCAGCAGGTGGCGGAAGGTCTCCAGTAGCCGCGCCTGGGTCAGCGGGTCTGGCTCGCCGGCCCGCAGGCTGCCCAACAACGGATTACCCAGTGCCTCGAAACCGCCCTGGTGCAGCAGCGCCAGCAGCAGGCTGGACATGCAGGCCACACCCATGGCGCCACCTAGGGCGCGGAACAGGTTGGTGGTGCTGGTCGCCACACCGATGTCCTTCAGTTCGACCGCGCTCTGGGTACCTACCAGCGAAGTGGGGAACTGCAAGCCGCAGGCAATCCCGGTCAACAGCATGAATGCCGCCCCGAGCAGCGCCGATTGGGGGGGGGTGAGGGCCATGCCGAGGATGGCCAGTGGCATCAGGATGAAGCCGATGAGTATCTGAGGGCGATATCGACCGGTGCGGCTGGTCAAGCGCCCACCTGTGAAAGCGCCCAGGGGGAGGCCCATCGCCAGCGGTAGCAGGTACAGTGCGGCGCTGTCGGCGCCAGCGCCGGTGATGCTCTGGTAGCGCAGGGGCATCAGCATGGTCAGCGAGATCGACTGGAAGCTGGCGAAGAAGATCGCGCACCAGCACAGCACCGCCGCGCGGTTGCCAAACAGCTTGAGCGGCAGCAGGGGTTCAGGGCAGCGCCGCTCATGGTCGATGAACAAAACAAGGCCCAGCAGGGCTGCGCCCAACAGGGCCAGCACCGGCGGCGACAGCCAGGCCTGGCCCTGGCCGACCAGGGTGATGCCCAGCAGCAGGCTGCCCAGACCCAGAATCAGCAGCAGCGCGCCGAGGTAATCCACCTGGGCTTCTCGGCGTTGTACCGGCATGCCCGCCAGCGCGCGACGAATCGCCCACAGGGCGAACAGGCCCAGGGGTAGGTTGATCCAGAACACCCAGCGCCAGGACAGGTACTCCGTCAGCCAGCCGCCGAGTAACGGGCCGGCGACACTGGCCAGGGCGTACATGCTGCTGAAATAGCCCTGGTAGCGACCGCGCTCGCGAGGCGGTACGAAGTCGCCGATGATCGCCTGGCTCACCGAAACCATTCCTCCTGCGCCAATACCCTGGATCACGCGCGCCAGCACCAACTGCTGCATGTCCTGGGCCAGGGCGCAGGCCACCGAGGCCAGAGTGAACAAGGCCGTACCGGTGAGGATCATGCGCCGCCGGCCATACAGGTCGCCCAGCTTGCCGTAGATGGGCACGGCGATGGTCATGGCGACCATGTAGCCGGAGATGACCCAGGCCAGCAGGCCGACATCGTTGAATTGTGCGGAAATCGCCGGCATGGACACCGCGACGATGGTCTGGTCCAGCGCACCGAGAAAAATCGCCAGCATCAGGGCGGTGAGGACTGTGCGCAGGACAGGGGGGGCAGGGCGGCAGTCACGGAAATACCTTGTCGTGGTCGCTGTCTTGGGGCGTTGGCGGCAGGAACGCCAAGCGCGGAACAAGGCCGCATTGTAGCTGAGTTACGTAGCTTCCTATGTACTATGCGCATCCCCTATGCAAGATCGGCATTGGCGCATTCATCCAGTAGCGCATGGCTGCGTGATATCGTGATCCGACCTCAACGGCTGAAATCCGGGCTTTGCACCAGCATGGTGCAGACATTTGCCTGTGGATTTCATGCTGCTGTATCCCACACCTTCTATTCCTCTGCCTGCATGTCGAGCATGACCGCCCTGATGGCGACGGTTGGAACAGGTCAGGTAGACCCGATTCAAGGGTCGGTAGTCAGCCCGTTCAAATTTCCTGTTATTGCGGAGTGATCATGCCCAAGGCTTCCCACCACGATCTGCGTTTTGCTTTCCGTGAACTGCTTGCGTCCGGTTCGTGCTTTCACACCGCATCGGTGTTCGACCCCATGTCGGCCCGCATCGCCGCTGACCTGGGTTTCGAGGTCGGTATCCTCGGTGGCTCGGTGGCCTCGCTGCAGGTGCTCGCCGCCCCTGACTTCGCCCTGATCACCCTGAGCGAGTTCGTCGAGCAGGCCACTCGCATCGGCCGTGTCGCACAGTTGCCGGTGATCGCCGATGCCGACCATGGCTACGGCAACGCGCTCAATGTCATGCGCACGGTGATCGAGCTGGAGCGCGCCGGTGTCGCTGCGTTGACCATCGAGGACACCCTGCTGCCGGCCCAGTTCGGTCGCAAGTCCACTGATCTGATTCCGGTCGAAGAGGGCGTGGGCAAGATCCGAGCGGCCATCGAGGCGCGGGTCGATTCGGCACTGTCGATCATTGCCCGGACCAACGCCGGCGTGCTGACGACCGAGGAAATCATTCATCGCACCCAGAGCTACCAGAAGGCCGGTGCCGATGGCATTTGCATGGTCGGGGTCAAGGATTTCGAGCAGTTGGAGCAGATCGCCGAGCACCTGACGGTGCCGCTGATGCTGGTCAGCTACGGCAATCCGAACCTGCGTGACGATGCGCGCCTGGCGAGCCTGGGGGTGCGCATCGTGGTCGATGGTCATGCTGCCTATTTCGCCGCCATCAAAGCCACCTATGACTGTCTGCGCCTGCAGCGTGGGCAGCAGAACAAGTCCGACAGCCTCAACGCGACCGAGCTCTCGCACACCTACACCCAGCCTGAGGATTACATCCGCTGGGCCAAGGAATACATGAGCGTCGAAGAGTAACGTGATCTGATGGTGGGAACGGGCCTGCGGTCAGAGGTCTTTATCCCACTGCGGCTCATCGGTAAACCGCTGCGCGAGAAAATCCAGCATGCTGCGCAGGGTTGCCGGCATGTGCTTGCGCGAGGTGTACACCGCATTCAGGCTCAACTCGCGCGGTCGCGCCTCGGGCAGCAGGCGCACCAGTTCTCCACTGCGTAACGCACTCGCCACCTGATAGGTCGGCAGCATGGCGATGCCGGCACCGGCCAGCGCGGCCTTCTGCAAGGTCATGGCTTCGTTGGCGCTGATGTTGCCTTGCACCGGCACAGCCACGTGTCGGCCCTCCACCTCGAATTGCCACAGGCTATGCCCGAAGTAGGCGTGGGTCAGGCAGTTGTGCTGGCCCAGTTCCTCGACCTGCCGGGGTGCGCCATGTTCGGCCAAATACGCTGGCGCGGCGCAGACGACTGAGCGGCACACGGTCAGGCGACGGGCGATCAGGTTCGGGTCCAGGTCATTGCTGGTGCGAATCGCCAGGTCGATGCGTTCATCCACCAGGTTGACCGTGCGATCGAGCATCTGCAGTTCAACCTTCACCCCTGGATAACGCCGCACATACTCGGCCACCGCGTCCACCAACTGGGCTTGGCCGAACGAGGTGCTGACGCTGATGCGCAGCTCGCCGCGTGGGGCGTCGTCTGGTTGGCGTACCGCGGCCTGCAGATCGCCGGCCAGCTCCAGCAATTGGCGGCAGCGCGGCAAGGTTTCCTGGCCAGCGGCCGTCAGGCTGAGCTTGCGCGTGGTGCGCTGCATCAGGCGTGCGCCGACCCAGTCCTCCAGCTCTGCCAGATAGCGCGACACCACCGGTCGCGAGAGTTGCAGATGATCCGCGGCGGCTGACTGGCTACCCAGATCGACCACCGTAACGAAGACGCGCATGGCGTTGAGACGGTCCATGATTTGCCCGATTTCAGAAACAAACTATGTCTGAGCATCGCATTTTTTGTGATGGATTGGGCAACTATGCTGTTGCTCAATCTCCCATCTAGGAATGTCCGATGTCGCTCATCACTACCCTGCGCAGCCTGGTATTGGCCAGTCTTGCCCTGGCCGGCCAGGCGCTGGCCGCCGAGCCCCTTCACCTTGAGGTGTACAACCCTGGCCATGATGCGATCTTTCCGGTCAGTTCGGTGATCGTCAGTGGCGAACACGATGCCATCCTGGTCGATGCCCAGTTCGGCAAGGCCCAGGCCGAGCAGGTGGTCCAGCGCTTGAAGGCAGGCGGCAAGCGACTGACCACCATTTATATCAGCCATGGCGATCCAGACTATTACTTTGGTCTGGATACCCTGACCCGTGCGTTTCCCAAAGCCCAAGTGCTCGCCTCGGCCGCCACCGTGGCGCATATCCGCAAGACCATGGACGCCAAGCTGGACTATTGGGGCCCGAAAATGGGCAGCGACAAGCCCGAGAAACTGGTCGTGCCGCAGGTCCTGGTGGGTGATCGCCTGGAGTTGGAAGGGCAGGCGCTGGAAGTCGTCGGTCTCGATGGGCCCCAGCCAGACCGCAGCTTCGTGTGGATTCCGTCGATCAAGGCTGTGGTCGGTGGTGTGATCGTGGCCGAGCACATTCATGTCTGGATGGCCGACACCCAGACCGCCCAGTCCCATGCCGATTGGCTCGCAACCCTCGAGCGCATCGAGCGACTCGCCCCGCGTACGGTGATCCCTGGCCACTACCTGGGGCAGAGCAGCCGCTCGCTGGACGCTGTGCGTTTCACCGCCGGTTACATCCGCGCCTTCGATGCCGAGGCGGCCAAGGCCGCCCATTCGGATGCGTTGATCAAGGCGATGGAGCAGCGCTATCCACAGCTGGGCGACGCCAGTTCGCTGGAGCTCAGCGCCAAGGTCGCCAAGGGCGAAATGCAGTGGTAATTCTTTTCAACTGATGGAGTGTCTCCCATGAGCAAGATCGCAATCATTGGGGCCACCGGCCGTGCCGGTAGCCAGTTGCTGGAAGAGGCCCTGCGCCGGGGCCATCAGGTCGTGGCCATCGCCCGTAATCCATCCAAGCTGAACGGGCGCGAAGGGGTGACGACCAAAGCGCTGGATGCCAAGGACAGTGCCGCCCTGAAGGCCGCCCTGGCTGGGGCGGATGCGGTCATGAGCGCGGCGCATTTCGCGACGATCGAACCTGAAGCGATCATCGAGCCGGTCAAGGCCGCAGGCGTTGCTCGCTTACTGGTGGTGGGCGGGGCAGGTAGCCTGCTGCTGCCGTCTGGGCAGCGCGTCATCGACAGCCCGGATTTCCCTGAGGCCTACAAGGCCGAAGCCAGTGCCGGTGTGCGTTTTCTCGACGCCTTGCGCCAGACGTCGGGTCTGGAGTGGACCTTCCTCTCGCCATCGGCCGAGTTCGTCGAAGGTGCGCGCAGTGGGCAGTATCGCCTTGGCAAGGATGACCTGCTGATCGGCGCCGATGGCAGGAGCTGGATCACTTTCGCCGACTATGCCATCGCGATGATCGATGAGCTGGAGAATCCGGCCCATTCACGGGCGCGTTTCACTGTGGGTTATTGAGCCGGCTGGCCTGGCCCGCGCTTCGAGCCAGTCCAGCAATTCAACCAACCCCGCCGGCATGCTCCGGGCAGGGCTTACCAGGTAATAGCCTTTGCCCGTGAGCACCTTCAGCCCGAACGGCATGCACAACCTGCCGCTGCGTAGATCATCGCCGACCAGAGCCCAATCGCCGATCGCCACCCCCGTGCCTTGGGAGGCCATGGCCATCGCCATGTCCAGTGTCTCGAAATGCTGGCGCGGTCCATTGAGCTCGACGCTGGCACCCGCCGCCTGCAACCACAGTCGCCAGTCGTGCTCATCTCGCGAGGGGTGCAGCAGCATATGACGGGACAGGTCCTCCAGACGCGCCAGCGGCAGCGGCCCTTCGAGCAGGGAGGGCGCACACACCGGCGTCAATTGCTCATCGAACAACTTGCGCACCTGCAAGCCCCCATTGGGTTGCGCACCATATACCACGGCAGCGTCGAAGCCTTCGCGTCGAAAATCCACGCCGTGCTGCACCGTGGTGGTCAGTTCCACCGGCACGTCCGGGCGCAGCGCCTGCCATTCCATCAGGCGCGGCAGCAGCCAGCGCATGACGCAAGTGGGTGCCTTGAGCTGGAGCGTGGCGCTGTGGCGGCCGACTTCGCGTACGCCCTGTTCGATCAGGGTGAAAATCTGCTGTACCCGCAGTAGCCAGTCCTGGCCTTCGCGGGTCAGGCTCAGGCCACGCGCCTGGCGCTGGAACAGCACGTAACCCAGGTGCTCCTCGAGCCCGGCGATCTGTCGGCTGACCGCACCTTGCGTGATGTGCAACTGCTGGGCCGCACGGGTGAAGTTGCAGTGCTGAGCGGTGATCAGGAAGGTGTACAGCGCGGGTAGGGGCGGGAGGCGTTTCATCGATGTGAGCCATGATCCTGAGACATGGCTAGTATGTGTTTTTTTGCATTGTGGCGATAGCCGCGCCTTGGTTCCATAAACACAGATTTCAACAAGAACCAGGGTAAATCCTATGGCAACCTGCGGCGAAGTATTGGTCAATCTCCTCGAAGGCTATGGCGTGGACCATGTCTTCGGGATTCCGGGCGTGCATACCGTGGAGCTCTACCGGGGGCTTGCGAGCTCCTCCATTCGCCACATCACGCCCCGCCACGAGCAGGGCGCCGGGTTCATGGCTGACGGCTATGCCCGCACCCGCGGCAAACCCGGGGTGTGCTTCATCATCACTGGCCCGGGCATGACCAACATCACCACGGCCATGGGCCAGGCCTACGCCGACTCGATTCCGATGCTGGTGATCTCCAGTGTGCAGTCCCGCGACCAGCTCGGCGGTGGCCGCGGCAAGCTCCATGAGCTGCCCAACCAGGGCGCGCTGGTTGCCGGTGTGGCGGCGTTTTCCCATACGCTGATGAGTGCTGACGACCTGCCCCAGGTGCTGGCGCGCGCCTTCGCGGTGTTCGATGGTGCACGTCCACGGCCTGTGCATATCGAGATCCCTCTGGACGTGCTGGTCGAGCCCGCCGACCACCTGTTGCCAGCGCGCCCTATACGCACTGCTCGTGCAGGGGCTGCGCCCCGGACCGTGGCGCTGATGGCTGAGCGCCTGGCCAAGGCCCAGCGTCCGCTGATCCTGGCCGGTGGCGGTGCGCTGGCGGCGGGGGCTGTACTGGCAGAGCTTGCCGAGCACCTCCAGGCGCCGGTGGCCCTGACCATCAATGCCAAGGGCCTATTGCCGGCCACCCATCCGTTGCAGATCGGTTCTACCCAATCGCTGGTGGCAACGCGCGCCTTGGTGGCTGAGGCCGATGTGGTGCTGGCCATCGGCACCGAGCTGGCCGAAACCGACTATGACGTGACGTTCAAGGGCGGCTTCGAAATCCCTGGCAGCTTGCTGCGCATCGACATCGACCCTGACCAGACCGTGCGCAATTACCTGCCGGAGCTGGCGCTGGTCGCCGATGCCGAACAAGCCGCCGAAGCCCTGTTGGCAGCCTTGCAGGCACTGCCTCGACCGGCGCCGGATGCAACCTGGGGCAGTGCCCGCGCAGAGCGTCTGCGCAAGGATCTGGCCAGTACCTGGGACCAGCCGACCCTGAGCCAGACGCGCTTGCTCACGAGCATTCTCGAAGCCCTGCCAACGGCCATTCTGGTCGGCGACTCGACCCAGCCGGTGTACACCGGCAACTTGACCCTGGATATGCCCCAGCCACGGCGTTGGTTCAACGCCTCGACCGGCTACGGCACCCTGGGCTATGCCTTGCCGGCCGCCATGGGCGCCTGGCTCGGCAGCGCCGAACGTGCCGCGGATCGTTCGCCTGCGGTTTGCCTGATCGGCGATGGCGGCCTGCAGTTCACCTTGCCGGAGCTCGCCAGCGCGGTGGAGGCCCAGGTGCCGTTGATCGTGCTGCTGTGGAACAACCAGGGGTACGAGGAAATCAAGAAGTACATGGTCAACCGGGCCATCGAGCCGGTAGGCGTGGATATCCATACGCCGGACTTCATCGGCGTGGCCCAGGCGCTCGGCGCACAGGCCTGCAATGTAGGAGACGTAGCGCAACTGCAGGCGGCGTTGCAGGCCGCGGTCGAGCGCAAAGGGCCGACCTTGATCCAGGTCGATCAGGCGCAGTGGCAAGCCACAGTGGTGGGTTGACATCGCGGTCCCTGTAGGAGCGGCCTTGTGCCGCGATCGGCTGCGAAGCGGTCGTAAAGCTGCCGCCCCGATACATCGGGATCGGACACACCTGCTCGTCGGGCTTGCGGCTGCCTTGCAGCCGATCGAGGGGCAAGCCCGCTCCTACATATACTGCGCGGCCTTCCTTGTGCCAGCGGTCAGCTGGCGTTGGCCCGCAGCCGCGCCACATCCCGAATCGGTGGTGCGCCGTATAGCCGGCTGTATTCACGGCTGAACTGCGAGGGGCTTTCATAGCCCACTCGATACCCTGCCACCGCCGCCTCCAGCCCATCGTTGAGCATCAGTCGTCGCGCCTCCTGCAGGCGCAACTGCTTCTGGTACTGCAAGGGGCTCATCGAGGTCACGGCCTTGAACCTGTGGTGCAAGGTCGAGGTGCTGAGGTTCACTTCCCGCGCCAAGTCCTCGATGCGCAGCGGCTGCTGGTAGTGACGATTGAGCCAGGTGATGGCCTGGCAGACGCGATGGGTCTGGCTGTTGGCCAAGGCGATTTCATACAGGCGATGGCCTTGGGGGCCGCGCAGCAACCGGTAGAGAATCTCGCGGCGAATCAGCGGCGCCAACACCGGGATGTCCCGTGGCGAATCGAGCAATCGCAGCAGGCGCAGCAAGGCATCGAGCAACTGCGGATCGCTTCTTTCCACGTACAGGCCCCGACCGGATGGCAGGTTGGGCACCATCATCGGGCCGCTTTCGGCGATCAACTGACTGATCTGCGCCGGATCGATGTCCATGCGAAGGCCTAGGCTCGGATTCTCGGGGCTGGCTTCGAGCAGCGCGCCGCTGATCGGCAACGTCACTGACACCACCATGTAATGCAGCGGGTCATAGGCGTAGCGTTCATCGCCGAGAAACAAGGTCTTGCTGCCTTGGGCCAGGATGCACAGGGCTGGTTGTGCCAGAGCGGGCATCGAGCGCAGGGTTTCGCGGTAGCTGACCAGATACAGGTCATCGATGGCGGATACCGTCCCCGAGGGCTCGCCGACATGACGGCGGATCAGGTCGGCCAGCTCCTGACGCTGGGCTTCGAGCGTGGGTTCCAAGGGCGTTGCGGGCATGGCGGTTATCCTCTACTGACCGACGCAGCATAGGTTTGGGCAATGACAGGCGCTAGTCGAAAGCTGCCGGTCGATTGCCTGATCCTGCAGCGCGGCAGGATCAGGCAATCGACCGGCAGTAATGACCTAACGTCGCGCAGGGGCGGGGCACTAACCTTGGCAGCCTGGTTTTTCCGTCCGCCTGCTTCAAGGAGATCCTTCATGACCCAGCCACAACCGGTCACTCACCTGGCTTTCATCCGGGCTAGCAGCGGTCGTTCGGCGGAACTGGGCGCGCGTCTGCGCGACCTGCTGGAACCTTCGCTGCGTACGCCGGGTTGCCTGAGTTTCACCATTCAGCGGTCCCAGGCCGACGATGACCTGTGGCTGCTCAGCGGCAGTTGGCGCGACCAGCAGGCCATGAGCGGCTACTTTGCCTCCCCGACCCTCGAGGTCTTCGGCGAGCTGGTACAGACGCAGGTGGTGAGCAGCCTGGATCTGCATACGTTTGCCTGATGGCCATTGACCGTCGGTATGAGCCTATTCGCGGTTCTACAGAGGCGTAAGCTTCATCCGCCATTGAGGGGTAGAATGGCGACCCTCGATTTTTCGGATGCGGATTTGCAGCATGGCACGTAGAGAATTCCCCCACTTCGAAGCGGTTTCGGCAATGGTCCCGGTGGAAGGCGGCGGTTACAACGCGGCGATCGCCGTTAAAGCCCTGGGTATGGGGGGCGCGCCGCGCTTTCACAAAGTACTCGATGGCCAGGTGTTCAAAAGTGCGGTAGCGGCCGATGAGGCCGCCAGTGCCGAACTCGCACGCCTGCAAGGGGTAGGCGAGGAAGGCGAACTGATCTTTTGATCAGACCTGCGGGCGGGCCATCTTGAACAGGTTGCCCAGCTCGAAGTAGTCCGCCGGGCCTCCTCCACGCAGGATAGGCTCGGCGGCGGCGGTATCATAGATGCCGTCCTTGAGCAGATGTTCGGCAATGTGCACGGCCACGACTTCACCCAGGATCAGCCAACTGGGCACCAGTGCCTGATCGGCGCGCTTGAGTTGCACGATCTGGCTCACCTTGCATTCGAAGGCCACCGGGCTTTCGCCCACCCGAGGGACGCCGACGATGCGTGATGGCGCCGGAGTCAGGCCGCTCAGTTCGAACTCATCGACATCCGCCGCCACTGCGGCGCAGCTTTGGTTCATCGGTTCGGCCAGCGTTCGGGTGGCCAGGTTCCAGACGAACTCACCGGTCTGTTCGATGTTGTTCAAGCTGTCTTTACGCCCGACGCTGCAGAAGCCGATGATCGGCGGGATGTAGTTGAAGGCGTTGAAGAAGCTGTAGGGCGCAAGATTGAGGCGACCTTGCACGTCCTGGGAAGAGATCCAGCCGATAGGGCGGGGGCCAACGATGGCATTGAACGGGTCATGGGGCAGGCCATGGCCTTTGGCGGGTTCGTAGTAGTACATCTGCGCAAGGCCAGTAGGCCTTTTCCTTGTTGTGGACGAGGTGCGTAGTGTGCCAAGGCTTCAGCCCGCTGGAAATGATCAAGCCCGGCCGTAGCCGGGCTGGTGCGCTCGCATCGGATCAGCTGATGCGGTGGGCGTTGGTGCGGTCAAAGCCATCTTCGGCGAAGCGTTGTGCGCCAGTGCGGTCGTAGCCATCTTCGGCGAAGCGTTGTGCGCCAGTGCGGTCGTAGCCATCTTCGGCGAAGCGTTGTGCACCAGTGCGGTCGTAGCCATCTTCGGCGAAGCGTTGTGCGCCAGTGCGGTCGTAACCATCTTCTGCGTAGGACGCCGATTGAGTCTGGGCGGCGGCGAAGCTGTGGGCGCTGGTCCGGTCGAAACCATCTTCGGCGAATGCACCGGTAGCCAGTGCCGACAGAGCCAGGGTCAGGATCAGTTTGCTTTTCATGGTCGTTGCTCCAGTGTGTTTCACGGGTTGTTTGTTTCTATGGGTTCAATGCTACGCCGATTAATTTGATTGAAAAGCGCAAAAAATAACGTATATAAATCGAATTAATAGATGTGTATGGGTGCGCGTTTTGCTGTTGAACGCTGCAGAGGGTCTTGTGATAGAGGCGTGGAGGGCGGCGGCATCTCCACGGTTCAAGGATGCGGGTAGGGCATTAATCCCGAGTTAAATGAAACCTTCGATGAACGAACGCTTTTTTCATGCATCCCCAACCGTTTTTTCAAAGACGCTCGCTCAGCATCGCGCCCACTCAATCCTGGAGCGGCAAACAATGAATAAACTTCCGCAAATCACCTTGGCCTTCTGGGTCATGAAGATCTGCGCTACGACCTTGGGCGAGACGGCGGGCGACTTGTTGTCGATGACCCTCAACATCGGCTATGCCATGAGCTCGCTGCTGTTGATCAGCGTGTTCCTGGTGACACTGGTCACCCAGCTTTACTCCCGTCGCTACAACCCCTGGCTGTACTGGCTGGTCATCTTGTCCACCAGTACCGCGGGCACCACGATGTCCGACTTCATGGACCGCACCCTGGGCCTGGGCTATGCCGCAGGTTCGGCCATCCTGATCGGCATCTTGCTGCTGACGTTCGCCCTCTGGCGCCTGAGCGGAAATCCCTTGGACGTCACACGCATCAAGCATCGCGGCGGCGAGCTGTTCTACTGGGTGGCGATCCTGTTTTCCAACACCCTTGGCACCGCGCTGGGCGATTTCCTGGCGGACGACTCGGGCCTCGGTTTCGCCGGCGGCGCGCTGCTGATCGGCAGCACCATCGCCCTGGTGGTGCTGGCGCGCTACTGGACCCGTATCCCAGGCGTGGTGCTGTTCTGGGTCGCGTTCGTCCTGACCCGTCCATTCGGCGCGACCTTGGGCGACTTCCTGACCAAACCGCACGAGAAAGGCGGGATGGACTTCGGCACGGTGGGCTCTTCGGCGGTGCTGGGAGGGGTCTTGCTGGTGCTGATCCTCATGGCGTCGCTTTACAACCGTGAGCCTCGCCCGGCGTTGGAGGCTTCTTGAAGGCTGTCACCGGCAGGGCTTGCGTAGTACTCGGCTAACGGCTATCCGAAGCATGAAAAAGGGGCGCTCCGTCAAGCGGAGCGCCCCTTTTCAGTTACCGCGTGAGCAGGATCAGTCGGTGGTGATCCGCGAGTGCTTGGCGGTGTCCTTCATGGTCGCATAGACCAGCAGCGAGCAGGCGATGCAGCCGGTGACGTACCAGTAGAAGCCGGTTTCCATGCCGTTGCTCTTGAACCACAGTGCCACGTACTCGGCGGTGCCGCCGAAGATCGAGACGGTCAGCGCGTAGGGCAGGCCGACGCCCAGGGCGCGGATCTCGGTGGGGAACAGCTCGGCTTTGACCACGGCGTTGATCGAGGTGTAGCCGCTGACGATGATCAGCGCCGCCATGATCAGGAAGAAGGCGCCCCACCAGGTCTGCACGGTGTGCAGGGTGCTGAGGATCGGTACGGTGAACAGGGTGCCGAGCACGCCGAAGGCGATCAGGATCGGACGACGGCCGATCTTGTCGGAGAGGCCACCGATCACCGGTTGCAGGCACATGAACAGGAACAGGGTGGCCGCCGAGATGGTGGTCGAGTCGCTGATGCTCATGCCCACGGTGTTGACCAGGTACTTCTGCATATAGGTGGTGTAGGTGTAGAAGGCCAGGGTGCCACCCATGGTCAGGCCGACCACGGTGAGCAGTTCCTTGGGATGGCGCAGCAGGGTGCGCATCAGGCTTTCCTTGGACTTTTCCTTCTTGGTGAAGGAGCTGGTCTCCTCCATGCCACGGCGCAGGTACAGCGCGACGACTGCGCACAGCGCGCCGATCACGAAGGGTACGCGCCAGCCCCAGGCGTACAGCTGCTCGGTGGTGAGCGTCTGTTGCAGGATGATCAGCACTGCCAGGGCAATGAGCTGGCCAGAGATCAAGGTCACGTACTGGAAGCTGGAGAAGAAGCCGCGGCGGTCCTTGCTGGCCATCTCGCTGAGGTAAGTGGCCGAGGTGCCATACTCACCGCCTACCGACAGGCCCTGCATCAGGCGCGCCAGGACCAGCAGGATCGGTGCGGCGACGCCGATGGTTTCGTAGCCGGGGGTCAGTGCGATGACCAGGGAGCCTGCGCACATCAGCAGGACCGAGGCCATCAGGGCGGCCTTGCGGCCCTTGCGGTCGGCGTACAGGCCCATCAGCCAGCCGCCGATCGGGCGCATCAGAAAGCCTACGGCGAAGATCGCGGCGGTGTTGAGCAATTGTGCGGTGGTGTCGCCGGCCGGGAAGAAGGCCTTGGCGAAGTACAGCGAGAATGCCGCATAGACGTACCAGTCGTACCATTCGACCATGTTGCCGATGGAGCCACTGAAAATCGATTTGAGGCGGCTTGCGGTGGTTTTTTCCGTGGCGGGCGCAATGGCCGCCCCGGTGGGCAGGGTGCTGGCGTTATCCATCAGGGGATACCTTCTCGTTGTTTTTGTGGAGCGCGCGTCAAGCGCTTGAGAAGGGTTTTGCAGAAGCTATGCCAAAGGTGTGCACCGAATGCCCCGAATGCCCCATCAGAGCGCACGCCAAGCCCACACCCCCCGGATTCAAAGGCTGTCACGCTGGCTTGTGGAAGCGGGCTCACCCCGCGATGGGCTGCGCAGCAGTCCCATCTCCGGTAGAAGTAAGCGGATTCTTGCTCATCGCGAAAAATGGCTAGGCAAAAATCCGCTTATTCGCGATCGAGAAAATCCTCTCTAGCCAGCCCGTGGCGTTGCATCTTTTCGTTGAGCGTACGCCTGGGCAGTTGCAAGGCCTCCATCACCGCTTTGATCTCACCCTTGTACTGACGCAGCGCGGCGCGCAGGCATTGAGCCTCGAACGCTTCCATCTGCCCGGCGAGGGATTGCCCTGCGGCGTTGGCTTCGCCACGCGGCGCGCCCAGGCCTAGGGCGTGGCGCTCGGCAGCATTGGCCAGTTCGCGCACATTGCCTGGCCAGTCGTGGGCCAGCAGTTGCGCCAACTGCCCTCCGCTCACCGGTGGGGCCGTACGGCCCAGGCGCTCGGCGGCGGCGCGGGCAAAGTGCTCGAACAGCAGCGGGATGTCCTCGCGGCGCTCGCGCAATGGCGCCAGGCGCAGTTCGGCGACGTTCAGGCGGTAGGCCAGGTCTTCGCGAAAGCGTCCTGCGCGTGCTTCTTCGAGCAGGTCGGGTTTGGTGGCGGCGATGATGCGCAGATCGACGCTGATGCTCTGGTTGGCGCCCAGGCGCTCCAGTTTCTGCTCCTGGATCACCCGCAGCAGCTTGGCTTGCTGGGCCAGGGGCATGCTCTCGATCTCATCGAGAAACACCGTGCCGCCATTGGCATATTCCAGTTTGCCGATGCGTTTGCCCTGGGCACCGGTGAAAGCGCCGCTCTCGTGGCCGAACAGCTCCGCCTCGAACAGCGCCTCGGGGATCGCCGCGCAGTTGAGGGCGACGAAGGGCTTGTCGGCACGTGGGCCGAAATCGTGCAGACAGCGGGCCACGCGCTCCTTGCCGCTGCCGGTTTCGCCGCGGATCAACACGTTGACCGGCAGGCCGGCCAGGTCCAGCACCTGCCGGCGCAGGCTCTGCAAACCTTGGGACATGCCCAGCAGGGTGTTTTCCAGACGCGCCTTGAGATCGGCCTGCTGGTGCAGCCGGCGGTTCTCCAGCACCAACTGGCGTTTCTCCAAGGCGCGGCGCAGGCTGCTGAGCAAGGTCTGCGGCGTGAAGGGTTTTTCCAGGAAGTCATAGGCGCCATTGCGCATGGCCTCGACCGCCATGGGGACATCGCCATGGCCGGTAAGCAGGATCACCGGCAGGTCGGGGTCCAGCACCTGCAGGCGTTCGAGCAGTTGCAAACCATCCATGCCAGGCATGCGCACGTCGCTGATGACTACGCCGGGGAAGTGTTCAGGTAACTGGGCCAGGCACTCTTCGGCGCGGGTGAACAGTTGCACGCTGAAGCCCGACAGGCTCAGCCATTGTTCCACGGCAGTGCGGATGCTGGCTTCGTCGTCGACGACGATCACCGAGTTCAACATACAGGCTCCAAGTCGCGGGGCAGGGTAAGGCTTAGTCGGGCGCCACCGGGCAGGTTCTCGGCCTGCAACTGGCCACCGGCTTCGTGGACGATGCCATAGGAGATCGCCAAGCCCAGGCCGAGCCCTTCACCCACGGGTTTGGTGGTGAAGAACGGATCGAAAACCCGGGCCAGGTCCGCCTGGGGGATGCCGCCACCGGAGTCGAGCACGCTCAGGCGCCAGTGGCCATCATCGGCCTCGATACGGATTTCCAGGCGTTTGTAGCGCTTGTCGACCATGGCGTCGAGAGCATTGCGCAACAGGTTGATCAGCACTTGCTCAAGGCGGATCGCATCGCCACGGACCCACGCTGGCCGCGCCAGGTACAGCGCCACTTCGACGCCTTCGCCACGGATGCGGGCATCGAGCAGGTGCAAGGCCTGGTCGACCACGGTGGCCAGGTCCAGGCGTTCGCGCAGCCCGCCGGGGCTGTTGCGGGCAAACGTCTTGAGGTGGCCGGTCAACGCCGCCATGCGCGTGAGCATCTGCTCCAGCGGTTCCAGGGCCTGGCGGGCCTCGTCGTAGCGGCCGTGATCGAGCAGCAGGCGCAGGGTTTCGAGCTGCATGCGCTGGGTCGTCAGGGGCTGGTTGATTTCATGGGCCAGGGCTGCCGACATCTGCCCCAGGGCCGCAAGCTTGGCCGACTGCACCAGGCCTTCCTGGGCGGTGCGCAGTTCGCGGGTGCGTTCTTCGACCAGGCGCTTGAGTTCATCGCGGCTGCGCTTGCGCAGGCGGGCCAGGCGTAGGCGCTGGCTGACGAACAGCGCAGCGAACACCAGGCTCAGCCAGATCGCGGCGGCGGTCAGGGCGGCGTTGCGCCCCTCTGCACTGACCTGAGGCTTGCGCAGCAAGTGCAAGGTCCAGCCTTCTGCGTCCAGCGGCAGACTCTCCCACAGGTAGTCGATGCTGCCCTCCGGGCCCTGCACGCGGCTCAGGTGGCTGTTGGCGCCGAAGTTGGTCAGTACCTGATGCTGCAGGGGCACCAAGGGCTGTTTGTCGTACTGGCGGGTTTCGGCGAGGTCGGCGCGGTCGGCGGCAGAAATCGGTTGTAGTTCGCGGTAGCGCCAGCCTTCCTGGTTGGCGATGAAGGTGATACCGCGGGCATCGCTGACCAACAGGATGTCGCTGCCTTGGCGCCATTCGCGCTCAAGCTCGGGGAACTCCAGCTTGACCACCATGGCACCGAGGAAGCGCCCCTGTTCGTCGGTGACCGCGTTGGCCAGGAAGTAGCCTGGTACGCCACTGGTGACGCCGACCGCGTAGAAGCGGCCGCTGCCCTGGCTGCGGGTCTGCTTGAAATAGGGACGAAAGCCGTAGTTTGAGCCGACATAGGTGGTCGGCAGGCGCCAGTTGCTGGCGGCGATGGCCAGGCCCGTGCGATCGAGCAATTCCAGGGTGGAGGAGTTGGCGGCGCCGTTGATGCGTTCGAGTTTGTGGTTCAGGGCGTCCTGCACCTGTTCGGTCACCGGGCCACGCAACGCGGCGATCAGTTCCGGGTCCAGCGCCAGCACCGCGGGCAGGGCTCGGTACCGCTCGATCAGGGTGTGCAGGGCATTGGCGTAGAGGGTCAGTTGCTGGCTGGCCCGGCGCGCGTCGGTCTCCATCGACTGGCGCTTGGCCTGGTGCATCGCCCAGCCAGCGCTGAGCGCGGTGCCGATGACAATCACCAGGATGATCAAGGCCAGGCGCAAGGTTCGGAAGGAAAATAGCATGCGGCTGATCCTTGGCCTGTGCTGGGTGTGTGTACGCAACGTTCGGGCTGACCTCTTTGCGGGGGCCAGTGGGAGCGGGTTTACCCGCGAATACGGCAGTCGGTTCACCAACGAATTCGCGGGCAAACCCGCGCCCACAGGGCTGCGCTCAGAGCACAGCCCTGTGGGCGGATTGTGTCACAGCAACTCGAAGCTCTGCTGCTGCACCGCCTCGGAATCGAGGCCGACCTGGACATTGAACTGCCCAGGCTCCGCAACCCGCTGCAACTGGCCATTGTAGAACTTCAGGTCATCCTCGCTGATGTGGAAGGTCAAGGTCCGCGACTCGCCGGCCTTGAGCATCAGTTTCTGGAAGTTCTTCAGCTCCTTGACCGGGCGGCTCATGGAAGCGCTGACATCCTGCACGTACAG
Organism: Pseudomonas putida; assembly: GCF_002741075.1. NCBI lineage: Bacteria > Pseudomonadati > Pseudomonadota > Gammaproteobacteria > Pseudomonadales > Pseudomonadaceae > Pseudomonas > Pseudomonas putida. Next base: position 2,741,228 of record NZ_CP016634.1, on the reverse strand, counting down.
CTGGACCACGGTCTCGCCGTCGCGCTTGCCGGTGTTCTTCACTGTCACCTTGGCCTCCAACGTGCCCCCACGCTTGAGCTGCTGGCTGCCCAGCGCCAGGCCGGACAGTTCGAAGCTGCTGTAGCTCAGGCCATAGCCGAACGGGTAGAGCGGGCCGTTGGGTTCCTCGAAGTACTGCGAGGTGTAGTTGCCTGGCTTGCCCGGGGTGTAGGGGCGGCCGATGCGCATGTGGTTGTAGTACATCGGGATCTGCCCGACCGAGCGCGGGAAGGTGATGGCCAGCTTGCCGGACGGGTTGTAGTCGCCGAACAACACATCGGCGATGGCGTTGCCGCCTTCGGTGCCGCTGAACCAGGTTTCCAGCAGCGCGTCAGCCTGCTCACGCTCCCAGGCCAGCGACAGTGGGCGGCCGTTCATCAGCACCAGCACTAGCGGCTTGCCGGTGGCCTTCAGTGCCTTGATCAGGTCTCGCTGCACCGCCGGGATTTCCAGGGTGGTCCGGCTGGAGGACTCGTGGGACATGCCGCGGGATTCGCCGACCACTGCCACCACCACATCCGATTGTTTGGCGGCCTTGACCGCTTCGTCGATCAGCACGGCAGCCGGGCGCGGGTCGTCGACGATCTCGGGAGCGGCGAAGTTGAGGAAGTTCAGGTAGTCGAAGATGGCCTTGTCGCCGGTGACGTTCGAGCCTTTGGCGTAGACCAGCTTGGCCTTGCCCTCGAGCGCGCGACGCAGGCCTTCGCGTACGGTCACCGAGTGCTCCGGTTTCCCGTCGGCGGCCCAACTGCCCATCATGTCGATCGGCGCGTCGGCCAGGGGGCCGACCAGGGCGATGGTGCCGGCCTTCTTCAGCGGCAGGGTCTGCTCGCGGTTCTCCAGCAGTACCAGGCTGCGGCGTGCCACATCACGGGCGGCCGCACGGTGCAGGCGGCTGTCGGCATAGTAGTCCTTGACGTCGTTCTCGGCCTTGCCGATACGCACGTAAGGATCCTTGAACAGGCCCATGTCGTACTTGGCGCCGAGCACCTCACGCACAGCCTGGTTCAGCTCGGCCTGGGTCACTTCGCCGGACTTGAGCAGGCCGGGCAGTTCCTCGCCATAGAGGGTGTCGTTCATGCTCATGTCGATGCCGGCCTTGATCGCCAGCTTGGCGGCTTCGCGGCCGTCCTGGGCGACGCCGTGACGGATCAGTTCCTGGATGGCGCCGTGGTCGCTGATGGTCACGCCTTTGAAGCCCCACTCCTTGCGCAGCAGGTCGTTCATCAGCCAGGTGTTGGAGGTGGCGGGCACGCCATTGATCGAGTTCAGCGCCACCATTACCCCACCTGCGCCGGCGTCCAGGCTGGCGCGGTAGGGCGGCAGGTAGTCGTTGTACATTTTCGGCAGGCTCATATCGACCGTGTTGTAGTCGCGCCCGCCTTCCACCGCGCCGTACAGGGCGAAGTGCTTGACGATGGCCATGATGCTGTCGGGCTCGGCCGGGCTGGTGCCCTGGAACGCCTTGACCATCACCTGGCCGATCTTCGAGGTGAGGTAGGTGTCCTCGCCGAAGCCCTCGCTGGTGCGACCCCAACGTGGGTCGCGGGCGATATCGACCATCGGCCCGAAGGTCATGTCCAGGGAGTCGGCGGCCGCTTCGATGGCCGAGGTGCGGCCGACCTTGGCCACGGCGTCCATGTCCCAGGTCGCGGCCAGGCCCAGGCCGATCGGGAAGATGGTGCGCTCGCCATGGATGGTGTCGTAGGCGAAGAACATCGGGATCTTCAGGCGGCTGCGCATGGCGGCGTCCTGCATCGGCCGGTTCTCGGGAGCGGTGCGCGAGTTGAAGGTACCGCCGATACGTCCGGCGGCGATTTCCTCACGGATCTTCTCGCGGGGCATTTCCGGGCCGATGCTGATCAGGCGCAACTGGCCGATTTTCTCGGCTTCGGTCATCTGGCCGATCAGGTGCTCGATGAAGGCCTGCTTGTCCTGCAGGGGCGGTGCGGAAGTGGCGGCCAGTGCCGCCTGACTGGCAAGGCCCATGGCCAGGCCCAGCAAAGACAGTTTCATCATGAATTCCATTGTCGTGGCCTGTGCCGTATCCAGGGTGATACGTGCGTGGCCGGAGTTTTCTTGGCGGCTATTGTTGTACAGTTCGCCGGGCTTCACGTGGCTGTTCGGCCCTGCCTGGTCCAATGCAGCGGCGGATTATGCCTTATATGGCGGGCATCATGAGATACACTTCCCGCCGACCGGCTGTCGGGACAACAACAATAAGAACGATCGAGAGACCCAAAGGCATGACTGTCTTCAACGAATACGAGCAGCGCCAGATTGCAGAGGCCATCGCCCGGGCCGAGCAACGCACCGATGCCGAGCTGGTGACCGTGCTGGCGCGGCGCGCTGACGATTACGCCTACCTGCCGCTGCTGTGGGCGGCGTTGCTGGCGCTGGCGATACCAGGCCTGGCGCACCTGGCCATGGGCTGGCCCGATGTCCGCGGCTTGCTGGTAGTCCAGGTGTTGACCTTCGTCGGGCTGTGCCTGCTGCTGCGCAACCCGCGCCTGGCCAGCCGTCTGGTACCTCGCCTGCTGCGCCAGCGCCGCGCCTCGGGCCTGGCGCGGCAACAGTTTCTCGAACTCAATCTGCAACACACCGCCGGCGCCACCGGGGTGCTGATCTTCGTCAGCGAGGCCGAGCGCCACGTGGAGATCCTGGTCGATGAGGGCATTGCCCGGCACCTGCCGGAGCAGCCGTGGGAAGCCATCATCGCCCGCTTTACCGAACAGGTGTGCCAGGGCCAGACCCTGCAGGGTTTCGTCGACTGCATCGAGGCGTGTGGCGAGCTGCTCAGCGAACACGTGCCGCCGACCTTCGCGCGCAACGAGCTGCCCAACCGCCTGGTGATCCTGGACTGAGCCGCGTCCATCGATAAAGGCTTCGCGCTGGCCGGGCATCGACGTAAAATGCCGGCCATTGCGCGCTGTGCGCCCCCCGCGATTCGAGGCACCCACCCCCATGTCCGCCACTCCCTCCGCTACCTCCGCGCCGGATGCGCGTGCCCAGTTCCTGGCTTTGCTGGCCGATGCCTTGCAGGCCGGTACCCTGGCCAAGCTGGTGCTGGCGCGCCATGTCGGCGCCGACCAGACCCTTCAGCGGATCATCGCCAAGCCTCTGGTGGTCAAGGGCCAGCCCTGCCTGTCGCTGGTCTATCGTCACCAGACCCGTGACATCACCCGCAACCTGCCGCTGGAGCAGGCCCAGGCGCTGGTGGCCGAGCTGTTGCCCGAGAGTTTTCGCAATGCCCACCTGTTCACCGCCGAGGGCGAGGTGCAGTTGGGGTTCAGCAAGAAAGGCAAGCCGATGCTCCAGCGTCATGTCGCCCAGCCTGCCCGTGAACAGGCGGCGGTGGCCCATGACCGGGAGAAGAAGCGCTACCTGGAGCTGTCGCGGCCCTTCTTGCGCGATCTGGGTGTGACCGATGCCCAGGGTGCGCTGATCCCGTCCATGTCGCGCAAATGGAAGCAGATCAACAAATTCATCGAAGTCTTCGACCATGCCCTGGCCAGCGCGCCGCTGGCGGCGGACCAGGCCCTGCGAGTGGCCGACTTCGGTTCGGGCAAGGGTTACCTGACCTTCGCCATGCACGACTACCTGCGCAACAGCTTGTCCCGAGAAGCCCAGGTAACCGGCGTCGAGTTGCGCCCGGACATGGTCGAGCTGTGCAACGCCGCCGCCGCGAAACTGGAACATCCAGGGCTTGAGTTCCAATGCGGCGACGTGCGCAGCGTGGTGCCCGAGGCCATCGAGGTGATGATCGCGCTGCACGCCTGCGACATCGCCACCGACTATGCCATCCACACCGGCATCCGCTGCAACGCGGCGATCATCATGTGCTCGCCGTGCTGCCACAAGCAGATCCGCCCGCAACTGCACAGTCCTGGCCTGCTCCAGCCGATGTTGCAGTACGGCCTGCACCTCGGCCAGCAGGCCGAGATGCTCACCGACAGCCTGCGCGCGCTCTACCTTGAAGCCTGCGGCTACGAGACCAAGGTGTTCGAGTTCATTTCGCTGGAGCACACCAACAAGAACAAGATGATTCTGGCGGTCAAGCGTCGGCAAGCGGGGGACAACACCGCGTTGCTGGCGAAGATCGAGCAGCTCAAGGCGTTCTATGGGGTGAAGGAGCATTGCCTGGAGACGCTGCTGCGCCAGGATGGGCTGATCGCCACATGACCTACCAGGGCAGCGACGCCCTGGCTTTCGTCGTTACCTGCGCCGAACGTGTTCCGCCGGCACCGCGACCGCCAACGCCGGGTTGCCCAGCGGGTGGCTGGCGGCATCGAAGAAGTGCACGGCCGTTCCTGGCAGGTCGGCGAAGCGCTGCATGAAATGCTGTTTCTGGTTGACGATCGACGCCTCGCTCAAGGGGCGGATGGCAATCGACAGGTGCGCAGGCCGGGCCTGGCGAATGGCCTCGAGCAGGTGCTGATCGCTGGCATCCAGGTGCTGGCCGAACAGGCATAGGCCCTCGCGCTCCCCGGCCAATTGGCCCAACCCCCACGACAGGTAGTCCGATGCGCGGATGGCGCGCAGTTTTTCCTCGCTGCGACTTTCGTTGACGAACAGCGGCACTTCCCCAGGAATGTTCACGGCAAAGCCATCGAGCAGCTCGGCGCACTCGGCGCTGCGCTGGCGAGTGGTGCCGTCGGGCAGCTTGAGCAAGTGCAGGCCGCCGTGCAGGTGAACGACGCGGGTGCCTTCGGTAGCGGTGCGACGCACATCGAAGAAGCCCTGCTCGTCGAACAGCGTGGCAAAGCCTTCAGGCGCCTGACTCACGGCCCAGGGCAGGAGCAGGTCGTAGTTACTGGTGTAGACATTGCGGTAGCTGCGCAGGGCCTGGTTGATCGAAGCCAGGGTGTGGCTCGGCGTCAGTGCCCAGGGGAGATGCACGGCGCGGGTGGCGTGGATCAGGGCTTCCTTGATCGAGTAGTAGCGATTCAGCGGCGCGGTGGAGTTGATGGCCAGCGCGGCATTGGCGCGCACCGTGGTGTTGAGGGTGCTGAGCACCGGCTCGAACAGTTCTGTGCCCAGGGACTTGAACAGCGCCTGGTCACTCACGCCCAAGGCTTTGTGACGGACCCGTTGGGCCTCCTCGAACAGCGAGAAATAGCCGAACGGCTTCCACACGGCGCGGCTGGCGCCGTTGCCCAGCAGCAGGGCGGTGCAAGGGTGGCGGTCGTTGAGTGCCTGCCAGGAGGGCAGATGGGCGTCGAGAGAGGGCATGGCAGGTCCGTTGGGCAAGGCGAGAAACGCGCAGGACTTTAGCATGCCGTAGCCTTGATGCGGGACGCGCGCCTCTATCTAGCGAACATCAGGCCGCCCAATCGCGAGCAGGCGGCCATCAGCCGTTTACGATTCGAGTGCAGGCTGTCGGCGTGTGCGGTTGCGCCACACCCGATACGCCCGTATCCCTGCGCGCACCGAGCCAAACAGCAGCTTCTCTTCCATTTCCCGTGCCATGCCCGAGCGCACCAGCATGCGCAGGAAGTTGCCACGGGCGCGGGCGATGGCGAAGTAGATACCCTGGGCGGCAAGGGTGTCGCGCACTTCGCGCAGGGCGGCGATGCCGCTGACATCGATGCTGGTCACCGCCTCGGCGTCGAATAGCACGGCCTGGGGCTTGGTCTCGCCCTGGACGGCGTCGAGCAGGCGCATCTTGAAGTAGTCGGCGTTGAAGAACAGGATCGCGTCGTCGAAGCGATACACCACAAGGCCCGGTACCGTGCGCGCTTCGGGGTGATGGCGTACGTCGACCTGGCCTTCGACGCCCGGCAGCCAGCCAAGCACGGCATCGGTGGGCTGATAGATGCTGTACAGCAGCCGAAGGATGGCCAGGGTCACAGCGAAGATGATCCCCGGCAGCACGCCCAGGCCGAGCACGCCGGCGGTGGTGAGCAGGCACAGCCAGAACTCGAAACGGCTGAGCGTGTAGATCTTGCCCAGGGACTTCACGTCAATCAGCCCCCAGCCGGCCATCAGCAGCACGGCGCCCAGGGCGGCCTGGGGAATCCACGCCATGGGCGCGGTGAAGAACAGCAGGATCAAGGCGATTACCAAGGCAGCGATGATGCCGACCAGCTGGCTCTTGCCACCGACCATGTCGTTGACCGCGGTGCGCGAGTCAGCGCCACTGATGGCAAAGCCCTGGGAAACCCCCGCCGCCAGGTTGCTCACGCCGAGGGCGACGAACTCGTGGTTGGCATTGATCGCATAGCCGTGACGGGCGGCGAAGCTGCGGGCGGTGAGCATGGCGCTGCAGAAACTGACAGTGGCGATACCCAGGGCATCGCGCAGCAGGCTTTTGGTCTCCGCCAAGGTGCTTTGCGGCCAGGCCAGCTCCGGCATGCCTGCCGGCACCGGGCCGAGAATCGCGACGCCGAAGCGGTCGAGGCCGAACAGACCGGCCAGCAGGGTGAACACCGCCACGGTCACCAACGCAGCCGGTAGGCGCGGGTAGCGTCGCGGCAGCCAGATCAGCAGCCCCAGGCCGACCAGGCCGATGGCCAGGGTCAGCCAGTGGATCTCGCCCAGACGCTGGAGGAAGTTGACCAGGCTGAGGATAAATCCGTCGCCCTCGATCTTGAACCCGACCACTTTGCTCATCTGCCCGGCGATCAGGCTCAGGCCGATACCGTTGAGGTAGCCGATCAGGATGGGCCGCGAGAAAAAGCTGGCGATGAAGCCTGCCCGCGCAACGCCGGCGGCGATCAGCATCACGCCGACCAGCACCGTGACGATCACCGAAAGTTCGGCGATGCGGTGCGGGTCGCCCATGGCCAGCGGCGCGACGGCACCGGCGATCATGGCGCAGGTGGCGGCATCCGGGCCGACCATGAGCTGGCGAGAGCTGCCGACCAGGGCATAGACGATCATCGGCAGCACGCAGGCGTATAGGCCGTACTGGGGTGGCAGGCCGACGATCTGGGCGTAGGCGATGGCGATGGGGATCTGGATCGCGGCCACTGACAGCCCCGCCTGAAGGTCAGCGTGAAGCCACTCGCGGCGGTAGTGCAGCAGGTTGGCCAGGCCTGGTAGCCAGCGGGAGAGAAACATGTACGCGTCCTTGGAAATGTTTCGGGATGCTGATCAGCATAAGTGTCCTGAGGCCGCTTCGCTTGCGAGCGGATTCCCACGGGCAGTATTCAAGCCGATCGGGCCGATGATGGCTATGGGCTAGGTCAAGGAACGCGTGAGAGGGATCTAGGGGACTGGAATCATTGACGTGTGTGTGCGGGTTTACCCGCGAACACCGGCAAAGCCGGTGCCAGGCACCGCGATGCCTGCTTTGCGGGTAAACCCCACAGGTCTGCGCTAGCCCGTGGCTCAGGTCATACCCCAAGTATTTTCAGCGCAACGGCAGATCGGTGATCACGCCACGCGTTGGTTCAGGCGCCCACGGGTGATGGCTTTGATCTGGTTCAGGGCATAGTCGAGTTCGTAGCGCGCGACAGCGGCAAGGACCTGTATGACACCTGGCAGGAAACCCAGGGCGCCTGAGGGCGCGGCGCACCTTCCTTGAGTCAGCGGTGCCTTGGCCCCACAGCGTAATCCAGGCGCCGTTCTTTGGGCATGCCGTTGCCGGCGTGCCTTTTTTGCCTGCACCTGCTGAAGCGCGGGTAGCACGAACAGCAGTTGAATCGATCATCCAGGTCAGCAGGTCAATGAGCCCTTGATCATTGAGCTTGAGGTGTAAGCGCTTGAGCATCTGATCAAATGTTCCCCGGTTTCGCCAAACGCGGAATCGGTGATAAACCGTCCGCCAAGGCCCAAAACATTCGGGCATGTCCCGCCAAGTTCGTGGCTCGGGAGTTGGGCTTCTCCGAATTTCAGACAGAACCTAGCGAAGAAATACTACAATGGCGTGCAATGCGCCCTGGCACCCAGCTGCATCAATGCCGAGGCTCCAGGTCACCGGTTTACATCTTACCCTCGGATTCTTCAACGGCGGTTGTAGTACTTTTTGTTGTTTGATTTTCTACCGTGCTTACGCCGTTGCAGCGTGCTTCATGCGTCCCTACTCTCGATCAGCTGTTGGTGCTGAATCAGTAAGGGAAATACGTATGAGGTACATGAGTGTCTGAAGCCCGGTCGTTCATCAATCTTGAAGCCAAGAACTACGAGTCACTTAAATCAGCGTTGGTGCTTTCGCGAAATCAACTCGCGAAATTCGATGTTTTAAATGCGCATCTTGCCAGCGGTGTGGTGGTAAAAGGTGAGCTGGTTATTATCGGTGATTCTTCTACGTCTAATTGCACCAGTCATGAGGCCTTTTTGATGGCCGAGGCTGCAAACATCCACGCGGATCTGGCCCGCAATGGCCCAGATGACTTCCTTATCCAAAACTTTGACTTCATTCAAAGCTTGCTGGCTCATGCCTCGATGGGCGTAGGTATGGCCAGTGATGCCTGGAGCAGGAATCTGGAGAGCATCAAGAAAACACTTCAGGAAATAGAAAAGCTTTATCAGGACTTTCTGAGGGATGGACGTAGCAACCGGCGTGATAGGTTTTATGTAAGGCGCGCGGATTTGTTCGCGAGGTTGAGGCAGCAACTGCGCTTCTTCGCCTCCTTTGGCTCGGGGCTGCGGGGGGACGGATCGATAAAAAGTCGGTTGGGTATCTCAACGAAGAGCTTTTTGCATACCGGTGAAATACCAGGGTATGCCGAAAAGGTCGCGGGTGTGGTGCGGGCGTCGAATCTGCTCAAGAAGGGGACCTACCTAGCCATGACAATCGAGGTGGGTTCTACAGCGGTGTCCATTCACCAAGCCTGCACTGTGGGTCGTGAGGAAGAGTGTCGTAAAGCGAAGTATGTAGAAGGCGGATCGTTGGTCGGTGGTCTAGGTGGTGGCGTAGTGGGTGGATATTCCAGCTCATTTGTTGCGCCATTCATATGCGCAGCGCTCGGGCTTTCTTCGGCGGGGACGGGGCTATTGGTTTGTACCGTTTTAGGTGGGGCGGCAGGGGGAGCCTTAGGCGGGGGGCTGGGGAGTCACTATGGTGAAGAAATAGGGTTAAAGTTTTATGAAGAGAGTGCGTGGTGATGTTTAGTGCTGGGCTGATGGTCGGATTAATTATATTGGGTTCTCTGTGTTTTGTGGGTTTGGTCTTGGTATATGTGTCGTGGCGCTATGTGGATTATCTAGAATCTTTAATGCCTAGGAGTGAGTGGGTGTTGGCGAATAAAAGAAATTTTGCCGATGCGGGGCTTCCAGGAAAAGTTATCCGTTTCGGCGCAGTTTCAATGACGTTGGCTTTTTCAAAATTCAGTGTCCGCAAGGGGATGGCCAATGCGGACGATATAAAGCGCTTTCCCAGGCATGTAAGGACAATGTTAGTGTGCTTTCTCTTCTTTACGTACTTCGTGCTTGGGGCGCTTCTTGTCGCTAACTATCTCGTCCGGCTGGCTGAGGGGGCGTGATTTTCTGGAGGCGATTGCAGTGAAGGGCACGCTGGGAGGATGCGGGGTGGCAGCAGACAGGCTGGTGAGTAAAGGAATTGGAAGAATCTGTTTAGGATTTCAAGCAGGCCTGTGAGGTGATGCTTTTGTGTTATGGGGATAAAGTGATCGCACCCAGTGAAGCTTTGGTGGAAGATGCAGGGCTTAGGTAAGGGTAGCGGAGTGGCTCTAGATCAAGGGTTGGAGCGGGTAGAGGGATTCGGCCCCACGACTAAAAGTCGCGTAAGTCCCTGCATTTGCTGGTGAAAGGTGCAGGTTGCGAGCAGGATTGTATGACATTTTTGTAGGACTGGGCGGATATGAAATGCACTGTCTTGTCGGAGTCGGCGTTTTTCAAGGTAGTTGTCGCGTCAACCATCCAGCTATGCAGCTTGCTTCTCGTGCTGTTGATCCCGATCAGGGTTCAACAGCACCGTCCCAATTGGCTCCCAGTTACGGGTGCGTCCTGACCATCGCTCTGGATTCCTGCATCGAGCCTGCTCATACAGCTCATGGCGCAGGGCAAGGATTTGCCTATCCTGACCACGATGACGCTCTGCCGGTGTGACGAAGCGGATCCGGCTGTGCCGGTGTTCGTGGTTGTACCAACGGATAAAATCACGCACCCAACATCTTGCAGCATCCAGGGTCTCGAAACCCTTGGCCGGCCATTGCGGACAGTACTTCAGCGTTCTAAAAAGAGCCTCCGAATACGGATTGTCATTGCTGACACGCGGCCTGCCCCTCGATGGCGTAATGCCTAACTCATACATCTTGCTCAGCAAAGTGGTCGACTTCATTGGCGCGCCGTTGTCCGAGTGCAGTACCAAGGGCTCTCTCAGGCATTGTTCGCTGATCACGCTCCTTTGCAGCAACACTGCGGCCTTGGCGCCGTCCTCATCCTCATGCACCTCCCAGCCGACGCTCTTGCGGCTGTAAATATCCTCGATCAGGTACAGGTAGTAGTACTTTCCACGCACCGAAGACGGCAGGTACGTGATATCCCACGACCACACACGATTCGGCGCATGAGCCGCATGCGTTGTTGGCTCGGCATTACGTCCAGGGCGCTGAGCGCGTCCTCGGTGCTGCCTCTGCCCGGCAGCTCGAAGCACACGATAGAACGTTGACTCCGAGCCTACGTAGATCTGCCTATCGGCCAGCCTCGGCACGATCTGGCTGGGTGGCAAGTGAGCATATTCGGCGCTGTTGCACAGGTTGAGAATTACTTTCCGTTCATGCTCGTCCAGCGCATTGGCCGGGGCTGCACGAGCGGTGGTAGTGCGAGCATCCGCCAGTATTTCCTGGGTTTCAGTCCAGCGCTGCAACGTTCTGAGCGTCAATCCAACTTCTTGGCACGCCACCGATTTTCGAGCGCCGGCATTGATCGCTTCTGTCAGCCACGCCACTAGCAGTTGCCGTTCCGGCAGAGCGGTCAATTGTCCTCGTCGTCTACTCCCCAGTAGTCGTTGAGCTTTTTTCGCAGCACCAGTAACGCGGCTGTTTCAGCCAGCGCCTTATCCTTGCGGCGCAGTTCGCGCTCAAGCTGCTTGATGCGTTTCTGATCTTGGCGGGCCTGCTCCCGATCGACCTTGGGCTGCGCTTTTTGAGAGGCCATCCCACTCAGGAAGGCTTGCCGCCAGGCAGCAATCTGCTCGGGATATAAGCCTTTGCGGCGGCAGTATTCACCCAGTTCAATCTCGGACAAGCTGGCACATTCGGCGACAGCCGCGAATTTCATTTCTGCCGACCAACTCTCGGTCGGGTGTTTGGGATCGGTCACCACCACACATCCTTCGGCACTGGCTCGTTTGCGCCAGGTATACAGCGACATTTCAGTAACGCCCTCGCGCCTGGCGACTTCGGCCATCGTCAGGTTGAGTGGAGGGCCCAGCATCTTGAGCAGTTCGGTTTTGCGCTCAGAGGAATAGTACGGCACAACGGCTCTCTTGCCGCCCCCGGGGTATGGTTTCAGGTAAGTCTGGTGAGGCGACAACTATCCTGACACCGGGGGGAGTGGCCAGTCCTATGCCCTCAGGCAGCTCCTCAGCCTGCGCAGTGCTGATCCTCAATGGCAAAGCGAATTTTCTGTAGCGGCATTTGGCTAGTATGGAATAATAAAAGGACCCTTTAGGTGGGTGCCAAAACAACCAGAACGGAAATCCGGTTATGACTTCCCCGAGCAAATCAGTGAGCGGCCTCACGGGCGTATTGAGTTCGTGTTCCTCCCGGCCTCTTGCAGTAAATAACGCGTTGAATCTCATTCCGGAGGCATCTCAATGCTGACTGAACAAGAAAAAAAACTGTCTCCGGCTGTAAATCTTGTGGTGCATGTCGTGGTGGGTGGGGTGCTTTTGTGGGGGATGGTCAGCCTGAAAAATGTTGTGGTGGAGTGGTATAACGGGTGGAGTAAGGAGAGCAGTCAGAAAGACGCTAGGAGGGAGGCCGTGTGCAGGTCTAGCGCCGTGTGCTGGGGGCAGCGCTACTTTGGCAATGCAGAAGTAGACTGTGCACAGGCTATTGAACGGATGGCGAAATACAGTGCGCGCTGGACTAACGAAGGGTTGCACATGAAGCTAAGTCAGTATCGGTGGCTGGACTCTGAGCGCGCCTATGTCTCCTATATCGGGGACAAAGTCGAATTTCAGAATGGGCTAGGCGCTTACCAAGCGATGACCTATACGTGCAACTACGACACGGTTAATAAAAGGGTGATCGACATCAAATTGGTGCCGGGCCGGCTTTGACCATGCCTCCACGCTAACCTGACGGCGAAGGTTTGGATCTTCGCCGTTGAAGGTGAGCATACTTTGCTCATCAAATTTGATGACCTCAAAAGCATTTCTAAATGGCACACGAAGCGCTCTGTAGTTGAGCTATTGCACGCTGGACTTGGGTTAGCCCCCACTTGCCGCCTTTGGGCGCGGGGCTACCGATCTTATTTAGCTCCTCAGCCATCGCTCGCTGAGACAGACCTTTCGCAGACATTTCGTCAAACAAAGCCCGTAGCCGCTCTACAAACGCTTGAGCAGCTTGCTGGCGCATTTCCAGATTAGGCTTCAGATTCGAGGCGCCTGCAGTCCCGAGTGCGACGCCACGAGCTTTTGCCACTGCAAGCGCTTCCTTTGTGCGCTGACTGATGCGCTTTGCTTCATGCTCTGCGAACGCGGCCATGATGTGGATAGTGAGTTCGTTAGCCTCGGGCATGTCGCAAGCGACAAACCTGACGCGGGACTCCATCAGCCCCGAGACGAAATGCACGTTCCTTGCGAGTCGGTCCAGTTTGGCAATGACCAGGGTCGCGCCATGCTTGCGGCAGTATTCAAGAGCGGCCTTCAAGGTGGGACGCTTTGAGAGCGCATCCGAACCCTTTCCGGTTTCCACTTCCTGATACTCAGCGATGAGCGTCCCACGTGTGCCTGCAACGAAGCTCTCGACGGCTGCACGCTGAGCATCAAGCCCCAAGCCTGAGCTTCCTTGCTTCTGCGTCGATACACGCAGGTAGCTGACAAAATCGTTCTTTTGCATCCGGCACCTACCTATGACCACATTGAAAAACGTTCGTTTAATGTGTGGTCATGATGGTTGAGGGCGGGGTTATCAGTCAAATAAAAATCATTGTTGACTGATTTGTGATTGGTTGGTAATTTTGGCTCACCCGAACTGTTGGATGAGGCGAGCATGAGTGAAGAACTAGTGAGCAACAACATCGCAGCACAAACGCTCCATGAGCTGGAACCGTCGAAAACGATTGAGCAATGGGCAAATTGGTTGCAGAACAATCGGAACCAGTCCCGCACTGTTTCTTATCGTATTCCGTTCGAACGCATGGCCGGTGGTGTGTTTTATCGTCATGATGATTTGACCGCTTTCATCGAATGGGAAAAGTCTCGTCAGCTCGGAACTCTGAAGCTCACGGGCCGGGCAGCGGAAGCGATGCGGGCTTTTGGGATAGGTGAAAAGGGCGGGAGCACCACCGGTCGTAAGTTGAAGATCGACGGAATCAATCTTCAAGTCGAAAACGGCGTGCCATACATCCAGCTTGTCGCGACAGACCCGCTGATGGTCTACCGCCTTGAGGTCGATGAAGCAGAAGCGATCATTCAGGAAATGGCAGAGGTCGTCAGCGCCTGTAAGAGGATCGGTCAATGAAAGTAAAAACGGTTCCAGCCAGCGAGGCGGCCTACATCCTGCGCAGCAAGCTCGGCGCGGTTCGTGCTTGGGACGATACGCTGGCCGACATGAGGCGCGGCAAGAGCACTTACTACGGATTGGTTTTAACCCCCTACCTGTGCAGCCATGACGGCAAGGGGACGCGTCCTTACTACAGCCTTGTGGAAATTGCTGAGTTCATCAGCGCGGCCCTCGCGCTCAAGCCATCATCCACTGCGACGATTTCGCTCCAAGTTCGTGAGTTTGAGGTCGACCCGACTGACAAGCGTTCTTGGAAAGTTCGTGTGCTTCCGTGAGCGGGTCAGACGTGGTCAGCCGTAAATCCTTCAAGGTCACGGCCTGCATTGACTGGCTGGACGTCACAATCAAGACGTCCAGACCAACGCAGCACCACCACCTTCAAGAAACACTTAGAACCACCGGCATCGCTGGCACCAAGCTCTGGGTCGAGACGCTTGATAAACAAGCTGGAGGTGTCGGCACGGTGTTCAGAATTCGATTTCACGATGTGGACGACTATGCAGGGTTATCCAATGCGCTGGACGAGCTGTGCATTCGCTACCCGTTCGTAGCACCTCCCAAAATCGCCGGGATTGAGGTCGCCTGCGATTTTCGGCACAAGACTGGCTCTATATCGGAGACGCAAGCAATGACTCTCCGCCTGCAATCAAGCATCTTCGCCGATGGAGAGAAGCACCGACAGTATGACCCCGACACTGCGCAGAATCGCTTTCTGGACCACCCTGGAGCTCGACTCGATCCGAATCTGAATTTTCGCATTGGCAACAAGGAAGACGCCATTTCGTGGCAGATCTACTTCAAGAGGGTCAACAAGAAGCAACCATTACCTGAAGATCAATGGCGCGCCCGGGTTGAAGTAACTCTTCAAAGGTCAGCACCACAAGAGAATGGGCTCAACCTGCTTTCTGACCTCCAAGCCTTCCGGTTCGACAAGCTCGCCGGGCTGTTTCGATTCCGTCGTCCTGTAGCGCCGGAACAGATGGCTAGAAATGACCGCTTTAGGCTGGAGGCGATCAAAATCAATCGCGAGCTCCAAGACGCCACTCCTGAACGGGGCATACACAGCTTCGATGCAGTCGGTCGGCGCGACAAGTTTCGCAAGACACGCGCAGAGAGCTCCCACCTCGAAGCCGACGACGAGCTGCGAAATGCAGTGAAAGGCGCACTTCGCAGACTGACCATATAGAAGGCTTGCGGAAAAAAAGGTGACAAATCTCACCTCTCAAACCCTGTGGAGGCAGTGCGGGCACGGGGTTTTGTCCACTTCGACCTAATAACTGTAGAGACTTGGTGGCTCTTCATGCCACTCGCATGTCCCACACCGGGACACTGCCCCCCCCTCAAAAACCAATATCTTAGGATTGGTGTAAGGTCACGAAGGGCTAGCGTGTTTCGAAATCGGCCAGCGCACGCCGAACCTTATACTTCGGGGGATGCCCCCGAATGCTGGGTATCACGCCAGTTCTAGGCCCAGCTTGAGAAACCTAATGCCTATGCGCTGCAACCGGATTCCCCGAGTGGGCCGGCAAGGCCTCTGTGGTCGCTCAGGACTAGCGATTTCGTTTGACCTCGCCCTAATCATGGCCACGCGCTGAAAACGTCTTAGATCGCACCATGCGCGCCGTTAGCGTTTGCGGCTTTATAGCATGGGTAATCTCACCAACCTTCCTCTTGAAAAATCGAGGTCCGATCCTGATGGCCCACGACCGAATGGGCATATACCACTGGCAGAAGCGCCATTGATTTGTCTCGATGAACCATGTTGATGGTTTCGAGTAGTCAGGCTAATACTCAAGTATCTGCCTGGGGAGGCACGAATCATGCAAACAAGATTTGTTATCGTTCCCGCTGTGCCCATCGAAAAAGACGCTTTCAAATCGGGATCTCGTTTCTATGCCGCTACCATGTCAGGTGGCTTCGACATCTACGACAATCAAGAAAAGCTGCGGCTGAAGCCAAGCTACCCCACCAAGGCGCTCGCAGAAGCAGCACGAGCGAAGCTGAACAGCGAGTGCCGTAATCCAGACGAACTTTTCCCCATCTTGAGGGCGGACTGCTCCGCTACTCAATAATGGTTTGACGGGAGCGGGGAAGGCTGTTGCTGGCGCGGCTCCCCCGGCCAACTTGGGCACGCCGGCAAACCCAGCCGGCGTCAGGTTAGTCATTGGGGAAGCACTCTCAGCGTTGACTCAACGCTGAAAGCGGCCCCGCTGGCTAGTGCCCCTCAGCGGCTTAGAGTGGCTCCCGAGAGCTACCTAAAGCTTGAGCAAACCTCTGATGGGCCAGCATGCATTTTATTGTGTTGGCTTTGCTTTTCGCCTCAAAGCGTCTCTAACAGCGTCCAGTCCATCGGCAATAGAGAAAGGAGCAATCGCCGGTAGATTGAAGTCCAGTTGCTTGACGTAGCCCAGCAGCCGATCAGCTTCGGCATCTTTCCGATACCGGGTAAGTGTGATCGTGTCGCCGCGACTATGCCCGGCCAACTGCGACTGAATGTCAGCAGGGACATTCAGCTCGCCGAGAGCAGTAATGAACGTGTGTCGGAATGAATGGAAGGTGCGCGTTCCATCTCTCAGTATTCCCAACTGATTGCCCAGAAAGCGCGCATTAAACCAACTTCCCGCCGGCTTACCGTAACCTTTGACCTTGTCATGCTTAAGTTCAGGGAACAATCGCAAATGCCCGGCGGCAGTGAGAGCTTTGACATAGTCGTGCAAGCCCAGTTCGATGAGGTGCGGATGAACTGCGACGATCCGCTTAGCATTTACAGTCTTGAGCGATTTGTCAGATCCATCCGCGTCGACCTTATCTGCCCCATCAAGGTTGAAGTCTAGATAGAGCACTCCTGTCTCAGTCATTTTAACGTCGTTGGTGTAAAGCTGGGATAGTTCGTTGAGCCGTGCGCCGGTATAGAGCCCTAATAGGGGAAGCCAGTAAAAGTGAGGGCGGAACCTGTTAAACCGACCGTGTTTGTTTCTTTCGCCGGTGCCCGTTGCAAACCACTGAACGGTAAAAATCTTGTTGAGATCGCTGTTCTCAAATTTCGAACGGTCGTCCTGATCTCTGGTCGTCTTTTTTGGCTTTTCGATAGCTCGTTCAGCGGGATTCCCTGTGAGAATCTGGTTGCGCTTGGCCCACGCGAACATGCTTGAAAGGTTATCCATATAGCGCTCGACACTTGTTGAGGATAAACGATCCTCTCCGTGTTCCTCGGCCAAGGCCAAAAGACGGTGCGCGTCGTTTGTCTTATGTCGTAGAGAGGCGTTGCGTCGATCAGAAGGCATCTTGCGAAGTTTTGCTTCGTAGTCCCATATCATCTGTCGGTTTAGGGCGCCTAACGGTGGGTCGTTCATCAATTCGACGAACGTCCCACACTGCGTTGCCATTTTTTTCTGCTGATCTAGCTTCCAACTGGATTGCTTCCTCTCGAAGAACGTTGCCATCAGCGATGAGACACGCTCATCGGCCCGTTCGGGCCTGCAATTTTCGCAGGGAAGAGTTGTTGATGGCGCGAGAACGGAAGGGTCAGCAGTGGACGGTGCAGCAGTAGCAAGCGCGGGGCTCTCAAGTAAGGGAGCACTTGAGCTCGGTTGGCTGATAAATCGGTCAGCGTGAATTTTAAGGAGCAATACTGACCGCGCAGTAAGTCGAATACCTGGTAGATCGAAAAATGCAGCTCCGTGACGACGCGTAAAGGTCCTAAACACTACCTCTTCCGAGTAACCATCCTCGATGATTTTGAGAATCGTATAGCGGGTATTGAACGGCTTCAAAAAGCAGCTAAAGACGTGGTGGGATCCGACTTCGAACGCGCTGTTGAGAACAAAACCGCCGGTATCGGCCTCCCGGTCAACCTCGTGAAAGTCATCCACCTGATAGCCGGGCTGCGAGTTGATTTCGGCCATGATCGGTATTCGATGGTTCAGGAGCTCCCGGAGGATGACGTTGGACGGCAGCCCGCAAGCTTCGCTGAGCTCACTGACGCTGATTACACCTTTCGACGACGAGTCCGTTTTTCCACGTTCAACCATTTCTAGCTCGCTTAGGCAGTGGTTCCAAAGACCCAATAGTCGACATGCAACACGCCTCGCTTGGACTGGGTTGCTGCTGGCGGTCGACGAGTGAATCTCTCTCTGCCCTATCAGCAGGCGAAAGCGGGGCGGGACGGTCAGACGAAGGACATAGATTCCGCTCGGACGGCGGTAGAGATTATTGCGCTGTGCCAAGGTATGAGCCCTTTGTAGAAGGACTCACGCGACTGCGGGCTCTGATCTCATCGAACTTTCGAAAAATCAACGAGTTAGAGCAGAGGTGGAGCGGGTAGAGGGAATCGAACCCTCCTCAATAGCTTGGGAAGCTATAGTTTTACCAATAAACTATACCCGCTTCAGAGGCCGACATTTTTACCAGAACACACCCGTCATGAGAAGCCCGACGGTGCAAAAAGACCTGTAGGCGACGTGTAGCCCGGGCGACTACAAGGGCTAACGTCGCCAAACCACTCAGATAGCCAGTGCATGCTGCCCCTGCACGTAGTGACTGCGTTGACGGGGTTGGCGCAGGGTTGGATTGAGGAAGCCAAGCATGGCTGCGCGGGTGTCCTCGCACGCGCTCTTGTGCTCGATGTCCAGGAAGTGACCGGCATCGCGGATCACGCTGAAATGGCTCTGGCCCACGTGCTGGCTGAAATGCCGCGCATCCTCGACAGTGGTGTACTCGTCACGGTCGCCATTGATGAACAGCACCGGGATGTCGATGTTGCGCGCCGATGTCAGGGCTCGCTCCAGATCGTGATCCAGCACCTGGTTGATGTGGAAGTGCATCTGTGCGTACTCATGGCTGTCCAGGCTGCTCACGTGGCGATAGTTGAAGCGCTTGAACAGCGACGGCAGGTACTTGCCGATGGTGTCATTGACCAGATTGCCCACCTGGTAGCGGTCGCAGGCGGCCAGGTACTGGCAACCGCGCGCCAGGTAGTCGCGCATCGGCTCGTTGATGATCGGCGAGAAGGAACTGACCACGGCCTTCTTCACCCGGCTCGGCTGGTGCGCCAGCGCCAGCAGGGCACAGGCACCGCCCCAGGAGAACGACATCACGTGATCGACCTGGAAGTGCTCGATCAGCTCAAGGAGGATGTGCGCCTCGGTCTCCTTGGTGATCAGCCGTTCCTGGTGGTTGTGCGCTTTGGAC
Organism: Pseudomonas putida; assembly: GCF_002741075.1. NCBI lineage: Bacteria > Pseudomonadati > Pseudomonadota > Gammaproteobacteria > Pseudomonadales > Pseudomonadaceae > Pseudomonas > Pseudomonas putida. The sequence continues at coordinate 2,722,359 of NZ_CP016634.1, read as the reverse complement.
TTGCCCGCATAGGGCTGGTCGTACAGCACGACGTTGAAATGCGGGTGCAGGTTGCGCACCGTCTGGGCGAAAGAGGCCGTGGTGGCCAGCGATCCGTTGATCAGGATGATCGTCTTCTCGGCTGCTTCCGCGCGATAGAACTCCGTGTAAACCCGATACTGACCTTGGATATCAAGCACAGCGATTTCTGGCCTCATGTCATCGACTCCTGGCGCAAAAAGGGTATTCGCGTGACCTAGGGTGCACGTTGTTTATGACAGGTAGGCATACGCCTCGAAGAGAAACCGGGAGCCCTTTTGTCGATCCATGGCACGGTCGTCGACGGTATTTGTTCTAGGTGGGCGGTTTGCCGTGCCCCGGGGCATCGAGACCCTAGGTGACCGGCAAAAGGCGTCTTGGACTACGATCGTGACTGACAAGTCACATGCAGACCGACGAGTTTGATTCAAGCAGCAGGGTGGTGATCTCGCAAGTGCCGTTTGGGGGATGTCACGAGAAAATCGATGCAGTGAACCTGTCTATACCGCTCTATGCAGGGCCGCAGATTTCAGACCGAGGCGACTTCTTCCGGCGTCAGCTCACGAAACTCACCCGGTGCCAATGCAGGATCCAGGCCGATGCTGCCCATCCGCTCCCGGTGCAGTTCCACCACTTTGTTGTCGAAGTACCCGAACATGCGCTTGACCTGGTGATAACGGCCTTCGACGATCGCCAGTCGCGCCTGGCGTGGGCCCAGGATGTCCAGCTGGGCGGGCAGGGTGGTGAGGTCTTCGAAGGCGAAGTAGAAGCCCTCACGGAACTTGGTCACATAGTGTTCGCCGATCTCGTCTTCGGTCTGGACGTGGTAGACCTTCGGCAGCTTGGTCTTGGGCTGGGTCAGGCGACGCGACCATTGACCGTCGTTGGTCAGGATCATCAGCCCGGTGGTGTTGTAGTCCAGGCGACCGGCGATGTGCAGGTCCTCGCGCAGGTCGGCCGGCAGCAGGTCGAGCACGGTGGGGTGTTGCGGATCCTGGGTCGCGCTGACGCAGCCGCTGGGCTTGTGCAACATCAGATAGCGCGCCGGGCGACCAGCCTGGAGCACCTGTTCGTCCGCTTCCACCCGGCTGAATTCGCGCACCTGCTGGCGAGGGTCGGTGGCCACCAGGCCATCCACGCGCACGCGCCGTTGCACCAGCAGCAGGCGGACCTGCTGGCGGTTGTAGCAAGGCAGGTTGGCGAGAAAACGATCAAGACGCATGGCAGTGGACTGTCCGAAAAGAGGCGCAGTCTAGCGGCTTGGCATGGGACGCGCTGCCTTGAGCTGATCATCGACTTGAGCGCAGCGTGGGCACAGGCAGGCCTGGTCGCGCAGTTCGTCGGGCAGCGCCTGCAGTACGGCCGGGTCGATGGCCACCGCGAAGCACCAACAGGGCTGCGTGGCGGTGCGTGGATCAGCCAGGCTGCACTGGTTGAGGGCGCCACAGGCGGGGCAGCGCTGTTTATCGTTCATGGTTCGATTCCGGCGTATACGTGACGGCATTCTACCGGTAATGGCTACAGGGTGTTTCCAGTGGTCGGCAACCTGTTTCAATTTACTGCGAAAATGGCACTAGCCCTCGGCGCAACGGTCTTATTGGGTGTCGATGGATGCATCTCTTCATCGACGCTCGCCAGCGCCGCTGTGTCGGGCACTCCCGCGGTCCAGGAGGCCGCCATGTACCCACGAATTCTGCTGATCGCCCTGTTGGCCTTGCTCACCAGTGCCTGTGTCCCCTACTACGAGGACGGCGGTTACTACCGCTCGGGCTACTATCGTTCGGACTACTACACCAGCGACCGTTATTACTACCCAGGCTATTACCGCCAGGACCGCTACTACATCGCGCCGCAGCCACGCTATTACCAACCTGCGCCTCGTTACTACCGTCCGGCTCCTACACCCCATTACCGGCCTTACCCGGGGCATCAGGTGAACCAATGGCACGGCAATCCCCGCAACGATTACGGTAATCGCCAGCGTTATGACTATGGGCGGGATCGGGACCGTCATGACTACCGCAATGACAATCGCCGCCCTCAGAATGACCGTTGGCACTCCAATGGCCGTGGGGACAACAACCGGCGACCCGATAATGGACATGGGGACAATGGCCGTAACTGGCGGCGTTGATCATTGATCCAAAGCCCGATCGCGTGACCAAGCCCGCGTACAGCAGGTCCATGCACTGCCTGCAGGCGCGGGCCTTACCCCAGGTCAGCCAGGGGGTGACGCCCTTCCCACACCTTGGCGAAATGCGCCTCGACCACTGCGGCCGGCACTTGGGTGATGTCCGGCCAGTGCCAGTGCGGCTGGTTGTCCTTGTCCAGCAGGCGGGCGCGCACGCCTTCGCTGAACTCCGGGTGGCGGCAGCAGTTCAGGCTCATGGTGTATTCCATCTGGAACACCTGGGCCAGTGACAGGTGCCTGGCCCGGCGGATCTGCTCCCACACCAGATGCGCGGTCAGCGGGCAGCCCTCGTGCAGGCGGCGGCCAGCCTCGGCCAGCAACGGGTCGGGGTGTCGGCTCAAATCGGCTAACGCTCGCCAGGCAGCGGCAGGGTCTGCCACATCGAGTAGCTCATCGATCAGCGCCCGGCGTGGCAACCACTGGGCTTCGGGCAGGTCGGCGCAGGCCCGATGCTGTTCGGCCTTGAGCAGGCTGTTCAGTTGCAGGGCGGTCTGTTCCTGCCAGTTCAATTGCAGTAACTCTTCGATCAAGGCTTCTTGCTGATGCTCGCCAAGCAGGCGGTCGGCCAGGCCAAGATCCAGGGCGTCACAGGCGTTGATCGGTGCGCCGGTCAGCCCAAGGAACAGTCCGAGCTTTCCGGGCAAGCGGGCGAGGAACCAGCTGGCGCCGACGTCCGGATACAGGCCAATGCTGATTTCCGGCATGGCCAGCCGGCTGCTGGGGGTGACGATGCGGATGCCCGCACCCTGCAGCAGGCCCATGCCTCCGCCGAGCACGTGGCCATGCCCCCAGCACAGCAGGGGCTTGGGATAGGTATGCAGGCGATAGTCGAGCCGGTACTCGGCGGCGAAGAACGTGGTCGCCAGGGGCGGCACGCTGCCGGGATGGTCGCGACAGGCCTGAACCAGCGCCCGAACATCGCCCCCGGCACAAAAAGCCTTGGGGCCGTTTCCGCGCAGCAGCACGCAGACGATAGCCGGGTCGTTGGCCCAGGCGTGCAGACGCTCGTCGAGCACCTCGATCATTGGCAGGTTCAGGGCATTGAGCGTCTTGGGCGCATCGAGAGTGGCGATGCCGATGCGCGCGCCATCGGCGCCTGTGAGTACCTCGCATTGAATGGACATGGGCGACCTCATGTAGTCATCGCACAAGTATGGACCCCTCAGGCGATCATGACGGTCGTCGGTCGGATCGATTGACAAGGCCGGACGGCTTACCTAGTGTCGCGCCATTGTTTACGGATGGCCCCATGACTGACGACGATCGCATCAAACTCGAACCCGGCTGGAAGGCCGCATTGCGCGCCGAGTTCGACCAACCCTACATGCTCAAGCTGCGTGAGTTCCTGCGCGAGGAATATGCAGCCGGCAAGGAGATCTATCCGCCTGGGCCGCTGATCTTCAACGCGCTCAATTCCACGCCGCTGGACAAAGTGAAGGTGGTGATCCTCGGCCAGGACCCTTACCACGGCCCTGGCCAGGCTCATGGGCTGTGTTTCTCGGTGCAGCCTGGCGTGCCCACGCCGCCGTCGCTGGTGAACATCTATAAGGAGCTGCACCGCGACCTCAACCTGCCCATCCCCAGCCATGGTTACCTGCAAAGCTGGGCAGAGCAGGGGGTATTGTTGCTAAACACCACCATGACCGTGCAGCGCGGCAGCGCCGCCTCCCACGCCAATGCGGGCTGGCAGCCGTTCACCGATCGGGTCATCCAGGTGGTCAGCGAGCAGTGCGAGAATGTGGTGTTCCTGTTGTGGGGCTCTCATGCCCAGAGTAAGCAGAAACTGATCGACGGCACTCGGCACCTGGTGCTCAAGTCGGTGCACCCGTCGCCGTTGTCCGCGTATCGGGGCTTCTTCGGTTGCGGGCATTTCAGCCGGACCAACAGCTTCCTCGAGCAGCGTGGGCTGACGCCCATCGATTGGGCCTTGCCGCCACTCTGAAAAACGCGCTGCCTTCTTCGTGGGTAAACCCGCTCCCACAGGGTTTGCGATAAGCCTTGTGGGCGCGGGTTTACCCGCGAAGACGTTCGCACGCCGTCACGGTCGGTTCGTGTCCCAGCGCCGGAACAACGGCTCGGCCAGAAACAGCACGAACAACAGCCGCATCACCTGCAGCGCCGTCACCAACGGCACCGACAACTGCAAGGTCTCGGCCGTCAGGCTCATCTCGGCGATACCCCCTGGCATCATCCCCAGGGTCAGTGAGCGCAGGTCCAGCTGGGTCATCACACTCAACACCCAGGCCGCGCTGGCGGCGATCAACATGCACAGGAAGGTCGCCAGCAAGGTCCGTCCCAGGAAGGACGGCGCCCGGCGAAAGAACGTCCGGTTGAAATGGCAGGCCAGGCCACTGCCGATCAGCCACTGTCCGGTCTGGCTGGCGCCGGGCGGCAGGGCGATCTGCAGGTTGCCCGCCAGGCTCACGCACGCGGCGACCAGCAGTGGACCGAACAGCCAGGGGTTGGGCTGGCGCAGGCGCTGCCAGATCAACGCGGCCAACACGCCAAGCGGCGCAATCAGCGCCAGCCAGCCCCAACTTACGCTGCCCACATGGGTCAGCGGCACGCCATCGCCGAGCAGGAACTTGAACAGCGCCGGCACGCACAGCACCACCGCCAGCACCCGCAGACTCTGGGCCGCCGCTACTTGGCTGAGTACCGCGCCATTGCGCGCGCCCAGGTTGACCATCTCCCCCGATCCCCCCGGCATGCTGGCGAAGAACGCCGTGGCGCGGTCTTCGCCGGTGCGCCTGAGCAGCCAGACGCTGATTGCAGCGGACAACGTGGTGAACAGCGCCCCGAAGACGATCAGGGCAAAGTGGCTGGCCACCTGTTCGATGACCGCCGGGGTGAAGTGCAGACCGATGCCGATGCCGATGATCCACTGCCCGCACTTGCGGCCATTGGGAATTTCCGGCAGCTGCCAGGGTGTCAGGCAGCGCACCAGGATGATTGCCAGCAGCGAGCCGACCATCCACGGCAAAGGCCAGCCGACCTTGCTGGCGAGAAACCCGCCAGCAAGACCGACCAGCCCGGTAGCCCAGAACGGCGGCGACCGATCAGGCATCGGCCATCGCCCGACGCTGCAGGCTGCGTTTACGCCAGCTGCGCAGCAGCGGCAGGGTCAGCATGCAGAGGGTCAGCACCCACACGGACATGCTGATCGGGCTCGACCAGAGGATGCCCAGCTCGCCGTTGGAGATCGACAGTGCGCGGCGCAGGTTCTGCTCCATCAGCCCGCCCAGGATGAAGCCGAGCAGGATCGGTGACAGCGGGAAGTCCAGCTTGCGCAGGATGTAGCCCATGATGCCGATGCCGACCATCAGGAACAGGTCGAAGGTGGTGGCATGTACGGCGTACACGCCGATCCCGGTGATGATGGCGATCACCGGCACCAGGGCCCAGTTCGGGACTGCGAGGATGCGGGTGAAGAGACGGATCATCGGGATGTTCAGGATCACCAGCATGATGTTGGCGACGAACAGCGAGGCGATCAGGCCCCAGACGATGTCCGGTTGCTGTTCGAACAACAGCGGCCCTGGGGTGATGTTGTACAGGGTCAGCGCGCCGATCATCACGGCGGTGGTGCCCGAACCCGGCACGCCCAGGGTCAGCATCGGCACCAGGGCGCCGCAGCAGGAGGCGCCGATGGCAGTTTCCGGGGCCGCCAGGCCGCGGGCGTCGCCCTTGCCGAACTTGCCCTTGTCGCCGGCGATGCGTTTCTCGGTCATGTAGGCCACGGCGCTGGCCAGGGTCGCCCCGGCACCGGGCAGCACGCCCATGACAAAGCCCAGCAGGCCGCAGCGCAGGTTCACGATGAACACCGAGGCCGCTTCTTTGAGGTTGAACAGCATGCGCCCGGTGGCCTTGACCGCTTCGTGGCCGTGGTGGGTCTTTTCCAGCAGCAGGAGGATCTCGCTGATGGAGAACAGGCCCAGTACCAGCACCACGAACTGGATGCCATCGGCCAGGTGCACGCTGTCGCCAGTGAAGCGGTAAACGCCGCTGTTGGCGTCGATGCCGACGCTGGACAGGAACAGGCCGATCAGTGCGGCGATGAACGTCTTCAGCGGTTTGTCGCCGGCCATGCCGCCCAGGGCGACGATGGCGAACACCATCAGCACGAAGTATTCGGCGGGTCCGAAGGCGATTGCCCATTTCGCCAACAGCGGGGCGAACAGCACCATGCCGCAGGTGGCGATGAACGCGCCGATGAACGAGCTCCACGCCGACAGCGACAGGGCCACGCCGGCCAGGCCCTGGCGGGCCATGGGGTAGCCGTCGAGGGTGGTCATCACGGTGGAGGCTTCGCCGGGGATGTTCAGCAGGATCGAGCTGATCCGTCCGCCATACTCGCAGCCCAGGTAAACCGCAGCCAGCAGGATCAGCGCCGACTCAGGCGGCAGGCCCAGGGCGAAGGCGATGGGGATCAGCAGTGCCACGCCGTTGATCGGGCCCAGGCCCGGCAGCAGGCCGACCACGGTGCCGATCAGGGTGCCAGTCAGGGCGGTGACCAGGTTGTACGGGCTCAGGGCGACGCCGAAGCCCTGGCCCAGGTAGCTCAAGGTATCCATGTGTCAGTTCTCCAGTACGTCCAGCAGGCCGAGGGGCAGGGGCACATCCATCACGCGGTCGAACAGCCAGTAGAGCAGCAGGCTCATGGCGCCCACCACAATCAGGCTGTGCAGCCAGCGCCCGCCATACAGGCGCGCCATGGGCACGCCGACGAGCACGGCGCTGAGGATGAAGCCGAGCGACTCGAAGGTGCTGGCGAACACGATCAGCAGGCCGACGCAGGCGCTGATCTTGACCAGGGTTTCACGGTCCAGCGGTGGCTCGTCGTCCTTGCGCACGATGGGCGTTGGGCGAAAGGCCAGATAGAGCAGGGCAAGGCCCATCAGACCGAGCATCAGCAGTGGGTAGGCGCGTGGGCCTACAGGTTCGTAGGAAAACGCGGCCTGATACGGCCAGGCCATCACGGCCAGGGCCGCGCACACCGCCAGCAGTGCCAGGGCGAAAATGCGTTGCAGGATCATCAAGACATCCTCGGTAATGTTCGGGACGACGCGTACCCTGTGGGAGCGGGTTTACCCGCGAAAGCGCCAGTCGTCACAGCAGCGACGTCTGATCTGACGCATTCGCGGGTGAACCCACTCCCACAAGGATGTGCAGCGTTCTTGTTACTGGATCAGGCCGAATTCCCGGGCCAGGGTCTTGTAGTCGGCGACCTGCTTCTTCACGTAGGTGTCCAGTTCCTGCCCGGTCATGGCGAACGGGAACAGCTCACGCTGGTCACGCAATTTGGCGAAGTCCTCGGAAGCCAACAGTTTGTCGAACGAGGCTTTCCACCAGGCGTAGTCCTCGTCGCTGACTTTTGGCCCCAGGTAGAAGCCGCGTACCACTGGCCAGACGATGTCGTAGCCTTGTTCCTTGGCAGTGGGGATGTCTTTCATTTCTGGCTCATCCAGGCGGTTTTCGGAGAACACCGCGAGGATGCGCATGTCGCCGCTCTGAATGTGTGGCATGGAGTCGGAGATGTCGGTGGAGCCGACCTGGATATGCCCGCCGAGCAGCGCCGTGGCGATCTCGCCGCCGCCCTCCAGGGCTACGTAGCGAAGGTCGCGCGGGTTGATGCCGGCGGCCTTGGCGATCAGGGCGGTCTGCATCCAGTCCTGGCTGCCGACGGTGCCGCCGGAGCCGATGACCACTTTGCTCGGGTCTTTCTTCAGGGCCGCGACCAGGTCATCGAGGGTCTTGTAGGGCGAGTCGCTTTTCACGGCGATAGCGCCATAGCTGGTGCCGACCGCCGCCAGCCATTTCACGGCGTTCTCGTCGAAGCGCCCGAACTTGCCCTGGGCCAGGTTGAGCAGGGAGCCACTGGACCAGGCCACCAAGGTGCCGGTATCGGCCGGGCGCTGGGCGACCACGGCGTTGTAGGCCACCGCGCCGACGCCGCCGGGCATGTAGGTCACGCGCATGGGCTTGGAGAGGATTTTTTCGTTGACCAGGGCGCTTTGCACCAGCTTGCAGGTCAGGTCGAAGCCGCCACCGGGCGAGGCGGGGGCAATGCATTCGGGGCGTTTGGGTTCCGCGGCCAGGGCGTTGCCTGCCAGCAGCAGGCAACCGGTAGTCAGGACGAGGCGGCGCAGTGAAAAGGTCATCGTCTATCTCCGTGAGCGTTGTTGTTATGGGTTACCACAGAGCCACGCTGTAGCTCACCAGCAGCCGGACTTCGTCGGCGTCGCGAGCGAAGTTGGAGCGGAAGGTGGCATTGCGCAGGCGAACGGCGACGTCCTTCAACGGGCCGCTTTGTACCACGTACTTGAACTCGGTGTTGCGTTCCCACTCCTTGCCCTCGCCACCGTCGGCGCGGCTGACGTTGTCGCCGCTGATGTAGCGGGTCATGAAGGTCAGGCCGGGGATGCCCAAGGCGGCGAAGTTGTAGTCGTAACGCGCTTGCCAGGAGTGCTCGTCGGCCCCTGCGAAGTCGTTGATCTGGACGAAGTTGACCAGATATGGGTCAGCGCCATCGACATAGGGGAAGGCGCTGTCGCCGGACAGGTGCTGGTAGGCGGCACTGACCTTGTGGCCGCCCAGGGCGTAGCTGAGCATGCCGTTGACGGTGGTGTTGTCGATGTTGCCGGCCTTGGCCTGGCCGGCATCGTCGCTGAGGGCGAGGCGCAGGTCCGCGCCGAAAGTACCGGGGCCCCAGGGCTGGGTGGCGACCATGCCGATGAAGTGCTGACGGTAGATGTCGTCGAGTTCGGCGAAGTGGTAGCTGCCGGTGATGCGGTCGGTGAACTGGTAGTCCAGCCCGGCCAGGTCGAAATTGTCGGCGCTGAAGCTGCCGCCGAAGCGGCCGTTCTTGTTGTTGAGGGCCAGGTCTTCCCAGTTGGTGTCGTTGCGGTCCTTGGCTTTTTCCAGGCGACCGCCGGTGAACGTCAGGCCCTTGAGCTCCTTGGAGGTCAGCAGGCCGCCTTCGAAGGTCTGTGGCAGGATGCGTCCGTCGTTGGGCTGCAGGGTTGGCAGTTCCGGGATCAGGGTGCCGACCTTGAGCTCGGTCTTGGAGACCTTGACCTTGCCGGTCAGGCCGAGCTTGGAGTACTCGTCGGCGGCCTTGCCATCGTCGTGGGTCGGCAGCAGGCCGGTGTCGGTACGGTCGGGGCTGGAGTCGAGCTTGATGCCGAGCATGCCCAGCGCGTCCAGGCCGAAGCCTACGGTGCCGTCGGTGTAACCGGACTCGAAATTGAGCATGAAGCCCTGGGCCCACTCGTCGCGTTTGGACTGCTGGCTGCTGGTGCCATCGCGAAAGTCACGGTTGAAGTACATGTTGCGGGTTTCGAAGGTGGCCGTGCTGTCTTCGAAGAAGGCGGCCTGGCTCAGAGGGGCGACGCCGGCTAGCGCCAGAGCGCTGGCGATGGCGGACGGACGTGCGGACAGGGAACGGGTAGGCGCGAACGCCTGCGGCTGCGTGGACAGCATCGTCGGGAGACTCCGTTTATTGTTCTTATCGGGCGCACCTTGCTGGTGCTTTTTTTCGGCGCGCGGGGCGACCGTGGTGCGATGCTAGGTAATGAACCTTTCGCTAACCTTTCAGCGTGAAAGGTTTGCCGCGAGGGCTTCACAGGCCCCCGGACGGCGGTACACTCCGCGCCAAAGCCCCCACCCGAGCAGGGAGAATCCGATGCGCGTGTTGTTGGTCGAAGACCACCTGCAATTGGCCGAAAGCGTGGCCTTGGCCCTCAAAAGCCAAGGTCTGACCGTGGATGTGCTGCACGATGGCGTGGCCGCCGACCTGGCCCTGGCCAGTGAGGACTATGCCGTGGCCGTGCTCGATGTGGGCCTGCCGCGCATGGACGGTTTCGAAGTGCTGGCGCGCCTGCGCGGGCGGGGCAAGACGCTGCCGGTGCTGATGCTCACCGCGCGCAGCGACGTCAAGGATCGGGTTCATGGCTTGAACCTGGGCGCCGATGACTACCTGGCCAAACCGTTCGAGCTGACCGAGCTGGAAGCGCGGGTCAAGGCGCTGCTGCGCCGCAGCGTGCTCGGCGGCGAGCGCCAACAGCGCTGCGGGCCGCTGGTCTACGACCTGGACACCCGCCGCTTCACCCTCGGTGACGAACCCTTGACCCTGACCCTGCGCGAACAAAGCGTGCTCGAAGCCTTGATCGCCCGCCCGGGGCGGGTGATGAGCAAGGAACAGCTGGCAGCCCAGGTCTTCGGCCTGGACGAAGAAGCCAGCCCCGATGCCATCGAGATCTACATCCATCGCCTGCGCAAGAAGCTCGATGGCCATCCAGTGGCTATCGTCACCTTCCGCGGGCTGGGTTACCTGCTCGAGCACCGCGATGCGTGACAATGGCAGCCTGCGTGGGCGTTTGCTGGGCAACTTGGCGCTGTTGCTGGTGGTGCTGATGCTCGCCAGCGGCCTGAGTGCCTACTGGAACGGTCGCGAGGCCGCCGACACCGCCTACGACCGCACGCTGCTGGCCTCGGCGCGAACCATCGCCGCCGGCCTGTCCCAGCGCGACGGAACCCTGAGCGCGGATGTGCCCTACGTTGCCTTGGACACCTTCGCCTACGACAGCGCCGGGCGTATCTACTACCAAGTGCTGGATATTCACCAGCGGCTGATTTCCGGCTACGAAAACCTGCCGCCGCCGCCCCCGGGAACGCCGCGTACCGATGACTATCCAGCCCTCGCGCGGTTCTACAACGCCACCTACCAGGGCCAGGACGTGCGAGTGGTCAGCTTGCTCAAGCCGGTCAGCGAGCCGAACATGAATGGCATGGCCGAGATCCGCGTGGCCGAGACCGAGGAGGCGCGGGTACGCATGGCCCGGGGGCTGATGGCCGACACCTTGCTGCGCCTGGGCATGCTGGCGTTGGGGGCGCTGGGAATGGTCTGGTTCGCCGTCAGCGCGGCCTTGCGCCCGCTGGAGCGTCTGCGCACGGCGGTCGAAGAGCGCCAGCCTGATGACCTGCGTGCCTTGCCGGTGGTGCAGGTGCAGCGCGAGTTGGGGCCCTTGGTGCGCGCATTGAACCATTTCACCGAGCGGCTGCGCGGGCAGTTCGAGCGCCAGGCGCAGTTCATCGCCGACGCCGCTCATGAGTTGCGCACACCATTGGCCGCGCTCAAGGCGAGGGTCGAACTGGGCTTGCGCTCCCAGGAGCCGGAACAGTGGCGCCAGACCCTTGAGGCCGCCACCCAGGGTACCGATCGTCTGACTCACCTGGCCAACCAGCTGTTGTCCCTGGCGCGGGTGGAAAACGGTGCCCGGGCAATCGCCGAAGGCGGCGCTCAGCGTCTGGATCTGTGTCAATTGACGCGCGACCTGGGTATGGCCATGGCGCCACTGGCCCATGCCCGGGGGGTGGCGCTGGCGCTGGAAGCCGAGGCGCCGGTGTGGCTCAAAGGCGAGCCGACCCTGCTCAATGAACTGCTCAGCAACCTGGTGGACAATGCCCTGGCGCACACGCCCAAGGGCGGCAATGTGATTCTGCGGGTGCTGGCCCCGGCCATCCTTGAAGTGGAGGACGACGGGCCGGGTATTCCCGAGGCGGAGCGCGAGCGGGTATTCGAGCGCTTCTACCGGCGTAGCGCCCAGGGTACGGGGCTGGGGCTGGCGATCGTCGGCGAGATCTGTCGCGCGCATCTGGCGCAGATCACTCTGCATGATGGCGAAAAGGGTGGGTTGCGCGTGCGGGTGAGTTTCATCGTTGATTGAGCGGGGCTTTGCGCATTGCTGTTTCAGAGGGGTAGGGGCTGTGGGAACAACGGTCCTGTGTAGCCTGTGCCGGCCTATTCGCGGGTAAACCCACAGGGTTGACGGTGATCCTTGTGGGGGCGGGTTTACCCGCGAATACGTTGGTCAATTCACTGCCGCATTCGCGGGTAAGCTGACTCTCAAAGCTAAGGCGTTTGGTTTAGCGCAACATGCTGCGGGCATCGAGCAGGTCGGCGACATCCAGCTCGGTCCCGTAGGGCAGCCCGAGATGCTGGTAGGCGGGCAGGGCCGCCAGGGGGCGGCTGCGGGTCCGATGGCTGAGGTGGCGGGCGATCTGCACGATGTCGATGTAGTCGATGCTGTCGCTGCGTCGGTCCAGGTCCTGCACCTGGCTGGGCAGATTCACCAACTGTTCGGGGAACTCCCAGGCCTTGAGGATCTTGTCGCCCAGCACTGGCTGGATCTGCTCGATCACATAGTGCAGGCACACTGGATCGGAGAGCAGTTCGTTGTGCTCCTCGGCATAGATCAGCACGGGCAGGGCACCAATCTGGTGGACCAGGCCCCCCAGGGTGGCCTGGTCCGGCTTGAGCTGGGTGTAGCGGCGGCACAGTTCATAGCTGATGCCCGCTACTTCAAGGCTGTTGGCCCAGATATCGCGCAATTTTTGCTCGACGGCCGAGGAGCGGGCGTGGAAGATCTGCTCGATTACCAGACCGATCGCCAAGTTGCAGCTGTAGTTGATACCCAGGCGGGTGATGGCGGTGTGCAGGTCGGTGACCTCCACTGCCGCACGCAACAACGGGCTGTTGACCACTTTGATCAGGCGCGCCGAGAGGGCCGCGTCGCGACCGATCACCTTGCTCAACGCGGCGACGCTGATCTCGCTGTCCTCGGCGGCCTCGCGGATGCTCAAGGCAACTTCAGGAAGGGTCGGCAGGACCAGGTCGTCCTTGTCGATGGCTGCGAGCAATTGTGATTGAACCGTCTCGGCCAGCTTGTTCATCTAACTTCTCTACCGCAATGGTGGTGCGGCCCCGCAGGGAGGCGGGGCGGGCTGGTCAGCGCAGGATTTCCCGGTCGCGGTCCAGTTCGTAGGGCAGGTCCAGCAACGTCAAGCATGGACCTTCGAGGCTGCCCAGGTGCAGGTTGTCGTCTGCCACGGCTTCGGCGCTGAGCACCGCGAGCAGTTCGCAGCCGTCATCTGCACGGGCGGCAATGACCACTTCGCCCACCGACGAGCCGTGGGTGGGCGAGAAGATCTCGGCGCCAGGGGCGGGTACGTCGTGTTGGGCCAGGGCCAGGCGGTACTGACGGCGCTTGAGCTTACCCAGGTACTGCATGCGCGCGACGATCTCCTGGCCGGTATAGCAGCCTTTCTTGAAGCTCACGCCATCGACCGCCTGCAGGTTGATCATCTGCGGGATGAACAGCTCGCGGGTAGGGCCCATGACCTGACCGATACCGGCGCGGATCTGGCCGAGCAGCCAGTCGTTGAGACAGCCTTCGGTCAAGTGGGCGGCGAGCGTCTGGCGGACGGTGTCTGCTTGTGCGACGGGTGCCCAGAGTTCCACGCGGCCGGTGCTGACAGCGATCGCGATCAGCCCGTCATGGCGTACCGTGGTGCCAGCCTCGGTCGGCGTGGCCAGGCCCAGCGCTTCAAGCGCGGCATCGCCTTGCGCCAGGCCGAAGCGGGCCCAGGCGGCGCTTTCGTCGGTCAGGATGGCTTTGGAGAAGACGGCGTACTTCTTGAGGTCGGCCAGTTGCGCGTCGAGCAGTTCGCTGGCCATGGCCAGCAGGTAACCGTTGCCTTCCGGGAAGATACGGAAGCTCGATTGCATACGGCCCTTGACCATGCAGCGGGCGCCCAGGCTCGCATGCTCCTCGCTGAGGTAGTTGATGTTGCAGGTCAGCTGGCCTTGCAGGAACTTGCCGGCATCGGAGCCGCGGACGGCGAGGATGCCCTCGTGGGACAGGGGACAGAAGAAAGCGGAATCGGCCATGGGTCATCGCGGTTGCTTGAGACTGGCGGCCATCATAGAACGCTGGTAACAAAATAGGTAGGTGACTAGACCAACGCCTTGTGCCGCCGCAAGCGTGCCACTGTATACTGGCGGCCCATTCGAGGAGGGCCCCATGGTCGAACAAACTGAACTCAACCGGCTTTTCTGGCATAGCCGCCGCGGCATGCTTGAATTGGACGTACTGCTGGTGCCATTCACCCAGGAGGTCTACCCCACCCTGAGCGAAGCGGACCGCGAGCTGTACCGTCGCCTGCTGACCTGCGAAGACCAGGACATGTTCGGCTGGTTCATGGAGCGTACCGAGTCCGACGACCCTGAGCTGCAACGCATGGTTCGCATCATCCTGGACCGTGTCCAGCCCAAGTGAGCATTTCGAGTGCCGCTGGCAAGGCTCGCGCCTGCTGCTGGCGGCCTACCTGACCTGCCAGGTGCTCGCGCTCTGGGCCTTGATCCTGAGCGCGCAACCCTGGTGGTTGAGCGTTCTCCTCGCCCTCGCTTGCCTTGCCCACGCCTGCTGGGCCATTCCCCGTCGTATCCTGCTAACCCATCCCGAGGCCATTACCGGCCTGCGCCGTGACCCCACCGGCTGGCGACTTTTCAGTCATGCCCGAGGCTGGCAGCGGGTGCGGTTGTGTCGGGACAGCGTAGCGTTGCCAGGATTGGTTGTGCTGCGTTTCGTCAGGCCAGGGCGCTGGTTCGGCGAGAGCCAGTGCATACCGCGAGATGCCCTGGATGTTGATCAGCATCGGCGTCTGCGGGTGAGGTTGAAGTTCAGTCGCAGGCGCTGGGCCGAGGTTTCGGCGCAATAACCCGCTTTAGGCGTGTGTTGTCATGCGGGGCTGCGCTGTACTTGTGGGCGCTGGCTCCGCCAGCTCCCACGGATACGCCTCCGTTCAGACTGGACTGAGGATGGTGTCCTTGGCCTCGGACAGCATTCCGGGGTAATCCAGCGTGTAGTGCAGCCCGCGACTTTCCTTGCGCTGCATCGCCGAGCGGATCATCAGTTCGGCGACCTGGGCCAGGTTGCGAAGCTCGATCAGGTCGCGGCTGACTTTGTAGTTGCTGTAGAACTCGTCGATCTCGTCGAGCAGCAGACGTACTCGGTGCTCGGCTCGCTGCAGACGCTTGCTTGTGCGCACGATACCCACGTAGTCCCACATGAAACGCCGCAGTTCGTCCCAGTTGTGCGCAATGATCACGTCTTCGTCCGAGTCGGTGACCTGGCTTGCGTCCCAGCAGGGCAGGGCGGTCGGAGCTTGCACTTCGTCCAAATGCGCCTCGATGTCGGCTGCTGCGGCACGGCCATAGACAAAGCATTCGAGCAACGAATTGCTGGCCATGCGGTTGGCGCCGTGCAAGCCCGTGAAGCTGGTCTCGCCGATAGCGTACAGGCCGGGCACATCGGTATGGCCGCGATCATCGACCATCACGCCGCCGCAGGTGTAATGGGCGGCCGGGACCACCGGAATCGCTTGGCGGGTGATGTCGATACCGAAGGCCAGGCAACGCTCGTAGACGGTGGGAAAGTGGTTCTTGATGAAGTCGGCAGGCTTGTGACTGATGTCCAGATAGACACAATCCACGCCCAGGCGCTTCATTTCGTGGTCGATGGCGCGGGCGACGATATCCCGGGGGGCGAGTTCCTCGCGGGGGTCGAAGCGCGGCATGAAGCGTTCGCCATTGGGCAGGCGCAGCAGGGCCCCTTCGCCACGCAAGGCCTCGGTGATCAGGAAACTCTTGGCCTGGGGGTGGTACAGGCAAGTGGGGTGGAACTGGTTGAATTCCAGGTTGGCCACCCGGCAGCCAGCGCGCCAGGCCATGGCGATACCATCGCCGCAGGCGCCGTCGGGGTTGCTGGTATAGAGATAGACCTTGGCCGCGCCGCCAGTGGCCAGCACGGTGAAGCGCGCTCCGAAGGTGTCGACCTCGCCGGTGTTGCGGTCCAGCACGTAGGCGCCCAGGCAACGCTCGCCGGGCAGGCCCAGGCGGCGCTCGGTGATCAGGTCGACCGCCACACGCTGCTCCAGCAGCTCGATGTTCGGCCGCTGGCGCGCCTGGTTCAGCAGGGCAGTGAAGATCGCCGCGCCCGTCGCATCGGCGGCATGGATGATGCGCCGGTGGCTGTGACCACCTTCGCGGGTCAGGTGAAACTCGAAGCCGCCGTCATCGACGCTGTAATGCTCGTCGCGGGTGAAGGGGACCCCTTGTTCGATCAACCATTCGATGGCTTCGCGGCTGTGCTCGACGGTGAAGCGCACGGCATCTTCATGACACAGGCCGCCGCCGGCATTAAGCGTGTCCTCGACATGGGACTGGACGGTATCGGTGTTGTCCAGAACCGCGGCGACGCCGCCCTGGGCCCAGAAGGTCGAACCGTTGGCCAGGTCGCCTTTGCTCAGCACGGCGATGCGCAAGTGGCTGGGAAGGTTCAGTGCCAGGCTGAGGCCAGCGGCGCCGCTGCCGATCACCAGGACATCGTGTTGGAATTGTTGGCTCATGTCTTGACACTAGTAATCTTGGGAAGGGGAGCGGCACAATAGTCATGCGCAGATGGCATTGTGAAACTATCGTTAAGCCTGTCCGGCTGCCTTTATAGCAGCCACAGGTGTCTGATTTCCAATGGCATCTGCACCCTGGTGGCGATCTTTATGGGAACTTTCCGATACCGGTGGAAATCCTAAGAAGGCTGCCCGCACGCCACCAAATGCCGCGGCGACGCATGGCGGTAGCTCTTTCGGGCTGACACCTGCGTATTCGAGATCAGATTATCGACGCAGCCGGCCGTGACCGCGCTGCGTCTTTCGTGCGAGCCGACCAAGGGCCGCAGGAAACTTGCTTGGAGGGGAGAACTTTTGCGCAAAGGCCGAGTCTATGGTTGCAAGCCTGAACGATGGCTGTTGCAACGCTCCTTCGAGACCACTGAGGAGTGTTCATGCTAACCCAGGAAGAGGATCAGCAGCTTGTCGAGCGTGTGCAGCGCGGCGACAGGCGAGCGTTCGATCTGTTGGTGCTGAAGTATCAGCACAAGATTCTCGGGTTGATCGTGCGGTTCGTCCACGACACCCACGAGGCCCAGGATGTGGCGCAGGAGGCTTTCATCAAGGCCTACCGGGCGCTGGGAAATTTTCGCGGTGACAGTGCTTTCTATACCTGGCTGTACCGCATCGCCATCAACACGGCGAAGAACTATCTGGTGTCCCGCGGAAGGCGTCCACCAGACAGTGATGTGAGCTCCGAGGATGCGGAGTTTTACGACGGCGATCATGGCCTCAAGGATCTCGAGTCTCCAGAGCGCGCGTTGTTGCGGGATGAAATCGAAGGCACTGTCCATCGCACCATCCAGCAACTGCCCGAGGACCTGCGCACGGCATTGACCCTACGTGAGTTCGACGGACTGAGTTACGAAGACATTGCCAGTGTCATGCAATGTCCGGTAGGTACCGTGCGCTCTCGAATTTTCCGCGCTCGGGAGGCCATTGATAAAGCCCTGCAGCCTCTGTTGCAGGAAACCTGAGACAGCGGCGACAGCCAAGAGAGGAACCGCCATGAGTCGTGAAGCTTTGCAGGAATCGCTGTCCGCGGTAATGGATAACGAAGCGGACGAACTTGAACTGCGTCGCGTGTTGAACGCCGTCGACGATCCTGAAACCCGTGCCACCTGGTCCCGCTATCAGGTCGCGCGTGCAGCGATGCACAACGAACTGGTACTGCCGAAACTCGATATCGCCTCGGCGGTGTCCGCAGCTTTGGCCGACGAGGCCGTGCCTGCCAAGGTCAAGCAAGGCCCATGGCGCACCATTGGGCGCCTGGCCGTAGCCGCCTCGGTGACCGTCGCCGTATTGGCTGGCGTGCGCCTGTACAACCAGGATGAGATCACCGGTGCCGAGCTCGCTGCCCAACAACCTGCCCAGCAAGGTCTGAGCGTGCCGCAAGCACAGGGCCCGGCCGTTTTGGCAGGCTATAGTGAGAGCAGTGAGCAACCGACCGGGCCGATGGCCAACGGCGTGCTGCAGAATCAGGCCGGCTGGGATCAGCGTTTGCCAGGGTATCTGCGCCAGCATGCCCAGGAATCTGCGCTCAAGGGTACCGAGACCGCTCTGCCCTACGCACGCGCCGCCAGCCTGGAAAACCGTTAAGTAAGGAGGATCATGCGCGCGCTACCTCTCCTGACGCTGCTATTTGGCAGTTGCATGATGGTGCCAGCGTTGGCGGCCAACTCCTCGCCCGAGGCGAGTGAGTGGCTGAACAAGCTGGCGCAGGCCGAGCGAGAACAGAGTTACCAGGGGTCTTTCGTCTACGAACGCAATGGCAGCTTCTCCTCCCACGATATCTGGCACCGCGTCCAGGATGGCAAGGTCAGCGAGCGCTTGTTGCAGCTCGATGGCGCGACCCAGGAAATCGTGCGCGTCGATGGCAAGGTCCAATGCGTCAGCGGCGCCCTGGTCAGCCGCGTAGGCGCCCCACCGGACTCCGCACCGCGTGTGCTCGATCCTCTCAAACTGATGAGCTGGTACGATTTGAGCGTTGCGGGCAAGTCCCGGGTCGCCGGGCGCGACGCCGTGATCGTGACGCTCACTCCGCGGGACCAGCACCGCTATGCCTTCGAACTGCACCTGGATCGCCGCACTGGTTTGCCCTTGCGCTCTTTGATGCTCAACGACAAAGGCCAGTTGCTCGAGCGCTTCCAGATGACCCGTCTGGATACCGATGACGTGCCCACCGACGATGACCTGCTCGCCAGTGCTTCGTGCAAGCCGGTCGAGCGAGTCACTGCCGCGAGCACCGAAGCCGCCTCTGGCTGGCGTTCGGATTGGTTGCCGCCGGGTTTCGAGCTGATCAACAGCTCCGTGCGCCGCGATCCGGTGCGTGACAGCATGGTCAGCAGTCTCATGTACGACGATGGCTTGGCACGCTTCTCGGTGTTTCTGGAACCGGTCAGCGACGATGCGGGGCCCGACACCCGCGCGCAGTTGGGGCCAACAGTCGCCGTATCACGCCGTCTCAATACGCCCAAAGGTAAGGTCATGGTCACCGTGGTTGGCGAGATCCCCCTGGGGACTGCCGAGCGTGTCGCCCTGTCCATGCGGGCCCAGGATGCCCAGGCACGCCAGTGATGGTGTACCTTCCTACGTATCGTAGGTCATGCGTCTGACATGAAATTAAAGCATTGTCATTTGCAATCCTTTCGTAAATTTTCTATAGGTCAGGCTTCTCGGGGGCTGGCCTTTCTTGCTTGTGCAAAGGCCTCACTTTGTTAACTACGCTCGTTGTGACGGGAGCCGTATGTCAATACCACGCTTGAAATCCTACCTATCGATGTTCGCCGCCGTGCTGATGCTCGGCCAGGTGCTCACCGCCCAGGCCGAGGAAGCCCTGCCGGACTTCACCACCCTGGTCGAGCAGGCCTCGCCTGCCGTGGTGAACATCAGTACCAAGCAGAAGCTGCCGGACCGCGGCGTCGCCGCCGGGCAGATGCCGGACCTGGAAGGCCTGCCGCCGATGTTCCGCGAGTTCTTCGAGCGCAACATGCCGCAAGCGCCACGCTCGCCCCGGGGCGACCGTCAGCGGGAAGCCCAGTCCCTCGGTTCAGGCTTCATCATCTCCAGCGATGGCTATGTGCTGACCAACAACCATGTGGTCGCCGATGCCGATGAGATCATCGTGCGTTTGTCCGATCGCAGCGAACTCCAGGCCAAGCTGGTCGGTACCGATCCGCGTACCGATGTGGCCCTGCTCAAGGTCGAAGGCAAGAACCTGCCGACCGTCAAGCTCGGCGACTCCGAAAAGCTCAAGGTCGGTGAATGGGTACTGGCGATCGGTTCTCCGTTCGGCTTCGACCATTCGGTGACCAAAGGCATCGTAAGCGCCAAGGGGCGTACCCTGCCGAACGATACCTATGTGCCGTTCATCCAGACCGACGTGGCGATCAACCCGGGCAACTCCGGCGGTCCGCTGTTCAACATGAAAGGCGAAGTGGTGGGTATCAACTCGCAGATCTTCACCCGTTCCGGTGGCTTCATGGGCCTGTCGTTCGCCATCCCGATCGATGTGGCACTGGATGTCTCCAATCAGCTGAAGAAAGACGGCAAGGTCAGCCGTGGCTGGCTTGGCGTGGTGATCCAGGAGGTCAACAAGGACCTGGCTGAATCCTTCGGTCTGGACAAGCCGGCCGGTGCCCTGGTCGCCCAGGTGCTGGAGGACGGTCCGGCAGCCAAGGGCGGTCTGCAGGTGGGTGACGTGATCCTGAGCATGAATGGCCAGC
Source organism: Pseudomonas putida (assembly GCF_002741075.1). NCBI lineage: Bacteria > Pseudomonadati > Pseudomonadota > Gammaproteobacteria > Pseudomonadales > Pseudomonadaceae > Pseudomonas > Pseudomonas putida. The sequence goes on along the minus strand of NZ_CP016634.1, from coordinate 2,702,136 downwards.
CGATCGTCATGTCGGCCGACCTGCCGCACCTGGTCGGCAGCCTCAAGGATGGCGACAAGGCCCGCCTGGAGATCATCCGCAACGGCAAGCGCCAGAACCTGGACATCACCATCGGCGCGTTGCCCGAGGACGATGCCGACATCGGTACCGGCGGCGAGTCGGGCGCCGAGCGCAACAGCAACCGCCTGGGCGTCTCCGTGGCCGACCTGACCGCCGAGCAGAAAAAGTCCCTGGAACTCAAGGGCGGCGTGGTCATCAAGGAGGTTCAGGATGGTCCTGCGGCGTTGATCGGTCTGCGTCCGGGCGATGTCATCAGCCACCTGAACAACCAGGCGATCGCTTCGGCCAAGCAGTTCACCGAAATCGCCAAGGACCTGCCGAAGAACCGTTCGGTGTCCATGCGCGTGCTGCGTCAAGGCCGAGCCAGCTTCATTACCTTCAAGCTGGCGGAGTAATCTGCGCGTTGCGTAGGAAAAGGGCAGCTTCGGCTGCCCTTTTTCATGAAATTTTCCTCAGCCCACACTTGGCCTGGCGCTACGGTCAGCCCGAAGGCGCGCAATCCGGGGGTAGCCGGCTCCCGCAGGGGCAACGCCTGTCACCATGTCGCTTGATCTGGAATCTCCCATATCCCCGCGGCTTAAGGTACAATTCCCGGCTATTTTTCGGCGGGCGTCCGGCTCGCAGCCTTTTCGAGTGTTGACCCGTGAGTGATTTGAGTCATATCCGCAATTTCTCCATCATCGCCCACATCGACCATGGCAAGTCGACGCTGGCCGACCGTTTCATCCAGATGTGCGGTGGCCTGTCGGCACGCGAAATGGAAGCCCAGGTCCTCGATTCCATGGACCTGGAGCGTGAGCGCGGGATCACCATCAAGGCCCACAGCGTCACGCTGAGCTACAAGGCCCAGGACGGCAAGGTCTACCAGCTGAACTTCATCGATACCCCCGGCCACGTCGACTTCACCTATGAAGTCAGCCGTTCCCTGGCCGCGTGCGAAGGCGCGCTGCTGGTCGTGGACGCCGGTCAAGGTGTCGAAGCCCAGTCCGTGGCCAACTGCTACACCGCCATCGAGCAGGGCCTGGAGGTCATGCCGGTACTGAACAAAATGGACCTGCCCCAGGCTGATCCGGACCGCGTCAAGGACGAGATCGAGAAGATCATCGGTATCGACGCCACCGACGCCGTGGCCTGCAGCGCCAAGAGCGGCATGGGCGTCGATGAGGTTCTCGAGCGTCTGGTGCAGACCATCCCTGCTCCTGAAGGCGAGATCGATGCCCCTCTGCAAGCTCTGATCATCGACTCCTGGTTCGACAACTACCTGGGCGTTGTCTCCCTGGTCCGCGTGCGTCACGGCCGGGTCAAGAAGGGCGACAAGATTCTGGTCAAGTCCACCGGCAAGGTGCACCTGGTCGACAGCGTCGGTGTCTTCACCCCGAAACACACCCAGACCGCCGACCTCAAGGCGGGTGAGGTAGGCTTCATCATCGCCAGCATCAAGGACATCCACGGTGCGCCGGTCGGTGACACCCTGACCCTCTCCTCGACCCCCGAGGTCGAAGTCCTGCCAGGCTTCAAGAAGATCCAGCCGCAGGTGTATGCCGGCCTGTTCCCGGTCAGCTCCGACGATTTCGAAGATTTCCGCGACGCGCTGTCGAAGCTGACCCTGAACGACTCCTCGCTGCAATACCTGCCGGAGAGCTCCGACGCCCTGGGCTTCGGCTTCCGTTGTGGCTTCCTCGGCATGTTGCACATGGAGATCATCCAGGAGCGCCTGGAGCGCGAATACGACCTGGACCTGATCACCACCGCGCCGAGCGTGATCTACGAGCTGGTCCTCAAGACCGGCGAGACCATCTACGTCGACAACCCGTCCAAACTGCCGGATGTTTCTGCGGTGCAGGACTTCCGCGAGCCGATCGTCACCGCGACCATCCTCGTGCCCCAGGAACACCTGGGCAATGTCATCACCCTGTGCATCGAGAAGCGTGGCGTGCAGCGCGACATGCAGTTCCTCGGCAGCCAGGTGCAGGTGCGCTACGACCTGCCGATGAACGAAGTGGTGTTGGACTTCTTCGACAAACTGAAGTCGACCAGCCGCGGTTACGCTTCGCTGGACTATCATTTCGATCGTTACCAGTCGGCCAACCTGGTCAAGCTGGACGTGTTGATCAACGGCGACAAGGTAGACGCCCTGGCGCTGATCGTTCACCGCGACAATGCCCACTACAAGGGCCGTGCGCTGACTGAGAAGATGAAGGAACTGATCCCTCGGCAGATGTTCGATGTGGCGATCCAGGCAGCCATCGGCGGCCAGATCGTCGCCCGTACGACTGTCAAGGCGCTCAGAAAGAACGTACTGGCCAAGTGCTACGGCGGTGACGTCAGCCGTAAGAAGAAGCTGCTGGAGAAGCAGAAGGCCGGTAAGAAACGCATGAAGCAGGTCGGCAACGTGGAGATTCCACAGGAAGCCTTCCTCGCCGTGCTCAGGTTGGATAGCTAGGTCCTATGTCGCTAAATTTCCCGCTGTTGCTAGTCATCGCCGTAGCCGTCTGCGGCCTGTTGGGTTTGATCGACCTGCTGTTCCTGGCTCCGCGCCGGCGAGCGGCGATCGCCAACTATCAGGGTAGTGTCAGCCAGCCCGAGATGGCGGTGCTCGAGCGCCTGAACAAGGAGCCGTTGCTGGTCGAGTACGGCAAATCGTTCTTCCCGGTGCTGTTCATCGTGCTGGTGCTGCGTTCGTTCCTGGTCGAGCCGTTCCAGATCCCGTCGGGGTCGATGAAGCCGACCCTGGAAGTGGGCGACTTCATCCTGGTGAACAAGTTCTCCTACGGCATTCGCCTGCCGGTGATCGACAAGAAGGTCATCGAAGTGGGTGATCCGCAGCGCGGCGACGTGATGGTGTTCCGTTACCCGAGCGACCCGAATGTCAACTACATCAAGCGTGTGGTTGGCCTGCCGGGCGACCAGGTGCGCTACACCAGCGACAAGCGCCTGTACGTCAATGGCCAGCCGATTGCCGAGCAGTTGGTCGGCACCGAGCCAGGCACCCTGGGCAGTGCCCAGCTGTACAAGGAAAAACTCGGCGAGGCCGAGCACTTGATCCGCAAGGAAATGAGCCGTTACCGCATGCCGCCGGACCAGCAATGGACCGTACCGGCCGGCCATTACTTCATGATGGGTGACAACCGCGACAACTCCAACGACAGCCGTTACTGGGACGATCCGAACATTCCAAAGGAACTGCACGGCATGGTTCCGGATCGCAACATCGTCGGCAAGGCCTTCGCGGTGTGGATGAGCTGGCCAGAGCCCAAGCTCAGCCACTTCCCCAACCTGTCGCGGGTTGGCCTGATCCATTGATACCCAACGGCGCTGTCTGGCAGACAGCGCCGAATGCATTTCTGACATAGGCTGTGTTCTCAGGGATCGAGAGATTCCGCCGCCCACAAGGTGGTGGACCACAGCCAAACAGTCTTTCAGGATGTTGATTTGAACAACGCGTTGAACAATCCAGGGGTGGCCCCATGAGTGCTTCCCTCGCGCGCCTGGAGCGCAAGCTCGGCTATACCTTCAAGAACCAGGACCAGATGCTCCTGGCCCTGACCCATCGCAGCTATGCCGGGCGCAACAACGAGCGTCTGGAGTTCCTGGGTGACGCCATCCTCAACTTCGTGGCCGGCGAAGCGCTGTTCGAGCGTTTCCCGCAGGCCCGCGAGGGTCAGCTCTCGCGCCTGCGCGCACGCCTGGTTAAAGGCGAGACCCTGGCCCGCCTGGCCCGTGGCTTCGACCTGGGCGAATACCTGCGTCTGGGCTCGGGTGAGCTCAAGAGCGGTGGCTTCCGGCGGGAGTCGATCCTGGCCGATGCCCTCGAGGCACTGATCGGGGCGATCTACCTGGACGCCGACATGGAGACCGCCCGCGAACGTATCCTGGCCTGGCTGGCCGGTGAGTTCGACGGGCTGACCCTGGTCGATACCAACAAAGACCCCAAGACCCGCCTGCAGGAGTTCCTGCAGTCGCGTGCCTGCGAACTGCCACGCTATGAAGTGGTGGACATCCAGGGCGAACCGCACTGCCGTACCTTCTTCGTCGAATGCGAGGTGGTGCTGCTGAACAACAAGAGCCGTGGACAGGGCGTGAGCCGGCGTATCGCCGAGCAGGTCGCCGCCGCCGCCGCATTGATCGCCCTTGGCGTGGAGAATGGCAATGACTGAGAACACTTCGACCCGTTGCGGCTATGTCGCGATCGTCGGTCGCCCCAACGTGGGCAAGTCCACGCTACTCAACCACATCCTTGGCCAGAAGCTGGCGATCACCTCGCGCAAGCCTCAGACCACCCGTCACAACATGCTCGGCATCAAGACCGAGGGGGACGTGCAGGCGATCTACGTCGACACGCCCGGTATGCACAAGGCCAACGACAAGGCGCTGAACCGCTACATGAACCGTAACGCGTCGGCGGCCCTGAAGGACGTCGACGTGGTCATCTTCGTGGTCGACCGCACCCGCTGGACCGACGAGGACCAATTGGTGCTGGAGCGTGTGCAGTACGTGAGCGGCCCGGTGATCCTGGCGGTCAACAAGACCGACCGCATGGACGAGAAAGCCGAGCTGATCCCACATTTGCAGTGGTTGCAGCAGCAGTTGCCCAATGCCGAGATCGTGCCGATCTCTGCCCAGCAGGGGCACAACCTCGAAGCCCTCGAAGCGCTGATCGCCAAGCACCTGCCCGAGAACGAGCACTTCTTCCCCGAAGACCAGATCACCGACCGCAGCAGCCGCTTCCTGGCCGCGGAACTGGTGCGCGAAAAGATCATGCGCCAGCTCGGTGCGGAGCTTCCGTACCAGATCACCGTGGAGATCGAGGAGTTCAAGCAACAGGGCCATGTGCTGCATATCCATGCGTTGATCCTGGTTGAGCGTGACGGTCAGAAGAAGATCATCATTGGTGACAAGGGCGAGCGCATCAAACGCATCGGTTCGGACGCACGCAAAGACATGGAAGTGCTGTTCGACGCCAAGGTCATGCTCAACCTGTGGGTCAAGGTCAAAGGCGGCTGGTCCGACGATGAGCGCGCCTTGCGCTCGCTGGGCTACGGCGACCTGTAACCTCACCAGCGAACATACTGCTGGCACGTCCCCTGTGGGAGATTCTATGGTTGAGGGCAAAGCTTTTTTGCCCCTTTGCTGACGTATTCGCCTTGGGTCTTCATCAAGGCGAATGCAACCCTGGCGAGCTTGCGTGACAAGATAACCAGGGCCTGAGTCGTTGCCTTACCTGCCCGGCGATAGTGCTCGTAGACGTCTTTCCAGGCCGCAGACCTACTGGCCGCCATGGCGGCGTTATGCAGTAATCGACGGATCTCTGAACAACCCCGCTTGGTCAACCGTCGACGTCCGGCCTTTTGGCCGGAATCTGCAACTTTCAGGTCCATGCCTAGAAAAGCGATGTATGAATCACTGTTCTTGAATTCGCCCCGAATAAATGCGGTGACGAGGGCAACAGCGGTCAGGAAGCCAATCCCTTCAACTTTCTGACAGCGGGCGACTTGTTCGGCTAGGCCAGCCTCTTTTACCAAGACCTTCAGGCGTTTCTGGATCAGAAGATCAAGCGACTCGAAGTGCTTGGCAAAGCTGTTGAACGCCTCTTTGAGCGACATTTCATTGCCCCAGCTCTGAGTCAGACTTGTCCGCGCCGAAACCAGCGCTGCTCTGCGCCGGAGCAGGCTCTGGAGCTTGCCGTAGACAGCTGGAGGGGGCGACCAAGGACGAAGAGCACTGCCCTCGCGATCCAGGAAGCGAGCCAGCAGGCAGGCATCGGACGCATCGGTTTTAACGCGTCCGCCAACGCCCTTGCGGTAGTTGCTGAGTTGAAACCCGTCGACGACATAGACGGCGAAGCCCTTTTCGTATGCCATCTCAACCAGGTCCAGATGGTAAACATTGGTAGCTTCAACGCAGATAGCGGTATTGGCCGGCTGAAGTGCCAGCCACTTTTGGATTTCAGGCTTGGTGTTTCTAACGGTCTGCTGTTGGGCGGAGTCTTCGTAATAACAGACCAGCTCAGCCTTGGCGACATCGATGCCGATGATGAAATTGTCTACTCGCATTGCCATCGCCTGAACTCCCACGGTATGGTTTTTGAACTCGGAGGGGTTTCACCAAGAGGCGCTGGCTTGCTTCTATCGTCGTTTGCAAACGATGCATTCTTTATCGGCGCTTTGGTGAAGGGGTGGGGCGATGTCTCCCACGGTCTGTACTGCGCCTAACAGTCAGAATCGGTTTGTTCGTCCCACCACCCCTTCGAGTATCACCATACAAGCGGGTTTACCCGCGAAAGCGATAGTGGTTTCACTGGCGCTTTCGCAGGTGGATCCGCTCCCACAGGCACATTCAACCTACAGAGATCGCTGATGGAACAACCCGCCGGCCAGCCGGCCTACGTGCTTCACAGTCGCGCCTACAAGGAAACCAGCGCGCTGGTGGACTTCCTTACGCCCCAAGGCCGTGCGCGCGCGGTGCTGCGCCGTGCCCGGGGCAAGGGCGGCAGTCTGGTGCGGCCGTTCGTTGAACTGGAGGTGGAGCTGCGCGGGCGGGGCGAGTTGAAGAACGTCGGACGCCTGGACAGTGTCGGCATCGGCGGCTGGCTGCATGGCGATGCCTTGTTCAGCGGGTTGTACCTCAATGAGTTGCTGATGCGCCTGCTGCCGGCGGAGGCGCCCCATCCTGCGCTGTTCGAGCATTACACCTTGACGTTGCAGGCCCTGGCTGCCGGTTGGCCGCTGGAGCCGCTGCTGCGTGCGTTCGAGTGGCGCCTGCTGGATGAGTTGGGGTATGCCTTTGCCTTGACCCACGATATCAATGACGACCCTATCGATACTCAAGGCCTGTACCGCTTGCAGGTCGATGCGGGCCTGGAGCGGGTATACCTCGCGCAGCCTGGTTTGTTCACCGGGGCCGAGCTGCTGGCCTTGGCCGAGGCCGATTGGGAGGCACCCGGCGCCTTGCTCGCCGCCAAGCGCCTGATGCGCCAGGCCTTGGCGGTGCACCTGGGGCCAAAACCGCTGGTCAGTCGGGAACTGTTTCGCAAGCGTTGAGCACATCGTATGCTGTAGGGCTCAACTTTCAGGAGAGCCCTTTCGTGACTCACAGCAACCGCATGCTTCTTGGCGTCAACATCGACCACGTGGCGACCCTGCGCCAGGCCCGGGGCACCCGTTACCCAGACCCGGTCAAGGCCGCGCTGGATGCCGAGGAAGCGGGCGCCGACGGTATCACCGTGCACCTGCGCGAAGACCGCCGGCACATTCAGGAGCGCGATGTCCTGTTGCTCAAGGATGTGCTGCAGACCCGCATGAACTTCGAAATGGGCATCACCGAAGAAATGATGGTCTTCGCCGAGAAGATTCGCCCGGCGCACATCTGCCTGGTTCCGGAGACCCGTCAAGAGCTGACCACCGAGGGTGGCCTGGATGTGGCGGGCCAGGAAGCGCGGATCAAGGCCGCAGTGGAGCGCCTGGCGCGCACGGGGGCCGAGGTGTCGCTGTTCATCGATCCGGACGCGCGTCAGATCGAAGCCTCGCGCCGTGTCGGAGCACCAGCCATCGAGCTGCACACCGGCCGTTATGCCGATGCCGAAACCCCGACAGAGGTGGCCGAAGAGCTCCAGCGGATCGTCGACGGCGTGGCCGTGGGGGTAGGTCAGGGGCTGATCGTCAATGCCGGCCATGGTCTGCACTATCACAACGTCGAGGCAGTGGCGGCGATCAAGGGCATCAACGAGCTGAACATCGGCCATGCGCTGGTGGCCCATGCGCTGTTCGTCGGCTTCAAGGCGGCGGTGGCCGAAATGAAGGCGCTGATCGTGGCGGCTTCTCGCTGATTTTCGCGCGGTTGGAGCGGCTTCTTCGCGGGTAAGCTCGCTCCCACAGGTGCTGCAGAACTCCCAATGGCGGGAGTCGGTTCACCCGCGAAGCGCCGATTCAGGTATCCGTTATTCCGCTCGGAATACCAAGGTGAAGCGGGTAGGGCCAGCAGGCGTACTGCTGGCCTCCACCCGCCCGCCGTGCACCTGCATGATCGACTTCACGATCGCCAGCCCCAACCCTGTCCCTCCCTCCAGCCGTGAACGTCCGCATCCGGCGCGGTAAAAGCGTTCGAACAGGTGCGGCAGGTGGCTTTCGGCTATGCCGGGTCCCTGGTTTTGTACCCCTAGGTGTATTTCATCGCCCTGACGCTCGATCATTACCGTCACCACTTGGCTTTCGGGGCTGTGGCGGATGGCATTGCTCAACAGGTTTGACAGCGCCCGCTGGAACATCAGGCGATCGGCCATGGCCGTTCCCCAACCCTGCAGACGCAGTTCAATTTTCTTGAACTCGGCACTGACGGCGAATAGCTCGCAGACCTGCTGCGCCTCCTGGGACAGGGCCAGTGGCCCGAGCGGGACCTGGGCCTGGGGCTGGCTGACCTGGGCGAGAAACAGCATGTCGTTGATGATGCGGTTGAGACGGGTCAGCTCTTCGACACTGTCCTCCAGCGCTTCGCGGTAGTGGGCGCTGTCTCGATCTCGGGCCAAGGTGACCTGGGCTTTGCCCATCAGATTGCCAATGGGCGTGCGCAGCTCATGGGCCAGATCATCGGAGAATTGCGAGAGCTGGCGGACACCTTGATCCAAGCGATCGAGCATGACATTGATGGCCTTGGCCAGCTCGGCCAGCTCCAACGGCAGGCCTGTGTCCGGCAGACGGTGCTCCAGGTCCTGGGCCGAGACGCGCCCGGCGATTCGGCGAAAGTGACGTAAAGGGCGCAACCCCATTTGCATCAACTTCCAGGCACTGATGCCGATCAGCACCAGCAACAGGGGCAGCGCCAGCAGTGTGGAGTTCAGGTAGGCCTGCAGCAGTGCATTGTCGTTGGCACGGTTGAGCGACATCATCACCCGCACGGTGGTGTCGTCGCGCAGTCGCATCAGGCGGGTGGCTGTGAGGATCTGGTTATCGGCGCTGTCGCGCCACTCGTGGAAGCTCAGCCGGTCGCTGACCGGTAGCTCATTCAGGCGGGCCTCCAGTGCAGGGCCCAGGCTCAGCAGCGAGGGGTGACGACCGTCGAAGGCCAGGATGCTCAGGCTCAGGTTGTCATGACCCATGATCACATCGAGCAAGGGATGGGCGCGGCGGGCCAGATCCTCGTTGCGTAGATCGACCCGCAGGTTGTGCTCGATCTGCAGCATCTTGCGGTCCAGGTCCTTGCGGGCCCGGCTGTCGAGCTCGTGCTGCAGCGCGAATACCGCCAGGCAGGCCAGTAGCAGCACTAGCGCAGCGCCCATCAGGGTCACCGAGAGCCCTAGGCGCAGGGACAGGCTGGCGGGTTTCATGGTCTGGCCTCGAGCACGTAACCGACGCCGCGCAGAGTGTGGATCAGTTTGTCATCGAACGGGTCGTCGATCTTGGCCCGCAGGCGGCGGATCGACACCTCCACCACGTTGGTGTCGCAGTCGAAATTCATGTCCCAGACCAGCGAGATGATCTGCGTGCGCGACAGCACTTCGCCGCTCTGGCGCATCAACAAATGCAGCAGGGCGAACTCCTTGGCGGTCAGGTCGATGCGTCGTCCGGCGCGGTAGGCGCGGTGGCGGCCAGGGTCCAGCTCCAGGTCGGCGACGCGCAGGGTGCTTGGTTGCAGATGCTGGTCGTTGCGTCGCAACAGGCTGCGGATTCGGGCCAGCAGTTCCGGGAACTCGAAGGGCTTGAGCAGATAGTCGTCAGCGCCCAGGTCCAGCCCTTTGACTCGATCGTCCAGGCGACCATGGGCGGTCAGCATCATGATCCGTGTGGCCGATTCGCTGCGCAGGCGTTGCAGCACACCCCAGCCATCCAGCCCGGGCAGGTTGACGTCGAGGATCACCAGGTCATAGGGCTGCTGGCGGGCCAGGTGCAGCCCATCGATGCCGGTATGGGCACAGTCGACCACGTAACCGTTCTCGCGCAGACCCTGTTGCAGGTAATCGGCAGTACGCAATTCGTCTTCGATGATCAGTAGGCGCATGAAAAAGCTCGGTGTAATGAAAGGCGGCGATTCTCGACCCTGTAGCAGGATGAGGGTCAAGGACGCGGATGTTACGGCATGCAACCGAGGGGAAGCCTTGAATAACGGATTTGTAATGGGCGGGAAATCTTGCTGAAAGGCGCTGCCCAGGCATGCGCCGAGGCCGCGTTCAAGTCTTGCAACACTGTAATGTCCGGCTCACCTTGGTGTTAGCTGCGCCTCGCTACGATGGCCTCGAATGACTGGTTATCACGAGGCAAACACGATGAACCTGACCCAATACCTGTTGTTGGCCGTACTCACCCTGGGCAGTTCCGCGGCCATGGCCGAAGGCGGCGCCGAGCGTTCCAAGCAGTTCTGGGAGGCGTTCCGTCAGGACCAGCAGCGTCTGCACGGGGACAAGGAGCAAGCGGTGGTGGCGCGTGAGCGCGAGGCGAGCGAGAAGGCCCGCGAGCTGGCCAAGGATTGACGCGTAACCGCCTTCGCAGCCGCTCCTCTGACGAAGGTGAGTCTGGCGCCCCGATGGGGCGCTTTTTTTATTTGCGGGCCAGCAAGGTGGCGCGACGTGGGGCCGGCAGGCCTTCGATGGTACGGCTGTGGTCGTTCGGGTCGAGGAAATCGGCAAGCGACTGATAGCGCATCCAGTCGGTGCTGCGTTGCTCGTCCACGCTGGTGACACTGACATCGACGCAGCGCACGTCGCTGAATCCGGCACGGCGCAGCCAGCGCTCCAGCGCCGGTACCGACGGCAGGAACCAGACGTTGCGCATCTGCGCATAGCGGTCTTCGGGCACCAGTACTTGGTGCTCGTCACCCTCGACGACCAGGGTTTCCAATACCAGCTCGCCGCCTTTGACCAGGCAGTCCTTGAGCGCCAGCAGGTGCTCGATGGGGGAGCGGCGGTGATAGAACACCCCCATGGAGAATACGGTGTCGAAGCCTTCGAGGTTCGCTGGCAGTTCTTCCAGGGCGAAGGGCAGGTGCCAGGCCGGAAGGTCGGGCAGATACTTCTGCACGGCCTGGAACTGGCAGAAGAACAACCAATTTGGGTCCACGCCGATGACCATGTCGGCGCCGGCGCCAAGCATGCGCCACTGGTAGTAGCCATTGCCGCAGCCCACGTCGAGCACGCGCTTGCCCTTGAGGTCCAGGTGCGGGCCGACCCGCGACCATTTCCAGTCCGAGCGCCATTCGGTGTCCACATGGACGCCGAACAGGTCGAAGGGCCCTTTGCGCCATGGGGAGAGCCCCATCAACGCCTGGTGCATCTGGGCACGGGTGGCCTCGTCGCAATCGCTGTCCAGGCGCAGGCCGTTTATCAGGTCGATTTCGCTGGGCGCAAGGTCCGGCAAGGCCTCCAGCGCGCCGCGCCAGCGGTCAAGGTCACCGTGGCCTTTTTCCAGCTTGGTCTGCAGTTGTGCCTGCAGGCCCTGGGACCAGGTGGCAAGGGGCGTGCCCGCCAAGCGGCGGACGAGGGGGGAGAGGTCGATCATGGCAGGGCAATCAGTGAGGCGAAGTTGAGGCATTGGAACCAGGGCACGACCTTGGAGAAACCGGCGGCATGCAGGCGTTCCTTGTGGGCTTCCAGGGTGTCGGGTTTCATCACGTTCTCGATGGCACTGCGTTTCTGGGCGATTTCCAGTTCGCTGTAGCCATTGGCGCGCTTGAAGGCCAGGTGCAGTTCATTGAGCAGGTCCTGCTCCTGGTCATCGGCAAAGCGCAGCTTCTCGGAGAGGATCAGTGCGCCGCCGGGCAGCAGCGCCTGACGGATGCGGCCGAGCAGTGCCAGGCGTTGGTCCGGGGCGATGAACTGCAGGGTGAAGTTCATCGCTACCACCGAGGCCGGCTCGAAGGGCAGGGCCAGGATATCGGCCTCCAACACCTGGACCGGCAACAGCTCCTGGAACATCGAGTCCTGGGCGGTGAGGTACTGGCGGCAACGCTCGACCATGGCGACGGAGTTGTCCACCGCGATCACCCGGCAGCCATCGGCGCGCACGTGGCGGCGCAGGGACTGGGTCACCGCGCCCAGAGACGCGCCCAGATCGTACAGGGCGGTGTGCGGCTGGGCGAAGCGGGCGGCGAGCACGCCGAGGTTCTCGACGATGGTCGGGTAGCCGGGCACCGAACGCTTGATCATGTCCGGGAACACCCGCACCACGTCCTCGTTGAAGGCGAAATCGGGCACCTGCTCCAGGGGCTGGGCGAAGAGGCGGTCGGGTTGTTGGCTCACAGGTGTACCAGGTGGGGGGGTAAAGAGCGTGCATTTTAGCCAACCCTGACTGTTTGCGCATCGCCTCTGGGCAGGTTCAGTCGACCGTCACGGCGCAGTCGAACGTTTGCGCGGGGCGCACTTCGGGTGCCCAGGGTTGCTGATACACCAAGATGAGATGGCTCACGCCCTGGCCCTGGGCCTGGAACCGCCACAAGGACTGGCCTGCACTGCCCACAACACCGATGTCCTCTGGATCGCTGTATACCTCAGGGCCCAGGCTGCGCAGGATGTTGGCCGCCGGGTGCTGAACCAGCCAGCGATAGCCGGTGCTGGGATTGCTGGGCAAGCGCAAGGTCAATGTTTGCCCGGGTACCAGGGTGATCGGGCATTCACTGGCTTTTTCCAGAACGATCGGCTCAGGAGGGGACGGGGTTTGACTGCAGGCGCTCAATAGCCCTAATGCCAGGGGAAACAGTGCAAGGCGAGATCTCATGAAGTCTCCTGTCTGAAAGTACCAATAGATCTTGTAGGAGGAACGTTTACCGTCTGATGGCGCAGCGGGGGCTCGTCATAACGTTGTACCACCAAACCAGCCCGGTTTGGGTACAAGGAGAACGATATGAGCTTACAGACGGCCAGATACGAAACGCTGGCAAAGGATGCGGCAATCCAGCCCGTCGCGATGGTTACAGCCATGGCCGAGCGCGACGGCAGCAATGAGGGCGGCCTGACGCTAAGCCGCGAGCAAATCATTACCATTAACAAATATGCCAATTATGTCTTCGGCCTACCCAAGACCCGGCAAACCATCGAGCACTGGTTGGGCTACAAGGTCATCGACGAACCAGAGCTGGCGCCTTCGGCCATGTTTAGCCTGTTCAATAGGCTGCGCAATCACGCCAACTCGTGGACCACGCTGTCTGATCGCAGCAAGCGGCTCTCGAGCGAACTGGCTTCCACCGCCAACTTGATCGATGTCGTTGGCGAAGAAATTGTCGAAGAGTGCAATCGCCTGAGGTTCCTGTCCCGCGAAATGACCTGGGAGCAGGTCGCGCTGGCGAAGCCGGTCAAGCTGGGTACTGAAGACCAGAAAGTCGTCAAGACACTGGTCGAATATCTGAAGATCATCGGTGACGATGTCAGGAACTATGCCGAGCGGGTAGGCGGTGTAAAGAAAGACAGCGAAGTCTTCAGGGACATCGTGAAAAAGGAGTTGCTTCCTGCGGTTGGAAACAAGGACAACGCGCTAAAACGCAAGGAAGGAGATGGGCTGGTTGAACAGTTGCGGGCGGAACTCAAAGCCCTCGACACCGAAATCGACGAACTGAAAAAAGAATACGACAAGTACCTTACCAATGGTCTGACCAGCCTGGCCGGGAACGTACTCAGCGCAATTGTCGCCGGTACGATCTATGGCGTTAAAGCAGAACGGGTGCGTAAGCAACGTAAAAGTGTGGAGCGGCAACGGCGGGAGGTGGCGGCGAAACTGAAGGCCCGTGTGAGTCTGGAGGGGCGGCTGAAGGAAATGACTCAGTTTGTAGACGATCTGAACGTGCGTCTGAGCGATGTCCTGACATCGGCTTCCCACTTACAGACGGTCTGGGACCATGTCGACGTCTATATCAATAAATCCGTCGAGGAGCTCGGAAGTATCACCGATGGCCAGCGGCTGGCGATCTTCCTGATCTACTTCAAGCGATTCCTCAAACAGTGGAAGGAAATTGAGCGCACATCGCTTCAGTTGACAGCGGTTTTCGATAATGCCGCATCGGCACGCTAACTCATTAAAGGACGATCACCATGAATGCCAAGGTTTCTTATCTGTCGCCTTCCAGCCAGCAACCAAAGCTGGACGAAATTCTCCTGACGGCCCGTGCTTTCCTGTTGGAATGGCAGCAGGGCAACTTGAAGCCGTTGCCGGCGCTGTATGAGTCGATTGAGCGCCACGCCAAGTTTCTGAACAGCGCTACTGAACGAATGGCGACTCAAGCCCTGCGCATGGAAGCGGAACTGCACGCCAGCGGGATGGAGGATATCGTTGATGCAATTGAGGATATTGGCGAAGACCCGGAGCTTTTATTAATTGCGCAGGAAACGACCAATAAAGTGCTGTCGAATCTGACGTTGCAGATACGTGGCATCAAGAATGCCTCTATCGACCTGTCAGGCTTGTCTGCTCCGGACGCCTCCCGCGATGAAGCCCGTCTACTCCGGCAACAAATGGAGCTGGAAACCACCAGTGCTGTCCTGAAGGCCGAAATCGACGCCGAGTCGTCCAAGATCGAGGCGCTGCACACTGCCTTGAAAGCGCTGGAGGCCATCGATGTCGAGATAAAATTCGATGGGCAGGTACCCACTCCCGAGCAATTGGCTGCGCTGGCAGTGCCCGGAGGACAGATTGCTTTACTGAGCGAAGCCGCAGCCCAGGCCTTGAAAGACCTGGAGAAGACGCTTGGGAAGTTGTCCAGCGACTTCAATTACAGCCGACTGCAGGCAGAACGTCGGCAATTGGCGCTCCGGCTCAGAACGCTGCAGCAGAACCTCACCGCCAATGGCCGAAACCTCGCGGTATGCCGACAGCAGCTCAAGGCTCTGGAGCATGTGCCTGTGTTGGTCGCGCAACGCAAGGCATGCCTGATCGCCTTGAATGTACTGGCGTTGGCCTTGGAGAGCTTCTTCAACCTGCTGAAGAATGCCCCGGGCAAGCGGATCGAAGACCTGCGCGCTATCGATGCGCTGTTTAAGGTGCTCCTGGCTTATCAGCGCAGCATGATCAAACAGATAAGCAATGCATTTTGATTGGTGAATAGCCTGACTTCCGCTCATCAGGGCGGCGGTCAGGCCTACGGAGTGAACGTTCATGAATCCAATCACAATCACGTCGATAACGATGCAGGAAGCTGCCCAGGCAATGGAAGTGGGGGTGGCTGCTCTCTTTAAAAAGGCGCGCAGCGGACAAGGGCGCCTCGAAGTCGCTGTTGCTGAGCTGGATGCCTATGTCCGAAGGATTCAGGATTTACATCGAGAACGCTTGCCCTATGGGGTGAGCTATTCGTACGTATCTGAGCCAGTCCTGAGCATCGGTAATCTGAATCGGCTGATCGCTAATGTGTCCTATAGGAGTAGTTATTGGTGGTCACTGCGTCGCAACGGGAGTTCACTGAGTAATGCATTGGTCGGGTATACCCAAACGATCGCCCAGCGAAGTGCAGACATACAAAGTATTGCGTCCAAACTTGAAATGGCAGGGGGGCGGACAGAGAGATGGGAAGTATTATCTCGTGAAGGGGATCTGGCGCTAAGTGCCATCGACCGGATTCACGTGAGACGAATGGCTGCGCAAATGAGCAGTCTTCGTATGGAGATCGAAACATTTCAACTTCAGCTCTCCGCGTACGTGGCACGTATTGAGGATTTTCGCGAGATTCACCGGCGTGAGTTACAGCCCGAACTGGAGAAGGTGGTCAAAGCGCTTGAGACTGTTGAAGTTAGAGAGTGCACCCTGAGATTCGAGCCCTTTTGGACAAACTGCCGGAAAGCGACTTTTGAAGAAGAGGATCGCGTACGGCTTAAGGCCATATTTGGGGTGCGAGGTCTTTCGCTGGCGGACGTGCATAGCAATATTGAAACATTGCATTCGGCCTGGCAGGCGATAGGTACGTATGCCGAAAGCGCCGACCGTCACTTGAAAACCGTGAGTCGCCAGCGAGAGCTGGCGCGCTTCATGGTCTACTTCAAAATATTCCTGGGGCAGTGGAAACAGGTTGCTGGGCAGGCCGAGCAAATGCGTGAGGCGTTTGCGTGAACAGCACAGAGGGACGCACGTCCCTCTCCTCATTTAGGCGAACAACACTTTCGCGACATCGGCATAGCGCTTGGCGAAATGCACGGTCAGCCCTTCACGCAGGTAGTCCGGCAGCTCTTCGAAGTCGCCGCGATTGGCCTCCGGCAGGATCAGCTCGAAGATCTTCTGCCGCCTTGCGGCGATCACCTTCTCGCGGACGCCGCCGATCGGCAGCACCTGGCCGGTGAGGGTCAGCTCGCCGGTCATGGCCACGCCTTTCTTCGGTGCCTGGTCGCGGGCGAGCGACAGCAGGGCGCTGGCCATGGTGACGCCGGCGCTGGGGCCGTCCTTGGGCGTGGCGCCTTCCGGTACGTGCAGATGGATGAACGACTCGTTGAAGTAGTCGGGTGTGCCGCCGTACTGCTTGAGGTTTGAGCTGATGTAGCTGTAGGCGATTTCCGCAGACTCCTTCATCACATCCCCCAACTGGCCCGTCAGCTTCAGGCCGCGGTTCAGGGTATGGATTCGCGTGGCTTCGATCGGCAAGGTGGCGCCGCCCATGCTGGTCCAGGCAAGGCCAGTGATCACGCCCTTGCCGGCGAGTACCTGTTCGCTGCGAAACACCGGCATGCCGAGTGCGGCTTCCAGGTCCTTGGTACCGATCTTGAGTTTGGCATCCGGCGCCTCCAGCAGCTTGACCACCGCTTTGCGCACCAGCTTGCCCAGTTGTTTTTCCAACTGACGTACACCTGCCTCGCGTGCGTAACCCTCGATCACCATGCGCAGTGCGCTGTCGCTGATGCTCAGGCTGCTCTTGGCGACGCCGGCCTTGGCCAGTTGTTTGGGCCACAGGTGACGCTTGGCGATCGCCAATTTCTCTTCGGTGATGTAGCCAGAGAGGCGGATCACTTCCATACGGTCGAGCAGTGGGCCGGGGATCGAGTCCAGGGTGTTGGCGGTGCAGACAAACAGTACCTTGGACAGATCCAGGCGCAGGTCCAGGTAATGGTCGAGGAAGTCGACGTTCTGCTCGGGGTCGAGGGTTTCGAGCAGGGCGGAGGCAGGGTCGCCCTGGTAGCTCTGGCCCATCTTGTCGATCTCATCGAGCATGATCACCGGGTTCATCACCTCCACGTCCTTCAGCGCCTGCACCAGCTTGCCGGGCTGGGCACCGATGTAGGTGCGGCGGTGGCCCTTGATCTCCGCCTCGTCGCGCATGCCGCCGACGCTGAAACGGAAGAACGGCCGGCCGAGGCTTTCGGCGATGGACTTGCCGATGCTGGTCTTGCCTACTCCGGGCGGGCCGACCAGCAGGACGATAGAGCCGCTGATCTCGCCTTTCCAGGCGCCCACGGCGAGGAACTCCAGGATACGGTCCTTGATATCATCGAGCCCTGCGTGGTGTTGATCGAGCACCTTGCGGGCGTGCGTGAGGTCGAGCTTGTCTTCACCGTACACGCCCCAGGGCAGTGCGGTGGCCCATTCCAGATAATTGCGGGTGACGGCGTACTCCGGCGAGCCGGTCTCGAGAATCGCCAGTTTGTTCATTTCCTCGTCGATGCGTTTTTTCGCCTGCTCTGGAAGAGTCTTGCCCTCCAGGCGCTGCTGGAACTGCTCCAGGTCGGCGCTGCGGTCGTCCTTGGTCAGGCCCAGCTCCTGCTGGATGACCTTGAGCTGTTCCTTGAGGAAGAACTCGCGCTGGTGCTCCCCGATCTGCCGGTTGACCTCGGCGGAGATCTCATTCTGCAGCCGCGCGACCTCGACTTCCTTGCGCAACATCGGCAGGACTTTCTCCATGCGCTTGAGCATCGGCACGCAGTCGAGCACTTCTTGCAGTTGGGCGCCGGTGGCTGAGGTCAGTGCCGCGGCGAAGTCGGTCAGGGGCGACGGGTCGTTGGGGCTGAAGCGGTTGAGGTAGTTCTTCAGCTCTTCGCTGTACAGCGGATTGAGCGGCAGCAGCTCCTTGATCGCATTGATCAGCGCCATGCCGTAGGCCTTCACCTCGTCGGTGGGCTCAGCGGGTTGGTGCGGGTAGTCCACTTCCACCAGGTAGGGCGGGCGATGGTGCTTGAGCCAAGTGCGGATACGCACTCGGGTCAGGCCTTGGGCGACGAACTGCAGTTTGCCGTTCTCGCGGCTGGCATGGTGAACCTTGACCAGGGTGCCGTACTGCGGGAGGGACGAGGTGTCGAAGTGGCGATGGTCTTCCGGTGGTTCGTCCATGAAGAACAGGGCCAGGGCGTGATGCGGGGTCTTGGCGACCAGATCCAGGGTTTCTGCCCAGGGCTCTTCATTGACGATCACCGGCAGGACCTGGGCCGGGAAGAATGGGCGATTGTGGATCGGGATCACGTAGACCTTGTCCGGCAACTGCTGGCCGGGCAGGGCGAGGTGGTGACCGGGGTTGGCCTTGGCGTGGAGGTGTTCGACTGTTTCGTGTTCGTCTGGATGGTCCGGTAGATCCTGCTGGTCGCTCATGGGGCACCTGCGTAAATGACTATGGTGCTTAGATGGGGCGGTGGGGGATGGGTTTCAAGCTTCAAGCTTCAAGCTTAGAGGTGCAATAAAAAAACGGGACCTCGCAGGCCCCGCTTTCTCTTGCTGCTTGCAGCTTAAAGCTTAGTCGGCGAGCTTGTAGGCGATGATGTAGTCGCCCATCTTGGTGCCCAGCGAGCCGTGGCCGCCGGCGGTGACCAGCACGTACTGCTTGCCATCCTTGCCGGTGTAGGTCATCGGTGTAGCCTGGCCGCCCGCTGGCAGGCGGGATTTCCACAGTTCCTTGCCGTTGTGCACGTCGTAGGCGCGCAGGTACTGGTCCAGGGTGCCACTGAGGAAGCCCACGCCACCTGCGGTGACGATCGAGCCACCCATGCTCGGTACGCCGACGGGCAGGCCGATCGGCACCGGGGTACTGTCACGGGTTGTGCCGTTCTTGTGCTTCCAGATGACCTTGTTGGTGAACAGGTCGATCGCCGCGACGTAACCCCAGGCCGGGGCCTGGCACGGTACGCCCAGAGGCGACATGAACGGGTGCATGATCACCGCATACGGCGCGCCGGTGTTCGGTTGCACGCCACTGGTCTCGCTCTCGCGCTTGCTGCCGGCGGCGACTTGCTCGCGTGGCACCATCTTCGAGACGAACGCCATGTAGTTCGGCGAGGTAAACAATACCTGGCGAACCGGGTCGACCGACACGCTCCCCCAGTTGAACACGCCGACGTTGCCTGGGTAGACCAGCGAGCCCTGCTCGGACGGCGGGGTGTACTGGCCTTCATAGCGCAGGCTGCGGAACTGGATGCGGCAGAGCATTTGGTCGAACGGCGTGGCGCCCCACATGGTCTTTTCGGTCAGATCGGGGCCGAGCAGGTTGAGGTCGGAGCGGGCCTGGGTCGGCGCGGTGTGATCGCCTTTGACGGCGCCTTGCGGTACTGGGATCTCGCGGATCGGCACGATCGGCGTGCCATCACGACGGTCAAGCACGTACAGACTGCCTTGCTTGGTCGGCACGATGACCGCGGGCTTGATGCCGTCGTCGGTCTTCAGGTGTACCAGGGTCGGCTGGCTGCCCACGTCCATGTCCCACAGGTCGTGGTGGGTGAACTGGTAGTTCCAGCGCACCTTGCCAGTGGCCAGGTCCAGAGCGACGATGCCGGCGCTGTACTTCTCCGCGCCTGGGGTGCGGTCGGCGCCCCACTGGTCAGGGGTCTGGTTGCCCAGCGGCAGATAGATCATCCCTAGGTCTTCATCGACGCTGGCGATCGACCACATGTTGGCCGAGTTGCGGCTGTAGGTTTGGCCGGCGGCCAGCGGCTTGGTGTCTTCGGGCTTGTTGCTGTCCCAGTTCCACACCAGGTGGCCGTCGTGCACGTCGTAGGCGCGGATCACGCCAGACGGTTCGTTGGTCGACTCGTTGTCGGTGACATGACCACCTATGATCACCAGCTCACGGGTGATCGCCGCAGGCGAGGTGGAGTAGTAGCCGCCGGCGGTGAACGGGCCAAGACCGGTGGTCAGGTCGATCACGCCCTGGTTGGCGAAGCCTTCGCAGACCTTGCCGTTGTCGGCGTTGATGGCGATCAGGCGGGCGTCGGCAGTCGGCAGGTAGAGGCGGCGTGGGCAGGTCTGGGCGACGACCTGGCCTGCGTCGGAGATCTTCGGTGCCGGCTTGCCGTCGCGGCTGACGTAGCGGTTTTCGTCATAGTAGGAGACGCCGCGGCAGGTCATGTGGGCAAAGCCCTTGAGCGAGCCGGTCGGGCTCTTGATCTGCGGGTCGAAGCGCCAGATCTCGGCACCGGTGTCCGGGTCCAGGGCCAGCAGCTTGCTGTGGGCGGTGCAGGCATAGAGCATGCCGTTGACCTTCAGCGGCGTGTTTTGGTTGGTCAGTTCCACCGGGTCGTCGTCGGTCGGCAGGTCACCCGTGCGGATGCGCCACGCTTCTTCCAGACGGTAGGCGTTCTGCGGGGTGATCTGGCGCAATGGCGAGTAGCGGTCGCCATGCTCGGTGCGGCCGTAGGCCTGCCATTCGCCATCCGGCATGTCGGGGGCAGCGCTGCCCATCTCGCTGTTATCGCGATTGAGCGTGCCGAAGGTCTCGCCTGGGTGAGTGAACTGGCTTCCCAGGGCGCTGGCGCCAGCGGCGACCACCGCGATGCTGAGCAGCGCGGTGTTGATCTTCGACGATGGACCGACCAGCGGGCGACGTGCCCACGGCAGCAGCAGGACGACACCGACAGCGAACCAGATCGCCAGGCGTGGCACCAGTTGCCACCAGTCCAGACCGACTTCCCACAGTGCCCAGATCGTGCTGCCTAGCAGCACCAGGCCATACAGGCCCAGGGCGATGCGGCGCATGGCCAGCAGGAGGATGCCGGACAGGGCAAAGCCAATGCCGGCGATCAGGTAGTACAGGGATCCTCCCAGCTGGCTCAGCTTGATGCCACCGGCCAGCAGGGCCAGGCCCATCAGCAACAGCAGCACGCCCAGAAGGCGCGGTAGCCAGCGGGTTCCATTCTTGGCACCGTCAGTGCTCATCGTATGTTCTCCGTAGGTCGAAGGGGTGGGTTAGAAACTGCTCTGGATCTTCAGGCCGCCGATCAGGGCGGCGTCGACCTGCGACACACCGCCCGGATGGCGGATGTACTGCAGGTTGGGGCGTACGGTGAGCCAATCGGCCAGGTGGATGCCGTAGTAGAGCTCGGCGCTGTATTCGGTGTCCTGGACGGGCAGGTAGCCAGGATTGTCATAGTCGTCCAGACCGGCGGCCTGGTTGATGAGGCGGGCGTTCTTGCGATAGCCGGGGTTGACGTGAACGCGGGCGAGGGCGAAACCGATGTCGTCCTTGGCGCGGGCATCGAAGGGCCCCTTGTACACCACACCTGCCTGAACATAGTTGTCGATGGCATTGGTCTTCTTGTCGTGCATCGTGGCATTGGCGAACAGGCTCAAGCCGCGGGAGTGGTCCGAGGCCAGCGACGTGACCTGCTGCTGGGCACCGAGCCAGAAACCATGTTTGCTCGAGCTGCTGCGATAGGCTTGGCCGCTCAGTGCGGCCGGCTGGCCGTTGCTGTCCTTCAGAACATCCTGTGCCTTGGCATTACTGTAGTAGTAGCCCGCGCGATATTCCCCTTCCAAGCCATTGACCCGAGGGCTCCACACCAGTTCGATCGGCATGAGGGCACCTTGGGTCCCGCTGCCGCTGAGCTTGAAGCCGTTGCCACTTTCAAGGTTCGAGGGGTTCTGTTCGAAGACGCCGACCTGGGCGTACAGCGTGTCGTTGAGGTTGTAGCGCACGCGCAGGGCCCACTGGCTGACCGGCCAGTTGTACCAGATGCCACCGACCCAGTTGCCCACCTGGGAGCCGCAGAAGGCCAGGTTCTGGAAATCGCACGGGAAGCTGTTGAAGTCCTCGCCTTCGCCGAAGCGGCCGAATTTCACGTCCAGGGCGCCATCGAAGTACTTCTGCTTGATCCACATCTGGGTGAGTCGCCACGTCTGACCGCGGCCCCAGACTTCCTGGGCCGAGGTGAAACCGCCCACGCGCGGATCGTTGATCCGGTCGTTGCTGATGTTCTGGCCATGGCGCTCGGTGATCGCCAGCTTGAATTCGGCATCGTGCCAGCCAAGGATCTTGTCCAGGTCGAGGTGGCTGGCGAAGGTGAACTGGTCGCTATAGCGCGCGGTGCGGTCGTGGCCATAGCCACCGTGCAGGTTGCTGCCCATCTCGCCGGTGTAGCCGAGGGTGAAGTCGTAGCCTTTTTCCAATAGCTCGGTACGGGTGCCTCCCCAGTCGCCGAGCATCCAGGGAGAGTCGCTGGCGAACAGGTCATGGGCTGCGCTGGTGGACGATAGCCCGCCCAGGACAGTGGCGAGGGCGAAACTGGAAAAACGGATGTGCGGCAGTTGGAGCATGAGATAGCGCTATCTTTTGATTATTGAAAAAACGGCAAGCGCATCGAAGGGTAAGCCCTTCAATGGAGATGGCTGCAAGGTTGATAGGTGAAGCGTTTCAGCGTGCGGCGTGGAGGATATAGAGGAAGTTGTAAGAAAAAAAGACAAATTGTCGCAGCGGATTGTTGCTGGGAAGGTAACAATCCGAAGCGCGGGGAGCGGTGAGCCTATCAGTCTTGTATTGTCGGCACTGGCCTATTCGCGGGTAAACCCGCTCCACAGGGGCACCGACGGTGTTGAGGGCGCCGGCGAACGTGTGGGAGTGGGCGTACCCGCGATGCAAGGCGGCTTCAATGATTCAGAACGAGGTGCGTAGACCCACCTGGACACTGCGCCCTGGCGCTGGCGCGATGTCCCGCAGGATCGAACTGGCATAGCGCACGGTCTGGTCAGTCAGGTTTTCCCCGCGAACAAAGGCCAGCCACTCACTCTGACCGATCTCGAAGCGGTAGCCCAGGCTGGCGCCGAGGGTGGTATAGCCGTCGGTACTGGTCTCGTTGGCGGGTTTGCGATGCTGCGAGGCCGCATGCTGCACGTCGACCCGCGCTTGCCAGCGATCCCGTTCCCACAGCAACCCGATGTTCAGGCGCAGGGGGGCGATACGAGGCAGGGGCTCGCCACTGTCGAGGTTCTTGGCTCGGGTGTAGTCGCCGGACAGCTCCAGCGCGAAGCGGCCATAACGGTTTTCGAGCAACTGCCAGCGGTCCTGGGCCTCGATGCCATAGAAGCGGGCGCGTACCCCCTGGTACAGGTATTCGGGCAGCTCGCCGTGGTCATGGTCGTGGTCATGGTCATCATGGTCGTGATCGTGACCCTCGCGCAGGTTGCCGGTGCCGATCAGGCCGATGTAGTTGTGAAAGTGGCTGTAGAACACGCCCACGCTGCCTTTGTGGGTGCCATTGTCGAAACGCAGGGCCAGGTCGGCGGAGGTGGCTTTCTCCTTGTTCAGGCTCGGGTCGCCCACTTCGAAGGCGCCGGTGGCCACGTGCGCGCCATTGGCGTACAGCTCGTAGAAGGTCGGGGCGCGCTCGGTGTAGGCAAGGTTCGCGGCCAGCGACCAGACCGGGTCGAGTTGGTACACCGCGCCAGACGAAAGGCTCGAGGCGGTGAAACTGTTCGAGCTGTCAGCGTTGGCGAAGGTCGCGTTGCCCTTGGCGTCCGGGTCGATGCGGGTGTGTTCCAGGCGTGCGCCGAAGCTCAGGTTCAGGCGTTCGCTGGCCTGCCATTGTTCGAGCAGGAACAGCGCCAGGCTGTCGGTGTCGGTGTGCGGGACGAACGCTTCCTCGCCCAGGGCGGAGAATTCGTTGCGGCTGACTTGCGCGCCCAGCACTCCCTCGACCGGCCCCAGCGGCTGGTGGCGCGCTTCGATTCGCGCCTCGTAGCCTTTGTTCTTGAAGGTGGTGTGGACTTCGCCGCTTTCGATCTCGCGGTGCTGGTAATCGGTGTAGCCCGCGTCGAGCTTGACCGAGCTGAACAGGCCTTCAAGGTCGCGCAGTTCGCTGGCAAAGCCATAGTGATCCTGCTGCATGTCCAGACGGACCCCAGGTTCGGCGACCGAGCCGTAGTTGCTGTCGTAGCGGCTGTACGAAAGGCCGGTGTAGCCGTGGTCCCAGTGGTAGGCGCCGCCGATGGCACCGCCGTCCTGGCGCCCGTCGCTGTTCTCCAGGCGGTGGCGGCTGCCCGGCTCGTCGCTGTCGCGCACGTTCGAGCTGCGGGCATAGCCTGGGATGCGCAGGTCGTTGAACTGGCGGCTGTTGGCGTCCAGGTGCAAGGCGAAAGCGCCATTGCCGGCTTCCAGCTTGCCGGCGCTGCTGCGGGTGGTGTCGGCGCCGCCGTAGCGCAATTCGCCCGCGCCATGTATGCCCTCGATGGGCGTGTCGGGGATGCGGTTGTCGAACGTATTGACCACACCGCCGATGGCGTTGCCGCCATAGAGCAGGGCGGCCGGGCCGCGGACGATTTCGATGCGCTCGACGTTGACCGGGTCCAGTGGCACGGCGTGGTCATAGGACAGCGACGAGGCGTCCAGTGCCCCCACACCGTTGCGCAGGATGCGGATGCGGTCGCCATCCAGGCCGCGAATCACCGGGCGGCTGGCCCCGGGGCCGAACCAGGTGGAGGCGACGCCGGGCTGTTTGTTGAGGGTTTCACCGAGGCTGCCTTGTTGCTGTTGCAGGAGGTCGTCGCCTTGCAGCACGGTGCTGGGCGCGGCGAATTGGCGATTGCCCAAGGGGTTGGCGGTGATGAGCTGGGGTTCCAGCTCCACGGCCTGGCTGGGGGTGGAGGCCAGCCAGAGCGCGGCGGCGAGCGGGGAAAGACGCAGAGACATGTGACGCATGGGGTTGTGACGTTCCTTGGCAGATATCTTTGTTGTTACAATATAACATCACTATTGCAGCACAAGGATTCGCGCTTTGGCCAGTGCTTTGTGCAAATGGCAACTCGCAGTACCGAATCAGCGCCGCCTGTCACTACACTCGTGTAAGGTGCGCATCTTTACCCGCGGGAGCACAGGCATGAGCACGGCCCAACACAACGCGCTGCACGGCAAGACACTGGAGCAGATCCTCACCGAGCTGGTGGCGCACTACCAATGGCAAGGCCTGGCCGAGCGCATCGACATCCGTTGCTTCAAGAGCAACCCGACCATCAAGTCGAGCCTGACCTTCCTGCGCAAGACGCCCTGGGCGCGGGAGAAGGTCGAGCAGCTCTACGTGAAACTCCAGCGGGCGGGCTGATGCCGCGTCGTCCCTGGCTGACCTTCGCCGCATGGCTCGGTTGGGCGGGCCTGGCGATACAGGTTTACCTGGTGCTGTGGGCCCGCTGGCAGGAGCAGGCCAGCCTGATCGGCGGTTTGGTGAATGTGTTTGGCTACTTCACGGTCTTGACCAATACCTTGGTCGCCACAGTGCTCAGCTATGCGGCGTTTGGTCGGGCGTCAGGCGCGCGGCGGTTCTTTCTGTCGCCGGTGGTGGGCTCCGGCATCACCGCCAGTATCGTGCTGGTGGCGGTGGCCTATAGCGTACTGCTGCGCCATCTCTGGCAACCCCAGGGCTGGCAGTGGCTGGCGGACGAGTTGCTGCACGATGTCATGCCGGTGCTGTGCGTGTTGTATTGGTGGCGCGTGGTGCCCAAGGGCAGCCTGCGACTCTGGCATCTGGCGGTGTGGAGCCTGTACCCAGCGGTGTATTTCGCCTATGCCTTGTGGCGGGGCCGAGAGATCGGCGTGTATGCCTATCCCTTCATCGATGTCGCGAGCCTGGGCTATGGGCAGGTGCTGCTCAATGCCCTGGGTGTGCTGGTGGGGTTCTGGGTGATCGGGTTGATGATGATCGGGGTGGATCGCTGGCAAGGGCGGCGCTTGGCGCATGCCTGATGAGGCTGGGGCGTCTTCTTCGCGGGTTAACCTGCGAAGAAGACGCCACGGAACCAGACAGCTGTGCGCGCATGGGCTGCAAACGTCACTCGTCGTCGGCACTGCCATCTTGGCGCCAGTAGGCCGCAGCTTTCAGCGCATCGTCCTTCACGCCTTTTTCCAGTAGCAGCGCCTTGGCTTGGCGGGTCAGGGTCTTTTCCAACGCCACCCAGGCGTACAGCGCACCGGGCGGCAGCGCCAATTGTTCGAGCATCGCCAGCAGGTCGTCCTGGTGGCGACGTACCCAGATCACCTCGACGTGCGCCTTGCTCGGCAATGGCTGTTGTTCCTGCTCGTCCTCGATCTGGATAAGCGCCAGCACTTGGCGGCCCGCCGGCAACTCCTCCAGACGTCGGCCGATGGCGGGGATCGCGGTCTCGTCGCCGATCAGCAGGTAGCTGTCGAAGATATCCGGTACCACCATCGAGGCGCGCGGGCCTGCGATGTCCAAGGTCTGGCCCGCTGCGGCCTGCGCCGCCCAGGTGGACGCCGGGCCATCGCCGTGCAGAACGAAATCGATATCCAGTTCATTGGCGACCAGATCGATGCGCCGGGGCGTGTACTCGCGCATGGTCGGGCGAACGCCACCGTCGCGGCCAAGCGTGCGGGCGTCGATGGCCTGTTGCTCTTCGGGTGTCTGGGCGAACAGCAGCTTGATATGGTCGTCGCTGCCGACGCTGGTGAAGCCTTTCAATTCCACGCCACCCAACGTGATGCGGCGCATGCGCGGGGTCAGGTCGGTGACGCGCAGCACCTGCAGGCGGCGTTGGCGGATCTCGTGGTTGACGCGATGAATGGTGTCGCTCATAGGGTGTTCTCCGTAACAGCCTCGATGGGGCCTGAGGCGATGGCCTTGGCGGTGTCGTTGAGCAGGGTGCGTACCCGCTCGATCTCATCGGGCGTCCAGCGACCACTGTGCATGTGCAGGGCGTGACGCAGGTTGCCGACCGCTTCGTGGATTTCTGGCGGGCGGTCATGCCCACGCAGGGCACGTTTGCTGACTTCGATACGCATGCGCACGCCATCGAGCGCCACGGCTTGTTCGGCCAGGGCATCACGCCCCGCCTCGGTGATGGCGTAGAGGCGCTTGCTGCCCAGGACTTGGCCTGTGATCAGCTCGGCTTCTTCGAGGAAGTTCAGAGTGGGGTAAATGACGCCCGGGCTTGGGGTGTAGCTGCCGTCGAACAGGCTTTCGATCTGGCGGATCAGGTCATAGCCGTGACCGGGCTGCTCGGCCAGCATCGACAACATCAGCAGTTTCAGATCGCCCGGGGCGAAGACCCGTGGGCCGCGCTCGCCTCGGCTAGGGCGGCGTTCGAAGGGATCGTGGGGGGAATGGTCGCGCATGGAGAGTCGGCTCCGTGTGTTTCGATATATCTCAAGATATTACTCAAGATATATCTAAACACAAGCGCAAAAATGCGGATGATTCTTATCTGTATTTTAGATAGGTCGATCAACAAGGCTTGGCCTGCCTGTTATGGCGTGTGCATCGCCACTTCCGGTGCCTTGCATTCTGTGGCACTGCCCGGCTCCAGATACGGCATGAGGATCGGCGCCATCCCTTTGAGCACCTGCACCGGCAACGCCGAGGTGAACGTGAACGCCTCGGCCGACCGTCCCGGAACGAACGCGGTCAGGGTGCCGAAGTGGTTCTCGCCCAGGAAGAACACGAACGTGGCGGTCCGGTTGAGCGAGCGCGAGCCGATCAGGCGGCCGCCAGCGCCGAAGCTTTCGATACGGTTGTCGCCGGTACCCGTCTTGCCGCCCATCACCAGCGAGGTGCCGTCATGCAGCTTGAAGCTGCCGGAGATACGCCGCGCGGTACCGGCATCCACCACTTGCGACATCGCGCCCTTCAGGGCCCTGGCCACCTCCACTGGCAGGATCCGCTGGCCGCGGTCCGGGTCGCTGATCAGCTTGGTTTCGTAGGGGGTGTTGGCGGCAAAGTGCAGGGTGTCGATGCGCAGGGTCGGCAGGCGCACGCCGTCGTTCTGAATGATCCCGACCAGTTCGGAGAGCGCCGCCGGGCGATCACCGGAACTGCCGATGGCGGTGGCCAGCGACGGCACCAGGTGATCGAACGGGTAGCCCACGCGCTTCCAGCGCTGATGGATATCCAGGAAGGCTTCGATCTCGACCATGGTGCGGATGCGACTGTCGCGTGCACCTTGATGGCGGCTCTTGAACAGCCAGCTGTAGACCTCCTGGCGCTCGAAGCGACTGGCGTTGACCATCTCGGTCAGCGAGGCGCCAGGGTTCTTCAGCAGGTAGCCCAGCAACCACAGGTCCAACGGGTGCACCTTGGCGATGTAGCCTTGGTCAGGCAGATCGTATTTGCCGGGTCCATAGGCCTCGTACATCTCCGACAAGCGTCCGTCGGTGAGTTTGGCCAGGGCCTTCTTGTCGTTGGCGCTGTGGGCGCGCACGAAGGCATTGAAGGTTTCCTGCCCGGCTTCTGGGAACAGGTAGCGGTGCACCGCGGCCAGGCGCTGTGGCGTGACGCGCATGCTGTCGAGGAAGGTGTCCAGGCGCTGCTGGGAGGTCTTGCGCTGGTACTTCTTCCAGAACCGCATCAGGTAGTTGGTGCCTTCTTTGTCGGCAAAACGTGCCAGGTATTCCTGGCGGCGCGGGTCGGAATCGTCCTTGAGCAGCGGCTCACGGTTGAACGGCTGCTGGTAAGTGACATAACGCACCAGGTCGCGCATCAGGCGGATGAACGGCAGGTTGATCGATTCACGCAGAGCGATCTTGAGGGTCGGGTTGCGGTTGTTGTCTTCCTTGCGGAAGTTGTTGAACACGTGCATGCCGCCGCCGGTGAAGAAGGCCTCGCCGGTGTTGGCCGAGTACTTGCGCTCCAGGGCCGCGTCGAGCATGGCATCCAGGCTCTGGTCCTTGGGGTTTTGCATCAGCCATTCCAGTGACCACTGGGTGATGCGATCGAGCTCGGCCACCGGGACTTTCTTGAGTTCCGCGGCAGGCTTGCCGGCATACTTGTCGTGCAGTTCGGCGATGATTTCCAGGTAGGTGGTCAGCACCCGCAACTTGGCCGTGGAGCCCAGCTCCAGCTTGCTGCCTTCGTTGATGTCGAAAGGCTGGTCGGTGCTGTCGGTCTGTACCCGCACCCGCGAGCCGTCGGCGGTGCGCTCGAACAAGGTGAAGCTGTAGCGCACCTGGTCGGTGGTCTTGGTCGTGAGCAGGCGCTCGCCGATCAGCCCCATCTGCGCGGCGAACTCGGGGTCGGAGAGGTTCTTCAGGTACTGGCTGACCTGCATCTGCAAGTCGGCCTGCAAGGTGCTGGTGGCTGAGACGTCGAGGCGGTCGAGGTCATAGAGGGGCCGATTGAGCATGGCTGCCAAGCGGTTGCGGGCCAGGCTGATGCCTTTGTTGGTGATGATCGGCACGATGGTCGGTTGGGCCACCCAGTCGCGGTACACCGCCTTGCTGGCCAGAGCGGCATCGGCCAGGGGGCGGTCGATCACGTCGTTGGCGGCAAGCACGCGGATGTGCGCGTCGGTGAGCTCGGCCAGTTCCACCCGGCCCTTGGACAGGTAATGGGACGGCCGGCGCTGGGCGATCATCAACGACAGCACCTGGCGCAGGGCCAGGCCGCGAGCGGCGAGGGATTCAGGGTCGGTAGTGGTCGCGGCCAGCGCCTGGTTGACCTGGTCGAAGTCAGCGCCGTACCAGACCCGCAGCCCCTCGGCCATGCCGTGCACCTCGCCGTGGCCCGGCACCGCCGACAGCGGCACGCTGTTGAGGTAGTCGCGCACGATGCGCTCGCGCGCCACCGTGGTGTCCGGTCCACCCTGGTAGGCACGTACGCTGGCGGAAATCATCTGGCGAATCTTCTCGGCCCCGGAGACGGTCAGGCCATCGGGGGAGTGGCGGTATTTCTCCAACTGCGTCGCCAAGGTACTGCCGCCAGCCGACTGGCCGGGCAGGGCGAGGTACTTGGCCACCTGGCTGTAGGCGGCCTTGGCGAAGCGCGGCCAGTCCACGGCCGGATTGTTGCGCGGGTCCTGTGGGTCGAGCAGGTCGCGGTTCTCGATGAACAGCAGGCTGTTGACGATGATCGGCGGGATCGAGGCGAAGTCTGGGTACAGGTGCTGCGGGTAGTTGTAGTGATACAGGTCTTGGCCGCGGCAGTCGGTGATCGACAGGCCGGCCTGGATCTTCTCCACATAAGGGACGAACAGGCCATGCTCGACGTAGTTCATCAACGCGGGCGAGAACCGCACCTGCTGGCTGATCAGGTAGTCGCGCTTGAGCAGTCGGGGCAGGAATTCGCCCAGGGCACTGTAGCCCAGACGCTTGTCGAAGGGGCCGTCGCCCGGGTAGATGATCGCGTCGCTCGGGCCTGGCTCCAGGGAGTAGGTGAGGGTGCTGGCCAGGCGGCTGAACTCCCTGGATTGCAGTTTGGAGGTACGCATTTCGTCGTAGGCGGCAAAACCGATGACGATGATCCCCAGCAGCACGATGAGCACGATCAGTCGCCACCATAGCCGACGCTGGCGGGGAGTCTTTGGCAGTGGCGCTTCAGCCGGAGATGTTTCGGGTGCTTCCGTTCTGGTTGGTTCCGATTGCCACAGTGCGCCCATAGTCTTCAATCCGGCCAGGTACTTTTCGTCTTGCTTGTCTGAAGCTTAGACGTTAGGCGGGGTTGGTGAAAAAATTGTAAGAATTCTCGCAGTCTGTGGTGGGAATATCCGCCTTTGGTGCAGCTTCCATTCTTCGGCAATGTTGTTATGGTAGCCGCCCCATTCTCCTAGAGAGGGGGAGCGAAGATTTTCTCTCTTTCGCGAAAGGGATTTTGGCCGAGAATTCTCTCCAAATTTCCCTGTTTATATAGTGAAAAGCCCTACGGGCGGATTCCTATACTGCTCGACCCCTTCGTCTACCGGATTTCGGTGGACAGGCGGGCCCACGAGGCTCGCTTGGCAAGACGACGCCATGCCCATCGGCATGGCCGGCGCTGCACGGAGGTCATATCCAATAACAAAATGAGGTTGTATTGCTATGCCAGTCGGCAACCACCCTGCCCATGGTGAGACCGCCCAGGGCGGCCCACTCAAGCGCGAGCTGGGCGAACGGCACATCCGTCTGATGGCGCTGGGCGCCTGTATCGGTGTCGGCCTGTTCCTCGGTTCGGCCAAGGCCATCGAAATGGCCGGTCCCGCGATCATGCTTTCCTACATCATCGGTGGCCTGGCCATCCTGGTGATCATGCGCGCCCTCGGCGAAATGGCCGTTCACAACCCTGTCGCCGGCTCCTTCAGCCGCTATGCCCAGGATTACCTCGGCCCACTGGCGGGCTTTTTGACCGGCTGGAACTACTGGTTCCTGTGGCTGGTGACCTGCGTAGCGGAAATCACCGCCGTGGCCATCTACATGGGCATCTGGTTCCCTGATGTACCCCGCTGGATCTGGGCCCTGGCGGCGCTGGGCAGCATGGGGGCGATCAACCTGATCGCGGTCAAGGCGTTTGGCGAGTTCGAATTCTGGTTCGCCCTGATCAAGATCGTCACGATCATTGCCATGGTCCTGGGCGGCATCGGCATCATCGCCTTCGGCTTCGGCAACGATGGTGTGGCAATGGGTATCTCCAACCTGTGGAGCAACGGCGGTTTCATGCCCAACGGCGTGACCGGCGTGCTGATGTCGCTGCAGATGGTGATGTTCGCCTACCTGGGCGTCGAGATGATCGGCCTGACCGCCGGTGAAGCGCGCAATCCGCAGAAGACCATTCCCCAGGCCATCGGCTCGGTGTTCTGGCGCATCCTGCTGTTCTATGTGGGCGCGCTGTTCGTGATCCTGTCGATTTACCCGTGGAACGAAATCGGCAGCCAGGGCAGCCCGTTCGTGATGACTTTCGAGCGTCTGGGTATCAAGACCGCCGCCGGCATCATCAACTTCGTGGTGATTACCGCGGCGCTGTCGTCCTGCAACGGCGGTATCTTCAGCACCGGGCGGATGCTCTACAGCCTGGCGCAGAATGGCCAGGCGCCGGCGGCCTTCGCCCGCACGTCCAACAGCGGCGTGCCACGCAACGCCTTGCTGTTGTCGATCGGTGCGCTGCTGCTGGGTGTGCTGGCCAACTACCTGGTGCCTGAGAAAGTCTTCGTCTGGGTCACCTCGATCGCTACCTTCGGCGCGATCTGGACCTGGGTGATGATCCTGTTGGCCCAGCTCAAGTTCCGCGCCGGCCTCTCCACCGCCGAGCGCCAGGGCCTTAAGTACCGCATGTGGCTGTGGCCGCTGAGCTCCTACCTGGCCTTGGCCTTCCTGGTGCTGGTGGTGGGCCTGATGGCGTACTTCGAGGACACCCGCGTGGCCTTGTATATCGGCCCGGCGTTCCTGGTGTTGTTGACGGTGCTGTACTTCGTATTCCGCCTGGCGCCGAAAGAGACGCAAGGCGCGGCCAGTACCGCCTCCTGACGAACGAAGCCCCGGCCAGTGCCGGGGCTTTGTTTTTGGGGCGCTTGTCATGCCCATCAATGGTCTGTGGAGCTGACCCTTGTCACATGCTGCTGGCTGGCAATCGCGCGCGCCGCTGGCGGCGAAGCAAGCCTTCTGCCAATACCATCAGACTCACACCCAGCAGCGCCAGGTCCTTGATCAGAAAGCTACCGGCGCGATTGAGCCAGGGAAAGCCACCTGACGCGGCCTCCCAGATTGGCACGGCAAGCATGATCGAGAGTGTCGTGGCGAAGGTGAGCGTGCAAAGCACTCCACCGGCAATGGCGGCTTTGCTCGACCATCGGCTGGCTACGACCAGTGCGGCGGCCAATATCTCCACCACCCCCAGCAAGTAGGATGTTCCTGCCTCGCCAAACACGGCATACAGCCAGCTCAGCCAAGGTGTCTGACTGATGAGCGGCTTTAGGGCTTGTACTTCGATCGATGTGAATTTGAGCAGGCCGATCATCAACATCGGCATGACAACGCCCAGCACGGCGATCTGCCTGGCGAGCGACAGCAGGCGCTGAGGCCTGGACACCGGGCAGGTTTCTGGAAAGTTTGGATTATTGGTCGACGACATGATGCGCACTCCTGAATGAGAGGCATCGAGCATGTCGGCCATTGATTAACGACTATTTAAGGGTGAGTAGGAGGCGGCTGGGTGCACTGTAGGACATAGCTCTAAATCACCCGATGTGCCTGGCCCGGCGCAGACACATCGGGTGGGGGCGTCTCAGGCGGCGACCTCGGTATGCGGCTCGAAACTGTCCGCCCGGGCCATCTGCCACATGCGCGAATAGAACTGCCCATTCACCTCGCCGGTGAGCAACTCGCCTGGCTTGAGGAACACATGCATCTGCGAGAACAGCTTGATCTCGGTGGCGGAGATACGCCGCACCAGGTGCTTGGCCTCCAACTGCGCCGGATGTTCCAGGCCCGCCGCGGCCAGCATCTCGGCCAGGGCGCGCAGGGTGTTGTGGTGGAAGTTCAGCACCCTCTGGGCCTTGTCTGGTACCACCAGGGCGCGCTGGCGCAGGGCATCCTGGGTGGCCACTCCGGTTGGGCACTTGTTGGTGTGACAGCTTTGGGACTGGATGCAACCGATGGCGAACATGAAACCGCGCGCCGCGTTGGCCCAATCGGCGCCGATGGCCAGCACGCTGGCGATATCGAACGCACTGACGATCTTGCCGCTGGCGCCGAGCTTGATCTTGTCGCGCAGGTTCAGCCCCACCAAGGTGTTGTGCACGAACAACAAGCCTTCGCGCAGCGGCACGCCAATGTGGTCGGTGAACTCCACTGGCGCTGCGCCAGTGCCGCCTTCCTTGCCGTCGACGACGATGAAATCCGGCAGGATGCCGGTCTCGAGCATGGCCTTGGCGATGCCCATGAATTCCCAGGGGTGACCCAGGCAGAACTTGAAGCCCACCGGCTTGCCGCCGGACAGCTCACGCAGCTGGGCAATGAACTGCATCATCTCGATGGGCGTGGAGAAGGCGCTGTGACGTGACGGCGAGATGCAGTCCTCGCCCATCAGCACGCCACGGGTCTCGGCGATCTCTTCGGTGACCTTGTGCTTGGGCAGGATACCGCCATGGCCGGGCTTGGCGCCCTGGCTCATCTTGATCTCGATCATGCGCACCTGCGGGTTGCGCGCCTGCTCGGCGAAGCGCTCGGGGTCGAAGCGCCCGTCCGGGGTGCGGCAGCCGAAATAGCCCGAGCCCAGCTCCCAGACCAGGTCACCGCCATTCTCGCGGTGGTAAGGGCTGATGCTGCCTTCGCCGGTGTCGTGGGCGAAGTTGCCCAGTTTGGCGCCCTGGTTCAGGGCGCGGATGGCGTTGGCGCTGAGCGAGCCGAAGCTCATGGCCGAGATATTGAAGATAGAGGCCGAATACGGCTGGCTGCACTGCGGGCCGCCGACCACCACGCGAAAGCTCGACGGGTCCGCCAAGGGCGCCGGGCGCATGGAGTGGCCGATGAATTCGAAGCCTGACTCATAGACGTCGATCAGCGTGCCGAAGGGTTTGTCCGACGCTTCGTTCTTGGCCCGGGCATAGACCAGCGAGCGCTGGGCCCGGGAGAAGGGCAGGGCGTCGCTGTCGGCTTCGAGCAGGTACTGGCGAATTTCTGGACGAATGGCCTCGACCAGATAACGAATGTTGCCGAGGATCGGGTAGTTGCGCCGCACTGCATGGCGCTGCTGCAGCAGGTCGAACAGGCCGATCAGCGTGAGCACGCCGGTGGTCAGGGTGAACGGCCACAGCCATTCATGGTGCAGGAAGGGCAGGCTGGCCAGGGTGAACAGCACACAGGCGGCGAAGAAGGCATAGCGACTGAGAAGTGACAGGCTCATACAGGGTCCTTGCGATGGCTCGGTCAGGCTCAGGGGCCTGGGTCAAACCCCGACCATAGCCCCATTGCGTGGCGTAATGCCAGTCGATGGCCCGCTGTACGCATGAAAGATTGGTCATGCGCAGGGGCGGCTGTCCTTCGGTGGCAAGCATTTTTGTGGGTAAACCCCACACAGGATTCACCGCAGGTCAGGTGGGGTGCGGGCTTACCCGCGATCTGGCGCGAAACAGCCTCCGGGCCTGTCGCGCAACAATTGTTGTCGCCAGGTTTCCTGCTCCGTCGTCGAGGCATCCAACAGGAACTCATATCGTCCCGCCACGCGGGTCGCTACCGGCACACCATCGCGATACAGCAACCGATTGCCGCCGACCGCGGCCACCTTGTTCCCTGGCAGCAAGGTCCCCAGCAAGTTCAGCGGGTCGCAGGCGCTGACCATCACCAGTTCGCCGTGTGAGGCACGCTTTCGTACCTGACGCAGCAAACCGACTGCCTCGGGCAGGGCGAATTGCTCGCCGGCCAGCCCCGCGATGAAGCGCCCACCGCGTATCTCACCGCGTGCTTCCAAGCGGTGATAGCAACGCAGCAACTCACGCCAGGGCGGCAGGGCGTCGCTTTCGCGCTCCAGCAAACGCCAGCAGATCACCCCGTATCGGCGCAACAGCGTCCGTGCGATGTGTTCCAGCCGCTGCTCGTGGTCTGGCGCGGTACTGCTTCGGCGCAGCAGCGCCCAGCGCCCGGCATGGGCCATGCTGCTGGAGAGTGGCGGATGGCCCCGGCGGCTGTTGCGCGAGGTGC
The DNA here is from genome assembly GCF_002741075.1 of Pseudomonas putida. Taxonomy (NCBI): domain Bacteria; kingdom Pseudomonadati; phylum Pseudomonadota; class Gammaproteobacteria; order Pseudomonadales; family Pseudomonadaceae; genus Pseudomonas; species Pseudomonas putida. The sequence continues at coordinate 2,666,616 of NZ_CP016634.1, read as the reverse complement.
GCTTGTTGGCTGGCGTGATCAGGCTGCGCAGGCCGGTGAAGCTGTCGGCGCCGACCAGCCCTGCGCCCACCAATTGCTGCAAGGCTGTTTCGAGTTCGCTGGGCAGCAGATGCGCCTCGTGGGCCAGCTCGTCGAAGAACAATGCGCCCTGGGTCTGCAGGGTTTCGTACACGCGCTGTGCCCTGGGCGCGAGCTCATCGGGCGCCGGGGCTGCGGCGAGGCTGCGCCAGAGACTCAGATGTTCACGAGGCAACAGCACCAGCGGCGTGCTCGACAATGTGCTGCCCGAAACCGTGGTCGCCAGCCGGCTCCAGGCCCACTGCCCGCTGCGGCAGGCATCGTCGAGCCAATGTGGGCTGTAGTCCTTGATGCGGGCAGGCAGCAGCTCAGCTTCCCAGGCGCCGGCCGCACTCGGGAACCCTTGCAACTGATCGAGCACCAAGGCCACCGCCTGCGGCCCCTGTACGCGCTCGCTGGTCGCCAGGTGTTGCCAGTCGAACAGAAAACGCATGAAGTGCTGCAGGGTGACCGGCTCGATCTCCCGGCGCAGGCGCTTGACCGTGTAGCGATGGATACGCGCCAGCAGATGCCGCTCGCACCACTGCTGGGAGTGCTGGCCTGGGCTGAAATGCCCGCGTAGCACGTAGCCTTCGACTTCCAGGCGGGCGAGGGCTTGTTCGATAGCGCTGCTGGGCAAGCCCAGGGGCGCGGCGATCTGCGCCACGGTCAACGGGCCGAAACCGCTCAGACGCGAGCGCAGCAGTTCGGTCAGCGCGGTGTCTGGCTCGATAGGGTGGTCGAAGCCTGGCAGCATCGCGAACTCAGGCGCCAGGCGCGCTTGCGGATAACACGCCAGCAACAGGTTCAGGCGTTCGCGTGCAAGCCACAGGCTGTGCTCTCCGGTGTGCAACTGGCAGGCGCGACCTGCATCGGCCAATTGGCCGAGCAGGCCAGCCCAGGGCGCATTGGCCTGCACCTCGGCCTGGCTGATGACGCCCAGGCTCATCAACGCTTCGTGCATCTCGTCGGCACTGCCCGGCTGCGGCCAGGCTTCGGCCTGCACGGCGGTGATGGCTTCGACGTCCAGCGCGCCCAGATCGTCGCTGCTGTGGACCTCATTCCAGCGGCGGTTGAGCACCGCCTGGGTGCGGCGCTCCTCCAGAGGCGCGTCGTCCAGGAAGGTATAGGGCCGGGCATTGAGGATGGCCGAGGCCAGTGGGGACGGGGCCGGCAGGTCGCGGGCGAGTAGGCGGATCTGGCCGTTTTCCATACGCCGCAGCATGGCCAGCCAGCCGTCGCTGTCCATGGCTTCATGCAGGCAGTCGTCGAGGGTCTGCTCCACCAACGGATGGTCGGGAATCTGCCGCTCACCCGCGATGTTTTCGAGGCAGGCGATTTGATCGGGGAACACGGCGGCGATCAGGTCTTCGCTTTTCATCCGCTGGATCTGTGGCGCCACCTTTCGCCCTCCGATGTAGCGCGGCAAGGCCAGCGCCACGCCGGCATTCCAACGCCAGCGCACGCCGAACAGCGGGGCATCGAGCAAGGCCTGGACCAGGATCGGCTGCGCGCTGGTGCTGGACAGGTAGCGCCAGACGTCGTCCAGCGCGAAGCTGTGGCTGGTGGACAGCGACAGCACGATGGCGTCCTCGCTGGCCGCAGCTTGCAGTTCGAAGTTGAACGTACGACAGAAACGCTTGCGCAGGGCCAGGCCCCACGCCCGGTTGATGCGGCTGCCGTAGGGCGAATGGATGATCAGCTGGGTGCCGCCGGACTCGTCGAAAAAGCGCTCCATCACCAGCGTCCGCTGCGAGGGCAGGGCACCGAACACTTGCCAGGTGCGCCCCAGGTAGTCGAGCAGTTGGCTGGCGCTGGCTTCGTCCAGTGCGAAGGCCTCCTGGAGCCAGGCCAGCACCGGGGCGAAGTCGCCGGCGCTGGCCTGCAAACGCTCATCGATACGCGCCTGCAGGCGGGCCACGGCGGCGGACAGCTCATCGCTGCGCCCGGGCGCTTCACCGAGCCAGAAAGGGATGGTCGGCGGCAGGCCGTGGGCGTCTTCGACCCGCACCCGGCCTGGCTCGACTCGCAAGATGCGATAGGAGGCGTTGCCCAACTGGAAGATGTCGCCGGCAATGCTCTCCACCGCGAAGTCTTCGTTGACGCTGCCGATGTTCAGTGACTGGGGTTCGAGCAACACGGCGTAGTCGGCGGTGTCCGGAATGGTTCCGCCGCTGGTCAGCGCGGTCAGTTGGCTGCCCCGGCGCCCACGCAAGGTGGCGCTGACCGCGTCACGATGCAGGTAGGCGCTGCGTATGCCCTGGCGACCGTTGTAGCCCTCGGCGAGCATGCGCAGCAATGCCTGGTAGTGATGCTGATCCAGGGCGCTGTAGGGCGTAGCCTGGCGCAGACAGTCGTACAGCGCCTGTTCCGGCCAGGGCTGGTTGGCCACTTCGGCGACGATCTGCTGGGCCAAGACGTCAAGCGGCGCCTTGGGGATGTGCAATTCGTCGAGTTCACCGTGGCGTATGCAGTCGAGCAAGGCCACGCATTCGATCAGGTCGTCTCGCGAGGTCGGGAACAGCCGCCCTTTGGGCACCCCCTCCACCTGGTGTCCAGAACGCCCGACCCGTTGCAGGAAGGCCGAAATCGAGCCGGGCGAGGCGATCTGGCACACCAGCTCCACCTCGCCGATGTCGATGCCCAGCTCCAACGAGGCGGTGGCTACCAGTACTTGCAGTTCGCCCGCTTTCAGGCGCTGTTCGGCGGCCAGGCGGTACTCCTTGGCCAGGCTGCCGTGGTGCGCGGCCACGGCGTCCAGGCCCAGGCGCTCGCCCAAGTGGCGGGTCAGTCGTTCGGCCAGGCGCCGGGTGTTGACGAAAACCAGCGTGGTGCGGTGTTCGCGGGCGAGGGCGGCGATACGGTCGTAGACCAGATTCCACACATCGGTGGCCATCACTGCCCCCAGCGGCACGGGCGGGACTTCGATGGCCAGGTCGCGGCGGCGGGCATGGCCGACGTCGATGATGGCGCATGGGCGCTGGTGACCGACCAGAAACTGCGCCACGCGTTCCACGGGGCGTTGGGTCGCAGACAGGCCAATGCGGCGCAAGGGGCGTGCGCACAGCGCTTGCAAGCGCTCGAGGGTCAAGGCCAGGTGGCAGCCGCGCTTGTTGCCTGCCAAGGCATGAATCTCGTCGACGATGACCGTGTGCACAGTGGCCAGGCCCTCGCGGCCAGAGGCTGAGCCCAGCAGTACGTAGAGCGACTCGGGGGTGGTCACCAGAATGTGCGGCGCTTGCTTGCGCATGGCCGCACGTTCCTTTTGCGGCGTGTCGCCGGTGCGTACCTGGGTGGTGATGCGCGCCGCCGGCAGGCCTTGGGCCTGGAGCGCCTGGCTGATACCTGCCAGAGGCACTTCGAGGTTGAGGCGGATGTCGTTGGACAGCGCCTTGAGTGGCGATACATAGACCACCTGGGTCTGCGCGGGCAGTTCGCCTCCCTGTGACAGGCCTTGGCAAAACAGTTCATCGAGCACAGCAAGGAATGCGCTCAAGGTCTTGCCCGAACCGGTAGGGGCGGCGAGCAGCATCGACTGGCCACCGTGGATCAGTGGCCAGGCGCGCGCCTGGGCGTCGGTCACGGTGGCGAAATGTTGCCGGAACCAGGTGCCGACGGCGGGATGGAACAGGTCGAGCACCGGATGGTGCTGGGCGGGAAGGTTCATGTGTCGTTTATGGAGGGTGAGGCGGCCATTGGCAAGGGGCCGTTCGTCATGAACTTAGCGGTTCCTTGTCCGTACCCTGCGCCCGTGTGATCCTTGCTGCCTTTTTACCTGTAAGCGAGTTCCCATGTCCCAGATCATCCGCATCGCCGCCGCCCTGCTCATCGACCCCCAAGGTCGTACCCTGCTCGTGCGCAAGCGCGGCACCCTGGCCTTCATGCAGCCCGGAGGCAAGATCGATGCGGGGGAGTCGCCGCAGGCGGCGCTGGTGCGTGAGTTGCACGAGGAACTGGGGCTGCGGCTGGACCCCGAGCAGGCGGTCTATCTGGGCCAATTCAGCGCACCGGCCGCCAACGAGCCTGGCTTCGAGGTTCAGGCGCAGCTGTTTCGGGTCGACAGCGCCTCGGCCGTCGTACCGGCCGCCGAGATTGAAGAAGTGGTATGGCTGAGCGCTGATCAGGTCACGGACCTTGAGCTGGCACCGTTGACCCGTGACCTGATCCTGCCGCTCTACCGCCAGACGGTCAGCGCACCGCGCTGACACCATCGAGGGTGGAGAAGGACGTGTCCTTGGCCGTCAGCAGGAAGTCGCGCATGTAGGGCGCATCGAGCATGTCGGTGCGCACCGCCGCGTGCAGCGTGGCGAATAGGCCCTTTTCACCCAGGCGCTTGCCTTTCACATAACCGCGCGAGCTGTATTCGTGCAGCGCCCAGTGCGGAATACCGCACACTCCACGGCCACTGGCCACCAATTGCATCATCATCACCGTCAGCTCCGAGGTGCGCACCGCGGCCGGTTCGATATCGGCCGGCTCCAGGAAACGGGTGAAGATGTCCAGGCGGTCGCGCTCCACCGGGTAGGTGATCAGGGTCTGATCGAGCAGGTCCTGGGGCACGATGTAGGGTTTGCTGGCCAACGGGTGCTGATTGGCGACCGCGAGCATGGCCTCATAGGTGAACAGCGGCACATAGGTGATACCCGGTAGGTCCACGGGGTCAGAGGTCACCACCAGGTCCAGATCGCCACGAGCCAAGGCCGGTAGTGGGGCGAAGGCAAAGCCTGAAGCCAGGTCCAGTTCCACCTCCGGCCAGGCATCGCGAAACTGGTCGATGGTCGGCATCAGCCATTGGAAACAGCTGTGGCACTCGATGGCCATGTGCAGACGTCCTGCGGTGCCACCGGCCAGCCGGGCAATGTCACGTTCGGCGCCGCGCAGCAGGGGCAGGGTGGCATCGGCCAGTTGCAGCAGGCGCAGGCCAGCGCTGGTGAAACGGATCGGCTTGGTCTTGCGCACGAACAGCGCCATCCCCAGGCGTTCTTCCAGCTCCTTGAATTGATGCGAGAGGGCCGACTGGGTCAGATGCAGGCGTTCGGCTGCCTCTACCAGGCTGTCGGCTTCGCGCAGGGCATGAAGGGTTTTCAGGTGGCGGATTTCCAGCACAGAAGGCTCCGGGGGTAGAACGGGAGAAAAAAAGCATGATGTTGAGTTTCTCTCATGTTGTGGGCAGCTGTCGACTGGCGATGCGATGACCGCTCGGCAGGCTTAATAAAACTGTCATGGTTCTGTGGCAGCGCCCTCGACGAGATTTCATCAGACTCGCGATCTACTGGGGATCTGCATTCTGGTGTTTCTTTCATGCGGGCTTTTTGGGTTTTTTTCTTTTTATTGTTCAGCGCATCGGCCACTGCGTCGGCGCCGCGCTGCGACGCGCAGGTGCCGGTGCAACGGGCCGAACTGGGTGAACTGAGCCTGGTGTACCAGAGCGTGGGGGCACCGTCGGACCCGGTGTTGCTGCTGGTCATGGGCCTGGGCGGGCAACTGATCCATTGGCCCGATGATGTGGTCGAGGCCCTGTGCGGCCAAGGGTTTCGGGTCATTCGCTATGACAATCGCGATGTCGGGCTGTCACGCTGGAACCAACAGCCAGCCTCGGCCAACCTGACCGTCGAGGTGTTGCGTTACAAACTGGGGCTGCCGGTGTCGGCGCCCTATACCTTGACCGACATGGCCACCGATGGCTTGCGCCTGATGGATGAGCTGAAGATCGAGCAGTTCCATGTGCTGGGAGTGAGCATGGGCGGCATGATTGCCCAGCACCTGGCGGCAATGGCACCGGAGCGCGTGCGCAGCCTGACGCTGGTGATGTCGAGCTCCGGCGCCGAAGGCCTGCCGGCGCCAAGCACGGCGTTGGTGCAACTGCTGGCCCGGCGGGATGCGCCGAATCGCGAGGTGGCCATCGAGCACCAGGCGGACCTGCTGGCCGCCCTGGGCAGCCCGACGATCCCGGACGACCGCACGGCGCTGTTGCATCAGGCGGCCGTGGCCTATGACCGGGCGTTCAATCCAGAAGGGGCCCAACGTCAGATCATGGCGATTCTCGCCGAGCCCAGCCGGGTGACGCTGCTCAACCAGTTACGCGTGCCCACGCTGGTGGTGCATGGTACGGCCGATCCGCTGCTGCCGGTGATGCATGGGGTGCACCTGGCCGCGCACATCCAGGGCAGCCAATTGCGCCTGATCCCAGGGCTGGCGCACCGTTTCCAGGAGCAGTTCAAGGCGCCGCTGCTGGCGGCAGTGTTGCCTTATCTGAGTTCACATCGCGAAGACATCCGGCACGTGGCCGGGCTTTGAGCTGCGGGTAAACCCGCTTTCACAGGGGGCACGGCGATCTTTGCAGGAGCGGGTTTACCCGAAAAAAGGCCGCACGGTTGCCTAGTGAAAGCGCACCCACAGCGTGACCAGCACCGTTGCCGCCACCAGCCAGGCCACTGTGGCCAGGGCCAGCGAGGCTTCCAGGCGCAGCCGGTCGACCAGTACGTACAAGGTGGCCAGGTAGACGAAGTACGGGATGATCGACCACATGCCGAACAGGATGGTGGCCTTCAGGTCCTCAAGCGACCGCCCCTTGCCCACGATGTAGTGGGCGATCAGGGCAAAGGTCGGAAACAGCGGCACCAGCCCTGCGATGTAATAGTTGCGGGTCTTGGAGAGGATGGCCAGAAGCACCACGACGGCGGCGCCCAGGCTGGCTTTGAGTATCAGGTCCACGGGTTTCCTTTGGCCTCAGTTGAGGCCGTACTTCTTCACTTTGTCGAACAGCGTGGTCTTGGCCATGCCCAGCTCCTGGCTGGCTTGGCTGAGGTTGCCGCCGGTGCGTTGCAGGGCGTCGCTGAGCAGGTTGCGTTCGAAAGCCTCCACCGCCTCGGCAAAGCCCAGGCCCTGGCTGGCGCCACTGGCGCTCTTCTTGAACGCCGGCAGACCCAAGGCATAGCGCTCGGCGACATTGCGCAGTTCGCGGACGTTGCCAGGCCAGTCGTGGGCCATCAGCCGTGACAGGGTCTGGCTGTCTAGCTCCGGAACCTCGCGGTCGAAGCGCAGCGCTGACTGCTCCAGGAAGTGCTCGAACAGCTGCAGGATGTCCTCGCGGCGTTCGCGCAGAGGCGGCAGCTCCAGGGTCACGACGTTCAGGCGGTAGTACAGGTCGCTGCGAAACTGCCCGCTCTGGCCCATGGCGTCCAGGTCCGACTTGGTCGCCGCGATCACCCGGCAGTCCACCGGGATGCTCTGGTTCGAGCCCAGGCGTTCGAGTGTGCGCTCCTGCAACACGCGCAGCAGTTTGATCTGCAGGTTGATCGGCATGCTCTCGACTTCATCGAGAAACAACGTCCCGCCATTGGCATGTTCGATCTTGCCGATGCGCCGCTTGCCGGCGCCGGTGAAGGCATTGGCCTCGTGGCCGAAGATCTCGCTTTCGAACAGGTTCTCCGGCAGGCCACCGCAGTTGAGTGCCACGAACGGCTGGCCCTGGCGACGGCTGAAATCATGCAGGCAGCGGGCGACCAGCTCCTTGCCGGTGCCGGTCTCGCCTTCGATCAGCACGTTGGCCGACGTGTCGGCCACGTTGGCGATCAGTTCGCGCAGGTTCTGCATCGCCGGCGAGCGGCCAATGATGCGACCTTCCAGGGAGCTGTGGCCGGCCAGTTGGCGGCGCAGCGCATGGACTTCGCGGGACAGGCCGCGTTGCTCCAGGGCGCGACGGACCACATCCACCAGACGCTCGGGAGAGAAGGGCTTTTCCATGAAGTCGTAGGCGCCAGTGCGCATGGCCCCGACCGCCATGTCGATGTCGCCGTGGCCGGTGATCAGCACCACCGGCAGGCTGCGGTCGCGGGCCTTGAGCCGGCCGAGCAGCTCCAGGCCATCCATGCCGGGCAGGCGGATGTCGCTGACGACGATGCCGGCGAAATCATCGCCGATGCGTTCCAGGGCCTGCTCGGCGCTGCCCACGCCTTCGCAGGCGATGTCTTCCAAGGCCAGGGCCTGCTGGCAGCCCAGCAGCACATGGGGGTCGTCTTCGACGATCAGGACAGTCAAGGGCACTTGGTTCATAGGGACCCTGCGTTCATAGAGGTTCTACCGATTTGCCGGTGGGCGTGGCCAAGGGCAGGGCGAGCACGAAGGCGGTCCCGCCGCTGGCGGGGTGCTCGACGCTCAGCGAACCCTTGGCGGCGGCGGCAAGGCTCGCCGAAAGAGTCAGGCCCAGGCCCAGGCCATGCTCGCCCGGTTTGGTGGTGAAGAAAGGCTCGAACAGGTGCTTGCGCGCCTCGGCATCGATGCCATGGCCATTATCGCGCACCCGTAGGCGGTATTTGTCGCCTTGCAGCTCGCCCTCGAGCCAAAGCTGCGGGGTTGACTGGTTGGCCATGGCGTCCAGGGCGTTGCCGATTAGGTTGACCAGAATCTGCTCCAGGCGGGTCTGGTCGATAGCCAGTTGCTGGTCGTCGAATTGGCTGTGCAGTTGCAGCTTGCAGCCGGCGATGCGGTTGGCCAGCACTTGCAAGGAGGCATCCACGGCCTTGCCCAACGAGGCCTGGCCACTGTCATCGCCACGCCTTGCGAAAGAGCGCAGGCTGGCGGTGATACGACCCATGCGGTCGATCAGGTCGTTCATGGTACGCAGGTTGGTGCTGGCGGTCTCCAGGGCGCCGCGCTCGAGGAAGCGCACGGTGTTGCCCGACAGGGTGCGCAGTGCGGCCAGGGGCTGGTTCAATTCGTGGGCGATGCTGGTGGACATCTGCCCGATGGCCGCGAGCTTGCCGGCCTGGACCAGCTCGTCCTGGGCGTGGCGCAGGGTCTGCTCGGCGTGCCGACGTTCGCGGATCTGCCCCTTGAGCCGTTCGTTGCTGGCGCGCAGATCGGCGGTGCGTTCGGTGATGCGCCGCTCAAGCTGGCTATTGGCTTCTTCGAGGGCTTCGCGGGCGGCCAGGCGGGTGGCGATCACCTTGCGTCGCTCGTTCCAGGCGATCGCCAGGATGGTCAGCAGGGCGAAGGCCACGCCTGCCAGGATGCCCTGGACCATGGATTCGCGGTGCAGGTCCTGCAGCGGGGTGAGCAACGTGAAGTGCCAGGGGGTATCCACCAGGCGCCGGGTCTGGGCCAGGTAGGCCATCTTGCGAGGTTTGCCTTGGCCGGTCTCGCTGTTGGCGGGGAAGGTCAGCTTCTCCACGCCATCGGACAGGGTCTCCCGCGCCAAGGGCTGCAGCTCGTTCAGCGGCCACCAGTAGTACTGCAGGCTGCGCGCCAGGCGCTCTTTGATCTGCGGGGTCAGCGGGCGCACCGACTTGAGCCGGCGTGCCGGGTCGCTGGAAAGAATGATGATGCCGTTCTCGTCGCTGACGAAGGCTTCCAGGCGGGCGCGTTGCCAGCGTTCTTCGAGGGTGTCCAGGCGCACCTTGACCACCGCCACACCGATGATCTTGCCGTGCTCCTCCAGCCCGTGGGCCAGATAGTAGCCTGCTTCGCCGGTGGTGCTGCCGATGCCATAGAAGCGGCCAGGCTCGCCGCGCACGGCGTCCTGGAAATAGGCGCGAAACGACAAATCCTCGCCGAGGAAGGAGTCGGCGTCGCGCCAATTACTGGTGGCCTGGACACGACCGGTGGTGTCCAGCACGAAGATGGCCCGGCTGCGGCTGCGGCGGTTCAGGCCCTCGAGGTATTCGTTGACGGTCTGGCGGTAGCCCGCCTCAGGGTCTGTGAGCAACTTGGAGACGCTGTCTTCGAGTTCCAGGAGGCTCGGCAGGTAGGTGTACTTGCTGATCTCGCTCTCGACGGTGCGCGCGTGCAGCTCCAGCTGGCGTTCGCCGTTCTCGCTCAGGGCGCGGATGCCATTGCTCTCGCTGATCAGATAGCCAGCCATGCCCAGGCCGACCATCAGTAGGATGATCAGAGGCGGCAGCAGCAATTGACGGATCAGGCGGGATTTCACGGCGGGTTGGGCAGGGCGAAGGAGCGAGGGGTCGCATTTCATCACAGTGGCCTTGTCACGACCAGCGTCCGCTGCCCGGAGGACCGGGCAGCGGCATGGCCGACTCAGTGCTGCAGGATCTTGCTGAGGAAGTGCTGGGTGCGCTCGTGGCGGCCTTCAGGGTTGCCGAAGAAGTCTTCTTTCTGGCAATCCTCGATGATGCTGCCCTTGTCCATGAAGATCACTCGGTTGGCGACTTTGCGGGCAAAGCCCATCTCGTGGGTCACGCACATCATGGTCATGCCTTCGTGGGCCAACTCGACCATCACGTCCAGCACTTCGTTGACCATTTCCGGGTCCAGCGCCGAGGTCGGTTCGTCGAACAGCATGACGATCGGGTCCATCGACAGTGCGCGAGCGATCGCCACACGCTGCTGCTGGCCGCCGGAAAGCTGGCCAGGATGCTTCTTGGCATGGGCGCCCAGGCCCACGCGGTCGAGCAGGGCAAGGCCTTTCTTGGTGGCTTCGGCCTCGCTGCGTCCCAGTACCTTGCGCTGGGCGATGGTCAGGTTCTCAGTGATCGACAGGTGCGGGAAGAGCTCAAAGTGCTGGAATACCATGCCGACCCGCGAACGCAGCTTGGGCAGGTTGGTCTTCGGGTCGGCGATGGAGGTACCGTCGACCACGATGTCGCCCTTTTGGAACGGCTCCAGCGCGTTGACGCACTTGATCAGCGTGGACTTGCCCGAGCCGGATGGCCCGCAGACCACCACCACTTCACCTTTCTTGACCTCGGTGCTGCAATCGGTCAGCACCTGGAAGTCCCCGTACCACTTGTTGACGTTCTTGATGGAAATCATACGGTGATCCTTTTTTGCAGGCGCTTGACCAGCCACGAAGCGGAGAAGCTGATGAGGAAGTACACGACCCCGGCGAAGATCAGGAACTCATGGGAGCGTCCGATGATGTCGCCGTTGGAGCGTGCCGAGTTGAGGAAGTCCACCAGGCCCACGGTGTAGACCAGCGAGGTGTCCTGGAACAGGATGATGCTCTGCTGCAGCAACAGTGGGGTCATCTTGCGAAACGCTTGGGGCAGGATGATCAGACGCATGGTCTGGCCATAGGTCATGCCCAGCGCCTGGGCGGCGCCCATCTGGCCCTTGGAGATCGATTGCACGCCGGCCCGCACGATCTCACAGAAGTAGGCGGCCTCGAACATCATGAACGCCACCACGCAAGAGGTGAAGGCGCCGACCGGCGTGTCCTCGCCGGTGATCCAACGCAGTACGAACGGGACCGCCAGGTAGAACCAGGTGATCACCAACAGCAGCGGGATGGAGCGGAAGTAGTTGACGTAGGCGCCAGCCAGGTTCGACAGCAGCTTGCTCGACGACAGACGCATCAGCGCCAGGATCGTACCCAGCACGATACCGCCGACCACGCCCATGACCATCAGTTGGAGGGTCATCACCATGCCTTCCCAGAGGGCTGGCAGGGCGGGGATGATTTCGCTGAAATCCATGTCCATTTACTTGCCCCCCACGGAGATCAGGCCGGGTACCGAGACTTTCTTCTCGATCAGGCGCATGAACAGCATCAGGCCCATGTTCAGGGTGAAGTAGATCAAGGTGGCCAGGGTGAACGCCTCGAACAGGTTGGCGGAGAACTCGGCGGTCTGCTTGGTCTGGGCCAGCAGTTCCATCAGGCCGATCAGCGATGCCACGGAGGAGTTCTTGAACACGTTCAGGAATTCCGAGGTGAGCGGCGGGATGATGATCCGGTAGGCTTGGGGCAGCAGCACGTTCATGTAGATCTGCGACAGGCTGAAGCCCAGCGCCCGGCCCGCCGACTCCTGGCCGCGCGGCAGGGCCTGGATGCCGGTACGCACCTGCTCGCACACACGGGCGGCGGTGAACAGGCCTAGGCAGACGACCACGCTGATCAACGCCGAGGTGGTCGGGTTGAGGTCTTGCTTGAACCATTCCTGTGCGCTTTCGGGCAAAAGGTCTGGCACCAGGAAGTACCAGATGAACAGCTGCACCAGCAGCGGCACGTTACGGAACAGCTCGACGTAGGCGGTGGCGATCCCCGATACCACGCGGTTCGGCACGGTGCGCATCACACCGAGCAGCGAGCCCAGCAGCAAGGCGATGATCCAGGCGGTCACGGCAATGACGATGGTCCAGCCCAGGCCGGTGATGTACCAGTCCAGGTAGGTTTCGCTGCCTACGCCGGTGGACTTGAAGAATACGCCCCAGTCCCAGTTGTAATTCATCGGGATTTCCCCTCAGACGGTTGTTTCACGGGCACCTTCGAGCAACCGAGGGCGGCGAACGCCCTCGGTTGAAAGGTTAGACACTAATGAGTGGCCTGTCGGTTTGATTACTGCTCGGGTCGAGCATCAGGCCACTGGCTGGGGGTCAGGACTTCTTCTCGTCCGCCGCCTTGTCGGTCGGCTCGGCGATCAGTTTTTTCAGCTCATCGCTCATCGGGAACTGAAGGTTCAGGCCTTTTGGCGGGATCGGCTGTTGGAACCACTTCTCGTAGCTCTTGTTGACCGCACCGGACTTGAAGTACGCCACGATGGCGTCGTCCACTGCCTTCTTGAACGCATCGTCACCCTTGCGGACCATGCAGCCATAGATCTCGTAGGACTGCGGGGTTCCGGTGATGACCCAGTCGGCAGGCTTGCTTGCCTTGGCCATTTCGCCGGCGAGCAGGGCGTCGTCCATCATGAAGGCCACGGCGCGGCCGCTTTCGAGCATGTTGAAGGCTTCGCCGTGGTCTTTTGCGGAGATCACGTTCATCTTCATTTGCTTGTCGGCGTTCATCGCCTTGAGGATGCGCTCGGAGGTGGTGCCGGCGGTGGTCACCACGTTCTTGCCGGCCAGGTCCGGGAAGTCTTTGTAGGCTGGCTGGCCGTCCTTGACTTTGGTCAGCAGGCGGGTGCCGACTTCAAAGATACCGACCGAGAAGCCAACTTGCTGCTGGCGTTCGACGTTGTTGGTGGTGGAGCCGCACTCAAGGTCCACGGTGCCGTTCTGCACCAGCGGGATGCGGGTCTGGGAGGTGACCAGGTTGTAGCGGACCTTGATGTCCGTACCCAGTTGCTTTTTCAGCGCGTCGACGACGGCCAGCTGGATGTCGTGGGAGTAGCCCACGGGTTCTGGCTTGCCGGCCAGGTAGGAAAATGGAATGGAGGAGTCGCGGTGGCCCAGGGTGATGGTGCCCGAGTCCTTGATCTTCTTCAGGGTGCCGGTCAGCTCTTCGGCCATGACAGGCGATGCGATGACAGCGGCCGCGATGGCGGCGCCCAGCAATTGACGAACGATGCGCATCAAATTTTCCTCGACGTGTTTGTTTTTTTTATGGAGCCGTTGGCGGACTCTTCGTTCCACGAATACAGCAGCAAACGTGGTGCATTCGGCTACCAAGTGTAGAGCATGAGTCGTGCCAAGCCCTGCTGTCGATCATATCGCCGCGAAATTACTGGTTTTGAGGCTTTTGCTTACTGTTTTTTGCTATTGCAGGTGTGCGGATTTCCGAATGAGTGCTCTCTTCGTGTTCGGGAAACCGAATGAGTGGGCCGGGTAGTAGCCCGGTACTGCGTCGTGCAGGGAGGCAACTGGTGAGATCGAGTTTTTCAACTGCTCGAGTTTGCGCGCTATGTCTGATCCCGTCCTCCCCGAAGGTTCCATCGACACGTTGTTCGCCCAGCGTATGCCGGACTGGTTGATACGTGAGGAGGGCGGCCCGCAGCGTATCGATCGGCTGCGTGCGTTTCGCAAGGCACTCTCCAGGCAAGAAAACGCAGTGGCTGCCTTGCGCCCGGTGCTGGCGCAGATCCCCTCGATCGAAGCGTTCGCCGAACCGCTGCTGCGGGAAAAGCTCATTCAGTTGGGCGAGGCTGACGCCGACCTGCGGCGCAGCCAGGTGTGTATCTGGCGGCGTCCACCTATTCCCTCGTTTGCACTGATGCTGTCGCTGCGCCAGTTCGTTCCGTCCTCGACGCAGAGCCTGTTGGCGTCTGCGCTACATAACTTCCATCTTTCCGAGACCCGGCCCGTGGACGTGCGCAGAGGGTACCTTCGCACGAGTGCTGGCAAGCGAATGGCCTTGGGTTTTCATGCTTTTGCCGGGCGCTGTCGGGAATTGGACATCGGCGCGAAGTACCAGGAAAAGCTCCAGGCGATTCTAAGGCCCAAAGGCGGTGCGCAGGCTGTGCACCGCCTGTTCCAGGAAAACCAGCAGGCGCATCTGGAAGTGGCGGTGCGCAGGGCGCAACTCAAGGGCGAGCTGGACGAGGACAGTTTCCAGCACATGCTGGCCTTGATGATGTTCCCGTCAGTCGTGCCCGCCACCTCCTCCATCGTCGTGCTCCGGCATTTGTATCTGCTGGGGGTTCCCATTCATGGGGTGGTCTGCGCCGAGGCCAGCGCGCCAGGGGGTGGGGCATTGCACAGCGTGATCGTCTGGGTGCCCAACGATCCAGATTGCCCGATTAAGCGCTTTGATTCATGGCAGCAGGTCTATGACGGTTTGGCCAGGCGGTTGGCCAATCGTCGCTATCGGCAGTTCTTTGCCCGATTCGTCAGCGAAGCCGACCGCGTCAAGTTCTTCAGCAGTCTGGCCGAGCAGTCCAAGGACTGGACGCACGAACGGCTGGCGACCTTGACCGGCGGACACGAGCCGATCGAGGTGCTGCCGGAAAAAACGATCGGTGAGCGGTTGAGCACCTTTCTGGCCGATTCGCAGATCGACAAGATCTTCAATGATGCCGCTGTGCTTGCGGTGCCGACAGGCAAGGAAGACGAAAACGATCGTAGCGCACGGCTACGGGGTTACGAGTCCTTGGGCCTGAACGTGCTCAACATCGCTGCCCTGTTCGTCCCGGTATTGGGAGAGGCGCTGTTGCCCGTGGCCCTGGTGCAGATTGCCGATGAGTTCTACGAAGGTTATGAGGAATGGCGTCTGGGAGATCGTCAAGGCGCCATCGACCATGTCTTTGGCGTAGCCGAAAACCTGGTCGCCGGAGCGCTGCTGGTCAAAGGAGGGGCGGTGGCCGTGCGGGCGCTCAAGCGCGTGGCGTTCGTCGACGAACTCAGCTTGATCCGTACTCGCCAAGATCAGGTGAAACTGTTCGATGGCACGCTCGAAGGCTACCGGCTCGACCCCGCCAGCACAGCTGTGCAGACCCCACAGGAGCTGCGCTTGCTGCATGGCGATGACCAGCTTTATCGCCTGTCCGGCGAGCGCGACGGGCACATCCGTCATCCCGCGCGGGCCAACGTTTACACGCCGGTGATCGAGGACAACGGAGCAGGGGGTTGGCGCCATGAGTTCGAGCGGCCACAAACCTGGAGCGGTGCCGGGACGTTGCTGCGCCGGTTGAGCGGACGCCTGGCTGATCTTTCTGACGAGACGGCCAGGCATCTGCTGCAGTCGACCGGCTACAGTGAAGCGCAGGTCCGTCAGTTGCACCTTCAGAACCTGGGGGCGCCTGCGCGATTGCTCGATGCACTGGAGTACCATCAATTGCATCGACAGCATCCCCATCTGGGAGGTACAGCACTCGAGGCGCTGTTCAAGGAGCGCCAGCCTTGGCCGGGGCCCACTGAAGGCAAAGTGTTGCGGGACTTTCCGGGGTTGTCGCTGCGCTGCGCGCGCGAAATCTGCACCCAGGCCACAGGTGCCGAAATCACCCGTCTGCAAACCAGTGACCGGCTGCCGTTGGCCTTGGCCGAGCGGGCTCGCTGGTACTTGCGAGAGAGCCGTCTAGACCGCGCTTGCGCCGGGTTGCGTCTGTTCAGGGCGACCAATGTCGACACCGAACGTTTGGCGCTTGGTCTGATCGATACGCTGGCACCCTGGGCTGCGGACCTGCGAATCGAGATCCGCGAAGGCACCCTTGAGGGGCCACTGCAGGCCAAACAAGGCAAGGCGCAGGCCGCCAGGCTGAGGCGAATCATCCGCTCCGGTAGTCGGTACACGCTCGAAGGACAGGGCAGCGAGCAGGACTTGATGTCGTCGTTGTTCAGCCTGTTGAGCGATACGCAAAAGCGCACGTTAGGTGTCGCAGGGCAGCAAGTCGGCGCTCTGGAGGACCACTTGGCGGCCTATGCCAGCAAGGAGCGTGGGCGGGTTGCCACATTGCTTGGCCTGAGCGACGCGAAGACGTTGCGTCCTCCGGTGCGCTTTGGCGACGGGCAGGCAGGTTACTTGCTCAGTGGCAGGGGCGCCTTCGACAGCCAGGCCATTGTGCGGGGTATCCATCGCATCTTTCCCACCTTGAGCTCTTTCGAACTCGATGCCTACATCCGCGAACTGACGACGCGTCGGGTAGGGCTATATGAGCACTTTTCGATGTTGTCACGGGATCTGGAGCAATTGCGCACGACCTTGGACGCTTGGCGTAGCGATACCAGCGGACTGTTCACGCGACTGCGTCGGCGTCGGGTCGCCGACCAGATCAGGCGTAGCTGGCGGCGCAAGATCGTCGATGAAGACGGTGTCTATATTCTGGCGATCGACAGCGAACCGGTCGGTAGTTTGCCGACATTGCCCCAAGGCGTGCGGTTCGATCATGTCCGACGGCTGGTGCTGCGCAACATGGACCTGACCGACATCGACGCTGACTTTCTGAGGCGATTCGCCAACCTGCGCGAGCTCGACCTCATGGGGAACCGGCTAGAGCGTATTCCCCCAGGCCTGGAGCATCTTGGACAGCTCAGGCTGCTCGATCTGTCGCGTAATCGAATCGTCCTGGATGAGTCCGGCGAAGGTTATTTGCGTGGCCTGACGCAGCTTCAACATCTCAATCTCAGCCATAACAGCGAACTTGGCCGCGTGCCGGAGCTGAGCCATTTGCCGAATCTGCGCGAGATGCGTTTGCGTGCCGCGGGGCTGGTGACGCTTCCTGAGCGTCTGCCCTTTGCCGCGCTGGTTGACCTGCGCAGCAATCGTATCGAGATGCTGCAGCGAGACAATCACCTGCTGCGCCATCGGCTTGAGCGGGTGCTGTTGCACGATAACCCGTCATCACGAGGTGGCAGCGAGGGCTCTGCCAGTTCGGGCGACGTGTCGGTGGCGCCGGTGAGGGCGCTCGAGGGTGGGGACACCCAGGAGAACCTCGGTTTCCAGCATGCCAGGGTCGATGCTTCACTGCGCGCTCGCTGGTTGGAGGAGGGGGCGGATGAGCCCGACAGGCAAGCCCTCTGGGACACCCTGCAGGAGGAGCCAGGTTCGGCGTCGCTGTTCCAGTTTCTGGCCGACTTTGCCAGCTCCCGGGATTTCAAAAGGAATCCACAGCGTTTTCGCGCGCGTATCTGGTCATTGTTGCAGGCGTGTGCCGAGCGGGAATCGCTGCGCCAGCGGCTGTTCACGATCATGGATGGCCCGCGCGGCTGTGATGACCGATTGTTGCTGACGCTGCGTCACCTGGAGGTGAGCGTGCTGGCGGAGCAGGCCATTCTCGGCGTTCCGAAAGACCAAGTGGAAAGCACGCTGCTCGGCCTGGCTCGGCCATTGTTTCGCTTCGATGAGATCGAGCGGATCGCCAAGGAGCATATCGCCCGCCTGGAGGCTGAACGTGAGGCGCAGATGGTGTTGGGGCTGGAGACGGAGGCAGTGGACCCCGTTGAAACGGAGTTGGCTTATCAAGTCGCGCTCTATGAGTGGATCGGGCTGCCACTGCAAAAGGACTGGATGCATTTCGGGCGTTTTTCCAGGCTGACGAAGCACGACGTCGAGATTGCCCAGGCGCAGGTGCTTTCCCTTGAAAATGATGAAGCGTTGATCGGCTCGCTCGCCCAACGAACGTTCTGGGTGGACTACGTCAAAGCGCGCTATGCGCAGCGCTTCGACGAGGTGCACCAGACGTCATGGTCGCAATTGGATGCGCTCGATGAGCACCTCGCCGCTGGCCAGATCCTGGAAGGGGAATACGCAAGGCGAGCGAAGGAGATGGTCGAGGTATTCAACCAGGCCGAGCGTGAGCTGGTGAAGACGCTGGCCCGGGAGGCATATATGCGCGCCAAGCCCTAGGGGACCCCCTGGTTGTGCGCGTGCGCCTCGCCAGGGGGCTTAGGGTCAGGCGGCTTGCACCGCGGCTCGGTTGGAGTGAGCGTGGTGCAAGTAGTCGGCCAGCGCCTGTTTTTCGGTCGCGCTGGTGAACAGGCCGAGCTTGGTCCGGCGCCAGAGCACATCATCGACGTCGACAGCCCACTCGTGGGTGATCAGGTAGTCCACCTCACGGCTGAACAGACCGCCACCGATGGATTGTCCCAGGTCCTGCGGACCGCTCACGCCATCGAGCAGTCGCCACACGCGGCTGCCATAGGTCAGTGCCCAGCGCTTGGCGATATCCACTGGCAACCACCCGTGGCGGGCCAGCAACGCATCGACCAGTGCCTGGACCGTGGTCATGTTCTCACCGCCAGGCAGCGTGGCAGTTGCTGTCCAGCTGTCGCGCATCTGGGTGAAGAAAGGCTTGAGTTCGCCCATGGCCGACTCGGCCAGCTTGCGGTACGTCGTGAGCTTGCCACCGAACACCGACAACAATGGCGCCTGGCCGTCGCTGGCGGACAGCGCCAGGGTGTAGTCGCGGGTCACTGCCGAAGGGTTGTCGGATTCGTCATTGCACAGCGGACGCACACCGGAATAGGTGTGCAGGATGTCGGCGCGGCTGAGCTGGTGGTTGAAGTGTTCGTTGACGACCTTGAGCAGGTAGTCGGTTTCCATCTCGGTGATCGCCACCTTGGCCGGGTCGCCGCTGTATTCGCGGTCGGTGGTGCCGATCAGGGTGAAGCGCTCCAGGTATGGGATGGCGAAGACGATGCGCTGATCTTCGTTCTGCAAGATGTAGGCGTGTTCGCCTTCATACAGGCGCGGCACGATGATGTGGCTGCCCTGGATCAGACGGATTCCGTAGGGCGCGTCGAGCTTGAGATCGTCCTTGATGAAGCTGGCCACCCAGGGGCCAGCGGCGTTGACCAGGGCGCGGGCGCGGATCGTGCGTTGGCTGCCGTCGGCCTGCTGCAGTAACACCTCCCAGACCCCATCGACGCGCTCGGCACGCAGGCAGCGGGTATGGGTGTGGATGTGCGCGCCCTTTTCGCGGGCGGCCATGGCATTGAGGACAACCAAACGAGCGTCATCGACGGCGCAGTCGGCGTACTCGAAACCTCGGGTGATGGCGGGCTTGAGTGGGTTGCCCGGGCCGAAGCGCAGGCTGCGCGAGGCGCCCAGGCGCTTGCGTTTGCCCAAGTGATCGTAGAGGAACAGGCCTGCGCGGATCATCCCGGCCGGGCGCAGGTGCGGGCGGTGGGGCAGAACGAACCGCATGGGTTTGACGATGTGCGGCGCCTTGGCCAGCAACACCTCGCGCTCGGCCAAGGCCTCACGGACCAGGCGGAACTCATAGTGCTCCAGGTAACGCAGGCCGCCGTGGATCAGCTTGCTGCTGGCCGAGGAGGTATGGCTGGCCAGGTCGTCCTTTTCGCACAGAAAGACCTTCAGGCCACGCCCTGCTGCGTCGGCGGCGATGCCCACGCCATTGATCCCCCCACCGATCACGGCGAGGTCGTAGCAATCGGCGAGTGGCGGCTGGGACGGAGCGGACTGGGACACGGCAAGGCCTCCTGAGGCGCAGTTCATATCGTAAATGAACATCTATGTTCGTTTTCGAAAATACTAGCGCAACGAAAAGGGGTTCGCCAGTCAGTCTCTATAGAAAAAACTGATCAGATGACAAGAAAATGAACAATAGCGAACATGTTTCGTGGCGCTGCGAAAGCTTTCGCGGTACGCCCCGATTGTTGCGAGCGGCTCAAATTCAGCAGGAGTGGTCTTGCGCCGCGAAAGGGCTGCATAGCAGCCCAGGAGCTGATGAGCGCCGCCAGGGGTGAATCAGACCACTTCGAGGCGAATCTTGTGCTGGTTGAGCAGTTGGGTGAGGGCGGGGGTGGGGGGCTGGTCGGTCACCAGACAGTCCACCAGGCTGATCGAGCCCAGACGAACCATGGCGTTGCGGCCGAACTTGCTCGAGTCGGCGGCCAGGATCACTTGGCGAGCATTGGTGATGATCGCCTGGGAAACCCGCACTTCCTGATAATCGAAGTCCAGCAGGCTGCCGTCTTCGTCGATACCACTGATGCCGACCAAGGCGAAGTCGACCTTGAACTGGTTGATGAAGTCGACGCTGGCCTGGCCTACGACCCCGCCGTCGCGGCGCACGGTGCCGCCCGCCACCAACACCTCGAAATCATCCTTGGCGCCCAGGATCGCAGCCACATGCAGGTTGTTGGTGATGACCTTGAGGTGGTTGTGGTTGAGCAGGGCGCGGGCGATCGACTCGGTGGTCGTGCCGATGTTGATGAACAGCGAGGCATGATCGGGAATCTGTCGAGCCACGGCCTCGGCGATGCGCTGCTTCTCGTCGCGCATCTGGTCAGCGCGCATGGCGTAGGCTGTGTTCTCGATGCTCGAGTCGTAGGCTGCGCCACCGTGGTAGCGTCGCAGCAGGTTGACCTCGGCGAGCTGGTTGATGTCACGGCGGATGGTTTGCGGGGTGACAACGAACAGCTGCGCCATTTCTTCGATACTGACGTAACCGCGCTCGCGCACCAGTTCGAGGATTTGTTGTTGGCGGGGAGGCAGATTCATGGGCGGTCCTTTGGGGCTGCCGGACAAATTCTGCAATGAAACCAAAGGCGGCTATAAGCTACAAGCCACAAGTTGCAAGCCACAAGAAAAAGCAGCGCTCGGTTGGCCGATGTGCCCATGCTTGGCTTGTGGCTTGTGGCTTGTGGCTTGTGGCTTGTGGCTTGTGGCTTGTGGCTTGTGGCTTGTGGCTTACTGTTCCCAGTCGCGGGTACGCTCCACGGCCTTCAGCCAGCCTTTGTAAAGTTTTTCTTTCTGCGCCTCGTCCAGTTGCGGGCTGAATTCGCGCTCGATGATCGCTTTGTCTCGCAGTTCGTCCAGGCCACTCCAGAAACCACAGGCCAGGCCTGCCAGGTAGGCAGCTCCAAGGGCGGTGGTCTCACGCATCTTCGGTCGCTCGACGCAGGTGCCGAGGATATCGGCCTGGAACTGCATGAGGAAATTGTTGGCCACCGCGCCGCCATCGACGCGTAGCTCGCTCAGGCGCTGACCGCAATCCTGTTGCATGGCATCGAGTACGTCGCGGGTCTGGTAGGCGATCGACTCCAGGGCCGCGCGGATGATGTGGTCAACCTTGACCCCGCGGGTCAGGCCGAACAGCGCGCCGCGGGCATAGGGGTCCCAGTAGGGCGCGCCAAGGCCAGTGAAGGCGGGTACCAGATAGACGCCATTGCTGTCCTTGACCTTGCTGGCGAAGTACTCGGTGTCATGGGCATCGTTGACGATCTTCAGCTCGTCGCGCAGCCACTGCACAGTGGAGCCGCCATTGAACACCGCACCTTCCAGCGCGTAGGCCACTTCACCTCGGGGGCCGCAGGCAATGGTGGTAAGCAGGCCATGGGAGGACTTCACCGCCTGCTTGCCGGTGTTCATCAGCAGGAAGCAACCAGTGCCGTAGGTGTTCTTGGCCTGACCGGGTTCGACGCACATCTGGCCGAACAGGGCAGACTGCTGGTCACCGGCGATACCGGCAATGGCGATACCACTCTTGGTATGGCCATACACCTCGGACGATGGGCGCACCTGAGGCAGCATCTGGCGTGGAATGCCCAGTATCTGCAGCAGCTTGTCATCCCACTCCAGGGTATGGATGTTGAACATCAAGGTGCGCGAGGCGTTGGTGTAGTCGGTGACATGCACCTTGCCGCCGGAGAACTTCCAGATCAGCCAGGTATCGATGGTGCCGAACAGCAGCTCACCCCGCTCTGCACGCGCGCGGACACCTTCGACGTTGTCGAGGATCCACTTGAGCTTGGTGCCGGAAAAGTAGGGGTCGGTGACCAGGCCTGTCGCTTCGCGGATATAGGCCTCATGGCCATCGCGTTTGAGCTGCTCGCAGATCTCGGTGCTGCGCCGGCACTGCCAGACGATGGCGTTGTATACCGGGCGGCCGGTTTCCTTGTCCCAGACCACCGTGGTTTCACGCTGGTTGGTGATGCCTAGCGCGGCCACTTGGGCATGGCTGATGCCGGCTTGGGCCAGGGCCTCGACCATGGTCGCGCTCTGGGTGGCGAAGATTTCCATCGGGTCGTGCTCGACCCACCCGGCCTGCGGATAGTGCTGGGCGAACTCGCGTTGCGAGGTGCCGACCACATTGGCGTCACGGTCGAAGATGATGGCCCGCGAACTGGTGGTGCCCTGGTCCAGGGCGATGATGTAGTTCTTGTCCTGGGTATCTGTCATGTCGGTGGCCTTGCACAAAATAGGGAGAGGTCAGGGCTGGCCGGGCGTATGGCCCGGCGGAGGCTTCAGGAAACCTGGGTCTTGCCCTGAGGATTATCGTCTGTTTGCAGGTTCGCGGCGTCTACCGTCGGCAGATTGCGGGCGATCAGGCTCCGGTACAGGGCGGCGCCCAGGCAGGCACCAAGGATCGGGGCGAACACCGGAACCAAAAAGTAGGGGATTTCACGGCCGCCTGTGAAGGCGATTTCGCCCCAGCCGGCCAGGAAGGTCATCAGCTTGGGCCCGAAATCCCGCGCCGGGTTCATCGCAAAGCCGGTGAGTGGGCCCATGGCGCTGCCGATCACCGCAATCAGCAGACCGATCAGCAGCGGCGCCAGGGCGCCTCGGGGCAAGCCATTGTTGTCGTCGGTCAGTGCCATGATCACGGCCATGAGGATGGCGGTGATCACCACTTCGACCATAACGGCCTGGGCAATGGACAGCGAAGGGTGTGGGTAGGTGGAAAACACCGAGGCCAGCTCCAGGCTGGCCTGGCTGCCACGCACCATGGCATGGGTCTGTTCGAAATCGAAGAACAGGTTGCTGTATAGCGTATAGACCAGCGCGGCGGCACAGAAGGCGCCACAGACCTGGGCAAGGATATAGAAGGCCAGTTTGCGCTTTTCGAAGTCGCCGAAAAGGCACAAGGCAATGCTCACGGCGGGGTTCAGGTGGGCACCTGAAATGCCGGCGGTGAGGTAGATGGCCATGCTGACGCCAATGCCCCAGATGACGCTGATTTCCCAGAGGCCGAAGCTGGCACCCGCGACTTTGAGTGCGGCGACGCAGCCGGTGCCGAAGAAAATGAGCAAGGCGGTGCCGAGAAATTCAGCCAGGCATTGGCTTGATAGGGTGGGTTGTCTTAGAGCAGTCGTCATGTGAAACCTCGTTTCTTGTTGTTGTGAGGCACTGGGCGCTCGACAGCAAAGGCTCGGTGTCTATCCCCATAAACGCCGGGCAAATGTAGGAAATGCACCTTTAAAGGGCATCATTTATTCAAAAACGAAAAAATATAGACAAGAAACGCTGATGTCAAAGGTCGAAAGTGAACGGTCGGCCACTATATGACTGCGCGAATCAAGCGCGGATACCGTGCCAGACGCGTTGAGAGGTGGTCCGCTGGTCGCCCTGTAGGATTTACCCTAAAGTAGCCGGCGACTTGTCATCGACTGGAGCCGTACATGACCCCCGCCCTCGACCTTTTGAAGAAGGCGCGTGCCGAACACCGCGTGCACAGCTATGAGCATGACCCCAAGGCCGCTTCCTACGGCCTGGAGGCCGCAGAGAAGCTCGGGCTCGACCCGCAGCGGGTGTTCAAGACCCTGTTGGCCAGCAGTGAAAAAGGCGAGTTGCTGGTGGCTGTGGTGCCGGTGGGAGGCACCTTGGACCTCAAGGCACTGGCACACGCGGCGGGGGTGAAGAAGTGCGAGATGGCCGACCCGATGGCTGCGCAGCGTGCCACGGGCTACCTGGTGGGCGGGATCAGCCCACTGGGCCAGAAAAAGCGCCTGCGCACCTTCATCGACGACTCGGCGCAGCAGTTCGAGAGCATTCACGTGAGCGCCGGTCGGCGCGGGTTGGAGGTGGAACTGGCAGCGGCGGTCCTGGCTGAGCACACCCAAGGGAAATTCGCCGAGATCGGGCGCGGCTGAGCGACAGCGGATTCGAGAGAGGAAAGCCGCGCGTGTTAGTAACAGCCGGGAATGGGCCGCTCAGCGGCCCTTTTCGGATTGCTCAGGTTGCCGAGCTGTAGCGGCGAACCCCGTTCTCCTGGCGTGGCAACTGCGCCGCGACGCTGCCAGGTACCGGGAACAGCACCAGATGGTCTGCCGCCACGTTGATGCCGACATCCTGACCGACCTGATGGTCGATATGGCTCGGGAAGATCGCCTCCAGCTGGCTGCCGGTAGGCAATTGCAGGCGATACAGCGTCGACGCCCCGAGGAAGCTCTTGCCGATGATGTTCGCGCGCAAGCTGCTGTCCGGTGAATGGAGGATGTCGTCCGGACGCAGCAGCACGTCCACCGAACTGCCAAGCGCCATCGTGTAGGCACGGTTACCGCGCAGTTCGCCCAGCTCGGTATTGACTGAGTCGGGGCTGCTCATCTGGCCACGGATGAAGTAACCCTGGCCGATGAAGCTTGCGACGAATGGCGTTTGCGGTTCGTGATAGAGGTTGTAGGGGGTATCCCACTGCTCCAGGCGGCCTTCTTTGAACACGCCCACGTGATCGCTCACAGCGAAGGCTTCTTCCTGATCATGGGTGACCAGAATGGCGCTGGTGCCGCGGCTCTTGAGGATGTCGCGCACTTCATGGCTCAGACGGCGACGCAGCTCGACGTCCAAATTGGAGAAGGGCTCGTCGAGCAGTAGCAACTGGGGTTCCGGGGCCAAGGCGCGAGCCAGGGCCACCCGTTGTTGCTGGCCGCCGGACAGCTCGTGGGGGTAACGACCACCCAGGCCACCGAGCTTGACCAGCTCCAGCATTTCATCGACCACCTCACCCTGGCGTGGATGCTTGCCAATGCCGAAGGCGATGTTCTGCGCAACGGTCAGGTGGGGGAACAGTGCATAGTCCTGGAACACCATGCCGATGCGGCGTTTCTCTGGCGCCAGGGTGAAACCTGCGCGGGAAATGACCTCGCCGGCCAGCTGGATCTCGCCTTCATGCACCGGCTCGAAACCGGCGATTGCGCGAAGGGTGGTGGTCTTGCCGCAACCTGAGGACCCCAGCAGGCAACCAATGTCGCCTGCGTTCAGGTGCAGATTGAGGTTCTGGACGATGCGCTGGTCGCCGTAGCCACAGGCCAGGTTGCGCAGGTTGAGCAGTAACGGATGACTCATGCGTGGTGGTAAGCCGGTTCTACGAGGAATTCCAGAAGGGCCTTCTGCGCATGCAGGCGATTTTCAGCCTGGTCCCAGGCGACCGAACGTGGGTCGTCGAGCAGGTCCTGGCTGATTTCCTCGCCACGGTGGGCGGGTAGGCAATGCATGAACAGGGCGTCGGGTGCCGCCAAGTCGAGCAGTTCGCGAGTGACTTGGTAGGGCGCGAAATGCGCCAGGCGCCGTGCAGTTTCCTCCTCCTGCCCCATGGAAGTCCAGACATCGGTGGTCACAAGCTGTGCACCGCGCACGGCCTCCTTGGGATCACGGACGATGGTCACACGCTCGCCGCCTAACTGGAGGAAGCGCGGATCGGGCTCGTAGCCCTCCGGGCAGGCGATGCGCAGTTGGAAGTCGAACTGGTGGGCGGCTTCGATGTAGGAGTTGCACATGTTGAAGCCATCGCCGATCCAGGCCACGGTCTTGCCCTGGATCGAGCCACGGTGTTCGAGGAAGGTCTGCATGTCGGCCAGCAACTGGCACGGGTGCGACTCGTCGGACAGGGCATTGATCACCGGGACGCGTGAATGGGCGGCGAATTCGGTCAAGGTACTGTGGGCATGGGTGCGGATCATCACCACGTCGAGCATGCTCGACAGGACGATGGCGCTGTCGCTGATCGGCTCGCCACGGCCCAGTTGGGTGTCACGCGGCGACAGGAAGATGGCCTGCCCGCCCAGCTGGATCATGCCGGCCTCGAAGGACACGCGGGTACGGGTCGAGGACTTTTCGAAGATCATCCCCAATACGCGGTTCTTCAGGGGCTCGAACAGCACGCCTCGCTTGCGCAGGTCCTTCAGCTCGATGCCTCGGCGGATCACACCGAGCAATTCGTCGGTGGTGAAATCCAGCAGGGAGAGAAAGTGCCTAGCGCTCATGATTGACTACCTTATCTGCAACGGTTTGCAGGTCGACCGTATGGTTTTGTTGACAACGGGAGTGACCTGCGGCGTAAGCCGCACGAGGCGGACGGAATAGGGGAAGGCGCAATACTATAATTAAATGTCGCCTCAAACCAAGAGGGGAAACAGCTGCTCTATTACAGGGGGTGTCATAACCCCTTGTGGGGCAGCTGTTTTTTATTTTCTACAGGGGTTGTACACGGCTTGCCGGCGGTTTGGCAAACCCCTTGTCGCGAATCACGCATCACAGGTCGGGGGATGTTCAGGGGATTGCGCGGCGGCGATACGCATGTGAAGGCCGCTGCGGTGCTGGCAAGGCCGAGCATGCTGCTCGGCTTTCCGTTACAATGCGTCACCGTGCCGACGATCGCGTCGGAAAGTTCAGCCGAGGTGCTTCATGGATATCATCGAAACAATCAAAGAGCAGATCGCCAACAACACCATTCTGCTTTACATGAAAGGCTCGCCGAATGCCCCGCAGTGCGGCTTCTCGGCGCGCGCTGCGCAGGCCGTGATGGGTTGTGGCGAGAAATTTGCCTACGTCGACATCCTGCAGAACCCGGAAATCCGCGCCAACCTGCCCAAGTACGCCAACTGGCCAACCTTCCCGCAACTGTGGGTCGGTGGTGAGCTGGTCGGCGGCAGCGACATCATGCTCGAAATGTTCGAGAAGGGTGAGCTGCAGACCCTGATCAAGGAAGCCGCCGCCAAGGCCAAGGCCTCCGAAGCCTGATCCTGGCGTCCCCCCGACTGACCCTATCTGACGGGGTTGACGAGGTCTTCCAGGCATGAAAAAGCCCCGCACATGGCGGGGCTTTTTCATGCCTGGCGAAACTTATTCTTCGCCCATCTGCGACTGCAGGTAGTTCTCGATGCCGATCTTGTCGATCAGACCCAGTTGAGTTTCCAGCCAGTCGATGTGTTCTTCCTCGGACTCGAGGATATCCTCAAGCAGTTCGCGAGAGCCAAAGTCGCCAACGGTCTCGCAGTGTGCGATCGCAGCCTTGAGATCGACCAAGCCCTTCTGCTCGATCTTCAGGTCGCATTCGAGCATTTCCTTGGTGTGTTCGCCGATCAGCAACTTGCCCAGGTCCTGCACGTTGGGGATGCCTTCGAGGAAGAGAATACGCTTGATCAGTTTGTCAGCGTGCTTCATCTCATCGATGGATTCCTTGTACTCGTGCTTGCCGAGTTTGTTCAGGCCCCAGTCTTCGTACATACGTGCGTGCAGGAAGTACTGGTTGATTGCGACCAGCTCGTTTCCGAGGATCTTGTTGAGATGCTGGATGACGCTTACGTCGCCTTTCATGTCGGGTTCCTGCCCTGTTGAAATGTGTCAATACAAGAAGTCTGATCCCGCAAATGCCCTCTGTCAAACCTAAGTTATTGAATAGTAAGTGAAAATTAATAGGAATAAGAATGTTTGTGAACCGCGTTAGAACGCTAACTTCTTGAATTTTAGACATAAAAAAACCGGACACTTGGTCCGGTTCTTCGAATTCTTTGTTTCAGGCTGCGGTGAATTCAACGGGGTAGGGCAGGGCGGCTTGCTGGCTGACTTGAAGCTCGGTCAGTGTCTCGCGGACGACCTGCTTGGCCAGGCACGCGCATTTACCACATTGGCTGCCCACATTGGTGGCGGCACGGACTTCCTTGTAGCTGCAGCATCCTTCATAGATCGCATCGCGGATCTGTCCGTCGGTGACGCCGACACAAAGACACACATACATAGGGGAGACCATCGCTGGTTGAGGCTCGATGGGGTGGAGCTTAATGGTAATGAGAATGCGTGTCAAAGAACTTTCGGTGAGCCCCGGGCTTGAGCGACCGGTGGTTGGATTCGGCCTGTCATCAGAAGCCGTGTATGATGGGCGACCTTTGCTGGATGCCGGGCGGTTCCGCCCACCCAGGCATCGGTATTTCATCACCCTCAGGAGATCACGAATGAGCGTACTCGTTGGTAAACAAGCCCCTGACTTCACCGTTCCAGCCGTGCTGGGCAACGGCGAGATCGTCGACAGCTTCAACCTGGCTTCGGCCATCAAAGGCAAGTACGGCCTGGTATTCTTCTACCCGCTGGACTTCACCTTCGTCTGCCCGTCCGAGCTGATTGCCCTGGACCATCGCATCCCTGACTTCCAGGCCCGCGGCGTGGAAGTGATCGGCGTGTCGATCGACTCGCACTTCACCCACAACGCCTGGCGTAACACCCCGGTCGACAAAGGCGGCATCGGCCAGGTCAAGTACACCCTCGCAGCTGATATCGCCCACGACATCTGCAAGGCCTACGACGTCGAGTCCGAAGGCGGCGTAGCCTTCCGTGGCGCCTTCCTGATCGACAAGAACGGCGTTGTCCGTTCGCAGATCATCAACGACCTGCCACTGGGCCGTAACATGGACGAACTGCTGCGCCTGGTCGACGCTCTGCAATTCCACGAAGAGCACGGCGAAGTCTGCCCGGCCAACTGGAAGAAAGGCGACAAAGGCATGACCGCTTCGCCGGAAGGCGTCGCTGCCTACCTGAGCGAGAACGCTGGCAAGCTGTAATTGCCAAGTGCATAAAAAAACCGGCCTTCGTGGCCGGTTTTTTTATGCTTAGCGTTCGAGCTCAATCATTGAAGTCGCGCCAGCCGCCCATTTCCTTCCAGCGGTTGACGATGCCGCAGAACAACTCAGCGGTTTTCTCCGTGTCGTAGCGGGCAGAGTGGGCCTCGCGACCATCGAAGTCGATGTCGGCGCTCTGGCAGGCCCGTGCCAGCACGGTCTGGCCATAGGCCAGGCCGGCCAGGGTGGCCGTATCGAAGCTGGAGAACGGGTGGAACGGGTTGCGCTTGAGGTCGGTGCGGGCCACCGCGGCATTGAGGAAATTCAGGTCGAAGCTGCTGTTGTGCCCGACCAGAATCGCCCGTTTGCAGCCATTGGCCTTCAGCGCCTTGCGAACGCCGCGGAAGATGTCGGTGAGCGCAGTTTCCTCGCTAACGGCCATGCGCAGCGGGTGGTCCAGCTTGATACCGGTAAACTCCAGGGCTGCCGGCTCGATGTTGGCCCCTTCGAACGGCTCGACCCGGTAGAAGTAGGTGTGCTCCGGGAACAGGAAGCCCTTTTCATCCATGCCGATCGTGACTGCGGCGATCTCCAGCAACGCATCAGTCGCACTGTTGAAACCACCGGTTTCAACGTCCACCACGACGGGCAGGTAACCGCGGAAACGCTCTGCCATTGGGTGGCGAGCGCCGCCGCCTTGACCTTCCTGGTCTTCTTCGTAGAACGCTTCGCTCACGCCTGGCCCTCCAGCAGACGCCAGCGCAGCTTCTCGCCCGCGCGCAGGGGAATCACGGTATTGTCGCCCAGTGGCAAGCTGTCCGGAGCAGTCCACTCCTCGCGAACCAGGGTAATGGTGTCGGTGTTCGCCGGCAGGCCGTAGAAGGCCGGGCCGTGCAGGCTGGCGAAGCCTTCCAGCTTATCCAGGGCGTCACGCTGTTCGAACGCCTCGGCATACAGCTCGATGGCGGCATAGGCGGTGTAGCAGCCGGCGCACCCGCAGGCGGCTTCCTTGGCGTGACGGGCGTGTGGCGCTGAGTCGGTCCCCAGGAAGAACTTGCTGTTGCCACTAGTGGCCGCGTCCAGCAGGGCCACCTGATGGGTGTTGCGCTTGAGGATCGGCAGGCAATAGAAGTGTGGACGGATCCCGCCCACCAGCATGTGGTTGCGGTTGTACAGCAAATGCTGGGCAGTGATGGTCGCGCCGACGTTGGCCGGGGCCTGCAGGACGAACTGCGCGGCATCGGCGGTGGTGATGTGCTCGAACACCACTTTCAGGGTAGGGAAACGCTCGACCAGGCGAACCAGGTGCTCGGCGATGAAGCGCTTCTCGCGGTCGAACACATCGACCTCGGGGCGGGTCACCTCACCGTGCACCAACAGCGGCATGCCGGTCTCGGCCAGGGCTTCGAGCGCTGGTGTGATGTTGTCCAGGCTGGTCACGCCCGAGTCGGAGTTGGTGGTGGCGCCAGCCGGATACATCTTGGCGGCATACACGAACCCGCTGGCCTTGGCCGCGCGGATGTCATCGGCGCTGGTGCGGTCGGTGAGGTACAGCACCATCAATGGCTCGAAGCGGCTCCCGGCCGGACGTGCGGCCAAGATGCGCTCACGATACGCACCGGCCTCGACGGCATTGCGGACCGGCGGGACGAGGTTGGGCATGATGATGGCGCGGGCGAAGGTGCGCGCCACATCGCCAACGGTATGGGGCAGGACGGCACCATCGCGCAGATGGATGTGCCAGTCGTCGGGGCGCAGGAGGGTCAGGCGATCGGACATTGGGGATTCCAGGCGGGTCGAACTCAAGCCCCCATGCTACCGGAAAACCCTGGTGCGAGCACGGCTATCAAGTTTTCGCGCAAGCGTCCGATAGCTTGCAGGTAAGCCGTCAGAATCAGTGGAGCCACCCGTGCGCCAGCGTTACCTAGCCCTGTTCACCTTGCTTGCCAGCCTGCCGGCCGAGGCATTGACCTTCCAGACTCGCGTGGAGAACGTCACCTGGAACGTCGAGGGGGATCAGTTCGAATGTCGCCTTGTCCAGCCGATCGACGGTTTCGGCAGCGGTGAATTCGTGCGCAGGGCCGGTGAGCAGCCGATCTTCCAGTTGCGGTCGCACACCAATGCCCTGGGCGCGGGGGGGGCGACGCTGTTGGCCGCAGCCGCGCCGTGGCAACCCGGGCGCGGCGATATCAATCTCGGCTCGGTGCGCATGGGCCGTACCGGTGTGCTGTTCACTTCGTCCCAGGGCCAGGCCAGTCGTTTGATCAATGGCCTGCTCGATGGGCGCAGCACGGTGGTGCGCAATTACACCGGCGAGGGCGGCAGGCCCATGGAAGTACGTGTGCTGCCTGTCAGCTTCGCCAAGGCATATGGCGATTACCAGGTGTGCGCCAGCAAATTGTTGCCGATGAACTTCGATCAGATCCGCCAGACCCAGGTAGGCTTCCCTCGCGGCATCGAGCTGGACAGCTCGGCGAGGGCGCGCCTGGACGTGATTCTGGACTATCTCAAGGCCGATCCGTCGGTGAACCATATCGAACTCGATGGCCACTCCGACAACAGCGGCAATCGCCTGACCAACCGGGATACCTCGCGGCGTCGGGCGCTGGCGGTTGCCGATTACCTCAAGGCCCATGGCGTGCCAGAGGAGCAGATCACCGTGCGCTTCCACGGCGAGCGTTACCCGCTGGCC
This sequence comes from Pseudomonas putida, assembly GCF_002741075.1. Lineage (NCBI taxonomy): Bacteria > Pseudomonadati > Pseudomonadota > Gammaproteobacteria > Pseudomonadales > Pseudomonadaceae > Pseudomonas > Pseudomonas putida. Next base: position 2,635,247 of record NZ_CP016634.1, on the reverse strand, counting down.
AAGAACAACAGCGCCGCCAACCGCGCACGCAATCGCCGGGTGAACATCCAGCTGGACCGTGTCACGCCCGTCGAAAAGCCGCTGGAAAAAGCGCCAGACAAGCCCACGCTACAGCCGCCAGCGGCCCCTGCCGCCACGCCTCCTGCAGCACCGGCGGCCGCTGCGCCGCACCCCGTTGCCGGCAAAACCGCCTGAATGCGACCGCTGGTCGCGGTCTTGACCGTTACTGTCGCTTTGTCGTCACAAGCTGTCGCCCCATTGTAAATATTTCAGTGGGGCCGGTAGAATCAACCGCTTTCCGTACAACCCCGTGGAGTGATGGCATGGCGGACGTAAAAAAGGTCGTACTGGCGTATTCCGGCGGCCTTGATACTTCGGTGATTCTCAAGTGGCTGCAGGATACCTACAACTGCGAAGTGGTGACCTTCACCGCTGACCTGGGGCAGGGCGAAGAGGTCGAACCGGCCCGCGCCAAGGCCCAGGCGATGGGCGTGAAAGAAATCTACATCGACGACCTGCGCGAAGAGTTCGTGCGTGATTTCGTTTTCCCGATGTTCCGCGCCAACACCGTCTACGAAGGCGAGTACCTGCTGGGTACTTCCATCGCCCGTCCGCTGATCGCCAAGCGTCTGATCGAAATCGCCAATGAAACTGGCGCTGATGCCATTTCCCACGGTGCCACCGGCAAGGGTAATGATCAGGTGCGCTTCGAGTTGGGCGCCTACGCGCTCAAGCCAGGTGTCAAGGTCATTGCACCATGGCGTGAGTGGGACCTGCTGTCCCGCGAGAAGCTGATGGACTACGCCGAAAAGCACGGCATTCCGATCGAGCGCCACGGCAAGAAGAAGTCGCCGTACTCGATGGACGCCAACCTGCTCCACATCTCCTACGAAGGTGGTGTCCTGGAAGATACCTGGACCGAGCACGAGGAAGACATGTGGCGCTGGAGCGTCTCTCCAGAGAACGCCCCTGATCAGGCTACCTACATCGAGCTGACCTACCGCAACGGTGACATCGTCGCGATCGACGGCGTCGAGATGACCCCCGCCACCGTTCTGGCCGAGCTGAACCGTATCGGCGGCGCCAACGGCATCGGTCGCCTGGACATCGTAGAGAACCGCTATGTGGGCATGAAGTCCCGCGGTTGCTACGAAACCCCGGGTGGCACCATCATGCTCAAGGCCCACCGTGCTATCGAGTCGATCACCCTGGATCGCGAAGTCGCTCACCTGAAGGATGAGCTGATGCCGAAGTACGCCAGCCTGATCTACACCGGCTACTGGTGGAGCCCGGAGCGTCTGATGCTGCAACAGATGATCGACGCTTCCCAAGTCAACGTTAACGGTGTTGTCCGTCTGAAGCTGTACAAGGGCAATGTCATCGTCGTTGGTCGTAAATCGGACGATTCGCTGTTCGATGCCAATATCGCGACCTTTGAAGAAGACGGCGGCGCCTATAACCAGGCCGATGCTGCAGGCTTCATCAAGCTCAACGCCCTGCGTATGCGCATCGCTGCCAACAAGGGTCGTTCGCTGCTCTGATCCTTAAGAGTGCTCGAAAACCCCGGCCCTGCGCTGGGGTTTTTTTTGCCTGGATTTCAGGAAGGATCACGTTTTTCGTCAGTGTCCAGGGCGCTGACCGAGAGATGGATGCGAACACGGGTATCGAGGTTTTCGAGAACCCAGCTGCGGGGGAGGGCATGGGCCTCGGTGAGGGCGTGCAGAATATGGGTTTCGATGATCTTGCGCGTGTCTGGGCCGGAAAGGGTGATGCTCAGGGTCTGTACTGGCACTGGTGTTGCTGGGCAGGATCGTTCTGATAAGACGTTTTCAGGCACTCGGGCAAGAGAAGTGTGTGTGTCGGTCTTTTCCACGGCCTCCGGCTGAGGGGGCTGGTACAGAGATTGATTATTGAAGTTCAAGGTCAGGAAAAACAACATGGTCAGGAAGAAGGGAAAGCCCACTAGGAACCATGTGTAGATTTCCTGGCTGTTGTCACTGAGAAACGGCAGCGTTGCTAGCGCAGAGGCTTCGATGATGCCCGCGAAGATGGCGATGATTGCCAAAGGGCTGATGGAGTCGGTTTGCATGGTCATGGCCCACGAATATTTACCTATCTCTCGCCTGATTCGAGGCAGATGAAAAGATAGAGCTGTTTCCCGTGGAGTGCGCAACGCTTTGTGTTCGTCGAACTCTCTAAAGTTACCCGCAGGAATAGAGAATTCCTTCAAGTCAAAAGCGTTATGGTTGTGGGGTTTTATATTGCTTGTTGTTAGGTTTATAGGCGGTGCCTTGCTGCCAGAAGTTCGAAGTAACTAGTTTGTAGGAAAATTCTTTAATTTATGTAGGGGCTCTCTCTGCTTGGTAATGGGCGGCAATTCGCTGCGCCATAAGGCGGTCAGCTCGGTTATCGTACTGCTTTGGAGTTGTAATAGTGAATCAATGGATGCCGCATGAATAAAGTGCTTATTGTGGATGATCATCCGGTAATTCGTCTTGCCGTACGCATGCTGATGGAGCGGCATGGATACGAGGTGGTGGCGGAAACCGACAATGGTGTGGATGCCTTGCAATTGATCCGGGAACATCTTCCGGACATCGTGATACTGGATATCGGTATTCCGAAGCTTGATGGCCTGGAGGTCATTGCCCGGATGGCATGCATCAGCCCAGGCAGCAAAGTGCTAGTGCTCACCTCGCAGGCGGCGGGGCATTTTTCGATGCGTTGCATGCAGGCCGGTGCTGCTGGGTATGTGTGCAAGCAGCAAGACCTGACCGAGTTGCTCAGTGCGATCAAGGCGGTGCTGTCTGGATACAGCTATTTCCCCAATCAGGCGCTGCACAAGACTCGGGGGTGCGTGAAAGGCGGTAGTGAGGAGGAGATGGTCCAGCGTCTCTCCGGCAGAGAGGTGATGGTGTTGAAGGAGCTGGCCAGCGGCAAGAGCAACAAGGAAATCGCCGACAGCATGTTCCTTAGCAACAAGACGGTGAGCACCTACAAGACACGTCTATTGCTCAAGCTCAATGCCCATTCGCTGGTCGATCTCATCGAACTCGCCCAACGCCATGGCTTGTCCCGCCCCTGAAGCATAAAGCCTCCGTGTGGAGGCTATAAGGACGCTCGCCCCGTCACAGGTCGTAGTCAAAGTCGGCAAGTTGCTTTTGCAGGCGCCGCTCCTCGAGAAGGTTGTCGATGGTGCGGCGTTTGCTCAAATTGGTCTTTGCAGGTTCCACCTGAGGCTCTGCGTCGTCTTCCGAGGTGGAAAATTCGTCGTCGATCGACAGCTCGTCTTTATCGGTACTCATGAGTTACTCCAAGCCAAGGGGCCTTTGGCCGTCCTTATAGCGAGAAACCTGATTCCGGTAAAAAAGATTTTTTCAATCGTATACAACCATTTCTTACTATTGCATCAATCGTCCGAAGTCTTGTGCTTGTACTCGCATAAATCCTCGATCCGACAGCTTGCGCAGCGAGGCTTGCGTGCCTGGCAGACATAGCGTCCATGGAGGATGAGCCAGTGGTGGGCGTCGAGCAGATAGTCTCGAGGCACGAACTTCATCAGTTTCTTTTCCACTTCCAGCACGGTCTTTCCAGGGGCGATTCCGGTGCGGTTGCTGACACGGAAAATATGCGTGTCGACTGCCATGGCGGGCTGACGGAAGGCGGTGTTGAGTACGACGTTCGCGGTTTTGCGACCTACGCCAGGCAATGCTTCCAGGGCTTCGCGGGTCTGTGGCACTTCGCTGCCGTGATGTTCAATCAGCAAACGACAGGTTTCGATGACGTTCTTGGCCTTGCTGTTATAGAGGCCGATGGTCTTGATGTATTCGCTTAACCCTTCGACGCCCAAGGCATAGATAGCCTCTGGGGTGTTGGCAACTGGATACAGTCGAGCAGTGGCTTTGTTGACGCCGACGTCCGTCGCCTGGGCGGAAAGGATCACAGCAATCAACAGTTCGAAAGGCGTGGTGTAGGCCAGTTCGGTTTTCGGATCGGGATTGTCTTCGTGCAGCCTGCGAAAGATCTCGAGGCGTTTGGCGGCATTCATGGGCTCAAAGGCTTCCTTGACGGCGTGAGGGGGCAGCCCCCGGACGTAGGCGATTGTACAGGGCCAGCAGTAAGCCAAGCAGCATCACCCCCCCTGGCGCAAGGCTCGCCAGGTGGATGCCTGGCCCGCTTGCCAGCCATTGACGACAGCCGCCAAGCAGTGCGCATAGCATCAACAGGGTGACCATATAAACAGTGAGATGGCGCCAGCGCCCCGTCGTGGGCAGCAGGTGGTCCACAGCCAGACTCTGCATGCTCAACAAGGCCGGGTAATGGCCGAGCGTCAGGGCCAAGGGTAGCGACCAAGCGTTCAAGCCCAATTGCAGGCAACTGGCCAGGCCGGCGAGCAGCAGCAGGCTGGCCAGCAAGCGAGGCGTATCAGCCAACGTCTTGCGCAGTGGTGTCATCAAGGCCTGATGGATGATCATGATCACCGCCGCGCACAGGCCGATCATCACCCCTTGTGCCAATGTCGAGGTCGCGCCGATCAACGATATCGCGCTCACCCCCAGTAGCCCGAACCTAGTCATGATCACGCGCCTCCAGCAGGGCAGTGCGATGTGTGTCGAAATAGCGCAAGGCGTCCTGCAATGCGTCGATCACTGCTCGTGAGGTGACGGTGGCACCCGCCAGTTGGTCGAAATCCCCTTGATCGCGCTTCAGCGCCCATCTGCTGGTCGGGGTGTGACCCGCAAATTGCGCCAACCAGTTCACACCAGGGTCGATCAAGCGGGCCCCCAGACCTGGGCTTTCCTGTTGTTCGAGTACCTGGATGCCCAGCAGGCGCCCATCGGGAGTGATTGCGATCGCCAGGACTATCGGGCCGGCATAGCCCTGAACCTGACTGCGCAGCAAGATGGCGCTCGGCCTTCCTCCCAGTGTGGCACGGTAGCCGGCGAGCAATTCGCTATGGGGCAGGCGGGCATCGCGCAGGGCCAGGGGCGCTTGCAGGGGCTGGTTGTCGTAGCTGCTGTCAGGAAGCACTGAAAGCCATTGACGGGTTTGCAGTTGTTGCTCGGCTTGCAGGATCGGCGAGAGCGTCCAGTGTCGCCAGATCAGTGTCACGGCCAGTGACAGTGCGCCAACGACGGTCACCAACAGAACAGCACGCGCTGTGCGGTTCATGGCGCGGCCTGCGTGCGGCGTGCGGCGTATCGCTCCAGACCCGGCACGGCAAGGTTCATCAGCAAGATGGCGAACGCCGTTCCGTCGGGGTAGCTCCCCCAGGTTCGGATCAGATAGATGAGCAAGCCCGTGCCGAAACCGAACAGCAGCCGGGCCTGAGCACTCTTGGGGCCGGACACAGGCTCAGTGGCGATGAAGAACGCGGCCAGCATGGTCGAGCCGGAAAACAAATGCAGCAGGGGCGAGCCATTGGAGTCGGAGCCCGAACCGTTCCAGCACAGCAGACTGAACAGGAACAAGCCGGCGAGCAAGCCGGCCGGCGCGTGCCAGCTGATGATCTTGCGCTGAAGCAGGAATAGCCCGCCCACTAGGAACCCAGCATTCACCCATTCACTGCCTCGCCCCCCGACCGCGCCGAACCCTGGGTGCTGGGCGAACAGTTCGTCGAGGGTCAGGCTTCGATTGTGGCGCAGGCCATCGAGTACCGTCGGGGTAGCCCAAGCGTCGATTTGTCCGCTGCGGGCCCAAAGTCCGTGTAGGCTTTCCATGAGCCCAGGCGATTGGCCCGGCCATTGGTTCATCTGCAACGGGAAGCTCAGGAGCACGAAGGCATAACCGACCATCGCGGGGTTGAAGAGGTTGCGGCCGACGCCGCCAAAAGCCTGTTTGCCGATGCCGATGGCGACGCTCGTGGCGATGACCGGCAACCACCAGGGGGCATGGGGGGGGAGTGCGGCGGCCAGTAGCACGGCGGTCACCAAGGCGCTGCCATCGGCCAGCGCCGGTTGTGGAGGATGGCCGCGTAGGCCCAGGAGCAGCGCTTCGCAGGCCAGCGCGGTACTTGCGCAGAACAGCAAGTTGAACAATACCCCCCAGCCGTGCAGCCAAAGCAATCCCAGCAGGCCAGGCACACAAGCCAGCAGCACCTGGCCCATGGTGCTTTGCAAGCGTGGATCAGGCGCGGACATGATCCGCCCCGGCTTGGAGGGCATCGAGGTGCTGTTGGGCGTCTGTGGCTGCTTTTTCCAGCAGCTGTAACTGGGCAAGCTGCGCCTCGTTCGGTGTGGCGCCGAAGGCACTGCGGGCTTTGTTCAGTTGCGTGCGGCTCATGGCGGCCGCGATCTTGGCCTGCTTGAGCGCAGCGTCGTTGCTGGCAGCTTTTTGCGCCTTGACCCGTTCGATAGCGGCCTTGATCGGATCGGGCGCTGCCTCGGTGCTGGCTGTCTGAGTGCTTGCGGTCCGTGGACTGCGCGCGAGACGCTCAGCCTGGCGGCGCGCTTCATCGCGCTGCAGTCGGGTATTGCGTTGTTCGTGGCGATGACGGGCGTGGTCGCGACGTTTGGCGCGGGCATCGAGCTCTTCAGCAGTGTGGGCCAAGCCGCCGACGATCGGTACGATCTTGTTCGGCAGGGGTAGCAGGTCGATGCAATCGACCGGGCAGGGCGCCAGACACAGGTCGCAGCCGGTGCATTCGCTGGCGATGACCGTGTGCATCAGTTTGGCGGCGCCGACAATGGCATCCACCGGGCACGCTTGGATGCATTTGGTACATCCGATGCACTCGGCCTCGCGAATGAACGCGACCTGGGGTGGTGCACTGCCGCGCTCGGTGTCCAGGGCGATGACGGGTACTTTGAGCAAGTCGGCGAGGGCGGCGATGGTTTCTTCGCCACCCGGTGGGCATTTGTTGATCGCTTCGCCCGCAGCCAGCCCTTGGGCATAGGGTCGACAGCCATTGTGGCCGCATTTGCCACATTGGGTTTGCGGCAGCAGGGCGTCGATGCGTTGAATCAGACTCATTGTGTAAATAATCCGTTGAAGCCGGAAAACGCCATGGCCATCACGCCGGCGCCGACCAGTTCGATTGGAAGGCCACGCAAGGCGCTGGGGATGTCTGGATGATCGCTGCGCTGGCGCAGGTCATCGAACAATGCCAGGGCCAGCCAGAAGCCCAATCCGCCGATCAGGCTCCAGCCCCACACGGCCAGCCATCGATCATTCGTCTGGGTGACCTGTAGCAGGAAGCCTAGCACCAGGCTGTTGCAGAGCAGCCATAGTGGCAAGCCCTCCAATGGCCAGGTGGGCTGCACCCGCTTGAGTGCATACGCCAGAGTCCAGGCCAGTAACGCCAACAGCGGCAGGAACAGGAACAATTGCATGTCCTGCAGGCCCAACGTCATCCACACCTGATCGTACAACAGCTTTCCAAGCGGCAGGCCCAGCAGCGTGAGCAAGGCTGTGGATGCGCCGAGCACGTGGATCCGCAGGCGGGAAACCGGCGCCCGGTGCAGGATCAGGTGATTGACCAGCGCAGCGCTGACCAGAACCAGGACGTAGTCGTTCATGGGGATGCCGATGGCCGGGGCTGCCGTCATTATCCGGTAGGCGGCAGGGGATGGAAATGCCCCGGCGCTAGGCCGGGGCAGAAGGACGCTTACTTGATGCGCTGGCCTGGTTTGGCGCCGCTGTCGGGGCTGAGCAGGTAGATCTCATCGCCGCCGGGGCCGGCTGCCATGACCATGCCCTCGGACACGCCGAAGCGCATTTTGCGTGGCTTGAGGTTGGCGACCATCATGGTCAGACGGCCTTCGAGCTTGGCCGGGTCAGGGTAGGCCGATTTGATGCCGGAGAATACGTTGCGACGCTCGTCGCCGATATCCAGGGTCAGGCGCAGGAGCTTATCGGCCCCTTCCACGGCTTCGGCCTTGACGATCAGCGCTACGCGCAGGTCGACCGCGGCAAAAGTGTCGAACTCGACCTCTGGCGACAGCGGGTCCTTGGTCAGCTCGCCGTTGCCTGCCGGGACGGTGGATTGGGCGGCGGCCAGGTCTTCCTTGCTGGCGGCGACCATGGCCTCGACCTTGGCAGGCTCGATACGGCTCATCAGCGCCTTGAATGGGTTGAGCGTGTGGTTTTCCAGGCGTGACAGGTGATCGTTCCAGGTCAGTGGCGCGACGTTGAGGAAGGCCTCGGCGTCGGCGGCCAGCAGCGGCAGTACCGGCTTGAGGAAGATCACCAGCTGGCGGAACAGGTTGATACCCTGGGCGCAGATCGCCTGGACTTCGTCCTGCTTGCCTTCCTGCTTGGCCAGGGACCACGGGGCCTTGTCGGCGATCCAGGCGTTGGCGCGGTCGGCCAGGGCCATGATTTCACGCATGGCGCGGGAGAAGTCACGGTTCTCGTAGGCTTCGGCAATCGACGGCGCGGCGGCGAGGAAGGCCTCGCTCAGCTCGGGGGCGGCGTCGCCGGCGACCAGGACGCCCTCGTTGCCCTTGTGCACGAAGCCTGCGCAGCGGCTGGCGATGTTGACTACCTTGCCGACCAGGTCGGAGTTGACCTTTTGCACGAAGTCATCGAGGTTCAGGTCCAGGTCGTCGACGCCACGGCCCAGTTTGGAGGCGTAGTAGTAGCGCAGGTACTCGGGGCCCAGGTGGTCCAGGTAGGTGCGCGCCTTGATGAAGGTGCCGCGCGACTTGGACATCTTGGCACCGTTGACGGTCAGGTAGCCGTGCACGTTGATGCCGGTCGGCTTACGGAAGCCCGAACCTTCGAGCATGGCCGGCCAGAACAGGGCGTGGAAGTTGACGATGTCCTTGCCGATGAAGTGGTACAGCTCGGCTTTGGAGTCTTCTTTCCAGAATGCATCGAAGTCCAGCTCTGGACGACGCGCGCAGAGGTTCTTGAAGCTGGCCATGTAGCCGATCGGGGCGTCCAGCCAGACGTAGAAGTACTTGCCTGGCTCGCCTGGAATCTCGAAACCGAAGTACGGCGCATCACGGGAGATGTCCCATTCCTGGAGGCCCGAATCCAGCCACTCGGCGAGTTTGTTCGAGACGGCTTCCTGCAGGGTGCCGCTGCGGGTCCACTGCTGCAGCATGGCCTGGAAATCCGGGAGCTTGAAGAAGAAGTGCTGGGAGTCGCGCAGCTCCGGGGTGGCGCCGGAGATGGCTGATTTCGGATTCTTCAGCTCGGTGGGCGCGTAGGTGGCACCGCATTTTTCGCAGTTGTCGCCGTACTGGTCTTCAGCCGCGCACTTGGGGCAGGTGCCCTTGATGAAGCGGTCGGCCAGGAACATGCCCTTTTCGGGGTCGTAATACTGGGTGACCGAACGGGTGGCGATGTGGCCGGCGTCGCGCAGGCGGGTGTAGATCAGGCTCGACAGCTCGCGGTTTTCTTCGCAGTGGGTCGAGTGGAAATTGTCGAAGTCGACCAGAAAGTCGGCGAAGTCGCTGCTGTGCTCGGCCTGGACATTGGCGATCAGCTGTTCGGGCGTGATGCCTTCCTTTTCGGCGCGCAGCATGATGGCCGAGCCGTGGGCGTCGTCGGCGCAGACATAGATGCACTGGTTGCCGCGCAGTTTCTGGAAGCGAACCCACATGTCCGTCTGGATGTACTCGAGCATATGGCCAAGGTGGATTGAACCGTTGGCATAGGGCAGGGCGCTGGTGACGAGAATCTGGCGTGGCTCGGACATGGTGGCTCGGCTACTTAATCTGGCGACAGGATGGAAAATAAAGATGATCGGCAACTATAAAGGGCTCACGAATATATTTCACCCCAAGGACGCATCTGCTGACGATTGACGGGTTAGCATAGGCACCTGTTCGATCTACAGCCTGCCAATGGGAGCCTCCATGAGTGCCGTCACACGTGCCGCCGTCGAAGGCGTGCTTCGCCAGTACACCGACCCCTATTTGAACCAGGATCCGGTCAGCGCCGGTTGCGTGCGCGCCATCGACATCCAGGGTGGCCAGGTCAGTGTGCAATTGCAGCTGGGTTATGCGGCCGGGCTGTTCAAGAATGGCTGGGCGCAGGTGCTGGGCACCGCCATCGAGAACCTCGACGGCGTCACTGCCGCGCAGGTGTCGATCGAGTGCGTGGTCGCGACGCACAAAGCGCAGGCCCAGGTGCCGGCCATGGCCAACGTCAAGAACATCATCGCTGTGGCCTCGGGCAAGGGCGGGGTGGGCAAGTCCACCACTGCGGCCAACCTGGCCTTGGCCCTGGCCCGTGAAGGCGCCCGGGTCGGTATCCTGGACGCCGATATCTATGGTCCGAGCCAAGGCGTCATGTTCGGTATTGCCGAGGGCACCCGCCCGCAGATCCGCGAGCAGAAGTGGTTCGTGCCAATCAAGGCTCATGGCGTGGAAGTCATGTCGATGGCGTTCCTCACCGATGACAACACACCGATGGTCTGGCGCGGCCCGATGGTCTCCGGAGCCCTGCTGCAACTGGTGACCCAGACGGCGTGGGACAACCTGGACTATCTGGTGATCGACATGCCGCCTGGCACCGGCGACATCCAGTTGACCCTGGCGCAGAAAGTGCCGGTGGCAGGTTCGGTGATCGTGACCACCCCGCAGGATCTGGCCCTGCTGGATGCGAAGAAGGGCGTGGAGATGTTCCGCAAGGTCAACATTCCGGTGCTGGGCGTGGTGGAGAACATGGCCGTACACATCTGCTCGAACTGCGGTCATGCCGAGCATCTGTTCGGCGAGGGCGGTGGTGAGAAGCTGGCGGCCCAGTACGGCGTCGACCTGCTCGCCTCGCTGCCGCTTTCAATGCTGATCCGCGAACAGGCCGACAACGGCAAGCCGACCGCCATTGCCGAGCCGGAAAGTCAGATCGCCATGGTGTACCAAGAGCTGGCCCGCCAGGTGGGCGCGCGGATCGTGCTGCAGGCAGCTGCGGCGCCGGCGATGCCGAACATCACTGTCAGCGAGGACTGATTCGTAGGGCTGGGTCGTCTGTTTCACGGATAACCCAGCACGGACCTATCGATCAGGCATAAAAAACCCGCCAATTGGCGGGTTTTTTTGAAGCGCGAAAGAAGGATTAGCCTTCGATGCGAACTTCTTCAGCCTGCATGCCTTTCTGGCCGCGGGTAGCGACGAAAGTAACAGCCTGGCCTTCTTTCAGGGTTTTGAAGCCGTCAGCCTGGATGGCCTTGAAGTGTACGAACAGGTCGTCACCCGACTGAGGGGTGATGAAGCCGTAGCCCTTCTCATCGTTGAACCACTTGACGGTACCGGATTGGCGGTTGGACATGGTATGTCTCCTTGGACAAAGTAGATTTCGGCACAGGAACACCCTGGCCGGGACTGAGTGCAAAGAGAGCGGAAAATTCAGCGATGGGCCGATAGGAATCGTGCATCAAACAGAGATTCTCGGTGTCACGTGCAGCACAGTGGCGCCACCTTAACCCACTTTCCCCGACCTGCCAATGGTCAATGACGGCTTTGTCGAAAATCGGATCGGCGGCGGCTGTAGCTCCCGTCCGGCGCGGGATTGCGGTATGGAACTTTGCCGCAGGCGCCGGGACCGGTAAGATGCGCGTCTCGTTTTTCACCTTGCACTTTCAGGACACTCCCGCCATGAGCATCAAATCGGACAAGTGGATTCGCCGCATGGCGCAGGAACACGGCATGATCGAACCGTTCGTCGAGCGCCAGGTGCGCGGCGGCGAGGACAGCCGGGTCATTTCCTTCGGCGTGTCCAGCTACGGCTACGACGTGCGCTGCGCCGATGAATTCAAGGTTTTCACCAACATCAACTCGGCCACCGTCGACCCGAAGAACTTCGACGCCGGCAGCTTCGTCGACGTCAAGAGTGACGTGTGCATCATCCCGCCGAACTCCTTCGCCCTGGCCCGCACCGTCGAGTACTTCCGCATCCCACGCAATGTCCTGACCATCTGCCTGGGCAAGAGCACGTATGCGCGTTGCGGCATCATCGTCAACGTCACCCCGCTGGAGCCGGAGTGGGAGGGGCATGTGACCCTCGAATTCTCCAACACCACCACCCTGCCTGCGAAAATCTATGCCAATGAAGGCGTGGCGCAGATGCTCTTCCTCGAATCAGATGAAGAGTGCGAAGTCTCCTACAAGGATCGCGGTGGCAAATACCAAGGGCAGCGCGGCGTTACCCTGCCACGCACCTGAGGCGACGAGCGCGAGGAATTCCTCGCCCGCCAGGCACTCCAATGGCTAGAACGATCCGGTGCGCATGACGCGCATCGGGCATCGCCGGGAGCCGCCAATGAAACTTCACCCCGCAATCAGCGCGAAGCTGGCCGTCCTCCAGCCCAACCAGATCGGGCTGCTGGCATGGTCACTGCTGGCGCATCCTTCAACGCCCGTACAGGCCGGTGGCGTGCCCCATCAGCCCGACCCCGATACCCCGCAACCCCCCGAACCTGGCGAGTCGCCGCCCATGGAACCGGGAGAGCCGACCCTGCCTGACGAGCCACCACCTTCGCCGGTGGCCTGAACGCCAGGCAGCACGAAGGGCTTAGTTGGCCAGCAGATAACCGCTGCGGCAGACCTGCTCGCCCGCAACGTGGGCGATGACCATGCCAGTAGTGGCCATGCGCCTTACGCTGCGCGCGTAGAGAAGGCCGGGCTGTGTGTTGCGCACGGCGGTCACCCGGTCGCTCAGCGGGTCGATGACTTCAGCGATCAGCTCGCCTGCCGCCAGGTATTGGCCGGGTGCCGCGTGGAACACCAGCAGCCCGCCCAGCGGCGCCACCACAGGCTCCACAGCGGCCAGTGGCGTAGCCGGATAGGCCAGGGGTGGCAGGGCGGGAGCCTCGCCTGAAATGACCCCGGCATGGGTCAGGAAATTAAGTATTCCTTGGCAATCCTGAGTCGCCAGGTCGTGGCTGACATCAGCCTGCCCACGCAGCTCGACGGTCACCGAGAAGCTGCCCAGGGGGATGGGGAACTGCTTGCCGAAGCGCTGCTGCAATTGCCACCACACCAGGCTGAAGCATTCATCGAACGATTGGCCGCCGGAGTCCGTGGCCAGCAAGCTGGCCTGCACCCCTAGGTAACGGGCCAGCGGCTCGACCTGATCCCAGGCCTCCGGTGTGGTGTACAGATGCTCCACTGCCTCGAAATCGCAATGCAGGTCCAGAACCATGTCGGCATCGCACGCCAGGCGCTGCAAGGTCAGGCGTTGGGACTGCAGCGGGGTGCGCGCCGGATGCGCGTCCAGGCCTCGGCGCAGGTATTCGCGGATCAGCGCTAGGTTGTGTGAAGGATCCTGCGTCAGGTGTCCCTCGATCTGATCACCGATGCTGTCGGACAAGTCAACGAAGTTGCGGTTGAAGTTCTCGCCACTTTGCAGCTCGAAGCGTCCCAGAGGCGCGTCCAGCAGCACCTGCTCCAGGCCCACGGGGTTGGCCACCGGCACCAGGATGATCTCGCGTTGCAGCCGCCCATCCTGTTCCAGTTCCAGCAAGCGTCGCTTCAAGTGCCAGGCCACCAGCATGCCGGGAAGCTCATCGGCATGCAGTGACGCCTGGATGTACACCTTGCCACCGCCGCGGGGGCCGAAATGAAAGCTATGAAGCTGGCGGGCAATGCCCGGGACGGGGGACAGCAGGTCGTGGGTCGAATGGTGCATGGTGGTCCTGGCTGAAGTGGCGAATACGGTCTGCGATAACAGTCGGCAGAAAGATAGAAGCATAACTTCGGCCGTCGCGCCTACTGCCGAGCTTGGGCGAGCGTTTATCTTCAGCGTCGCACAGGCGGCATCCCTGGCTCGAATGAAGCCAACCGCGAGCGTCCGAAGAGGACGTCGCGGCGGATGGGAGGCAACGAGCGCGGGGAAGGGGCCGCCGTCAGCGGCCCGGGACCAGTGTGAGTCGTTGCGAGCCGTAGGCGCGAGAGAAGTTCTGCTGTTGCAGCGGCAGGCTCATGAAGCGTCCCTGGAGCCAGGCATCCAGGCCATCGCTGTAATGTCGGCTCGCCGGATTACCGGACTGGCCATTGCTGGTCAGCACCTGCAGCGGTTCGGCCTGGCCGAAATCGACGATCATGCGGGCCGACGCCGGCAGATGGGTGTCGAAGCGCTCGCCCCAGGCATAAGGCGTCAGTGCCAGGGTGCTGAAGTCGCCGCCCGCTGCCACGGGACTGCGGCTGATGGCATCCCCCAGGCCATGGTAGGCTGGTGCGGGCCAGTGGTACTGGTGCAGTTTGCCCCATTGCCAGGCGCGACGGTCGCTGCCCAGCTGAGCAACGCCGGTATCCACGGCCGCAGCTAGGCTGCGGGCGAGAATGGCGGGTTTGTCTTCTTTTTGCGGCGTGTTGCGGTCATCCCAGAACGGGCTGTCTTCGCGGCCCAGCAAGTGGTCGGCCTGGGCCGAGTAGGAAAGCTGCGCATTGCCAATGAACGCCTGCCAGGCCGGGCTGGACTCAGGGCCTAGTTCGTCGAGGAAGGTCTGACGTGCCACTTCCTGCAGGAACAACGCATACAGCGCGGCATCGGCCGACACCGGGCTCAGGCGGCCATCGAAGGCCTTGAGCCGGGCCAGGGTCTCACGGGCCTTGTCCCGCTGGGCGGCCGGCAATGCGTCGATCGCCTGAGTGAGCGACTGGGCCATGCCCGGGGCGTCGAACATCTGCTTGAGTTTGTCCGCCAGCAAGGTGACCTGGTCGTTCTGCAGGGCCATCAGGCTGCGGCTGTCGTGGCGGCCGTTGCCGGCCAGCTGGGCCAGGCGCTCGGCGCGCTCGGGGTAGTACCAGGTGTTGGACAGTTGCATGCCGTAACCACGTGGCAGGCTGCGCTGGTTGGCGTGGCCGACCCAGCCAGCGACCGGATCCTGATCGTACGGGTGCAGCATCGGGTCGGCATAGCCATCCCAGTCATATCGGCTGTCCCAGCCGGGCGATGGCAGCAGACCCTGGCCTTCACGGCGGTTGGGGTAGCGGCCGCTGACTTGCCAGCCGATGTGCTGCGGTTCGGCGAAGACGAAGTTCAGGGCGGCGGCGCCGACTTCGCGGGTCGTGTCGAAGGCGCGTTCCACCGACGATGCGCGGGTCAGGTCGAACAGTGCGTCAAGGCTGCGGTCGCTCTTGAGTTGCGGCAGCTTCAGGGCCAGGCCCAGGCTGGCATTGGTTGGTTGGTTGAGCAGGGTGCCGTGGCGGGTTTCGTACATGACTTCACGCAGGGGGCGTTGGCCACGGACGAAGAAGGTTTCGCTGCGTGCACGGGCAGGTTGCCACTTGCCATCGGCCAGGTAGCTCACCTGATTGCCCTGGTGACGCAGTTGCTCCAGGTACAAGTCCTGGTTGTCGGCCATCACCGCGCTGCTGCTCCAGGCCAGCTTGCCGTTGTAGCCAGCGAGGATAATGGGCAGGCCCGGTAGGGCGAGGCCGGCGACCTGGTACTTGCCCGTGTGGATCTGTACCGGGGCGAGGGCCCAGGTAGCGCGGCTGTCGCTGGCCAGCAGGCTCTTGCCGCTGCGGCTGCGTTGCGGCGAAAGCGCCAGGTTGGCCGAACCGGGGCTGCCCAGCAGGCCCAGATCGGCGAGCTTCTGCCCTGCTGCGCCCAGGCGCTCCAGACCTGGCAGTTGGCTCGCCAGGTTCAGGCCTTTGAGCTTGTCCAGTTCAGCCTCGGCCAGTGGTTCGTCGGGAGCACCTGGCAGCAGCCATGCAAGCTTGTCGCTGCCGACTTTCTGCGCCAGGGTCAGGGCGGTCAGTTCTTCCTGCAGGTTCACCGACTGGCTGAAGGCATACAGGCTGAAGATCAGCGCCGAATCTTCAGGCGTCCAGTACTCCGGGCGGTAGCCGCTACGAGCCAGGTCCTCCGGGAGCTTGTCGCGGTAGCGGAACAGGTAGGCGTTAACCCCGCGTGCATAGACTTCGAAGAAGCGCTTCAGGCGCGGTGAGGCGTCGGCGTACAGCTGCCCGGCGCTTTGCTTGAGGTTGGCCGCGCGCATCAGGCGGTCGATGTCCAAGGCGTCCGGGCCGGCCAGTTCGGCCAGGCGCCCTTGGGCCAGCAGGCGCATGGCGACCATCTGTTCGATCCGATCGCCGGCCTGCACGTAGCCCAGGCTGAACAGCGCATCATGGAAGCTGCTGCTTTCGATCAGGGGCGCGCCCATGGCGTTGCGGCGCACCGAGACATTCTGCGCCAGGCCCTTGAGCGGCTGTACGCCGGTGGTCGGAGGCACGCTGTCCTGGTAGCCGCCCACCTGGCAGCCGGCAAGACCGAACATGCCGAGCACGACGGCAGCGGGGCCGAACCGAAGGCGGAAGGGAGGAAGGACGGGGGCGGCCATGACAAGGCTCCTGCAGGGCGTGGCGGGATTTGGAAAGGCGCTACGTTAGTGAGCGCGCGGTCGCCGTGCAAGGTGCCTGGAGGCTTTATTTTCAGGGGGCTGCCCAGTGGTTGGCCGGGCTTGAAGCTTCAAGCTTCAAGTTAAAGCTGCTCTAGCCCGAGCCTGCTTTCTTGTCGCTTGAAACTTGCCGCTTGCCGCTGGGTCAGGCCCCGTGGCACTTCTTGAATTTCTTCTGGCTACCGCAGGGGCACGGGTCATTGCGACCAACGTCTTTCAGGGCGTTGCGCACTGGCTCCTGGTGGCCGTGATTGCAGTGCGGGCCGTGCACGTGGCCGTGGTCGTGATCATGGTGATGGTCGTGACCGTGGTTGCAGTCTGGGCCATGAACATGGGGTTGCTGGGTCATTGCAGGGTTACTCCGGTTGAAGATCGCCGGGGATTATCTCACCACTGCGCGACAAGTGCAGGTCCCGATGGATGATCAGACCGGTGTGCAGGTCGGCCTGCAGTCGATAGTGCAGGGGCTGCTCGCGCTTGAGCATCTTGGCCAAGGGCTTGAGCTTTTGCCACAGGTTGGTGCGGGCCGTGATCTTGAAGGTGCGCTGGGCGTGGCCGCCGACGCTGCGCCACAGGCTGGCTTCATCCTGCACCAGCAGCAGGTCGTTCAGGCGAACCGAATAGTCCAGGCTGCGGATGAACAAGCGGCTGTCGTTGGGGTTCTCGACCCGCACGTGGAGGATGAACTCCTGTTGAAGCAAGCGGGCCTTGACCGTCTCGACCCGGACCAGGTGCACCTGGGGTTCGCGCCAGTCGTCGCCGCCCCAGCTCGCACAGCCGGCCAGCAGCGTCAGCATCAGTGACAGGGCAAGCAGGCGGGCCAGGGGGATCATGGTCAGCTGCCGATGTAACTGGCGCAGCATTTCTTGAATTTCTGGCCGCTGGCGCAGGGGCAAGGGTCATTGCGCCCGGCCTTGAGCGCTACCGTCGGGTCTATGAAGTACCAGCGCCCGTCGTGCTGGACGAATGCGGAGCGCTCGTGGTGCTGGTGATCGCCTTGCTGGTCATGCCAGCGCGCGGTGAAGCTGACGAAGGCATGTTCGGGTTGCCCGCCCAGTACCTCGGCCCGCTCGACCTCCAGGCCAAGCCAGGTGCTGTGGGCACTCCAGGCAGCGATTGCGGCGCGATCCAGACCGGCTTGCTGGGCGGGCAGGGTGGTGTCCACCAGGTAATCGATCAGGCCGAGCACGTAGGCGCAGTAGCGCGAGCGCATCAGTGCCTGGGCATCGGGCGCCGGGGTGCCAGCGTGGTAACGCCCGCAACAGGCATCGAGCAGGTTGCCACTGCCGCAGGGACAGACCGAGACACTCATTGAATCACCACCAGTACTTGCCGAAGTTTTCAGGGTTTGCCCAGAACTTGGCGTTGAGCCAGTCCGGGACCTGCTTGTAGTCATGTAGATCATAGGTGAACAGGCTCAACACCTGCTCGTCTCGGCGGAATTTCTCGCTGGCCGACAGCGCCAGGGCGAAGAAATCCGTGTCCTGCCAGCCGCATGCCTGCAGGTCGGCCAGCACCGCGACGCGGCTGGCATTGAGGTTGCGGATGCCGCCCAGCAACTGAAGCCCCGTGCGCTTGGGCAGGTGCTCCAGGCAATCCACCAGTACCGCCAGGTCAAAGCGCTGGGCGGCAGCCGGTGTAAGCAGCGGGCCCGGCGGGACGACTTCGATATGGACCTGCGGATGCGCCTGGGCGAAGGCATCCAGGGCTGGGAAGCGCGTGCCCACCAGCAACAAGCGTGCAGGTGTGAAGCGCTCGAGCAGGGCTGCCAGGGCCTGCTGCGGGGTGCGCTGGGAGAAACTGTCGATCATTGCCAATCCTCGTTCAGGTCGTCCTAGCCTATCGGGCCAGGGGCGCTCGGCAAAGAGGCGTGATGCCATGTGTGGCTTATTGCTGGCAGAGAGGAGGCGAGCGGTCTTTACTCCGAAGGATCGGTCTTATGCCGATTCCCCCTAGGAGATGCGACAAGATGAGCATAGTACGCACAGCGATACCCCTGGTCCTGCTCACCAGCGTGTTGACTGGTTGTGCAGGTTTACAAAAAACCGACTGGCCGAAGTGTGCTGCCGTCGGGGGTGTAAGTGGCGCGGCCCTCGGCGCCATCGAGAGCTCCAGCTGGGCTGGTTGGGGCGCGCTGCTTGGCGGTGGCTTGGCGGCGGGCTACTGCTGGTCCCATGGCGATGGCGACGAAGATGGCGATGGCGTACCGGACAGCCGTGACAAGTGCCCTGGCACACCGCGCGGTGTACAGGTCGATGCCAACGGTTGTCCACCGGCACCGGCTCCGGTCGAGGAAGTGGTGGTACAGAAGGAAGAAGTCATCGTCATCCGCGACGTGCACTTCGAGTTCGACTCCGCCCGCCTGACTGCCTCGGACAAGGAGCGGCTGAACACCATCGCCACCCGCCTGAAGCAGGAAGCACCCAGCGCTCGCCTGACCGTCACCGGGCATACCGACAGTGTGGGTTCCGATACCTACAATCAGAAGCTGTCCGAGCGTCGTGCCCACTCGGTCACCGACTACCTGGTCGAAAGCGGTGTGCCACGTAGCAGCTTCGTTGCAGTGGTAGGGGCCGGGGAGTCCCAGCCGGTCGCCGACAACGCGACTGCCGATGGTCGTGCCATGAACCGCCGCACTGAGATCAAGATCCAGCGCTGACGGTGTGCGCCCATGCCTTGAGCAGTGGCATGGGCGCGTCTTTACTCGGGTGACCGGTAGAGGCCGGTGACACAGGAGCATTGATCATGGGTGTTATGTCGAAGGCGGCGTTGCCGCTGGTGCTGATAACAAGCCTGCTCGCCGGTTGTGCCACTCATAGCGATGGCCGTGCGCCCCTCAATCAACGAACCTGGCCCCTGTGCAGCCTGCTAGGCGGGCTGGTCGGCGGTGGCTTGGGGGCCATCGAGAATTCCAGTTGGGCCGCCGGCGGTGGAGTGCTTGGTGCAATCGCCGGTGGCTTGATCTGTTACGCCCAGGACGGCGACGAAGATGGCGATGGCGTCTTCGACCGTCGCGACCGTTGTCCTGACACGCCGGCTGGTATGGCGGTCAATCACATGGGCTGCCCGTTGCCGCAGTATCCAACGACGCCCCCAGCGGGTGAAGCGCCGATGCCTGAGGTCATCACCCTGGATGACCAGGGGCAGGTGCTGTTCGCCTTCGACTCGGCGCAGTTGAGCGCTCAGGCCCAGCAACGCTTGCGCGCCTTGCTCCCCCAGCTCAGCGACCCACGCGTGGCCAGCATCAAGGTCATTGGCTATACCGACAGCGTCGGTTCCGATGCCTACAACCAGGGGTTGTCCGAGCAGCGTGCCGGCAGCGTCGCGGAGTTTCTGATCGGTCAGGGGCTGGCAGCGGGCAAGGTGACCAGCCAAGGCCGCGGGGAAAACGAGCCTGTGGCCGACAACGACACAGAGGAAGGGCGCGCCCGTAACCGACGGGTAGAACTGCACCTGAACTGACACCTCTGGCGCCTACCCTGGCATAGGTTTACTGTTGGCTGCACGGCCCGCTCGCACGGGCCTTGCAGCCATAACAACAAATTCAGGGGGCGGGTATGAAGTTCATCCTGGGCCTGGGCAAGGCCCTGACGGTGGTGTTCTGGTGGGTGGTGCTGGTGAACCTGTTCATGCCGCAACCGCTGCCGTTCAATCTGTTGCTCAATGCCGTGGGCATCTTTCTGCTGAGCCTGCATTGCCTGGAAGTGCTCTGCTTCAATGGCAGCCTGCGCGGGCGTAGCCACCGTTGGTTCGATCGACTGCAGATCCTGCTGACGGGCATTTTTCACGTCATGTCCATTCCCAAACCCCTGGAGACGCCACGCCATGCGTAAGTTGATGTTGTTGCTGGCGCTGAGCAGCCCCTTGGCCCAGGCCGAAAGCCTGGACGTCGCGGCCCACTCGGTGCTGCGCCTGCCGAACAAAGCAAGCAGCGTGCACCTGGAGCAATTGCAGGTTGCCGACTCGGCGACGCTGCTCCTACCTGCGACGCTGACGGAACTGAAGGTGGATCGTCTGGTGCTCGGGCGCGATGCACGGATTGCCATTACACCCGCCGAGGCACCTCTGCGTATTGAAACCGGCATTGCCGTGCTTGGTGAGGGCAGCGAAATCAGTGCGCCAGGCGCTGCCGGGACCTATGAACGCGCGGCCCGACCAGGGCGAGACCTGGAGCTCAGGCTGAACGGGTTGCAGGCGCAGCGCTTGTCGATCGATGCCCGAGGCGGTGCCGGTGCGCCAGGTTATGTCGGGCTCGACGGGGCCAACGGCAAGGCTGGCGGTTGCACCTGGGGCCAGGCGAGTCGCGGTGCCAACGGCGATGACGGTGGCAACGGGCACGATGGCGCTTCCGGCGGGCGCATTCGCCTGGCGGTGCCGGATGGATTCCCCGCAGAGCATATCCAGGTCCGGCTCGATGGCGGAGCACCGGGCAAACCGGGGGGCGGCGGGCAAGGCTGGCCTGGGCGGCGCCAGCAAGGGATGCCTTGTTTATCGAACCGACGCCGGTGCGGATGGACGGCCAGGTGTGGAAGGGCAGCCTGGGTTGGCGGGAGCGGCTGGGGAGTTGGTCCTGCAGCGGTTGTGAGCGGGTTTTTTTGGGAGGGTGTCAGAAATTTTGTGTTCGGGCATAACATGAGTAAGAGGTGCATGTATGCCAACCAAAAAGAAACCCCTGCGTGACCTGCCCAAAATCCCCAAAGAGCTGCTGGAGCAATTCGGCGAGGGCTTGATGACCGCAGAAGCTATCGAGGATGCCTCTGCGGCGTTCAAGAAGGCCCTGATCGAACGTGCTCTGCATGCTGAGCTTGGCCACCACCTAGGTTATCCGCCGGGCGCGCAGCGCCCAGAGGATGAAACCAACCAGCGTAACGGCAAGAGTGGCAAGACGGTTTTGACCGGGGATGGCCCGTTGCGGCTGGAGATCCCTCGCGATCGAGACGGAAGTTTTGCGCCCATTCTGATCCCCAAGCATGAGCGCCGTTACACCGGATTCGATGACAAAATCATCGCCATGTACGCCCGTGGAATGACGGTCAGAGAGATCCGGGCCTTCCTGTCAGAGCAGTATGGAACCGACGTTTCACCCGATTTCATCAGCTTTGTAACTGACGAGGTCATGGAAGAGATTGGTGCTTGGCAACAGCGGCCACTGGAGCCGATGTACCCGGTCATTTTCTTTGATGCGCTGCGGGTGAAGATCCGCGAAGAAGGCCTGGTGCGCAACAAGGCCATTTACCTGGCACTGGGCGTTCTCCCCGACGGGACGCGCGACATCTTGGGTATCTGGATCGAAAACACCGAAGGTGCGAAGTTCTGGATGAAGGTCTTTAACGATCTCAAGACGCGTGGTGTCGAGGACGTACTGATTGCCGTGACCGATGGCCTCAAAGGCATGCCAGAGGCTCTCAGCGCCGTGTTTCCAGAGACGACGCTGCAGACGTGCATCGTGCACCTGATCCGCAACAGTCTCGACTTCGCGGCCTGGGACAAGCGCCGGGCACTGGCCAAGGCGCTGAAGCCGATTTACCAGGCTATCAATGCAGAAGCGGCTGAGCAGGCATTGGATGAGTTTGAAAACGGGCCCTGGGGCAAGCAGTATCCAACGGTCGTTGCGGCCTGGAGACGCGCCTGGGATCGAGTGATTCCCTTCTTTGTCTTCCCGCCAGCCATCCGGAAAGTGATCTACACCACCAACGCCATCGAGAGTATCAATGCCCAGCTGCGCAAGATCATCAAGACCCGAGGCCATTTCCCGAACGACGACGCAGCCACCAAGCTGATCTGGCTGGGGCTGCGAAACATCACGGCGAACTGGGGCTCAGCGGCGCATGATTGGAAAAGCGCGATGAATCAATTTGCGATTCTGTACGGAGATCGATTCATCAGGCCAACCTGGTGAGAATCAGGGCCTGCCTAACGGCAGGCCGTTACCGGCCCGCACACAAAAAATCTGACACTTCCACAACTACCTTGAAAAACGCCGCCCAAGCCCAAGCCCAAGCCCAAGCCCAAGCCCAAGCCCAAGCCCAAGCCCAAGCCCAAGCCCACCCCCGGTGTCAGGATAGTTGTCGCCTCACCAGACTTACCTGAAACCATACCCCGGGGGCGGCAAGAGAGCCGTTGTGCCGTACTATTCCTCTGAGCGCAAAACCGAACTGCTCAAGATGCTGGGCCCTCCACTCAACCTGACGATGGCCGAAGTCGCCAGGCGCGAGGGCGTTACTGAAATGTCGCTGTATACCTGGCGCAAACGAGCCAGTGCCGAAGGATGTGTGGTGGTGACCGATCCCAAACACCCGACCGAGAGTTGGTCGGCAGAAATGAAATTCGCGGCTGTCGCCGAATGTGCCAGCTTGTCCGAGATTGAACTGGGTGAATACTGCCGCCGCAAAGGCTTATATCCCGAGCAGATTGCTGCCTGGCGGCAAGCCTTCCTGAGTGGGATGGCCTCTCAAAAAGCGCAGCCCAAGGTCGATCGGGAGCAGGCCCGCCAAGATCAGAAACGCATCAAGCAGCTTGAGCGCGAACTGCGCCGCAAGGATAAGGCGCTGGCTGAAACAGCCGCGTTACTGGTGCTGCGAAAAAAGCTCAACGACTACTGGGGAGTAGACGACGAGGACAATTGACCGCTCTGCCGGAACGGCAACTGCTAGTGGCGTGGCTGACAGAAGCGATCAATGCCGGCGCTCGAAAATCGGTGGCGTGCCAAGAAGTTGGATTGACGCTCAGAACGTTGCAGCGCTGGACTGAAACCCAGGAAATACTGGCGGATGCTCGCACTACCACCGCTCGTGCAGCCCCGGCCAATGCGCTGGACGAGCATGAACGGAAAGTAATTCTCAACCTGTGCAACAGCGCCGAATATGCTCACTTGCCACCCAGCCAGATCGTGCCGAGGCTGGCCGATAGGCAGATCTACGTAGGCTCGGAGTCAACGTTCTATCGTGTGCTTCGAGCTGCCGGGCAGAGGCAGCACCGAGGACGCGCTCAGCGCCCTGGACGTAATGCCGAGCCAACAACGCATGCGGCTCATGCGCCGAATCGTGTGTGGTCGTGGGATATCACGTACCTGCCGTCTTCGGTGCGTGGAAAGTACTACTACCTGTACCTGATCGAGGATATTTACAGCCGCAAGAGCGTCGGCTGGGAGGTGCATGAGGATGAGGACGGCGCCAAGGCCGCAGTGTTGCTGCAAAGGAGCGTGATCAGCGAACAATGCCTGAGAGAGCCCTTGGTACTGCACTCGGACAACGGCGCGCCAATGAAGTCGACCACTTTGCTGAGCAAGATGTATGAGTTAGGCATTACGCCATCGAGGGGCAGGCCGCGTGTCAGCAATGACAATCCGTATTCGGAGGCTCTTTTTAGAACGCTGAAGTACTGTCCGCAATGGCCGGCCAAGGGTTTCGAGACCCTGGATGCTGCAAGATGTTGGGTGCGTGATTTTATCCGTTGGTACAACCACGAACACCGGCACAGCCGGATCCGCTTCGTCACACCGGCAGAGCGTCATCGTGGTCAGGATAGGCAAATCCTTGCCCTGCGCCATGAGCTGTATGAGCAGGCTCGATGCAGGAATCCAGAGCGATGGTCAGGACGCACCCGTAACTGGGAGCCAATTGGGACGGTGCTGTTGAACCCTGATCGGGATCAACAGCACGAGAAGCAAGCTGCATAGCTGGATGGTTGACGCGACAACTACCTTGAAAAACGCCGCCCAAGCCCAACCTCAAACCAAAACCCGCGAACTGGCCACCCCCACAACCACAATCCCCAACAGCAAATTGACCCCAACCATCCGACGAATCCGCCCAAGCACCCCAGCCCCCGCCGCCCAGTCCTCTGCCGCCACCGCCGCCCGCAGCTCCGGCAGCAAAAGCGCCTGAATCCGCATGAACAACGCAAACATGGCAACCCCGCCCCCAATCATCACCTGGATATAACGCGGCGCAGTCTCGAACCCATTGAAGCGCATGTGCAACATCCCAATACCGCTTATCGCCAGAATGACCACCGCCAGCCAGACCCATCGGAAGAAACGTCGGAAAACTTCCACCCACAATTTCAATCGAGCAGGCCCTTCGAGGGCTGAAACCGCCGCTGGCCGCAGTACCAACCAGGCGAAGAACATCCCCCCGACCCAAACCAGGGCCGCAAGGACATGCAGTGTGTAGGGCAGGGCAAAGGCAAGCATCCGGATCTCCATGCGGCATAAAGGGCAATAGCGGGGTATGATAGCCGGCCCATGCGAAACACTGAAAATTTATCCAGCCCTTCGGGCGCCTGCAGACCATGATCAGCAACGAACTCAAAGCCACCATCCAGGGCGCCTATTCGCGTTTTCTCGAAGCCAAGAGCCTCAAGCCGCGCTATGGCCAGCGCCTGATGATCGCTGAAGTGGCCAAGGTACTTGGCGACATCGCCTGTGACGATGAAGGTCGCCGTGCGGGCGAGCCCGCCGTGGTCGCGGTCGAGGCCGGTACCGGTACCGGCAAGACCGTCGCCTACAGCCTGGCCGCCATTCCTGCCGCCAAGGCCGCCGGCAAGCGGTTGGTGATCGCCACCGCAACCGTCGCCCTGCAAGAGCAGATCGTCTTCAAGGATCTGCCCGACCTGATGCGCAGCAGCGGGCTCAACTTCAGTTTCGCCCTGGCCAAGGGCCGTGGCCGCTACCTGTGTCTGTCCAAGCTCGACATCCTGTTGCAGGAGGGCCATGCCCAATCGGCCACCGCGCAGCTGTTCGAGGAAGAAGGCTTTCGTATCGAGGTCGATGAAAAGAGCCAGAAGCTGTTCAACAGCATGATCGAGCGGCTCGCCGGCAATCGCTGGGATGGTGACCGCGACAGTTGGCCCGAGGCGCTGGAAGATCAGGACTGGGCCCGTCTGACCACCGACCACAGCCAATGCACGGGGCGCCATTGCCCGAACTTCCAGCAGTGCGTGTTCTACAAGGCCCGCGAGGGCATGGGCAAGGTCGATGTGATTGTCACCAACCATGACATGGTCCTGGCCGACCTGGCCCTGGGTGGTGGCGCCGTGTTGCCCGATCCGCGCGACACCATGTATGTCTTCGACGAAGGCCATCACCTGCCGGACAAGGCCATTGGCCACTTCGCCCATTATTCGCGGCTGCGCTCGACCGCGGACTGGCTGGAGCAGACTGCCAAGAACCTCACCAAACTATTGGCCCAGCATCCCTTGCCGGGAGATCTGGGCAAGCTGATCGAACAGGTCCCGGAACTGGCGCGGGAAGTCCGTACCCAGCAACAGTTCATGTTCACCCTGTGCGAACAGGTCGCGGACTTCCGTCCCGGTGAAGACATGGAGGGTCGGGAGCGTCCACGCTACCGTTTCGAAGGCGGCGTGGTGCCGGAGCAGATCCGCGAAGTCGGCATCGAGCTGAAGAAAGGCTTCGCCCGTCTCAATGACCTGTTCAGCCGCCTGGCCGACTTGCTCAAGGAAGGCATGGATGGTGAGGTCAACATTGGTATCGCCAGCCACCAGGCCGAGGAGTGGTATCCGCTGTTTGGCAGCCTGGTGACCCGCGCCCAGGGCAACTGGGATCTGTGGACCGCCTTTACCGCCGAAGACCCCGAAGACAGTCCGCCCATGGCCCGCTGGCTCACACTCGCCGAAAGTGGCGCGCTGTTCGATATCGAGGTCAACGCCAGCCCCATCCTCGCCGCCGAAATGCTGCGTCGTAGCTTGTGGAGTGTCGCGCACGGCGCTCTGGTGACCTCCGCGACCCTCACCGCCCTGGGCAAGTTCGATCGATTCCGCATGCGCTCGGGTCTGCCACGCGATGCCGTCACCTGTGTCGTGCCCAGCCCGTTCGTGCATGGCGATGCGGGATTGCTTCGGGTGCCTGACCTGGGGGCCGACCCCCGCGACGTGCCGGGGCACACCGCAGCGATCATCCGCGAGTTGCCTGGCATGCTCGAGGAGGCCCGTGGCGCGTTGGTGCTGTTCTCTTCACGCAAGCAGATGCAGGATGTGTTCGATGGCCTGGACCGGGACTGGCGCAAGCTGGTGCTCATCCAGGGCAACCTGTCCAAACAGGAAACCCTGAACAAGCACAAGGCGCGTGTGGATGATGGCCAGCACAGTGTGCTGTTCGGCCTGGCGAGCTTTGCCGAAGGTGTCGACTTGCCCGGTGCTTACTGTGAACACGTGGTCATCGCCAAGATCCCCTTCGCCGTGCCGGACGATCCGGTCGAGGCGGCCCTGGCCGAGTGGATCGAAGCCCGCGGTGGCAATCCGTTCATGGAGATCGCCGTCCCAGACGCCTCGCTGCGCCTGATCCAGGCCTGTGGGCGCCTGCTGCGTACCGAGCAGGACCGCGGCGTCATCACCTTGCTTGACCGACGTCTGGTCACCCAACGCTATGGCAAGGCTATCCTCAATGCGCTACCGCCGTTCCGGCGGGAGATTTCCTGACGGTCGCGGCTCGGCTGCGACCTGCTGTCCATTACCTGTCACGGGCCCTGGGTCCTGAAGGAGAGCTTCAACCCTATGATCCGCCGCACCCTGCCTGCCATTCTCGCCCTCTTGTTCAGTTCGCCCTTGCTGGCCGGGCAACAGACGTTGTTCAGCTTCGTGCGTCCGGCAGCGGTGGTCAACGTGACCACTACCGATGCCCATATGCCGCAATACAACGCTGAGCAGACCACTGAGGGCGAGGTGCTGCGGCGCGTGGTATTCAACCCTGTGCAGCAGCCGACCTTGCGCCTGAGCCCGCAGAGCGGTGCCTGGGATTGGTCGACTGGCCAGGCCCTGACCCTGCGCTTGCAGAACGCCATGGACTGGGCGTTGACCGTGGACGTGACCGTGCAGGGCAGCGACGGCCGCATCCTGGCCAGTCGCATCGACCTGCCGGCAGGCCCAGCGCAGACGGTGATGGTGCCTTTGCGGGCCCGTTCGCCATTGAGCCAGGGCATGCGTGCCGGGCCGCCCATGCCATGGGTATATGAAGGGCAGCGTGTTCTGCTCGCCAGCAGTGCCGGGGAGGTGGATCTTGCGCAGGTGGTTGGCGTCAGCTTGAGCATTCCCAACCCCAAGGTTGCCCAGAGCTTGCTGATCGAGAAAGTCGGCATCCAGGACGATGACCAGGCGTTCACCGCCGCCTACGAAGGGCTGCTGGACGCCTATGGCCAGTCCACCCGCGGGCGTTGGCCGGAAAAAATCACCACCGATGAGCAGTTGAAGGCCGCTCAGGTACGCGAACAGCAGCAGCTCAAGGGTTGGCTCGATGCCCATGGCAAGCAACAACTGGATGCCTATGGCGGTCTGATGGCCGGGCCCGTATTCGAAGCCAAGGGGTTCTTTCGCACCGAGAAGCGCGATGGCCGTTGGTACCTGGTAACTCCGGACGGGCACGCGTTCTATTCGCTGGGTGTAAATGCCGTGGCCGCCGATGGCGGGCGCACCTACGTGGCGGGCCGCGAAAGCATGTTCAAGGCATTGCCCGGCGAGGGGGAGCCGCTGGCAGCCTTCTATGGACAGGGTAACAACGACGATGGCAATGCCTCATCGCAGGGGCGCAACTTCAAGCAAGGCCGCTGGTTCGACTTCTACGCAGCCAACCTGCACCGCACCTATGGCGGGCCTTGCCCGGCCAGCCCCGCGGCGACGTGCCCTCCGGCGGCCCTGGATGCGGCGCGTTGGCAGATCCATACCCTGGACCGGCTCCAGGCGTGGGGCTTCAATACCCTGGGTAACTGGAGCGACCCAGCGCTGGGCCAGGCTCGGCGGATGCCCTACACTCTGCCATTGTCGATCGTCGGTGACTACACCAGCATCAGCACCGGCATGGACTGGTGGGGTCGTATGCCCGATCCGTTCGACCCGCGCTTTGCCATGGCGACCGAGCGTGCGGTCGCCATTGCTGCCCGGGATCACCGCGATGACCCTTGGCTGATCGGTTACTTCGCCGACAACGAGCTGGCCTGGGCCGCCCCTGGCGATGACCCCAAGGCCCGCTATGGCCTGGCTTACGGCACCTTGCGCCTGACCACCGATGTACCGGCCAAGCGCGCCTTCCTCAAGCAGTTGCGTGACAAGTACCGCAATCAGCAAGGCCTGTCCAAGGCCTGGGGCATCGATCTGCAGGCCTGGGAATTGATGGAAGATCCAGGTTTCGAGGCGCCGTTGCCAAACCCCGAGCATCCTGAGATCGAGCGCGACTACCAATACTTCCAGCAGGTCTTTGCCGAAACCTACTTCAAGACCATCTCCGACGCGCTGAAATGGCATGCCCCCAACCACCTGCTGCTGGGCGGTCGCTATGCAGTGAGCACCCCGGAGGCGGTCAAGGCCTGCGCCGAGTTCTGCGACGTGCTCAGCTTCAACTTCTATACCCTCAAGCCCGAGGATGGCTATGACTTCGCTCGCCTGGCGGAGCTGGACAAGCCTGTATTGGTCTCGGAGTTCCAGTTCGGTTCGCGCGATCGCGGGCCGTTCTGGCCCGGGCCGGTAGAGCTCCCACGGGAGGAGGATCGCGGGCCGGCCTACGGCAACTTCCTCAAGGCGGCACTGGCTCAGCCGATCATCGTCGGGGCGCACTGGTTCCAGTACCTCGATCAGCCGGCCAGCGGGCGCCTGCTCGACGGTGAAAACGGCCACCTTGGCCTGGTGGCTATTACCGATGTGCCGTATCCGGGGTTTGTGGAGGCGGTGCGCAAGAGCAACCAGCAGGCACTCGAGCACGTACGCAAAAGCGTGGAGCACCCTGTGCAGTGAGGGCAGAGGGTGGTTACGCGGCCGTTTGGCAATTCAACGCATGTATAGCGGCCTCGAGCCACCTATGACCATCCGGCCACATTCAGTTTGCAAATCGGCCAACTACTGGAACAATGCACGACTTTCGTTGAGATGAGTCGTACGGAGAGCTGTCGGGTGCAGATCCAGGGTCACTATGAGCTGAAGTTCGAGGCGGTGCGTGAAGCCTTCGCCGCGTTGTTCGACGATCCCCAGGAGCGTGGCGCGGGGCTGTGCATCCAGGTTGGCGGCGAGACCGTGGTCGATCTGTGGGGCGGCAGTGCCGACAAGGATGGCCGCGAAGCCTGGCACAGCGACACCATTGCCAACCTGTTCTCGTGCACCAAGACCTTCACTGCCGTCACCGCGCTGCAACTGGTCGGGGAGGGCAAGCTCGCCTTGGACACTCCTGTGGTGCGCTACTGGCCCGAATTCGGCCAGGCCGGTAAAGAGTCCGTGACCTTGCGCCAGTTGCTCAGCCATCGAGCGGGTCTGCCGGCCATTCGTGAACTACTGCCGGCCGAGGCGCTTTACGACTGGCAAGCCATGGTCGATGCCCTGGCAGCCGAAGCCCCCTGGTGGACGCCGGGCACCGAGCACGGTTATGCCGCCATCACCTATGGCTGGCTGATCGGGGAGTTGATCCGACGTGTCGATGGGCGTGGCCCGGGCGAGTCGATCGTCGCCCGTACCGCGCGTCCCCTGGGTCTGGACTTCCATGTCGGTCTGGCGGACGAAGAGTTCCATCGGGTGGCGCATATCGCCCGTGGCAAGGGCAACCCTGGCGATGCCGCGGCCCAGCGCCTGCTGCAGGTGACCCTGCGTGAGCCCGAAGCCTTGTCCACCCGCGCCTTCACCAATCCGCCGGCCATTCTCACCAGCACCAACAAACCTCAATGGCGACGCATGCAGCAGCCAGCGGCCAATGGCCATGGCAATGCCCGTAGCCTCGCGGGTTTCTACGCCGGCCTACTCGACGGCAGCCTGCTGGAATCGGAGTTGCTCGATGAGCTGACCCGCGAGCACAGCCTTGGCCAGGACCGGACCCTGCTGACCCAGACCCGCTTCGGCCTGGGCTGCATGCTCGACCAACCTGATGTGGCCAACGCCACGTTCGGCCTGGGCGCCCGGGCCTTCGGACACCCAGGCGCTGGTGGTTCGGTCGGTTTTGCCGATCCGGAGCACGACGTGGCCTTCGGTTTCGTGACCAATACGCTGGGGCCCTATGTGCTGATGGACCCTCGCGCTCAGAAGCTGGTACGTGTCCTTGGCACTTGCCTTTGATCGGGTAGTGCGGGTATTGCCCAGGTCCTTTGACTATCCTCAATGCCAACGCCTGATGTGTGTTGGCAAAATTTCTTTCTATTTCATGGTGTATCGCTGATGTCTTCACATAAAACCTTAGCACTCGCTCTGTGCCTTGCCGTTACCGGTTGTGCCCAGCATTCGCAAAATGCCTCGAGCGACGCAGGTCATAGCTGGTGGCCATTCGGCTCGGACAAAGTGGCCGAGCAGGAAGTGAAGGAAGCCGTGACCGAGAAAGTGGCCAAGGCGGATGCCAAGTCCGAGAGCGGCAGCCGCTGGTGGTGGCCATTTGGTGGTGACGACAAGCAGGCCAAGGGGCCGGTGGTACCGAAGATCGACCAGAAGGCCACCCAGGCCTGGCTTGACGAGTACGAGCCCAAGCTGCGTGAGGCAATCAAGGACAGCAAGTTCGAGTTGGAGCGCCGCGACAACGTGCTCGCGGTGACCATCCCGGTGGATGGTTCCTACAACCCGGATCGTCCTAACATGCTGCTGCCGATGACCTTGGGCCCGATCACCCGTGTGGCCAAGACCGTCGAAACCGACCCCAAGACCGCCGTGCTGATTCTTGGCCATGCCGACACCACTGGCGCTGCTGCAGCCAACCAGAAGCTCAGCTTGGAGCGCGCAGCCTCGGTATCGGCGATTTTCCGCCTCAGCGGCTTGCAGCGTGACCGTCTGAGCCTCAAGGGCATGGGCTCGGTGATGCCACGTGCCGCCAACGACAGTGCCGAAGGCCGCGCGCTGAACCGTCGGGTAGAAATGCTGCTGACCCCACAGAACACCATGGTCGCCTTGCTGGCCAAGTACCAGCAGGCAGCACCTGCGCCTGCACCTGCATCCATGGTCGCCACCCAGGATGCTCCGGCCCCTGCAACCAAGGCCGCCGCGAGCAAACCTGCGGCGAAGACTGCCGCCAAGCCAGCGGCCAAAAAGCCAGCCGCCAAGGCCAAGGCTCCTGCCAAAGCCACAGCGAAGAAGAAAGCCGCACCGGCCAAGCCGGTTGCAAAGAAGGCCACGGCTGAAAAGAAAGTAGCCTCTGCGAAGACCAATTGATCGTCAAGGAAACGCAGTCATGACCCAAACCCTGGCCGATATGCGCCGCGACTACACCCGTGATGGCCTGGCCGAAACCCAGGCGCCGGCTGAGCCGTTCGCCCTGTTCCATCAGTGGTTCGGCGAAGCCGTGAAAACCGAGCAAGCGCCGGTTGAAGCCAATGCCATGACCCTCGCCACTGTCGATGAGCACAGCCGTCCTCACTGCCGAGTCCTATTGCTCAAAGGGCTCGACGAGCGCGGTTTTACCTTCTTCACCAACTACGACAGCGCCAAGGGCCAACAACTGCTGGCCAATCCGTTCGCTGCCATGACGTTCTTCTGGCCGGCGCTGGAACGTCAGGTGCGCATCGAAGGGCGGGTTGAGAAAGTGACGGCCAAGGAGTCCGACGATTATTACCAGGTGCGCCCGCTGGGAAGTCGCCTGGGGGCCTGGGCCTCGCCGCAGAGCCGAGTGATTGCCGGTCGTGAGGAACTCGAAGGCCTGGTCAAGGCCACTGAGGCGCGCTTCTCCGATACCCAACCCCATTGCCCTGAGCATTGGGGGGGGTATCGCCTGTTGCCTGAGCGAATCGAGTTCTGGCAGGGCCGCGCCAGCCGGCTGCACGATCGCCTGAACTATCGTTGGGTCGAGGGCCAGTGGCTGCGTGAGCGCCTGGCACCTTAATCCTGGTAGGCCGCGGCCTGGCGTTCAAGCCAGGCCGACAGTGCCTTTCGCTTGATCTTCTGCTCCCGCGCTTGTTCCAGGCATCCGAGCATGTAGGCCCGCTTGGCCGGGTTTTCCCCCGCCAACGACAAGGCCAGGTCGCGGTCCATCCAGCGGCGCATGCGCACGTACAGCCACCAATGGAAGTACAGGCCTGTGACAGTCACCACAACGACGATGAAGTAATCCATGGCTATCCTTGGTCTCGATGATCGAGCCCGCAACAAAGGGTATGCAGGCTGTACTGAAGCTGAATAAAAGCAAATTTGTAACGTCTGTGTCGTGACAGTCATCAACGCGCGGGGTCTAATGGACACCTGACTTATGGAGAGTTTCCCATGCGTAAATCCGTTTTGCTGGTGGCGAGTTTCACCACCATGTCGCTGCTGCTCGGCGGTTGTGCTTCCAGTCTGACCGGCGACAGCTATTCCCGAGATGAGGCCCGCCGTGTACAGACCGTGCGCATGGGTACCATCGAGTCCCTGCGCCCGGTGAAAATCGAAGGCACCAAGACCCCGATCGGCGGTGGTGCAGGTGCCGTGGTCGGCGGTGTGGCCGGTAGCGCCATCGGTGGCGGTCGCGGCAGCATCGTCGCCGCCGTGATCGGTGCCGTGGCCGGTGGCTTGGCAGGCTCCGCCGCCGAAGAAGGCTTGACCCGCACCCAGGGTGTGGAAATCACCGTTCGCGAAGACGACGGCAGCATGCGCGCCTATGTGCAGCAAGTGCAGCAAAACGAAATCTTCCGTGTGGGTGAGCGTGTGCGCATCATGACCGTCGATGGCACCAGCCGAGTGACGCACTGACCGTCCTGCGGCAATGAAAAACCCCGACTCGGCCTAGGCCGGTCGGGGTTTTTTGATGCCGTAATGATTCAGTTGACGGGCTTGCGGCTGGCCATCGCAGTGATCGCGTATCCGATCAGCGCAGCGCACAGAGAGCCTGTCAGGATGCCCATGCGGTCCATACCGGCGAACTCGCTGGCCCCGGGCACGAAGGCCAGGGAGCCGACGAACAAGCTCATGGTGAAGCCGATACCGCACAGGATCGCAACACCCAGCACCTGCCCCCAGTTTGCGCCTGCTGGCAGCGCGGCCAGGCGCAGCTTGACCGCAAGCCAGGTCAGGCCGAATACGCCGACCGTCTTGCCCAGCAACAAGCCGACGGTAATCCCCAAGGGCACGGGGTGGGTGAAGCTGTCCAGGGTCATGCCTGCGAGAGAGACACCGGCATTGGCAAAGGCGAACAGGGGAAGGATCGCATAGGCGACCCAGGGATGCAGGGCATGCTCCAGGCGCAGCAGCGGTGACGAGGCTGCATGACGGGTGCGCAGCGGAATGCACAGGGCCAGGGCCACACCGGCCAGGGTTGCATGGACGCCGCTCTTGAGCACGCAGACCCAGAGGATCAGGCCCACCAGCAGGTAGGGCGTCAGCTTGATCACACCTAGCCGGTTCATAGCCATCAGGGTCAGGAGGCAAGCACCTGCCAGCATCAGCGAAACGTTCGACAGGGTGCCGGAGTAGAACAGGGCGATGATGACGATGGCACCCAGGTCATCGATGATCGCCAGGGTCATCAGGAACAGTTTCAGCGACACCGGTACCCGCTTGCCGAGCAGGGCCAGCACGCCCAGGGCGAACGCGATATCGGTGGCAGTGGGGATAGCCCAGCCGGCGATGGCTGCCGGGTTGTCCCGATTGACGAACCAGTAGATCAGCGCGGGGACCACCATACCGCCGATGGCCGCCGTGGCGGGTAGGATCACCTGGGAGGGTTTGGACAACTGACCCTCGACGACCTCGCGCTTGACTTCCAGGCCGATCAGCAGAAAGAACAGCGCCATCAGACCGTCGTTGATCCACAACAGCAGTGGCTTGGCGATCTGCAGGGCTCCTACTTGAACGGCGACCGGCACGTCGAGCAGACCGCCGTACAGGTAGGAAAGGGGGGAGTTGTTGATGATCAGGGCGAGGACCGCCGCGGCGATCAGCAGCAGGCCACCGGCGGCCTCCAGCTGGAGAAAACGGGAAATAAGGGTACGCACGGCCTGAGGGGTCTCCATGAACGGGCTCGGATGAAAAAGACGTACACCCTAGCGTGGGGGCCTTGGGTAATGGAACAAAAACGCCCTGCGCTTTTGTTATAGGTTTTTACGGCTCGATGTGCGAAGCCTAAAGGGCTTTTACCGGATGTGGGGACGGAAAAAGTCTGGTATGAATTAGCGTTTTTTCTGATATTCGTGGCTCAGTTGAGGGCTGTAAGCCAGCCCTCAACGCTGTCTGGATCAGGCATCGAGCCCAAGCATGTCCCGCGCCACGGCCTCTGCGATACGAATGCCATCCACGCCTGCGGAGAGGATGCCACCGGCATAGCCTGCGCCTTCACCTGCCGGGAACAACCCTTTGAGGTTAAGGCTTTGATAGTCCGAGCCCCGGGTGATGCGCACAGGCGAGGACGTGCGTGTTTCGATGCCGGTCAGCACCGCATCGTGCAAGTTGTAGCCCTTGATCTGACGGTCGAACGCCGGCAGTGCTTCGCGGATGGCCTCGATGGCGAAATCTGGCAGGCTCGGTGCCAGGTCGCCCAGGGTCACACCTGGCTTGTAGGAAGGTTCGACGCTGCCCAGCTCAGTAGAAGGACGACCAGCGACGAAATCGCCTACCAACTGTGCAGGCGCCTGGTAGTTGCTGCCGCCCATCACATAGGCGTGGGACTCCAGGCGTTCTTGCAGCTCGATACCGGCCAGCGGGCCGCCTGGGTAGTCGCGTTCAGGGTCGATGCCGA
Source organism: Pseudomonas putida (assembly GCF_002741075.1). NCBI lineage: Bacteria > Pseudomonadati > Pseudomonadota > Gammaproteobacteria > Pseudomonadales > Pseudomonadaceae > Pseudomonas > Pseudomonas putida. The sequence continues at coordinate 2,600,346 of NZ_CP016634.1, read as the reverse complement.
CGACGATGCCGGAGTTGGCGTTGCGCTCGTTGCGTGAGTACTGGCTCATGCCGTTGGTGACCACACGGCCTGGCTCGCTGGTGGCGGCGACCACGGTGCCGCCCGGACACATGCAGAAGCTGTAGACCGAACGGCCATTCTTGGCATGGTGCACCAGTTTATAGTCGGCTGCGCCCAACTTGGGGTGCCCGGCATATTTACCCAGGCGTGCTTTGTCGATCAGCGACTGTGGGTGCTCGATGCGGAAGCCGACCGAGAACGGCTTGGCCTCCATGTAGATGCCCTTGGCATGGAGCATGCGGAAGGTATCGCGCGCGCTGTGGCCCAAGGCCAGGACCACATGGCGCGAGTGCAGCTGTTCGCCGTTCTCCAGGACCACGCCGGTCAGTTGACCATCATCGATCAGCAGGTCGGTGACTTTTTGCTCGAAGCGGACTTCCGCGCCCAGGGCGATCATGTCCTGGCGCATCTGCTCGACCATGCCGGTCAGACGGAACGTACCGATATGCGGTTTGTTGATGTAAAGGATCTCATCCGGCGCACCAGCCTTGACGAACTCTTCCAGGACCTTGCGGCCATGGTGGTTCGGGTCCTTGATCTGGCTGTAGAGCTTGCCGTCGGAGAAAGTGCCGGCGCCACCTTCACCGAACTGGACGTTGGATTCGGGGTTGAGCACGCTCTTGCGCCACAGGCCCCAGGTGTCCTTGGTGCGCTGGCGCACTTCCTTGCCACGCTCCAGGATGATCGGACGAAAGCCCATCTGCGCCAGCAACAGGCCCGCGAAGATGCCACAGGGGCCGAAACCGACCACGATCGGGCGCTCCTGCAGGCCTGCGGGCGCATGGCCGACGAACTTGTAGCTGACATCGGGGGAGACACCGATGTTGCGATCGTCAGCGAACTTGCGCAGCAGTTGCGCTTCGTTACTCGCCTCCAGGTCAATGGTGTAGATGAACAGCATTTCGCTGTTCTTCTTGCGGGCATCGTAGCTGCGCTTGAACAGGGTGAAGCTGAGCAGTTGCTCATCGGCGATACCCAGGCGCTCGACGATCGCTTCGCGCAGGGCTTCATCGGAGTGGTCCAGGGGCAGCTTCAGTTCGGTGATTCGTAGCATGGCAGGGTCCAGTATCCCGGCCTTGGGGCGGCCGGCGGCTTTACACAAACCGCCAAGTATAAGCTGTTAGCCTTCCTGACTGGAGGATAAAAGCGCCCCGGCGATCAGTTGTCCCGGGCTCCGCCGTAGTAGCCGCAGCCCTGCAGGGTCTGGCCATCAATACGCAGCTCGGCACGCAGGTGGCGAACAGCCCCGGTGGCGCTATCGATGCAGCGTTGTGGGGCGACCCACAGCTCGATGCGCTGGCCGTTGGCTTCGCTGGAAAGGCTCAAACCACCGCCAGGCATCTGCTCTTCCAGGTAAGGCAGAGGCAATGGGTCCTTGCCGACACGCTCCAGCACCATGCCCTTGCCGCTGGCCTTGATCGCCCAGTCCGGCTCGTGGCCGCCAGCGCGCAGGGTCAGTTGCTTGAAGTTGGGGTCTTCGCAGGCCTGCGTGGAAGGTTCGAGGCGGTACAGGCGTTGTACTTCGAGGCGACCGTCGTTGTTGGCCTGCTTGCTGCCGGTCAGGCTGCCGCGCACGTCGGCGAACAGCTTGTCGCCTGCATCGTCAGCCAGGTTGGCCGCTTCCTGCAGGATGCCGGTGCTGGCTGCATCGCTGATCACGAAGCGGCGAGCTTCGTTGCAGGGCTTGAACAGCAATTGGCCGCCCCCGGCGCTCAACTCGCCCTGCATGCGGGTAGTGCCGATGTTCGGATCGACCGGCTTGTCCGCCATCAGCTGGCAGCCGGTGAACAGCGGCAGCAGGGTGGCGAGCAGCAGGGGAGGGGTGAGGCGCATGGGGCGGGCTCCGAAAACGTTGCAAAAGAGCTGGCCACGTTACTCAGGCTGGACGTCGATCACAAGCGCCGGGTTGTCTGTGCTGGCCGGTTCGCGGGCTTGTCCCGCGATTGGGCTGTGCGGGCATCAGCCATAAAAAAAGGGCCAAAGGCCCTTTTTCAATCGTAGGTCAATCAGCCACCCAGGTAGGCGTCGCGGACCTTCGGGTCGACCAGCAGCGCTTCACCGGTACCTTGCATCACCACCTTGCCATTCTCCAGCACATAGGCACGGTCGGCGATCTTCAACGCCTGGTTGGCGTTCTGTTCGACCAGGAACACCGTTACGCCGTCACGGCGCAGTTGTTCGATGATGTCGAAGATCTGTTGGATGATGATCGGCGCCAGACCCAGCGACGGCTCGTCGAGCAGCAACAACTTGGGCTTGCTCATCAGCGCCCGGCCGATGGCCAGCATCTGCTGCTCGCCTCCGGACATGGTGCCGCCTCGCTGCACGTAGCGTTCCTTCAGGCGCGGGAACAGCTGCAAGACCTTGTCCAACTGCTCCTGGTAATCGCCCTTGTTGGTGAAGAAACCGCCCATGGCCAGGTTCTCTTCGACGGTCAGGCGGGCGAACACACGACGGCCTTCCGGGACCACCGCGATGCTCTTGCGCATGATGTGCGAGGAGGGCTGGCCGACCAGTTCTTCACCCAGGTACTTGATGCTGCCGCTGTGGGCCTGGGGCGAGCCGCAGAGGGTCATCAGCAGGGTGGATTTGCCGGCGCCGTTGGCACCGATCAAGGTGACGATCTCGCCCTGATTGATCTCCACGTTGACGCTGTGCAGTGCCTGGATCTTGCCGTAGAAGGTGGAAACGTTCTCGAACTTCAGCATTTACGCCTCCCCCAGGTAGGCCTTGATCACATCAGGGTTGCCGCGAATCTCTTCCGGCGTGCCATCGGCCAGGGGCGTGCCCTGGTTGATCACCACGATGTGGTCGGAAATGCTCATCACCAGTTTCATGTCGTGCTCGATCAGCAGTACGGTCACGTTGTGGGATTCGCGCAGGTAGCCGATCAGGGCCTTGAGGTCCTCGGTTTCCTTGGGGTTCAAGCCGGCGGCGGGTTCGTCGAGCATGATGATCCGTGGCTGGGTCATCATGCAGCGGGCGATCTCCAGACGGCGTTGCTGGCCGTAGGCCAAGGTGCCGGCGGTACGGTTGGCGAACTCGGTCAGGTTGACCTTCTCCAGCCAGTATTGCGCGCGTTCCATGGCCTCCTTCTCACTGCGGCGGAAGCTCGGGGTCTTGAACAGGCCGGCGAAGAAGTTGGTGTTCAGGTGGCGGTGCTGGGCGATCAGCAGGTTCTCCAGCGCGGTCATTTCCTTGAACAGGCGCACGTTCTGGAAGGTCCGCACCACGCCCTTGCGGGCGATCTGGTGACCGGCCAGACCCTGGATCGGCTGGCCATCGAGCAGGATGGTACCGCCGCTGGGCTTGTAGAAGCCGGTCAGACAGTTGAAGACGGTGGTCTTGCCGGCGCCGTTCGGGCCGATCAGCGCCACCACTTGTTTCTCCTTGACGGTCAGGCCCACGCCGTTGACCGCCAACAAGCCGCCGAAGCGCATGCTCAGGCCGCTGACTTGCAGAATTTCGCGGCTCATCGACGCAGCTCCATATGTGGACGTTGCATAGGCAGAAGGCCCTGCGGACGCCAGATCATCATCAACACCATCAGGGCACCGAACATCAGCATGCGGTACTCGCTGAACTCACGCATCAGCTCCGGCAGCAGGATCATCACGATGGCCGCCAGGATCACGCCCAACTGCGAACCCATGCCACCCAGCACGACGATGGCGAGGATGATCGCCGACTCGATGAAGGTGAACGACTCCGGTGTCACCAGACCCTGGCGGGCGGCGAAGAAGCTACCGGCGAAGCCTGCGAAGCACGCACCGAGGGTGAAGGCCGACAGCTTGATCACGGTCGGGTTCAGGCCCAGCGCACGGCAGGCGATCTCGTCCTCGCGCAACGCTTCCCAGGCGCGGCCGATCGGCATGCGCAGCAGGCGGTTGATGACGAACAGCGCCAGCAAGGCCAGCAGCAGCGCTACCAAGTAGAGGAAGATGACCTTGTTGATCGAGTTGTACTGCAGGCCGAAGAACTCATGGAAGGTCTGCATTCCCTCGGCGGCACGACGTTCGAAGGTCAGGCCAAAGAACTCCGGCTTGGGGATGTTGCTGATGCCGTTGGGGCCACCGGTCCAGTCGGTGAGGTTACGCAGGAACAGGCGGATGATCTCGCCGAAGCCGAGGGTCACGATCGCCAGGTAGTCACCGCGTAGACGCAGCACCGGGAAGCCGAGCAGGAAGCCGAACGTGGCGGCCATCAAGCCGGCGATCGGCAAGCATACCCAGAAGCTCCAGCCCAGGTAGTGCGAGAGCATGGCGTAGCTGTAGGCGCCGACGGCGTAGAATCCGACATAACCCAGGTCGAGCAGGCCAGCCAGGCCGACCACGATGTTCAGGCCAAGGCCCAGCAACACGTAGATCAGGATCAGTGTGGCGATGTCGACCGCGCCGCGCGAGCCGAAGAACGGCCACACCAGTGCCGCGACGATCAGGCCCATGATCACATAGCGCTGGGTCTTGGGCAGGGTCAGGTAGTTGCTGACGGCCGGTGGAATCAGTTTACGATCCGAGCGGCGACCCATCACCGAATTCCACTGCTTGTCGAACAGCACGCGCAGGAACATCAGCACCGAGCACACGGCGATGATGCTGATGGTGAACGAGCCCTGGGTGTGCACGACCAGGCTGATACCGTCGATGCTTAGTTTCAGGCCCAGCACCGGGAAGGCCACGGCCCATACCAGCAAGGCGCTGAAGAACGCCTGTTTGAGATTTCTGTTCATACTTTTTCAACCTCCGGACGGCCCAGGATGCCGGTCGGCCGGAACAGCAGGACAAGAACCAACAAGCCGAACGCCACGACGTCCTTGTACTGGTCGCCGAAGATATCGGCGCCAAACGCTTCGGCCACGCCCAGCACCAGCCCGCCGAGCATGGCGCCCGGGATGCTGCCGATGCCGCCCAGTACCGCCGCGGTGAAGGCTTTGAGGCCTACCAGGAAGCCGGCGTTGGGGTTGATCACCCCGTACTGCATGCTCAGCAGCACGGCCGCCACCGCCGCCAGCGCGGCGCCGATGACGAAGGTCAGGGCGATGATGTTGTTGGTGTTGATGCCCAGCAGGTTGGCCATCTTGATGTCCTCGGCACAGGCACGGCAGGCGCGCCCCAGGCGGGAACGGGAGATGAACAGGGTCAGGCAGGTCATGGCCACCAGCGTGACCACGAACACCAGGATCTGCATGTAGGACACCAGGACTTCCTCCGCGCCGCCTGGCCCGAACGAGAAGGCGCCCGGAATCAGGTTGGGGATGGATTTGTCCTTGGAATCCTGCGAAAGCAGGACAGTATTTTGCAGGAAGATCGACATACCGATGGCGGAGATCAGCGGGATCAGGCGGTTGCTGTTGCGCAGCGGCCGGTAGGCGACCCGTTCGATGCTATAGCCATAGGCACTGGTGACGAAGATCGTCGCGACGAAGGCGACGGTCATCAGGATCGGCAGCGAATGGATACCCATCATGGCCAGGCCCGCGAGGGCGATGAAGGCCACATAGGAACCGATCATGTACACCTCGCCGTGGGCGAAGTTGATCATGCCAATGATGCCGTACACCATCGTGTAGCCGATGGCGATCAAGGCATAGGTGCTGCCGATGGTCAATCCATTAACCAGTTGTTGGAAGAAATGGTAGATCTCAGGCATTACAGCGCTCCTAAAAACCTGATTTGCATTCGCTGGCGGGTGGTGAACCCGTCCCGCATCGTGGGCTTGGCGACGATGACAGGCACGGCCAGGGAACCGCGGGTGACGGTTTTAAGATTTTCAGGTGAACCCCCTCCCGGATCGCGGGAATCGGGCCCATGAACCTCGTAAAACAAAGCCCACTGCTCACACAGTGGGCTTTCGGTTAGCTAGTCACGCTGTTACTGGGGGGAGACTTCGGTCTTCGGCTTGCCGAAGTGCCATTCGTAGACCACGAACTTGAAGTCCTTCAGATCGCCCTTTTCGTCGAACGACAGGTCGCCGGTCGGGGTCTTGAAGGTGCCTTTGTGGATTTCGGCCGCGACTTTCTCGGCGTCGTCGCTGGTGCCGGCGGCCTTGATGCCGTCAGCGATCACTTGGACGGCGGAGTAGGCCGGGAACACGAACGGGCCACTCGGATCCTGGTTCTTGGCCTTGATGCCGTCGACGATGGCCTTGTTCGCAGGGTCGGCGTCGAACGACTTCGGCAGGGTGACCAGCAGGCCTTCGGAGGCGTTCTGGGCGATCTGCGAGATGGAGTCGTTGCCGACGCCTTCTGGACCCATGAACTTGGCTTTCAGGCCTTTCTCCTGGGCTTGGCGCAGGATCAGGCCCAGCTCTGGGTGATAGCCACCGTAGTAGACGAAGTCGACGTTGTTCTGCTTGAGCTTCTGGATGATCGAGGAGAAGTCTTTGTCACCGGCGTTCAGGCCTTCGAAGACAGCAACCTTGACGTTCTTGCCTTCCAGGGTCTGCTTGACCGCGGTGGCGATGCCTTCGCCGTACTGCTGCTTGTCGTGCAGGACCGCGACGACCTTCGGCTTGACGTGGTCGGCGATGTAGTTGCCGGCGGCAGGGCCCTGGGCGCTGTCCAGGCCGATGGTGCGGAAGATCAGCTTGTAGCCACGGGCGGTGATTTCCGGGCTGGTGGCCGCTGGAGTGATCATGATCACGCCTTCGTCTTCGTAGATATCCGACGCAGGCTGAGTGGAGCTGGAGCACAGGTGGCCGACCACGAACTTCACGCCGTCGTTGACCACTTTGTTGGCGACTGCCACGGCCTGTTTAGGGTCGCACGCGTCGTCGTATTCCTTGGCCTCGAGCATCTTGCCGTCGATACCGCCCTTGGCGTTGATGTCCTCGATGGCTTTTTTCGCGCCGATGAACTGCATGTCGCCATACTGGGTGACCGGACCGGTCTTGGGGCCGGCGATACCAATCTTGATGGTGTCGGCGGCAAACGAATGGCTGGCAACTCCGGCCAGGACCATTGCGGCGAACAGCTTGGAAATCTTGATCATAGTGCTCCACTCATTCTGTTGTAATTCTTATAGTCCTGGCGGCCAGGGCTACAGATCGGGCGGCTCCGGCATGGCCACGCCATGTCGCAAGCCTACCTTCCCCCGGAACATGTCCCGGAACTGTACCGGTACAGTGTAGAGCGCCGTTCGAGCGCTTGAAAAGCGGGCGAAAAGCGCGACTTTCTCCGGGTGTCGCCTGATCGAAATAAAGATACAGAAAAGCGCCATTACTTTGCCTGTATCCTTGGCCCCACCCCACAACTTCAGGGCTGATCGATCAAATTACGTATTTGAAACCGGGTTTTTCTGCAAAAATGCCGACCTTTTCAATTGGCCACATTTTTGCCGGTAGGAACCCATGACTGATCAAGCAAGCACCCTCTATGCCAAATTGCTCGGCGAGACGGCAATCATCGAGTGGAAAGCGCTGGAGCGCTTCTGGGCCAAAGGTGATCTGATTTGGGTCGACCCGAGTCTGGACCTGATCGCCGTTGCCGAGGCGATGGCCGAGAATCGCAGCGAGATCTTCGCCAAGTGGCGCAATGATGGCACTGTCGCGCCCGTCTCCGCAGAGCAGGCACTGGACTTGCAAAGCCGCGATCCAGAGATCTGGGCAGTGGTGGTTTCTCCGTTCATCGTCATCCAAGTGAAGAAACCGGAATAAGCCAACTCTTTTTTAGTGCGCGAAAATGCACAGCGCGCCGCAAGGGGGCGCATTGACGCTCACGTAAGGTGGAAACAAGTAACAACGGCGTGGCGGTTCGGCGTGGCGGTAACAGTTTACGGTATGCGTAATGGATACCCCATTCGAGGCTTCGCCAGCGCCTGCAAAAAACGTGGAAGCTGGCGAAGCCTGCGATGGGCCGCGGCGCGGCCCCAAGGCGTTGCGTTAGTAATCCACCCGTCCGGTGTGGCTGTTCAGGGAGATGACCCGGGTCTTGCCAATCCGGTGACGGAAGATCTCACGCAAGTATTTCACCGCTTTCTTGACGCACTCGCGTGACAGGCGGATGTCGTTGATCGAGACGAAGCGGCTCTTGTCGTTGATCAGCTCGCGGTACTTCTTCTCGTACATCGGTTTGATCGCGTACCAGTTGGTGTCGAGGATCTTGGCCGGGTTTTCGAACTCGTTGAGCAAGTCGTCGATGCGCTCTTCGGCGAAGTGTTCGCTGGTGATGAATTCGAGGATGGCATTGTCCAGGGTGTCATCGAAGCGGTACGGGGTCCGTGCGAAGCAACGCTTGATGAAGGCCACGATCAGTGTCAGGAAGTCGTCCGATAGGCACGGGCTCTTGGCGATCAGGGTGGTCAGCGACAGGTTCGCCGAGGCGCCGATGACCAGCGCATAACGCTTGAGGGTGGTGTTGGGGAACAGGCTGTTGAGGTGGGTCTTGAGCCGGTTCAGGTCCATGTACGACAGCTTGTAGTCCTTGGGCAGCGACACGATCGACACCACCGAGGAGCAGTTCTTGAAGAAGTGCAGGTCGTGCAGGGCCGCGGCGTCATAGCCGGAGGCCTGGTACTGCTCGAGCGCCGCGCGGTAGCGACGTGACTCGATCGGCAGCAGGCTGATGCCTTCGATGGCCTGGGTCTGTTTGTTGAAGTGCGGCAGGTCGATGGAGCGGAAGAACAGATCATCGATGTCCAGTCGCGGGCTTTCCTTCTCGAACACCTTGAACTTGTCCGAAGCCGGCGCAGGGCGTTCCGGCACCACCGATTCGGCATAGGTGATGGCCACAGGGCCTGCCAGGCTCATGAACAGGTCGTTGGCGTCCAGTCGAATGGTTTCGCCGATGTCGATGCCGGCGCGGCGGAAGTAGTTCTGGTCGTAGTCGGTGGTTACCGCCTGGGCCGTGAGGATGTTGAAGATTTGCTGGGAGATGTACTGGTTGGCGTGCTTCTCCATGGCGTTGACGTCGATGTTCTGGATCGTGCCGTCGTCGCTTTCCTCGGCATAGCGCATGATGTCGTTGGAGATCAGCATCATGGCATTCCAGGGGCGGATGCGCCCCATGACGCTGGCTTCGCTGCTGTCTTCGTTGTCGAAGTTGTATGAGAAGTCCCATTCTTCCGACAGGTATTTGCACAGTAGGCGCCCGGCATTGATATGCAGTGCCTCGGACATCTCGCTGCGGTGGTCGGAGATGTTCGGCAGCACGCAGATGCCGCTGGTGAAGATCGGCTCGAAGACGAACGAGTGACCGCTCTTGCCGTCGTTCTCGTCGGCTGGCTTGGTGTCGAAGGTCTTGTTCATGTACGAGTACTGCTGGGCCAGACCGAACTCCGAGGCCATGCCCGAGCCGGTACCGCCGCCGGCGCTGAAGATGTAGAAGTACAGGCGCGACTGGTTGGCCTTGATGCCGCAGGAGTCGATCAGGTACGAGTGGATCAGTTTCCAGTCGGCGCTGGAGAAGCGCTGGGTGTCCTTGTTGAGGATGATCTTGGCCAGGTACTGGCCCAGGATCGGCGCGTTACCGGCTCCGCCGGCATGGACTTCGGACAGGTCCATGATCTTCATCTTGCTGTAGTCGCGTAAAAAACCACCGCGCTCGCCTTGGCGGGAGAAGCGGATGCGCCCGGCAATGTCCTTGTCCAGGTCGCCGAGCATCACCAGCGGCTCCACCAGAAACACCGGTTTCATGGCCTTGTTCTGCACCAGACGCAGGTTCTGACGGATCCAACGCGCGGGGCTGTAGCCGGTCTCGCTCTTGAGCCGATCTTCGTTGTTGAACTCATTGAGGAAGAAGGTGCGGGCGTTGTAGACCAGCTCGGCCACGTCCAGGGCGATGTTCGAGCCGCAGCGGCCCAGGCCGATCAGGCACACCGACGGGAACTGCTGCTCCAGGCGCAGCTGGTTCTCATCCTCGGCGTGCAGGTTCTGCGGGAACACCAGGTCGCGCAGGCCATCGAGGTTATCGAGGATGCGTTGGATGTCCGGCTCGGTGTAGTACAGGTACTGCTGCGCCGGCGCACTGCGCACGGGCGCAAGGTCCCGGGCGGCACCCGTGGGCAGAGGGGAGGGGATCGACGACTCGGGCACCGCATTGGCAGAAGTGTTTGTTGGGGTCATAGTGCGCCATTTGCCTTGGGTGGTGGGCCGTCGGACAGTTATGTCATCTAGCCATCACGGGTGGGATTACGCGACTGTATCGTCTGTTTGTCATGCTTCTTTAATCGTCTGCTTGGAGTTGTTCATGAGTACTGCATTGCCTTCGCTGGGGTTCGCCGGAATCGGTTTGATGGGGCTGCCGATGTGCCGGCGCCTGTTGGCGGCGGGTTACCCGCTGACGGTCTGGAACCGCAACCGGCAAAAGTGCGCCGAGCTGGTAGCAGCCGGGGCGCGCCAGGCAGCCAGCCCCGCCGAGTTGTGCCGTGACACGGACATCGTGCTGCTGTGCCTGGCCGACACGGCCGTAGTGCGTGAGGTGGTGTTCGGTGAGCAAGGCATCGCCCAGGGCGGGCGCGACGGCCAGCTGTTGGTGGACTTCTCCAGCCTGGAGCCGACCGCCACCCGCGAGATGGCGGCTGAGCTGGCAGCGCTGTGTGGCATGACCTGGCTGGATGCGCCGGTCTCCGGCGGTACCCCCGGGGCCGAGGCTGGCACGCTGGCGATCATGGTGGGTGGCGAGGCGCAGGATCTGGAGCGCGTGCGCCCGGTGCTGTTGAACCTGGGCCAGAGGGTCACGCACATGGGCGGTGTGGGCGCTGGCCAGGTAACCAAGGCCTGCAACCAGATGATCGTGGCCTGCAACGCGCTGGTCATCGCCGAGGTTGTCGCGCTGGCCGAGCAATCGGGCGTTGACGCGCGACTGATCGCCGAGGCGCTGGCAGGGGGCTTTGCCGACTCCAAGCCGCTGCAGATCCTGGCGCCTCAGATGGCTGAGAGCCGTTTCGAGCCGATCAAGTGGCATGTGCGCACGTTGCTCAAGGACCTGGACACGGCGGTGAAGTTCTCCCGCGAGCAGGGTTCAGCGACGCCGATCAGTGGCCTGGCTGCGCAACTGATGCGTTTGCACGGTAGCCAGGGGTATCTGCAAAAAGATCCCGCGACACTGGTAGCGCTGTATCGCAGCAAGGACTGAGCGCTGGCTCCTGAGCGTCGAGCCGGTCGAGGATCGGCCGCAGCTCGGCCAGCGGTACCGGGCGGCTGAGCAGGTAGCCCTGAAGGAAATCACAACCGTGGGCGGCGAGGAAGGCGTGTTGCTCGATGGTCTCGACGCCCTCGGTGACCACCTGCAGGTGCAGGGTGTGGGCCATGATGATGATCGCCTGGACAATCTCGCGATCTTTCTGGCTCCCCGGCACGTCCTGGATGAACGAACGATCGACCTTGAGCACGTCCAGCGGCAGGCGCCGCAGGTAGGCCAGCGATGAATATCCCGTGCCGAAATCGTCGATCGACAGGGCCACGCCTTGGGCGCGGATGCGCTTGAGCAGGCTGACGACGCGCTGGATATCGCCCATCAAAGCGTTCTCGGTGACCTCCAGCTCCAGTTGGCGAGCAGACACCCCAGCCTGGAACAGCGCCATTTCCACTTCATTGGGCAACTCTTCGCGACCAAGGGTCACCGCTGAGCAATTGACCGTAACCTTGAGATTGCGATAACCGTGACGGTTGAGCTGGGCCAGGTCATGACAGGCTCGGCGCAGCACCCACAGGTCTAGGTCGGCGATCAGGCCATTGGTTTCGGCGATACCGATGAAACGGTCCGGGCTGAGCAGGCCATGTTGGGGATGCTGCCAGCGCACCAGGGCTTCGAGCTTTGCGACCTGACCATTGTGCAGGTCGAAGATCGGCTGGTAGTGAACGCACAGCCCCCGTTCTTCGAGCAGGGCCACGCGCAGTTCTTCTTCCAGTTGCAACTCCAGGGTCGCGCGCGTTTTGAGGGTGCTGTTGAAGAAGTTCAGGCTCTTGCGCCCGCAGCCCTTGGACTGGTACAGCGCCAGGTCGGCGTTCTTGAGCAGTTCTTCGGCGGTGCGTCCGTCATCGGGAAAAATACTGATGCCGATGCTGGTGGTCATGACCATGCGCCGACCACCCAGGTCGATGGGGTCTTTCATTCGCTGCATGATGCGCTGGGCCAGGTGACGCGCTTCGTCGCGGCTGTTGAGGCTGGTGACGATGCAGAACTCGTCGCCGCCAAAACGTGCCACCAGATCCTGGTTGCGGGTGGCGGCCTTGATGTGGCCGGCAATGACCTTGAGCAGCTCATCGCCTGCAGCATGGCCAAGGCTGTCGTTGATCCGCTTGAAGTGATCGATATCCAGGAACATCACCGCCAGTCGGTTTTCGTTGTTGGCGTGTTCGCAAAGGCGTTCGGCGAAGACTTGATTGAAGCCACGACGGTTGACCAGGTTGGTCAGGGCATCGTAATGGGCGGCCTGCTGCAGGGAGGCGCGCGCCTGATCTAGCTGGCTGAGCAGAACGTTGACCCTACGCAGGTCGTGCTCCTTGCTTTGCAGTTTCCTGTCCGACAGAGCGGCGCTGATGCTGCTGCCGCTGATCAGGAGGGTGATGAAGGCGACGGTCAGACCCAGCTGCAGGCTGTTGTCGGCCGACGGCAGGTGCAGGGCACTGTCGGCGGGCACCACCAGCGTCATGGCGGCCATGTTGATGAAGTGCGTGCCGATCAGGCCGCCGGCTACTAACACGCTGGCGGCATACTTGCTGGCCAGGTGCAGGGTGCCACTGCCCTGGCTGAAATAGCGTCCCATCGACAGCATCAACAGGCTGGCGCCGAGGGTGATGGCGAGGGCCAGGAGCGTCAGGCCGGGCTGATAGAACTGGTCTGCGTTGATCTGTAGCCCAGCCATGCCCGCGAAATGCATGAGCACGATGCCCAGCCCGGTCAGCAATGCGCTCTGCACATAATGGCCCAGGCGCATTTCGGCGCGATCGAGGCTGTTCATCGCGAACCAGGCGGTGAGCAGGGCGATCAGCAGCGACAAGCCGGTCATGGTCACGTCATAACGCACAGCTACCGGTGTCTGCAGGGCCAGCGTGCTGATGAAGTGCAGCGCCCATATACCGGCGGCCAGGCAGCAGGCGCCCAGCACACGCCATTGCCGCCGGGCCATCGGGTCTTCGCTCTGGCTCTGGCGTTCGGCCATCTCCAGCGTCGCGAAACAGGCGATGCAGGCTACCCCATAGGCGAGCAGAACCAGCAGAGGATCGTGGCGGCAGTCCAGGAAGATTTGACCGGTAGTCGGCAGCTTGGCGAATAATTGCAGTCCCAACCACTCCATTGCGTGCCTCTTCGTCGAGTTTGCACTCGTCCCCAAAAAAGCCGGAGGAGACCGTTCTGCTGCAGTATAGAAATGAGTGGTTAAGCCTTCCTGATTAATGGCACTTTGATTTCAACCATTTGGATATTGGCTTAATAGCGGGGGGATCTAAGCTTGGCAGGGCCAGCCTCGACACGTCATCAGACGATGTAGAAGCTGGCACAGCCTGCGATGGGCCGCGATGCGGCCCCGGAGCGACCAAGGGGCCGCTGATTCAGCCTGCGACCAGTACGCGGATCGCTTCCAGGCGAAGAGCGGCCTTTTCCAGCATGGCCAGGCCTTCTTCGCGCTGCTTGCGCAGGGCGTCGATTTCGCTGTCGCGCACGCTCGGGTTGACTGCTTTGAGTGCAGTCAGACGGGCCAGATCCTCGTCGGCTTCGGCAGCCAGGCGGCGTTGTGCTTCGGCCACGCGCTCGACATGGCTTGGCATGACCTTGGCTTCGCCACCGGCGATGCGCTTGGCCAGTACATCGCGCTGGGCCTGGACGAACTTGTTGGCGCTGGCCTTGGGCACGCTTTCCAACTGGTCATTGAGGGTTTCGAAGGCCACGCGTGGGCTCAGGTCGTTGCCGTTGGCATCGAGCAGGCAGCGCAGGGCTGCCGAGGGCAGATAGCGACCCAGTTGCAGGCTGCGAGGAGCGACCACTTCGCTGACATAGAGCAGCTCGAGCAGCACGGTGCCGGGCTTGAGCGCCTTGTTCTTGATCAGCGCCACCGCGGTGTTGCCCATGGAGCCGGACAGCACCAGGTCCATGCCACCCTGGACCATGGGGTGTTCCCAGGTCAGGAACTGCATGTCCTCGCGTGACAGCGCCTGGTTGCGATCGTAGGTGATGGTCACGCCTTCGTCGTCACCCAGCGGGAAGCTGGCGTCGAGCATCTTCTCGCTCGGCTTGAGGATCAGGGCGTTTTCCGAATGATCTTCGCTGTCGATGCCGAAGGCGTCGAACAGGGTCTCCATATAGATGGGCAGGGCGAACTGGTCGTCCTGTTCGAGGATTGCCTCCACCAGCGCCTGACCTTCACCTGCACCGCCGGAATTGAGCTCCAGCAGGCGGTCGCGACCGCTGTGCAGTTCGGCTTCCAGGCGTTCACGCTCTGCACGGGCTTCATCGACCAGCGCCTCCCAGGCCTTGCTGTCCCCGCCTTCGAGCAGCGATAGCAGACGTGGGCCGAACTGGTGCTGCAGGGCATTGCCGGTTGGGCAGGTGGCCAGGAAGGCGTTCAGGCCCTGGTGGTACCACTGGAACAAGCGCTCCTGCGGGCTGTCCTGCAGGTAGGGGATGTGCAGTTGGATGGTGTGCTTCTGGCCGATGCGGTCCAGGCGGCCGATACGCTGTTCGAGCAGGTCGGGATGCGCCGGCAGATCGAACATCACCAGGTGGTGGGCGAACTGGAAGTTGCGGCCTTCGCTGCCGATTTCCGAGCAGATCAGCACTTGGGCGCCGAACTCTTCGTCAGCGAAGTAGGCTGCCGCGCGGTCACGCTCCAGGATGCTCATTCCCTCATGGAACACCGTGGCCGGAATGCCTGAGCGCACGCGCAGGGCGTCTTCCAGGTCCATGGCGGTCTCGGCGTGGGCGCAGATCACCAGCACCTTGGTGCGCTTGAGCATCTTCAGGGTGTCGATCAGCCAGTCGACCCGAGGATCGAAGCGCCACCAGCGCTCGTCGTCGCTGGTCTCACCCTGGGCTTGGAAGGCCACTTCCGGGTAAAGCTCGGCACGTTCGCCGCTCGGCAGTGCGTGGTACTGCTCCGGGTTGGCCAGCGGGTAGGGGTGCAGTTGGCGCTCTGGGAAGCCTTGGATCGCTGCGCGGGTGTTACGGAAGAGCACGCGGCCGGTGCCGTGGCGGTCGAGCAGCTCGCGGATCAGGCGTGCGCTGGCCTGGCTGTCGCCATCGGTGACGGCGGCCAGCAGGGCTTCGCCCTCGGCACCGAGGAAACCCTCGATGGTGGCGTGGGCCTTGGGCGACAGACGGCCTTCGTCGAGCAGTTCCTGAACGGCTTCGGCCACCGGGCGATAGTGCTCGCTCTCGGCGCGGAAGGCGGCCAGGTCATGGAAACGGTTGGGGTCGAGCAGGCGCAGGCGGGCGAAGTGGCTGTCCTGGCCCAATTGCTCGGGAGTGGCGGTGAGCAGCAGTACGCCCGGGATGACCTGGGCCAGTTGCTCGACCAGGGCGTACTCGGGGCTTGCCTGTTCTTCGTGCCACACCAGGTGGTGGGCTTCGTCGACGACCATCAGGTCCCAGCCGGCAGCGAACAGCGCGTCCTGGGCCTTTTCGTCCTCGACCAGCCATTCCAGGGCTACCAGGGCGAGCTGGGCATCTTCGAACGGGTTGCTGGCGTCGCTTTCGATGAAGCGCTCGGCATCGAATAGCGCCACTTGCAGGTTGAAGCGCCGACGCATCTCCACCAGCCATTGGTGCTGCAGGTTTTCCGGTACCAGGATCAGCACGCGGCTGGCGCGCCCGCACAGCAGTTGGCGATGGATCACCAGGCCTGCCTCGATGGTCTTGCCCAGGCCTACTTCGTCGGCCAGCAGGACCCTTGGTGCAATACGGTCGGCCACTTCGCGGGCGATGTGCATCTGGTGCGCGATCGGCTGGGCGCGGCAGCCGCCCAAACCCCAGAGGGTCGAGAGCATCTGCTTGCTGGTGTGCTGCAGGGTGTTGTAGCGCAGGGAGAACCACGACAGCGGGTCGATCTGCCCGGCGAACAGGCGGTCGCTGGCCAGACGGAACTGGATGAAGTTAGACAGCTGGGTCTCCGGTAGGACGCGTGCCTGGTTCTGGCCATCAAGGCCGTGGTAGACCAGCAGGCCATCGGCATCCTCGACCTCGCGCACGGTCAGCTTCCAGCCCTCGAAGTGAGTGATCTGGTCGCCAGGCGAGAAGCGCACGCGGGTCAGCGGCGCATTGCGCAGGGAATACTGACGGGTGTCGCCAGTGGCCGGGTAGAGCACGGTCAGCAGGCGGCCATCCTGCGCCAGGATGGTCCCCAGGCCGAGCTCGGCTTCGCTGTCACTGATCCAGCGTTGCCCCGGTTGATACTGCTGCGCCATACTGCCTGAACTCCCGCGATGAAAAAGCCGACTATGTTAACGGATAGGCCGAGTAGACCAAAGAGTCTAGCTGCTTCATCGACGAATACCGTTGCGTAACGAGGGCTCCACGCCACCATGCTTGCCAAGCACCGCTGGTTGAATGCCTCCCTGGCCATGGGCAGCTTGCTGCTGGCTGCCTGTAACCAGAAAAACTTCGAGACCTTGCCGCCGATTCCGGCCGAACAGCTGGAAGTGCTGGGCGTGCAGACCCCCATCAAGAGCGTGCATTTCCGTGATCGCGACGGCGAAGGTCTATTGGTGCTTAGCCGCACCGATGGCCAAGCCACCGACGCCGAAACCGAACAGGAAGTCGACAAGGTGGTGCTCAAGGCCACCCTCTATGGGCGCAGCGCGGACGGGGATGCGTTCACGTCACGCTGGCAGATCGAACAGGAGACCAGTTGCCCAGGGCTGGACCTGGACGTGGACTTCTACACCGATGTCAGTGATGTCAGTGACCTGAACAAGGACGGTGTCGCCGAGCTGACCGTGGCCAGCCATGCCTTCTGTGGTGGCGGTATCGACCCCCACGACATCGCCATCGAGATGCGTGAGGGGCAGGCGGTCTACAGCATTACCGGCCAGTCACTGATCACGCCGGCCGGTGAGGAACCGGTCGGCGGCGAGCGCGAGGACAGCGCCTCGCTCAAGAATGCGCCGCAAGTGTTGCGTGATCACATGGATGCGGTGTGGCAGCAGGTCTACAAGCGGCCTTGGAGCGAAGCCAGCCCCCCGAACGACGAGCCGACCGAGGACGACGTCGAGGTCGAGTGAGTGGTGCTCTATACTCCGGGCACCCTGTGCATGAAGGGAGCGTTGCGTGCGGTCGCTCAAGGCGGCTGAGCGCTGGCCGATATAGAGGTAACAGGAGACGATTTCCATGCTGCCGCCCATCATTCCGCTCAGTGCCGCGCCGGTGACCTCGCAACAGGATCCGGTCAAACCGACCCCGAACATTCCGCCGGTGGTTCCCGCGCAGCCCAGCTCCAGTGAGGGCACCATCGACCTGCGCCACCAACGCGACCCCCAGGAGCAGGCCCTGTTGCTGCGTGAAGAGCAGCGCCGCCAGCAGCAGCGTCGGCAAAAAGGCCAGGACGAGCCGTTCAGCGCCGTGCCGGAGGATGAGCTCAACGCTGACAACACCGTGCCGGTATCGCCCCTGGGCGAGCGCCCGCGCCAAGGGCTGCTGGTGGATATCGAAGTCTGAGCTGGTCAGTACCGGCGTCAGGCTTCATCATGCAAGCCTCTGCTGTCAGTCGAGCCCGCCATGAGCCAAGACAACCTGATCGATTTCGATGCCGAGCGCAGCAAGCGCATCCATGACCTCAAGGAAAAGCGCCTGAACGAAGTGCGCCAGGCCTTCGAACAGGCCATGCCGTTGGGCAAGCCTAAGAAAAAGCCCAAGGGCAAGCCGAAAAAACGCTGAAATTTGACCCACGTCAAATCTGCACCCGCCTCGCGTGCCCGCCCCCGGGCACCATTGACGCCCGTCAATTTTTTCCGTTCCCGCATTCGTTACCTTGCACCCATCGGACAACGGCAAACGAATGGGAGGCCGACATGTTCTTCGACAACGTGGTTATCGCCGGTGTGGTAACGGTCGGATTGATGTTGGTGTTCTTCGCCGGTCTGGGCATTTTCATCTGGAAGGACTCAAGCAAGCGCAAGTCGCGCTGATCCTTTCCGATTCTCGAGCACGCAAGGCATTTAGGGCGACTTCGGTCGCCCATTTTTTTGCCTGTGTTTTTTGCTATCCGCGTAACTGCTGATGCAGACGGAGCGGAGGTGGATCCAGAATGATGCTTAGCTAGCTAATTAAACGATTCCGCTTTATCCTTGCGCCGTTGTCTATCGTTCATCCATTACCGCTGCGCAAGGCCCGATTCCGTGCCCATCACCCTCACGGCCCTTTTTGCTCCCACCCCCCTCGCTGTCAAGTTCGCCATCAAGACCTTGCTCGGTGGGGGGCTGGCGCTGTGGCTGGCCATGCGGTGGGGCCTGGAGCAGCCGTCCTGGGCGTTGATGACGGCTTTCATCGTCGCCCAGCCGCTGTCTGGCATGGTCGTGCAAAAGGGCCTGGCCCGGCTGGCTGGGACCTTGGTGGGCACGTTCATGTCGGTGGTGTTCATGGGCCTGTTCGCCCAGGCGCCTTGGTTGTTTCTGCTTACCCTGGCGTTGTGGCTGGCGCTGTGCACGGCGGCGTCCACTCAGTTGCGTAGCGCCTGGGCCTACGCGTTCGTGCTGGCCGGCTATACCGTTGCGATCATCGCCTTGCCGGCGATCAGCCATCCGCTGCAAGTGTTCGACCAAGCCGTGGCGCGCTGTACCGAGATCTGCCTGGGGATCGTCTGCGCCACCGCCACCAGCGCCTTGCTATGGCCGCTGCGGGTCGAACAGCAACTCGCAGGTCAGGCACGCCAGGCCTGGCAGAACGGCCTGAAGGCTTGCAGCGCCATGCTTGGAGGCGAGGACGAAGCGCGTAAAGGACTGCTGGAAATCCTTGGTCGAATCGTCGCCATCGATGCCCAGCGCGAACACGCCTGGTTCGAAGGACACCGCGGCCGTCAGCGCGCCCGGGCCATCCGTGGGTTGAGCCAGAAACTGATGATGCTATTGCGTCTCGCCCGCTC
The DNA here is from genome assembly GCF_002741075.1 of Pseudomonas putida. NCBI lineage: Bacteria > Pseudomonadati > Pseudomonadota > Gammaproteobacteria > Pseudomonadales > Pseudomonadaceae > Pseudomonas > Pseudomonas putida. The sequence continues at coordinate 2,581,279 of NZ_CP016634.1, read as the reverse complement.
GGTGAGGCGTCAGTGGCGCCAGCTCGACGAGGCCGAGGCCGGTCGGCTGGCGCCGTGGCTGCAGGAGGTTCGCGTGCAACTGGCCGCCCCCGAGTTGCCGAATCTGTTGCTGTTGCGCCAACGCCTCTGGGATGCAGCCCATGATGAACAGATCAGTTCTGCCGAGCATTATTGCCTGGCGCGCCTGACCCTGTTGCTGGATTTCGCCATGGCCGCGACCCAGGCCTTGCAGGACGTTGAGCAGGGCAGGGCACCGAAGGAGGTGTCGCAGAGCCTGGCCGCTCACCGGGACTTGCCGTTGGCACTGCTGTTTGGATCGCGCAGTGCCCTGGCGTTCCTGGCCATGAGCAGTTTCTGGCTGGCCACCGCATGGCCGGCGGCGCCGGGCGGGTTGGTGCTCACCTGTGTGGTCTGCAGTTTGTTCGCCAGCCGTGAGAACGGCGCGCAGATCGGCTTGAGTTTCTTGCGTGGGATTCTCCTGGCGATCCCGGTGGCGTTTCTGGTGGGGCAGATCCTTCTGCCTCAGTGGAGCAGCTTTGCGATGCTTTGCCTGGGAATGGGTGTGCCGCTGTTCTTCGGTGCCCTGGGCATGGCCCACCCACGCACGGGGGCCACTGCGACCTCGTATTGTCTGCATTTCATCGTGCTGGTGGCGCCACTGAACATCATGCATTTCGACGTGGCGGCCATGCTCAACAGTGCCCAGGCCATGTTGCTCGGCGTGGGCGCGGCAGTCCTGGCATTTCGACTGTTGGTGCTGCGCCATCCGGCCTGGCTCGGTCGACGCCTGCGCAAGGCAACCCAGGGGGATCTGGTACGCCTGACGCGTCGTGATCTTCGGGGGGCCGACAGCTGGTTCGGCGGGCGCATGGCCGACCGCCTGATGCAACTGGCGCGGCACGCCAGCGAGCTGCCGGAAGCTGAGCGCAAGCGGTGGGACGATGGCTTGCACGGCTTGGATATCGGCGATGAGCTGGTGCATTTGCGCATGTGCCTGGCTGTGGCCCAGGCACCGCTGGGGGCTGCCGAGCGTCATTACCTGCAACAGCTGGAGGCGGTGCTCGCCAGCGGCCCGGCACCGGGCCGTGGTCAGCGCTTGGACGCGGCCAGTGAACAGTTCATCGAGGCCCTGCGCCGCCAGCCGCCCAGCGACCCGCTGCGCCTGGCCATCGGCGCGGTACTGCAATTGCAGAGGAGCTGGGGCAAGTGGTGCCGCCGGCAGGAGGAAATCCATGGGCTTGCGTGAGTGGGCGCTGGGCGGCGTGCTGCTCAGCCCGTTTCTGGTCTATGTGCTGATGGCCCTGGCCCTGACCGGTTTGCTGCGCCTGCTGGTACAGGCCACACCCTTGGGGCGTTGGATCTGGCACGAGGCCTTGTTCGATGCCGCATTGTTCGTTTGTATCCTGTCCCTGGTGGTGCACCTGTTGGGACCTTTGTAAGGAGTGAAGTCCATGCGTACAGCCGCACGTACCCTGGTCACCTTGTGTGTGGTGGCGCTGGCGGTGTTTGCCGGCTATCACCTTTGGCAGTACTACATGCTCACCCCCTGGACGCGGGATGCGCGGGTACGCGCCGATGTGGTGGTCATCGCTCCGGACGTCTCCGGCTGGGTGCGTGAGCTGAAGGTCCATGACAACCAGCAGGTCAAGGCGGGCGATGTGCTCATGAGCATCGATCGTGAGCGCTTTCAGGCCGCCTACGATCAGGCCAGCGCCGTGGCCGAGACCCGTGGCCAGCAGTTGCGCCTGCGTGAGCGCGAGGCGGCACGTCGCACGGCGCTCGGCCCGGAGGCCATCAGCGCCGAGCTGCGCGAGAACGCCCAGATCAACGCGGCGATCGCCCGTGGCGAACTGCATGAAGCCCAGGCGCAGTTGCAGGTCGCCAAGATCAACCTGGACCGCAGTGAAGTGCGCGCGCCGCGTAGCGGGCATATCACCAACCTGCGCCTGGCCCAGGGCAACTACGTCAATACCGGGCAATCGGTGATGGCCTTGGTGGACGACTCGACCTTTTATATCCAGGCCTATTTCGAGGAAACCAAGTTGCCGCGCATTCGCGTGGGCGACCCGGTCAAGGTCTGGCTGATGGGCGCGGGTGAGTCGATGGACGGACACGTGCAGAGCATCAGCCGCGGCATCACCGACAGCAACAGCAACCCCGACAGCCAACTCCTGCCGGAGGTCGAGCCGACCTTCAACTGGGTGAGGCTGGCCCAGCGGATCCCGGTGCGCATTCGTCTGGATCAGATCCCGGAAGGCATGAACCTGAGCGCGGGCATGACGGCCAGCGTGCAGGTTCATGAGGCGAAGGCACAGCGCTAAGTGCCCGGTTCATACCTTTCATGGCTGTGCAGGCGGCATGGCCGGGCAGGGCGAAGCGGGTCAGCCCGATCGAGATGTTGACGATGCGCCCTCCGTCGCCCAGCAGCGGCAGCAGGCGCCGGATCAGGAAGAACGGCCCTTTGAGCTGGATATTCAGCAACTGGTCGAACGAGGCTTCGCGGGTTTAGGTGAACGGCACGTCCAGGTCGATGCCGGTGTCATTGCTGTATGCACGTCAGCGCCACGTACCACGTTGGGTCCAGGCGTTCATGAACTGGCTGGAGCTGCTGACGTCCCAGGTCGATCGACCGGCAGACGGAAACTGAAGAGCGTGCCTGTCTGGAGGTTGGACACCACGTCCATGCGTCCCCCATGGGCCAGGGCAATCTGGTTGGCGATATAAAGCCCCAGGCCCAGCCCTTGTTGCGGCCTGCTGGATAGTGGCCGAGAAAATGGTTGGAACAACTGCCCCATGGTATGGGCAGGGATCGGTTCGCCCAGGTTGTGCACGCTGAGCACGAAGGTGCCGTCGCGCACCATGGCGGTGATGGTCACGGGGCCGTCAGGTGCACCGTGGGTCAGGGCATTGGCAATCAGGTTGGAAAGCAGTTGCGTTACCCGTTCCCGATCGCAGTACAGGCCCCCCAGGTCGCCGATGTTCAGTACGATCTGGCGCCGCGGGTGCACATGCTGCAACTCCGAGGCGACGTGGCTGAGGGCGTCGCGCAAATCATGGCAGGGCTGTAGGTTGAGGCTGATGCCGGTACCGAGGCGGCCACGGGCGAAGTCGAGTACGTCACGCACCAACTGTGAGGCGCGTCTGCCGGAGGTGAGGATGTGTCGGGCGATGGCGCGGTTGCGCTCGTCTGGCAGGCGTTGGACGAGCAACTCGGCGCCCGCGGTGATGGCGAACAGCGGGTTGCGTAGATCATGACCGAGCACCGCGATGAACTGCTCACGGACCTCGGCCATGGCTCGCTCTTCTTGGAGGGCACGTTCAGTGCGTTGGGCGCTTTGCTCGCTTTCTATCTGAATCGCCAGCAGGCGCGCAAAGGACTCCATCATCGGCTGGATCGCGCTACCTTTGAGCGGTGCCGGTTGTGAGTCGAGGGCGATGATGGTGCCGAAGAAGCTGCCATCGATGCGTAGCACCGGCACCGAGATGTAGCTTTCGAAACGGTAGATCCGCGGGGCGTGATGCTGGCTGTACTGCTCGTCCCGGCTGGCCTGGTCGATCACGATGGTCTGCTGACTGCTGCGGGTTTCTTGGCAAAGGGTCGTGGTCACGTCCAGTTCATCACCGGGTCGCAGGCCCATGCCCAGGTTGTCCAGCACAGCGCAGGCGACCCAATTGTTCTCGGTGACCCGCGCCACGGCGGCAAAGCGCAGGCCTGTGGTCTCGCAGATCACCTGCAGAATGGCCGGTACGGCGTTGATGCGGCCAATGATGGCGATGTCGGCACTGAGGTCGATGGCCATGACGGTCCAATGCCCGTGGTGGTGGGAATGTCAGTCTAGCGGGCCGGCCGGTGAGGCATGGAAAAACTTGGCGAACGGTCTGCCACATGCGCTAGGCTGGCTCTGCGCGTTGCCCGAGAAGAGGCGACCGCCCCGCCCGGCGTGCGTCCTTTCGAGATCAATTGCGAGGTACGTATGACCATCACATCGTTGGATATCTGCAATGCCGCCGACCAGCTCACCGGCTTCGTCGGATTTCATGGCAAGCGCGGCACCCATATCGTGCGCTTTAGCGAAGACGCCTTTGGCATGGATGTGGCCGACGACAGCATCACCCCCTGCAGCGAATTCGTCTGGCGCCCCCAGCAGGGCACACGCATGGCCCTGTGCCGTGAACGTCTGGCGCTGCTGCTGGCCCAGCATGTGGATGATCGGCTGAACATCGGCGAGCCGCTGCGCATTTACCTGCGTCGTAGGGATCTTCCGGAAATCGTCGCTGAGCGTCGGTTGCGGTGAGCGCAAGGCTCAGAGCGCGCCGCGCTGATCGCCGCGCGCTTTGAGCAAGGCCTCGAAATGCTGGCGATCCAGCGGCCGACTCAGGTAGTAACCTTGGACTTCGTCACAATGGTCCTTGGCCAGCAGCTTGAGCTGTTGCTCAGTCTCGACCCCTTCGGCCGTCACATCCAGGCCCATTGCCCTGCCCAGGTTGATGATCGCCTGCACCACGGCGCGGTCGCTGCCGCTGCCGCTCGGGTTGCCCAGGCCCGCGATGAAACGCTTGTCGATCTTGATACTGTCGAAGGGATAGGTCCGCAGGTAGCCCAGGGAGGAGTACCCCGTGCCGAAATCGTCCATGTTCAGGCGCACGCCGAGTTCCTTGAGGTCGAGCATGGTGCCCAGGGCGCCCTCGATGTCGTTGAGCATGACGTTTTCGGTGATTTCCAGCTCCAGGCGTTGGGCCGGGAAACCCGTCTGTAAAAGGATCTCGCGCACATCCGCCACCACGTTGCTGCGTGAAAACTGGGCCGGAGAAAGGTTGACCGAAATCAGCAGATCCTGCGGCCAGTCTCGGGCGCTTTGGCAGGCCTCGTGCAGCACCCAGCGGCCGAGGGCGACAATGAGGTCGCTTTGTTCGGCCAGGGGGATGAAGGTATCCGGGCCAAGCAGCCCCTCCTGCGGATGTTGCCAGCGCAGGAGGGCTTCGACCGAGACGATCTGAAGGTCCTTCAGGCGATACCGTGGTTGGTAGTGAAGCTCGAACTCTTCGTGCTTCAGGGCGCGGCGAAGGTCGCTCTCCAATTGCCGACGATACTGGATCTGCTGATTCATCTGTGGGTTGAAGTAGCGCCAGGTGTGCTTGCCCTCGGCTTTGGCCTGGTACAGGGCGATGTCGGCGCAGCGGATCAGCTCCCCGGCATCGAAGCCCTGGACGCGACTTTGGGCAATGCCGAGGCTGGCGCCGATGTGCAGTGGCTGGTCTTCGAAGGCGATGGGTTGCTGCAGCAGGTCGATCAGGCGGGCACAGAAGCGATCGATTTCACTGTGGTTTTCCAGGCCACTGAGTACCAGCACGAACTCATCCCCACCCAGGCGGGCCACCAGATCACCTTCGCGGGTGGCCTCGCGCAGGCGCGTGGCGACTTCCTGCAACACGGCGTCGCCAGCGGCGTGGCCAAGGGCGTCGTTGATCGGCTTGAAGTTGTCCAGGTCCAGCAGCAGAAGGGTCAGTGGCGGCGCATCGCTGCCACGCAACAGGGCCTGTTCCAGATGGCGGGCGAGTTTGTTGCGATTGGCAAGGCCGGTGAGGGCATCGTGCATCGACAGATGCTGGATGCGCGCATGGGCGTCCACTTCGTCGGTGATGTCGCTGGCGGTGCCACGAAAACCACTGTGTTTGCCATCGAACAGGATCGGCCGGGCCGAGACCCGGCAATAGCGGTTCTGGCCATTGTGGTCCCGATAGGCACAACGTAGGTTGGCCAATTGCTGTGGGTCGACCTGCGCCTGGCTGTCCAGCCATGCGCTCAGAGGGGTGGTGTCGCAGGCCAGCAGTTGGTTCAACGGCTGGCCAAGCCAGTCTTCGACGCGATAGCCGGTGACCCGGACGAAGCGTTGGGAAAGGTAGGTCAGGCGCTGCTGACGGTCGGTTTCCCAAATCCAGTCGGACGCCGCCTCGGCTACGGCGCGAAAACGCTGCTCGCTGGCCTCCAGGGCCTGGTTGCTCTGCTGCAGGCGCTGCAGGCTGAGTTCGACCGCTCGCGATCCCTGCAGCACTTGGCGAAACAGGTAGAGCATCACCAGGCCCAGTACCAGCAGGGCCCCCAGCAAAGGCGGGAGTACCGCCCAGAGCAATTGTCTGCCGGGTTGAGGGCTGTTCCAGGCCAGGCTGTAGCCAGTGTCGCCCAGGGCGATGCGAGGTTGACCCCGGGCTTGGGTCGCATTCTTCTCCAGGCGCAGGTCAGTCAGGCCGGCGCCTTTGCCGAGCTGGGCCAGCTTTGGTGCGGTCAGCTCATCGATGAACAGCATCACCGGCGCATCGGCCACCTCGCTTGGCTCGACGTCTTTGTCCGGGCGTATGGCGGCGGCGCTGAGCACGGCCGGTGAGCCGTTGAGCAACACGAAGTGGGTCACCTGCTCCCGAGCAGGGGCCACCGCGCGGGCCTCGGTGATGATCGCTGCCAAGGGCCCAATGATGAGGGCGCTGGCCGGTAAATCGGTCGGCTTTCCTTTGAGCAGGGCATAGGTGGTGCGCTGGTCTTCCACCACGAAGACGCCTTCGTAACCGCTGGCGGTGTACAGCGAATCGCCGACGTTCTTCTCCTCATAGGCCCATTGCCAGTCGACCTGGCCCGCCAGGTGCTGGTAGGCGGCATCCCACACCGCATAGCTGGACAGGAACTGACGTGAGGCCAGCAACCGTTGTTCCAAGGCCTGGGTAGCCTGGCGGGTGCTGCGCTCTTGTTCCTGGTGATCGAGGATCCTGGCAATGTTGAACAGCGCGCCGAGGGTAACCAGCGCCGCGAGAACATATAGCAGGGAAAAACCACTGATCAGACGACGAACCTGCAAACGCGGAGCAGGGCTGTTGGGTGAAGAGTCGACATGCCTGTCCATGCGCGAGAGCTCCTTGATGAACTGCATCCCTGGTGCGCGGCGGCCTGGGGTAGGTTCAGTCAGGATAGGCCAGCTTGAACCCGGCAGCCCCGTCCTGGGCGAAATTCACTTGATCACGACCTTGACGCTTGGCGGCGTAGAGGGCTTTGTCTGCTTCCTCCAGCCACTGCTCGGGGGATTTGAGGTCGGCCGTGAACGGCGCCAGGCCAATGCTTAGGGTGATGCGCAATGTAGGCTGTTGAGGATTGCGGTACCCGCCGACGCATTCGCGCAAGCGTTCCATGGCGTGGCAGGCCTGGGCCTGGTCGGTGTCTGGCAGGATCACGCAGAACTCATCGCCCCCATAGCGGCCCGCCAGGTCGTGCTCGCGCAGGGTTCGTTTGAGCTCCTGGCTCAGTTGGCGCAGGACGCAGTCACCGACTACGTGTCCAAAGGTGTCGTTGATGGCCTTGAAGTGATCGATATCGATCAGGGCAACCACAGCGCTGGTCTGATGCTGGCGGCAAGCCTGGAACCTGAGCTGCAGCAGGTCCTTCCAGGAGCCGTGGTTGAGCAGGCTGGTCAGGCTGTCAGTGCGGCTCAGGTCGCTCAGACGACGCTTGTGTTCGGCCAGCTTGATCGCCAACCGGTAACACACCCAGCCCAGGGCCAGAGGGTAGAGCGTCAGCATCGGTAGGCAGGCATAGACCTGAAGCGGTGTGGCCTGCAGTTGCAGGCCAGGGCCGAGCATCAGCACGGCCAGCAGCATTCCCGCCAATTGCGCCAGCACCCCATGCCAGAGCAGGCGTTTGCCGCCAGCGGCAACGTTGTTCATCGTCATCATCGACAAGATGGTCACGCTGGGCAGCGGGTTGAAGTGAAAGGCCGCCGTCCAGAATCCGCCCATCAGCGAGTCCAGTAGCAGATTGCGTTGTTCGGTCGCGTAGGGGGTGGCGCTGTGCCGGGCCCATAAATAAGCCAGGTGCGGCCAAACCAGCCCGTTGAGCAGCAGCAACGCCCAGAGCCAGGGCGCAGGCTGCAAAGGGGCGAGGGCGGCCATGACACTGAACATGCCAATGCCCAGGCCGATGATTCGCGGAAGGTAGATACGCCTGACGAATGAGAGCCCTTTGCCGCTATGGTTGTTCATGGCTGTTGTTCTGTTGTGAAGCGCCGTCTATCGCACAAGTTGCATGAATTCTTCAACAATATTTCATCGATGAAAAATGGCCTTGCAAGCCAATTCACGGTTGAGCCAATCCCTGTGAGGTAACATGAACGCCTTGCTCTTGATCGGAGTGTTACTGCTCATGCTGCCTTTGGACTCTACCGCTGGGGAGCCGGCGCCGTATCGGGATGGGCGCTTCCATAATCAGGCCACCCTGTCTCAGGATAGCGCCCTGAAAAAACTGCGCATTGGTTTGAAGTACCTGTTCCTGCGCAAGCCCGCCGGAACACGCCCGTCGACGCCCATCAGCCTGCAGCCCATGACCCTTCAGCAGGTGCTCGATGCGCCGGACCATAGCCTTTGGCGTCTGGGGCATTCGACGGTACTGCTCAAGCTGCGTGGACGCTTCTTTATTACCGACCCGGTGTTCGCCGAGCGCGCCTCGCCCGTGCAATGGGCAGGACCATTGCGTTTCCATGCTCCGCCACTGAGCCTGGGAGAGCTGCCGCCGTTGGCTGCGGTGATTCTTTCCCATGACCACTTCGATCACCTTGATGAACAGACGATTCGCCAGCTAGCGCCACGTGCCGGGTTGTTTCTGGCTCCGCTTGGCGTGGGTGAACTGTTGATCAGCTGGGGAGTCCCAGCAGGCAAGGTGCGCCAACTGGATTGGTGGCAGGAAACCGAGGTCGAGGGTGTTCGCCTGGTGGCAACGCCCGCGCAGCACTTCTCAGGGCGGGGATTGTTGGACAGCAATCGCAGGCTGTGGACGTCCTGGGTGGTAATGGATGAAGAGCTGCGGTTGTTCTTCAGTGGGGATACAGGATACTTCGACGGCTTCCGTCAGATTGGCGAGCGCTATGGGCCGTTCGACCTGACCTTGATCGAAACCGGTGCCTACAACGTGGCCTGGCCGAATGTACACATGCAGCCGGAGCAGAGCTTGCAGGCCCATTTGGACTTGCGCGGGCGCTGGCTGCTGCCGGTCCATAATGGCACCTTTGATTTGTCTATCCATGGGTGGCAGGAGCCTTTCGAGCGCATTGTCGAGCTGGCTTCGCAAGCGCAGGTGCGTTTGTCCACGCCCCAGATGGGCGAGCGGGTCAGCCTGGACTCGCCGCACGAGGGACAGAACTGGTGGCAGCCGCGACCGGTTCGTGAGCGGGGCAGGATGATCGAGCGCGATGTCGTGAGACGCTGAGAGCTTTGTTTTGAAGTTTTTTGAAAATAAGTGTTGACGGGGTTTCGAATCCCCTTATAATGCGCCCCACTTCCGACGCAGTCGAAACGCAAAACTCCTTGAGAATCAACGAGTTGAACGCTTCAGATAGTATCGGAAGGGCTTCGGTCTCCTGATCGGCAGCGGTGAAAAAGGCAGTTGACAGCAGGTTTTAACGCTGTATGATTCGCCTCCCGCTACGAGAGATCGCAGCGAGTTAAGCGGTTGAAGTTGAACGGGTTTCTCGGAAAAAACTTCAAAATAAACGCTTGACAGACTTAGAGGAAAGCGTAGAATGCGCGGCCTCGGTTGAGCAAAGCGCTTAACCAAATCGCTCTTTAACAATCGAATCAAGCAATTCGTGTGGGTGCTTGTGAGTACGGACTGATAGTCGCCAAGATTATCAGCATCACAAGTGGCCATGCGAGAAATCACATAGTCATTTGAGATTGCTGAGCCAAGTTTAGGGTTTCTTAAAAACCCAAGCAGTATTGAACTGAAGAGTTTGATCATGGCTCAGATTGAACGCTGGCGGCAGGCCTAACACATGCAAGTCGAGCGGATGACGGGAGCTTGCTCCTTGATTCAGCGGCGGACGGGTGAGTAATGCCTAGGAATCTGCCTGGTAGTGGGGGACAACGTTCCGAAAGGGGCGCTAATACCGCATACGTCCTACGGGAGAAAGTGGGGGATCTTCGGACCTCACGCTATCAGATGAGCCTAGGTCGGATTAGCTAGTTGGTGAGGTAAAGGCTCACCAAGGCGACGATCCGTAACTGGTCTGAGAGGATGATCAGTCACACTGGAACTGAGACACGGTCCAGACTCCTACGGGAGGCAGCAGTGGGGAATATTGGACAATGGGCGAAAGCCTGATCCAGCCATGCCGCGTGTGTGAAGAAGGTCTTCGGATTGTAAAGCACTTTAAGTTGGGAGGAAGGGCAGTAAGTTAATACCTTGCTGTTTTGACGTTACCGACAGAATAAGCACCGGCTAACTCTGTGCCAGCAGCCGCGGTAATACAGAGGGTGCAAGCGTTAATCGGAATTACTGGGCGTAAAGCGCGCGTAGGTGGTTCGTTAAGTTGGATGTGAAAGCCCCGGGCTCAACCTGGGAACTGCATCCAAAACTGGCGAGCTAGAGTATGGTAGAGGGTGGTGGAATTTCCTGTGTAGCGGTGAAATGCGTAGATATAGGAAGGAACACCAGTGGCGAAGGCGACCACCTGGACTGATACTGACACTGAGGTGCGAAAGCGTGGGGAGCAAACAGGATTAGATACCCTGGTAGTCCACGCCGTAAACGATGTCAACTAGCCGTTGGAATCCTTGAGATTTTAGTGGCGCAGCTAACGCATTAAGTTGACCGCCTGGGGAGTACGGCCGCAAGGTTAAAACTCAAATGAATTGACGGGGGCCCGCACAAGCGGTGGAGCATGTGGTTTAATTCGAAGCAACGCGAAGAACCTTACCAGGCCTTGACATGCAGAGAACTTTCCAGAGATGGATTGGTGCCTTCGGGAACTCTGACACAGGTGCTGCATGGCTGTCGTCAGCTCGTGTCGTGAGATGTTGGGTTAAGTCCCGTAACGAGCGCAACCCTTGTCCTTAGTTACCAGCACGTTATGGTGGGCACTCTAAGGAGACTGCCGGTGACAAACCGGAGGAAGGTGGGGATGACGTCAAGTCATCATGGCCCTTACGGCCTGGGCTACACACGTGCTACAATGGTCGGTACAGAGGGTTGCCAAGCCGCGAGGTGGAGCTAATCTCACAAAACCGATCGTAGTCCGGATCGCAGTCTGCAACTCGACTGCGTGAAGTCGGAATCGCTAGTAATCGCGAATCAGAATGTCGCGGTGAATACGTTCCCGGGCCTTGTACACACCGCCCGTCACACCATGGGAGTGGGTTGCACCAGAAGTAGCTAGTCTAACCTTCGGGAGGACGGTTACCACGGTGTGATTCATGACTGGGGTGAAGTCGTAACAAGGTAGCCGTAGGGGAACCTGCGGCTGGATCACCTCCTTAATCGAAGACATCAGCCTGCTGATGAGCTCCCACACGAATTGCTTGATTCCTTGAAGAAGACGATGCTGTAACGCGACCCTGTTATAGGTCTGTAGCTCAGTTGGTTAGAGCGCACCCCTGATAAGGGTGAGGTCGGCAGTTCAAATCTGCCCAGACCTACCATTAGCTTGGTGCAGATGACTACGGGGCCATAGCTCAGCTGGGAGAGCGCCTGCCTTGCACGCAGGAGGTCAGCGGTTCGATCCCGCTTGGCTCCACCACTTGCCGTTACCTGCAGAACTTAGAAATGAACATTCCGGTGTGAATGTTGATTTCTGACTTTTGTCAGATCGTTCTTTAAAAATTCGGATATGTGATAGATAGACTGATGACCACTTTCACTGGTGGGCCATCAGGCTAAGGTAAAATTTGTGAGTTCTGCTCGTAACTGAGCAACATGCGAATTTTCGGCGAATGTCGTCTTCACAGTATAACCAGATTGCTTGGGGTTATATGGTCAAGTGAAGAAGCGCATACGGTGGATGCCTTGGCAGTCAGAGGCGATGAAAGACGTGGTAGCCTGCGATAAGCTTTGGGGAGTCGGCAAACAGACTGTGATCCAGAGATCTCTGAATGGGGGAACCCACCTAGGATAACCTAGGTATCTTGCACTGAATACATAGGTGCAAGAGGCGAACCAGGGGAACTGAAACATCTAAGTACCCTGAGGAAAAGAAATCAACCGAGATTCCCTTAGTAGTGGCGAGCGAACGGGGACCAGCCCTTAAGTTGGTTTGAGATTAGTGGAACGCTCTGGAAAGTGCGGCCATAGTGGGTGATAGCCCCGTACACGAAAATCTCTTGTCAATGAAATCGAGTAGGACGGAGCACGAGAAACTTTGTCTGAACATGGGGGGACCATCCTCCAAGGCTAAATACTACTGACTGACCGATAGTGAACCAGTACCGTGAGGGAAAGGCGAAAAGAACCCCGGAGAGGGGAGTGAAATAGAACCTGAAACCGTATGCGTACAAGCAGTGGGAGCCTACTTTGTTAGGTGACTGCGTACCTTTTGTATAATGGGTCAGCGACTTATATTCAGTGGCGAGCTTAACCGAATAGGGGAGGCGTAGCGAAAGCGAGTCTTAATAGGGCGTTTAGTCGCTGGGTATAGACCCGAAACCGGGCGATCTATCCATGGGCAGGTTGAAGGTTAGGTAACACTGACTGGAGGACCGAACCGACTACCGTTGAAAAGTTAGCGGATGACCTGTGGATCGGAGTGAAAGGCTAATCAAGCTCGGAGATAGCTGGTTCTCCTCGAAAGCTATTTAGGTAGCGCCTCATGTATCACTCCAGGGGGTAGAGCACTGTTTCGGCTAGGGGGTCATCCCGACTTACCAAACCGATGCAAACTCCGAATACCTGGAAGTGCCGAGCATGGGAGACACACGGCGGGTGCTAACGTCCGTCGTGAAAAGGGAAACAACCCAGACCGTCAGCTAAGGTCCCAAAGTCATGGTTAAGTGGGAAACGATGTGGGAAGGCTTAGACAGCTAGGAGGTTGGCTTAGAAGCAGCCATCCTTTAAAGAAAGCGTAATAGCTCACTAGTCGAGTCGGCCTGCGCGGAAGATGTAACGGGGCTCAAACCATGCACCGAAGCTACGGGTATCACTTAGGTGATGCGGTAGAGGAGCGTTCTGTAAGCCTGTGAAGGTGAGTTGAGAAGCTTGCTGGAGGTATCAGAAGTGCGAATGCTGACATGAGTAACGACAATGCGAGTGAAAAACTCGCACGCCGAAAGACCAAGGTTTCCTGCGCAACGTTAATCGACGCAGGGTTAGTCGGTCCCTAAGGCGAGGCTGAAAAGCGTAGTCGATGGAAAACAGGTTAATATTCCTGTACTTCCAGTTATTGCGATGGAGGGACGGAGAAGGCTAGGCCAGCTTGGCGTTGGTTGTCCAAGTTTAAGGTGGTAGGCTGAAATCTTAGGCAAATCCGGGATTTCAAGGCCGAGAGCTGATGACGAGTTGCCTTAAGGCGACGAAGTGGTTGATGCCATGCTTCCAAGAAAAGCTCCTAAGCTTCAGATAACTGGGAACCGTACCCCAAACCGACACAGGTGGTCGGGTAGAGAATACCAAGGCGCTTGAGAGAACTCGGGTGAAGGAACTAGGCAAAATGGCACCGTAACTTCGGGAGAAGGTGCGCCGGCGAGGGTGAAGGACTTGCTCCGTAAGCCCATGCCGGTCGAAGATACCAGGCCGCTGCGACTGTTTATTAAAAACACAGCACTCTGCAAACACGAAAGTGGACGTATAGGGTGTGACGCCTGCCCGGTGCCGGAAGGTTAATTGATGGGGTTAGCGCAAGCGAAGCTCTTGATCGAAGCCCCGGTAAACGGCGGCCGTAACTATAACGGTCCTAAGGTAGCGAAATTCCTTGTCGGGTAAGTTCCGACCTGCACGAATGGCGTAACGATGGCGGCGCTGTCTCCACCCGAGACTCAGTGAAATTGAAATCGCTGTGAAGATGCAGTGTATCCGCGGCTAGACGGAAAGACCCCGTGAACCTTTACTATAGCTTTGCACTGGACTTTGAGCTTGCTTGTGTAGGATAGGTGGGAGGCTTTGAAGTGGGGACGCCAGTTCTCATGGAGCCATCCTTGAAATACCACCCTGGCAACCTTGAGGTTCTAACTCAGGTCCGTGATCCGGATCGAGGACAGTGTATGGTGGGTAGTTTGACTGGGGCGGTCTCCTCCCAAAGAGTAACGGAGGAGTACGAAGGTGCGCTCAGACCGGTCGGAAATCGGTCGTAGAGTATAAAGGCAAAAGCGCGCTTGACTGCGAGACCCACACGTCGAGCAGGTACGAAAGTAGGTCTTAGTGATCCGGTGGTTCTGTATGGAAGGGCCATCGCTCAACGGATAAAAGGTACTCCGGGGATAACAGGCTGATACCGCCCAAGAGTTCATATCGACGGCGGTGTTTGGCACCTCGATGTCGGCTCATCACATCCTGGGGCTGAAGCCGGTCCCAAGGGTATGGCTGTTCGCCATTTAAAGTGGTACGCGAGCTGGGTTTAGAACGTCGTGAGACAGTTCGGTCCCTATCTGCCGTGGACGTTTGAGATTTGAGAGGGGCTGCTCCTAGTACGAGAGGACCGGAGTGGACGAACCTCTGGTGTTCCGGTTGTCACGCCAGTGGCATTGCCGGGTAGCTATGTTCGGAAGAGATAACCGCTGAAAGCATCTAAGCGGGAAACTTGCCTCAAGATGAGATCTCACTGGGATCTTAAATCCCCTAAAGGGCCGTCGAAGACTACGACGTTGATAGGTCGGGTGTGTAAGCGCTGTGAGGCGTTGAGCTAACCGATACTAATTGCCCGTGAGGCTTGACCATATAACACCCAAGCAATTTGCTTCTGCAGATTGCGGTGGTGAAGACGAAAGAACCGAAAGTTCGCAACCACAAAGATCACATATCCGAATTGGCTGGAGTGTTCACAAGACATTTCGGCAGCCGAATTTCTTGACGACCATAGAGCATTGGAACCACCTGATCCCATCCCGAACTCAGCAGTGAAACGATGCATCGCCGATGGTAGTGTGGGGCTTCCCCATGTGAGAGTAGGTCATCGTCAAGATTCATTTCGCAAAACCCCTATCTGCGCGAGCAGGTAGGGGTTTTGTCTTTTCTGTCTCCGACCGCTACGCTCCTCTAGCTGGCGCTCAGCCACGCGCCAGCTCTGCCAAGTGTGCGGTAGCTTCTTCGCTCTTGAGTACCAACACGTCGCCTTCCAGCGCGTCGAGGACCACTTCCGAGGTATTGCCGATCAATGCACCGGAAATGCCCGTGCGAGCCACAGTGCCAATGACAGTCATCACTGCATTGAGCTGTTTCTCGGTGTAAGGGATCAGAACGTCCGCCGGACCTTCGGCAATGTGCAGGTGGTCGTCAGGAATGTCGAATTCGGCCTGGAAGGCCTTGCATGCTTCGCGATACCGCTGCTCGATGGTTTCGGAGAGCTGGTAAGTCGGATCAGACGCAGAAAGCATGGGGGAGGGGTGAGCCGTGATGACGTGCAGGTCACCCTTGGCCAGGCCGGCAATGGCATAGCCATGGTCGATGATGCTGGCATGCAGACGCCTATGGTCTTCATCGTTATTGCCTACATCGACTGCGGCAAGGATCACACCTCCAGTCCATGGACGCTCGTTCTTGACCATCAGCACCGCACAAGGGCAATAGCGCAGTAGTTTCCAGTCGGTGGGGGTCAATAGCGCCTTGCGCAGTGGGTTATCTGGGCGGTGTTCCTTGATGACCAGTTCGCAACCTTCGGCCTGCTGCACTTCGATGATGGATTCATGCAGGCTTTCATGCCAGGTCTGTTCATGGGTGACATTATCATACCCGTCATCGTGTAATTGGCTGCCAAGCAGGCTGAGCAGGGCGCTGTGGTCTTGGTGCTTGTCGCACATTAGTAAGTGCAGGCGCGCGCCAGTCACCCCTGCGATGAGCTTGGCGCGCGTCAAGGCGCGACTGTGGGCATGTTCGGGGTCTAGGACGACGAGGATGCTGCGGACGGCTTGCATGGGCATGAACTCCCTTGGTAAATGGCGGCCAGTGCCTCACTATAGTCGGCATCCCGCGCAGTGCCGCTTGACATGTATCAGCATAGTCTCTGGCGATCGACGCCACCCCCGGTATAATTGCCGATCCTGCCGTTGGCCTGTAGTTGTGAGCTTATGTCCCTGATTCCCGAAATCGATGCCTTCCTCGGCTGTCCTACCCCTGACGCTTGGATCGAAGCGGCATTGGCCGACCAGGAAACCCTGTTGATCGACCACAAGAACTGTGAGTTCAAGGCCGCCAGCACGGCGTTGAGCCTGATCGCCAAGTACAACACTCACCTTGACCTGATCAACATGATGTCGCGCCTGGCCCGTGAGGAGTTGGTGCACCACGAGCAAGTCCTGCGTCTGATGAAGCGCCGTGGTGTTCCTTTGCGACCGGTTTCGGCGGGGCGTTATGCGTCTGGGTTGCGGCGTCTTGTACGGGCTCACGAGCCGGTCAAGCTGGTCGATACCCTGGTGGTCGGCGCTTTCATCGAGGCCCGTAGTTGCGAGCGCTTTGCGGCGCTGGTGCCTCACCTGGACGAAGAACTCGGGACGTTCTACCACGGCCTGCTCAAGAGCGAAGCGCGCCATTACCAGGGCTATTTGAAGCTGGCTCACCAGTATGGCGATGCGGCGCAGATCGCTCGCGTCGTTGAGCAGGTGCGCGAGGCCGAGGTAGAGCTGATCTGTTCTCCAGACCAGGAACTACGCTTTCACAGCGGTGTTCCCATGGCCAGGGCGGCCTGAGTAGTCTTCTGAGCGCAGCGGGTCAGCGGCGCTGGCCCAGTAGAAGCCCAATTACAAGTCCCACACCCGTCGAGATCGCCACCGTCTGCCACGGATGTCCGCCCATGTAGTGCTCGGCAGCTTCCATCGCAGGCTGCGCCTTGCCGCGTAAGGTGCTGGCCGCCTGGCGGGCCTGGCCCAGCTTCAGGGCGATCTGGGCGCGTAGAGTATCGGCCTCGTCGCCCACCAGCGCAGCGCTGTCCTGGAGCAGTCGTTCCGACTCTTCGATCAAGGCTTGCAGTTCGCTAAAGACCTGGTCCTTGATTTGTTCGTTGTCGCTGGGTGCGGAAGTTTTCCTGGCCATGAACGTGTCCTCGATCGTAGGGGCTTGAGCAATGGATGCCGCACCGTGCGGAAAGTTGCGGCGGCGTACCGGTTGCTCGCCGCTACAGTGTAAGATAGCGGCCATTTACAAGCGGTAGGTAATCCCATGAGTTTCAATCTGGCCAACAGAAGCTTCGAGGAACGGGCACAGATCGAGGCAGAGAAGTCCCGGCTGTTCGCGCATTGGCAGAACAATCTTGGCAAGGCCAAGGGCGAGGCTGCGAGGCTGATCGGCGAAAAGCCGCGGCGCAAGAGCAAATGGGCGGAATGGGTACGCGCTGAGCTTGATGGCATGTCGCCCCCTGAGTTCGCCAACATGGTGCGCAGCGAAGTCAACAAGATGATGGCCGCGGCCAGCAGCAACCGCTGATCCACGCCATCTGCACGATCACCAGGTCGCGCTGCCGACAGCGGGCAGGTCGAGCTTGCCCTTGTCGGTGAAACGCACCGTCCCCAAGGGGCCGCCAGCCATCTTGCCTTGCAGCACGTAGGGCAACCCCTGCAGCGAGCCTAGTCGTCCCAAGCCGTAGGCTTGTCGCACCATGGCAAAGGCCGTGATGCTCATGGGCACCACGATCACTGCTTCATCATACCGGCCGATATGGCCTTTCTGGTCGCTGACACCGGCTGCCAGAGGCTGCTCATTGACCTCCAGCTTGAGCGCGATGCCGTTGAAATCGACGGGCGTCTCGTTGGGGTTTTGCACGCGAATCTTAACTGCCATGCGCATTTCCAACTCCGGGGACGGGAGTGGTTCGATCCCGACGACGCTGATGTTCAACGGATCACGCGCCTGGAACAGGGCACAGGCATTGAGGGTGCAGGCCAGCAGAGGAATCAGCCAGAAACGTAGGCGGCAGGTGGTCATGGCGGTAAGCCTTGGCGTGACGATCGAGCTCGCAGTGTGGCAAAAGCCTCGGGGCGTTGAAAGGCCACGCGCATCAAGGCGCCATGAAAGCCTCCCGCAAGTCCTCGGCAAAGGCTTGCTGCGCCTCGCCCGGTGCCTGGGCGCGATGCCGGGCGAGGGTGAAGGACACGCTGAAGTCCAGGCCAGGATCCAGCGCTCGCAACAGCCCACGCGCCTCCCAGGGTGCGGCGCAATGGCGGGGCAGGTAGCCGATGTGGCGACCCGAAAGGATGAATGTCAGGGCGCTGTCGATCTGCTCCGCCAAGGCCGCGCTGCGACGGCTCTGGAACGGCTCGCCCGCCTTGAGGAAGCGGTAGGGGTGACGGACCTGGTCGGCGTCGAGCAGATCCTCGTCCGATACCTCTGATACCGCGAACAACGGATGCCCCTGGCCGCAATACAGCCGTTGGGTTTCGTTGAACAGGGGCTGGTAGTCGAACGCGGCCTGGCTGCCGGAGAAGTAGCTGATGGCGTAATCCAGGCGTTGTTCCAGCAGCAGCCGTTCGAGTTCAGCTGGCGGCGCGCTGATCAACTCCAGTTGCACTGATTCTTCGCGTTGGCGAAAGCGAGCGATGGCATTGGCCAGGCGAAGCGTGACGTTGTCGTCCTGGTTCTCGGCCATGCCGACGCGCACCGACCCCAGCAGCCTGCCGCCTACACCGTTGGCCTGCTGGCGGAACTGCTCGATCTGCAGCAGTAGCTCCCGGGTTGCCTTGAGCAACAGTTCGCCCTTTTCGGTCAGGCGAAAGCCACCCTTGCCACGGCTGCATAGGCGATACCCCAGACGGGTCTCAAGGCGCCCCATCTGCTGGCTGATGCTGGGCTGGCTCAGGCCCAGCACGCCCTGGGCGGCACTGAAGCCGCCGGCCTCGACTACAGTGACGAACAGCCGCAGCAAGTGCAGGTCCGGGTCGTGCAGTTGTCCGAGCATTACATCACTCCTGGTGAATGTCAGCTTTGTAAACTTGCGATTTTTTCAATGTAACCCGGCTGGCATGCTGGCGGCATCTACTCATTTGCCGAGGTGTTCGCCATGCGTCGATCGCTGTGTCTGCTGTCCCTGGTCCTGGCTCTGCCACTCCAGGCCGAAGAGAAGGTCGTCAACCTCTACAGCTGGGCCGACTATGTCGCTGAGCAGACGCTCAAGCGGTTCGAGCAGGAGACCGGCTACAAGGTACGCTACGACACCTTCGACTCACCCGAGGTGCTGGAGACCAAACTGCTCACTGGCGGCAGTGGCTATGACGTGGTGGTGCCTTCGTCCACGGTGCTGGCCAGGGCCCTCAAGGCCAATGCCTTGCAGCCGTTGCAGGTTCAGGACATGCCCGGCTACAGCAACCTCGACCCGGACCTGCTGGCCAAGCTGGCCGAGACCGACCCTGGCAACCGTTATGCGGTGCCCTACACCTGGGGCACGCTGGGTCTGGGGGTGAACGTCGAGGCGGTGCGCGAACGCCTGGGCGATGTGCCGCTGGACACGCTTGATCTGCTGTTCAAGCCCGAATACGCCAGCCGCCTGAAAGGTTGTGGCATCGCCTTGCCCGACTCGCCCCAGGAAGTGATCGGCGTGACCCTCAACTACCTGGGCAAGGACCCATACAGTCAGAACAAATCCGACCTTGATGCCGCCCAGGCCCTGTTACGCCAGTTGCAGCCCTCGGTGAGCTATGTGGCCAACGGCCGGCAGATCAACGACCTGGCCAACGGCAGCATATGCCTGGCGTTGACCTACGACGGTGACGCGGCCATGGCCGCCGACCAGGCGCGTCGTGCCGGCAAGGCCTTCGAAGTGGTCTACCGCATCCCGCGCGAGGGCACCTTGGTGTGGCAGGACAACCTAGTGATTCCCAAGGATGCGCCGCACCCAGAGGCTGCCCGCGCCTTTATTGCCTTTATGCTGCGTCCTGAATCAGTGGCCGAACTCACCAATACCCTGTTCTTCGCCAATGCCAACCAGGCCGCTACGCCATTGGTGGACGATGCCGTGCGCAACGACCCGGATATCTATCCCTCCGCCGAGGTCCGCCAGCGCCTGTATGGCGACCGCGGCATGGCGTTGTCCGACCTGCGTCAGCGCAACCGGATGTGGACTGCGTTTCGCAGCCGTCAGTAACGAACAACGACAACCAGGAGCCCAACCGTGGAACACGCCCACAACAATGACCAGGCCATGACCCGCGATAGCCTCTACGGCACCGCTGCGGAAAGCACCTACGCCGGCATAACCAGTTTCTCTCGACGCCGCTATAGCCGTGACCTGCACGGCGTCGACGTGGTGGTCAGCGGTGTGCCGTTCGACACGGCCACCAGCAATCGTCCTGGGGCCCGCTTCGGGCCTCGGGCCATTCGCGCCGCCTCGGTACAGCAGGCCTGGGCCAGGCACTGGCCGTGGACATTCGACCCCTTCGATCACCTGGCAGTGATCGACTATGGTGATTGTGCTTTTGACTGCGGCACACCCGAGTCCGTCCCGGCCAGCATCGAGGCCCATGCCAGGCATATCCTCGACGCCGGTTGCGCCATGCTCACCCTGGGGGGCGATCATTTCATCAGCTACCCATTGCTCAAAGCCCATGCCGATCGCCACGGGCCTTTGGCGCTGATCCACTTCGACGCGCACAGCGATACCTGGCCGGACGAGGAGGGCAAGCGCATCGACCATGGCACCATGTTTTGGCATGCCGCCCGAGAGGGCCTGGTGGACCCTTCCTGCTCCGTGCAGATCGGCTTGCGCACCACCAATGACGACACCCAGGGCTTTGCCATTCTCGACGCGCGCCAGGTGCACCGTCAGGGCACCGAGGCTGTGATCGCGGCGATTCGTCAGCGCGTAGGGGACCGACCGGTGTACCTCACGTTCGACATCGATTGCCTCGACCCGGCCTTCGCGCCTGGCACCGGCACGCCGGTCTGTGGCGGCCTGAGTACGGTGCAGGCGCTGGAGATCCTAGGCGGGCTGCGGGGCATCAACTTGATAGGCATGGATCTGGTGGAGGTGGCTCCGGCCTATGACCATGCCGACATCACCGCCCTGGCTGGTGCCACGCTGGCCATGGAGATGCTGTGCCTGTATGCCGCGCGGCACAAGGTCGACAACTAGGCTTGAGAGAGCCGATCAAGGCCGCTCACGCCATCCGGCGATGAGTGGCCTTGTGTCGCGAAAGCCCCGCATGGCAATCCCCTGGGCTCATACTGAAACATCAAGAAACCTCTCTCCCTGCATTCGCACTTTTGCCGCGAACCTGTCGCGTCTTAGGCTATCCAACGCTTGAGCGCGCCTTTTCGTACAGGAGGTGAAGCATGAATCCCATGATATCCGCCCTGGTTATCGGCCTTTCGCTGAACCTGCCGCTGTCGGCTGCGCCGCTCCCTACGCCCTGGCTCATTGCCGCCGACCGCAACAATCCCTACAACAGCCCGATCCAGCGAGCCAATCCGAACAGCCGTCAAGGCAGCATGCAGGCCACACCACCGATACATGGGCCGTCGACCCAGCCGATCATCCGGTCTCCAACGCTGGACAACCGTGGCATAGGCAATGGCGACAACCTGCGGCGCGAACAGCAGAGCCCGAACCTGCAACCCACCCGGCCACCTCGTGATAACCAACGCGCGCCGTGAGCCCCACTGGAAGGAACCGAGCATGACGCCCCGAACCTGGCTGGCCATCGCCGCCCTGTTACCCCTGCTTGCCCAAGCCGCTCCAGAACAGCAGTTGCCCAGCGAGGAGGGGCAACTGACGGTCAGCACGATTGCCGAAGGTCTGCGCAACCCCTGGGCCTTGGCCTTTCTGCCAGGCGGCCAGGGTATGTTGGTGACCGAGCGTCCCGGCAATCTGCGGGTGATCAGTGCCGAGGGCAAGGTCGGCCCACCCCTGAGTGGGGTGCCGGTGGTCTGGGCCCAAGGGCAGGGCGGATTGCTCGATGTGGCGCTGTCCCCGGAATTTACCAAGGACCGTACGGTATACCTGTCCTATGCCGAACAAGGCAGCGATGGCAAGGCGGGTACCGCGGTCGGTCGTGGGCAGTTGTCCCAGGACCTGGCCCGGTTGGAGCATTTCACGGTGATTTTCCGTCAGCAGCCGAAGCTCTCCGAGGGCATTCACTTCGGCTCACGCCTGGTATTCGACCGTGGCGGTTACCTTTTCGTCGCGTTGGGTGAGAACAACCAACGTGCCACCGCCCAGGACCTGGATAAACTCCAGGGCAAGATCGTGCGCATTCTCCCGGATGGCGAAATTCCCAAGGACAACCCTTTCGTCGGCCAGGCCAACGTGCGCCCCGAGATCTGGTCGTACGGTCATCGCAACCAGCAGGGCGCTGCCCTCAATCCTTGGACCGGCAAGCTCTGGACCCATGAGCACGGGCCCCGGGGCGGTGACGAGATCAACATCCCAGAGCCTGGCAAGAACTACGGCTGGCCGATCGCGACCCATGGGATCAACTACTCGCTGTTACCGATCCCCGAGGCCAAGGGCAAGCACGTGGAGGGCACCCAGCCCCCGCACCATGTCTGGGAAAAGTCGCCAGCGATCAGCGGCATGGCGTTCTATGACAGCCCGACCTTCAAGGCCTGGGACCGCAACCTGTTCATGGGTGCCCTGGCCACCCAGGAGCTGATCCGTCTGCAGCTCAAGGGCGAAAAGGTGGTGCATGAAGAGCGCTTGCTGGGCGAGCTCAAGGCACGAATCCGTGATGTACGAGTGGGCCCGGATGGCTATCTGTATGTGCTGACCGACGCGAAGGACGGGGCGTTGCTCAAGGTCGGATTGAGCGAAGACTGACAGCGCAACGCATTCACGGAGTCCTGCAGCGTTTGCGGTGCTGCCTGTTGACGCGTTTCCCCACGAATGTGCCCTCAGCAGGCGCCAATAGCGTACGATGGCGTTTTGCCCAGAGCACCCGGCATGCCCCTCGATCCCTATACCCGTTACCGCCAGGCTGTCGATGAGCATGGGTTCGTTGCCGACCCCGCCCAGGCCCAGGCGGTTGACGCGCTCCAGGTGTGCTTCGAGGCGCTGAAGCAGGGCAGGCCCACCTTGGGTGTGTACCTGTGGGGCCCGGTCGGGCGGGGCAAGACCTGGCTGATGGACCAGTTTCATCGCAGCCTGCAGGTCCCGTCCCGACGCCAGCATTTTCACCACTTCATGGCCTGGGTGCATCAGCGGCTGTTCCAGCTCAATGGCACCCCCGACCCCTTGCAGGCCTTGGCCAAGGCCCTGGCGACCGAGATCCGCGTGTTGTGCTTCGATGAGCTGTTCGTCAGCGACATCGGCGACGCGATCATCCTGGGGCGCCTGTTTCAGACCCTGTTCGACCAAGGCGTGACGATCGTCGCCACCTCCAACCAACCGCCGGAGCAGCTCTACCGTGACGGCTTCAACCGCGAGCGCTTCTTGCCGGCGATCGATGCCATCGTGCGGCACATGCGTGTGCTGAACGTGGCGGGCGAGCAGGACCATCGCCTGCATCCGGGCGCCCTGCGGCAGCGCTACTGGATCGCCGAACCCGGGCAGCCAACGGCCCTGGAGGCTGTGTTCGGCCAGCTAAGTCAGGGCGGGGCTACCACGGACCAGCCGTTATCGATCGGTTCGCGGCAGATTCGCGTGATTCGTCGCAGCGAGCAGGCCATCTGGTGCCATTTCAGCGACGTGTGCGAGCAACCCCTGTCGGCCCTGGAGTTCATGGG
The DNA here is from genome assembly GCF_002741075.1 of Pseudomonas putida. Classification (NCBI taxonomy): domain Bacteria; kingdom Pseudomonadati; phylum Pseudomonadota; class Gammaproteobacteria; order Pseudomonadales; family Pseudomonadaceae; genus Pseudomonas; species Pseudomonas putida. Next base: position 2,557,683 of record NZ_CP016634.1, on the reverse strand, counting down.
GTTGTGCGATCGCTTTTCGTCGATTCTGGTTCAGGGCATCCCGGTCTTGGGCGGCGCCCAGCGGGCAGGGCGCATTGCCCGTGGCACCGAGGATGGAGCCCAGCGGGTGGTGGCCGGAGACCGCGAACTGCCCACGCTGGCGCCGAAGGATGACAGTGTGCGCCGCTTCATTGCCCTGGTCGACGAATGCTACGACCGTCGGGTCGCCTTGTACCTGGAAGCCGAAGTCCCGCTCGAAGCGCTCTACACTCAAGGGTATCTGGCGTTCCCGTACCAGCGAACCCTGAGCCGCCTACGGGAGATGCAACTGCAACGCTTCGCCTGAAGGAGCTGACCATGGAGCCGCTGTCGCATCATCTGCTGACCCAGGCCTACAACAATGGCTGGGCCAACCATCGCCTGTACAAGGCATGCCTGCAACTGACTCAGGACGAGTTCGTCGCCCCCCGTTGCAGCTTCTTTCCCTCGATCAAGGCCACGCTCAACCACCTGCTGACGGTGGATTGGTTCTACCTGCACGCGCTGGAGTGCGAACAGCGCGGCGAGGCGCCGGAACCGGACGGGGAGCGATTCTTCGAGCCCGAGCAGCCTTTTGCCACGTGCGCCGACCTGCATGCCGAACAGGCCCAGGCCGATCATAGGCTGATTGCCTATTGCCAGCTCCTGCGCGATGACCAATTGCAACGCTACGTGAGCATCGTGCGCCCGGATCGGCTCCAGCGCGAGCCGCGCCTGCGCTTGCTGTCGCACCTGTTCGAGCATCAGATCCATCATCGCGGCCAAGTGCACGCCATGCTCAGCGATACGGCAGTGCGACCGCCTCAGCTGGATGAGTTCTTCTGTGAAGAGGAAGCCTACCTTCGGGCCGATGACTTCGCCGAGCTGGGATGGACCGAGGCGCTGGTCTGGGGACGCTCCTAACGGCGTGAGGTAGTGTTGCCAATCTCGTGCGATCAGCGCCCGTGCAGCCAGCCCAGGGTGATCATCGTAAGTACCAGATAGCGCCCGCACTTGGCCAGGGTAACCAGCAACACGAATCGCCAGAACGGTTCACGCATGATGCCGGCGATCAAGGTGAGTGGATCACCGATCACTGGCATCCAGCTCAGCAGCAGCGACCATTGCCCCCAGCGTTGGTAACGCTGCTGGGCACGCTCCAGCTGGTTGGCGCTGAAGGGGAACCAACGCCGATCACGCAGGTGCTCGATCGCCCGCCCCAACAGCCAGTTGACGACCGAACCCAGCACATTGCCCAGGGTGGCCACCAGCAGCAACGTCGCCCAGGCCTCGGGTTGGCGCAGCAGCAACCCCACCAGCACAGCCTCCGATTGCAGAGGCAGCAAGGTAGCGGCACCGAAGGCGCTGAGAAACAGCGCCCAGAGACTGAGCATCAATAGTCGGCCAGCACTTCGTCCTTGCCATCCTGGGTCAGGCCGATGACTTGGTAGGCGTCCTTGTGATCACCCATCTCCATGCCGGGCGAGCCCATGGGCATGCCTGGGACGGCGATGCCCTTGAGGTCATTGCGCTTGGCCAGCAGCCGGATCTGTTCGGCGGGCACATGGCCCTCGATGAACTTGCCGTTGATCACACCGGTATGGCAGGAGGCCAGGCGTGGGGCCACACCCAGGCGCTGCTTGACTTCGCTCATGTTCGGTTCGATGTGGTCGTTGACGGTGAAGCCGTTGTCACGCAGGTGGCTGATCCACTCCTTGCAGCAACCGCAATTGGGGTCGCGGTACACGTCGATGGTCTCGGCGGCCTGGGCCAGGCCGGCGATCGCCAGCAGGCCGAGGGAGAACAGGTGTTTACGCAGCATGGTGAACTCCTCAGGGTACGCAGGCGGAGACTGGCGATCAGGCACGCCTGACGTTTGGCGGAGTCGCTGGCGGCACGCGGCCTGCAGGGTAATGCCCGAACAAGTTGGCCGCCAGCATAGCGCAATCGGCCTTCAGGCACAGCGCGGTCGGTGGCTAGACGGTGGTGACACGATGTTCGCCGTCGGCAGCTGTCAGCGACCTGAAGGCCGCATTACAGATCTGTCAGGTGTGTGTGCTCCAGTTCCAGATCGCGCATCAGCAGGCCGTATTCCAGAGAGACTTGTTCGGGAATGGGCAGATAAACCACATGGCCATCGCCTGGCGCCACTTGGATGGGCTGTTGCTGGCGGTCGCGCAGTTGATTCAGGTCGAAGTGATAGTTGCCCCGTGGGGTCATCAGTTCCAGGTGATCGCCCACGGCGAAGCGGTTCTTTACCTTGACCTCGGCCAGGCCCTCGACCCGTGTCCCGGTCAGTTCGCCCACGAATTGCTGGCGCTCGGACACCGAGTTGCCGCGCTGATAATTCTGGTACTCATCGTGCACGTGGCGTCGCAGGAAGCCTTCGGTGTAGCCCCGTTGGGCGAGGGACTCCAGGTTGCCCATCAAGCCGCGATCGAACGGCCGTCCTGCTACGGCATCATCGATGGCCTGGCGGTAGGACTGCACGGCGCGGGCGCAGTAGAAGTGCGACTTGGTCCGGCCTTCGATCTTCAGCGAATGCACGCCCATGTAGGTCAGCCGTTCCACGTGCTGGATGGCGCGCAGGTCCTTGGCATTCATGATGTAGGTGCCATGTTCGTCTTCGAAGGCCGGCATTTCTTCGCCAGGGCGGTTGCCTTCCTGGAGCAGGAACACTTGCTCGGTCGGCGCACCGATGCCCAGGGTTGGCTCGACCTCGTGGACGATATCGCCGGTGGCGTTCTCCGTGGCTGGGGTGGCCTGGTATTTCCAACGGCAGGCATTGGTGCAGGTGCCCTGGTTGGCATCTCGACGGTTCAGGTAACCCGACAGCAGGCAGCGACCGGAATAGGCCATGCACAGGGCGCCGTGGACGAACACTTCCAGCTCCATGTCGGGTACGTGCTGGCGGATTTCCTCGATCTCTTCAAGCGACAACTCACGCGAGAGAATCACCCGGCTCAGGCCCAGTTGCTTCCAGAATTGGACACTGGCCCAGTTCACCGTGTTGGCTTGCACCGACAAGTGGATCGGCATCTGCGGGAAGTGCTGGCGGACCAGCATGATCAAGCCGGGGTCGGACATGATCAGGGCATCGGGCGCCATCTCGATGACCGGGGAGAGGTCCTTGATGAAGGTCTTGAGCTTGGCATTGTGCGGGGCAATGTTGACCACCACGTAGAAGCGCTTGCCCAAGGCATGCGCCTCCTGGATGCCCAGCGCCAGGTTGGCGTGGTCGAACTCATTGTTGCGCACCCGCAGGCTGTAGCGCGGCTGGCCGGCGTAGACCGCATCGGCACCGTAGGCGAAGGCGTAGCGCAGGGTCTTGAGGGTGCCGGCGGGGGCCAGCAGTTCGGGCTTGGCGAGAGGAGTCATGTGCGCACCGGGGCAAAAGGCGCGGATGCTACGACCAGTGCGCCGACGTGACATTGATCTGGGTCAACGGCACTTTTACCCAAGCGGCGGGCACTAAAGGGATGACCCCCCGCGAGAAACCTCCATGAACCAGACCGCACTGCAGAACAAGGCCCTGACCGTCCTCCTGGCGCTGGTGACCATCGCCTTCCTGTGGATCTTGCTGCCGTTCTACGGCGCGGTGTTCTGGGCGGTGATCCTGGCCATCCTGTTCTCTCCATTGCAGCGTGACCTGATGCTGCGCTTGGGCGGACGGCGCAACCTGGCGGCGGTGGTGACCTTGTTGGTGTGCCTGCTGATCGCGATCTTGCCGGTGATCATCATTGGTACATTGTTGGTGCAGGAGGGCGCCAGCCTGTATCAGCGCATCGAGAAGGGCGAGCTGGACATCGCCGGGCATATAGAAAGCTTCAAGGCATTGTTACCGGCTTTCATCCAGAACGCTCTGGAGCGCCTGGGCATGGGCGATCTGGAAGGGCTGCGGGACAACATCACCAAATGGGCCACCCAAGGCAGCCAGTTCCTGGCCGGACAGGCGTTCAGCTTTGGCCAGGGCACGTTCGATTTTCTGGTGAGCTTTGGCGTCATGCTGTACCTGTTGTTTTTCTTTCTGCGCGAAGGGGGTGAGCTGGCGCGCAAAGTGCGGCTGGCCGTACCGCTGCCCGAGCAGCAAAAACGCCGCCTGCAGTTGAAGTTCAGCCGCGTGGTACGTGCCACGGTCAAGGGCAATCTGCTGGTGGCCGTCACCCAGGGGGCGCTGGGTGGGCTGATCTTTTGGGCGCTGGGCATCCCCAGTGCACTGGTCTGGGCGGTATTGATGGCGTTTCTGTCGTTGTTGCCAGCGGTGGGGGCGGGCATCGTCTGGGCGCCGGTGGCAGTCTACTTCCTGGCCACCGGGGCAATCCTATCCGGGATCGTGCTGACCGCCTTTGGTGTGCTGGTGATCGGCCTGGTGGACAACCTGCTGCGCCCGATTCTGGTGGGCAAGGACACCAAGATGCCCGACTACCTGATCCTGATTTCCACCCTGGGCGGCCCGGCGGTGTTCGGCCTCAACGGCTTCGTCATCGGCCCGCTGATCGCCGCGCTGTTCATGTCCAGCTGGGCGATCTTCACCAGTCGGCTGCAGGTGCAGTTGCCGTCATGATCTTTCAAAGAAAGCTGTAGGACACGCCAGCGTAAACACCAAAGCCTTCACCCGGTGTGGAGCGAGGGTTGTCCTTGCCCTGGTCGTCATAGCCAGGCGTCACCGTGGCGGCATAGCGTTTGTTGGTCAGGTTGCGCAGGTCCAGCCAGGTCTGCCAGTCCTGCGTCGGAGCGTTCCAGCCCAGGCGGGCGCCGAGCAGGGCGTAGGCGTCGGCGTGGTAACTGTTGGCGTAGTCGACCTGGACTTTGGAGGCCATCTGTGTGTTGAGGCCTGCGTAGAAGCCGCTCGGCCAGTCGTAGCGTACCTCGGCCTGGTAATAGTGCATCGGAATGCCGGGCAGGCGATTGTCGCCGAAAGTGTCGTCATCGCGGTAATGGAAGTCGCTGAAGGTGTAGGCCTGGCGCAGGGAGACCTTGCCGATGCCTGCCTCTTCCCAGAGCATGCTGTCCAGGCTGGCTTCGATGCCTTGGTGCACAGTGGGGCTGGCGTTGAACTCCTTGGGCAGGGCACCTTGCACGATTTCGACGGCCAGCAGTTCGTGACGTACCTGCGAGTAATACCAGGCCAGGTCCCAACGCCCCAGGCGCGAATCGCCGCGTGCACCTACTTCCAGCGTGGTGGCGGTCTGGTTCTGCATTTCGATCGGTTGGGTAGGGACTGTCGAGCTCCAGATCAGCGACCAAGGGTGCGGAGGTTCCACGGAGCGGCTCAGGTTGCCATACACCTGCGTTTGTGGACTGACGTCATACCGCAAACCCAGACGAGGCGCGTAGTCCCAGTCGTGCTGGCTGACCTTGCCCCCACTCTTCGGGTAGGTCACATCGCTTTCGCGGCGGGTATAGATCATCGCCAGGCCGCTGGTCAGCCACAGGTCGGGCATCAATTCGAGGTCGTTGCCGACATGAAGCACGGTATCCGAGCCTTGGTAGCTGAAGTCCCGGGTGCGTGGGCCGAAGACGTCGCCATTGCGCGCGAACTGCGAGGCGCCGCTGTTGGGTAAGTGCTTGGTGGTGCGCCAACCGACGGTGGTCTTGCTTTGATGCCCGAACAGGGTATCGCGGCGGATATAGTTGAGAGTCCCGCTGACATCGGTGTAGGCGACCTTAAGACGCATCGGGCCTTCGCGCAGGTCCATCGGGTAGTCGTGGTAGACCAGTCCCGCTTCCAGGCGAGCGTCATCCTGCAAATAGAAGGTAGTCTTGTTCGCGACCCAGGTACTGCCCGGTTGCGGGCGACTGTCGTCGCGTGCCAGGTAGGCCGGATTGGCTGCGCGCGGATCATGCTTGACCTGCTGCTTGGTCAGGCGTCCGGCCAGGTCATTCTCTGTCTCCCGGTAGCGCAGGTAAAAGCGCGTTTCCAGGTTGGGATTGAAGCGATAGCCGACGTTGGCGGCGAAACCCTTGGCACTGCCGCTGCTGTGTTCCTGATAGCCGTCATATTCGGCGTCGGTCAGGGCCACGTAGTAATCCAGATCGCCCAATACCTGCCCGGAACTGATGTGGCGATGGGCGTATCCGCGACTGCCCACTTCGTAACGCACTTGCAAAGGCGCGGCGTCGTAGCCGGTGTGGGTCACGTAGTTGATCGCACCGCCGAGGGCCAATGCTCCTTGATCGAAGCCATTGGCTCCACGCAGCACTTCGGCACGGCTCAGCCACAGGGGTTCGAACAGCTCGTAGGGCGTGCCACCCGGGCCAGTCAACGGCAGGCCGTCGAACATTGTGTAGACACCAGAGCCATGGGCACCGGGCGCGCGATTGATGCCTGAGCCACGGATCGACAGCTTGATGCCATCGTTACCGGCCGACTGGGCGAAGACACCCGGCTGGTAGGCCAGTACGTCCTGATTGCTGGCGACGCGCCCTTGCTCGACACGCTGCATGTCGATGAGGTTGGTGGCCCCTGGGACCTCCCGCAGCTGTTGCGCGGCGGACGCCAGTTCACTCTGTTGCTGGCCTTCGATCACGACCTGGTCCAATTCCAGAGGCGTAGCGGCCATTGCCAGGTTGCTGGTGGCAACGACACACAGGCCGACAGCGCAAGGGATAGGTGAAACGGGACGCATCGTGCAACTCCAGGCAGTAGGTCGGGCAACAGGTGTCAGACGCACGTCAAATCCTTCAGAGCACTTCGCATTTCCTTCAAAAAAACGCTTCGGCGCATGTAGGACGTTTTGTGTAGGGCGCTGTTCTACAACCCTGAGTGCTGGAGTGAAGCAGTCATGGATTCGTAAGGTGCAAGCACATCAAATGTGAATGCCTTTGGGCTCTTATGACCGTAGGGAGTGTGTCCCATGAACCTTCAACGCCGCCAGACACCAGACGTCAACGCCGATCAGCCCATCCACCTAACCCCCCGGGAACGGGAAGTGCTGCTGTGGTGCGCCTACGGCAAGACTTCCTGGGAAATTGGCCAGATCGTGGGCTGCAAGGAGTCAACGGTCAATTTCCATGTCAGTAATATCTTGCGCAAGTTTGCGGTGAACACCCGAGTAGCGGCGGTGATCAAGGCGATACGTTACGGCATGCTGAACAACCAGTGAGTGGGGATCGATCTGTGAATCGAGATTCGAGAGCCTCACCTGATCGCCCGCATAACCGTTATCTGGTCTATCACGACCCGTTCTGGCCACGTATAGAACTGGGGCGATTGCGTGAGTGCCTGGGGCTGTCATCGGGTATCAGCGATACGCAACTGGAGGTGGCCGCCAGGGCCTCGATGGAGCTTGCGGCGCGAGAGTTCGCCGATTGGCGCCGCTGCCTGCGCGCGCATGGCTATCGACGGTTGAGCGATATCGATGGTCATGAGCAGGGGCGGGCACTTTCGATTTGCTATATGCGCCTGGTGGAGGCCCAGACCCGCTGGAGCCTGGCTCAACAGGTCAGGGAAACGACGGTGAGTGGTGTCGGCCGCGAAGCGCGGAAGGGTCATTACTTGGCAGGGCTATGGGTCAATTCTTCGAGGCGGCGCTCCAACTGAGAAATGCGCAACTTGTCCTGAACGCTTGCGCGGATGGCTTGCAGATCGAGCGCCGACAGCGCCCGCAACTGCCCGAGCAAATCTGCCTCCCAAGCCTGTTGATGGTCTTGAGAGAGGGGCGCAGAAGGTGTTCGATTCTGTTGCCCGTCGCCAAGGAGCAGCCAATCGAGGGACAGCCCTTGCTCCTGCGCAAACTCCATGCACAACGCGTACGGAATGCTCTCGCGTATCTTCCAGCTGCTCAAGGTTTGCGGGCTTATCCCCAATGCTTTGGAAAGTTCGGCATCGGTTGTGGCACCAGTGAGGTACTTCATTCGATGCAATATCGCGGAGAGGGAGGGTGTACTCATTTTGAATACCAAAAAAGAAGCTTGTATGAGTTTTGTAGGCAAAAATATGCGATAAGAATATATTGAGGGCATCCCACTCAGCAGCAACGGTATAAATGATGATCGCAGCGAAAATACCTACATTTGCTCAGCTCTATACGCACAACAACAATCAATCAAGATTATGGACAAATCTCAGGCAAAAGATAGTCAGGCAGGACGCTTGGTTCGGCTATCGCAACACGCAGAAAGTACTCAATAGGAGTAAACATTTCTGTAAGCCCATGAGCCGTACTCATCTGGATGGATGGGTGAAGCTCCACTCAGCGTCGGATGGTAAGTGATATGAATCAATCAAGAAGTCTTATATCTGCGGGGACGGACACTGACCGCGATCGTCACAGTGTCCCATATGCGTCGCAGGTACCCGATAGGAGGTGCTTGTGAGCAGCTACAAATTGGTCTGCCCTCATTGCACCGGCAAGATGCGAATTCGCACCAGTGAAGGGCGTCATATCTTCCTTCGGATCGCCTACCTGCAATGCGTCAACGAAGCTTGCGGTTGGTCGGTACGTGCCCAGTTCGAGATGACCCATGAACTCTCCCCCAGCGGGATGCCGAATCCAGACGTCCACTTGCCAAGTGCCTTTGGCGAACTGCGGCGTGCGGCGCACAACCCGGGCCGTTCACGAAAGCCGGCGCGCACTGGCAAAAGCGCACCCGGCGCAGCATGAATCCATCGCGCCAAGCCTGGGCACAAAACAAAACACCCCGCATGAGCGGGGTGTTTTGTTTTTGCGGGCTGATCAGCCGATCAGTTGCAGGCCAGCTTGCTGGACCAGTTCCAGCAGAGGCTGCGGGTACACGCCCAGGACGAAGGCGAGGATCGCGATGGCCAGCAGCATGACGCCGCCAGTGCGCTGTTCCCACTTCAGCGGGGCGTCGTGACGACGCAGGTTAGGCTCGACCAGATACAGGGTGACCATGACACGCAGGTAGTAGTAAACGCCGATGGCACTACCGATCACCAGCGCACCGACCAGCCACCACAGGTGCGACTCGACGCCGGTGGCGATGATGTAGAACTTGCCGATGAAGCCTGCGGTCAGCGGGATACCAGCCAGCGACAGCATCATCACGGTCAGTACCGCAGTCAGGTATGGACGGCGCCAGAACAGGCCGCGGTACTCGTACAGGGCATCGGCGTCACGACCGGCATAAGGCGAGGACATCAGGGTGATCACACCGAAGGCGCCCAGGCTGGTGATCACGTAGGTCACCAGGTACACGCCCATGGCTTCCAGAGCCAGGCCCTTGCTGGCGACCAAGGCGATGACCAGGTAGCCGAAGTGGGCGATGGACGAGTAACCGAGCAGACGCTTGAGGTTGCTCTGGGTCAGCGCCAGCAGGTTGCCGATCAGGATCGAGGCGACGGCGATCACGGCCAGTACGGTGCTCAGCACGCCGCTGCTGGCGGCAGGGGAGAGCATGAACAGGCGTACGACCACGGCGAACACCGCGACCTTGCTGGCGGTGGCCAGGAAGGCGGCGACCGGGGCTGGAGCGCCTTCGTACACGTCCGGGGTCCACAGGTGGAACGGTACCAGCGACAGCTTGAAGGCCAGGCCTACCAGCATCATGCCCAGGCCCAGCTGGGCCAGCAGGCTTGGCATGCTGGTGGTGGCCAGCACCTTGCCGATCTGGTCGAAGGTCAGGCTGCCGGCGTCGGCGTACAGTAGGGCCATGCCGAACAGCAGGAAGGCCGAACCTGCAGCCGAAAGCACCATGTACTTGATGCCGGCTTCCAGCGAACGCTTGTTGAAGAACGCGTACGCTACCAGGCCGTAGACCGGTACCGACAGCAGTTCCAGGCCAATGAACAGGCCTGCCAGGTGGTTGGCGCTGACCAGCACCAGACCGCCCAGGGCGGACATCAGCAGTAGCAAGTACAGTTCTTCACGGTTGCCCGGGTAACCCTTGGACCCTTCGCCCAAGTAGGCATGGGCGAGGGTGACGCAGGCCAGCGTCGCCACCAGGATGATCGCCATGTACAGGCAGGCGAACTTGTCGATGGTCACCAGCGAGGTGACCGCCAGCGGCGCGACCTTCAGCGCCGGCAGGATCGACAGCAGGGCCAGGTTCAGGCCCACGGTGGACAGCAGGAAGGTCTGCGAGTGATTGCGCTTCCAGGCGATCGCGAGCATCACCACCACCGTGGTGACGGTGGTGATGAGCATCGGCGCCAATGCGATGAAGTGTTGAGTGGTGAATTCCATAGCGCTCTTACCGGGCCGAAGCGAGTTGAGTGAAAGCGGAACCGATCCACTGCTGCACACCGCTCATGGTGGCGGCAGAGGTGTCCAGGAACGGTTGCGGGTACACGCCGAGCAGGATCAGCAGGCCGGCCAGGCCCAGGACCATGATCAGTTCGCGACCGTCCATGCCGGCCAGCACGGTGTCGGACTTGGCCGGACCGAAGTAGGCACGGTGGATCATGATCAGCGAGTAGACCGAGCCGAAGACCAGGCCAGTGGTGGCGATCACGGTGATCCATGGAACATGGACGAAGCTGCCGATCAGGATCAGGAACTCGCCGACGAAGTTGCCGGTACCTGGCAGCCCCAGGGAGGCGGCGGCGAAGAACAGGCTGATGGCTGGCAGGTAGGCGATGCGGTGCCACAGGCCGCCCATCTCACGCATGTCACGGGTGTGCATGCGCTCGTAAAGCTGGCCAGCCAGGATGAACAGCGCCGCAGCCGACAGGCCGTGGGCCAGCATCTGGATCACCGCGCCCTGCAGGGCTTGCTGGCTACCGGAGTAGATGCCGATCAGCACGAAGCCCATGTGCGAGACGCTGGAGAAGGCTACCAGGCGCTTGATGTCGGTCTGTGCGAAGGCCAGGAAGGCGCCGTAGAAGATACCGATCAGGCCCAGGGTCATGGCGATAGGCGCAAACTCGGCCGAGGCGTTCGGGAACAGCGGCAGGGCGAAACGCAGCAGGCCATAGGCCGCAGTCTTCAGCAAGATACCGGCCAGGTCCACGGAACCTGCAGTTGGCGCCTGGGCGTGAGCATCAGGCAGCCAGGAGTGGAACGGCACCACCGGCAGCTTCACCGCGAAGGCAATGAAGAAGCCCAGCATCAGCAAGTACTCGGTGCCGGCTGGCAGCTCGGCCTTGAGCAGGTCGCTGTAGTTGAAGGTGATGACTCCGGTGCTGTTGTAGTTCACCAGTACCAGGCCCAGGATCGCCACCAGCATGATCAGGCCGCTGGCCTGGGTGAAGATGAAGAACTTGGTGGCGGCGTAGATCCGGGTCTTCTTGCCATCGGAGGAGCTGTGACCCCAGAGCGCGATGAGGAAGTACATCGGCACCAGCATCATTTCCCAGAAGAAGAAGAACAGGAACAGGTCCAGCGCCAGGAACACACCGACCACGCCGCCCAGGATCCACATCAGGTTGAGGTGGAAGAAGCCGACGTGGCGCTGGATTTCTTTCCAGGAGCACAGGACCGAAAGCACACCCAGCAGGCCGGTGAGCAGGATCATCAGCAGCGACAGGCCGTCGAGGGCCAGATGGATGCTGATGCCGAAGCGCTTGATCCACTCGACTTTGTATTCGAGGGTCCAGGCAGGTTCCGCGCCCGGGGCAGGGGCCAGGGTATAGTCGCCGTTAGCCCACAGCCACAGGCCGATGCCGAGCAGCAGGGACATGGTCAGCAGCGCGATCCAGCGGGGTAGGGTGGCGCCGAAGCGCTCACCCAGCCAGCACAGGAGGCCGCCGATGAAGGGGATCAGGATCAGCCAAGGCAGAATCATGACGGGTTCGTTTCCTTTCGCAAAGTCGCAAGGTTCATAGTCATACCGCGGCCACTACCACGGCGCCGAGTACCAGAACGGCACCCACGGCGATCGAGGCGGTGTACCAGCGCAGCTGGCCGGTTTCGGTCTTGCTCATGGCGACGTGACCGCCGCGAGCCATCCGAGGAATCAGGCCGATGCTGCGGTCAACCGGATCCTTGCGCAGGATGTGGCTGATCAGCAGATAAGGTTTGACGAACAGCTTGTCGTAGATCCAGTCGAAGCCCCAGGCGGCGAACCACCAGGCCGACAGGACACGACCGATGCCGCTGTTGGCGATTGCACTGACCAGGGTGCGTTTACCCAGGAACAGCACCGCTGCCAGCAGGATACCGGCGATGGCGATGGCGCCCGAGACGATTTCCAGCGAGTGCTGGGCTTCGCCGCCGGCGTGGCCGACGCTTTGTGGCAGTACACCCGCCAGAGGCGGGTGGATCCAGGCGCCGACGAAGGTCGACAGCACGATCAGCACGCCCAGTGGCAGCCAGTGGGAAATGCCGTGGCCGGCGTGGGCTTCGGTCTTCGCTTCGCCGTGGAAGGCGATGAAGATCAGGCGGAAGGTGTACAGCGAGGTCATGAATGCACCGACCAGGCCCGCATACAGCAGGCCGGTGTGGCCGCTGGCGAAGGCTTCCCAGAGGATCTCGTCCTTGGAATAGAAGCCGGCGGTCAGGATCGGCAAGGCGGCGAGGGCGGCACCACCGACCACGAAACTGGCGTAGGCCAGCGGCAGCTTCTTCCACAGGCCGCCCATCTTGAAGATGTTCTGCTCGTGGTGGCAGGCAACGATCACCGCACCAGAGGCAAGGAACAGCAGGGCCTTGAAGAAGGCGTGGGTCATCAGGTGGAAGATTGCGCCTTCCCAGGCGCCGACGCCCAAGGCCAAGAACATGTAGCCGATCTGGCTCATGGTCGAATAGGCGAGGATACGCTTGATGTCGGTCTGGACCAGCGCGGCGAAGCCGGCCAGGACCAGGGTCACGCCACCGACGATACCCACCAGGTGCAGGATGTCCGGCGCCAGCAGGAACAGGCCGTGGGTACGGGCGATCAAGTACACGCCCGCGGTCACCATGGTTGCGGCGTGGATCAGCGCGGAGACCGGAGTCGGGCCGGCCATCGCGTCGGCAAGCCAGGTCTGCAGCGGCAGCTGGGCCGATTTACCGACGGCACCGCCGAGCAGCATCAGGGTCGCCAGCACCATCCAGGTATCACCTGCCTGGAACTTCTGCGGTGCCAGCACCAGCAGTTCCTGGACGTTCAGGGTACCCAGCTGGGCGAACAGGATGAACAGGCCGATGGCCATGAACACGTCGCCGATACGGGTGACGATGAAGGCCTTCAGTGCGGCGTTACCGTTGTTGCGGTTGCTGTAGTAGAAACCGATCAACAGGTACGAGCACAGGCCCACGCCTTCCCAGCCGAAGTAGATGAACAGCAGGTTGTCGCCCAGCACCAGGAACAGCATGCTGGCGATGAACAGGTTGGTGTACGAGAAGAAGCGCGAGTAACCGGCTTCGCCACGCATGTACCAGGACGCGAACAGGTGGATCAGGAAGCCCACGCCGGTGACCACGCCGAGCATGGTGATCGACAGGCCATCCACGTACAGGGTGAAGTTCGGCGCGAAGCCGTCCACCGACATCCACTGCCACAGCAGCTGGCTGTACGCACCACCTTCAGGCGGTGCGACATTGAATTGCCAGATCACGTAGGCGGCCACGGCGGCCGAAAGGCCGACGGAGCCGACGCCGATCAGCGCGGACAGGTTCTCCGAGAACCGCCCGCGCGAGAACGACAGCAGTAGGAAGCCGATCAGGGGGAAGACGAAAGTCAGGAAGATAAGGTTCATCCGCGCATCTCACTGGCAGCATCGATGTCGAGAGTGTGGAAGCGGCGATACAGCTGCAGCAGGATCGCCAGGCCAATGCTGGCCTCGGCGGCTGCCAGGCTGATCACCAGAATGAACATCACCTGACCGTCGGGTTGGACCCAACGGGCACCGGCGACGATGAACGCCAGGGCAGCGGCGTTCATCATGACTTCCAGGCTCATGAGCACGAAGAGGATGTTGCGGCGGACCATCAGGCCAACCAGACCTAAGCAGAACAGGATGCCGGCGACGGCCAGACCATGTTCGAGAGGGATAGCACCCATGATTTACTCCTTCGCCTCGTTGCGGCCCAGGTGGAAGGCGGTGACGGCCGCGGCCAGCAGCAGCATCGAAGCCAGTTCGACCACCAGCAGGTAAGGACCGAACAGGCTGATGCCCACGGCCTTGGCGTCCACGGTGGTACCGCTGATGGCCGCGCCGCTAGGCTCGGCGAACAGCACGTACAGCAGCTCCAGCAGCAGCAGGGCGGCCAGGAACACGGGCCCAGCCCAGATACCTGGCTTGAGCCAACCACGCTCCTGGGCGACCGAGGCCGGCCCAAGGTTGAGCATCATCACCACGAAGACGAACAGCACCATGATGGCGCCGGCATAGGCGATCACTTCCAGGGCGCCGGCGAACGGCGCACCCAGGGAGAAGAAGATCATCGCCACGGAGATCAGGGAAATGATCAGGTAGAGCAGGGCGTGCACGGGGTTGGTGCCGGTCACCACCCGAAGGGTGGAAACCACGGCGATCCCGGATGCGAAGTAGAAAGCGAATTCCATCTTTCTGTCCTTATGGGAGCAAGCTCTTCACGTTGATCGGCTCGGCTTCGTTCTGTGCAGCGCCCTTCGGCTTGCCAGCGATCGCCATACCCGCAACACGGTAGAAGTTGTAGTCAGGGTTCTTGCCGGGGCCGGAGATCAGGAGGTCTTCCTTCTCGTACACCAGGTCCTGACGCTTGAACTCGGCCATTTCGAAATCCGGAGTCAGCTGGATCGCGGTGGTCGGGCACGCTTCCTCGCACAGGCCACAGAAGATGCAGCGCGAGAAGTTGATGCGGAAGAACTCCGGATACCAGCGGCCGTCCTCGGTCTCGGCCTTCTGCAGCGAGATGCAGCCAACCGGGCAGGCCACCGCGCAGAGGTTGCACGCCACGCAGCGCTCCTCGCCATCGGGGTCACGGGTCAGGACGATGCGACCGCGGTAGCGCGGCGGCAGGTACACGGGCTCTTCAGGGTATTGCAGGGTGTCGCGCTTGCGGAACCCGTGGGAGAACACCATCACCAGGCTGCGCAGCTGGGTGCCGGTGCCTTTAACGATGTCGCCGATATATTTGAACATGGGTCAAATCCTCACTGGGCCGCGACGGCTGGCGTGTTGTAGAGCACGATCGCAGCGGTCACCAGCAAATTGATCAAGGTCAGCGGCAGGCAGAACTTCCAGCTGAAGTCCATCACCTGGTCATAACGTGGGCGCGGAATCGAAGCGCGCAGCAGGATGAACAGCATGATGAAGAATGCGGTCTTCAGGGTGAACCACAGGAACGGAACCTGTGGCAGCAAGCCGAACGGGCCGTGCCAGCCGCCGAAGAAGAGGGTCACAAGCAGCGCCGAGATCAGGATGATGCCGATGTATTCACCCACGAAGAACATGCCCCATTTCATGCCGGCATATTCAATGTGGTAACCGTCGGCCAGTTCTTGCTCCGCTTCCGGCTGGTCGAACGGGTGACGGTGAGTCACGGCGACGCCAGCGATGAAGAAGGTGCAGAAGCCAAAGAACTGCGGAATGATGAACCACAGGTTCTGGGCCTGGTAGTCGACGATGTCGCGCATGTTGAACGAACCGACCTGAACCACAACGCCCATCAGCGCAAGGCCCAGGAACACTTCGTACGACACGGTCTGGGCCGAAGCACGCAGGCTGCCGAGCAGGGCGTACTTGTTGTTCGACGACCAGCCGGCGAACAGCACCGCGTACACCGACAGACCGGCCATGGCGAAGAAGAACAGCAGGCCGATGTTCAGGTCAGCCACGCCCCAGACCGGGGTGATCGGGATGACCACGAAGGCGATCAGCAGGGCGCTCATGGCCACGACCGGTGCCAGGGTGAAGATCATGCGATCGACGAAAGGCGGGTTCCAGTCTTCCTTGAAGAACATCTTCAGCATGTCGGCGGCGATCTGGAACATGCCGAATGGGCCGACACGGTTCGGACCGTAACGGTCCTGCCACCAGCCCAGCAGGCGACGCTCGACGAAGCTGAGCAGCGCGCCGCAGACCACCACCGCCAGCAGGACCACGATGGCCCGGACGACGGTGAGGATCACATCGATCACTTCGGGGGTGAACCAGCTCATTGTGCTGCCTCCTGCAGACCTTCGACGGATGCACCGAAGATGGCTGGCGGAATGCCGGCCAGGCCTTTCGGCAACGCGACCAGGCCAGCGCCCAGCTCTTCATTGACACGCAGCGGCAGGCGCAGGGAGACACCCGCCACGTTCAGGCTCAGCAGGGCACCGTCGTTGACGCCCAGGCGGTCGGCCTCGGACTTGGCCAAGGCCACGTAGGCGGCCGGGATGCGCTCCTGCACTGGCGCGGCACGGGAAGAGGACTCTTCGCTGCCGAACAGGTGGTAGAATGGCACGGCAGTCCAGGTGCCACGGGCCGGGTTGAAGGCACCCGGAATGGCGGTGAACCAGTGCAGGCGATCGCCTTGCGACTCGATCAGGCGCACGCCTGGATCACCAGCGCGCAGGTGACCACCGACTTCGTCCTGGAATTTGTTCCAGGCCTGCGGGGAGTTCCAGCCTGGCGACCAGGCGAACGGCACCTGTTGGCGCGGTTCGGCCGAGCCCGAGTAGCCTTCCATGGAGAAGGCGAACGCGGTGTCTTTGTCTTGCGGGGTACGCGGTTCATGCACGCTGATGTTGGCGCGCATGGCGGTACGGCCGGAGTAGCGCAGGGGCTCACGGGCCAGTTTCATGCCCTTGATGCGGAACGCGGCCGAAGGCGCTGCGTTGACGATGCCGGCCAGTTGCGGGGCGGCTTCGGCGCAGGCGCTGGTGACGTGGTCCAGCTGGGTCCAGTCGACTGGCTTGTTCAGCAGGGTCGCACGCAGGGCGTGCATCCAGCGCCAGCCTTCGTGAACCAGGATGCTGCTGTCCAGGTATTGCGGGTCGAACACCTGGAAGAAGCGCTGGGCACGGCCTTCCTGGCTGACCAGGGTACCATCGCCTTCGGCGAAGGTGGCTGCCGGCAGCACCAGATGGGCGCGGTCGGTGGTCGGGGTCTTGGAGTGGTCGGCAACGATCACAACCTTGGCCGCGGCCAGGGCGGCGTCGACCTTGGCGGCCGGGACGCGGGCGTACAGGTCGTTCTCCAGCACCACGATGGCGTCGGCCTTGCCGCTGATGACGGCGTCCAGCGCGGCGTCGACGGACTCACCGCCCATCATGGCCATGCCGAGGCTGTTGGCTTCAGGCACCACCAGGCTCAGCGAGCCGTTCTTCTCACGCAGCTTCAGGGCCTTGGCGATGTTGGCGGCGGCCTCGATCAGCGCGGAGTCGGCCAGGGAGGTACCGGCGACCACCAGCGGACGCTGGGCGGCGACCAGGGCATCGGCGATGCGCTGGGCCAGTGTCTTGGCGTCGGCGTCCAGGCCTTCGACGGCCGGTGCGCTCGGGTCGATGGCGTGGGCCACGGCGAAGCCCAGGCGAGCCAGGTCTGCTGGCGCTGCGTGCACGCACTCTTCGGCGACGTCGTCGAGCTTGGTTTCAGCCAGCGAGGCGATGAACAGCGGGTACAGCGCGTGCTGGCCGATGTTCTTGACCGCAGCATCGAGCCACGGCTGTACGCGCATGGCGTCGGCCATGGCTTCGGCTTTGCCCTTGGTGGCCTGGCGTACGGCCAGGGCGACGCGGGCAGCGGTCTGGGTCAGGTCTTCGCCAAGGACGAACACGGCATCGTGGTCTTCGATGTCGCGCAGGGTCGGCACTGGCAGTGGGCTGTTGTTCAGCACCTCGAGGGCCAGGCGCACGCGTGCCAGCTCACCGGCCTCCATGCCCGAGTAGAAGTAGTCGGCGCCGACCAGCTCACGCAGGCCGTAGTTGCTTTCGAGGCTGGCGCGTGGCGAGCCGATACCGACGATGGTGCGACCGCGCAGCAGGTCCGCGGCTTTGTCCAGGGCAGCATCCAGGCCCAGCTTGGTGCCGTCGGCCAGGTGGGGCTGGCGTGGGCGGTCGCTGCGGTTGACGTAGCCATAGCCGAAGCGGCCACGGTCGCACAGGAAGTACTGGTTGACCGAACCGTTGAAGCGGTTCTCGATACGGCGCAGTTCACCGTAGCGCTCACCGGGGCTGATGTTGCAGCCGCTGGAGCAGCCGTGGCAGATGCTCGGGGCGAACTGCATGTCCCACTTGCGGTTGTAGCGCTCGGAGTGGGTCTTGTCGGTGAACACGCCGGTCGGGCAGACCTCGGTCAGGTTGCCGGAGAACTCGCTCTCCAGCACGCCGTCCTCGACGCGACCGAAGTAGACGTTGTCGTGGGCGCCGTAGACGCCCAGGTCGGTCCCGCCTGCGTAGTCCTTGTAGTAGCGCACGCAGCGGTAGCAGGCGATGCAGCGGTTCATCTCATGGGCGATGAACGGGCCAAGGTCCTGGTTCTGGTGGGTACGCTTGGTGAAACGGTAGCGGCGCTCATTGTGGCCGGTCATTACCGTCATGTCCTGCAGGTGGCAGTGACCGCCTTCCTCGCACACCGGGCAGTCGTGCGGGTGGTTGGTCATCAGCCATTCGACGACGCTGGCGCGGAACGCCTTGGATTCCTCATCGTCGATGGAGATCCAGGTGCCGTCGGAGGCAGGGGTCATGCAGGACATGACGATACGACCGCGGGTGTCGTTCTCGTCGGTGTACTGCTTGACCGCGCACTGCCGGCAGGCGCCGACGCTACCGAGCGCCGGGTGCCAGCAGAAATAGGGGATGTCGAGGCCGAGCGACAGACAGGCCTGTAACAGGTTGTCCGCACCATTGACTTCGAGCGCTTTGCCGTCTACGTGGATAGTGGCCATGGTTCAAAGTTCTTCGTTGGCCCGCGTGAGCGGGCGTGGCTAATGGAAATCGGTGAGCCTGCGGCCGGCCACGAATCGTTCGGGCCGGCCTGCAGGCTGGCGGATGGCAAGGACCATCCGCGATTCATCTTGTTATGCGCCGACCACGACCGGCCCGGTCGGGATCGGCTTGGCCAGGTTCGGGCGCAGGGCGTCGCCAGCGTCGGCTGGGGCGACACCGGCCTCGAACTCGGACCGGAAATACTTGATGGCACTGCCCAAAGGCTCGACGGCACCCGGTGCGTGAGCACAGAAGGTACGGCCTGGGCCGAGGAAGTTGACCAGCCCCAGCAGCGTCTCGATGTCCTCGGCGCGGCCTTGGCCTTTCTCCAGGGCGCGCAGCATCTTCACGCTCCATGGCAGGCCGTCACGGCACGGGGTGCACCAGCCGCACGACTCACGGGCGAAGAACTCCTCCATGTTGCGTAGCAGCGAGACCATGTTGATGCTGTCGTCGACCGCCATGGCCAGGCCTGTACCCATACGGGTGCCGACCTTGGCGATGCCACCGGCGTACATCTGAGCGTCGAGGTGCTCGGGCAGCAGGAAGCCGGTACCGGCGCCGCCAGGCTGCCAGCACTTGAGCTTGTAGCCGTCGCGCATGCCGCCGGCGTAGTCCTCGAACAGCTCGCGGGCGGTCACGCCGAAAGGCAGCTCCCACAGGCCAGGGTTCTTCACCTTGCCGGAGAAGCCCATCAGCTTGGTGCCGTGGTCTTCGCTGCCTTCGCGGGCCAGCGACTTGTACCAGTCGTTGCCGTTGGCGACGATGGCCGGGACGTTGCACAGGGTCTCGACGTTGTTCACGCAGGTCGGCTTGCCCCACACGCCAACGGCGGCAGGGAAGGGCGGCTTGGAGCGTGGGTTGGCGCGGCGGCCTTCCAGGGAGTTGATCAGTGCGGTTTCTTCACCGCAGATGTAGCGGCCGGCACCGGTGTGCACGAACAGCTCGAAGTCAAAACCGCTGCCGAGGATGTTCTTGCCCAGAAGGCCTGCGGCCTTGGCTTCCTCGATGGCGCGGTTGAGGTTCTTCGCCGCGGTGGTGTACTCGCCGCGTAGGAAGATGTAGCCACGGTAGGCCTTCAGGGCGCGGGCGCTGATCAGCATGCCCTCGACCAGCAGATGGGGCTGTTGCTCCATCAGCATGCGGTCCTTCCAGGTGTTGGGCTCCATTTCGTCCGCGTTGCACAGCAGGTAGCGGATGTTCATGGATTCGTCTTTGGGCATCAGGCCCCACTTCACGCCAGTGGGGAAGCCTGCGCCGCCACGGCCCTTGAGGCCGGAGTCCTTGACGCTCTGGACGATGTCGTCCGCGGACATCTGCGCCAGCGCCTTGCGGGCGGCGGCATAGCCGTTCTTGGCCTGGTACTCTTCGAGCCAGATCGGCTCGCCGTCGTCGCGCAGGCGCCAGGTCAGCGGGTGGGTTTCAGCCGAACGCGCAATGCGGTTGGCCGGGCCGAAGGAAGTGATGGTCATACGTAACCCTCCAGCAGTTTGGCAACGCCAGCAGGCTGCACGTCGCCAAAGGTGTCGTCGTCGATCATCAGTGCCGGGGCCTTGTCGCAGTTGCCCAGGCAGCAGACCGGCAGCAGGGTGAAGCGACCGTCCGCGGTGGTCTGGCCCAGGCCAATGCCCAGCTCGCTCTGGATCTGGCTGACCACCGACTCATGGCCACCGATGTAGCAGACCATGCTGTCGCAGACGCGAATGATGTGGCGACCGACCGGCTGGCGGAAGATCTGGCTGTAGAAGGTGGCCACGCCCTCGACGTCGCTGGCCGGGATGCCCAGTACTTCGCCGATGGCATAGATGGCGCCGTCCGGCACCCAGCCGCGTTCTTTCTGGACGATCTTCAGGGCTTCGATGGACGCCGCGCGCGGGTCCTCGTAGTGGTGCATCTCGTGCTCGATGGCCGAGCGCTCGGTTTCGCTCAGGGCGAAACGGTCGGTTTGGATAAGCGTGCTGTTCATGCTTAGCGGTCCACGTCAGCCATAACGAAGTCGATACTGCCCAGGTACGCGATGAGGTCCGCGACCATGCTGCCTTTGATCACCGATGGGATCTGCTGCAGGTGCGGGTAGCTCGGGGTACGGATCCGGGTGCGGTAGCTCATGGTGCCGCCATCGCTCGTCAGGTAGTAACTGTTGATGCCCTTGGTCGCCTCGATCATCTGGAACGACTCGTTGGCCGGCATGACCGGGCCCCACGAGACTTGCAGGAAGTGGGTGATCAGGGTCTCGATGTGCTGCAGGGTGCGCTCTTTCGGCGGCGGCGTGGTCAGCGGGTGATCCGCCTTGTACGGGCCTTCCGGCATGTTGCGCAGGCACTGGTCGATGATGCGGATACTCTGACGCATCTCCTCGACACGGACCATGCAGCGATCGTAGGCATCGCCGTTGTGGGCCAGCGGTACTTCGAACTCGAAGTTCTCGTAGCCGGAGTACGGGCGCGCTTTACGCAGGTCGAAGTCGCAACCGGTGGCACGCAGGCCGGCACCGGTGGTACCCCACGACAGCGCTTCCTGGGTGTTGTACGCGGCGACGCCGATGGTACGCCCCTTGAGGATGCTGTTCTTGAGGGCGGCTTTCTCGTATTCGTCCAGGCGCTTGGGCAGCCATTCGACGAAGTCCTTGACCAGCTTGTCCCAGCCACGCGGCAGGTCGTGCGCGACACCACCGATGCGGTACCAGGCCGGGTGCAGGCGGAAACCGGTGATCGCTTCGATCACGGTGTAGGCGCGCTGACGGTCGGTGAAGGTGAAGAACACCGGGGTCATGGCACCGACGTCCTGGATGTAGGTGCCCAGGAACAGCAGGTGGCTGGTGATCCGGAAGAACTCGGCCAGCATGACGCGGATGGTATCGACCTTCTGCGGCACCTTGATGCCGGCCAGCTTCTCGACTGCCAGTACGTACGGCAGGTTGTTCATCACCCCGCCGAGGTAATCGATACGGTCGGTGTAGGGGATGAAGCTATGCCAGGACTGGCGCTCAGCCATCTTCTCGGCACCGCGGTGGTGGTAGCCGATGTCCGGCACGCAGTCGACGATCTCTTCGCCGTCCAGCTGCAGGACGATACGGAAGGCACCGTGGGCCGAAGGGTGGTTGGGGCCCAGGTTGAGGAACATGTAGTCCTCGTTGGCGCCATGACGCTTCATGCCCCAGGCTTCGGGGTTGAAACGCGCCGATTCCTCTTCGAGCTGTTGCTTGGCCAGGTTCAGGCTGTACGGATCGAATTCGGTGGCGCGCGCCGGGAAGTCCTTGCGCAGCGGGTGGCCTTCCCAGGTCGGCGGCATCAGGATGCGCGACAGGTGCGGGTGGCCGGCGAAGTCGATGCCGAACATGTCCCAGACTTCACGCTCGTACCAGTTGGCGTTGGGCCAGATACCGGTGACCGACGGCAGGTTCAGGTCGCCTTCGCTCAAGGCCACCTTGATCATCACATCGCTGTTACGCTCGACCGACAGCAGGTGGTAGAACACGCTGAAGTCAGCAGCTGGCAGGCCACGGCGCTGGGTGCGCAGGCGTTCGTCGACGCCGTGCAGGTCGTACAGCATGCTGTACGGCTTGGCGACGTTGCGCAGGAAGGAGAGGACGTCTTTGAGTTGGGCACGGTTAACCCACAGGACCGGCATGCCGGTGCGGGTTTCCTGGGCGACGAATGCGTCAGCGCCAAAACGGTTGTGCAGTTCGACGACCACATCCTGGTCGTCAGCCTTGTAAGGCGGAATATAAATAGCGGTGTCCGCTGTCATGGTCTCGGTCGCTTTGAGTCAACGTAGAGAATGAAGCCAGGCCGCCGGCTCCTTCCGGAGCGGGCGGCATGTCGCTGGATCAGACTTCGTCGGGGCTGCGCAGGTTGGTGACCTGGATGCGCTGTTCACGACGCAGGTCTTTCTGGGCGGGCATCTCGGCACGGTAAATGCCTTGATCACCGACGACCCAGGAAAGCGGGCGTCGCTCCTGGCCGATCGACTCCTGCAGCAGCATCAGGCCCTGCAGGAAGGCTTCGGGGCGAGGCGGGCAGCCAGGCACGTAGACATCCACGGGGAGGAACTTGTCGACCCCCTGAACGACCGAGTAAATGTCGTACATACCGCCGGAGTTGGCGCATGAACCCATGGAGATCACCCACTTGGGTTCGAGCATCTGCTCGTACAGGCGCTGGATGATCGGCGCCATCTTGATGAAGCAGGTGCCGGCGACGACCATGAAGTCGGCCTGACGCGGCGAGGCCCGGATGACTTCGGCGCCGAAGCGGGCGATGTCGTGGGGCGCCGTGAAGGCCGTGGTCATTTCCACGTAGCAGCAGGACAGGCCGAAGTTATACGGCCAGAGGGAGTTCTTGCGACCCCAATTGACCGCGCCACGCAGCACATCTTCAAGCTTGCCCATGAAGATGTTCTTGTGGACCTGGTCCTCTAGCAGTTGATCGGTGACGGTTTCCCGTTCACCGACCGGGTACTGCTCGTTGGGCGCATCCGGATCGATTCTGGTGAGATTGTATTGCATGCCAAAGCCTCATTGTTTCAGCTTCGCTTGCCGCTTGCGGCGACCTTCGGGAGCCCAATCGAGCGCCCCGACGCGCCATAGGTAGACAAGACCAGCCAACAGAATTGCAATGAAAACGAGTGCTTCGACGAATCCGGTCCAGCCGCTTTCGCGGACGGACACAGACCATGCATACAGGAAAAGGGCTTCGATATCGAAGATCACGAACAGCATCGCGACCAGATAGAATTTTGCGGACAGGCGCAGGCGGGCGCTGCCGACGGGCAGCATGCCGGATTCGAAGGGTTCGTTCTTGGCGCGACCCCAGGCCTTGCTACCGAGCAGGCTGGAGAGGCCGAGCATGAAGGCACACAGGCCGACGACACCCAGGAGGAAGATGGCAAAGCCCCAGTTGTGGGCGATGAGTCCTACCGAATCGGACATGCTAGAAATCCTTATACAGAGACCCAGCTCTGCAGTCTGAAATAAGTAGAGCGGCGACGCGTGTCGCGGTTGCAGTGACCAAATGTCGCAGCTGAATCAATCGGGCTGATTTTATGGGTAAACCCGGAGCAAGTAAAATTTCTGTGGCAAATTTATTCGTAGGATTAAGAACAAAAATCTCTCGTAAATGGCTGAAACCCTTGAGTTTCGGGCATTGCGCACGCTTTTGTTAATTATGTTTCTTTAGGGACGTAAAGACCGTCCATCTATGTAATGATAATTAATATCATTTGAGCGGGTGTGTTGTTTTAAACCTGGCCTGACGCTTGCTAAGTTCAATTTTTCGGCCGGGTATCTTGCAAAATAAGAAAGCCTCTCGTTCTAGCAGCTAGGCTCGCGCCTTGTGCCGCTCTGCATCAATACTTTATCGATTGAGCTGCTGCGATGGATCGACGCAGCGATCGCCCATTGGCCGAGCCAGTAGGCGAGGATGATCAAAAATTGTGCGGCGGCGAAGGAGCTGACGAAGCGATCGATGCCGATCAGGCTGTCGGAGAGCACGAACAGGCTGGCCCCGATCGCGGCCAGTCCGCCACAGGCGAGCGCACGCCAGAGCATTGCACCGATCGCCAAGGCGTAAAGTGCCACGGGAATCAGCAAGGGCCCCAGGCCATGGCTTGCGAGCAGCCCGAACAGTGCGCCGGCGAGCAGCACGCACAGTGCCAGCGCAACCGGGGCGGGGCGCCGGGTGATGCGGCAATAGGCATGCAGGTAGGCCAGGTGGGCGCAGAAGAACGCTGCCAGGCCGAAGATGAACCAGTCGCGAGGGATCGCCAAGATGATATCGCCCAGCACCGAAAAGCCCAGGCCGATGCTGATCCAGCGGTTGTAGGGTGTGGCGGGCGCACTGCACAGCCAGGCGATCAAGGCGAGCACCGGCAACGGTTTGGTCAGCAAGGCGAGCAGGGTGTTGTCGCTGGCCAGTGCATATAGATAGAAGGCTGCCGCCGAAGCGGCGATGACGATCAGTTGGCTTGGACGGGGCATGGGCAGTCCTTGCTGCTGGGTAGCCACAAGCATAGACCCAGGTTGCCGGCGGTGCCGCGGCGCATTGCTGACTTGGCTACCTCCTACATGCTGATCGGAAATACCTGTAGGAACAGTGTGCCTGCCATCGCGCGCGGTGCATCCTTGATAAAGAAGAAAGGCCCGACACCTTTGCAGGGGCGGGCCTCGCTTTAGGGCAGGTCACACTCAGTGGAACTGCTCTTCCTCGGTCGAGCCGGTCAGGGCGGTCACCGACGAAGCGCCACCTTGGATCACGGTGGTCATGTCGTCGAAGTAGCCGGTGCCGACTTCCTGCTGGTGCGCCACGAAAGTGTAGCCTTTGTTGGCGTCAGCGAACTCCTGCTCCTGCAGCTTGACGTAGGCGGTCATGTCGTTGCGGGCGTAGTCGTGCGCCAGGTTGAACATGCCGTGCCACATGTTGTGGATGCCTGCCAGGGTGATGAACTGGTGCTTGTAGCCCATGGCCGACAGTTCGCGCTGGAACTTGGCGATGGTGGCGTCGTCCAGGTTCTTCTTCCAGTTGAAGGACGGCGAGCAGTTGTACGACAGGATCTGGTCCGGGTATTCCTTCTTGATCGCCTCGGCGAAGCGGCGGGCTTCTTCCAAGTCCGGCTTGGCGGTTTCACACCAGATCAGGTCGGCGTACGGCGCATACGCCAGACCGCGGGCGATGGCTTGGTCGAGGCCGGCGCGGACTTTGTAGAAGCCTTCGCGGGTACGCTCGCCGATCACGAACGGCTGGTCGTATGGGTCGCAGTCGCTGGTCAGCAGGTCAGCGGCGTTGGCATCGGTACGGGCCAGGATGATGGTCGGTACGCCAGCCACGTCCGCTGCCAGGCGGGCGGCAACGAGTTTCTGCACCGCTTCCTGGGTTGGGACCAGTACTTTGCCGCCCATGTGGCCGCACTTTTTCACCGAGGCCAGCTGGTCTTCGAAGTGAACGCCGGCAGCGCCTGCTTCGATCATGTTCTTCATCAGTTCGTAGGCGTTCAGCACGCCGCCGAAACCGGCTTCGGCGTCCGCCACGATCGGTGCGAAGTAGTCGATGTAGCCGTCGTCGCCTGGGTTCTTGCCCGCTTTCCATTGGATCTGGTCGGCACGGCGGAAGGCGTTGTTGATGCGCTTGACCACGGTCGGAACCGAGTCGACCGGGTACAGCGACTGGTCAGGGTACATGGACTCGGCCGAGTTGTTGTCGGCGGCCACCTGCCAGCCAGACAGGTAGATGGCCTGGATGCCGGCCTTGACCTGCTGGACTGCCTGGCCACCGGTCAGGGCGCCCATGCAGTTGACGAAATCTTTTTCAGGGCGGAAGGACGGGTGGGCACCTTCGGTGACCAGCTTCCACAGTTTCTCTGCACCCTGGCGGGCGAAAGTGTGCTCCGGCTGCAGGGAACCACGCAGGCGGACGACATCGGCGGCGGTATAGGTACGGGTCACGCCTTTCCAGCGCGGGTTCTCGGCCCAGTCTTTCTCAAGGGCTGCAATTTGCTGTTCGCGTGTCAGTGCCATGGAAATAAAACCTCGTCGCATCAGTCTTTTGAAGTAGGTGCTTGTGCTCTGCGGGTCAGAAGCCTGGCGGCTGTCTTGTCCGACGGAGGGTGATTGCAGGCGAGAAGGCTCGAAGGGGAAGGGGGCAGGGCCGGGCGAGGTGTGGCGGCAGGTCGGCTCGTGGATGCCTTGCTGCGGTGCGACAGGACTGCCAGGTACTGCGGTGATGCGCTTCCGTCCCTCGGGACAACTTCTTCGTTGCAGTCACTATCCCGTCGAACCGCCTTGTGGGCCGTATAGACACGAGACGCCTCCAAGGGTAGGGAGGAGCGCGTCTCGAAGGCGCTTGCCAGGGCCTCTGATTAGCGGGAGCGAGGCCATCATGCCCTTGGGAAAAAGTACCTGTCAAATGTTTTGTAGTGCTTTTTTTCGCTTACTACATCTTTGGTCTAATGAGACTCTTCGGTCAGTTTCAAGGCCTTTGGTCGAGGCCTTGAATTGCCTGGGATCAGTCAAGAAGGTCGACTTTGACGCGCAATGTCATGTTTTCACCCCGTTGGGTGCTGTAGGTGTAGCGCGATGCGCCGCGGTCAGCTTGGCTCTGCTGATTGAACCCGGCCAGGGTGATCCACTCGCCGAGCTTGCCGGTGACAGTCGTGTCGGTGCTTTGAACTTTTACTACATCCTGACGTTCAAGGCTCATTCGGTCGTTATTGGTGCTTATTTGCAGGCGAACCGTGTCGCCGCTGAGGCTTGGCGTGACATAGAAACCCTGGGTGACATTGCGGTACTCGGTGTCGCTCTGGATGCGCCCGTAGCCATCGGTGCTGGTACTGGTGATGGGGATGCTCTGACCAACCTGGATCAACGCCGGCTGGCCTTCGCTGGCTTGGATCTGCTGCATCCCGCCGTCACGGTTGCTGGTGCCGTAATGGATGATGCGGGCATTGCCACGGTTGTCCTGGAAGTTGCTGTCGTCGTTGTCAACGCTGATCAACAGGCGCTTGGGCGCGGTGTCGAGCTGTTGCAGCAAGGCGCGCAGGTCATCGACGCGCTCGGGGCTGGCGTTGACGATCAGCTTGTTCTCGAAGGCGCTGACGGTGCCGTCCTTGCCCAGGAATGACTGAGCGGTCGGCAGCAGTTCGGCGCTGGTGCGATGCTGCAGTGGCAGCACCTCGGTGGCGGCCTGGGCGGTGAGGCTGGCGACCAGCAGGAGGGAGGCGATGAAGGGGCGTAGCGGCATGTCCATGATCTCCGCGGGTGGAATGATCATGATGGCAAATTTGTCGCGCATCTGCTGGTTCTGGATCACAGGCTGGGCACCTGTTGTGTGTTTGGGGCGTGCGAATGCGCTGAAGTGCCAGGCGGTGGTCGCTGCTGGACAAATCTCGTAACATCGCGCCCCTCGATTTTCAGCCCGGTTCGCCTCTGGATCCGGACACGACACAGGACCCTCATGAAACCCGCCCGTCTTCGCGCCGATTTGCTCGCCGGCCTGACCACCTCTTTCGCCTTGGTGCCCGAGTGCATCGCCTTCGCCTTGGTGGCCCACCTCAACCCTCTCATGGGCCTGTACGGCGCCTTCATCATCTGCACCCTGACCGCACTGTTCGGCGGTCGCCCCGGGATGATCTCCGGCGCTGCAGGTTCCATGGCTGTGGTGATCGTCGCCCTGGTGGTGCAGCACGGTGCCCAGTACCTGTTGGCCACGGTGCTGCTCGGCGGGATGGTGATGATCCTGTTCGGTCTACTGCGCCTGGGCAAGCTGGTGCGCCTGGTGCCGTATCCGGTGATGCTCGGGTTCGTCAATGGCCTGGCGATCGTCATTGCCCTGGCCCAGTTGGAGCATTTCAAGGACGGTGAGCATTGGCTCAGCGGCGCCCCGCTGTACCTGATGGTCGGCCTGGTGGCGCTGACCATGCTGGTGGTCTACGTGCTGCCGCGCCTGACCCGCGCTGTACCCCCGGCGCTGGTCGCGATCCTTGGGGTTGGCCTGCTGGTCTATCTGCTCGGCCTGCCAACCCGCACCTTGGGCGACATGGCGCACATTGCCGGCGGCCTGCCACGGTTGGCCCTGCCAGAGGTGCCGTGGAGCCTCGAAACGCTGAAGATCATCGCGCCCTATGCTGTGTTGATGGCGATGGTCGGCTTGCTGGAAACCCTGTTGACCTTGAACCTCACCGACGAAATCACCGAAAGCCGTGGCTATCCTGATCGCG
Organism: Pseudomonas putida; assembly: GCF_002741075.1. Classification (NCBI taxonomy): domain Bacteria; kingdom Pseudomonadati; phylum Pseudomonadota; class Gammaproteobacteria; order Pseudomonadales; family Pseudomonadaceae; genus Pseudomonas; species Pseudomonas putida. The sequence continues at coordinate 2,529,258 of NZ_CP016634.1, read as the reverse complement.
AGTGCGTGGCCCTAGGGGCGGCGAACATGGTCTCGGGCTTGTGTGGCGGCATGGGGGGCTGCGCGATGATCGGCCAGACCGTGATCAACCTCAGTTCCAATGGCCGCGGCCGGCTGTCAGGCGTGGTGGCGGGCGGGATGATCCTGCTGTTCGTGCTGTTCCTGTCGCCATTGATCGAGCGTATCCCGCTGGCGGCGTTGGTCGGCGTGATGTTTGTGGTCGCCCAGCAGACCTTTGCCTGGGCTTCGCTGCGGGTGTTGCGCAAGGTGCCGATCAGTGACGTGCTGGCGATCATCGCGGTGACGGTGGTGACGGTATTTACCGACCTTGCGACTGCCGTGCTGTTCGGCATCGTCATCGCCGCGATCAACTTTGCCTGGCAGCACGCCCGCGACCTCTATGCCGACAGCCATCTGGACGAGGAGGGCGGCAAGGTCTATCAGGTGCACGGCACGCTGTTCTTCGCCTCGACCACGCCATTTCTCGATCAGTTCGACACCGCACAGGATCCGGCCAGCGTGACCCTGGACTGCAAGCACCTGCGCTTTGTCGACTACTCTGCGATCGCGGCCTTGAAGACCCTGCGCGAGCGTTATGCCAAGGCTGGCAAGCACCTGCGTGTGGTGCACCTGTCGGAGCGCTGCAAGAAGCTGCTCAAGCGGGCGGGCGAGCAGCATTGAGGAGGGGCGCTGCGCCGCCCCCCTTCGCGGGTAAACGCTTCTACAGGTCGATAGCGCCGCTATAGCTGTAGGAGCGGGTTTACCCGCGAAGGCGTCAGACCAGCCACTCGAAAACGGGATTACTCTCCCTTGTTCTTCTTGACGATGCTGTCGGCGATGCTCGCCGGCGCCTCGGCATACTTGGTGAACTCCATCGAGTAACTGGCCCGGCCCTGGGTCATCGAGCGCATGTCGGTGGAGTAGCCGAACATCTCGCCCAATGGCACCTCGGCGCGGATCACCTTGCCTGCGGGGCTGTCCTCCGAGCCCTGGATCATGCCGCGGCGACGGCTCAGGTCGCCCATGATGTCGCCCAGGTATTCCTCGGGCGTGACCACCTCGACCTTCATCACCGGCTCAAGTAGCACGGCGCCGCCTTTCTGGGCCAATTGCTTGGTGGCCATGGACGCGGCGATCTTGTAGGCCATTTCGTTGGAGTCCACGTCGTGGTACGAGCCATCGTATACCGCGGCCTTGAGGCTGATCAGCGGGTAGCCGGCCAGCACGCCGTTCTGCATCTGCTCCTCGATGCCCTTCTGGATCGCGGGGATGTACTCACGCGGCACCACGCCGCCGACGATCTCGTTGATGAACTCCAGGCCTTCCTTGCCCTCTTCGCCGGGTGCAAAGCGGATCCAGCAGTGACCATACTGGCCGCGTCCGCCGGATTGGCGGATGAAGCGACCCTCGATTTCGCAGGTATTTCGGATTTTCTCGCGGTAGGCCACCTGGGGCTTGCCGATATTGGCCTCGACGTTGAACTCCCGGCGCATGCGATCGACGATGATGTCCAGGTGCAGCTCACCCATGCCGGAGATGATCGTCTGACCGGTTTCCTCGTCGGTCTTGACCCGGAACGAGGGGTCTTCCTGGGCCAGCTTGCCCAGGGCGATGCCCATTTTTTCCTGGTCGGCTTTGGTCTTGGGCTCAACGGCCACGGAAATCACCGGGTCGGGGAAGTCCATACGTTCGAGGATGATCGGCTTGTTCATGTCGCACAGGGTGTCGCCGGTGGTGACATCCTTCATGCCGATCAGTGCGGCGATGTCGCCGGCACAGACGTTCTTGATCTCGGCGCGCTGGTTGGCATGCATCTGCACCATGCGCCCGACACGTTCCTTCTTACCCTTGACCGAGTTGAGCACCGCGTCACCGGAGCTGAGCACGCCTGAGTACACCCGGGCGAAGGTCAGGGTGCCGACGAAGGGGTCGGTGGCGATCTTGAAGGCCAAGGCCGAGAACGGCTCGTTGTCGTCGGCGTGGCGCTCCAGATGCTTTTCTTCGTCGTCCGGGTCGGTGCCGTTGATCGCCGGAATCTCGCTAGGGGCGGGCAGGTAGTCGATCACCGCATCGAGCATCAGCGGTACGCCTTTGTTCTTGAAGGAAGAACCGAGGATGGTGGGCACGATCTCGTTGGCCAGGGTGCGCTGGCGCAGGCCGGCCTTGATCTCATCGATGCTCAGCGCTTCGCCCTCGAGGAACTTCATGGTCAGTTCGTCGTTGGCCTCGGCAGCGGCTTCGACCATGTGCGCTCGCCACTCATCGGCCAGGGCGCGCAGCTCTGCGGGTATCTCTTCTTCGCGATAGCTGGTGCCTTGGTCGGCGTCGTTCCAGTAGATGGCTTTCATCTTCACCAGGTCGATCTGCCCCTCGAAGTGCTCCTCGCTGCCGATCGCCAGTTGGATTGGCACCGGGTGGTGTCCCAGGCGCTGGTCGATCTGCTTGACCACCCGCAGGAAGTCCGCGCCCTGGCGGTCCATCTTGTTGATATAGGCCAGGCGTGGCACGTGGTATTTGTTGGCCTGGCGCCAGACCGTCTCGGACTGCGGCTCGACGCCGTCGGCGCCGCTGAACACCACCACCGCCCCGTCGAGCACACGCAGCGAGCGCTCCACCTCGATGGTGAAGTCGACGTGGCCGGGGGTGTCGATGATGTTGAAGCGGTACTTGTCGGCAAATTGCTTGGTCGAGCCCTGCCAGAACGCCGTGGTCGCCGCCGAGGTGATGGTGATGCCGCGCTCCTGTTCCTGGGCCATCCAGTCCATGGTGGCGGCACCGTCATGAACTTCGCCCATCTTGTGGTTGACCCCGGTGTAGAACAGGATGCGTTCGGTGGTGGTGGTCTTGCCGGCGTCCACGTGGGCGACGATGCCGATGTTGCGGTACAGCTCGATGGGAGTCGTGCGGGCCATGGTCATTCACCTGTGGGTGAGCGGGTTCTCCCAAGGTAGCAGACGATGGCGACCCTGATGGGGGGCTGGGTAAGTATCCGACGGTTGCCAAGGGGCGCTCATGTGCCGCCTAATCCAGGCTTTGCCTACTGATTCGGCTGGAGTCGCCCATGGCCCTCGAAGTACCGCTGCAGACCTGGTGTCAGCAGCACCCGCTGATCGCCGACCTGGTGCGCCACGCCCCGGTCACCTGGTTCAATCCTGGTGTCGCACCGTGCGCCCAGGCCCTGGGCGATGTACCGCTGGGGGCGAGCGATATCGCCGAGGCCAGCGCCCGGTTGACGCGTTTCGCACCGTTCATCGCCTCTGCCTTTGCGCAGACCCAGGCGGCCGGGGGGCTGATCGAATCGCCGTTGTTGCCCTTGCCCAGCCTGCAGGCTGTCTTGTGCGATGAGCTCCATATCGCGCCCGTCGGCTCGCTTTGGCTCAAGGCCGACAACCTGCTGCCCATCTCCGGGTCGATCAAGGCTCGTGGCGGCATCTATGAAGTGCTCAAGCATGCCGAGGACCTGGCCCTGGCCGGCGGCCTGCTCAAACCGGGGGACGATTACGCCGCGCTCGACAGCGATGCGGCCCGGGCCTTCTTCGGCCAGTACAGCATCGCTGTGGGTTCGACCGGCAACCTGGGGTTGTCCATCGGTGTCATGGGGGCGCGTCTGGGGTTCCGGACGACGGTACACATGTCCGCCGATGCCCGTCAGTGGAAGAAGGATCGCTTGCGGGCCTGTGGCGTCGAGGTGCGCGAGTACGATGCCGACTACGGGGTAGCGGTCGAGCAGGGACGGCGCGAAGCCGATGCCGATCCCAACTGCCACTTCGTCGATGACGAAAATTCCACCGACCTGTTCCTGGGCTATGCCGTGGCGGCCGAACGCCTGCGCGGGCAGTTTCAGGCGGCGGGCATCGTCGTCGATGCCGAGCATCCGCTGTTCGTCTATCTGCCCTGCGGCGTGGGCGGCGGTCCAGGAGGCGTGGCCTTTGGCTTGAAGCAGGCATTTGGCGATGCGGTGCATTGCCTGTTCGCCGAGCCCAGCCATTCGCCGTGCATGCTGTTGGGGGTGTACACCGGTTTGCATGAGCAGGTGTCGGTCTATGACTTCGGCCTGGACAACCACACCGCCGCCGACGGGCTGGCGGTCGGAAGGCCCTCAGGGTTCGTCGGGCGGGCCATGCAGCGTCTGATCGACGGCTACTACACCGTCAGCGATGCCGAACTGTTCCGCCTGTTGGCGCTGATGGAGAAACTCGAAGGGCTGGCGTTGGAGCCATCGGCGCTGGCGGGTGTGCCGGGCATGGGGCGCGTGTTGCTGGAGAACCAAGGCTATCGCCAGCGTCTGGGGCTGGATGAACAGCGCATGGCCAATGCCACGCATCTGGTCTGGGCGACGGGTGGCAGTATGGTGCCGCGTGAGGAAATGGACGCCTATTTGGAAAAGGGCCGCGCCATCGTGCATGGCCGCCAAGGGCAGTGACCCCGGCGGCCAGGCGCCCGGGTCAGTCGGCCAGGGCTTGCAGTTGCCACTGGCCGTCGGCTTCGCGGGCCAGGCCGCTGGCCGCCAGCAGGGCCAGCAGGCGCTCGTGCAGGGCGGCGTCGGTGAACGTCTTGACGGTGGTCAGGTCTAGCGCGCCAGTCAGTGGCAGATCGTTCTTGGTGTAGGACAGCCAGGCTTTCTTCAGCACCAGCAGAACATCGCTGCCCGCGGTGTTGGCGAAGCGTCGGTGCAGGGTACGGCCTTCGAGGTCGAAGGTGTGCTGGTGGCTGTAGCCGCTTTCGTCGCCGCCCAGTTCCAGGCAGCGGTGGCAACGGCAGGCGCCTTCGCCGAAGGCATTGCGCAGGTAGGCGTTGAAGTCCACGACGGGCTTGAGACTCAGGCGTTTGTCGACTTCGAACAAGTCGGCGATCAGGGGTTCTTCGGCGCTCACTCGGGATCCTCGTGTGGTGGGGCGTGCATCGGCGGGCACCCTAACAGATTTCGGTCCCGCGGTCTCTGGGACGAGCAGAGGTCCGCGAACGAGCGGTTCGATCGGGCAAATGCGAGCGCGGTACTCGCGCGCGGGCATCGCCTGCCGTAACCTACGCACCCTTGGCGCCCGATGCGCCCGTCCCTTTTCCTGCGAGGCACCTCGATTGAGCAAGTACCCCTACATCGCCACCGTAACCGTCAGCGCCGAAGACCGTGGGGGTGACGCCGAAGCCATGGAAAACCCCAACATGCGTGTGGGCCTGGAAGCGGTCACCGAAACCCTCAAGAAGGTGCACTTCGTCGGCACCCTGGCCGCACCGGAAAAATCCGCCACGCATATCTGCGTGACGCTGGAGAACGGCCTGACCTACTACGGCCCGATCGTCAATGGCCACGCCGAACTCGAAGGCGGCTGGATCGCCTTCGAGTCCGACATGCTCACCCCCGAAGAGTTGGGCCTCTAAGGTCTCAGCCCAGCGCCGCCAGGCACTCCTCCAGGATATCCAGGCCTTCGTCGAGCACCTGCGGCTCGATCGTCAGCGGCGCCAGCAGGCGAATGATGTGCCGTGCCTTGCCACTGGGCATCAGCAGCAGGCCTTTGGCGCGGGCCGACTCGAGTACCTTGGCCAGTTGGGCCGGCGCGGGGCTGCCGTCGGCGTTGACCAGCTCCAGCCCACGCATCGCGCCGATGCCGGTCAGGCGGCCTAGTGCCGACGTCAGCCCAGTGGCCTTCCACCGCGCGTAGCGGCCAACGATGGCCTGTTCCTGGCGCTCTCCCCAGCTCGCGAGATGCTCGTCGGTCATCTGCTCCAGGCTGGCCAAGGCCGCCGCGCAGGCGATCGGGTTGCCTGAATAGGTGCCGCCCAGGCCGCCCTTGGGCAGCGAGTCCATGATCGCCTTGCGACCGACCACAGCGCCCAGCGGCATGCCCCCGGCAATACTCTTGGCCAACAGCAGCAAGTCAGGCTCGATGCCCAGACGAGGGAAGGCGAAGCGCTGACCGGTGCGGCCGAAGCCAGACTGGATCTCGTCGATGATGATCAGGATGCCGTGGTCGTCGCAGAAGCGGCGCAATGCCTGGGCGAAGCTGGGGTCTAGCGCCAGGAAGCCGCCTTCGCCTTGGACGGGCTCGAAGATGAACGCTGCGACGTCCTCCACCGCCAGTTCCACGCTGAACAAGCGCTCCATGGCCTTGAGCGCCTGCTCGCAAGTGACGCCGGTGTCAGCGCTGGGGTAGGGCAAATGATAGACCGGCCCGGGCAGTTCACCCACCCGTTGCTTGTACGGTGCGACCTTGCCGTTGAGGTTGAGGGTGGCCAGGGTACGACCATGGAAACCGCCGTCGAAGGCGACGATGGCGCGCTTGCCGGTGGCCCCGCGTGCCACTTTCAGTGCGTTTTCCGCCGCTTCCGCGCCGCTGTTGGTGAGCATGCCTGCCAGTGGATAGCTCACCGGCACGAAATGCTGCAAGCGCTCCATCAGCGCCAGGTAGGGACCATGGGGGGCCGCATTGAAGGCGTAGTGGGTCAGACGTGTGGCCTGGGTTTGAATGGCTTGGACCACGGCCGGGTTGCAATGGCCCAGGTTCAGTACGCCGATACCGCCGACAAAGTCGATATAACGGGTGCCGTCGGTGTCCCAGACTTCGGCATTGCGGCCATGGGAAAGTGTAATCGGGTGAACAATTGCAATGGACTGGCTGATACTTTCCTGATTCATGTGCACGCAAACCTTGGTTTGATTTTCTTATTATCCAAGCGCGAAGAAGTGTTGTTTCACAAACGAATTATTCGATTGCGGTCATTCCAAAAACTATGGGAAATCCGGCCCCACGGTGATCCCTTCAGTCGCCCTGTGCCACCCGTTCCAGGATCCACTGCACGAACGCCCGCACCTTCGGTACCTCCGCCGCATGCTCGGCGTGGGCGATGAAGTGCTTGCCATTGCTGGGCACCGGATGGTCCCAGGCCACCACCAACTTGCCTTCGGCCAGCTCCTCGGCCACCAGATAGCGGGGGATCAGGGCAATGCCACAGCCTGCAATGGCGGCGCGGATGCACAGGTAGAACGTGTCGAAACGGGGGCCGTGGTAGCTGTTCTCACTGTGCAGCCCAAGGCCCAGGAACCACTCGTGCCAAGCCTCCGGCCGCGAAGCGCATTGCAGCAGGCGGTGCTCGGTCAATGCTGCGGCGCTGTCGAAGCGGTGCTGGGCGCGTAGCGACGGCGCGCATACCGGTACCACCTCCTCGCTGAACAGCTCGAGGCAGGTGGCTCCAGGCCAGGTACCCTGGCCGAAGAAGAATGCGATGTCGGCCCTGGCCTGCACCAGGTCGAATGGCTCCAGTTCGTTGCGGATATCCAGGTGGATGCGCGGGTGACGATCACCGAAGCCCTTGAGCCTGGGCACCAGCCAGCGGGCGCCGAACGTCGGCTGGGTGGCGATGCGCAGCACTTCGGTTTCATCGCCATAGCTGAGGATGTAGCGGCTGGAGATGTCGATCTGGGTGAGGATCTTGTTCACCTCGGTCAGGTACAGTGCGCCGGCCGGCGTCAGTTGCAAGCGCCTGCGGATGCGCTGGAACAGTGGGTGAGCAAGCATGTCCTCCAGTTGCGCCACTTGCTTGCTCACGGCGCTCTGGGTCAGGTGCAGTTCCTGCGCCGCCCGCGTGAAACTCAGGTGGCGGGCAGCTGCTTCGAAGCACTGCAAGGCGGTGGAAGAAGGCATCAGGCGTTTTGACATGAGCGGTGATTACCGAGTGAATTTGGAAGGATTTCATTCCCAAATGGAATCATGTGCTTCGAAAAGGTCGTTTGTTGGCCTCGTCTTATTAGATTAATACTGACCTGCATCAACGATGACAACCCGCTGTTGAAACAGGAGAAGAACAATGACTGTCGACGCGCTCGAACGTCTCGGCGTGCCTGAATTTTTATTTGCCCTCGGTGACCACCAGTGTCCGACTGCACGGCATCGTTAAAGGCCTGTGCCTGATCTGACGAAAACAACAAGAACAAGAAAGCAACGCTATTTTGCCTTCTGCTCCCTTTTCAGCCGCCGCTTGCGGCGGCCGACCCATCGAGGGTTCCCCATGGCATCGCCACACCCAAAGAAACAGCGCTCACTGCAGCATGGCCTGACCTCGCGCCAGGTTTCCATGATTTCCATCGCCGGCATCATCGGGGCCGGTCTGTTCATCGGCTCTTCCAACGCCATCGCCACCGCGGGCCCCGCGATCCTGATCTCCTACGCCATGACGGGTTTGCTGGTCTTGCTGGTGATGCGCATGCTGGGCGAAATGGCCATTGCCAACCCCAACAGCGGTTCATTCTCCACCTATGCCGCCGAGGCTATTGGGCCATGGGCGGGTTTCACCATTGGCTGGCTGTACTGGTGGTTTTGGGTGCTGATCATTCCGGTCGAAGCTATTGCCGGCGCGGACATCCTCCATGCGTACTTCCCCGGCGTGCCGTCCTGGTTGTTCGCGTTCCTGATCATGGTCGTGCTGTCGGCCACCAACCTGATCAGCGTGAAGAATTTCGGTGAATTCGAGTACTGGTTCGCGCTGGTCAAAGTGATCGCCATCCTTGCTTTCATCGGCGTCTGCAGCATGGCGGTGTTCGGTGTCTGGCCGCTGGCGGAGGTCTCCGGTGTCAGCCACCTGTGGGCCAGTGGTGGTTTCATGCCCAACGGCTTTGGCACGGTGCTCGGCGGCGTGTTGATCACCATCTTCTCGTTCTTTGGCGCCGAGATCGTCACCATTGCCGCCGACGAGACCTCCAACCCGAAAGACAAGATTCGCCGCGCCACCAACCTGGTGGTGTATCGCATCGCCATCTTCTACCTGGCCTCGATCTTCCTGGTGGTGTCGTTGGTGGCCTGGAATGACCCGGGCCTGAAGGCGGTGGGGTCCTTCCAGCGCGTACTCGAGGTCCTGAATGTGCCAGGGGCCAAGCTCATGGTTGACCTGGTGGTGCTGGTGGCGGTCACCAGCTGCATGAACTCCGGTCTCTATACCGCCTCGCGCATGCTCTACTCGCTGGGCGCGCGTGGTGAGGCACCGCGGATGATCAAGCGCATCTCCGGCAATGGCGTGCCGACCGTGGCAGTGGTGCTGTCGACACTGGCGGGCTTCGTCGGCTGCTTCGTCAACTACGTGCTGCCTGGCAAGGTGTTCGGTTTCCTGTTGTCCACCACCGGCGCCATCGCCTTGTTGGTGTACCTGGTGATCGCCGTCTCGCAGTTGCGCATGCGTGCCCGTGCCGAACGCGAAGGCACGGAGCTTGCTCTGAAGATGTGGTTGTTCCCTTGGCTCACCTGGCTGGTGATCGGGCTGATCGTCATGGTGCTGGGCTACATGCTGTTCAGCGATGCCTACCGCTACGAGACCTTGATGACGGCGGGGGTGACCTGCTTCATCCTGCTGATCGCCTTGACCCGTCGGCGTGGGATGTCGGTGCTGGCTCCGACTCATTGATCGGCAGTGGAAACGGGGCTGCCAGCGCAGCCTCGTCATTGGCGGGGAAGGGGCAGGGCGCTACCATCGGTGGCGTCTTCTTCGTCTAACAACAAGCACAGGACGCGTATGAACGAACACGTACTTTCCCTGCAGGAACTGGCCGCCCCGGAGGGTACCTGCTATGGCTGTGGCTGCTCGCACCCCAGCGGCCTGCACATCAAGAGCCATTGGGATGAGGATGGTGTCCACCTGATCTGTCGTCACTCGCCTGACAGCGGTTTTATCGGCTGGCCTGGGCTGGTCTATGGGGGCTTCCTGGCCATGCTGGTGGATTGCCATTCCAACTGGACGGCCATGGCCTATCACTACCGGGCCGAGGGGCGCGAAGCGGGGAGCCTGCCGCGTATCGACTGCGTCACGGGCACGCTCAGCCTGACGTACCTCAAGCCCACCCCGATGGGCGTGGAACTGGTGCTCAAGGCGCGTGTGGAGGGTGAGGTCGGGCGCAAGACCCGGGTTATCTGCGAAGTCTGGGCGGGCGATGTACTGACCGTGACGGCTGATTCAGTGTTCGTACGCGTGGATACCGAGAAGCTCAAACTCAAGGCTCATGGTTTGTCTTGAGTGCTGCTACCGGCAGGCGGTATTCAGCCGCCTGCCGAGTGTTCAACGTCTCAATTCGTTGAAAAACCTTACAGGTTTGCCAGTTGAGTCCGATGTGGCTCGTCCAGGGTTGTGAATAGGCTGGTCTGGTTTTCACAACCGACGGTCCAGGATGTTCGTTTAATCCCACATCAAGCTCCCGATTCTCGCCTTCTCAATAAAAGGCGGGTTACTCCTGAGCATCCGCGACTTTTCCAATCCCCTGATGCGAACGCGTGCGTGATCGCGGCGGGAGCTCCGTGCCCATGCGTCCAGCACCGAGGAGTTGTTTTCATGCGTGCCAGATCCATCCGCAACCTCTTGCCTCTGGGCGGTCTGTTATTGGCCCTGGGCGGTTGCGCCAGTGTTGTCGTGCCGACCGAACAGATCGAGCTGACCCGTCATGCGGTCAATCGTGCCGTGGCCGCCGATGCGACCCAATATGCGCCTGTCGAAATGCGTGCGGCCCAGGACAAACTCAACGCCATGGAGCGGGCCTTGGGCCAACAGGACCTGGCTCAGGTCCGCACCCTCGCCGAACAAGCCGAGGCCGACGCCAGCTTCGCCGAGCGCAAGACTCAGGCGAGCAAGGCCCAGGCGCAACTCAACGCTGCCCGCGAAGGTATCGAAGTGCTCAAGCGGGAAATGCTCGAAGCCCCCGACACCCTGCCTGCCGTGACTGCCGAATAAGGAGCTGACCATGTCCAAATCGTATCTGTTGCCTTGTGCATCGGTGCTCGCACTGGCGCTGGCCGGTTGTAGTGCGACGCCAGAAAACGCAAACCTGCTGGAGGCCCGCGAGGCGTATTCGGTCCTGCAAGGCAAACCGGATGCCAGCCGCCTTGCCGCCCTGGAAACCCAGGAAGCCTACCGCGCCCTGGGCAAAGCCGAACTGGCCTCGCTCAAGGACCGCAAAGGGGAGCAGGTCGGGCAACTCGCCTATCTGGCCAACCGCAAGATCGAGACGGCCGAGCAGACCATCGTGCTGCGCCAGGCCGAAGCCGGCCTGCAGCGGATCGAGGCCCAGCGCACTGAGGCACGTCTTCAGGTGCGTACCGCCCAGCTCAAAGCGTTGCAATCGCTCAAGTCCAAGCAGACCGAGCGCGGTACCGTCGTGACGTTCGGCGATGTGCTGTTCGACACCGGTCGCGCGCAACTGCGTCCCAGCAGCGATCGCGATATCCAGAAGCTGGCCGCATTCCTGAACGACAACCCTGAACGCAAGGTGCTGGTCGAAGGCTTCACCGATGCCACCGGCAGCGATGCGTTCAACCAGAAACTGTCCGAACAGCGCGCGGCCTCCGTGGCGACGGCGTTGCGCCGTCAGGGTGTCGAGCCTGAGCGGATCACCACCGGCGGTTATGGCAAGGAGTACCCGGTTGCCTCCAATGCCGATGCGCAAGCCCGGCAGCTCAATCGCCGTGTGGAGGTGATCATCTCTCGGGGTGCAGAGCGCGTTCCGACGCGGTACTGATGTGACGGATGGCGCACCAGCGGGTGCGTCATCCGAAACACTGCACAGTCCTTGTGGGAGCGGGTTCACCCGCGAATGCGGTAGTGGATTCACCAACGTATTTGCGGGTAAACCCGCTCCTACAGATGGCGGCGAAAGCCCCAGTAACAACCGATGGCCAAACCACCGCGTTACCCCTACAGTGGTCATTTCCTCGTATTCAGGAAGTGCCCATGGCCGATCTCAGCGCTTTTCCCATCACCCGCAAGTGGCCGGCGCGTCATCCCGAGCGCCTGCAGTTGTATTCCTTGCCCACGCCCAACGGCGTCAAGGTCTCGATCATGCTGGAGGAGATCGGCCTGCCCTACGAGGTGCACAAGATCAGCTTCGACAACGATGACCAAATGAGCCCTGAGTTCATCTCGTTGAGCGCCAACAACAAGATTCCTGCCATCCTCGACCCCAACGGCCCGAACGGCCAGCCGTTGCCGTTGTTCGAGTCCGGCGCGATCCTGCAGTACCTGGCCGAGAAAACCGGCCAGTTGCTCAGCCAGGATCCGGCTACCCGCTACCAGACCCTCCAATGGCTGATGTTCCAGATGGGGGGCATCGGGCCGATGTTCGGTCAGGTCGGGTTCTTCCATTTCTTCGCTGGCAAGGATTACGAGGACAAGCGTCCGCGAGACCGTTATGTCAATGAATCGCGACGCCTGCTGGGCGTGCTCGACCGGCACCTGGCCGGGCGCGAATGGATGGTGGACACGTACAGCATCGCCGACATCGCCATCTTCCCTTGGGTGCGCAACCTGGTGGAGCGCTACAACGCACGGGAGCTGGTGCGGTTCGATGAGTTCAAGCAGGTGCGGCGGGTGCTGGAGGCCTTCCTGGCCCGGCCTGCGGTGCAGCGGGGCCTGAAGATTCCAGCCTGAACCCGCACGTGTTCAGGGTCGTGGTGCGGCCCTGAACCTTCAGAATACCTGGCACAGTAGCCAGTACAGGCATCCGGCCAGCAGCATGGCTGCCGGCAAGGTCAATACCCAGGCCATCAATAGATTGAACAGTGTCCGCCGCTGGATGCCCGACCCGTTCGCCACCATGGTGCCCGCGACGCCCGACGACAGCACATGGGTGGTCGATACCGGCAGGCCGAAAAGGTCCGCCGCGCCAATGGTGCACATGGCCACCACCTCCGCCGAGGCACCCTGGGCATAGCTCAGGTGGGTCTTGCCGATCTTTTCGCCCACGGTGACGACGATGCGTCGCCAGCCCACCATGGTGCCCAGGCCCAGTGCGATGGCGACCACTACCTTGACCCACAGCGGTATGTAGCGAGTGGCATCGTCCAATTGCTGTTTGAACACGCTTACCTGGCGATGGGTATCGGCATCGAAGCGTGCCAACTGTTGTTTGTCGATGATGCGGATGGTTTCGCTTGCCAGATACATGTCGTTGCGCACGTTGGCCATGGCTTCGGCTGGCACTCGGTTGAGGGAGCCATAGCCTTTGACCTGCTCGCCGATCATCCCGCTGAGTGCGGCCAATGCGGGGACCAGCTGCGGGCTCGCCTTGGGCTCGGCAATGAAGGCGATCAGCGCCTGGCGTGGGTCGGCCGGGGCGGCTTGAGGCGCACTGCGCACCAACGCTTGACGGGTGCTTTGGGCAACGGCGGAGAACTGTTGTGCCTGCTCGGTGGGCATGGTCTTGTTCAGCGCGTACGCCATCGGCAGGGTGCCGACCAGAATCAGCATGATCAGCCCCATGCCTTTCTGGCCGTCGTTGGATCCATGAGCGAACGACACGCCGGTGCAGGTCAGGATCAACACGCCGCGAATCCACCAAGGGGGAGGTGTCTGCCCTTGCGGTGCCTCGTACAGCTCACGACGCTTGACCAGCAGACGCAGTGCCAGCAACAGCAAGGCGGCGCAGGCGAAGCCAATCAGCGGCGAGAACAGCAGGGCATAACCCACCTTGCTCGCCTGGCTCCAGTCCACTCCGCTGGTGCCTGCGCGCCCATGCATCAGGGCGTTGGCCACGCCGACGCCGATGATCGAACCGATCAAGGTGTGTGAAGACGATGCAGGCAGGCCCAGCCACCAGGTGCCCAGGTTCCAGATGATCGCCGCCAGCAGCAGGGCGAACACCATGGCGAAGCCGGCCGTGGAGCCCACCTGCAGGATCAGCTCCACTGGCAGCAGCGCAATGATGGCGAATGCCACGGCGCCGCTGGACAGCAGCACCCCAAGGAAATTGCACAGGCCAGACCACACCACCGCCACCGGCGCTGGCAAGGAATGGGTATAGATCACCGTGGCGACCGCATTGGCCGTGTCATGGAAGCCATTGACGAACTCGAAACCCAGGGCGATCAGCAGCGCCAGGCCCAGCAGCAGGAAGGGAGTGAAGGTGGTGACGACGGTGCCGCTGGCGCTGACATCCTGTTTCAGGCTCCAGGCGGTGTAGGCCACTGCGGCCAGCAGCAGGCCGATGAACAACGTGAGGGTGGCGCGGCCGGGTCTGTGCGACAACTGCGGACGGGCGTCGCGGTTGGCCAGTGACGAGGTTGCCATGGGGGGCTCCGGGTGGCGTCGGGCAAAGATGCCAAGCGCTCAAAGCATAGAAGGCATTGCAGGGTTTGCACGTGACCTTGGTCAATGAAGGCCCTAGTCTGATAGGGAAGGCTTGTCATAGGAGAGCGCCGTGATCCGCTGCAAACGTGTCTACGATCCCATTGAGGCCGAGGATGGTCAGCGGGTGCTGGTCGATCGCCTGTGGCCGCGAAATAAACGCAGGGACGACCTCCACGGACAATGGTTGCGAGAGGTGGCGCCGACCGATGAACTGCGTAAGGCGTTTCATCATGGCGAGGTGGATTTCGCCGGTTTCACCCAGCGCTACCAGCAGGAGCTGGCGGCCCATCCCGAGCACTGGTACCCCCTGCTGGACCTCGCCGCCAAGGGCACCTTGACCTTGCTCTATGCCGGCAAGGACACCGAGCACAACAATGCCGTGGTGCTGGCCGGGTGGCTGGAGGATGAGCTCGAACGCCGCGGGCCAGGAAGCTCTCCGGTGTGCTATGCCCCCTAGATCGACTGCAGGATCCGCCCCCCATGCCTCTTGAACTGGTCCCGGCCACCGACGCCCATCGCACCTTCGCCCGCGATCTGACCCGCCGCGCCATGCTGCCGTACTACCGGGAATTCGACCTGCTGTGGATCGAGGAAGCCTTCGATGAAGCTTGGAGCTGGCGCGAACAGTGGCTGGTGATGGAGCAGGGGCAGGTGCTGGGTTTCTGCAGTCTCAGCCAGGATCGCCAGGCGTTGTTCATCCGCGAGTTGCACCTGCTTCCCGAGCACAGAGGGCGGGGGATCGGTGCCTGGGCATTGGAGACCCTGGCCCAATGGGCGGGGCAACGGCGACTGCCCTTGCTGCGGTTGATGGTGTTCAAAAGCAACCCCGCGCGTCAGCTCTATTTGCGCCACGGCTTCATGGAGATGGGCGAAGACGAATGCTTCGTGCGCATGCAGCGGGCGGTCGGCGTCGAGTGCTGACCGGTGAGGCAGAAAGTGACCAATAGCGCAATGATGGCTTGCCAGGATTGGATCCCAATTGGCATAGTGCCATCCGGATTGATGGCCACTCGCTTGGAGGTTGCCATTGCCTTGGTAATCATGGACAGCAAAGGGAAGGGAGTCGAATGAGTGGATTTGGTCCGCGTCTGCGGGAAGAACGTGAGCGCCTGGGCCTCACCCAGCGGGTGTTTGGCGACATCGGTGGTGTCGAGCCCAATGCCCAAGGCAAATATGAAAGCGGTGAGCGTACGCCGAGGGCTGATTACCTGGCCGCGCTGGCCAAGCGCGGCGTGGACGCGCTCTATGTACTCAGCGGCGTGCATACCCCGGTGCCACTGGACAGCCTGACCGTCGACGAGGACCGCGTGCTGGCGCTGTTCCGCCGCTTGCCCGAGGCCGACAAGCGTGCCTTGCGTCACCTGTTGCAGCGCCTGGCGGGAGAGGCGAGCGAGCGGGAAGTCGGCCAGGTGCGCACGCTGGGTCGGCCTGTGATTTTCGATGATGCTTTGACCTAGTGAGCGCTACGCGCGAGGAGGCGAAATAGCCACCCAGGTCACTAGGTCAGCAGTGAAAAATTTTGTTAAGGTGGCGGGATCCAATCGCCCCATTGACGAGGTGTCTGTTTGATTAGGGTCTTGGTGGTCGATGATCACGATCTGGTGCGTACCGGCATCACGCGCATGTTGGCCGATATCGATGGCCTGCAGGTGGTGGGGGAAGCGGATTCCGGCGAGTCGGCACTCAAGCTGGCCCGTGAGCTGAAGCCGGACGTCGTTCTCATGGACGTGAAGATGCCCGGCATCGGCGGCCTGGAGGCGACCCGCAAGTTGCTGCGCAGCCACCCGGACATCAAAGTGGTCGCGGTCACCGTGTGCGAGGACGACCCGTTCCCCACACGCCTGATGCAGGCCGGGGCGGCCGGTTACCTGACCAAAGGTGCGGGGTTGGACGAAATGGTCCAGGCCATCCGCCTGGCGTTTGCCGGCCAGCGCTACATCAGCCCACAGATCGCTCAGCAGTTGGCGCTCAAGTCGTTCCAGCCCCAGGGCTCGCCGTTCGATGCCTTGTCGGAGCGGGAGATTCAGATCGCGCTGATGATCGTGGGTTGCCAGAAAGTGCAGATCATCTCCGACAAGTTGTGCCTGTCACCCAAGACCGTCAATACTTACCGTTATCGGATCTTCGAAAAACTCTCGGTCACCAGCGACGTCGAACTGACATTGCTGGCCGTTCGCCACGGTATGGTTGACGCAAGTCTGTAAGGCCCCATGTCCCAAATCTTCGATGCCAGCGCATTCCTGGCGACCTGCAGCGGTCGTCCAGGCGTCTACCGAATGTTCGACGCCGAGGCGCGACTGCTCTACGTGGGCAAGGCCAAGAATCTCAAGAAGCGCCTGGCCAGCTACTTTCGCAAGACGGGCCTGGCGCCCAAGACCGCTGCGCTGGTAGGGCGCATCGCCCAGGTCGAGACCACCATCACCGGCAACGAGACCGAGGCGCTGCTGCTGGAGCAGACGCTGATCAAGGAATGGCGTCCGCCCTACAACATCCTACTGCGTGACGATAAATCCTACCCCTATGTCTTTTTGTCTGACGGCGAGTTCCCACGGCTGGGGATTCACCGTGGTGCCAAGAAGGCCAAGGGGCGCTACTTCGGGCCGTACCCCAGCGCTGGTGCCATTCGCGAGAGCTTGAGCCTCCTGCAAAAAGCCTTCTCGGTACGCCAGTGCGAGGACAGCTACTACGCCAATCGCACCCGGCCATGCCTGCAATACCAGATCAAGCGCTGCAAAGGCCCGTGCGTCGGCCTGGTGTCGCCAGAGGAATATGCCGAGGACGTGCGCCATTCGATGATGTTCCTCGAAGGTCGCAGCCAGCAGTTGGGCAACGAGCTCAACGCCGAGATGGAAAAGGCCGCCATGGCCCTGAATTTCGAGCGGGCAGCAGAGCTGCGTGACCAGATCGCGTTGCTGCGCCGCGTGCAGGACCAACAGTACATGGAAGGTGGCTCGGGTGATGTCGATGTGGTGGCGGCCTTCGTCAACCCCGGTGGCGCCTGTGTGCACCTGATCAGCGTGCGGGGCGGGCGGGTATTGGGCAGCAAGAACTTCTTTCCCCAGGTGGGCATCGAGGAGGAGGTGGCCGAGGTCATGGCCGCATTCCTGTCCCAGTACTACCTGGGCAATGCCGAGCGCGAATTGCCGGGCGAATTGATCGTCAACGTCACCCACGAAGACTTCGCCGCCATCAGCGAGGCGGTGCAAACCCTGCGTGGCCGGGAGCTGGCCATCAGCCACCGGGTGCGTGGCACCCGGGCGCGCTGGCAGCAGTTGGCGGTCACCAATGCCGAGCAGGCCCTCAACGCCCGCCTGGCCAACCGCCAGCACATGGCCGCGCGCTTCGAGGCCCTGGCTCAGGTGCTGGGTCTGGACGAAGTGCCCCAGCGCCTGGAGTGCTACGACATCAGCCATTCGAGCGGTGAAGCCACCGTGGCCAGCTGCGTGGTGTTCGGCCCGGAAGGGCCGCTCAAGTCCGACTACCGACGCTTCAACATCGAAGGCGTGACCGCCGGCGACGACTACGCCGCCATGCACCAGGCCCTGACGCGCCGCTTCGGTCGCATCAAGGACGGTGAGGGCAAGCTGCCCGATGTGCTGCTGGTGGACGGCGGCAAGGGGCAGTTGAACATGGCCCGCGACGTCATGCAGGAGCTGGCCCTGACCGACCTGACCCTGCTGGGTGTGGCCAAGGGCGTGACCCGCAAGGCCGGCTTCGAGACCTTGTACCTCAATGACGTGGCCCATGAGTTCACCCTCAAGGGCGACTCACCGGCCTTGCACCTGATCCAGCAGATCCGCGACGAAGCCCACCGTTTTGCCATCACCGGCCACCGTGCTCGGCGCGGCAAGGCCCGTCGCACCTCGAGCCTGGAGGATGTGGCCGGGGTCGGGCCCAAGCGCCGTCGCGACCTGCTGAAACATTTCGGCGGCCTGCAGGAGCTCAATCGCGCCAGCATCGATGAGATCGCCAAGGCCCCGGGCATCAGTAAAAAGCTTGCCGAGTCGATTTATGCCAGCCTGCATAGCGAGTAGAATGCCACCTTCAACCCGCAGCCAGTCGTACCGATGAATATTCCAAACCTGCTCACCGTTCTACGCGTCCTGCTCATCCCGATCTTCATCCTGCTGTTCTATGTGCCCTATCACTGGAGCTACATTGCCGCCAGCACGGTGTTCGCCATCGCCGCCGCCACTGACTGGCTGGACGGCTACCTGGCCCGTCGCCTGCAGCAGAGCACGCCCTTCGGTGCCTTCCTGGACCCGGTGGCGGACAAGCTGATGGTCGCGGTCGCCTTGGTATTGCTGGTACAGGTGCATGCCAATTTCTGGCTGACCTTGCCGGCTGCGGTGATCATCGGTCGAGAGATCGTGGTTTCGGCGTTGCGTGAGTGGATGGCCGAGCTGGGGGCGAGGGCGCATGTGGCCGTGTCAAACCTCGGCAAGTGGAAAACCGCTGCGCAGATGCTGGCGCTGGTCATTCTGCTGGCCAATCCGCCAGTGCTGACCTTCTGGGTGGTGCTTGGCTACACCTTGCTGCTGGTCGCCGCTGGCCTGACGCTGCTGTCGATGGTCCATTACCTGGTCGCGGCCTGGCCGCACCTGCGCGAAGGCTCCGAGCAGAAGTAAAAGTTTTTTTGAATCAAAGGGTTGACGTTGTTTTGCAGATCGCTACAATGGCACCCATCACGACGCGGGAATAGCTCAGTTGGTAGAGCACGACCTTGCCAAGGTCGGGGTCGCGAGTTCGAGTCTCGTTTCCCGCTCCAGTTATAGATATACAGAGTTCCATGGAGCTCTGTAAGTCGTTGAAAAGAAGGGCCGAAACAGACTGTGTGAAGACACACTGGCAGGCCCTAGACCAAACGCCCCGACTTGTTCGGGGCGTTTGTTTTTGTGCTGGAAAAAGCTCTTCAGCATTGAAGGTCCGATTATGGGCAAGCCGCACGGCACACGCTGCTGCTTGCGCCGTTCGTAGGGGTTGTATCCCTGAGCGATGAGCGCTCGCAGCTCATCTCGCCGCTCCCGTGCGTCACGCAGCCCCACCTACGGGTAACTGCCGAAGGACATCCGCTTCTGCCGGCCCTCCCAGTAGTAACGGAAATGCCAGATCTTGCTGCCTTGGGCCGCGACATTGAGGAACAAGCCATCCCGGTCTGCGAGCGTGTACTCCTTGGCGGTGACTCGAGCATGGCGAATCCGAATTGCTGTCCAAGGGTGTGATCAGCACGATCACGCACCCTGACCCCACACACATGTCGAGGCGCTGTGCAGCGGCCGCAATGGAGAGGGCGACGATCTTGCGCGCCTGTTGTCAGTGGGCCAGGCTGGTACGGACTTCGCGAGCCGTGCTACCGAAGCGCTGCCGAAATGCCCGGGTAAATTGCGCCTGATCACTGAAGCCGCTGCGAAAAGCCAGTTCACCAATCGAAAGGTGGCATTGCGGATTGCGTAACTGGCGGTAGACCATTTCCAGCCGTTGTTGGCGTATCCATTCACTCAGCGTATGAGGCGTACTGGAAAACAGCTTGTGCAGATAACGCAATGACAGGCTGCAGGCGTTGGCAATGGATTGCGGTGACAGTTCGGGGTCGCCGAGATTTTGCTGCACATAGCGCTCGACACGGGAAAGATGAAGCGCGATGAGGCTGGAGCCCTCACTGCTCAGTACTCTGTCATCCTGTTGCAGCGTCAGTAGCAAGGTCGCGAGAATCTGCTCCAGCAGCACATGACGTGAAGATTCCGGGCAGTCATCGAAATGGCGAGCGCAGGCGCTGACCTGTTCGAAGAAAATGCGTCCGAGACCACGGGTGGCATCGAAGCTATAGCGTGTGTAGCGTTCTGGGCCGCGTAGATGCCCTTTCAGAGCAGATTCAGGAAGCTTGAGCACCCACAGCTCGTTCTCGTTGTGCTGGCGGAAATGGAAAGGTGAATCGCCGCGCTCAAGGATAAAGTGGCCGGGGTTACAGAGAATGTCATTACCACTTTGCTGGAAATGAATGTCGGCTCGGCAGGGGAGGGTAACCAGGTAGAACGCATCATGATCCTGTCCAATCTGCGCCTGGTTGCGCGAATAGTCGATTGGGCTGGTCAGCAGATGAGAAAGGCTCAGATCGCTGGTAGGGGTGCTCCAGCGCTGAAGGTAGCCGTCGAACGGCTGTTCGGCCGCAAAGTCTAGACTGAGTGTGAAAAACGTCTCGATAATGGTTTCAGTCCATCGCTCCTGGCACTCGCTCGCTGTCCAGCCTTGCGTAGATAGTTCTAGAGACATCATTCCTCCTTTTACAAAGAGGCAGCTTGCAAAGAAGGTCGTAAGCAGCCACTTATGCAGCTTTTATTATTGTTGAAAGCCCGGAGGCTAGTGCCTGCGGGCTAGTCTGGCGTGAAGCGCCTGATGCTATCGATCCTATCAGAGGACGCGGGTTACTCGATAGGTGGCGGAAGGCTCCAGAGTCGCTTTCCAGCCCGGAGGTATTACGATGTTGGTGGTGTCTTCCTCAATGATGCAGGGCCCCTCGACGGTTTGACCTGGCAACAGGTGATTGCCGTCAAATACCGAGGTGGATTGCCATTCGCCATCGGCGCTGAAGCGCGTTGGTCGCACGCTCTCCGGGATGGCCGCAGACAGGTTGGTTGGCGCTTCCAGGCGGGGTTGCTTGGGACGTGGCAGGTGACCGATCACCGAGCATTCCATGTTCACCAGTTCAACCACGCTCTCGGTTTCGCTGTAGGAGAACAGGGTCTCGTGCAGTGAGTGGAATGCCGTGATCAATTCCGCCAGTTTTTCGCTGTCCAGTTCGTGGTGAGCGAGATCCACGCTGCATTCATGGACCTGGCCCAGGTAGCGCATTTCCAAGGTGTATTGGCAACTGCTGGCGGCGTCGTCAAAACCATCGTCCCGCAACCTGGCCATGCCTTGCTCGCGCAGATCTTTGAGTGTCCTGTTGAGCAACTGCAGATCCACGTGCTCGGCAT
The DNA here is from genome assembly GCF_002741075.1 of Pseudomonas putida. Lineage (NCBI taxonomy): Bacteria > Pseudomonadati > Pseudomonadota > Gammaproteobacteria > Pseudomonadales > Pseudomonadaceae > Pseudomonas > Pseudomonas putida. The sequence goes on along the minus strand of NZ_CP016634.1, from coordinate 2,508,191 downwards.
CGAGGCGCATTGGCAGGCTGGTGAGACGGTCGTAACGTACATCCGAGAGGATCTGGCCAAAGGCGCACAGGCCGGAGGCGACCTTGGGAATCAGCACGGTTTGCATGCCGATGTCCTCGGCCAGCCGAACCACGTGCATGCCAGCCGCGCCGCCGGCGCCGATCAGGGCGAAGTCGCGTGGGTCGTAACCGCGTTCGATCGATACCCGGCGGATACCGTTCACCATGTTCAGGTTGACCAAGGTAATGATCCCGATTGCCGCGCGCTCGATACTGATACCCAGTGGGTCGGCTATTTTGGTGCGAATTGCGTCTAGCGCGGCTTGGCGGTTAAGGCGGATCGTGCCGCCGAGCACTGCACCGTCACGCAAGTAACCCAGGGCCAGGTTGGCGTCGGTTACCGTCGGTTCGGTACCGCCCTTGCCGTAGCAGACAGGGCCAGGCTTCGCGCCGGCACTGCGAGGGCCGACTTGAAGCATGCCGAACTCGTCCAGATGGGCAATGGATCCACCCCCTGCACCGAGGGTTTCCACCTGAATCATGGGTACGCCGATCCGTTGGCGCAGGAAGTCAACGTCCTTACTGAAGTTGGTACGGCCGGACTTGGTCAGGGTGATGTCGAAAGAGGTGCCCCCCATGTCGACGGTGATGACGTTGTCGATGCCAAAAGGTTCACCGACCGACAAGCCTGCCTGTGGAGCGGAAGCGGGACCTGAGTTGATCGCGTTGACGGCGCGATTGCGCATCACATGGCCCGGCGCCAGGCCACCATTCGACTGGAAGTAGCGTACAGGCTGGTGCGCACCGAGCTCTTCGAACAGGCTGTCGATACGTTCGACATAGCGCGCCATGACCGGGCTGAGGTAGGCATTCACCACCGTGGTCGAGGTGCGGGTGTATTCGCGAATCTGCGGGAAGACCTCGTTGCCTGTGCATACGAAGACGCCTGGCAACGCTTTGCGCACCAGTTCCGCCGCGCGCTTCTCGTGGCTGGGGTTGCGTACGGACCAGACAAACGAGATGGCAACCGCTTCGACGCCTTCGGCACGGAAGTATTCGATTGCCTCGTGGATGGCGCGCTCATCCAGTGCGGCATGTTCGCGGCCATCGCTGAGGATACGCCCGGCGACCGGACGACGAAGGTGGCGCGGAACGATCATGTAGGCCGGTGGATAGTGTGGGTCATACCGATAACCCTCTTCTTTATGCCCGAGGCGAATTTCCAGGCTGTCTTCATGGCCTTCGGTGCAGAGCAGACCGACCTTGACCCCAGTGCGCTCGATGAGCGCGTTGAGTGCCACGGTGGTACCGTTGATGCACAAGTCACAGCTGGCGATGATCTCGGCAGGTGTCTTGCCGGTGGCATCTGCGATTTGTGCCAGGCCGGCACGAATGGCGAGTGTGCCGTCCTGAGGGGTCGACGGTGCCTTGAACAGCTGAACGCCGCCTTCGAGGTCTGCCAGGATGAAGTCAGTGAAGGTTCCGCCAGCATCGATGCCGAGACGATATTGTTTGCGCATGTTGATTCTCCGGTCAGAGCTGGCCGCGGCTGGTGCGGGTGGCGGTTTCATCGAGATGTCCATCGGCGTTCAGGACGACGCCATACTCAAGTGCTGCAGCATTAGGTGATACCAGGCCGTTGCGCACGTCTTGCAGTACGGACTCGACAGGGCGACGCAGAGGGTCGCCGTAACCGCCACCACCGCCGTTGATATTGATGATGCGTTCGCCCGGTTTGATGGTGAGCAGTGGGTTCTGCACGTAGTGGTCTTCTTCGCCGTCCGGCTTGCGATGGATCAGCCGACCCAGTTTCGGTTCGATTACCGTGTTGCGAGCACCTGCGGCGCCAGCGGTGGCTCTTTGACGGCCTTCGCCGAAACCTACGATAGTCATCGGGTGGTCAAGCGGCTCGATTTCCAGATGAGTACCGGAACCTCCGCGGAATTCACCGGCGCCGCCGCTATCGGTCATGAGGCTATAGCGGTGAATCAGTACGGGGTAGGCATGTTCGAGCAGTTCGATGTCACCGCTCATCAAGGCGCCAAAGCAGCACAGTGGGCCGCACGCGTGCCAGCCGTCCATCACTTTGTTGGCGCCTGCGCCCGAAATGATCGAAGCGAGGACCATGGTGACGTATTCACTGTTGCCATTGCGCGGGTCATAGCCAGCCATGTTGATGCCACTCGTGTGGCCCCAAGAGGCGGTGACTCGATCTGGGGAGGCGGACTCCAGTGCCACGCGCACCGCATCGGCGAGCGTTTCCATCGGCGTAGTCGTGCAGTTGACGTGCGGCGCGGGTTCTTGAGCGTTACACAGCGTGCCCTTGGGACCCAGGTCGATATTCAGGCAGCGGTACAGGCCTTCGTTGTATGGCGGTGCTACCTGAGCGAACATCATCATGCCCAGGTAGATGCCCGAGACCGAGTTACCTTCGTAAGAGTTGATGAAGTAGGGCACCTGAGGTGGGCTGTCGATACGGATATTGATCTCATCGCCGCGAATCTCGATGTTGGCGGTGATGGTCAGTTCGCCCAAGCCGTGCCCGGAGTCTTCCAGAATGGCGGATCCGGTGTAATGGCCGTCCGGCACGTCTCGAACCAGTGCGCGCATGTGACGATCCGCCATGTTCTTCAGTTCGTCGATGCAGGCGCGGACCTGCTCCACGCCGTATTTGTCGAGCAGCTCTAGAAGGTGACGTTCACCTACTTTACAGGCACCGTACTGGGCGTTCAGGTCGCCTTCCTGATAAGGACGTGCGCGCATGTTGGTCAACAGCAGGTTGATCACATCTTCGCGACGCTTGCCTTTCTCCCAAAGCTTCACGGGCGGGATGCGCAGGCCTTCGGCGTAGATTTCCTTGGCATCGGGATTGTAGCCAGCGGGTACTGGGCCACCGACATCGGTGAGGTGGCCTTTGGAGACGGTCCAGAAAACCAGTTCGCCTTTGTAGAAGACCGGCTTGTACATGCAGCAGTCGAGAATGTGGCTGCCCTTGTAGGCGGGGTCGTTGTGGTACAGCACATCGCCTTCGGCGATATCGTCGCCAAAGAACTCGGCAACGCACTTCATAGCGGGAATCAGAGACCCAAGATGGATTGGGATATCCTGACCTTGCAGAATCATCTCGGGAAGATGATCGAAGAGCGAGTTCGAATAATCATGTGCCAGGTTGAAAACACTGGAGCGGCCAGTCTTCTCCAGGGTAAAAGTCATCTCACGCTGAGCTGTTTCCAGCGCGCCGCGCACGACCGCGAGGGTAATGGGGTCAACTGTTTTCATTGGACACCAACATTTGTTATTGGATTTTGGTTAAGAGCTGCCTATGCGGCCCCGTGGGTTTACATTACGTCTCAAATACGGGAGTTGGCTTGTCGTAGGGTGCACTGGTAATAGCGTTGCGGTGCACTACGCACGCTATTTTCGAAGAGGTGTTCAGGCAGGGTCGCCATGGGGTTGTGCACGTCGCAGGCTAGGTGCCAACAGGTAACCCGCGAACGCGACTATGAATACCGCAGGGGCTGATGCCGTCGCCAACGTGGTGTCGTTAGACAGATGCATCCAGATACCCACGAGACAGGACACCAGCCAGGTCAGTAGTCCACGTGCACGGAGAGCGGGAGGGCATTGACGGTAGATGACAAGTTTTCGACCGCAAATGACAAGTTTTCCGCAGGGCGGCGACGCAGTATTGCGCCAGGGCAAATCCATTGCCCGCACCACGGCCATGAGGAAAACAATAATGCCAATGCCTATTCCAGTGTTCGATCACAAAGAACTACTGACTCTCAACACCAACGAGTTACCGGTCTACAAGGATGTCATGGCCCCGTACTTCCCGGGCGTGGACGTGCAGCCTTTGTACCTCGACCCGAACCTGGGTATATGGGCGTTGCGCGTGATCTTCCAGCCAGGAGTGCGTTTGCCTTGTCACTATCACACCGGCCCGGTGCACTTGTTCACGCTGTCTGGCAAATGGAACTATGTCGAGTATCCAGACCAGCCGCAGACAGCCGGCTGCTATCTGTACGAGCCGGGCGGCTCGATCCACACCTTCAGCGTTCCGGCCGACAACACGGGCCCGACCGACACTTTCATGGTGGTCTACGGCGCCAATATCAACTTTGATCGGGACGGAAACTTCGTGAATGTCATGGATGCCACCGACATCATGCAGATCATCGACCGCCTGGTTAAGGAACGTGGCTTGGAACCGGCCCGTTACATCCGCCCCGGTCACGCGGGCTACACCATCGGCTAACCCGACAGGCACGGGCGTCTGCGCCCGCGTTTCCCCCCTTTTTTGGAGTGTGCTCGATGGAACATTCTTGCCCGCCGGTCGGTGCACAGGGGCAGACCCCCGAAGTGCCCCGATCGGTCTTCATTACCGGTGCCAGTGGTTTCATTGGCCAGGCCCTGGCATCCCGCTACCGAGCGCTGGGTGCCACGGTGCGGGGCATGGACCTGCGTGCCGACCCGGCCAATGACGTCGTCGCCGGCGACCTGACCCGCCCCGAGCAGTGGGCCGAGCACGCCCGCGGCTGCGAGCTGTTTATCAATACCGCAGCCGTGGTTTCGCTGGCGGCATCGTGGGCGCAGTACCGCGAAGTCTCAGTGCGGGGTGTGCGCAACTGCCTGGACGTCGCCATCAACGGTGGCGCCAAGCGTTTCGTGCAGTTTTCCTCGATTGCTGCGCTGGGTTGGGACTACCCCGACCAGGCGCAGGAAACTTGCGACGTGGTGATCGGCGACCACTATCGCTACGGCGTTGCCAAGGGCGCGAGTGAGCACGTGGTGCTGGCGGCGCATGCGGCTGGCGAGATCGACTGCACCATCGTCCGGCCGGGGGATGTCTATGGCCCTGGCTCTCGTGCCTGGTTGAGCGAGCCGCTGAAGATGGCCAAGGCCGGCACGCTGATCCTGCCCAATGGTGGATCGGGGCGTTGGACGCCGGTGTATATCGACGATCTGCTGGACGGCGTGATGCTGGCCGCTGGGCTGCCGCAGGCGAGCGGACAGATCTTCCACATCAGCGCGAACGAGTCGGTGAGCTGCCAGGAGTTCTTCGGCTATCACTGGCGCTGGGCCAAGCGTTCCGGGGCGCCACGCAGTCTACCGCTGTGGCTGGCGCTGGCGCTGACCAATGCCATCTGGAGCATCAACCGATTGCTCAAGCGCCAGGGCGAGGTCACCCCGGACACCATGTACATGTTCGCCCGCACGGGCGGCATTTCCATTGACAAAGCGCGGCGTCTGCTCGGCTACGAGCCAAAGGTTTGTCTACAGGTAGGTCTGGAGCGTTCGGAGCAGTGGTTGCATGCCGTTGGCCAGCTTGGCTGATTCCGGCGCGACCCAATGGGAAGGGATCTAAGTAGGAGAGTGTTGATGAAAGCCGTTGTCATGCGTGACAAGCAACTGCTAATAGATTCGATCGCCGCGCCAGTACCGTGCCGTGGCGAGGTGCTGGTCAAGACGCTAGCCTGTGGGATCTGTGGCTCGGACCTGCACATGTTCCATCACTGCGAGCACGTGCTGGCCAACTTCAAGCGCGGCAATATCCCGATTGCCTTCGATGATCGCCAGGACGTGGTGTTCGGCCATGAATACTGCGCCGAGATTCTCGATCACGGGCCTGGGAGCAGCAAGACGCTTCAGGTTGGTACGCGCGTCTGTTCGCTACCCTTCGTGATTACCCCAGAGCATTTCCATCACATCGGTTTCTCCAACCGTTATCCGGGCGGCTACGGCGAGCAGATGGTGCTGGCCGAGCAGATGCTGATGCCGGTGCCGGGGGACCTGCCGGCCGATCTCGCCGCATTGACCGAGCCGCTGACCGTGGCGGCGCATGCGGTCAACCGGGCGAACCTGGCGGGCAGCGAAATACCGGTAGTGATCGGCTGCGGGCCGATTGGCCTGGCGATGATCGCCATCCTCAAATCACGCGGTATCGGCCCGGTGGTGGCGGCGGACTTCTCCGCCGGACGCCGCGCGCTGGCCGAGAAGATGGGCGCGGACGTGGTGGTCAACCCGGCCGAGCAGTCGCCCTACCAATCCTGGCTGCAGGTGGCGGCACCCGAGGGCTATGACATCAATGGCCCGATGGCGCTGCTCGGGCTGGGGCCGCAGCCCAGGGCCTGCGTGGTGTTCGAGTGTGTCGGCGTGCCGGGGCTGATCCAGCAGGTGATCCAGAACGCGCCTCCGCGTTCACGGTTGATCGTGGTCGGCGTGTGCATGGAAAGTGACCGCATCGAGCCGCTGATCGGCATCGGCAAGGAAATGAACGTGCATTTCTCCTTCGGCTACACAGGCGAGGAGTTTGCCCACACCTTGCACGCGCTGGCTGATGGCACGCTCGACGCCGCTCCGATGATCACTGGCCATGTGACGCTGGACGGGGTCGTCGGTTCGTTCGCTGCGCTGGCCCAACCCGACGAGCAGGCGAAGATCATCATCACCTACGACTGATCCATCAGTCGGTTACCTGCCGGCCTGGATCGATCTGGTCAGCGCGTAGCTGGGCGCGGCGTTTGCGCGGTGGTGTTGCGTACCAGCGCCGGCAGGCCCTGTTGAACGAGCTTTGCTCGGCATAGCCGAGTAGGCCGGCGATTTGCGCCATGGGCATTTGCGCCTCGGCCAGGTAGAGATCAGCCAGCTCCCGGCGCACTTGCTCGACCATGTCTTCGAATACCGCGCCGTGGTCCGCCAGGCGACGCTGCAGCGAACGTTCACGCATGCCCAGTTGCTCGGCGATCAGCGGCAGGGCGCAGCGCTGGGTGGGCAGCAGGCGCCGGATCGAGTCCTCCACCTGGCTGCGCACATCCAACGGGTTGATCGCGCCCATGTTGCTCACGTAGTCCATCATGGTGTCGTGCAGCAACGTGTTGTGCTGGTCGATGGGCTTGCTCAGGTGTTCCGGCAGCAGCACCAGCGCGTTATGCGCTTGTCCGAAATGGGTCCGCGCGCCGAAGAAGCGCTGGTAGCGGCTTTGCGGCAGGAGTGCCTCTGTGCGTAAGAGCACAGAGTGGGGATGGAACCCTGGCCCGTAAAGCATCTGCACGGTCTTGAACATCACCCCCAAGGACAACTCGATGACTTGTCGCTGGCGTGGCGCCGGATGTAGGCGCAACTCGTAGATGAGCTGGGGGTGGTCCGGGTCCGTGTCGGTATCCAGATGCACTTGCACGCCCGGGCTGTAGGTGTGCAGGAAGTGCACGATCTCGGTGAGCGCCTCACCGACATTCCTGGCGTTCTGCCCCACGACGGCCAGCGGCCCGAGGATCATGATGCTCTGCCGCTCGGCCAGGCTCAGGCCGAAGTCGACGCACTGCAGGCGTTCGGCGCACAGTTCCAGCAGATTGATCATCGTGCGGTAGGGAATAACCGCCGAACCACTCTCGAGCAACCTGGGCTCGATTTGCATTTGCCGCAGCAACTCGTCGGGGTCGCCCGCCAGGTCGCGTACAAGGTGGGTAAATCCTATGAGCGAGGTCGTTCTGATCAGGGCGGTCATGGTTGTGAGCGTTCTTGTTGGTTTCATGCCTGCGCCAGGTTGGCGTTCAGGTGAATCCTCGCCTCATTGCATTTTTTTCTACAGCTTAAATCGATCTCTGACAGCTAATGGCAAAAAACTGACATGAAATGACAAATGGTTCCGACGGACCTCTGTGCATGCTTTCTCCACCAACAAGAACGCTCCCCCGGCGGGCTCCTCCAGCCCGACACGGCAAGGGCGAAGCCGGAGACCTGCATGCACTACAACAACTACAAGCTCGTCAAGCCGTTGTTCCTCACCATTGCCTGCGCCTCGGCGGGCTCTGTTCATGCCCTGCCATTGCAGCTGGACAATGGCTGGGACGGGGAATGGAACACCACCTTGTCAGTAGGCTCGCAATGGCGTGCCGAGGGCCAGGATGCCGATCTGTACAGCGCTGGCAACGGTGCATTGCGTGGCAAGGCCGGCGGCACCGGAGACTCGGTGGACGGCGGCAACCTGAACTATGACAAGGGCGATCGCTTCTCCACGATTGCCAAGTTCGTCACCGATCTGTCGTTGCGCAACGGTGACATGGGCGGACTGATCCGTATCAAGGGCTGGTACGACCAGGTGCTGGAAGACGAAGACGTCAATTTCGGCAGTGCCTCTAACGGCTATCGCAAGAAACCGCTCAACGATGACGGCTATGCCGACCTGCAGAAATTCAGCGGTGTCTATCTGCTCGATGCTTACTTGTACAACACCTTCTATTTCGATGACACCCCGGTCCAGGTCCGCCTGGGGCGTCAGGTGGTGAACTGGGGCGAGAGTGTATTCATCCAGGGCATCAACCAGATCAACCCCTTGGACGTACCGGCCTTGCGTCGCCCGGGCACCGAGCTGAAGGAAGCGTTGATCCCGGTATGGATGGGCTACCTGAACGTGGGGCTGCCTGCCGGTATCTCCATGGAGACCTTCTACCAGCTCAAGTACGAAAGCACCGCCATTGAAGGCTGCGGTCACTATTGGTCGGTGACCGAAGGCGCCATCGGCCAGGACTTCGGCGATTGCCAGCTGGGTACATTTCTAAGTGGTACCAACCCCTCGTCACCAGACAAACTCGCCGCCGGTGCCTATCTGCCCCAGGCCAAGGGCAAGGATCCGCATGACAGCGGCCAGTGGGGTATCGCATTCCGCTTCCCGATCGACGCGCTCGATGGCGAGATGGGTTTGTACTACCTGAACTACCACTCGCGGACGCCTTACCTGGGCATGCGCAGTACCGGTTCCGCCGCGCTTTCGGCGTTCCCCAACGCCGGCACGCCGGGCGCCATCGCGCGTAACTCGGCGGGCCAGTTCATCGGCCCGAGCTGGGAGTATCCGGAGGATATCCGCTTGTTCGGCCTGAGCTTCACCACCGTCCTTGCGGGCTGGTCGATCGGTTCGGAACTGAGCTACTCGCCCAACCAGCCGACACAGATCAACGGTGCCGATCTGCTCAACGGGGCATTGGCCGGTATCGGACCTGCGGCCAATCTGTTCCAGGAGGTCAAGGTGGCCAGCTCGCCATTCACCGCCGGGTGGGACCGTTATGAAAAGACCCAGCTCCAGGTCAACGGCGTCAATGTGTTCCCCAATGTGTTGAGTGCCGACAACCTGACGGTGATCGCTGAAGTCGGACTCCAGTGGAATAACGTGCCCCAGGGCGGCGGTGACCGACGCTATGGCCGTGATTTCATCTATGGGCTGGGGTCCAGCTCGACCCTGCCGGTCGGTGGCGACACCTGCACCTCACCGGTGCCCTCTCTGCACAACGCCAGCCCCGCAGGCTGCAAAAACGACGGCTACGTCACCGACTTCGCTTGGGGCTACCGGCTGCGCGGGCAGCTTGACTACAACAACTTCCTCGGTACCAGCGTCACGGCTTCGCCCTATGCCTTCCTCGGCCAGGATGTCGACGGGGTTTCGATGGACGGGCAGTTCAACGAAGGCCGTGTCACTTCTGCCCTAGGTATCACCTTCGATTACAACAAACAGCACAAAGTGGACTTCAGCTATGTGAGCTTCGACAACAGCGCTGAGTATGACCCGTTGCACGACCGCGACTTCTACGCCGCCAGCTACAGCTACAGCTTCTGACAAAACAACAAGAGGTTAGCTTGATGAAAACGATGCTCCGCGCCGCCAGCCTGAGCGGGCTGGCAACTGCTGTACTGCTTGCCCTGAGTGGCCAGGCGTTCGCCCAGATCACTGCCGATCAGGCTGCTCGTCTAGGCAAGGATCTGACGCCGCTGGGCGGAGAAATGGCCGGTAATTCCGACGGTTCGATTCCCTCCTATACCGGTGGGCTGGCACAGCCGCCAGTTGGCTGGAGCGCGACCGGCGGCTACAGCGATCCTTTCGCCAGTGAGAAACCGCTGTTCACCATCACCGCAGCAAACCTTGCGCAGTACAAGGACAAGGTGACTCCGGGTATGCAGGCGCTGCTGACCAAGTACCCCAACTTCAAGATGCCGGTCTACCCGACGCACCGAACTGCGATGGTGCCGGCGGTCATCGCCGCGAAGGTGAAGCAGGAAGCGCCGAACGTGCAGCTCAACGGCTTCGGGGTGAGCAACCTCAACGGTACCACCACACCGTTCCCGATTCCGAAGAACGGCCTGGAGGCGATCTGGAACCACAACCTGCGCTACCTGGGCGGCGGCCTGCAGCGGACTTACGCGTCGTTCCCGGTGCGCGGCAGCGGTGACTACTACACCGTGCGCATCCAGGAAAACCGCGTGTTCGACCCGAACATGGACACCTCGTCGGAGAACCGCCTGCTCAATTATTCGGCGCGCTTCATTTCCCCGGCGACTTTGGCCGGCACGGTACAGCTGGTGCATGAGCCAATCGACCAGGTCAAGGAGGTCCGTTCGGCGTGGATCTACAACGTAGGCCAGCGCCGTGTGCGGCGTGCCCCGGACCTGGCCTACGACAACGTCAACGACGGTACCGAAGGCCTGCGGGTAACCGACGACTTCGACGGCTACAACGGCGCGCCGGACCGTTTCGACTGGAAACTGGTCGGCAAGCAGGAAATGTATGTGCCGTACAACGACTACAAGCTCGGCTCGAAAGAGGTGAAGTACAAGGACATCCTCACGCCGAACACGCCCAACCCCGACCTGATGCGCTATGAACTGCACCGTGTGTGGGTGGTGGAGGGTACCTTGCGCAAAGACGCCAAGCACGTCTACGGCAAGCGCGTGATGTACCTTGACGAGGACTCCTGGACCGTGCTGGCCTCGGACGCCTACGACACCCGCGGTATCCTTTGGCGTATCGGCGTGCATCCGCTGGTGCAGTTCTACGATGCCCAGGTGCCCTGGTATCGCGCTAACATCTGGCACGACCTGAGCAACGGTAGCTACTACCTGGCGGGCCTGGCCAACGAGGAAAGCCAGCCCTGGACCTTCGGCATCAAGGGTCGCTTCGTGGACTTCCAGCCTGACGCTTTGCGGCGCATGGGCAAATGAGCCAACCCCGCCACCGTTGAACCTGCCACAGCCCCTGTAACCGGGGGCCATCGGCCCGTTGGAGCTCTGTCTTATGTCGTTACGCCGCATTCTGGCGCTGGCGGGCCTGTGCCTGCTTGTCGCCCAAGCCCAGGCCCAGCCACCGGCGCTGGACTATGTCATCCACCCGGACCGTGTGCAGCTGCTCAATGTCACCGTCACCGGCGACAGCCTGGTGGCGGTCGGCGAGCGCGGGGTAGTGCTGTGCGCCGATGAGTATGCGGTCAACTGGACCAGCGTCCGCACCGGGAGCAACCGCACGCTGTCCGGTGTCGCGTTCGTCGATCCTCGGGTGGGGGTTGCCGTCGGCCATGGTGGCACCTTGTTGCGCACCGTCGACGGCGGTCGCACCTGGAACGCTGTCGAGGTTGACAGCAACGGCGATGCCCTGCTCGGTATCGCTGCACTGGGGAATGGGCGCATGGCCGCCTGGGGCGCGTTCGGCCTTTACCTGCTGTCAAAGGACAACGGCGTCAGTTGGCAGCGCCTGCCGGTGATCGACGGTGATTTCGACCGGCACATTTCCCAAGTCATTACTCTGGCAGGCGGTGATTGGCTGATAGTCGGGGAGAGTGGCACCCTGGCGCGCTCCACCGATCAGGGAGAAAGCTGGCAGACCATGGACAGCCCCTACGCGGGGAGCCTGTTCGGCGCGTTGCAGCTAGATAGCGGTGGCCTGCTGATCTACGGCATGCGCGGCAATCTCTGGTATTCCGCCGATGCCGGAAAGACCTGGAGCCAACGCCAGACCGGCACCACCTTTGCCATCAACGGTGCGCTCCAGCAGAAGTCGGGTCGCGTCTTGGTGTTCGGTAACAGCGGCTTGCAATTGACCAGTGACGACCAAGGGCTGACATTCACGACCCACGCCTCCACCCATGCCAGCGTGGCCCGGGCGGTCGAGCTGGACGATGGGAGGTTGCTGGTGGTCGGTGATCGTGGCGTGACGATGCTCGGCCAGGAGCAGGAATAACCATGAGCAAGCAAGAACATTTCGTGAATGACGCCGAGCACCTGGCCCGTAAGGACTTCGCGCAGGGGCTGGTCGGCAAGGTGTCGTACTGGATTTTCCATCAGCGCAAGCCATTGCTTGCGCTATTCATCCTGATCACCCTGGCATTGAGCTACAGCGCCACGCAGCTCAAGGTCGAGGCGGGGTTTTTCAAGATGATCCCTCTGCACCATCCGTACATGCAGACCTTCCTTGAGTACCAGAAGGACTTCGGTGGCGCCAACAGGGTGCTGGTGGCGGTGAAGAACAACAAGGGCGAGGTCTTTACGCCGGACGCCATGGCGGTGCTGCGCAAGGTCTCCGATGAAGTGTTCTTCATCAATGGTGTGGAGCGCAGCTCAGTGACCTCGCTGTTCACTTCCAACGTGCGCTATACCGAGGTGGTTGAAGACGGCTTCACCGGCGGTAACCTGGTGGACTTCAGTTACTCCGGTACACCCGAGCAGATCTCCCAAGTCCGCGAGCGCACGCTCAAATCAGACTGGGTTGGGCGCATTGTTTCCAGCGACCTGTCCTCGGCCATGGTGGTGGCCAACCTGCAGGAGACCGATCCGATCACCGGGCAGCGTCTGGACCTTCAGGAGGTGGCGAAGAAGCTGGAGCAGATTCGCCAGGAAAACCAGAACGGCGACATCAGCATCCACATCATCGGCTTCGCCAAGTCCATTGGCGATATCGCCGAAGGCGCGTCGGGCGTGCTGGTGTTCTTCATCGTGGCCTTTGTCATCACCGCGCTGTTGCTGTTCTGGTATTCGGGCTCGCTGATGCTCACAGGTTGGGCGCTGATCTGCGCGGTGGTCCCGGTGGTCTGGCTGCTCGGCCTGCTGCCGCTGGCGCACCTGACCCTGGACCCGATGTCGATCCTGGTGCCGTTCCTGATCTTCTCCATCGGCGTGTCCCACGCGGTGCAAATGACCAATGCCTGGAAGCTGGAAACCCTCAAAGGCGCCGATGGTGTCACCGCCTCGCGCAGTTGCTTCCAGAAGCTGTTCATCCCCGGCGCCGTGGCGTTGCTGGCCAACGCCCTGGGCTTCGTGGTGATTGCCCTGGTGGACATCGAGATGGTCCGCGAACTGGCCATCACCGCTACCCTCGGCGTGTCGGTGATGATTGTCACGAACAAGATGCTGCTGCCGATCCTGCTGTCGTTTATGCGCCTGTCAGCGGCTGAGGCGCAAAAGCTGCGCGGCAAGGAAACCCTCGGGGCAGGGCTGTGGGAGCATCTGGGCGTGTTGGCGACCCGGCGTGGTGCCAGCGTGGCTCTGGCTTGCGCGGCCGTCTTGCTCTGCCTGGGCCTGCAGCAGGCGCGCCATCTTAATGTCGGCGACATCGGCGCCGGTGTGCCGGAACTGCGTCCAGAGTCGCGTTACAACCAAGATGTGGCGATGATCACCCACGATTTCGCCATTGGCTTAGATCTGCTGCAGGTTATCGTCAAGGCCAAGGGCGACGAGGAGACGCCCTGTGTGAAACGAGAGGTTCTGGACCCAATCAGCGAGCTTGAGCTCTTCCTGCGCCAGGATGATGGCGTGTCCTCGGTGCGTAGCCTGGCCGGTTTCGTCGCCAACATCACCCAGGCCTATGCCGAAACGGATCTGAAGTGGCGCGTGCTACCTGAGTCAACTGCGCAAATCGCCCAGGGCGTGGGCTTCGCCACCCGTGTTGGAACCGAGTATATGAACAGCGCCTGCAATGCGATCCCGGTATCGATCTACACCAAAGATCATCAGGCCAACACTATTAGTTCGCTGATGGACAAGATCAAGGCGTTCAAGGCGGCTTACGACAACGAGCAGGTCAGCTTCCAGCTGGCCTCGGGCAACGTCGGCGTGATGGCTGCGACCAACGAGGTGGTACATGCCGGTGACAAGCTGGTGAACAGCGCGTTGTTCGCTTCGGTGGCATTGCTGTGCCTGTGGATGTTCCGCTCCTGGCGCATCACCCTCTGCGTGATCCTACCGCTGGCCCTGGTGACAGTGCTGTGCAACGCGCTGATGGCGCTGTTGGGCATTGGCTTGAAGGTCAATACGCTGCCTGTGGTAGCACTGGGCGTGGGGGTAGGGGTGGACTATGGCATCTACCTGTTTGAACGCATCAAGCATGAGATGCACGAGCGCGGCATGAGCCTGCGCGACGCTTTCGTTGAGGCACTCAAGCAGCGCGGTACCGCCTCGGTGTTCACAGCCGTGACCATGACCCTGTCGATTGCCACCTGGGCCTTCTCTTCGCTCAAATTCCAGGCCGACATGGGCATCCTGCTGGCCTTCATGTTCCTGGTGAACTTGCTCGGGGCCATTCTGCTACTGCCGGCGCTGGCCGCCTGGCTGTTGCACCCGCGGGCTGCGCAGAAGTGATGACGCAACCCTGCCTGCTGTCCGTAGCGGGTAGGGTGTTTATATGAACGAGTCATCGACCTTGTCGGGTAATTGCCGAACACCTGGCCCGAAGCAGGGGCCAGGTCCTTTTTTCTAACGGACTCTGTGATGCTGCGTTGAAAACAGCCTCGGAATGCTCATTTACAACCCGTAAAGTCGAGCGTGACTCCGACCGTTCCTCGGCTGTTTTTGCCTTGCCTGACCGTCGTCTCAAGACTTGTCATACAGCCCCTAGGAGCGGTACGAGACCATCTTGCATTTCTGACCCATTCTGCACAGACAGATAGAGCCTCCGTGATTACCCCTCACAAATGATTTTTACCACCATTTTTACTGACTCATCAGCCGTGCAGATCCACTCGCGCTAACTGTAAAAAAAATGACAGCACCTGTGATTTTTTTAAGCTTGTAGATTTTTGTGAGCACGTTAATATCTGGCGAAAACAAAAAACAGATGACATAGATCATGTACTACTTCTTTCGCCGCCGAAGATCAACGCCAGCAAAAATTTCTGGGATGAAAGTGACCAGATTGCTCGTGTTAACTTGATAACCGATACTTCGCGCAGCGCCATTCTATCGACCCTCGACTACGTAAATCACCTTCTTTCCGTTGGTTATTTGATCGGAATGCCTTCGTGGGCGGGTGACGGCGATTCTTCTTGTCAGCGCTGGATTACGCACCTCAGGGTGATGTAAGCGACAACTTTAAAAGTCAGGCAAGGCGATACGGGGATACTAAATGCCTCCCGGTGAGCATATGGCGCGTGTTACCTGTAGTCAGTTTGTTTCCATGCTGTTTGCAGTTGCTTATAACTGCAAAAAACTTTCCCGTGCGACATATAACCACCACCTAAAAAGTTTCGAGTTACTGATCCGTGCCGAATGCCCGTTCGCTTTAACCTAGGTCAGCGTTAATTTCGTCACTTTTGATGCGTTCGCCAACTACGTTAACCGCGCCCTGCAACCCCCGATCTCCGCTACCCTATCGAGGCTTGATTCATGTCTATTTATAATAAGCTCGACCTAACCGGCTGGAAGCCCCAGCAACTGACACCGTCTCAAGTGCGGTTCGCCACTTGGATTGCCTTCTTCGCCTGGGTCTTTGCCGTGTACGACTTCATTCTATTCGGTACCTTGCTGCCGGAAGTCGGCCGGCATTACGGCTGGGGGGAGATCGAACAAGCTCAAATCGCCACTTGGGTGGCGGTGGGTACGGCGGTCGTAGCCCTCGCCATCGGCCCGCTAGTGGATAAGCTCGGACGGCGCATGGGCATTATCTTTACCGTCAGCGGTTCGGCAATCTGCTCGGCCCTTACCGCCATCGGCGGTTCCTGGGGCAAGTCACCGCTGGTGCTGATTCGCGCGCTGGGCGGTCTTGGGTACGCCGAAGAAACGGTCAACGCCACCTACCTGAGCGAACTGTATGCAGCCTCCGATGACCCGAAACTGGCTAAGCGCCGAGGCTTCATTTATAGCCTGGTGCAGGGCGGCTGGCCGGTCGGAGCGTTGATCGCTGCCGGTCTGACATCGCTATTGCTGCCGATCATTGGTTGGCAGGGCTGCTTCATTTTTGCAGCGATTCCAGCGATCGTGATTGCGATCATGGCCCGCAAGCTCAAGGAGAGCCCGCAGTTCCAGATCCATCAACGCATCACCCAGTTGCGTAAAAGTGGAGCGGTCAGCGAGGCACAAGCGGTCGCGACGACCTATGGCGTGGATTACGGCGAACACAGCAAAGCCGGCTTGGCCGCTGCCTTCCGAGGCCCTTCGCGCCGTGCAACTCTAGTGATCGGTGCGGCGATCCTGCTCAACTGGGCTGCGATCCAGATCTTCAGCGTATTGGGTACATCGGTGATCGTCAGCGTGCATCACATCACTTTCGAGAACTCGCTGATTATTCTGGTGCTGTCCAACCTCGTGGGCTACTGCGGTTACCTGAGCCATGGCTGGATGGGCGACAAGATCGGTCGCCGCAATGTGATCGGCCTGGGCTGGATGCTCGGTGGTCTGTCGTTCGCCGGCATGCTCTATGGCCCAAGCACGATGCCAATGGTGGTTGGCCTCTACAGCCTGGGACTGTTCTTCATGATCGGCCCTTACTCGGCGGCGCTGTTCTTCATCAGTGAAAGTTTCCCTACCAGTATCCGTGCCACCGGTGGTGCGGTGATCCATGCAATGGGTCCGATTGGTGCCGTGGTAGCAGGTTTGGGCGCGACCCAGGTGCTCTTGGCCGGCGGCGACTGGCAGACCTCGGCCCTGTACTTCGGTGCCATCCCCTGTTTCCTCTCCGGCGCGCTGATGTTCGCCGCCCGCCATGTTCGTCCGGAAATCGTGAAATAAGGAGTCGCTCATGACCCGTAAAGTCGCTTTGATTACCGGTGCCGCCAGTGGTATCGGCCAGGCCCTCGCGGTGGCTTATGCCCATCAGGGTGTCACAGTGGTAGGCGGGTATTACCCGGCCGACCCACACGACCCGCAACACACCTGCAACCTGGTGCAAGAGGCTGGGGGCGAGTGCCTGATGTGGGCGCTGGATGTGACCGACAGCCGCTCGGTGGATGAGCTGGCCGAGCAAGCAGTGAAAGCATACGGTCGTCTTGATTACGCTGTTGCAAATGCCGGACTGCTTCGCCGCGCACCTTTGCTGGAAATGACCGACGAAGCTTGGAACGCGATGCTCGACGTCGATCTGACCGGGGTAATGCGTACCTTCCGCGCCGCTGTTCGGCACATGGGCGAGGGCGGTGCTCTCGTGGCGATTTCATCGATCGCAGGCGGTGTCTACGGTTGGCAGGACCATGCGCACTACGCGGCTGCCAAAGCCGGTGTCCCCGGCCTCTGCCGCTCGTTGGCGGTCGAACTGGCGGGTCGCGGCATTCGTTGCAACGCGGTGATTCCCGGGCTGATCGAAACCCCACAATCCCTGGACAGCAAAAACTCCCTTGGCCCTGAAGGGCTTGCCCAGGCTGCCAAGGCCATCCCGTTGGGACGGGCAGGACGTGCAGATGAGGTGGCGGCGCTGGTGCGGTTCCTGACAAGTGAAGCGTCCAGTTACCTGACTGGCCAGAGCATCATTATCGATGGTGGGCTCACGGTTCGTTGGCCAGATTAATCGCAGCATTGCTTGCTCGCCATGACAGCAACTTGAACCAGGAGATGGAACATGCAACACCTAAACAATCGACGCGCCTTGGTGACCGGTGCTGGCAACGGTATTGGTGCTGCTATCGCCCGCGCTTATGCACGGGAAGGTGCGCGACTGATGCTAGCCGACCGGAACCCCGAGAGCCTCACAAGCAGCGCTCGGGCCTGCCGCGAACTGGGGGCCGAGGTCTTTGAGTGCGTGGCCGATGTCGGCACTGTCGAAGGTGCTCAAGCCGGTGTCGACGCGTGTGTCGCGCAGTTCGGCGGGATCGATATTCTGGTGAACAATGCCGGCATGCTGACCCAGGCACGTTGTGTCGATCTGAGTATCGAGATGTGGAATGACATGTTGCGGGTCGACCTCACCAGCGTCTTCGTCGCCAGTCAGCGCGCCTTGCCACATATGCTGGCGCAGCGCTGGGGAAGAATCATCAACGTCGCCTCACAACTGGGGATCAAAGGCGGCGCCGAGCTGACCCACTACGCCGCCGCCAAAGCCGGCGTGATTGGTTTCACCAAATCCCTGGCGTTGGAAGTGGCCAAGGACAATGTCTTGGTCAACGCCATTGCCCCAGGGCCGATCGAGACACCGCTGGTCTCCGGGATCAGCGACGCCTGGAAAGTCGCCAAGGCAGCCGAATTGCCCCTGGGCCGTTTCGGCCTGGTCGATGAAGTGGCACCGACTGCGGTACTGCTCGCCAGCGACCCCGGTGGCAATTTGTTCGTGGGGCAAACCTTGGGGCCGAACTCCGGCGATGTAATGCCATAAGCCTGGGTTGCCAAGGCTTCGCCGACAGGTATTCGCTCCTGGGCGAAGTGTACAAGTTCGGTGGCGGCATGCCTCGATGATCAAACCGTGCAGCCCCTTATGGCGACTGTTAGAAAAATGACAGGGCCTGTGATTTATTGAAACCTTGTAGGCGCCACAGTAAAAGTTACACTCCAAAAACAGACCAACAAAAGAGACAGCTCATGTGCGACTTTTTTCATAACCGGAAACTACAGCCCAGCAAAAGTCCCTGGGGTGAGAACGACCAGATTGGTCGTTTGAACTTAATTACCGATGCTTCGCGCAACGCCATTCTATCGAGCTTGGACTACAGTAAAAGTTACAACCTGTCTGTTGATTACTTTATCGGCATGCCTTCGTGGGCGGGTGCCGGTGACCCTGCATACCAGATTTGGATGACACATACCCCTCAGGGCAATGTAAACGACCAGTTATTAGGTGCATCTAAGGACGCAAAGCAACTGATCGGCTATTCAGGCGATGCTATTTCGATGTATACCCACTGCGGTACCCATATCGATACGCTTAATCACTTCGGTTATGGTGACAAGATCTGGAACGAATTTGACACCGGGTCAGACTTGGGCAGCCGCCACTGGAATGTCTGTGGCGCCGAGCAGTTCCCCTATATCGCAGCGCGCGCCGTGCTGATCGACGTCGCTGGCTACAAAGGCGTCGACATACTGGAGGATTCCTATGGCATCAGCGCCGAAGATCTTGAGCAAACGCTGGCCAGCCAAGGCTCCACCCTTCAACCCGGCGATATTGCACTCGTTCGCACCGGTCGCATGCGGGTCTGGCCCGATCGGGACAAATACCTGAACGACTCGCCAGGCCTGAATTTGAGCGGTGCCGAGTACCTGGCTGAAAAGGGCGTCATCATCGTCGGCTCGGACAACATTGCCTTGGAGCAAACGCCCTCTGCCGAAGCGGGCAACTACTTCCCCGTGCATACCTACTTGCTGTGCGAGATGGGCATGCCAATCATTGAAGTCCTCTGGCTCGAAGAACTGGCCAAGAATCGGGTATATGAAATGGGTCTGCTTGCCTCCGCCATGCCCCTGCGCGGAGCCACCGGTGCGCCATTGCAGCCCGTCGCTTTTAAAATCAAGTAAGGAGATACAGGGAGGCTGAATACCTCCCTGTAAGAAAACTATGCGTGTTGCCTGTAGTCAGTTTGCCCCCACGCTGTTTGCGGTCGCATCCAATTGCGAACACATTTTGCGCGATATGCAGTCGGCCGCCCAGGAAGGTGTCGACTTACTGGTCTTCCCCGAATGCGCGCTGACTGGATATGTTGTGACCGCGGCCGATGACTTAGATGCGCTCGCTGCGGCAGAGATTGAGGCTGCATTGCAGTCCATTACCTTGGCCGCCCAGAACCTGGCCATCCATGTGATTGTCGGCTCGCTGGAGTGTGTCGAAGGCACCTGGGTAAACAGTTGTACGTTCGTCGACACCGCGGGAAATCGGCAGCGACAACTGAAAAGCCACTTGCCGAATATCGGAGCGGATCGTTTTATCAGCGCGGGCAATGCACCGCCTCGACTCTATCAGGTCGGGGAGTTCAAGCTGGGCATCATGATTTGCTACGAAGCGCGTTTCCCCGAGATTGCACGGTCATTGGCCCTGGAGGGTGCGGACATACTGGTTCACCCGACGAACTTGCCATCGTCCTCGGGCAAAATCGTTGATTTCATCTTACCCGTGCGGGCCATGGAGAATCATGTCTATGTCATGTCTGCCAACCGTACCGGTGTAGAGAATGATGTGGTTTTCCTTGGCCAAAGTAAGATATTCGATACCGCGGGTGATATCTCTGCCAACGCTGAAGACTCCGCGCAGACACTTATCTATGCCACGCTGTGCTTGTCGCGGGCGCGGAACAAAACTCTGGATTTCTCTCGCGGTGCCGCACATAGCGGAGTCAGCGATATTTATAATGACCGCCGGCCAGAACTGTACTCGGCCAGTTTGGTGAGTTCACCTTTCTGATGGGTCAACTACATGCGCCTATTGAGACTTGGGTGGCCCCTCCTGCGAGCCTGCGGGCGGGGCTTTTTACTGAGGTTTCAGTAGCCGATGAACATCGACTGTTCAGCCCTGAATCGTTCGATCAAGAAATCCCAGACATTTTTCAGCTTCTTGCTACCGATGACGTCCTTGCGTGTGGAGATCCAATAGCTCCTGCTGAAACTCAGGTGCGGTAACACCCTGACCAAACCAGGCGTGTGCTCGGCGATGTAGCACGGCAATATGCACAGTCCGAGGTCCGCACGTGTTGCCTGAATCTGGGCGTTCAGACTGGTACTCTGAAAGGAGAATTTGATTTCGTCGGGCAATTCCAAGTGATAAAGCAAAGAATCCGAGTACATCAACTCTTCGATATACCCAATCCAGGGCAGCGTACCAAGCGATCCCACCTCCAGCGGGTCCGGCAGGTTGGCAGCATAGTTGCAGCCGGCATAAACACCCAGGTCGTAGTTGGTCAGTAACTTGCTCACAACAAGTTCGCTGCTGGCCTGTTGGATGGTAATACTGATATCGACCTCTTTGGTCGCGACATTGGTGTTTTTTGGAAGAGTCACCAGCTTGATCATCGCCGGGTGCCGTTTGGCAAAGCCAGCCATTTCAAAAGCGATAAAATTGTCAGAAAGCCCCTCATTCAAACCAATTCTGATGGTCGGAATATCCAGTTTCTGCAAGCGCTCACCTAAGTAATCAAGTGACAAGTTCTGCTCGACCTTTTCCGCAACGTGCAGCAACTCAATGGCTGCGGGGGTTGGCGTGAACCCGTTTTCCTCCTGGCGAAAAAGAGGAAGGCCTAGGGCGCTCTCCAAGGATTGAATCCGGTTCGACACTGTCGCTCTGGAGGCGCCCAATTGCTGAGCAGCCAAAGACAATCGTCGGTAGCGATAAAGGGCCAGAAAGTATTTGATGTCATCCCAGTTGAGGCTTGTCAGATCAGGGGCTTTTTTCAACTTGGGCTCCAATTCAGATGTTGCCTGGAGGGGGTAGACAACATCATGTAGTGAGTCGACGCGCGAGTATACGTGCTTCGTAAGCGCTCCATAAACCCCAGCGAACCAACGATGGGCAGCGCACTTAGCTGGGTATTAAAGGCTTACGCGCACCGCACAAGCTCAAGTTGGCCGTGTCCGGTTGCACCCGCGAATGCGCCGAGGCACAGATGCGACGGGAGGCCAATTCCGGCGTGGTGTCGCTGGTGGACGGCGTGCAGGTGGCGCTGTTCTACCTGCCCGAGGACGAACAACTGTTCGCCGTGGAGGGCCGCGCCCCGCCGTCGGGCGCCAACGTGATCGGTCGAGGCATCGTCGGTTATCTGGCTGGCGAGCTGGTCATCGCGGCGCCCTTGTACACGCAGCACTTTCGTCTGCAGGACGGCACCTGCCTGGAATACCCGGAACAGGTCCTGAAAGTGTGGCCGGCGCGCCTGAACGGCGATGCCTTGGAGGTCTCGCTTTCGTAACGAAGCGGCGTGCGCACCACCTGAAATGTTCGGTGGTGCGCACGGCGGGTGTCAGAGCGTTGGCATCACCGGGTCGCGACCGGCGAGGATGTCTTCCACACGGCGTTGCAGCGCGTCATTGAGCACTTGCGGTTGTGGAATGAGCCAGTAGCGATCCTCCCGGATACCTTCGAATACGCGCTCGGCGAACTGGTCCGGGGTCAGCCCATGGGCGTCCAGCATCTGGCGCATCGTGTCGACGAACCCGCGCACTTCGGGGCGGTCTAGCGCATCGCCAAAGGGGTTGTCGAAGATGCCGCTGCGTACAGGCCCCGGCGCGAGCAGCGACACGCCCACGGGCGTCCCGAGCATCTTCAGTTCGCCGTGCAGCGACTCGGTCAGGGCGACGACGGCGAATTTCGTCGCCGAGTAGGGTGCCATCAGCGGGCTCGCCAAAAAGCCTCCCACCGATGCGGTGTTGATGATGCGCGCTGGCGCGTTGCGTTCGAGCATGCGCGGCACGAAGCTGCGCAGGCCGTTGAGCACGCCATGGACATTGACCGCGAAGCTGTTTTCGAAGCGTTCCGGTGAAATTTCCCAGCTGAAACCCGTTGCCATGATGCCGGCGTTGTTGAACAACAGGTCGGCACCGCCAAAACGCTGCCAGGTGGCATCGGCCAACGCCTCTAGCGCTTCAGGTTTGCGCACATCGGTCGGTACGCACAGGGTCTCGGTCTGAAGCCCGTGCGCGACAGCTTTGAGCTTGTCGAGATCGAGGTCGGCCAACACCACCTGCATGCCAAGCTTTGCGGCATGACGCGCCAGCCCACTGCCGATGCCACTGGCCGCGCCAGTAATGACCGCGGTACCGCCTTCGAAACGAATGGATGTCGTCATATTCAGAGTTCTGTCGGGAGGGTGGATGGGCGCATGCAGGCAGTGCCCCAGGAGTCGTTCGCAGTGTCCACCATGACGTACAGGTCGGGCCCTAGCATCGTCCATTCGGACGGGGCATCGGCGCATTGCCGTGCCGTAGCCTCGAACCCTCTGCGCGCCGGGCATTACCTGGGCTGCGCGTTTTGATCGGCAGGCCGGTGGCCTTCATTGTGTGAGCCAAACCCATGTCCCAACGATTGGCAGGTAAAGCAGCATTGGTACTCGGCGTCGCGCCGGGCAACGTCGGTGAGGCCATCGCCCGGCGCTACGTCGAGCACGGGGCGAGGGTGATGATCGCCGGACGACGAGCCGAGGCGCTGGAGGCGGTCGCCGATGCCCTCGATGTGCCATGGCAGGTCTGCGACATCATCTCGCAAAGCGAAATGGACGCACTCGTCGCTGCGAGCGCGCAGCGCTTCGGTGGGCTGGATATCGGTGTCAATGCCACTGGCTGGGGGCTGCTCAAGCCTTTCCTGGAACACAGCCAGGAGGACCTGGATCGGATGAACGCCGTGCAGTTCACCGGGCCTTTCCAGTACTTCCAGGCCCTGCTGCGGCACATGCCCCAGGGCGGTTCGATCATCCAGATTTCCTCGGTCACCGCCAGCATCATGTTCGATGACCACGCGGCCTACATGGGCACCAAGGCCGGCATGGACCATGTGGTGCGTTGCATCGCCCATGAGTTCGGGCACCGGGGGATACGGGCCAATTCCATTGCACCCGGCGGGTTGGCCGATGCGCCGATGTCCGGCGGTGGGCTGCAGCACCCGGGCATCGCGGCGCTCTATCACCGCGAGATCCCGTTGCAGCGCAGCGGCGTGGCGGCGGAAGTGGCCGATGCCGCGCTGTGGCTGGCCGGTGACGAGTCGAGCTTCGTCACCGGCCAGGTGATTCATGTCAGCGGTGGCCAGACGCTGCGGCGCAACCCTTCGCTGGGGGAGGTCTACGCCGCGGCGACCGGGATGGGCTGACGGCGCCTACGGCTTGGCCTGCCAGGCGCCCGAGGCCGCTGCCGCGCGGAACTTGGCGCGGTTCTCGGGGGTGTCGGCAGGCTCGGACTCGCCGAAGATCGCCTTCATCCAGTGCCCGTCGGTAGGGTTGGGGAAGACGATGAATTTGTCGCCGAACTGGGCGCGGTCTTCATCGAGCAACGTAGCGCGCTGCTGGACATCGTCGACGTAGTAGCGACGTTTGAAGTCGTTGAGGTTGTCGCCCAGCATCAGCAGCACGTCGTGGTGCTCGGCCACGGCCTTCTGCGCGGGCTCCTTGTTGGAGCTTTCGCGCAGGATGGTCACGTGTTCCTTGTCGGCGAAGGGCACCTTCAGCGTGCGCAGGTTGTTGAGCGCGTACTCATCGGTCTTGTCGCCCTGGTCGCGGCTGGACACATAGAAAATCTCCACGCCCTTGGACTTGGCGTACTCGAGAAACGCCAGCGCGCCCGGCGTCAGGGTCGGGCCGTTGGCGGCGACCCAGCGGTCCCAGAGTGCGTCGTCGAAGAAGTCTTTGTCCTCGTTCATCAGCGCGCCCCAGTAGGTGTTGCTGCTGAGGATCGTGTCGTCCAGGTCGCTGATGATCGCCGGTGGCTTGGCGCCGGGTTTGCGCTCGGCCAGGGCTTGGTCCAGGCGCAGCTTGGCCAGGTTGAAACCTTGGTAGTACAGCGCACGATACTCGGCGGCGGTCTGACGCCAGGCGACGGCGGCGGTCAGCAGGTTGGGCTTGGCTGGGGCGGTATCGGCGAGCGCCAATTGGAAGGGCGCGGCGAGCACGAGCGCGGTGGCGGCGATTATTGTTCTTGGCGTGGGCATGTACGAGGTTCCTTGTCTCACCCGCTGCGGGTCGGCGGGCGTGGGAATCTCGTACCACAAGCCGAACGGCGGCCTCAATCGGGGTGACGCAATTGTGTAGCAACCTGACGCTGCGTCGTCAGGTGTTGGGTCGATTCCTTGAAAGGTTGCCGGAGGCGAGGGCGGTATGGCGGGGTAGTCCGAATGGAGGGTGCGCAGGGTTTTTTGATGACGGTAGCTTTCACGGGACTATCCGCCACAAAAACAACAAAGGCATTCACTGTGACGACCCAACGCAAGGAATTTCCCGAAGGTGCGGTCCTGGTCATTGGCGGCAGCGGTGGCGCAGGCGAGGCCATCTGCGGCCGTTTCGCCGAGCTCGGCTCGGATGTGGTGCTGACCTATCACCGCAACGAAGCGCGTGCCGCCCAGGTGGTCGCGGCCGTGCAGGCCAAAGGGCAACGCGCCCAGGCCTGGCAGTTGTCGATGAGCGATTTGGACGGCGTGCGGCGCACGCTCGCGGCCATCCTCGCCCAAGGGCGCATCCACACGGTGGTGATCGCCGCGGGCTCCGACATCGCCCAACCCCCGATCCGTGATCTGGATGTCGCGCAATGGCGCGCGGTGATCGACGCCGACCTCAATGGCTTTTTCGCCATCGTCCAGGCCACGCTGCCTCACTTGAAGGCCCAGGGGGGCGGTTCTTATGTGCATGTGAGTTCGGCGGGGATGCACCGCTGGCCCGAAGGCGACGTGCTGTCGGTCGCGCCCAAGGCGGCCATCGATTCGCTGCTGCAGGGCATCGCCAAGGAGGAAGGGCGCTTCGGCGTTCGCGCTAACAGCGTGGCCATCGGCGTGATCGAGACAGGCATCTTCCTGCGCCTCTGGCAGGACGGCACCTTCGATGACAAATGGCGCGATGCCGTGCAGCGCAACCTCTGCCTCAAGCGCTGGGGACAGGCATCGGAGGTGGCCGATGCGGTCGCCTTCCTGGCCTCCAATCGTGCGCTCTACACCACCGGGCAAGTGTTGTCGGTGGACGGTGGGTACGGCGTCTAGTGGCAATCACTCCATGGAGAACCTCATGCAAGACGCAATGACGCTCGAACAACGTATCGCCCGCCTCGAAGCCCTGGAGGCCATCCGCGAACTCAAGCACCGCTACCTCAACGCCTGCGACCTCAAGGACGTGGCGGCGATTCGCGACTGCTTCGCGCACGGCCCGGTGCTGATCGACTACGGCCCGCTGGGTGTCTTTCACGACCGCGAGCCTTTCCTGGCGCTGTACAGCGAGCTGGCCTGCGTGCCCCGGGTGATCGACCTGCACCATGCCGCCAATCCGCAGATCGACTACCAAGACTCGGACAACGCCCAGGCGCGCTGGGCCTTGCATTACCAGAACCGGGATGGCGAAACCGGTGTGACGCGCCAGCTCGGTGGCTTCTACCAGGACCGCTACCGGCGTGAGGCGGGCCAGTGGCGCATCGTCGAAACGGTGTTTCGCGGGCACTTCGAAGTGGTGCGTCCCAAGCCCGGGCCGATCAGTCCCTGGCCTTGAACACGCCGGCCTCGCGGCCCATCTGGTTCGAGGCCTGGGGCAGCGAGGTCACTTTGATTGCCCGCGCCGGCACGGCGAATTTGGCACCGATGCTGGCGAACTGTTCGAGCAACTGGAAGTTGATCGCCTGCTGGATGTCCATGTACAGGTTGTAGCCAGGGTCGAGCACGATGTAGACGCATTCGAACTCCAGCGACTCCTTGCCGAAACCGCGCAAGTGCGCGCGGTCGAAGCGCACCTGGTGCTGGGCCTTGATGACCTGCGCGACGATGCCCGGCGCCTTCTTCACCGCCTCGGTGGGGGTGTCGTAGGACAGGCCGAATTCGAAGACGATGCGCCGCTCCTGCAAGCGTTTGTAGTTCTGGATGGTGCTGCTGATCATGCCGGCGTTGGCCATGACGATCTGCTCGCCGCCCAGGCTGCGTATGCGCGTGGTCTTCAGGCCAATGTGCTCGACGGTGCCGGCCAGCGGCCCGATGACGATGAAGTCGCCCACCTCGAATGGCTTGTCCACGGCAATGGAAAGGGAGGCGAACAGGTCGCCGAGGATGTTCTGCACCGCCAGTGCCACGGCGATACCACCCACGCCGAGGCTGGCGACGAAGGCGGTGATGTTCACGCCCAGGTTCGACAGCATTGCCAGCAGCACCATCGACCACAGAAGCACCCGCGCGCCCCAGGCCGACAGGGTGGCCAGGGCACTGCCCTGGTAGAAGCCCTCGGCGCTGTGCCGAGCGAAGTAACGGGCAAGGCCCAGGGCGATGGCGCGGTTGGTCCACAGCCCGATCTGCAAGGCGGCGACCACGAACCACAGGCTGCCGACCCGATCCAGCCAGCGCTCGGGCAGGTCCAGCGCGCTCAGACCCACCAGCAGGGCGGCGAGCAACAACAGCACGTTGCTGGTGCCTTCCAGCACTTTGGCCAGGACTTGGGCGAAATGCCCATCGTGGGAGGACCAATGCTCGACCCGGCGTTTGACGAAGCTGATCGCCCAGCGGGCGACAAGGAAAGTGACGATGCTGACCCCCAGGGCCAGCATCAGGTTGAGCACGGAGATGCCAAAGAGCGTCGTGTTCGTCAGCGATTCGAGGAATCGTTCGTTCATCGTCGTTTGCCCTCCCAGGCAGTGATAGACACGTGCTCGTTAGAAGGGCATTGGCATTGGGGGTTGGAGCGGGTGTGGGCGGACCTCGACGAACGGTTCGCCCATTACCGTGGCGCTTCAGGCTTTGGGCTTGGGCGCGAAGCGCAGGATGGCGCAGGCGATGAGGGCCGACACCAGCGAGCCGAGCAGGATGCCGATCTTGGCCTCGTCGATACGCTCGGGCTGCCCTGGGAAGGCCAGTTCGCCGATGAACAGGCTCATGGTGAAGCCAATGCCGCAGAGCATCGCTACGCCATAGATCTGCAGCCAGCTGGCCCCACGTGGTTTGGCCGCAAGGCCGGTCTTGACCGCCAGCAACACGCCTGCGAACACCCCCAGCTGCTTGCCCAGCAGCAACCCCAGGGCGATGGCCAGCGGCAGCGGGGCGAACACATCGCTCAGGCTCAGGTGGCTGAAGGCGACCCCCGCGTTGGCAAAGCCGAAGGCCGGCACGATCAGGAACGCGACCCAAGGCGCCAGGGCGTGCTCGAGCGTGAGCAGCGGGCTGACGCTGGCTTGCTTGCCGCGGCCTGCGCTGTAGGGAATCAGCAGCGCACCGACCACGCCAGCGATGGTGGCGTGCACGCCCGACAGCAGGGTGACATACCACAGCGCTGCGACGCCCAGCAGGTATGGCCACAGCGACACCACGCGCAGGCGATTGAACGCCAGCAGCACGACGATGATCCCGCCCGCTGCGGCCAGGGCCAGCAGGCTGATCGACGAGGTGTAGAACAGCGCGATGATCGCCACGGCGCCCATGTCGTCGATGATCGCCACCGAGACCAGCATCACCTTCAGCGACAGCGGTGCGTGTCGGCCCAGCAGCGCCAATGCGCCGACGGCGAAGGCGATATCCGTGGCTGCCGGAATGGCCCAGCCGCTGGCAAGGCCCGGCTCGCTGCGCGAGACCGCCAGGTAGATCAGCGCCGGCACGGCCATGCCCATCAGGGCCGGCAATGCAGGCAGGCGGCGTTGCTCCCAGGTGGCCAGGCGGCCATCGACCAGCTCGCGCTTGATCTCAAGCCCCACCAGCAGGAAGAACACCGCCATCAATCCGTCGTTGATCCACAGGTGAACGGTCATCGGGCCGAGCTTGTCGCTGAGCGTGGGCCCTACGGGCAGGTGCAGCAGGTGTTGGTAGGCGCTGGCCCAGGGGCTGTTGGCAAGGAAGATGGCCAGGGCTGCGGTGATCATCAGCAGCACGCCGCCAGCGGCTTCGCTGGTCAGCAGGCGCTGCATCATCGACGGCCGGGCAAGGGTGGGGACAGGTGCATTCATTCGGGAGTCCTCGTTCATGACGTCACCTTCGCGAGGGCAGCGGCGCGTCGGAAGGCGGACACAGCGAAACGATGGCCCCGGGCGTTCCGGGCCACTGCAGCAAAGGATGGGAAGAAGGGAAGATGGCGCAGGGAAATTCCGGCCGAGAAAAAACGGGACGGGAAACGCCAAAAAGGTTTGGAGGCTGCATGCAACATAAAAATAGCGCTCGGAAAACAAATGAATGTTCTCCGTATTCGGGAAGGCTCCCGGGCGCACGCAGCACACGCCAGGCGCCAATTCTACGGGTGTAATTCGCTATTTTCTGTAGGAATTTACTTCAAAATGTTGCCATGGCAGCCCTTGGCACGTAGGATTTTTGGTTAGGAGATGGCATTCCTCCTTGAACCGCGCCACTGCGCTGATGATGCCTACGTTCCCCCCTATCGAAGGGTGCGTAGGCTATTGCCCGTCTCTCCATAGGGGTCACTTTTGTCCTATGGAGTTGTCCTGTGTATTTGTCTCTCTTTTCCGTGATCTTGGGTGGCAGCGCCGGCTGCGTGCTGCGTTGGGTATTGGGCCTGCGGCTCAACTCGTTGTTTTCGGGTATGCCAATGGGCACGCTGCTGGTGAACCTGATCGGTGGCTTCATCATCGGCATCGCCATGGCGGTGTTCATGAAGTGGCCCAATCTGGACCCCGCCTGGCGTCTGCTGATCACCACCGGTTTCTGCGGTGGACTCACCACCTTTTCCACCTTCAGCGCCGAAGTGGTGTCGATGCTGATGCACGGGCGTATCGGCTGGGCCATGGCCACGGTGCTGACCCACGTGCTGGGTTCGTTGTTGATGACCTTTGCCGGGGTCCTGCTGGTGCACTGGCTGGAATAAGGTGCAGGTCACGTCGCTGTCATGCCCCCTTGGTAAGGTCCAGGCGCTCTTGCGTCCAAACAACAAGCAGGTGACCCCAGGTGTATTCCGGCACGCCCCGTAAACAGATCATCCTCCGCTCCGAGGACATGCGCAGCGACACGTTCGGTGCGTTGTTCTCGCGGATGTTCGACAACCTCTATGCCGACTCGCTGGCGCTGTCGGACGACATCGTCATCAGTGGCGTGTATGGGCGTCACGAGGGCGTGAGCTTTCGCCGCATGCACTACCGAGGCGATTGCTGCATTACCTTCGGCGCCCCCCAGGACGAGATCACCTTTGTGCTGCCCAGTGCGGGCAAGGTGGTCTTCGAGCACGGCGGCGAGACGTCCGGCCGACCCGGCCTGGGCCTGGCCATCGACAAACGCTCGCTCCAGGCGCTGCGGTTTGCCGAGGACCATGCCCAGTGCGGCATGTCGATCCGCCGGGGGTTGATCACCGAACGGTTGGCGATGCTGTTGGGCCGCCCAGTGTTGCAGCCGGTGTGCTTCGAACCGGTGGTGGACTTGGGCGTCGCGGCGTTCCAAGGCATTCGCGCCTTGCTTGAGCTGGCCACCGGCAGCGAGTTCGACCAGTTGATCCACGCGGGCGTGCTGATGCCGGTGCGTTTGCAGGAAATGCTCATCGACGCGGTGCTAGAGGCCTGGCCGCACAACCACAGCGAAGCCCTGCGCCGGCCCTCGCCGCAGATCGCGCCACGTCATGTGAAGCTGGCCATGGACTACATTCGCGCCAATCCCCATAGCCTGATCAGTGGCACCGAGCTGGCAGCGCTGGTCAGCGTCAGCCTGCGGGCCCTGCAGCAGGGCTTCAAGCGGTTCGTGGGAGCTTCGATCGTCGATTATCAACGTCAGGTACGCCTGGAACGGGCCTATGAAGCCTTGGCACGCGGGGAGTTCGGCTCGGTGTCGGAGGTGGCGTTGCGTCATGGGTTCAGCAACGCCGGGCGGTTTTCGCAGTACTTCCAGCAGGCCTATGGCGTGAGCCCCGCCCAGGTGCGACGAAGGTTGTAAGTCCCGTTGGCCTATTCGCGGGTAAACCCGCTCTCCTACAGGTTTTACGCTGCTTTCAAAAGCACTGCTGTACCTGTAGGAGCGAGTTTACCCGCGAAGAAGGCACCACCGAGCAAGACAGTTGCCCCCCAGGGCGTCAGAACGCGTAGCTGGCTTTCAGGCTACCGCTCACCCCATGGCTGTCACCCCCGCCCATGGCCGCCACTTCACCCCCCACGCTGAACGCGCCCAGGTTGGCCATGAGGTTGACCCCGCCGGTGAACTGGTCGCGGTTGTCGAAGGCCGCGCGTTGTTCGATATCCAGCCCCAGCAGATGAGCTTCGCTGTCGACCTGATGGTCGCCCAGCACATGCTCATAGCCCGCCGAGAAGCCTGGCACCAGCTGCCAACCGCTGTCTAACCGCGTTGGCGCCAAGTTGACCTGCAGGTTGGCAAAGGCGCTGCGTCGGGTCTGCTGGATGCCGTCGACGTCCAGGGCCAGCTCGCTGCCTTTTTCAGTGAACCCCGACAGGTCCACATGACTGACCCGCATGCCCAGGCTTGGCTCCAGCACCATGGCGCCGCTGTTCAGGCGATAGCCCAACGCAACGCTTGCCCCGGTCAGGTTACCGTGGCTGTCGCCCTTGGCCCGGCCCAGGCCGCCGCCCAGGTCGCGTTTGCTTTCATAGTCGAACCAGCCGGCGCTGGCCTTGGCATCGATGAACAGCCCTTGCTCCAGGCTGCCAGGGGCATAGCGGGCGCCCGCACTGAGGAAGGTCAGATCGGTGTCTGCCTCGCCACCCGCGCCGCCGACGTTGCCGTTGCTGTAGCCGAAGCCTGCATGGGCGCTGAGCTGTTCGGAAAAACGCTGGGTCACGCCGATCATCAGGCCTTGGCTGTGTTCGTTGCTGCTCTGGGCATGGGACGAGCCGTCGGTGCCCACATAGCCGGCCAACGCTGTGCTCCACAGGCGCGACTGGCCGGGCTTGAGGTCCGTGCCGCTGGCGAAAGGCGCCGTTGCCTGGTCGATCATCGCGTCCTGGCGCAGCAGGTAGCTGGCCGCGTCCGCATGCACCTGGCCGCCGACGGTGGACTCCACGCCTCCCAGGGTGCCGGCGTCGATGGCCGACTGCAGGTAGTAGTTGTAGGCGCTGTAGGTGCCCGAGAGCGGGCTGTCCTGCAGATCCTGCAACAGTCGAGCGCCGGCGGCGGCGTTGCCTTGCAGGCCGGCCTGGCCGGGCAGGCTGTTGTAGCGGACCATCTTGCCGCGCAGCACGTAGATTGTTTCCTGGGACAGGCCTAGGCCCTGTTTGAGGTAGTTGTCCATGGTGCCGTAGCGCGCCTTGACCTCATCGAGTCCGGCCTGCAGGTAGCTTTCGTCCACGCCGATCATCGGCCCATAGATGGCGGCCAGGTTCGGCGGCAGGGATGCCAGCGTCGCGGCGATGCGGTCGGCCGTGTAGTCGTTGGTGGCCAGGTAATTGGCCATGATGGTGGCGTCGTCTACGCCAGCGATGCTTTGCAGTACCGCGGCGGTCCAGCCGGTGCGGTCCTTGCCGGCGGTGCAATGGAACAGCGTCGCGCCTTCGGCACCGGCCAGTTCGTTGAACAGCACGGTGTACTGGCTGCGCATGCCCGCGTCATAGACGAAGGCGCGGTTGGTCTCCTTCATCATGGCGATCGCCTCGTTGGCGTTGTGGAACGTGGTGTTGGTGATGTCCACCCCCGAGGTGGTGGCGCCGATGATGTCGATGTTCTGGTAGCTCATGCCTGGCGCCAGGCGGTCAGGCGTGGCGGCGATCTCGTTGGGGGTGCGCAGGTCGAATACCTTGCCGATGTTCAGGCTGGTGAGCGTGGCCATGTCCGCGTCGGTCGGGGTCACGGCGTTGGTGCGGTAGAACACCCCGGCGCGCATGGTGCCGTTGTGGGCGGTGCTGTACGCGGTGGTTGTGCCGGCAATGTCGCGGAAGTTGTCCATGCCCGCCAGGCGCGGGGTGTTGAGCGCATCGGCGCCTTGGGCGGCGGAAACGGCGAGGGTGAGCAGGGACAGGGAACACAGGACGCGTGGATACACGGGGCTAGCCTCGTTGTTGTGGAGTGGCTAGCAACTATTAGCGCGATCGTTGGGCCGCGATATTGCACAGGCCCCTGTCAACGACGATGAGTGCGCGATCGGTCCGAGAGGTGCGCGATCTGTCTATCGAAGCCTTCTTGCCGCTGGTCAGCCGTGCTCCGCCGGGAGTGCGCCGCTCTCACGACTTGCGCCATCCCTGTGGGAGCGGGTTCACCCGCGAACACCGGCAAAGCCGGTGCCATCCACCGTGCAGTCTGCTTCGCGGGTAAACCCCACGAAGCAAGCTGCGCCAAGGCTTGTATGTACACGGCTGAAAAGTGTTGAGGAACACCCGCCGAAGGCGATTCGAGCGTGTCCAGCCCCCTGGAATCTCCCACCGGGATCGCACCGCCTCAAGGCTTGCGTATCACCATGCAGGCGGGTTTACACGCAGGCGTAGACCACCAGTTCCACCAGCATTTCCTCCCGGGCCAAACCGGCCACCACCACGGCCGCGCGGTTGGGGTAGGGCGCCTGGAAGTAGTCGGTGTACAGGCTGTTGACCGTGGCCAGGTAGCTGCGGTCGGTGACATAGATCAGCACTTGGGTCACCGCGTCCAGCGAGCTGCCGGCCGCTTCCAGGGTGTGACGCAGGTTGTCCAGGGTCTGGCGGGTCTGGGCCTCGATGCCGCCAGGGACCACCTGGCCCTGGGCGTCGATCGGGATCTGCGCGGTGTACAGCGTGCCGTTGCCGACGACGGCCCATTCCAGCGGGGCCTTGGAGGCAAACAGCTGGGTCTTGATCGCATGTTTCATGAGGTGGGTTCCTAATGTCCGCAAGAGGTTCAGTCGGCGTCGCTGCCGCCGCCCGCGCCATGGCGGCGGGAGGCTTCGGTGCTTTCGACGAGGATGTGATCGGCCATCTGCTTGAGCCGTCGCCAGGTGTGCTCGCTGACGGTGAAGCCTTGGTTGAGAAGGCTGTGCGTCGCGGCGACCGGCGCGATGGCCTGGGCCGGTCGGCTGAACAGCACGGTAATGCTCTGCTCGATGGCCTCCCCGGCGCCGGGGGGGGCGTCGCTGTGCAGTTGAGGGTGGTTGGCGCCAGCGGCGAAGCTGGCCGCATGGCGCTGACGGGCATCGTCCCAGCGGGCCTGGACCTGCAGCCCCAGCTCGGCTGCCCGGCTCAGGTAGCCCAGCAACAGCAAGCGGTTGTGGCAATGGTGGATGCGCAGCACCGCCTGACCGCTGCGCAGGGCCTTGCCCAGCGCCAGCTCCACCACGGTCGCGGCGCAGCGCAGCACGCTCTGGCCCTTGGCATCGATCACCAGCAGGGCGCTGTCTTCATAGCACAGGGTGAACGGCTGCTCGGCTTCGCTTTGCAGGTAGTCCAGAGCCTTTTCCAATGTGCCGACGCCGTCCAGCCCTTGCAGGTGCAACCAGCCCACCAACTCGGCGGCGTCCTCGCAGTCGCCAGCGGCAAAGCCCATGCCTTCGAAGGCCTTGCGGCACATCACCTGGATTTCGTTGAGCGATACGCGCATGGTCACAGCCCTCCCTGCGGCATCACCGCGAAGTTCCAGTCGTCCTCGAACGGCTGGCCGATGTCGCTGACCAGCGGCGCGCCCTGGAACAGCGTGATGCGCACCCAGCGGCTGGACTTCGGGTCGAACTTGCCCGCGCCGAAGAACGCCAGTTTGCAGCGCAGCAGGTGGATCGGCAGCATGTCCTGGGCCAGCAGGTTGGCGCGGATCTCGCCATAGGCGCTTTGCGCCATGCCCTGCAGGCGGCGCACGGTGCCTTTGAACGCCGGTTGGGCGATGAGAAAGTGCGCGGTCAGGGCCTGGGGCTGCTCGCGCAGATGCTGGAGCAGCGCCGCATGGCAACGCTGGATATTGCGGGCGATGCCCAGTTGCATCTCTTTTTCGGCGCCCGGCTCCTCGGCGCGCATGCCCAGGCGCGGTTCTTCTTTTTCGGCCGAGCGGTACCAGAAGAAGTGCTCGGCTTCGACGTGGCCGAAGTCGTAGGTCAGGGCCCAGGCGAATTGCCGCTCGATGAGTTCACGCAGCTGTGCAAGGGGCATCTGGGCATCCAGGCGCAGGCCTTCGACCACACCCATCTGCTCAGCCAGCGGCGTGACCTGATCGGGGTACAGCTCCAGCAGCAGGCTCACCAGCAACTCCTGGCAACCCAACCCAGTGTGGGCTTCGCTCCAGGCCTGCAGGCGCGGCCAGAGGTCGTCGCCTGCAGGCTGGCCGCCGAGCCAATCGCCCAACGCCGACAGCTCGGCGAGGGTGCGCAGGTTCTGTTCATGCTGGCGCACATCTTCGGTCTGGGTCTGGCTCAGGTGCAGGTGGGCGCGGGTCAGCAACCCTTGCAGGCGTGCCAGGTGCGTGGGCTCGGCTGGCTGGGCCAGAACCTGTGCCAGGGCGGTTTCCCGCGTGCTGATCCAGCGCTCCACCAACTGCGGGTGATTGATCAGGAACGGCGCCATGCCCAGCCCGGTGGCATTGCCGACGCCCAGGTAGCGTTGCAGCGCCGGGGCCAGCGGAACTGCCCGTTGTGGGTTGAGCGCGCGGGCCATGTGTTCGATCTGCTCGATGCTGAAATGGCGCAGCAGATAGACCGTGAACATCTGCGCGCTGAACGGCTGGTTGAAGTCCGGGTTGCCTTGCAGGCAGCCGAAATCCGCGATGCCGAACTTGCCATTGCCGTACACGGCGGTGGTGCGATAGAGGTAGCCGACTTCGGCCAGTTGATGCGGGTCGGGCTGCTGACCTTCGGCCAGCGCCGCCAGGAACCGGTCGAAGTTGCGCAGGCTGCGGTTGGCCCGGGACAACACCAGCACGCGGGCATCGAAGCGCCCGGCCTCCTGCAACGGCACATTGCACGCCAGGTCCGCCAGTTGCGCCGCGTCGACGTCGCCCGCCACCAGCACGAAGGTGACATCCCACTGGTCGGCGATCACCCGGTCGCTGCGTTTTTCCGGCGGCAGGTAGGCCGAGAAGATCACGCAGTGGTAATGGGCGTTCGGCGTATCGATGCGGTAGATGGCGGTGCCGAAGCCTTCGCCATCGAGGTCGAAGCGGCTGCGCTGGATCTGCCAGCGCTGGTTCATCATCCGCCGCATGCTGCTGCGCACGAAGCTCAGCGGGCTCTGGAAGTGGCTGCCCAGCCGGGCCAGGTCCATGACCTGGTCGGCAGGGCGCAGCGCGGGGGTGGCAAGCACGGTGTTGGACATTGTTGTCGTACCTGGATGCATCATGTTCAGACGCCTTGTTCGCGGGCCATGTGCCGGGCGATGCGCACCGCATCCCACAATGCTGGCAGGATCACCAGCGACACCGGCACCGCGGTGATCACAATGAAGGACTGCAGGGCCGTCACGCCGCCCGCGCCGATGGTGATCAGCACCACCGCCGCCAGGCCCATGCCGATGGCCCAGAAGCCGCACAGCCATTTCTTCGGTTTATCGTTGCTGGACATCGCCAGCGCCACGGTGAAGGCCATGGCATCGCCGTTGGTGGCCACCGAGATGAAACTCAGGAACAGGAACAGCGCGCTGATCAAACCGCCCAGCGGCAGGTTCTGTGTCACGCCCAGCAGCAGGTCCTCGGGTTGGGCACCATGGGCAGTGACGATGCCTGGGGTCTGCAGCTCCAGGCCAATACCGGTGCCACCGACCACGGTGAACCAGAACATGGTCACCAGCGGCGCGATGATCGACAGCGTCATGATGATCTCGCGGATGGTGCGGCCCCGCGAGATCCGCGCGACGTACAGCGCCACCATCGGGGCATAGCCAATGAACCAGCCCCAGTAGAACACCGTCCACCAGTCCAGCCATTTGGGGTCTGCGCGGAACATCGTCATCGGGATGAAGTGCTCCACGTGCAAGGCGAAGGCCTGCGGGAAGCCGCCGAGGATGAACAGCGTCGGACCGAACACCACCATGAACACAGCCAGGCCGATCATCAACCAGACGTTGATCTCGCTGACGAAGCGGATGCCCTTGAGCCCCACCAGGCAGGAGACGGTGTACATCGCCGTGACCAGCACGATGGTGACCGACTGGGTGACGATGCCGTTGGGCACACCCCACACCGCATGCAGAGCACTGCTGATCTGCAGGCCCAAGAAGCCGATCGGGCCGATGGTGCCGGCGACCACTGCGATGATCGAAGTGGCATCGGCCAGGGTGCCGATCGGGCCCTTGAGCGCGCGCTCGCCGAACAGCGGGTAGAGCAGGGTGCGCGGTGCCAGGGGCAGGCCCTTGTCGTAGTGCAGGTGCATCAGCACGATCGCCAGCAGGCTGCCGAGCACCGCCCAGGCTAGGAAGCCCCAGTGCACGAAGGACTGCGCCAGCGCCGTAGTGGCCGCTGCTTCGCTGTGCGGTTGCAGGCCTGCGAACAGAGGTGGGGGGCTGGCAAAGTGCATCAGCGGCTCGGCAGCAGCCCAGAAGGCGCCGCCGCCGGCGAGCAGGGCGCACATGATCACGGCGATCCAGTTGAAGGTGCTGATGTCCGGGCGTTGGGTCACGCCGCCCAGACGTACGCGCCCGCACTTGGAAAAGCCAATGGCCAGACTGACCAAGAAGGTCGCCAGCATCAGCACCTGCCAGTACAGGCCAAAGGCCTTGGTCGACCAGGCGAAGAGGGTGTTGACCAGGGCCGACACCGCATCGATGTCGATCAATGCTGCCAACAGGAATGCGCCGAGAAAGCCGCCGCTGATCAGAAACAACGGCCAGTCGATGTCCCGCGACAGCGGCAGGCGCAGGGTCTGGTCGTCAGCCGGCAGGGTGGTTGGGTTTTTCATTTAGCCTCCGGAACCTGTGATTGTTTTTTTTGTAAGGCTGTCCGTGCGAGGGGCTCAGGCCTGCGCCGTGGTGGCGGTCTCCAGCAGACGCAACCAGTTCAGCCCCATGATCTTGGCCACGTCGTCTTCGGCAAAGCCACGGGCACGCAGGCCCTGGGCAATGTTGGGGAAGTCGCGGCTGTCGCGGAACCACTGCAACGGCGCTGGCCAGTTGGCGTTGTCCTTGGAGCCTTCGCCGTAGTCCTTCTCCTTGCTCCAGCGGCCGTTGCGCATCCATTCGAGCACCGACAGCGGCTGTGCCTGGCACAGGTCGGTGCCGATGCCGATGTGCTCGACGCCCATCAGGTCGGCGGTGCGCGCGACCATGTCGCAGAAGCTCTCCAGGGAGCAGTCCGAAGCGCCCTTGAGGTGGAACGGGTAGGTGCTAAAGCCCAGCAGCCCACCGGACTCGGCGATCCCGCGCAGCACCGCGTCGGACTTGTTGCGCTTGGCGGCATGGAAGCTCGACGGGTTGGCGTGGGAGATGATCACTGGCCGGGTCGATAGCTCGATGGCCTCCAGCGTGCTGCGTTCGGCGCTGTGGGACATGTCGATCAACATGCCGACGCGGTTCATCTCGGCGATCACCTGGCGGCCGAAGCGGCTGATGCCGTTGTCTTCGCGCTCATAGCAACCGCTGGCCAGCAGGCTCTGGTTGTTGTAGGTCAACTGCATGACGAACACCCCGAGCTGGCGGAAGACCTCCACCAAGGCGATGTCGTCCTCGATCGGCGAGCAGTTCTGGAAGCCGAAGAAGATCCCCACCCGGCCTTCCTCATGGGCCAGGCGAATGTCGCTGGCCGAGCGCACCGGGCGGATCAGTTCGGGCCAGGTCTCGAAGCGGCGGTTCCACTCACCCAGGCGCGACAGAGTCTCGCGGGCGTTCTCGTGGTAGGCGATGGTGGCGTGCACCGCGCTCAGGCCGCCGGCCTGCATTTGCTGGAATATATCCGGGCTCCAGTTGGAGTACTGCAGGCCGTCGATCATCAAGAGGTCGTGCATGGCGCGTATTCCTTCAGGGCCGCAGGTAGGTGGTCTTGACCACGGTGTAGAAATCGCGGGCGTACTGGCCTTGTTCGCGCGGGCCGAAGCTTGAGGCTTTGCGACCGCCGAACGGCACGTGGTAGTCGGTGCCGGCGGTGGGCAGGTTGACCATCACGCAGCCGGTCTGGGCACGGCGCTTGAACTCGCTGGCGTGGCGCAGCGACTGGGTGATGATGCCGGCGGTAAGGCCGTACTGAGTGTCGTTGAGTGTGGTCAAGGCCTCTTCGAAGTCGCGCACGCGGATCACGCAGGCGATGGGGCCAAAGACTTCTTCGCGGTTGATGCGCATGTCGTTGCGGCTGTCGATGAACAGTGCCGGGCGCATGTAGTAGCCGTCGGTGTCCAGCTGCAGGCGTTCGCCGCCTTCGATCAAGGTGGCGCCTTCGGCCTGGGCCAGTTGCAGGTATTCCAGGTTCTGTTCCAGCTGGCGCGCATTGGCCACCGGGCCGATCTGCACGCCGGCCTGCAGGGCATGGCCGACCTTGAGCTGGCGCATGCGCAGGCGCAAGGCCTCGACGAAGCGGTCGTGGATGGCGTCGCAGACGATCAGCCGCGAGGACGCCGTGCATTTCTGTCCGGTGCCGAAGAAGGCGCCGTTGAGGGCGCAGTCCACTGCCAGGTCCAGGTCGGCATCGTCCATCACCACCAGGGCGTTCTTGCTGCCCATTTCCAGTTGGCAGCGCACCAGGTTGCTGGCGGTGGCGACCGCGACGCGTCGGCCGGTTTCCAGGGAGCCGGTGAAGGTCAGGGCGTCGATGTCGGCCGAGTTGACCAAGGTTTCGCCGACGCTGGCACCGCTACCCATGACCAGGTTGAAAGTGCCGGCTGGCAGCGCCTGACGGCTGATGATCTCGGTCAGGGCCCAGGCGCTGGCCGGGACCAGGTTGGCGGGTTTGAACACCACGGCATTGCCGAAGGCCAGGGCCGGGGCGATCTTCCAGGCCGCGGTGGCCATGGGGAAGTTCCAAGGCGTGATGATGCCCACCACGCCCACCGGCTCGCGGTGCACTTCGATGTCGATGCCCGCACGCACAGAGGCGGCGGTCTCGCCCATCTGGCGCAGCACTTCGGCGGCGTAATAGTGGAAGAACTGGCCGCTGCGGTTGACCTCGCCGATGCCTTCGGCCAGGGGTTTGCCTTCTTCGCGCGAGAGCAGCTCGCCGAGTGCTTCTTTGCGGGCGATCAGCTCGTCGCCGATGGCCATCAGCACCTGCTGGCGGGCCTCAAGGCCCGAGGCAGCCCACTGCGGTTGCGCGGCGCGGGCGGCCTGGATGGCCTGGCGGGTCTGCTCGGCGCTGGCCTGGTGGTACTCGCCGATCAGGTCGCGGGTATCCGAGGGGCTGTGGTTGCCCAGGGTGGCCTGGCCTTCGCACCACTGGCCATCGATGTAGTTCTTGTACGTCATGGATGAAAGCCTCCGTTTGCCTGGCTCTCATCTTGCGAGCAATATGCAGCAAATAAAAATTAATAAAAAAAATGCTTTGATAAGGATCGCTAACCATGCTGCCCGAACTGAAGATCGCCCAACTGCGTTATTTCGTGCTGGTCGCCGAACTCAAGAGCTTCCACGCCGCCGCGCGTCAGGCGTTTCGCACTCAGCCGGCGATCTCGCTGGCAGTGCGGGAGCTGGAACAGAAACTGGGCCAGGCCCTGGTCGAGAAGGGCGGTGGCCGGGTGGAACTGACACCATTCGGTGAGCATTGCCTGCCGCTGTTTCGCGGCTTGATCGAGCACCACGACCGTATTGCCCGCGAAGCCACCCTGCTGGCCCGGCATGAGATTGGCCAGGTCAGCATCGCCACCGTGCCCTCGGTGGCCAGCCGTTTGCTGCCAGGGCCGTTGGCGCGGTTCGTGGCCGAGCACCCGAACGTGCAGGTCAGCATCCAGGACGGGACCGCTGAAAGTGTCCAGCAGCTGCTGGCCAGAGGGCAGGTGGATTTCGGCATCAGCAGCCTGTGGATGGAGGATGAGCAGATCGCGTTCGCGCCCATCGCCCATGACCAGGTGGGCGTGGTGTGCCGGGCCGATCATCCGCTGGTGCAGGTGGGCGAGGCCCTGCACTGGTCGCAATTGCAGGGCCTGCCGATGATCGGCAACGGCACCTCGCGGCTGCTCGAAGGCACGGACGCAGCGTGCTTGCTGGAGCACAGCCGGTTGTTCGTCTCCAACATGATTTCGTTGATCGCGATGCTGGAAGAAGGGGTAGGGATCAGCACCTTGCCGTACCTGGCGTTTCCGCTGGAAAACGAGAAACTCGCCTTCCTGCCGTTGGCCGCGCCCAAGGTAGAGCGCCAGATCGGCATGCTGACCCGCAAGGGGCGTAGCCTGTCACCGGCAGCGGGGGCGCTGATGGCGTTCTTGCGGGCGCAGTTGCCGAGCACTGAATGAAGGCCTGTGGGCGTGCACCGCTGACAGATGTTGCACGGCCTGTGTGGGAGCGAGCTCCCCCGCGAAGCTAGGGCACCGGCTGTGCCGGTGTTCGCGGGTAAACCCGCTCCCACAGGTACCGCGTCGCGCTTGAATCGGTGGAAACCTGCAAGGGGCTGCCAGGCAGCCCCCGACGTCAGCGCGAGGTCTCGACGCGCAGCACTTCGGTGTAGATGGCATCGACCGTCTGGCCGACCTTGAGGTTCTTCATGCGGGCCTGAAGGTCGGGGTTCTCGACCTTGACCACCTGCACTTTGCCTTCCGGCGGCAGCAGGGTCACTTCATGGTTCTTCAGGTCGATCTTGCTGATCTTGGAGGTGACCTTGACCTGGCGGAACGCCTCGCCGCCGGGGTTGGGGTTGTCCTTGGTGGCGCGAATGGTGCCGGACTCCTCGCTCATCTTCGGCGCGCCGCCGACCTCGGTATTGAGTTCGTAGGCGACCGCCCGGGTCACGTAGATGTCCACGTTGTCCCCCACCTTGAGGTTGGGCAGGGCCTTGGCTTTCTCAGTGAGCTGGAAGGTCACGGGTTTCTTGTTGGGGCCTTCGACGGTGACCTGGTAATTCGGCGCATCGATCGCCAACACATGAGTGGAGACGTGGCTTTCCAGGGCTTCACTGCCCAGCGGCAGCGGGTCTGCAACGGCGGTGAAACTGGCGGCGCAGGTTAGCGAGGCAAGGGCGAGGGAGCGAGTGAATTTCATCGGGCTTCTTTCCATGTCGTCGATTCCGGTTAGGCGTGCGCTGCGCACGCGCCTACCAAGCATAGCCAGCGACTGGCGATGTGCCTGCCACGAAGATGGCCCGTGACGAAGCGTCGCACGCTGTCACCAAATGAAAATCCCGTGTCGTCGGATGCGAAGCACCTGGCGGGCGCAGCGCTTAGAGTCCAATCAACCTGAACT
This sequence comes from Pseudomonas putida, assembly GCF_002741075.1. Classification (NCBI taxonomy): domain Bacteria; kingdom Pseudomonadati; phylum Pseudomonadota; class Gammaproteobacteria; order Pseudomonadales; family Pseudomonadaceae; genus Pseudomonas; species Pseudomonas putida. Next base: position 2,466,483 of record NZ_CP016634.1, on the reverse strand, counting down.
GACGCAGTGCGTCCAGATCGATCGATTGGAGTGAGAGCATGGCCAAAGTCGTACGCTTCTATGAACCTGGCGGTCCCGAGGTATTGCGCTATGAAGATGCCGAGGTCGGTGAACCCGGACCGGGCCAGGTGCGTTTGCGCCATGTGGCGGTGGGCCTGAACTACGCCGATACGTATTTTCGCAATGGCACCTATCCGATCCCGATGCCTAACGGCATCGGCGTCGAGGCGGCCGGCGTGGTGCAGGCGGTAGGCGAGGGCGTGACCGGCGTGGTGGTGGGCGACCGGGTGACCTACACCGGCTTTCTCAACACCCTGGGCGCCTACTGCACCGAGCGCCTGATCCCGGCCAATGCGCTGATCAAACTGCCAGAAACCATCGCCTTCGAAACCGCGGCGGCCATGACCATGCGTGGCCTGACCTCGGCCTACCTGATGCGCCGGCTGTACGACTTCAAGCCCGGTGACACGGTGCTGCTGCACGCCGCTGCCGGTGGTGTCGGCCTGATCGTCTCGCAGTGGGCCAAGCTGTTGGGCGTGAACGTGATCGGCACGGTGTCCACCGAAGCCAAGGCCGAGCTTGCCCGCGCCCACGGCTGCACCCACACCATCAACTACAGCGTCGAGGATGTGGCCAGGCGCGTGCGCGAACTCACCGATGGGGTCGGTGTGAACGTGGTGTTCGACAGCGTTGGCCGCAGCACCTTCATGGCCTCGCTCGACTCGCTCAAGCGTCGCGGGCTGATGGTCTGCGTCGGCACCGCCTCCGGCACCATAGAGCCGTTCGACCCGCAGTTGCTGGCGATCAAGGGTTCCCTGCACCTGACCCGCCCGGCGCTGGCCGACTACATCGCCGATCCGGCCGAGAAGGCCGATCTTGCCGGCGAGCTGTTCGACCATGTCAGCAGCGGTCGCATCAAGATCGAGATCAACCAGCACTACGCCTTGCAGGACGCGGTCCAGGCCCATCGTGACCTGGAAGCACGCAAAACCACCGGCTCGTCGATCTTCATCATCTGAAGAGGGCAACACCATGCACGTAGAACAACTGACCTGCGCCATCGGTGCCGAGCTGATCGGGGTCAAGCTGGCGGACGCGATCCACGACGATGGTCTGTTCGAGCAGATCCGTGCGCAATTGCTCAAGCACCGCGTGCTGTTCCTGCGCGACCAGGCCATCACCCGCGCCGAGCACGTGGCCTTCGCCCGGCGCTTCGGTGAGCTGGAGGACCACCCGGTGGCCGGCAGCGACCCGGACCACCCAGGCCTGGTGCAGATCTACAAGCGCCCCGACCAGCCGGCCGACCGCTACGAAAACGCCTGGCACACCGACGCCACCTGGCGCGAGGCCCCGCCCATGGGCTGTGTGCTGCGCTGCGTGGAGTGCCCGCCGGTAGGGGGCGACACCATGTGGGCGAACATGGTGCTGGCCTATCAGAACCTGCCGGACGATGTGAAAGCCAAGATCGAGGGCCTGCGCGCGCGCCACAGTATCGAGGCGAGCTTCGGTGCCGCCATGGCGCTGGAAAAACGCCTGGCCTTGAAGGCCCAGTACCCCGACGCCGAGCATCCGGTGGTGCGCACCCACCCGGAAACCGGGGAGCAGGTGCTGTTCGTCAATGCCTTCACCACTCATTTCACCAACTACCACACCCCGCAGCGGGTGCGCTTCGGCCAGGATGCCAACCCCGGTGCCGGGGACCTGCTGCGCTATCTGGTCAGCCAGGCCTACCTGCCCGAGTACCAGGTCCGCTGGCGCTGGTCGCCGGGCAGCATCGCCCTCTGGGACAACCGTAGCACCCAGCATTACGCGGTCATGGACTACCCGCCTTGTCACCGCAAGATGGAGCGGGCCGGGATCAAGGGCGATCGCACTTTCTGAGTCACCCGCCGCCGGCTGGCGGCACCAGGACAATAACAATAGCGAGGACTACTTCATGCAATTCTTCGACGACTCGTTGCACCCGGAAAACATGGAAAAGGTGGTGGTCACCGTGGCCCCTTATGGCCCGGAGTGGATGCCCGAAGACTTCCCCGAGGACATTCCGCTGACCATGGACGAGCAGGTGCAAAAGGCAGTCGACTGCTACGAGGCCGGCGCCACCGTGCTGCACCTGCACGTGCGTGAGCTGGACGGCAAGGGCTCCAAGCGCCTGTCCAAGTTCAACGAGCTGATCGCCGGCGTGCGTGAAGCGGTGCCGGACATGATCATCCAAGTGGGCGGCTCGATTTCCTTTGCCCCGGAGAGCGAGGGCGAGGCGGCCAAGTGGCTGTCCGACGACACCCGGCACATGCTGGCCGAACTGACGCCCAAGCCCGACCAGGTGACGGTGGCGATCAACACCACCCAGATGAACATCATGGAGCTGCTGTACCCCGAGTACCTCGAAGGCACTTCCCTGGCCCACCCGGCCATCCAGGCGGCCTACAGCGAAATGACCGTGCCAGCCGGGCCGGCCTGGGTGCGTGAGCACCTGCGTCGCCTGCAGGCCAGCAACATCCAGCCGCACTTCCAGCTGACCGGCATGCACGCCCTGGAAACCCTCGAGCGCATCGTGCGTCGGGGCGACTACATGGGCCCGCTGAACCTGACCTGGATCGGCATCGGCGGCGGTTTCGACGGCCCTAACCCGTTCAACTTCTTCAACTTCATCCACCGCGCGCCGGATGGCTGCACCCTGACCGCCGAATCGCTGCTCAAGAACGTGCTGCCGTTCAATACCATGGCATTGGCCATGGGCCTGCACCCGCGCTGTGGTAACGAAGACACCATCATCGACCAGCACGGCAAGCGCTTCACCTCGGTGCAGCAGATCCAGCAGACCGTGCGCGTGGCCCACGAGCTGGGCCGGGAAATCGCTACCGGCAAAGAGGCACGCGCCATCTATCGCATTGGCGAGCAGTACAGCAGCATCGAGCAGACACTCCAGGCCAACGGCATGGCGCCCAACCGCCAGCCCGGGCGCAAGGGCGTGCCGCAGCGCGCCTGATGGCGTGTGGCCCCTGTAGAGGCGGCCTTGCGGCCCGAAAGATTGACGTCGCTGCAATGATGGCTTGGGCTGCTTTGCAGCCCTTTCTCGACGCAAGGCCGCGCCTTTAGAGGCGGCCCAGGTTTTTTGGCTTCATCTCATAACAACAAAAACAACATCCACGCCAGATACCCCAAGGAGGCACCATGGCCGCCTATCTCGCCAGCGCCGCAGACGATGACGCTGACACTTCCCGTGGCATATCCAGGCGCTATGCCTGGGTGGTCTTTGCCCTGACCTTTGGCCTGTTGATCTCTGACTACATGTCGCGACAGGTACTCAATGCGGTCTTTCCTCTGCTCAAGCAAGAATGGGTCCTGAGTGACAGCCAGCTGGGGCTGCTCAGCGGCATCGTCGCGCTGATGGTGGGGCTTCTGACCTTTCCGCTGTCGTTGCTTGCCGACCGCTTCGGCCGGGTCCGCAGCCTGGTACTGATGGCCGTGCTCTGGAGCCTGGCCACCTTGGGCTGTGCGCTGGCGCAGAACTACCCGCAGATGTTCATCGCGCGGTTTCTGGTGGGGGTGGGCGAGGCTGCCTATGGCAGCGTCGGCATCGCCGTGGTGGTCGCGGTATTCCCCCGCGACATGCGCGCCACCTTGGCCGGCGCCTTCATGGCCGGCGGCATGTTCGGCTCGGTACTGGGCATGGCCCTGGGCGGGGTGCTGGCCGAGCACTTCGGCTGGCGCTGGTCGTTCGCCGGCATGGCGCTGTTCGGGCTGCTGCTGGCCCTGATCTACCCCCTGGTGGTCAAGGAGGCCAAGGTCGCACCCCGGCGGCTGGACAAGGCCCTGTGCAAGGCAGCCCGGCCGCTGCGCACCCTGTACAGCAGCCGCTCGGTGATCGCCGCCTATGTCGGCAGCGGCCTGCAGCTGTTCGTTGGCGGCACGGTGATCGTGTGGATGCCCAGCTACCTGAGCCGCTACTACGCCATGGGCACCGACCGGGCCGGGGTGATCGCCGCGATCATTGTGCTGTGCAGCGGTGTGGGCATGATCCTCTGCGCCATGCTCTGCGACCGCCTGGGGCGGGTACGCCAGGACCGCAAGATCAGCCTGGCCATCGCTTATTGCCTGGGCAGTTGCCTGCTGCTGTCGATGGCCTTCGCCTTGCCCACGGGCACGGCGCAACTGGTGCTGATCTGCCTGGGGATGATGGTCGCGGCGGGCACCAGCGGGCCGTCCAGCGCCATGGTCGCCAACCTGACTCACTATTCGGTGCACGGCACGGCGTTCGCCACCCTGACCCTGGCCAACAACCTGCTGGGGCTGGCCACCGGGCCGCTGATCACTGGCCGCGTATCCGATGTGCTTGGCCTGCACGCGTCGATGCAGCTGGTGCCGCTGATGAGCCTTGGCGCTGCGCTGGTGTTCCTCATCGCCAAGCGTCACTACCACCGGGACATGGCCCGTCTGCAGGACAACGAGCCGACCCTGGTCCCCGGAGCGCAGCCATGATGCAGACGGTGACGTTGGACGTGTTCTTCGACTTCATCTGCCCGTGGTGCCTGATTGGCCAGCGCCACTTGGACCAGGCCCTGGCGCGGTTGCGTCGCGAGCAGCCGCAGCGCCAGGTCCGGGTGCACTGGCGGGGTGTGCAGTTGCTGCCTGGTCTCCCTGCTGAAGGGGTGCCGTTCGAGGCGTTCTACCGCGAGCGGCTGGGCAGCGATGAAGCTGTGCGCCAGCGCCAGGCCCAGGTGCGCGACGCGGCGGGCGCGGTGGGTGAGCACATCGACTTTGCCCGGATCCGGCGCATGCCCAACACCGCCAATGCCCATCGCCTGTTGCAGCGCGTGCAGGCGCTGGGCAACCGGCAACAGGCCGATGCCTTGCTGATGCGATTGTTCGTGGCGTATTTCCATGAAGGGCAGGACTTGGGCGATCGCGCCACCTTGCTCGCCATCGCCCAGGGCTGTGCCCTGATGCCCGCGCAGGTTACCGACTGCCTGCGCGAGGATGCACGGCCGTTCGTGGGCGAGCAGGGGCGGGCGGCGGGTGGGGTGCCGTGCTTTGTGGTCGACCGGCGTCGCGTGGTGTCGGGCGCGCAACCTGCTGATGTGTTGTTCGAGGCCTTGTGCGAGGCGCAGCCGGTATGAGCCGGCGTGTCGCGGTGCCGCCGGGCAAGCTGCCGCCGCGTAACGGCAGGGCTTTGTTCGAGTACCAGGAGAAAAGCCTGGCGTTGTTCGATGTCGAGGGCGTGCTCTATGTCATCGATGACCGTTGCCCGCACCAGGGGGCCTCGCTGTGCGGTGGGCGGCTGGAGGGGCGGACCCTCCAGTGTCGCGCCCATGGGCTTCGCTTCGACCTGGCCAGCGGGTACCTGCTCAATTCCACGGCGCTGAAGGTGGCCCGTTATCCGGTGGAGCGGGAAGGGGAGGCCGTGTTCATCCTGCTTGAGGCTGAGGTGGCCTGCTGATCCCCGGGGCCGCGCAGCGGCCCCAAAAACCTCAATGCGCCGCCGATTGGGGATGCTGGGCCCGCCAGCTGGCCGGTGGCATGCCGAACTGGGCGATGAACCATCGGGTGAAGGAGCTGGGCATCGAATAGCCGAGCATGTCGGCGATGCGTCCCAACGAATAATTGGGGTTTTCCAGGTAGCGCAGCACCAGGTCGCGACGCACGCCGTTGACCAGGTCGCTGAAGGTCACGCCACACTCCTCCAGGCGCCGCTGTAGCGTGCGCACGTTCATGCCTTGGGTCTGCGCCACCTGTTCGATGGTGGCGCGGCCCATGGGCAGCAGCAGGTAGATGGTCTTGCGCATTTCCAGCTCCAGCGACGGTGTACCGCTCGCCTGCAGGGTGTCGAGGTAGCGCTGGGCCAGGCGTGCCATGGCTTCGTTGGCCAGCGGGGTGGTGGTGTCCAGGTCGGTCGCCGGGCACACGATGCCGTTGAACTCGCTGCCGAATACCAGCTTGCAACCGAAGATGCGCCGGTGGATGGTCGGGTCGGCGGGCGCGGAATGGGTGAAGTTGGCGCTGATCGGCCGCCAGTGCGCGCCCAGCAGGGCCGCGCACAGGCGCAGCATCACGCCGATGGCCAGCTCCGTGGCCTGACGGCTGCCGTGGGCGCGGTCGGTGACCACCTCTTCGCGAATGATCACTGTCTTGCCGGCTTCCTCGACATGGATGGCCAAGGCGTCGTTGAGCAAATGCCGATACTGCACGATCACCTGCAAGGCATCGCGCAGGGTGCGCTGGTGGCTGAGCAGCAAGCTGATCTCGCCGAAGTCCGACAGCTGGCGCAGTTCCGCCATGCGCAGGCCGAAGGTTTCGCAGTGGCTGGCCTGTGCCGAAGCCTCCAGCAAGGTGATCACCGTGGCGGCAGGAATGCGCTGGTTGGGGTCGTCCAGAAGGCTGGCGCTGAGCCCGACCTGAGCCAGCAACGCATGGGGGTTGAGCCCCAGATGACGGGACACTTCAAGGTAGTTGGTCAGGCTTGCAGCACGTACGAGGGCGGTCATTTTATTATTTTCCACGCGTTCTCATCAGGTGACCCGCGACGGCCCGCGGGTCTCTTCTTATAGCCCGGGTGTCACCAAATGAGAAGCTGCTGTTGGTCTGGAAATTCCGGCCATTCCCCCGCAAACCAGGCGATGCCGACCCCCGGTGAAGTCGCTGTCATCAAATGAAAAGTCACTGACGCCCAATGTAAAGCGCCTGGCTGGACCGCTCATTACTGTGAGGTCCAACGCGCCCCTGCGACCAGGTGGCGCACCACCCCTGGCTGAGGTGTCGACGTGGAAAAACTGCATACCAACGCGACCGTCCTGATCGTTCCTGGCCTGCGCGAGCACGTTGCCGAGCATTGGCAGACCTTGCTCCACGCACGCCTGGCCAAAGTACGTACGGTGCCGCCGCTCAAGGTCAATGGCCTGGACTGCAATGCCCGGGTCGAGGCGATCCAGCGCGAGATCGAGCAGATCGACGGCGATGTGGTGCTGGTGGCGCACAGCGCCGGGGTGCTGATGGTGGCCCACTGGGCGGCGCGCCATCAGCGGCCGATCAAGGGCGCGCTGCTGGCCGCACCGCCGGACCTGCAGGCCCAGTGGCCGGCCGCCTACCCAAGCCCCGAGCGCCTGCGGGAAAACGGCTGGACGCCGTTGCCGCTCGCTCGGTTGCCGTTCCCCAGCATCGTCGCGGCCAGCAGCAACGATCACCTGGCCAGCCTGGACGCCGCCACTGCCCTGGCCAAGGCCTGGGGCAGTGAGTTGCTGGCGCTGGGCGCGGTCGGTCATCTCAACCCGGCTGCCGGCTTTGGCCCCTGGCCCCAGGCCGAGGCGCTGATCCAACAACTTGACCGCTGATACCGCAACACCGCTTGACCAACGCCCGCGCACGACGGGCGGTGAACAGAACAATAACAATAACCGGAGTCACGCAATGCCCAAGTCACGCACCCACTGTCTGTTGGCCTGCACCGTTGGCCTGCTCACCTTGCCTGGTGCCCAGGCCTTCGAAGTCGATACCGGCCATGAGGACTGGTCCGTTCGCCTGGACAACACCATCAAGTACAACTACGGCGTGCGCACCGAGAGCGCCGACAAGCGCATGCTGGCCACGCCGAACAACAACGACGGCGACTACAACTTCCGCAAGGCCGGCACCACCATCACCAATCGGGTTGACCTGCTGACCGAACTGGATGTGATCTACCAGCAGCGCATGGGCTTTCGTGTCAGCGCTGCCAGCTGGTACGACAAGGCCTACGACAACACCGGTTCCAATTCCAACCCCTTCGTCAACGGCAACGGCGAGCAATCGGGCATCAACCCCAGCCTCAATGGCCTGCCCGGCACCGGTGTGCCGCTGGGCAGCCCGCACCTGAGCAACTACGCCCAGCGTTACTACAGCGGGCCGTCCGGTGAAGTGCTCGATGCGTTCGTGTTCATGCGCACCGAGGTGGGCGAGGCGTCCGAACTCAGCGGCAAGCTCGGCCAGCACAACCTTTTCTGGGGCGAGACCCTGCTCAACCCGGTGCATTCGCTGAGCTATGGGCAGTCCGGCCTGGACCTGGCCAAGCTCGCGGCCTCACCCGGCACCGAGGCCAAGGAGTTGTTCGTGCCGCGCAACCAGCTGTCGGCCTCGTTCCTGGTCAATCCCGAGCTGACCCTGGGCGCCCAGTACTTCCTGGATTGGGACGCCGCGCGGCTGCCGGAAGCGGGCACCTATTACGGCGGCTCGGACCTGGTTGGCGAGGGCGCCCAGAGCTTCCTGCTCGGCCACACCGGTACCCCGGGGCTGATCCCGGTGCAGGGCGCCTTGACCAACATTCGCCGTGGCCACGACCTCACCCCGCGCAAGCGCGGCGACTGGGGCGTCATGGCCAAATGGTCGCCCGAATGGCTGGATGGCACCTTGGGCTTCTACTACCGCAAGAGCTCGGAGATCCTGCCCCAGGCCTGGCTCGATGCCCGCGGCCTGACCGTCGCCCGCGGCCCGTTCGGCAACCCGCCGGCCGGGCTGCCGGGCGCCGTGGGCAACCTGTACAACTCGCTGCAGAGCGCCACGTACCAGTTCGCCTATGCCGACGATATCGACATCTATGGCCTGAGCCTGTCCAAGGACGTCGGTGGCATCAGCGTCGGCAGCGACCTGAACATCCGCCACAACATGCCGCTGTCGAGCATCCCGGCGATCGTCAGCGCGCCTGGTCAGGGCGGGCTGGGCAACGGCTTTGGCCTGTTGCCGCCGCGCCTGCCCAGCAGTGGCGTGGTCTACGAGACCCCACACGATGGCGACAGCATGAGCGCCACCGGCGACACCCTGCACTGGACCCTCAATGGCCTGATGAGCATCGGCGACACGCCACTGTTCGACTCCGCGACCCTGCTGGGCGAGCTGTTCTACAGCAACCTGCTCAAGCTCGATAGCCACAACGAGGCCTTGTACAAGGGCAAGGGCAGCTACCGCGGCATCGACAAGCCCACCCGTGACAACTGGGGTATCGCGGTCAACTTCACCCCCACCTGGTACCAGGTGTTCCCCGGCGTGGACATGAGCCTGCCGCTGTCGATCAACGTCGGCCTGGACGGTGTGTCGCCGGTCCAGGGCGGTGGCGCCGAAGACACTGGCAACTACGCCGTCGGTGTGAGCGCTGCGCTCTACAACCAGTATTTCGTCGATCTCAAATACGTCGACAGCTTCGGCAAGGCCGAGTCCTGCAAGGACGGCCAGACCGACGGCTCGACCCCCAATGCCCTGGATGGTGAGCAGGATTACACCTGCTATGGCGGCGGCTACGCCTCCTTCTCCGGTGGCGGCGCCACCACCGAGGACCGTGGTGCGCTCTACCTGACCCTCAAGACCACCTTCTGAGTACAGGAACTCCAATCATGAAAGCTCTGCACCACACGCTGCTGGCCTCGTGCCTGTCGCTGCTCGCCCTCAATGTCGCCCAGGCGGCAGTCTCGAGTGACCAGGCCGCGCGCCTGGGCACCAGCCTGACGTCGGTGGGGGCCGAAAAGGCTGCCAGCGCCGACGGCAGCATCCCGGCCTACCAGGGCGGCTTGGTCACCCCGCCGGCCAGCTACCAGCAGGGCGCTAGCATGCGCCCGGACCCCTTCGCCAGCGAGAAGCCGCTGCTGGTGATCAACGCTGCCAACGCCGAGCAGTACAAGGCGCAGCTCACCGCCACCACCCTGGAACTGCTCAAGCGCTTCCCGAGCTTCCAGGTGGATGTCTACCCGACCCACCGTACCGTCGCGCTGCCGCAGTCGGTGCTGGACAACACCCTCAAGAACGCCACCGGCGCCCGCAGCCAGGAGGGCGGTACCGCGGTGGACAACGTGCTGCCGGGCATCCCGTTCCCGATTCCGCAAACCGGCGCCGAGGCCATGTGGAACTTCCTGCTGCGCTACCAGGGCGTGAGCATGACCGCCAAATACGACTCCTGGAACGTCGATGCGGCCGGCAAGGCCACCTTGTCCACCACAGGCCAGGCCAACATCAGTTACCCGGTCTATGAAGACATGGGCAAGACCATCGGCGCCAAGGACACTTACTACCAGATGAAACTGGTGTACACCGCTCCAGCCCGCCGCGCCGGCGAAGCGATGATGCTGCGTGACGCCGCCAACCCGCTGGCCCAGCCACGCAGCGCCTGGCAGTACCTGCCGGGCCAGCGCCGAGTGAAGCTGGCGCCGAACCTGGCCTACGACACGCCGAACCCGGGCACTTCGGGCTCGGGCACCTACGATGACGTGTTCGTCTTCAACGGCGCCCTGGACCGCTACGACTGGACCCTCGTGGGCAAGCAGGAAATGTACGTGCCGTACAACACCTACAAGCTGACCTACAACACCGATGTCAGCCAGCTGACCACGCCCAACCACCTGGCGCCGCAGTTCGTGCGCTGGGAGAAGCACCGGGTCTGGGTGGTGGAGGGCAAGCTCAAGGACGGCGCGCGCCACATCTACCACAAGCGTCGCTTCTACCTCGATGAAGACAGCTGGGTCGCCCTGGCCTCGGACCAGTACGACGCCCGTGGCCAGCTATACCGTGGCTCGTTCGCCTTCCTCACCCAGAGCTACGACAAGACCACCCCCGATGCCACGCCGTTCATGATCTACGACCTGATCGGTGGCACCTACAACCTCAATGGCGTGGTCGGTGCCTACGGCGGCATCCGCTACATCGACCCCCTGTCCAAGACCCAATGGTCGCCCGAGTCCCTGGCGGGGGCCGGTATTCGCTGAATGCCTGGGGCCTGCGCGGTTGCCTTGCGCAGGCCCCGTCCGACGAATCGGGAGGTTCGGGATGTCTGTCTTCAAATCAAGCGCCCAGGTGCTGATGCTCTGTGCCGCCCTGCAGGGCCTGGCCCAGGCTGCGCCCTACGTGGATGTGCTGGACCTGCCAGCGATGCCCAGCGCGCTGGCGCCGGTCAGCCCCTTGCGCGATGTGGGCCGTGCCGGAGAGCGGCTGGTGGCGGTCGGTCCGCGTGGGCACATCGTGTATTCCGATGACCACGGCGCGCACTGGCAGCAGGCTCAGGTACCGGTCAGCGCCGACCTCAATGCGGTGAGCTTCCCCACTCCTCGCAGTGGCTGGGCCGTGGGCAACGACGGGGTGATCCTGCACAGCGCCGATGGCGGCGAGCATTGGGAAAAACAACTGGACGGTCGCGTGCTCGCAGCGCAAGTGCTCGCCTGGTACCGCGCCCAGGCCCAGGCCGCTCCGCAGGATGAACGCTGGGCCGCTTGGGTGGCCGAGGGTGAGCGCCTGGTGGCCGAAGGTGCCGACAAGCCGCTGCTGGATGTGTGGTTCACCGATGAACAGCACGGCTTTGCCGTCGGCGTGTTCAATCTGCTGCTGCACACCACTGACGGCGGGCACAGCTGGACGCCCTGGCTCGAGCGCAGCGACAACCCCCAGGGGCTGCACCTGACCAGCCTGGCCCAGATCGACGGTGCGCTGTACATCACCGGCGAGCAGGGCCTGCTGCTCAAGCTCGATGCCGCCGGCCAGCGCTTCACCCGGCTGGCCACGCCTTACAGCGGCACGTTCTTCGGCATCACCGGCAAAGGGGGTGTGCTGCTGGCCTATGGCCTGCGCGGCCATGCCTACCGCAGCACCGATGGCGGCCTGAACTGGCAGCCGGTGAACACGGGCCTGGCCACCAGCCTCACCGCTGCCAGCCTGGACAGCCACGGCCAGTTCTGGCTGTCGAGCCAGGCCGGTGACCTGCTGCAAAGCCTCGATGGGGGCGCCAGTTTCATCCTGGTGCGCCAAGCCTCGCGCACCCCAGTGAGTGCCAGCGCCTTCGACACCGCCTCCGACCTGGTGCTGGTGGGCGAGCGCGGCGTACGCACGCTGGCGCTTCAGTAAGCGCCACCCATAACAAGAGAAAACCCTGATGGCCGATATCCAACAAGACACCCTGCCGGTGATCCGCAACCTCGAAGATTTCGACATGCGCTCGGGCAACGGGCTGGAGCGCCTGGTGTTCAACCATCGCCTGGCGTTCGTGCTCGCCATGTGCCTGACCACGCTGGTGCTGGGCTATGTGGCGCTGACCCGCCTGGAGCTGCGTCCAAGCTTCGAGAAGATGATTCCGCAGAGCCACCCCTACATCCAGAATTACCTGGACAACCGCCAGTCCCTGCGCGGCCTGGGCAATTCATTGCGGGTGGTAGTGGAGAACACCGAGGGCGACATCTTCGACCCGGCCTACCTGCAGACCCTGCGGCACATCAACGATGAGTTGTTTCTCAGCCAGGGCGTGGACCGTGCCTGGATGAAGTCGTTGTGGAGCCCGGCGGTGCGCTGGACGGAGGTCACCGAAGAGGGCTTCCAGGGCGGCCCGGTGATGCCGGACGGCTACCAAGGGGCACAGGCGGATATCGAGCAACTGCGCCAGAACATCGAGCGCGCCAACATCGTCGGCAGCCTGGTGGCCCGTGACTTCAAGTCGAGCATGCTGGTGGTGCCGCTGCTCGACCGGGATTCGGCCACCGGCCGTGGCGTGGACTACCACGCGTTCTCCCGTCAGCTCGAACAACTGCGCAGTCACTACGAAGCGGCCGGCCCCTACAAGGTCCATGTGATCGGCTTCGCCAAGCTGATGGGCGACCTGATCGACGGCTTGATCCAGGTGATGCTGTTCTTCGCCCTGGCGGTGGTCACGAGCCTGGTGATCATCTACCTGTACACCCGCTGCGTGCGCAGTACCTTGCTGGTGGTGCTGTGCTCGCTGACCGCGGTGGTCTGGCAGTTGGGCATCGTCGCCTGGCTGGGCTATGCAATCGATCCGTACTCGATTCTGGTGCCGTTCTTGATCTTCGCCATCGGCGTGTCCCACGCCGCGCAGAAGATGAACGGCATCATGCAGGACATCGGGCGCGGCACCCACCGCCAGGTAGCGGCTCGCTACACCTTCCGCCGCCTGTTCGTGGCCGGGGTGACGGCGCTGTTGGCCGACGCGGTGGGTTTTGCCGTGCTGATGCTGATCGACATTCCGGTGATCAAGGACCTGGCCATCACCGCCAGCATCGGCGTGGCGGTGCTGATCTTCACCTCGCTGCTGTTGATGCCGGTGGCGCTGTCGTACATCGGTGTCGGACGCAAGGCCGCCGAGCGCGCCTTGCGCATCGATTCGCGCGCCGCCGCGCACCGGGGCTTCGGCAAACTGTGGGATGTGCTGGACCGCTTTACCGAGCGCAAGTGGGCCACGGCGGCGGTGCTGGTGGCCGTGGCAATGGGGGCAGGGGGGCTGTGGGCCAGCCTGCAGCTGAAGATCGGCGATCTGGACAGTGGCGCCCCGGAGCTGCACGCCGACTCGCGCTACAACCGCGACAACGCCTACATCACCGACCATTACGCGCTCTCCAGCGACACCTTCGCGGTCATGGTCAAGACCGCGTCTGAAGGCTGTCTGCGCTACCAGACATTGGTGTTGGCCGATCGCCTGGCCTGGGCGCTGCAACAACTGCCAGGTGTGCAGACCACGCTGTCGCTGACCAACGCCGTGCGCCAGATCACCGCCGGTACTTACGAGGGCAACCCCAAGCTCAACAGCATCCAGCGCAACCAGGACGTGCTCAACTACGCCGCCCAGCAGGCCTCGGTCAACGCCCCAGAGTTGTTCAACAACGATTGCTCGCTGATGCCGGTGATCGCCTACCTCAAGGACCACAAGGCCGACACCTTGGACGAGGTGGTGGCTGCCGCCGAGCGCTTCGCCCAGGCCAACAGCAGTGATGATCGGCAGTTCCTGCTCGCCGCCGGTAGCGCCGGGATCGAGGCTGCCACCAACATCGTGGTGCGTGAGGCCAACCGCACCATGCTGTTGCTGGTGTACCTGGCCGTCACGCTGTTCTGCCTGGTGACCTTCCGCAGCTGGCGCGCCACCTTGGTGGCGGTGCTGCCGCTGATGCTCACCTCGGTGCTGTGCGAGGCGCTGATGGTGGCCATGGGCATTGGTGTGAAGGTCGCCACCTTGCCGGTGATCGCCCTGGGCGTGGGGATCGGCGTGGACTACGCCTTGTACCTGCTCAGCGTGCAGCTGCATTACCAGCGCAAGGGGCTCTCGCTGGCCCAGGCCTACCAGAACGCCGTGGCCTTCACCGGCCGGGTCGTGGGCCTGGTGGGCATCACCCTGGCCGCCGGTGTGGTGGGCTGGGCCTGGTCACCGATCAAGTTCCAGGCCGACATGGGCCTGCTGCTGACCTTCATGTTCCTGTGGAACATGCTCGGCGCGCTGGTGCTGATCCCGGCGCTGTCGTACTTCCTCCTGCCCGGCGACAAGGTCCGGGCGACCGCCACCAGCCCCCACACCCAAGGTGGGCTGCACGCCAACAACCAAGAAGCCGAGTGTTCGTCTCATGTCTGATTACCTTGCGCCTTTGCGCGATATGGATTTTCTGTTCAACGAAGTCTTCGATATCCCGGCTTGGTGGGCGCAGACGCCTGCACTGGTGGAACAGGTCGATGCCGATACCGCCAAGGCCGTGCTCGAACAGGCGGGCAAGGTCATCGCCCAGGTCGTGGCGCCGCTCAACCGCAGCGGCGACGAACAAGGCTGTCGCTTCGAGGCCGGCACGGTGACGACCCCGGATGGCTTTGCCGACGCCTACCGGACCTACGCGGCCGATGGCTGGGTGGGTGTGACGGGCGCTCCGGCGTTCGGCGGCATGGGCATGCCCAAGGTGATCGGCGTCCAGGTCGAGGAAATGCTCAACGCCGCCAACCTGTCGTTCGGCCTGTACCCGATGCTCACGGCCGGCGCCTGCCTGTCGTTGCTCAACCATGCCAGCGACGCGCTCAAGGCCCGCTACCTGCCGCCGATGTACGAGGGCCGCTGGACCGGGTCGATGTGCCTGACCGAGCCCCACGCCGGCACCGACCTGGGTTTGATCCGCACCCGCGCCGAGCCCCAGGCCGATGGTCGCTACCGCATCACCGGCACCAAGATCTTCATCACCGGCGGCGAGCAGGACCTGACCGAAAACATCATCCACCTGGTGCTGGCCAAGCTGCCTGACGCACCGGCCGGTGCCAAGGGGATCTCCTTGTTCCTGGTGCCCAAGGTGCTGGTCGAGGACGATGGCGAGCTGGGCGAGGCCAACGCGGTCAGTTGTGGCTCCATCGAGCACAAGATGGGCATCAAGGCCTCGGCCACCTGCGTGATGAACTTCGATGGTGCTCTGGGCTACCTGGTGGGGGAGGCGAACAAGGGCCTGAACGCCATGTTCACCATGATGAACTACGAGCGCCTGGGCGTCGGCATCCAGGGCCTGGCCCTGGGCGAGCGTTCCTACCAGAACGCCCTGGCCTATGCCCGGGACCGCCTGCAGGGCCGCGCGGCCACTGGCACCGAGGCGCCCGACAAGGCGGCCGACCCGATCATCGTGCACCCGGACGTGCGCCGCATGCTGCTGATCATGAAGGCGCTCAACGAAGGCGGGCGAGCGTTTTCCACCTACGTGGCGCAGCAACTGGACGTGGCCAAGTACAGCGAGCAAGCCGACGTGCGCGGCCAGGCCGAGGCCCGTGTGGCGCTGCTGACGCCGGTGGCCAAGGCGTTTCTGACCGACATGGGGCTGGAGACGACGGTGCACGGCCAGCAGGTGTTCGGCGGCCATGGCTATATCCGCGAGTGGGGCCAGGAGCAGTTGATCCGCGACTGCCGCATCACCCAGATCTACGAGGGTGCCAATGGCATCCAGGCCCTGGACCTGGTGGGCCGCAAATTGGTCGCCGACGGCGGGCGCAGCTATCAATTGCTGTCCGATGAGATGCGCGCATTCGCCCAGGGCCTGGCGCCGTCGCGCGGCGAGTTCCGCACGCCGTTGCTGGCCGCGCTGGACAACCTGGACGAACTGACCGCCTCGGTGCTCGACCGCGCCCAGGGCAACCCGCGAGAAATCGGCGCGGCGGCGGTGGAGTACCTGCACGCCTTCGGCTACACGCTGTACGCCTACCTGTGGGCGCGGATGGCCGATGTGGCCATGGCGCAGGAGGGCGCGTTCTACCAGAGCAAGGTGGGCACGGCGCGGTTCTACTTCGCTCGCGTGCTGCCGCGCATCCACTCGCTCAGCGCCGTGGTCAAGGCTGGCAGCGACAGCCTCTACCTGCTCGACGAGGCGCAGCTGTGATGGAGGGCGCCATGATCAAGACCCGCGTCATCGCACCGGCGGCCGAGGCCTACACCTACCCACTACTGATCAAGCGCCTGCTGCTGTCGGGCGTGCGCTACCAGCCGGGGCAGGAGATCGTCTACGCCGACCAGCTGCGCTACAGCTACACCACCCTGCAGACGCGCATCCAGCGTTTGGCCAATGTGCTCATCGAGGCCGGCGTGCGCCCGGGGGATACCGTGGCCTTGCTCGACTGGGACAGCCACCGGGCGCTGGAGTGCTTCTTCGCCGTGCCGATGATTGGCGCGGTGCTGCACACGGTCAACGTGCGCCTGTCCGCCGAGCAGATCCGCTACACCATGAACCACGCCGAAGACCGGCTCGTGCTGGTGCATGACGATTTCCTGCCGCTGATGGAACAACTGCACGGCGAGTTGGGCACGGTCGAGCGCTTCATCCGTCTTGGCGAAGGCCTGGCGCCAGTGACTGGCCTACCGTTGGTGGGCGAGTACGAGGCCTTGCTGGCGGCAGTGGACAGCCACTTCGACTTCCCCGATTTCGATGAAAACTCCGTCGCGACGCTGTTCTACACCACCGGCACCACTGGCGAGCCGAAGGGCGTGTACTTCACCCATCGCCAACTGGTGCTGCACACCCTCAACGAGCTGGGCACGCTCGCCGCTTGCGGTGGCGAGCCGCTGTTGCGCACGGGCGATGTGTACATGCCGATCACGCCAATGTTCCATGTGCACGCCTGGGGCGTGCCCTATGTGGCCACGGCGCTGGGCATCAAGCAGGTCTATCCCGGGCGGTACGAGGCCAACCAGTTGGTGCGCCTGTACCGTGACGAAGGGGTGACCTTCTCCCATTGCGTGCCCACCTTGCTGCAGATGATGCTCGACTGCGAAGAGGGCAAGCGCACTGACCTCAAGGGTTGGAAGATGCTCCTGGGCGGCAGCGCCCTGACCCAGGGCCTGGCCCAGCGGGCGAGTGAGCGGGGCATTCGCGTGCATTGCGGTTACGGCATGTCCGAAACCTGCCCATTGCTCAGTCTTACCTGCCTGAGCGCCCAAGACCTGGCGCTGCCCATGGCGCAGCAGGTGCCCCTGCGCATCGCGGCCGGAGTGCCGATCCCGCTGGTGGATCTGCGCATCGTCGATGGCGAGGGCCAAGACGTGGCTCATGACGGCGAAACCCTCGGCGAAGTGGTGGTGCGTGCGCCCTGGCTGACCCAGGGCTACCTCAACGCGCCCGAGCAAGGCGCTGCGCTCTGGGCCGGCGGCTGGTTGCACACCGGCGACTTGGCGTGCATCGACGCGCGCGGGGTGATGCGCATCCGCGACCGGATCAAGGACGTGATCAAGACCGGGGGCGAGTGGATCAGTTCGGTAGAGCTGGAAAGCCTGATCAGCCAGCACCCCGGCGTCGACTCCGTCGCCGTGATCGGGCTGCCGGACGAGCGCTGGGGTGAACAGCCGCTGGCCCTGGTGGTCTGCACCGAAGGCGTGACGCTGGACCAGCCAGCCCTTGCCCGGCATCTGCAGCAATACGTCGACAACGGGCGACTGAACAAATGGGCCGTGCCCCGGCAGGTGCGTTTCGTGGACCAAATCCCCAAGACCAGCGTGGGCAAGATCGACAAGAAGCGCATTCGTCAGACTTGCCTTTAGGCACTGGGCTTTTCGCGGGTAAACCCACCAGGGCCTGCGCGGACCAGGTGGGTTTACCCGCGAAGAGGACAACACAAGCATATCCAGAAACCATTCCCCACCTGGGCAGTTCGACCGAATCACTAGGCTTAAGGCGAGACCTGATTCAAGGAAGATCCAATGCCTCTCGCCAAATCCCACCTGCTGCGCCGTGGCCGCTACTCGGCGCCTGGCAGGTTGTACCTGTTGACCACTGTCACGCATCGTCGCAAACCGTTGTTTTGCAATCTTCGACCTGCTCGCCTGGTGATTCACCATCTACGTCTGTTGGACCAGGAGCAGGCCTGTCGATCGTTGGCATGGGTGGTAATGCCGGATCATCTTCATTGGTTGATCGAACTGAAGGCTGCAACGCTGGGCACCTTGATGTGCAGGTTCAAGTCGCGCTCAAGCCGTACCTTGCATCAGTCAGGTGTTGAAGATCATCCGATTTGGCAACCGGGCTACCAAGACCGGGCGCTGCGTCGGGAGGAGGAGGTGAAGGCAGTGGCCAGGTACATTGTGGCCAACCCGCTGCGGGCGGGCTTGGTGAACAGCATCAGGGAGTACCCGCACTGGGATGCCGTCTGGCTTTGAACCCGTGGTGCGCTCTTCGCGGGTAAACCCGCTCCCACACGGATCGCGTCGCCCTGGCGTCTGTGCTCAGTCAGGGAGTACCCGCACTGGGGATGCAGTCTGGCTTTGAATCCGTGGTGCGCTCTTCGCGGGTAAACCCGCAGGTATCGCGTCGTCCTAACGTTTGCGCCCGGTCTGACAGGCGCAACACAACCCCAAGAGCGACGCGATCCTTGTGGGTTTACCCGCGAATGCGCCAAAAAGTTCACCACAAAAACCACTGAATGAAATAACGCCAGCCCAGGCACCGCCGTAAGGGCAGAAAGGTGAACGAGCGTCGCCATGTCAAATGGATAAACTCACAACCTCAAAACCAACCACTGCTCGACTCGTATTCACGCAAACCCGGGCTGATACATACACGTGTTCAGGTCCTCCAGAAACGCCTGCAGGATCGGCGGCGGGGTCACGCCGCGTCGGGTGATGACGTCGAAGGGGGAGGTGAGGTCCAGGGCATTGGCGCCTAGTCGGTGCATCTCGCCGGTCTTGACCCACTGCTCGGCGAAATGCACCGGCAAGAACCCGATATAGGCCCCGGAAATGATCAGGATCGCCGCCGCCTCGATGTTCTCCACGGTGGCGTCGGCCTTGCTCATGCCCAACTGCGTCAGGTCGTACTGCTGCATGTAGCCGCGCACCACGATCCGGCAGGCGCGCACCTCTTCGAGCAGGCGCCCGTTGGCCGGTTTGCTGGCGAACAGCGGGTGGCGACGGCCGCAATACAGCCCCAAGGCTTCGTTGTACAGCGGCAGGTAGGACAGCCCCGGCACCCGCAGGGGAAAGTGCCCGATGGCCAGGTGAAGGCGCCCGTCCAGCACCCGCTCTTCGAGCTCCGCCGGGGCGCCGATGTAGATGTTCAGCTGGGCATCGTGGCCCCGGGAGACGAAGCGCTGTGTGGTGCGCGGCAGCGGTGAGTCGGGGTCGGTCAGCGTGGAGTCGATGATCCCCAAATTGAGCTGGCCGCTGATGTGCTGCTTGAGCACGTCGGCGTCCATGCAGAAGCTTTCCACCGCGCTCAAAAGCCGCAAGGTGGCTTCATGGATGGCCACGCCCTGCTCGGTGAGGCGAAAGCCGCTGCGCCCGCGCTGGCAGAGCTTGACGCCCAGGCGGGTCTCCAGGTGCGTCATCTGTTCGCTGATGGTGGACTGGCCGGTGTTCAGCGCCGCCTGCGCCGCGGAAAACCCGCCGCACTTGACGATGGTGGCGAACACCCTGAGGAGCTTGAGATCGACATCGTGGAGCTGGATCACCGCGGCCTCCCGGGCCGAGGTCACATCGCGGGCTGCTGATATGAACGCTCGGCTGAATGTGTTTTTGCCAAAGCTAACCCTGCACGCAGAGCGACCGCAATCCTGGCGTTTGGTAAAACGCCTGCGGCAGCGTCGGCTTGCGCAGATGCAGACATCGGCCGCGCCAGATACTTCGGCGTAGCCGATGTATGCATCTGGACTTGCGCATTTTTCCAGGGCCTGGCCGGGCCCATAGTGGTTTCAACGGTGTCGCACAGTCGCCCCGTCTCCTGACCAGAACAAGAAATTGGAGAAGCTCGAACATGGCAAAGCATGGTTATGAATCCGGCCGTCTGAACCTGCCCTTCGTAGGGCATTGCACGTTCGCCAAGTCGCCCATCTGCACCGACTGGAACGCCATCGACGCCGATGTGGCGATCCTCGGTGCGCCCAACGACATGGGCACCCAATGGCGTTCCGGCGCACGCTTCGGACCGCGCGGCATCCGCGAGGCATCCACGCTGTTCTCCTTCGGCCACTCCGGCGCCTATGACCACGAAGATGACGCCACCTACCTGACCGAAGACCAGGTGCGCATGGTCGATGTGGGCGACGCCGACATCGTGCACAC
Organism: Pseudomonas putida; assembly: GCF_002741075.1. NCBI lineage: Bacteria > Pseudomonadati > Pseudomonadota > Gammaproteobacteria > Pseudomonadales > Pseudomonadaceae > Pseudomonas > Pseudomonas putida. The sequence goes on along the minus strand of NZ_CP016634.1, from coordinate 2,446,202 downwards.
CGACATGGCCACCAGCAACGCCAACATCGAATCGGCCGTGCGCCAGATCCTCGCCAGCGGCGCTATGCCGGTGGTACTGGGCGGTGACCACTCGATCCATGCGCCGGTCATCAAGGCCTTCGAAGGGCGCGATCCGATCCACATCATCCACTTCGACGCCCACCTTGACTTCGTCGACGAGCGCCACGGCGTGCGCTATGGCCACGGCAACCCCCTGCGCCGCGCTTCGGAGCTGTCGAACATCACCGGCATGACCCAGATGGGCATCCGCAACGTGTCCTCCTCCAACCGCGACGACTACGACGCTGCCCGCGATGCCGGCTCGAACATTCTCTCGGTGCGCGACGTGCGCCGCCTGGGTGTCGAAGGCGTGCTGGCGAAGATCCCCCAGGACATCGACTACTACATCACCATCGACATCGACGGCTTCGACCCGTCCATCGCCCCGGGCACCGGCACCCCGAGCCATGGCGGCTTCCAGTACTACGAAGTGCTGGAGATCATCCAGGCGCTGGCCAAGCGCAGCAACGGCCGCATCGTCGGCATGGACCTGGTGGAAGTGGCTCCGGCCTATGACCCCGCTGGCGTGACGTCCATCCTCGCCGCGCAACTGCTGATGAACAGCATCGGCTTCATCTTCCACGCGCGCGCCAAAGCTCGCTGATCCGGAGTTTCCAACGTGGACAACAAGGTAAAGAACTACCTGCAGACCTTCGGTGTTTCCGAGGCGACCCAGCGCTTTCTCTCCAAGCAGCAGCATATGTTCATTGGCGGCGCCTGGGTGCAGGCCAGCGATGGCGCCACCGCTGAAGTGATCGAACCCTCGACCGAAGCGGTGCTCACCCGCATCCCCATGGGTACCGCCGAGGACCTGGATCGCGCCGTCAAGGCTGCGCGTGCGCAGTTCGACGGCGGCCCTTGGAGCCAGCTCAAGCCGTTGGAGCGTGAGCGCGTGCTGCACCGCCTGGCCGATCTGATCGAGGCCAATGGCGAGGAACTGGCGCAGATCGAGTCCATCGACATGGGCAAGTCGGTCGACCAGGCGCGTGCCGTGGACATCCAGGGCACCATCGACACCTTCCGCTATTTCGCCGGCTGGGCCAGCAAGATCCACGGGCGCACCGTCGAGCCCTCGCTGCCGGGCAACTACCTGGCGTACACCCGCAAGGAAGCGGTGGGTGTGGTCGGGGTGATCGTGCCGTGGAACTTCCCGCTGCAGACCATGGCCTGGAAGCTGGGCGCAGCCTTGGCCGTTGGCTGCACCGTGGTGGTCAAGCCGGCTGAGCTCACCTCGCTTTCGGCCCTGCGTTTCGCCGAGCTGGTGCAGGAGGCCGGGCTGCCCGACGGCGTGGTGAACATCGTCACCGGCCGTGGTAGCGTGGTGGGTAACGCCATGTCCAGTCACCCAGGCATCGACAAGCTGAGCTTCACCGGCTCCACCCCGGTCGGCTGCACAGTGGGCAAGGCCTCGATGGACCAGATGAAGCGCCTGACCCTGGAACTCGGTGGCAAGTCGCCGGTGATCGTGTTCGCCGATGCCGATGTAGAAGCCGCCGCCCAGGCGGTGGCCAACGGCGTATTCTTCAACTCAGGCCAAGTGTGCGACGCCGGGACCCGCGCCTACATCGAGCGCAGCATCTACCCGGCCTTCCTGGAGGCGCTGGCGCGCTACACCGCAACGCTCAAGATCGCCCCCGGCCTGGACCCGGATTGCTTCATCAGCCCCATGGTGTCGCGTCAGCAACAGCAGCGGGTGCTGGAGTACATCGCTCTCGGCAAGAGCGAAGGCGCGCAGGTGTATTACGGCGGCGAACCGGTCCAAGGCCCGGGCTTCTTCGTGCAGCCGACGATCTTCGCCAACTGCACCCATGACATGCGCATCGTGCGTGAAGAGATCTTCGGCCCGGTGCTGGTGACCCAACCGTTCGACACCCAGGAGCAGGCGGTGGAATTGGCCAACGACTCGGAGTTCGGCTTGGCCGCGGCCATCTACTCCAACGACCTGGGCCGGGTCCACGGCCTGATTCCGCGTCTGCGGGCAGGGACCGTCTACGTCAACGCGCACAGCACCCTCGATCCGTCCATGCCTTTCGGCGGCTATAAGCAGTCGGGCTATGGCAAGGACATGGGCGCCGAACAACTGGAGTTCTTGCTGGAGACCAAGGCGGTCTGGATCACCTTGCCCTGAGGTCCAGGGCTGGCCAGCGCCGCTGAGGTTGGCGGGCGGCGCTGATTTATCGGATGCATCGAATTTCAAGAACAAGAACCTATCGAGGTGATGCCCATGAACAGCCAAGCAGATGTAGAGCGAGCACAAGATCTGGAAAGGCGCCTGTGCGCCTATGAGGAACTGGAAGGACGGACGGATTGGCCAGGTGCGATGGGCGTCGGTGACTACCTGGCGCTGGCGGTGTTCGCCCTGGTCGTGATGGTGGGCTTCTATCTGTGGGGGGGCCAGGCATGAGCCCGTCCAGAGAGCAGGAGTTCCGACTGGCCGCCGAGCGCGGCGACACCCCCTTGTTGCCCAGCGAGCGGGTCTGGGGTTTCTGGGGTTATGCCTACGCCAACTCCGCACTCGCGGTGGCTACCTGGGTGTTTCTGATCGGCGGCGCCACGGCGCTGTTCGTCGGCCCCAAGCAAGGGATTTGCGCCATTGTCATCGGCAACATCGTGGGGGTGATCCTCGCAGCGTTCTCCACCTGTGTGCCGTGCGGCAAGTATGGGGTGGAGCAGTTCACCTTCCTGCGCAGCATGTTCGGCCTCAATGGCAGCCGCCTGGTCTACATCCTGTCGGTGGTGGTGCTCACCATGGGCTGGCTGGCGGTGCTGGGGCTGATGTGCGGGCGAGCGCTGGACAACCTGGAAACCCTGGTGCAGCAAGTCCCGCCCGATGGCGACGGCTGGCTGGTGACCGGCGGTGCCTTGCTGGCCATCGTTCTGGCGGCGCTGGTGGCCATGCGCGGGCCGGACATGATCCGCTTGCTGAGCGCGATCATCGCACCCAGCCTGATCCTGATCATGCTGGCGCTGATGTACTTCATCTCCCGCAGCCACAGCCTGGACCAACTGCTGGCCATGCCAGCCTTGCAACCGCCGTTCGCCGATTCGCGCATCAACTTCATGATCGCCGTGGAGATCAACATCGCGGCCGGGTTCTCCTGGTGGCCCTACATCGGCAACCTGTCGCGCCTGTGCAGCAACCAGCGCACGGCCTTCTGGCCGAACCTGGTGGGGATCTTCGGTGCCGCCTCCCTGGGCGAGACCGTCAGCCTGTTCGCCGCATCGACCTTGGGCAGCAGCGACCCGACCGCCTGGATGCGCTTGGCCGGTGGCATGGCCTTCGGCGTGGTGGCGTTGGGCTTTCTGGCACTGGCCAACCTGACCGGCATGGTCAACATCCTCTACACCGCAGTCATCGGTTTGCGGCAAGTGACCGGGGAGCGCTTGCGCAGCGTGCGCTGGGGTGTGCTGGTGGGGCTGTTCTGCGTGATTCCGGTGGCCATCGTGCTGTTCTTCCCGGGCATCTACGACGGCTTCTTCATCTTCCTGGTGTGGACTTCGGCACTGAACAGCGCCCTGGCTGGGATCGGCATCGCCGATTACTTCTTCCTGCGCCGTAAGCGGGTGAACCTGCGCCAGCTCTATGCCGCGCAAGACACATCGCCACTGCGCTTCTGCGGCGGCTTCAACCCCGTCGCGCTGGTGGCGCTGGTGGCAGGCTTCGCGATCTACGTGGTGGTGTTCAACCCGCAGACCCTGGCCCACACCTCCTTCTTCACCTTCGCCACCGCTTCGCTGCCGTCCTGCCTGCTGGCTGGGCTGGTGCATTACGGGCTGACCCGCGCACTGGCCAGTCGCCTGGGCTGGGGCGGCTACCCAAAGGGCAATGAACGCAACATCGAGGCAGCAGGCCTCGGAGCAAAGGGTTACAGCAAATGAACAAGCGATATGACTACATCATCATCGGCGCAGGCTCTGCCGGCTGCGTCCTGGCCAACCGCCTGACCGAAGACGCCGGCACCTCGGTGTTGGTCCTGGAATTCGGCGGCAGCGACCGCAGCGTGCTGATCCAGATGCCCAGCGCCTTCTCGCTGCCGATGAACACCAAGAAATACAACTGGCGCTACGAGACCGTCGCCGAACCCCATCTCGATGGCCGGCGCCTGCACTGCCCGCGGGGCAAGGTGTTGGGCGGCTCGTCCTCGATCAACGGCCTGGTCTACATCCGCGGCCATGCCCACGACTTCGACGAGTGGGAAAGCCTGGGTGCGAAGAACTGGAGCTATCGCAACTGCCTGCCGTACTTCAAGCGCGCCGAGACCTTCAAGTTCGGCGGTGACGACTACCGCGGCGCAAGCGGTCCGCTGGCCACCAACAACGGCAACAACATGCAGAACCCGCTGTACGGCGCCTGGGTGGAGGCCGGCGCCGAGGCTGGCTACATCAAGACCGACGACTGCAACGGCTACATGCAGGAAGGCTTCGGCGCCATGCACATGACCGTCAAGGATGGCGTGCGTTGGTCCACCGCCAATGCCTACCTGCGCCCGGCCATGACTCGCCCGAACCTGACCGTCGTCACCCACGCCATGACCCGGCGCATCCTGCTCGACGGCAAGCGCGCGGTGGGGGTCGAATACGACGAGGGCGGCAAGACCCATAAGGTCTACTGCAACCGCGAAGTGCTGGTGTCCTCCGGCCCGATCGGCTCGCCGCACCTGTTGCAGCGCTCGGGGATTGGCCCGCAGGAGGTGCTGAAGAAGGCTGGCATCGAAGTGCGTCACGACCTGCCGGGCGTGGGCGAGAACCTGCAGGATCACTCGGAAATCTACATCCAGTACGCCTGCAAGGAGCCGGTGACCCTCAACGGCAAGATGAACCTGCTGGGCAAGGCGATGATCGGCCTGCGCTGGCTGCTGTTCAAGGATGGCCTGGGGGCGAGCAACCACTTCGAGGCCGGGGGCTTCATCCGCTCGGCCAAGGGCCTGCGCTGGCCGGACATTCAGTTCCACTTCCTGCCGGCCGCCATGCGTTATGACGGCGACAAACCGTTCAAGGGCCATGGTTTCATGGTGCTTACCGGCCCGAACAAGCCCAAGAGTCGTGGTCATGTGCGGGCGCTGTCGGCCGACCCGTACCAGCACCCGGAGATCCGCTTCAACTACCTGGAAAGCGAGGAGGACAAGGAAGGCTTCCGACGTTGCGTGCGCCTGACCCGGGAGATCATCGCCCAGCCGGCCATGGACCGCTTCCGTGGCGAGGAACTGGCGCCCGGCCCTCATGTGCAGACCGATGAGCAGATCGACGCCTTCGTACGCGCCAACATGGAAAGCACCATGCACCCCTGCGGCTCCTGCCGGATGGGTGAGGACGACATGGCGGTGGTCGACTCCGAGCTGCGCGTGCGTGGCCTGCAAGGCCTGCGGGTGATCGACTCCTCGGTGTTCCCGAGCGAGCCCAACGGTAACCTCAACGCGCCGACCATCATGCTCGCCGAGCGTGCCTCGGACCTGGTACGCGGCCGCCAGCCGCTCGCGCCTGCCGATGTGCCGGTCGGACTGGTGGAAGGCTGGGAAGAGCAACAACGCAGCGCCGAGCCCGTGCGCAAAGTGCGGGCCTGAGCAGCGCCTCGATCGTTGTAGGAACGGGTTTATCCGCGAAAGCGTCGGTGAATTCACTCTCGCATTCGAGGGTGAAAGCGTTTCATGGAAGGCGAGAGCCAGCGCACAATAGCCCTCTGGCCCTCAGGACATGAACTTCATGAAAACCCCCGGTGGCGTGCTGCTCAGCGGCGTCGAGCTCGATCGCGGCAGCTCGGTTCCGCTCTACCGCCAACTCTACCTGCAACTGCGCAAGCAGATCCTCAGCGGCCGCTTGCCCGGCGGCACGCGCCTGCCTTCTACCCGCACCCTGTGCAAGGAACTGTCGCTGTCGCGGATCACGCTGCTCAACGCCTTCGACCTGCTCACCGCCGAGGGCTTTCTCGCCTCGCGCACTGGGGCCGGCACCTACGTGGGCAACGAATGGCAGGGCAGGGTGGCCCAGTCCGACCTGCCCACCAAGCCGCCACGCCTGTCGAGCCTGAGCCAGGCCGTGCATTCGCTGCGCAGCGAGCACTTCAGCGGGATTTCCTACAGTGCCTGGGACCCGCAGCGTCAGGTGTCCTTGCTGCCCAGCCACCCAGCCTACGATGCGTTTCCCATGCCGGTGTGGAAGCGCCTGATGAACCGCCACTTGCGCAAACCCGACAAAGCCCAATTGGCCTATGGCGAACTCAAAGGCCTGCAGCGCCTGCGCGAGGCCATTGTCGAATACGTGTTCGATGCGCGTGGCATCGAGTGCAGCGTGGAGCAGGTGGTGATCACCTCCGGCGCCCAGCAAGCCTTCAACCTGTTGGGCATGCTGCTACTCAACCCAGGTGACCGGGTGTGGATGGAAGACCCCGGGCACATTGCCGCGCGCATCGCCTTCCAGGCATTGGGCTGCCAGCTCGTGCCCCTGCGGATCGACGAGCAGGGGCTGGACGTGCAGCAAGGGATACGTGAGTGCCCTGAAGCGCGCCTGGTCTTCACCACGCCTTCGCGCCAGCACCCCTTGGGCACCACCATGAGCTACCCACGACGCCAGGAACTGATCGACTGGGCCGCGCGCAGCCAGGGCTGGATCGTCGAGGATGACTGCGACAGCGAATTCCGCTACGTGGGCCGGTCGCTGCCGGCGCTGCATGCGATGGATCCATGGCAGCGGGTGATCTACGTCGGCACCTTCAGCAAGGTACTCTATCCGTCGTTGCGGCTGGGCTATGTGATCCTGCCCGAAGCGCTTGTGGAGCCGTTCTGCGCGATCCGCGCGGTGATGGACCGCAGCCCCTCCACGTTGCACCAGGCGACCACGGCCGACTTCATGTTCGACGGCCACTTCCTCGGGCACATCCGCCATATGCGCGCGCTCTACCAGGAGCGCCAGGCCAGCCTGGTGGAGGCACTGCAACGCCAGTTGGGCGGGTTTCTTTCAGTGGCGCCAGTGGAAGCGGGGCTGCACCTGATCGGCTGGCTGCCCGAGGGTGTGGACGATGATGCCCTGGCCCGCGGGCTGGGCAATCATCAGGTCTATACCTATGCGCTGAACGACTACTGCCTGCAGCGCTACCTACCGCCGGGGCTGCTGCTGGGCTTTGCCGCCACGCCCGTCGAGCAGGCCGCGCAGCGGGTGCGCGAGCTGTCCCAGGCCCTTGATGCGCTGGGCATGCGGGGCTGAGCCAGGCCTTCAAAATGGCTATACCAACAAAAGGTTAATGGCTCTATGGATGGGGCCACTTCGGAGCGATAAAGGCACGGCCGGCCACCCCGGCATCGCTCTGAGGAAATGACAATAATGAATCCTATCCAAGCCCGTTTCGCCGGTCTCATGGGCCACAACGCGCAGGCGCCGTGCACGCCCGTGCTGCTCACCGCCGACCTTGCTCGCCGTCTGCTGGCGCGTCTGGACAGCCTGCGGTTGTTCGCCCACGGTTATCCGCTTCTGACCAACCTCACCCACGGACGGGTCACCCCCGAGGACATGCTCGACTTTGCCTACCGGCATGGGCTCGACGGTCTCTCGCTGCATTTGCTCGATGGCGAGCACAACAGCCTCTCGCGCATGACGTCTGAACGCCTGGCGGCCTTCGCTGACAAAGCCCGCGGCCTCGGGCTGGACGTGCATCTGGAAATCAGCAGCACGCTGCCCGCCGACGTCGACCAGGCTGTGGCTGTCGCGCGTGCCATCGGCAGCCGCAACATCCGTGTGTACTCGCGCTACGAAGGGCACCTGTCGCGGGTGATGAGCATCATCGAGGATGACCTGCGCCGCCTGGCGCGCCTGGCCGATGAGCACGACCTGAACTTCGACTTCGAGCAACACGAAGAGCTCAAGAGCGACGAGATCGCCACCTTGCTGCGTCGGGTCGGGCACCCACGTCTCAATGCCCTGTTCGACTTCGGCAACATGATCAATGCCTGCGAGCAGCCGTTGCCTGCGCTGGCGAACCTGGCGCCGTTCATTCGCCAGGTCCACCTCAAGGGCGTGCGCGTGGTGCCTGAGGCCAACGGTTTTGGTCATTACGGGGTGCTGCAGGGCAGCGCCGAGGATCAACTGCCCGGCGCGCGCATGCTGATGGAGCTGTTGCTGCTGGGCGAGTCCACACCCCAGGTGGTGGCATTCATCCTCGAGCAGGAAAACCACTACATCGCTCCGGCGTTCCGCCAGGTAGGCGAGGACGCCGACCCTTTCATCGTCTACCGCGAGATGAGCGAAACACCCTTGCCACCGGGCTACAGCCTGGAGCAGATGCTGGCCGACGAGCACCGCTGGGCCAATGACCAGGTGCGCTATGTCCGTGAGCTGCTGGCCGAGATGCGCGTGTTGGCCGAGCTGGCCCTGGCCGCCGACGCCTGACCCTCACCCTGGAAACCGTGGAGAACAACAATGACAGCTTCGGTCAAAGCCAAGTGGCTACGCTTTTTGATCCTCGTCCTCGGCGGCGGGACCATCTATAAACTGTCCAACCTCAAGGACGCTTTCTACATCCCGATGCAGGAGCACATGGGGCTGACCCATACCCAGATCGGCACGCTGCTGAGCGTCAACGCCATCGTCGCCACCGTGCTGTTCGTGGTGGGTGGCTTTCTGGCCGACCGCTTCGAAACGCGCAAGCTCATCCCGCTGGGGCTGGTGAGCATCGGTGGTCTGGGCCTGTACCTGGCAAGCTTCCCGGGCTACAACCAGTTGCTCATCATCTTCGGCCTGCTGGCGGTGTGCGCCGACTGCATTTTCTGGCCCTCGCTGCTCAAGGCCATCCGCAACCTGGGCAATGACCAGGAGCAAAGCCGCATGTTCGGCCTGCTCGAAGGCGGGCGTGGCGCGGTGGATACCCTGGTGGCGTTTTCCGCCCTCGGCGTGTTCGTTGCCCTGGGTTCTGGTGCGGCAGGCCTCAAGGCGGCCATCGCGTTCTATTCGCTGATCGACATCGGCGTTGGCGTGCTGGCGCTGTTCCTGCTCAAGGATGCCCGCCAGGTCAACAGCACCCGCGAGCCCATCGGTCTGTCGGGGCTGCTGGAGGCGGTGCGCATGCCGGGGATCTGGCTGGTGAGCCTGAACGTGTTCATGGTCTACATCGTGTACTGCGGCCTGACCTACTTCATCCCATACCTCAAGGACATGTACCACCTGCCGGTGGCATTGGTGGGTGTCTACGGCATCATCAACCAGTACTTCCTCAAGGTCCTCGGTGGCCCGGCCGGTGGCTTCATCGCCGACAAACAACTCAAGAGCTCGAGCCGCTACCTCAAGTGGGCCTTCGTTGCCTTGCTGCCGCTGATGCTGGTCATCCTCAGCATTCCGCGTGGTGAAAGCTACATCTATGCGGGGCTGGCGGCGACGTTGTCCTTCGCCCTGGTTGTGTTCACCATGCGTGGGGTGTTCTGGGCGCCGATGAGCGAAGTGGGCATCCCTTCGCGCATCACCGGCTCCGCGTTCGGCATCGGCTGCCTGATCGGCTATGCGCCGGGCATGTTCGCCTACGTGATCTACGGCGCGTTGCTGGACCACTACCCAGGCGAGCAGGGCTACACCTATGTGTTCAGTCTGATGAGCGTGCTGGCGGTGGTGGGTGTGGTGGTATCCAGCCTGCTGCAGCGGATGGTCAGACGCCACCGCGAAGGAGCGGGGGCCCAGGCGATTGCCTGATCCTGTGTGGGGGTGCTGGCTTTGAGGCTGGCGCGATCTCTGTAGGAGCGGGTTCACCCGCGAATACGTTGGTGAATCCACTACCGCATTCGCGGGTGAACCCGCTCCCACAGGGACTGTGCAGTCTTTGGGTAAATCTGCTTTTAAAGAGGGCTGCGCCGTGCAGCGCCACAAAGCCTGCCCAGCGTTCTCGGTGCCGTTCCTGATCCGCCCCCTGGCCGTGCTGCTCAACTTCTTCATCGGTGTGATGGCGTCCACCTTGCCGGCGATGTTCCCCACCCACATCCGCTACAGCGCCTTGGCCAGCGCCTTCAACATTTCGGTGCTGATCGCCGGGCTGACCCCGACTATCGCGGCCTGGCTGGTGGAAAGCACGAAGGATCTGTACATGCCGGCCTACTACCTGATGGTGATCTCGACGCGAAAATTGCCGAGCTGCAAGCCCAGCGCACGCGTCTGGCCCAATAGCATCCCCATATTGATTGAACGCCGTTCAATACTGCTGGGTTATTGCAGTGCAACTGCAAACTATTCGCTGGGAGATAAATTTGACGCCATAAAATAATTGACAATTCCCCGTTGCCGAGCGCTTGCAAAGTTAATTGTTGGCACCTTTACTTGTTACTGGATATGCAGGGGCGTTTCATGTGTGAGACTCCGCTTTCATATCAACGGGTTAAGTGATGTGATTGACATTTCGCGTTGATGTTCCGGTCTATTAGCCAGATCTATAAAGAATGGTAATGCATTCTTGATAGTTTGGTGTTTCTGACAGGACCCGCTCAATGGGGAGGACTGTTCATGGAAAGTGAGGTATCGGCATTCAGTCAATTGGACTCTCATCATCGCCGACACTGGACCTTGGCCGCCTATAAATACATCGCACGAAAACGGCTGGCCCGTCAGGTCGATATCAGTCTGAAAAGCATCGCGGAAAAAAGCTGGGACATCGCCCCCGGCTGCCTGTCGTTTTCCCCGCCGGCCATCGCGCTGCCCGGCCAACTGGAGCGCGTCACCGGTTGGGAGGAAAAACGTTTCTATCCGTATGAACATCCGGCCCGCACCATGGCGGGGTTGGGCGAAGTGGTGCAGGGCCCGACCCGGGGTTATCTGCTCAAGAACGTCTGGTTGATCGATGGCGTGCTCTACAAAGGCCGCGCAAACTTCTGGCTTTCCCAACGGCCACGCGCGTTTCCTCGGGTGGTGGTGGAGCATGAGATCGACCGTGGGGCCATCTATTGCTCGGTCAATGGCAACACCTGGTTCGGCAACTGGATGGTCGAAGACTGCGTGACCTACCCATTGGCCGCCGACGAGGGCGTGCCGGTCACCGTCGGGCCGTCGGCGCGTTTTCCAATCTACACCCAGGCACCGCCCTACGAAGAATGGCTCGGCATGAAGCCCAGGCGCTTGAGCGGCGCGTTCTTCCATGAGCTGGTGCTGTTCGATGACTTCTGCAACAACCGCAACAAGTACCTGCGTTTTCGTGCCATGGGCGACAAGCTGCTGTCGCGGGTGAGCTACCAGCCGCATCCCGGCGTGTTCCTGCTGCGCGGCGGCGATGGCGACCTGCGCTTGCTGCGTAACGAACTCGAGCTGGCCGAGCACTTGCGGCGGACCCGTGGCTTTCACGTGGTCGACCCGCTCAAAAGCGACGTGCCGTCCATTGTCGCCGCCTGCGCCGGGGCGCAGGTGGTCATCGGGGTCGAGGGCAGCCAGTTGGTGCATGGCGTCAACGTCCTGCAGCCGGGCGGCGCATTGCTCGCCCTGCAGCCGCCCAATCGCTTCGTCAGCTACTACAAGTACCACACCGACCGCGACAGCCAGCACTTCGCCTATGTGGTCGGCACCCCCGAGGGCGATGGTTTCAGGATCGACATCGAGGAAGTGGAGCGCACGCTCGACCTGATACCTGCGCCGTGAGCCCGGTCGCGAGTCCAGCCTGCAGCGCTCAGGCCGGGCGGCTCTCGCGTTCGATCAGCCCCCAGGGCAGCTTTGAGCACGTCGACCTTATGCGCGGGCAGGCGTGTCAACGGCTCAGGACATGGCCATGGCCAGGAGCAGGTTCGCGGCCAGGATGGCCACGTCGTACTGGGCGATCTCCAGCGTGCTGTTGGCGCGGCTCTCACTGGCGCGCATGGCACCGACCGCCTGTACGGTGCCGGTGCGGATGTCGCTGATCATCTGCTCGATTTCGGCGCTACCCGCGAAGCGGACGCCGTTGCTCGGACATCCGCGCCTAGCGAGGGGTTACTTCCTCAGGGCCTGGAAGGACTTGACCATGTCCTGCGCCCAGCCATCGAGCACGGCCTTGGCATCTTTGGCCTGCATGACCTGGGAGGAGTTCTCGAGCTCCGTACCGGCACCTTTGCGCACCACTTCGGCCACCAGCTGGTTGTTGCTGCCATCGATGAAGGCGGCCTCGGTGGCGATGCTGGTGTCCTGGTCGCGAATGCCGGTGGCGGTGCTGATACCTGCGGCGATCAGGGCGATCGGGATCACTTCATACGGGCGCAGGCTCTTGGTGGAGGCGCTGACTGCCGTGATCGCCGGACGCACGACCAATACGCCCGGGCCTGGGCTGGTGGCCAGCGGCAGGACTTTGGAGAACTGCGATTTCAGTGTCTGGTCGTAGTACTGGGTGATGCCCTGGAGGGTGGATTGCGGGACCTTCTCGGTCGGCTGCGGCCGCGGATAGAGCTGGCTGGGTTCGATATAGACGCTGCGGAAGGCGTTGGCATTGACGCCTGGCTTGACCCAACGCATCACCGGGGCACCGGAGGGGGACTTTTCTTCCTTGAGGATGCTGTAGTCCTTGAGAAAGCCAGAATACTGATCGGACTCCACGTACTTGCTCGCACAACCGCAGAGCAGTAACGAGGATAGGCACACGGTAGTAGCGAGCGACTTCAAGTTCATGCAGTTTCTCCTTGGGACATTGGGCATTGCTCCGCGGGCAGGGTGCTGAGGTAGGTGTCGTGAACACTTAGAAGCGCCAGGTCGCGCCCCCTCCAATGATATGTAGCGCACTGTTGTCGAAACTGCCGGACAAAGTGTTGCCTGACCGGGATTTCGTTTGCTCCACCGCCATGTCGCCCAGCCATATCAGGGTGTAGGCCAGGTGCACGTCGAGCCCTTCATCGATCATGTAGTTGACGCCCGTCGCCAGGCGCCAGGACTCTCCCATGGGGTTGTCCACCGTGCGGTCCTCGTCGTCCACTGCCGAGCTGTCGTAGCCCAGGCCCATGCTCCAGCGCAGGCGAGGGGTCGCCTGGTACTGGGTGCCGAGCGAGGCGTGCCAGGTGTCTTTGTACTTGCGGTTGACGGTACGGCTGATGCCACCGTTGTTGGCGTCGACGTCCACTCCCACATCGCCGAAGTCGCTCCAGTCCTGCCAGCCGAGGCTGCCCAGCAGCGTCCATTGCTCGTCCAATTCGTGGGCCACGCTGAAGGTGGCGGTTTGCGGGACGTTCAGGTCCAGCGCCAGGGTATCCACATCAAGCCTGCGCAAACCGGCGTTGAGGATCGGGTTGCTGATGTTGCGCACGTCAGGGCTGTCTTCGAACTCCAGCTTGATCTTGCTGGTGTAGGCAAAGCCGAGTTTGGTGCGTGGGCTGAGTTGGTAGAGCACCCCTAGGTTGACGCCAGTGCCGACGTCAGTGTCCTTGTATTCCAGCTGGCCATCGGGGCGGTCGCGCAGGCCCAGCAGGTTGTTGTTTATGGCCATTTCGGTGCGGTAGTAGCTGTACATGATGCGCGGGCCGATGCCCACGGACAGGTCATCGGTGAACTTGTACGCCAGCGTCGGCTGGAAGGAAATGCCGATGATAGCCGCTTCCTGGTTGAAGTAGCGCCCGGCCCAATCGTCGTCGTAATCCAGTGCCAGGCCGAAGTTGCCATACATGCCAAAACCGATCGCGGCGCGATCATTGAGCTGGTGACTGATGAACAGGCTGGCGCCGGGCAGGTAATGCAGGGCGTTGCCGCCTTCGTTGCCGTCGAACTGGTTGTTGCTATCGCGGGAAAAGTGCACGTCGCCCAGGATCACCTGGGCATTGGCGCTGACCTGGGTGCCTTGCAACTGCGTCAGGCCCGCAGGGTTGTTCATCAGCACGCTGGGATCCTTGGCCAGCGCTGCGGCGCCGGCATTGGCCAGGCCGTTGCCTTCCTGGCCGGCTTCATAGATCAGGATGCCGCCTGCGTTCGCATACGTGCTGCCCAACAGCAACGCATAGGTAATCGCAGGCGCGACCAGCGTTGGGAGGCGTATGGCCTTGAAGCCCCTTGCTTTGCCGTGTTCTGTCGAAACTCGATGAGTCATCATGTCGCGTCAGTCCGCACGTAGTTGTCATGAAGAGGCACGATCCAGCGTTTCATTCAACAAACTGCAGATGCACTCGTTTGCCTGGACAGCATAGCGACGGGATATCAACTCTCCCGGCGGGGAGACGGTATTTCTTTTACGACACCCAAGGTAAATAGGATCCAGCATTTCCGAGTTCAAAAAACTCTAGGTGATTGTCTTGTTTTTTCCAGCATTCCTTTGACTCGGGCGGGCTCTGGTAACCGTTTTGGTACGGCAAGTCTTGTCCTGTCCAATGACGTGGACATGCGCCTTTTCTGCCCTGGTCTTGCAGCGGTTCAACTGCTGGCGATGCTCCAGTGGCATGCAGCCGTACCAGCGGGCGTGTGCGCGGCAGTACGAGGCGGTGCGCAGGTAGAACTTAGGTTACCCGCCCGACATGCTAGAATCCGCCGCTTCGAATCAGGAGGTAGACGCGTGCGCAAACTGGCAGTGGTAATGGCAGTGCTGGCCCTGGCGGGCTGTGAGAACGAGGTCGAGGGTGTCCACAAACAGGTGGCCGAACACCTGCACAACCCCAAGACAGCCAAGTTCGCCAACGTGCGGATCGACACCCAGGGCTCGATCTGCGGCCAGGTGCGTGGCAAGGACGACGCCGGGCAGTACGAGGCGTACCGCAGCTATGTGGCGATCAAGCACGATGGCCAGTATGAAATCCTCGTCGATGACTCGGGCAATAACCTGCGGATCCGTGAGGTCTGCGGTGGCGCCGAACTGCAACGGCGCGCCGATGTCCTGGCGGACCAGCCCGCCCCGGAAGGCTGGGACGTCGAGGTGATCCAGGGCGCCAACATGGGTGCCCTGACCGACATGACCGCGCGCCTGATCGAAAAAGGCATCCCGTCATCGGTCGAATACCGCAATGGCAAGCCGGTGGTGCTGATGGGGCCGTTCCCCACCAAGGCCGAGGCTGAGGCGCGCAAGGCCGATGTCATGGCACGCCTGGGAACGGACTCGATCGTCATCCAGCACGGCGCCCAGCGCTGAGGGCCAGAGGCTGCGGGCATGGGTTGTGTGGCCCCGGGAGCTTGGAGGCTGCACGACGCTTGAGTCCGCCAAAAATGCATGCCCAGGGCATGGGCGGCTATGCTTGTTGTGAAGCAGGTGGTTGAGGGGAGAAGGCCTCATGTCTACGCTGGAACGGGCCATTGCCGTCGCTGCCAGGGCGCATGAAGGGCAATATGACAAGGGTGGGGCGGCCTATATCCTGCACCCATTGCGGGTGATGATGCGGGTCTGCACGCTGGAGCAGCGGATCGTCGCAGTGCTCCACGACGTGCTGGAAGACACCCCGCTGACCCTGTCGGACCTTGCGCGCGAAGGCTTCCCGCTGAAGATCCTCGCCGCCGTGCAGGCCCTGAGCCGGCGCGATGGCGAGAGCTACGAGGCGTTCGTCGTGCGCCTGGGGGGCGACCCGCTGGCGCGACAGGTCAAACTCGCGGATCTGGCCGACAACAGTGACCTGTCACGCATCCCTTGCCCGGGCCCTGCGGATCTCGCACGGCTCTGCCGCTACCAGCAGGCCAGCGCCTACCTGCAAACGCTCAACTGATCAGCCACAGGCATGCAGGTTCACCGGCCCGACGAAGTCGTTGCCGTGCCCCATGACACACGCCACCTGCTGGTTGCGCTGCAACTCCCAGGTTTGTGGCGGGTAGGTCTTGTTCCAGGCTTCGAACAACTGCCGGTCCTGCTTGGACAGGCGCAGGTTGTATTGCTTGCTCATATAGAAGTAGGTGCGCGCGATCATCCCGCGGATCGATGGGCGCGGCATCACTTTCTTGGCCTTGAAGTCCACCTGGGTCAGGCAACTGCCGTACTGGCCTTGCTGCTGAGGCAGCCAGCCAAAGCTGTAGTTGCTGCGATCGCCATTGACCTCGCCGATGCTCGGCACCAGGTTGTGCAGGTCGGCCTCGGCGCGTTTGTACACTTCATCGTGGCGCGAGCAGTTCTTGCGTCCACCGTTTTGCCAGCATTGACGCTGGTGGCCGATCTGCCAGGCCGGCACGATGTGTTCCCACTCGATGCGCGAGGCACGTTGGGCATTCTTGCGCGGGGTGTAGCCGCAGGAGGCCAGGTCCACTTTGTTGCCTTTGTATTTGCAGCCACAGTAGAACTCGGTGGATTGCGGTGCATACAGCCGCCAGGCGACCTTCTTGGCTTCCTGGAAGGTGCGCGGGGCATCGGCCTGTGCGGTGACAGCGGTGAACAGCAGGCACAGGCCTGCGAAAAGCGAAACTCTCATGCGCGGTCAGTCTTCCTTGGGCACTGTCCAGAAGATCTGCACGCCGCCATCGTCGCGGTGGGCGAGGGTGACGTTGTCGTTTTCGGCGATCTCCTCGAGCAGGGTTTCCCAGTCGTCAGGCGACTCGTGCTCCAGGCGGAAGATCAATGCCGCGCGGCTGCGCTGGGCGATGGGGCTGTTGATGATCTTCTGGATGCGCAGACCCAGTTGCTCATAGGTGCTAGGCGTTGCTGCGGAGGTACTGGCCACGGGGCTTTTCCTTGTTTTGCTGTATGCGCATACAGTATTTCACTGTAGGCTATTTCGCAACAGCGTGTAAGGCGAAAAGCGTTTATGACCGCAGGGATGGAATTGGTTCACTCACCCAGTGAATGCAGACGCGGGTAAACTCGCTCCTCTCTTGGCCTCGCGGGACCTATAGGAGCGGGATTACCCGCGAATGGGCCGGCTCAGAGACCGCGCCGGCCTAACTTCAGGGCAACGAATCAATATTCCCAGAAGATCCGCTGCAGCTCCTTGCTGTCTTGGGTTTTCGTCATCGCCACCATGGCCAGGATCCTCGCTTTTTGTGGGTTCAGGTCATGGGCCACGACCCAGTCGTTCTTGTCGTCAGGCTGTTCGGCGTTGCGCAGCACGAAACCACCCTGGTTGACGTGGGACGAACGAATGATCTGAACACCGTTCTTGCGCAGCTCTTGCAGCGCTGGCACCACCCGCGACGATACCGAACCATTGCCTGTACCCGCATGGATCAGCGCCTTGGCGCCATTTTGCGCGAGGGCCTTGTAGGCGGTGTCGGTCACGTTGCCGTAGCCATAGGCGATGTCCACCTGGGGCAGGGCGCTGATCTGCTTGATGTCGAATTCCGACTCAGTGGTGTGGCGCTTGGCCGGCAGGCGGAACCAGTAGGACTTGCCTTCCACCACCATGCCCATCGGGCCCCAGGCGCTCTTGAACGCTTCGGTCTTGATGTTGACCGACTTGCTCACGTCACGCCCGGACTGGATCTCGTCGTTCATCGTCACCAGCACGCCCTTGCCGCGCGATTGCTTGTCGCTGGCCACGGCCACGGCGTTGTACAGGTTGAGCATGCCATCGGCGGACATGGCGGTACCTGGACGCATCGAGCCGACCACCACGATCGGTTTGTCGGTCTTCTCCACCAGGTTGAGGAAGTAGGCGGTTTCTTCGAGGGTGTCGGTACCGTGGGTAATGACGATGCCGTCGACGTCCTTGCTGTCGGCCAGCTCCGCGACGCGTTTGCCAAGCTTGAGCAGGTCGTCGTTGCTGATGCTCTCGGAGGCGATCTGCATTACCTGCTCGCCACGCACGTTGGCCAGGGTGGCCAGTTCCGGCACGCCGGCGATGAGTTTGTCGACGCCCAGTTTGGCGGCCTGGTAGGTGGCGCTGTTGGCAGCGCTGGCACCGGCGCCGGCAATGGTGCCGCCGGTGGCGAGAATGACTACGTTGGCCAGTTTCTGCTGTTGCTCGGCTTCCTTGGCGCTAAGGCCGGTCGGCAGGATCAGCAACAGGGCGAGGGCGCTTGGGGCGAAGGTTTTCACTGCAGCATTCATGTTTTTATTTTCTCTCTTCCAAATGAGATGGTTGGCTGTGTCGCGCCGTTGAGCAGGCAGGTTTCGTACCAGCGGGGCTAGCGGCTTCTCTGGCGGCTGCGTCAGCCCATGCCTAGGGCGCTTTGCGACGTTTCCTTGGGGCCGAAAAAGGCTGGAGCGCCGCCTTTGTGTTCGGGATCCCGAATGAGAGTAGGAAAAGGTGTTCGGTTTTTCGGAAATTTTCTGGATAATCCCGACGTACGCGGCCAGGCCAAAACCGTGTGATGGATTTGACAAAAACAGGTCTTGTTTCCATAGTTAGGCAACGCAAACGTTTGCGATCCGATAAAAAACACAAGATTCGGAGTCAAATTCATGAAATTGCCATTCCCCGGCCGCTTGCTGGCCCTGGCTGTCTTCTCAACGCTTGCCCTCACGCTCCCCTTGTCCGCCGCCCAGGCTCAGGACAAACCCAAGGTCGCCCTGGTCATGAAGTCCCTGGCCAACGAGTTCTTCCTGACCATGGAAGACGGCGCCAAGACCTATCAAAAAGCCCACACCAATGACTTCGACCTGGTGGCCAATGGCATCAAGGACGAGTCCGATACCGGCAACCAGATCCGCATCGTCGAGCAGATGATCGTCTCTGGCGTCAACGCCCTGGTCATCGCGCCTGCCGACTCCAAGGCCTTGGTGCCGGTGATCAAGAAGGCCATGGATGCTGGCATCACGGTGGTCAACATCGACAACCGCCTCGACCCCGAAGTGCTCAAGAGCAAAGGCCTGAGTGTGCCCTTCGTCGGCCCCGACAACCGCAAGGGCGCACGCCTGGTTGGCGACTACCTGGCCCAGCAGAAACTCAAGGCCGGTGACCAGGTCGGCATCATCGAAGGCGTGCCCACCACCACCAACGCCCAGCAGCGCACCGCAGGCTTCAAGGACGCCATGGACGCCGCGCAGATGAAGGTGGTCTCGGTGCAGTCCGGCAACTGGGAAATCGACAAAGGCAATGCCGTCGCCGCTGCCATGCTCAACGAATACCCCGAACTCAAGGCCCTGCTGGCCGGCAACGACAGCATGGCCCTGGGCGCTGTCTCGGCGGTGCGTGCGGCGGGCAAGACCGGCCAGGTGCAGGTGGTTGGCTACGACAACATCCGCGCCATCAAACCCATGCTCAAGGACGGCCGCGTGCTCGCCACCCTCGAGCAGCATGGCGCCGAGCAGGCCGTGTTTGGCATCCAGGCCGCGTTGCAGATGCTCAAGGGTGAAAAGCCTGCGGTGGATGCCGACAACGTCATCCAGACCCCGGTCGAACTGGTTACCGAATGATGACTTGGCGCGTCGCCTGTTTCGTGGGTAAGCCCACTCGCACTGGTACAGCGGGGTTTTCGAGGCCTGCGCCAGGCCTGTGGGAGCGGGCTTACCCGCGAATGGGCCGGCGTAGCCAACACAAGACTGCTGCGTTCCCTGGGGCAGGGGGGCTGCGATGAGAGAAACCAACGAGGTCACCCTCGCCGTCAGTGGCCTGGGCAAGACCTATACCCAGCCAGTGCTCGCTGATGTGACGCTGGAGCTGCGCGCCGGCGAAGTGCTGGCGCTCACCGGCGAGAACGGCGCGGGCAAGAGCACGCTGTCCAAGCTCATCAGTGGCCTGGAGACGCCCACCACCGGCCAGATGCACTACCGCACTCAGCCCTATGCGCCTGGCAGTCGCAGCGAGGCCGAGCGCCTGGGCGTGCGCATGGTGATGCAGGAACTCAACCTGCTGCCGACCCTGACCGTGGCTGAGAACCTGTTCCTCGACAACCTGCCCAGCCGCGCCGGCTGGATCAGCCAGAAACGCCTGCGCCAACTGGCCACTGCGGCCATGGCCCAGGTCGGCCTGGACGCCATCGACCCAGATACTCCGGTCGGCGAGTTGGGCATCGGCCATCAGCAGATGGTGGAGATCGCCCGCAACCTCATCGGCGATTGCCATGTGCTGATCTTCGATGAGCCCACGGCCATGCTCACCGCTCGCGAGGTGGAGCTGCTGTTCACCCAGATCGAGCGCCTGCGCCAGCGCGGCGTGGCCATCGTCTATATCTCCCATCGCCTGGAAGAGCTGCAGCGCGTGGCCCAGCGCATCGCCGTGCTGCGTGATGGCAAGCTGGTGTGCGTCGAGCCGATCCAACGTTACACCAGCGCCGAACTGGTCAATCTCATGGTCGGTCGCGAGCTGGGCGAGCACATCGACCTTGGCCGCCGCGAGATCGGTCAGACGTTGCTCAAGGTCCACAAGCTCAGCCGTGGCGACAAGGTGCGCGAGGTGTCGTTCGAGGTCAGGGCCGGGGAGATCTTCGGCATCTCCGGTCTGATCGGCGCCGGGCGCACCGAGCTGTTGCGCCTGATCTACGGCGCCGACCGCGCCGACAGCGGGCAAGTCGAACTTGGCCAGCCCTTGCGGCCGGTCACCCCCGATTCACCCAAGGCGGCGGTGCGCGCCGGCATCGCCTTGATCACCGAGGACCGCAAGGGCGAAGGCCTGCTGTTGTCCCAGTCGATCAGCGCCAACATCGCCCTGGGTAATCTAGGGGCAGTGTCCCGTGTGGGCATGCTCGACGCCGAGGCCGAGCGTGCCCTGGCCGAACGCCAGATCAACGCCATGCGCATCCGCAGCGCCAGCCCGGCCCAGGCCGTGGGCGAGCTCTCCGGCGGCAACCAGCAGAAGGTGGTGATCGGCCGTTGGCTGGAGCGCGACTGCCAGGTGCTGCTGTTCGACGAGCCGACCCGCGGCATCGACGTCGGCGCCAAATTCGATATCTACGGCCTGCTGGCCGAACTGGCGCGCCAGGGCAAGGCCTTGGTGGTGGTGTCCAGCGACTTGCGCGAGCTGATGCTGATCTGCGATCGCATCGCCGTGCTCTCGGCGGGCCGGCTGATCGACACCTTCGAGCGCGACCGCTGGAGCCAGGATCAACTGCTCGCCGCCGCCTTCGCCGGCTATCAAAAACGTGACGCACTGCTGCATGAAGCAGCGCCCAGGATGGACCCATGAAGACCACACCCCTCGACATCCCGGGCCGCGCCCCGGTGCGCCGCAGCGCCAATTACTTCGGCCTGGGCACTTACCTGGGCTTGGCCGGCGCCTTGCTGGCGATGATCGTGCTGTTCTCGTTCCTGAGCAGTCACTTTCTGTCCTACGCAACCTTCAGCACCCTGGCCAACCAGATCCCGGACCTGATGGTGCTGGCGGTGGGGATGACCTTCGTGCTGATCATCGGCGGCATCGACCTGTCGGTGGGCTCGGTGTTGGCTCTGGCCGCTTCGGCGGTCAGTGTGGCGATCCTGGGCTGGGGCTGGAGCCCATTGCCTGCCGCGCTGCTGGGCATGGCCGTGGCGGCGCTGGCAGGGAGCGTCACCGGCGGCATCACCGTGGCCTGGCGCATCCCGTCGTTCATCGTTTCCCTGGGCGTGCTGGAGATGGCCCGGGGCCTGGCGTACCAGTTCACCGACTCGCGCACCGCCTACATCGGCGACGCCTTCGCCTGGTTCTCCAACCCCATTGCCTTTGGTATTTCGCCCGCCTTCATCATTGCCTTGTTGGTCATCGTCGTCGCCCAACTGGTGCTGACCCGCACGGTCTTCGGCCGTTACCTGATCGGCATCGGCACCAACGAGGAGGCTGTGCGCCTGGCCGGCATCGACCCGCGCCCCTACAAGGTGCTGGTGTTCACCTTGATGGGGCTGCTCGCAGGCCTGGCCGCGCTGTTCCAGATCTCTCGCCTGGAGGCCGCCGACCCCAATGCCGGCGCTGGCCTCGAACTGCAGGTGATCGCCGCCGTGGTGATCGGCGGCACCAGCCTGATGGGCGGGCGCGGCTCGGTCATCAGCACGTTCTTCGGTGTGCTGATCATCTCCGTGCTGGCCGCGGGGCTGGCGCAGATCGGCGCTTCCGAACCCACCAAACGCATCATCACCGGGGCGGTCATCGTTATCGCCGTGGTGCTCGACACTTACCGGAGCCGGCGCGCAGGCCGGCGGAACTGAACCCATGGCTACCATCAAAGATGTCGCGGCGCTGGCAGGTATTTCCTACACCACCGTGTCCCATGTACTGAACAAGACCCGCCCGGTCAGCGAGCACGTGCGCCTGAAGGTCGAGGCGGCCATCGCCGAACTCGACTACGTGCCCAGCGCCGTGGCCCGTTCGCTCAAGGCCCGCAGCACCGCCACCATCGGCCTGCTGGTGCCCAACAGCGTCAACCCGTATTTCGCCGAACTGGCCCGCGGCATCGAGGATGGCTGCGAGCGCAACGGCTATTGCGTGATCCTCTGCAACTCCGACGACAACCCGCAAAAGCAGCGCAGCTACCTGCGGGTGCTGCTGGAGAAACGCATCGATGGCCTGATCGTCGCCTCGGTCGGCCAGGACAGCGATCTGCTCGAAAGCCTGGCCAGCGTGCGCACGCCGATGGTCATCGTCGATCGCGCACTGGATGGCATCGACGCCGACCTGGTGCGCATCGATCACGAACAGGGCGGCTACCTCGCCACCCGGCACTTGCTGGACCTCGGCCATCGCGACATCGCCTGCATCGGCGGGCCGGCCGACTCAGGGCCTGCCCAGTTGCGCCTGGCGGGCTACCGTCGGGCGATGGCCGAGCAGGGCGTGGCGGAGGTCGAAAACCGCATTCTGCACAGTGATTTCAGCAGCCCCGGTGGCTACGCCGCCGCGGTGCACCTGCTCGACGGCCCGCGGCCCACGGCGATCTTCGCCGGCAACGACATGATCGGTTTTGGCGTGTTGCGTGCGGCGGCCGAGCGCAACATCCACGTGCCGGGCGAGTTGTCGGTGGTCGGTTTCGATGACATCGAGCTCAGCCGCTACGTGTACCCGCCGTTGACCACGGTTGGTCAGTCGATCCGCGAGCTGGGCGAAAGCGCCGCGCAACTGCTGCTCTCGCGCATCAGCACACCCCGCAGCGGCGTGGCCCAGCAGCGCATCGTCGCCCCGCGCATCGTGCTGCGCGAATCCACCGGGCCGCGCCCGGACCTGTTCAATGATTACCGCTAAGGAGTGACCATGAGCGCCAAGGTCGTGGTGGTTGGCAGCCTCAACATGGACCTGGTGGCCCGCACCCAGCGTTTGCCCCGGCCAGGCGAGACGCTGGCCGGCGACAGCTTCTTCACCGTGCCCGGCGGCAAGGGTGCCAACCAGGCGGTGGCCGCGGCCCGGCTCGGGGCGAGCGTGGCCATGGTCGGCAGTGTGGGCGACGACGCCTATGGCCAGCAGTTGCGCGAGGCTTTGGCGCATGAAGGCATCGATTGCCAGGCGGTAGGCGTGTGCCAGGGCGTTTCCAGTGGCGTGGCGTTGATCCTGGTCGATGCCGCTAGCCAGAACGCCATCGTCATCATCCCTGGCGGCAATGGCGAGCTGACGCCGGCTTCGGTGCAGCGTTTCGACGGCTTGCTGCAAAGCGCCGAGGTAATCATCTGCCAGTTGGAAGTGCCCATGGCCACGGTGGCCTGGACACTCGCCCGTGGGCGTGAGCTGGGCAAGACGGTGATCCTCAACCCGGCACCCGCCACTGGCCCGCTGCCGTCGGACTGGTTTGCCCACATCGATTACCTCACGCCCAACGAGAGCGAGGCCGAAGCCCTGACCGGCCAGCCCGTGACCGATATCGACAGCGCACGCCGCGCGGGTGAGCGCCTGCTGCAGTTGGGCGCGGGCAAGGTGATCGTCACGCTGGGGGCGCAGGGGGCGTTGTTCGTAAGTCCTGGTGGTAGCCGGCATTTTCCCGCGCCGGTGGTCCAGCCTGTGGATACCACGGCGGCAGGAGATACGTTTATCGGCGGCTTTGCCGCAGGGTTGGTGCGCGGCATGGAGGAGGGGGAGGCCATCGCCTTTGGCCAGCGCGCGGCGGCCTTGTCGGTGACCCGCGTGGGCGCCCAGCCCTCGATCCCGTACTTGGCGGAGCTTGCGCCATGAAGAAGACCGGGCTGTTGAACATCGCGTTGTCCCGGGTGATCGCCGGGCTGGGCCATGGCGACATCCTGGTGATCGGCGACGCCGGGCTGCCGGTGCCGCCGGGTGTGGAATTGATCGATCTGGCTGTGACACCCGGTGTGCCGGACTTCACCAGTGTGTTGCGGGCGGTGCTGGAAGAAATGCAGGTGGAGCGACATGTGCTGGCCGAGCAAATGCTCGAGGTCGCGCCGCCCGGGCTTGAGCAGGTGATGCAGTCGCAGGGGCAGTTGGGCTCGCGGGAGCTGTTGCCACACTTGGCATTCAAGGACCTGTGCCGTCAGGCCAAGGCGATCGTGCGCACGGGAGAATGCAGGCCGTACAGCAACATCGCGTTGGTGGCGGGTGTGACGTTCTGAAATCCAGTCCGCCCCCGCCAGCCCTGCGCTGAAGCCTTCGGGAGCGGGTTTACCCGCGAAGGGCCGCAACGCGGCCCCACTACCCAAGGCAACAAGGAGTGCCCCATGCTCAAACACCTCCTCAAAGGAGTCATTCTCATGTCAGCCGTGGCCACCACCCCCCTCCAGGCCGCTCCCCGGGACCTGATCATCGACACCGACCCTGGTGCCGACGATGTCGTCGCCCTGCTGCTCGCCATGGCCTCGCCCGAGGACCTGAATCTTCGCGCCATCACCACCGTGGCTGGCAATGTGCGCCTGGACAAGACCTCGCGCAACGCCCGCCTGGCGCGTGAATGGGGTGGGCGCGAAGACATCCCGGTATACGCCGGGGCAGGGCGCCCGCTGGTGCGCAAACCGATCTACGCCGACGATATCCATGGCCAGGAGGGCCTGGAAGGGGTGAAGGTCCATGTGCCCAAACAAGGCCTGGCTCAAGGCAGTGCGGTGCAGTACCTGGTCGATACCCTGTCCGGTGCCGAGCCCCACAGCGTCACTGTCGCTATGCTCGGCCCACAGACCAACCTGGCCCTGGCGCTGATCCAGAAGCCCGAGATCGTCAAAGGCATCAAGGAAGTGGTGGTGATGGGCGGCGCTCACTTCAATGGCGGCAACATCACCCCGGTGGCCGAGTTCAACCTCTACGCCGACCCCCATGCCGCAGAGGTGGTGCTGGCCAGCGGTGTCAAACTCACCTACGTGCCCCTGGACCTGACCCACAAGGTCATCACCAGCGATGCGCGCTTCAAGCAACTGGCCGCCATCGACAATCAGGCCGGCCGGCGTGTGGTGGACATCCTCGACGCCTACGTCAAGCACGACATGGACCTGTACGGCATGCCCGGTGGCCCGGTGCATGACGCCAGTGTCATCGCTTATCTGATCAAGCCCGAGCTGTTCAGTGGGCGGCGGGTCCACATGGAGGTCGACAGTCGGGAAGGCCCTACTTTCGGCCAGACCGTCGTCGACTGGTACGCGGTGCTCAAGCGTCCGGCCAACGTGCTTTGGCTGAACGAGGGCGATGCCCAGGGCTTTTTCGACCTGCTCAGCGAGCGCCTGGCTCGATTGCCATAGCGGTGTGCGGTGCGTAGCGCTCGAACACTTGCTCGATGAAGCTGCGCGCCGCCTCGCTGCCGCGGTCGCGTACCAAAAGGTCGATGGCGATCAGTAGCAGTTCTTCGGGGGTGCCGGGGCTGTAGGCGCTCTGGCCCTCGGCCCATTTGAC
The DNA here is from genome assembly GCF_002741075.1 of Pseudomonas putida. Taxonomy (NCBI): domain Bacteria; kingdom Pseudomonadati; phylum Pseudomonadota; class Gammaproteobacteria; order Pseudomonadales; family Pseudomonadaceae; genus Pseudomonas; species Pseudomonas putida. Next base: position 2,420,682 of record NZ_CP016634.1, on the reverse strand, counting down.
CTTGATATCGGCGTCGATGCTGTGGCTGCTCATGGGAAGCTCTCGTGGCAAGCCTGGGCTAAGGGTCGAACACCGGACCCTGGCGTTCGAAGGGAGGCGTGCTGCGCTCCGGTTGTTGCAGTAAATCATGCCTTTGCGATCGCCGCACGACCACTTGCGAATAAACCGCCAGACGTACGACGCAAAATCCAGTCACGATTCCCTTTCGCCATGAGGGGGCTGTTCAGGCAGACTTGCTCGGTTTTGCAACAAAAGTTGAGCGGAGCTGTCGCATGAGGCAGTTCCCATGATGATTAGGAGGATTCATGTTCCGTACCCGTGCTTACCTGGCGACCTTGCTGGCGGCTGCAGTCCTGGCAGGTTGCAGCACAGGCGGTTCTTCAAACGGTGGCGACAGTGCCTCGTCGGCCCCGGCCGACAACGGCGGTCGCTGCGAAGCCAGCGGCGCCGATTTCACCATCGGCAAGCAGGCCACCCCGGCGCTGCTGGAGCAGGCGCGCAAGGCCAGTGGCTCGCAACTGGCACGCATCCTCAAGCCTCACGACGTGATCACCTTGGAGTATCGCTCGGAGCGGCTGAACCTGAACGTCGATGACCAAGGTGTGGTGACCCGCGTCAACTGCGGTTGAGGCTTCACCTGCGAGTACGGCGGTGGTTTTGCTAACGCATTCGCGGGTGAACCCGCTCCCACAGGTTCTGCGGTGCTTTCGATGATCTGTGAGGGCAGGCTCTGCGGTGGTGTCATCACACCGCAGTCTCTGTGTGGGTTTACCCGCGAATAGGCCAGGACAGGCAACCCAAGACAGTGGTTTCCCCGCGGGTCCATCTCAAGCGAACACCCACAAAAAACCCGCCACGAAGGCGGGTTTTTTGTATTCGTATCCGAATTACTCCGGACGAACCTGCGCAGCCTGCATGCCCTTCTGACCGCGTTCGGCAACGAAGGAAACGGACTGGCCTTCTTTCAGGCTCTTGAAGCCGTCGGTTTCGATGGCCTTGAAGTGTACGAACAGGTCGTCGCCGCCGCCTGCTGGGGTGATGAAGCCGTAGCCTTTTTCATCATTGAACCATTTGACGGTGCCGTTTTGGCGATTGGACATGGGGTGAATCTCCAGAAACATGGTTTTTTTTCGAGGTGCGATGTTGCCGAGGCTACGCAGCACCGGCGACATCATAGTCTAATTCTGCGTATCTAGCGCCTGTTACCTTCGCAGGATACTGATCCACGACAAATAATGCGTGGATTACCTCCGCGAAACGGCTCAGCTCTTCGGTGCGCAGGCCTGGCGTACCACGGTCTGCGCCCGCTGCATCAGCTTGGCGTCGACACCGTCCTTGCTGTCCAGGTCTTCGATTTCTGCCTTGGTGAAGTTCTTCTCGATCGCGTCAGCGCCGCACTTGCAGTGCTGGTCCGCCATTTTCGCATCGACGCCCTGGGCGGACGCCACCTGAACGCACTGTTGCATGTAGGCGCCTTTCTTGCCGGCAGGCCACTCGGCATGTGCCGCCAGGGGCAACAGCAGGGCGCTGGCGGCGGTCAGGGCCAGAAGAGACTGAAGTCGCATAACCACACACTCCTTGGGTTGGATCTCATCAAGAGTAGGATGCTTCAGAAACTCTGAGGTGGATTTTTCCGAACAAGTTCACCCAAACGGCGTAATTTCCAAATATTTCTGCCTGCCGCCCAAGCCGCGTGCTAGCATGCTCGGCTTACAGCTGCTCCCTTGCGGCTGTTTTCTATTTTCTTTCCAGTCACTCTGGTTCGTCCCTGGTTGGCCGAAAGGTTTCTGCCACTGTGAGGCAGGCTTTCCCGCGGGAAAGGCAGGGCGGATCTTGTACTGGCTCATCCCAACCCATGTGACCTTTGGTAGGGGTCACCACTAGGAGAGGAGGCGCCATGCCCGTAATTACTCTTCCCGATGGCAGTCAACGTACGTTCGACAAGGCCGTCACCGTTGCCGAAGTCGCCGCCTCCATTGGCGCAGGCCTCGCCAAGGCCACCCTGGCCGGCAAGGTCGATGGCAAGCTGGTCGACGCCTGCGACCTGATCGAGAACGACGCCACCCTGCAGATCATCACCCCTAAAGATGAAGAGGGACTGGAGATCATCCGTCACTCGTGCGCCCACCTGGTCGGCCACGCGGTGAAGCAGCTGTACCCGACCGCCAAGATGGTGATCGGCCCGGTGATCGACGAAGGCTTCTACTACGACATCGCCTACGAGCGCCCCTTCACCCCAGAAGACATGGCGGCCATCGAACAGCGCATGCAACAGCTGATCGACAAGGACTACGACGTCGTCAAGAAGATGACCCCGCGCGCCGAAGTCATCGACGTGTTCAAGAGCCGTGGCGAAGACTACAAGCTGCGCCTGGTCGAGGACATGCCGGACGAACAGGCCATGGGCCTGTACTACCACGAAGAATACGTCGACATGTGCCGTGGCCCGCACGTGCCGAACACCCGCTTCCTCAAGGCCTTCAAGCTGACCAAGCTGTCCGGTGCCTACTGGCGCGGCGATGCCAAGAACGAGCAGCTGCAGCGTGTGTACGGCACCGCCTGGGCTGACAAGAAGCAACTGGCTGCCTACATCCAGCGCATCGAAGAGGCCGAAAAACGCGACCACCGCAAGATCGGCAAGCAGCTGGACCTCTTCCACCTGCAGGAAGAAGCTCCGGGCATGGTCTTCTGGCACCCGGCCGGCTGGACCGTCTATCAGGTGCTCGAGCAGTACATGCGTGGCGTTCAGCGCGAAAACGGCTACCTGGAGATCAAGACGCCGCAAGTCGTCGACCGTATCCTCTGGGAGCGTTCCGGCCACTGGTCCAACTACGCCGAGAACATGTTCACCACTTCGTCGGAAAGTCGCGATTTCGCGGTAAAACCGATGAACTGCCCGTGCCACGTGCAGGTGTTCAACCAGGGTCTGAAGTCTTACCGTGACCTGCCGCTGCGCCTGGCCGAGTTCGGTGCCTGCCACCGTAACGAGCCGTCCGGCGCCCTGCACGGCATCATGCGCGTGCGTGGCTTCACCCAGGACGACGCCCACATCTTCTGCACCGAAGATCAGGTCAAGAAAGAAGCGGCCGACTTCATCAAGCTGACCCTGGACGTCTACAAGGACTTCGGCTTCACCGACATCGCCATGAAGCTCTCGACCCGTCCCGCCAAGCGCGTGGGCTCCGAAGAGCTGTGGGATCGCGCCGAAGGCGCGCTGGCCGATGCGCTGAACGAGTCGGGCCTGGAGTGGGAATACCAGCCGGGCGAGGGCGCGTTCTATGGTCCGAAGATCGAGTTCACCCTGCGTGACTGCCTCGGCCGTAACTGGCAGTGCGGCACCCTGCAGTACGATCCGAACCTTCCAGAGCGTCTGGATGCCAGCTATATCGCCGAAGATAACAACCGTAAGCGCCCGGTCATGCTGCACCGTGCGATCCTCGGTTCCTTCGAGCGCTTCATCGGCATGCTGATCGAGCACTACGCGGGCGTATTCCCGGCGTGGCTGGCCCCGACCCAGGCGGTGATCATGAACATCACCGACAAGCAGGCCGATTTCGCACTCGAAGTGGAAAAATCCCTCAATGGGGCTGGCTTCCGTGCCAAGTCCGACTTGAGAAATGAGAAGATCGGCTTTAAAATCCGCGAGCATACTTTGCTCAAGGTCCCATACCTTCTGGTTATAGGGGACCGCGAAGTCGAAACGCAGACCGTTGCAGTGCGTACCCGTGATGGCAAAGACCTGGGCTCCATGCCCGTCTCCCAATTCACCCAACTGCTCGCTGACGCCGTGGCTCAGCGCGGTCGCCTAGAATCGGAGTAATGACTATTAAGCGTGAAATGAGAAACGATAAACGAACTGCACCGAAAGCCCCGATCAACGAGAATATCTCGGCACGCGAGGTTCGGTTAATTGGCGCTGACGGCGAGCAGATTGGCATCGTCTCGATTGATGAAGCGCTGCGTATCGCTGATGAAGCGAAGCTGGATCTGGTGGAGATCTCTGCAGACGCGCAACCGCCTGTCTGCAAGGTCATGGACTACGGCAAGCACCTCTTCGAGAAGAAGAAGCAGGCCAACGAAGCCAAGAAAAACCAGAAGCAGATCCAGATCAAAGAAATCAAGTTTCGTCCAGGGACGGAAGAAGGGGATTACCAGGTAAAACTACGCAACCTGGTACGTTTCCTTAGCGATGGGGACAAGGCCAAGATCTCTCTGAGATTCCGCGGCCGTGAGATGGCCCACCAGGAGCTGGGCATGGAGCTGTTGAAGCGGGTCGAAGCTGACCTCGCCGAATACGGCACCGTTGAGCAGCATCCGAAGATGGAAGGACGCCAGCTTATGATGGTCATCGCCCCCAAAAAGAAGAAGTAATCTCCCGGGCACGGCAGGCCTGATGATTATGTGTAATTTTATCGAATGCGGAGTTCCAACATGCCAAAAATGAAAACCAAGAGCGGTGCTGCGAAGCGTTTCCTGAAAACCGCTTCCGGCTTCAAGCACAAGCACGCTTTCAAGAGCCACATCCTGACCAAAATGTCGACCAAGCGTAAGCGTCAACTGCGCGGTGCCAGCCTGCTGCACCCGTCTGACGTGGCAAAAGTCGAGCGCATGCTGCGCGTACGTTAATTCTGGTCAACGATAGAGGAAGTTACTCATGGCTCGTGTAAAGCGTGGCGTCATCGCTCGTAAGCGTCACAAGAAAATTCTGAAACTGGCTAAAGGCTACTACGGTGCACGCTCGCGCGTATTCCGCGTTGCCAAGCAGGCTGTCATCAAGGCTGGCCAATACGCCTACCGTGACCGTCGCCAGAAGAAGCGTCAGTTCCGCGCTCTGTGGATCGCTCGTATCAACGCCGGTGCCCGCACCAACGGTCTGTCCTACAGCCGTCTGATCGCTGGCCTGAAAAAAGCGTCGATCGAAATCGACCGCAAGGTTCTGGCCGACCTGGCAGTGAACGAAAAAGCGGCGTTTGCTGCGATTGTCGAGAAAGCTAAAGCCGTCCTGGCTTAAGTACCCACGACAATCATCCGGCGGCGCTTTGCGTCGTCGGGTGTAAAACGTCATCGATAGGGGAAGAGCCTTCAAAAGCTCTTCCCCTATTTTCGTATCTGGAGTCTGTACATGGAAAACCTGGACGCGCTGGTTGCCCAAGCCCTCGAGGCCGTGGAACGCGCTGAAGACATCACTACCCTGGAACAGATCCGGGTCCAATACCTCGGCAAGAAAGGCGAGCTGACCCAGGTGATGAAGACCCTGGGCAACCTGCCAGCCGAAGAGCGCCCGAAAGTCGGCGCGCTGATCAACGACGCCAAAGAGCGCGTCACCGACGTGCTCAACGCACGCAAGGCTGTCTTCGAAGAAGCCGAGCTCAACGCTCGCCTGGCCGCCGAATGCATCGACGTGACCCTGCCAGGCCGTGGCCAGACCACCGGCGGGCTGCACCCGATCACCCGTACCCTCGAGCGCATCGAGCAGTTCTTCACCCACATCGGCTACGGCATCGCCGAAGGCCCTGAGGTCGAAGACGACTACCATAACTTCGAAGCGCTCAACATCCCCGGCCACCACCCGGCCCGGGCGATGCACGACACCTTCTACTTCAATGCCAACATGCTGCTGCGCACCCACACCTCGCCTGTGCAGGTGCGGACCATGGAGTCCAGCCAGCCGCCGATCCGCATTGTCTGCCCGGGGCGCGTCTATCGCTGCGACTCGGACATTACCCACTCGCCGATGTTCCACCAGGTCGAAGGCCTGCTGGTCGATCGCGGCATCAACTTCGCCGACCTCAAGGGCACCATCGAAGAGTTCCTGCGCGTGTTCTTCGAAAAAGAGCTGGCGGTACGCTTCCGTCCGTCGTTCTTCCCCTTCACCGAGCCTTCGGCTGAAGTCGACATCCAGTGCGTGATGTGCTCCGGCAACGGCTGCCGCGTGTGCAAGCAGACCGGCTGGCTCGAAGTCATGGGTTGCGGCATGGTCCACCCGAACGTGCTGCGCATGTCCGGCATCGATCCGGAAGAGTTCCAGGGCTTCGCCTTCGGCATGGGCGCCGAGCGCCTGGCCATGCTGCGCTATGGCGTCAACGATTTGCGTCTGTTCTTCGACAACGACCTGCGGTTCCTCGCCCAATTCCGCTAGGCCCAATCGACGCACTTTCTAGGAGAACAGCATGAAATTCAGTGAACAGTGGCTGCGCGGTTGGGTTAACCCGCAAGTCTCCCGTGACGAACTGGTCGCCCGCCTGTCCATGGCCGGCCTTGAAGTCGACAGCGTGACCCCCGCTGCCGGCCAGTTCAGCGGCATCGTGGTGGGTGAGATCCTCGCCACCGAACAACACCCGGACGCCGACAAGCTGCGCGTGTGCCAGGTGAGCAACGGCCAGGAAACCTTCCAGGTCGTCTGCGGCGCCCCGAACGCGCGCCCCGGCATCAAGATCCCGTTCGCCATGATCGGCGCCGAGCTGCCGGGCGACTTCAAGATCAAGAAGGCCAAGCTGCGCGGCGTCGAGTCCTTCGGCATGCTGTGCTCGGCCGCCGAGCTGCAGATCAGCGAAGAGAACGACGGCCTACTGGAACTGGCCGCTGACGCCCCGGTCGGCGAAGACATTCGCCAGTACCTGAACCTGGACGACGCCAGCATCGAGATCGGCCTGACCCCGAACCGTGGCGACTGCCTGTCCATCGCAGGCCTGGCCCGCGACGTCAGCGCCTTGTACGACGTGCCGGTCACCCGTCCTCAAGTGCCTGCCGTTTCCCCGGCCCACGACGAAGTGCGCCCGGTCGAAGTCTCCGCGCCGGCGGCCTGCCCACGCTACCTGGGCCGCGTCATCCGCAACGTCGACCTGAGCAAGCCGACCCCGCTGTGGATGGTCGAGCGCCTGCGTCGCAGCGACGTGCGCAGCATCGACGCCGCCGTCGACATCACCAACTACGTAATGCTCGAACTCGGCCAGCCGATGCACGCCTTCGACCTCGCCGAAATCAACGGCGGCATCCGCGTGCGCATGGCCGAGGAGGGCGAGAAGCTCGTCCTGCTGGATGGGCAGGAAGTCGCCCTGCGTGCCGACACCCTGGTCATCGCCGACCACACCCGCGCCCTGGCCATTGCCGGCGTCATGGGGGGCGAGCACAGCGGCGTGAACACCGAGAAGACCCGCGACCTGTTCCTGGAAAGCGCCTTCTTCGAGCCGATTTCCGTCGCGGGCAAGGCCCGTTCCTACGGCCTGCACACCGATGCCTCGCACCGTTATGAGCGCGGTGTCGACTCGCAGTTGGCCCGCGAAGCCATGGAGCGCGCCACCGCTCTGGTGCTCGAGATCGTCGGCGGCGAAGCCGGCCCCATCGTCGAGGCCGTGAGCGAGCAGCACCTGCCGAAGGTTGCGCCGGTTACCCTGCGCGCCGACCGCATCAACCAGATGCTCGGCATGGACATGGACGCCGCCCAGGTCGAGCAACTGCTCAACGCCCTGGAGCTGAAAACCAGCGCTGATGGGGCAGGGCAGTGGATTGTCGACGTCCCAAGCCACCGCTTCGACATCAGCCTCGAGGTCGACCTGATCGAAGAGCTGGCCCGCTTGTACGGCTACAACAACCTGCCGGTGCGCTACCCGCAAGCCCGCCTGGCTCCGCAGACCCGCCCGGAAGCCCGTGGCGAGTTGCCGACCCTGCGCCGTCTGCTGGTCGCCCGCGGCTACCAGGAAGCCATCACCTACAGCTTCATCGACCCGAAACTGTTCGAGCTGTTCACCCCTGGCGTCGAGCCGCTACTGCTGGCCAACCCCATCTCCAGCGACATGGCCGCCATGCGCGCGTCCCTGTGGCCGGGCCTGGTCAAGGCGCTGCAGCACAACCTCAACCGCCAGCAGGACCGCGTACGCCTGTTCGAAAGCGGCCTGCGCTTCGTCGGCCAGCTGGGCGACCTCAAGCAGCAGCCGATGATTGCCGGCGTCGCCACGGGCAGCCGCCTGCCGGAAGGCTGGGCGAACGGCCGTGACAGCCTCGACTTCTTCGACGTGAAAGCTGACGTGGAAGCCCTGCTGGGCTACTCAGGCGCCCTGGATGACTTCACCTTCGTCGCCGGCAAGCACCCAGCCCTGCATCCTGGCCAGACCGCCCGCATCGAGCGCGACGGCAAGGAAGTCGGCTACATCGGCGCCATCCACCCAGAGCTCGCCAAGACCCTGGGCCTGGAGCGTCCGGTGTTCGTCTTCGAGCTGGTGCTGGGCGATGTGGTCGAAGGCCGCCTGCCGAAATTCAGCGAACTGTCCAAGTTCCCAGAAACGAGGCGTGACCTGGCCTTGATCGCAGGACGTGATGTTGCTTCTAGCTCCGTGCTTGAAGTAATTCGTGACAATGCGGGCGAATGGCTCACAGACCTCAGGCTGTTTGACGTCTACCAGGGTAAAGGTATTGATCCTGATAGAAAAAGCCTGGCCGTCGGCTTGACCTGGCAGCATCCATCGCGCACTCTTAACGACGATGAGGTGAACACTACCCTGCAAAACATCCTCACCTCGCTCGAACAAAGGTTGAACACCACGTTAAGGAAATAGCGTATGGGTGCTCTGACGAAAGCTGAGATGGCCGAAAGGCTGTACGAGGAGCTGGGGCTCAACAAGCGAGAGGCCAAGGAGCTGGTCGAGCTGTTTTTCGAAGAAATTCGGCACGCACTTGAAGAGAACGAGCAGGTCAAGCTGTCCGGATTCGGCAACTTCGACCTTCGCGACAAACGCCAGCGGCCGGGCCGCAACCCCAAGACAGGGGAAGAAATCCCGATCACCGCTCGCCGTGTCGTCACCTTTCGTCCAGGGCAGAAACTGAAAGCCCGGGTTGAGGCCTATGCTGGAACCAAGCCATAACGACGAGCTGCCCCCCATTCCGGGCAAGCGCTACTTCACCATCGGTGAGGTCAGTGAGCTCTGTGCGGTCAAACCGCACGTGCTGCGTTATTGGGAACAGGAGTTCCCGCAACTCAACCCGGTCAAGCGCCGCGGCAACCGACGGTATTACCAGCGCCAAGACGTGCTGATGATCCGCCAGATCCGCGCGCTGCTGTACGACCAGGGCTTCACCATCGGCGGGGCGCGACTGCGCCTCTCCAGTGACGAGGCCAAGGATGACACCACCCAATACAAGCAGCTGATCCGGCAGATGATTGCCGAGTTGGAGGATGTGTTGATGGTGTTGAAGAAGTGAACCGAACCCGATGAATGGAAAGTTTTTTGAAAAAAAGCTTCCATTATTCAAAAGGTTAGGGTAGATTCTTCTCCGTTCTCAGCAGTATCGAGAATGATGTCGGGGCGTAGCGCAGCCCGGTAGCGCACTTGCATGGGGTGCAAGGGGTCGAGTGTTCGAATCACTCCGTCCCGACCAATAATCCCAATGGGAAAGGCCAATGTTCAGAGCATTGGCCTTTTTCATTTGCGTGACTTTTGCGTGACTTCTCCGTTTTTCATGCCTTCCTCCTGGTCAGCATCGTGAGTACCGGTCCGCGCGAATCGGTTGCGGATACTTTGTTCGCCGCCTCGATCAGTTGCCCGATCTCCGCGCCTGAGTAGTGGCTGGTGATGCTGCCGTTCTTGTGCCCGAGCAGTGCCTTGCGATCTTCCTCTGAAACACCTGCTGCCTTGAGTCGCCGACCGAACGTGTGTTTGAGATCGTGTACGCGGAATGATGCGAACCCATCGTGCGCCGGCCTCAGGGTCTTCTCCTGCCAAACCTTGGCCGCCCTGGCCCTGGCCTTCTTCCATGCCGAATCGTTCATTCGATGCATCGGCGTCTCATCGTGGTACGGGAATACCCATTCCTTGCTGATCCCGCGCTGCCGGTTGACGATTAACCTGGCAACGCTGTTCAGCACCACCAGCCTCTCGTCGCCGTTCTTGACCCCGGACTTTTCGGTCCGACCGCCGAAGTCGGCGGGAATCAGGAACACTGTGGCGTCGATCTCGGGCACATGAATCTCCCAATCCCAGCGAAGCTTGCAGACTTCCTGCTCCCGGCAGCCCGTGTTCACCTTGAACAGGGCCATCTTGTGCAGGTGGTCCGGCAGCTCCGCAAACAGCACAGCCTGCTCTTCCCATGACATCGGGTAGGGCTTCCGCGCTGACCGCTTCTCCTCGAGCATCGAAATCATCGGCACATTGTCCAGCCATGGCCGCTGCTCGGAGTCCCGCCACTTCCTGGCGCACAAGTTCAGGATCCTGACCACCCTTTGCAAGGCGATGTTTATCGTCCTGTTTGATGCGCCCGGCTTGATCTTCCCTGTCTTCGTCTTCCCTGGTGTTCTTCTGTCCTTGATGTACTGGGCCAGAGTCCCGTCATCAACGTGACTAACGGGAAGATGGCCGATGTATGGATCAAGCTGCTCCAAGTAGGTGGCGGTCAGCCAGATCGATGGCTGGTCGGCGTAGTCCACCAGGTATTTCGTGGCGGCCTCCCGCCACAATCTGACCTGCTTGACGCCGTAGATCTTCCTCTGCCGCAACTGCTCCAGTCGGAAGATCAGGTAGCGCTCCGCTTCTTCCCTTTCGCGAGTGCCAGTGCTTTCGTAAAGTCGCTCACCATTGACCCTCTTGTCGATGTGCCAGATTCCGTTCCTCTGCGAGAGGCCCGTGATTGTTTTTCGCGCCATGTATTTCCTCCCTCATGGCGCTCGCTGCAGAGGAATTCTGTTCCCTTGGCGCCTGGTTTCGCAATTGCTGTGGTCAGGATGTAGTCGTTTGCCCAGGCATCGAGCTCCTGCCGGTCGAAGCCGATGCCGCGCTCGCCTATGGGGAACTCGCTGACGTAGGGCCTGACGGTCTTGTTGAACTCTGCTCGACTCATGCCGAGGTAGGCGGGGGCCTTGCCGGCGCGGAGAATGCGCGGCAGGGCAGGCGCGGACTGGGCCGCACTAGCTGCTGTCATGGGGTATCTCCGATGCTTGTGGCCAGATCAGGCCACAAAGCTCTGCCCGACCCTGGTCGCCTTAGCGCCTTCCTGGGTCCTGAACATGAGCTGTGTTTTGTTGGTCCGGCCAAAAGACCGGTATTCGACATCGACCCACCATTGGCCGAACTTGCGGTATGGAGGGCCCAGTAGTTTCGTGATGAGGCAGGAAGACTGGTTCATGGGATGGTCTCCACGCCGCTGGTGGCGGCAGGTTGGTGGTCAGCTGAAACGAATTGAAACGCCGCTGCCTAGGTTGATAACGCCAGGTTCTTCGCCAATGACCTGCTTCATGAGGGCATAGGTCTTTGGGGCGCTGGTGGCTTTCCCCCAGTTGAGGCCTGCCTCGTCCAGGAAGCTTTGCTCTATCTCATTCCAGCGCTCGATCAGGCGACCCCAGACCTCGCCGATAGCGGCAACCTTGCCGAAATGCTCGCGTATTGCAGGTACGGCCTTCAGTAACATCAAGCACCGGTTAAGGTCGTCGGGATCAAGTGGGTAGCTGCCGTCGTTTTGAAGACCGCACGCCGCAAAGGCCATAGCCTTCGAGCTTGCGCCGACGCGGCCGGTGGCCATCCACTCCATTACGGAGAAACAAATATCGGACATAGGGAATCCTTCGCCCGCGCATGTCGGCGGGCTTGAGTAGTTGGGGGAGGGGTTACTTGATCCGGCCGGTGAGCCGTTCGCGCCAAGTCAGGCGCCGGGGTAGGTGCTCACGGTCATCGATCTCGACCACCACATAAGCTGTGCGGTCAAACACGGCGTCACGGCGCGCTGCGAGCAAACATGCTTCGTCATCGGCGCCCTCGGCAGTTCGGGCGGCCAGCTGGTGCACATCGAAGCCTTTGCTCTCAACGTGCCAGCCGTGCACCACGGCAATGAATCGGCTCATCGCGGCCCCCTGTAGATCAGGTAGGCCATGTACATCAGGGGCAGGATCATGGTGCACCTCCCGCGGCCAGGGCCTCAGCCTTCAACGATGAGTACGCCACGCCATCCAGCGCGCTGTCCTCGTGGAACTTGTCGGGGTTCTGCCACTGGCGAACGTCCTTGAGGACCTGGAGCAGTAGCCAGCCCTCGGCCTCGGTGAGTTTGTGGCCGGTGATGGCGTTGAAGGCCTTGACGGTGCGGCCCATGCTTCGTTCGCCGCCTGGTGCGTCGTACTGCTTGCCGCGCTCGGCCTGCACATCGATCGCTGCCTGCAGGAAGTCGACGGAGGTTTTCGGGGCGGGGTCTGACAGATCGCCAATGCGAATGCGGTCGGTGTTCACAGCTGATACCTCCCATCAATCCAGCGCCCAGGCGCCAGAGCGGGTGTAGGTTCGGGTTGGGTTTCGTGCGGGGAGAGCTGGCGCTGGCTTTCGGCAACTTGCGGCATCCAGACCTTCACGCAGCTGATGGCCAGGCCGTTCAGTTCGTAGCAGACGACACCGCGCGGCTTGTCTTCGAAGGAGCGGACATTGGCCGGCAGATCCCCCGCGCTGGCGCCGGTGGCCAGCAGCAGGAGGCAGAGGGCGAGGCGGGTCATGCGGTGAGCTCCAGTTGTGGGGCGGCCTTGGCGGCCAGTTCGGCGACGACGATGGCGTAGGCCTCGGGGTGCTGCTTGTCGAAAGGCGGCATGTTCTCGGTTTCGATCCAGGTTCCACGCACTGACCCGCGATCAAGCCAGCCAGGGTCGATGCCCCTTGGCCGTGTCCAGGCGGTCGGGCTGATGCCGAGTTCTTGGATCTGCTTTGCCGCGATGTGACCCTGCGAGCGCATCAAGGCGATCACCCGCAGCGCCGCTTCTTTCCACGGTGTGAGGCTGACCGGTGATGGAACGCCAGCCTGATGAGCCCCGACCACCATCGGTACCCGGCATCGTTCAGTCGGGTTCCAGTCGAACAGGTGCAGGTACTCTTCGTTGGCGAAGAACGCCCAGCTGCTACGGCTTTCCTCACATCGCAATTCGAACTCCCATCCCGACTTGTCGCCGCCGCGATGCATCCAGCGGGGGAGCAGCACTGGCACGCCAAGCAGCGCGAGCATTCGGCAAATGCCGAGACTGGCATCGCTGGCCTTGCCGACGATCACCAGGCGATGGTCAGGGCCTGGGCGACCATAGAAGTTCTCGTAGTCCTTCGGCAGGATCTGGTCGGCTACCTTGGCGTTGAGGCTCATCTTCGCCTCGACGCCGATCTGTCGGCCGCTGGTGTGCACGGCCAGGATGTCGAAGCCGGCAGCTTCGGGGTAGCAGGTCCAATCGGCCTGCTTGTTCATCGACTGGATGAAGGCCGCGCACAGTTCGGCCTCCGTCTTGATCGGTGTCCTTTCGAGCATGTCGATTCCTTGGCCGCCATATCGCGGCAGTGAATAGAGGGGAGAGGGGTTACAGCGAAGGAGTACAGATGTACTCCAGTGGTCAGGATGGCTTGCGCTCTTGCTTGGCGATGACCTTCAGGCAGGTCTTGCAGGTGACCTCGGACTTGAACCGGGCAGATTCCCATTCCTCGGCGTCCCGGCGGCCACGTCCTACGCCGCAGGCCGAGAAGTGCTCATCATCGTTGCCGTCGTGGTCGTAGTCGATGTGGGCGGCCCAGTGGATTTTCATGGCTGGTGCTCCAGGGCGGCGCGGGCCTGCCACGCGTCACGGCCATCGACAATCACATCCAGGTCGAGGAAGGGGCATGAGCGACCGTGCGCGCCGGTAATACGAATGTCTTCTGCCCCAGTGAGCAGTGTTACCTGGCAACCGCAGAATGGGCATGGCTTCAGCTCATCGCGCTCAACCGGCGCGCTAGGCTCTGCGCTGGCGGATAACGCCTCGACGATCTTCATCAAGTCGGCTATCGCAGAGTCGTACCACTCGTAGCTGGCGCTGTCGTTTAGCTCGTCTTGGAATGCTTCCAGCACTGCTGCGCGAGTTTCCTCCGTCCAGCCTGCAATAGCGCCGAGCAGCGCATCCCGCTCGGCCAGCTTGTCGTTCAGCTGCTCGATCACTGACAGGTTCTTGATTCCGTGGCTGCGAGACTGGAAATCATCCACCCTGCGGCGCAGGTCGTCACGCTCCTCACGCACCTCGCGAAGCTCTTTGCCGATCCGTTCGACCTCGGCCGTGTCCGCCCCGATTCGGTGATTCAGCTCTTGCGCAAAGGCTGCGCACCAGTTGGTTGTTCCGCGCAGATGATTGGCAGGCCCAAATGATGCGAATTGATAAGCCCCCAATACCTGTTCGGCATTGATCACTGGCGCCACCGGCTCGCCCTGGTGCTGCTTGGCTGGCTCGTCGCAAGGCTCGCAAAGAAACTCGACAGCCTGCTCCTGCAGCTCGTCGAGAGGCATTTGCAATAGCGCCACGCTATTCAGCCACTCACGCGGCACGCTGACCATCTCTGTGTTGCTGGATCGGTTTTCTGTGGGCATGGGGAACCTCAAGCGAGACGTTCAAGTTGTTGTTGGATGCGCTGGCCAATCCAGCGGACGACGAACACGGCCTTGCTGTTGCCGATTGCCTTGTAGCGCGGGCCGTCTGCCGCCGCTTGCAAACACTGCTCAAAGGTCATGCGCCCGCCGCGCATTAGGTACCGGGCATAATCGGCCTCAAGCTTCTCGGGTCGGATGGCGCGGCCATAAGGGATAAGGGTGTGATCATCAGGAAAACCCTGAAGGCGCTCGCACTCCCGAGGTGTGAGTCGCCGTACAAAGCTTCCTTCCCGGACCATGGGCTGGCCACGCCCGGTACCGTCTTCGCTGGCGTCGAAGCCCTCGGCCTTCAGCGTGTGGGTGATCTCGCCTGTGATGCATACCGCGACCTGGCCACCGGCGTTGGGGTGGCTGGCGCCGTGACCCATGGCACGAAGCGTCGGGGCAAGGTCGCCGACATCGGCGCCATGGTCCTTGCAACTGAAGGCGAGCAGGGCGTTTTCCTGGCCGTTGCTCCGACCCAGCGTGTGGGCCATGCCATGCAGCACGTCAGGGTCCTGCGTACCGTGAACCACCAACATGCCGCTCTCTGCGTCCTGCTGAGTAGCACTGCCAGCAGCCTTACCGTTCGCCTGTAGGGTTCCCGAAACCTGTAGGCCACCCGCCAGCTCGAAGTCTGTGCCTAAGCCTCCACCGCCTGTTGTCCTTGAACTCAGGGTGCCAGTAACACAGAAGGTCTCACTCTCAATGTCCAGGCGGGTGTCCTTGGCGGTCAGCGTGGCGGCCTGACTGACATCGCCATGGAGGCCATGGCCGCCGTAGGCAGGAATGCCGGCCAGAACCTCGACCGCTGGCCCTTCATCACCCTCGCAGTTCGGGCAGCCGTACTGGCCCAGGTCTAGGCCAAAGACCCATCCGCACCCGCACTGGAGCGCAGGGCCGAATGGAGCTCGTCCGGCAAGGTCTTGCCCCTCGCCTCTGCGCGGCGGAGTATCCCGGCGCACGCCTTCGCGCTCAAAAAGTACTTCGAGGGGATCGAACCCTGTTCGAGCACTTGCGACAACGAACACACGGCGGCGTCGTTGGGCCAGGCCGAAATATTGGGCATCCAGAATCCGCCATGCGGCTGTTCGCGTGGGTCCATACACACAACCAGCGTCCTTCCATTTGCCCCCTGGCGGCTGGAGTTCTTCGGATTCGCCCACCAGGGCGCCGAGGAAGCAGCCAAACGCGTTGCCTTTGTCGGAGAGGACGCCGGGGACGTTTTCCCAGAGGCAGACGGCCTCTGGCTGACCGTGCATGGTTCGAACATGGTCAATTGCATCGAGCAGCTCCACGTATTTGATGGTGAGGGCGCCACGGGGATCGGCTAGACCTTCCCGCATACCGGCCACGCTGAAGGCCTGGCAGGGCGTTCCGCCGACCAGCACCTCGAGCGCCTGGATCTTGCCGGACAGCACCATGGCTGCCAGGCGGGTCATGTCGCCGTGGTTCGGCGTTTCTGGGTAGTGGTGAGCCAGCACCGCGCAAGGGAATGGCTCGATCTCGGCGTACCACGTCGCTTGCCACCCGAGCGGCTCCCAGGCGACGGTCGCAGCTTCAATACCGCTGCAGACACTTCCGTAGGTGATGGGCATTGGTGATCTCCGCCGGGTCGGCGTTATCGTTGAATAGGGGAAGGCGCTGGCGGCAGCGTTGGAGGGTCAGGCAGCTGGACGCTCGATTTCGTCGCAGGCGTCTTGGTCCGGATCTGATACGATGCAGCGCACGCTGGCGTCATAGAAGGCCTGCACCACATCTTCTCTGAGTAAGATTTCGTGGCGCACCATAAGAAATTTGGCCAGTTCATCATCTTTCATGGCGTCCATCTTGAGGATAGCCATCTGAAGCACCTCGTTGATCTGCATGCCCTTGGATCGCTCGCAGATGCGCTCCATCGCCTGATGAATCCCTGGCCGCACCCGATGTCTCAGCGCCTTCTCGTCGAACTTGATGCGTTTCCTCTCAGTGTTTTCATTACGCTGCTGCTGCGTCAGAGCCATCATTCTCTCCATTGCGCACAAAGCGGGTGCCTGGTGCGTACTCCAGCAGGTCGCACACCCGGTTGATGATCTTGAGCGCAGCGTCGAACACTTTTGCGTCGTCCGGCTCGCGGGCCAGGCGCTTCATGTTCGGCTGGTGCTCAAGGCAGACCTTGTCGACCAGGCGCCTGGCCAGCCTGCGCAGGTGGTCGGCGCTGTTGTGCTCACGAAGGCTCAGCGCGAAGGCCAGGGCCACATCATCAGGCCGGTACTGGCCGCCGCTGCGGGTGATATACAGCTTTCGCACCGGCTTGCGCATTGATGCGTCGAAAAGGGTTGCCATGTTCGACCTCCTGCAGGCCGCTTGGGGGAAGGTGCAAGTGTTCACGCCGCCTTGTTCTTTGCAGCGCGCTTCGGATTTTTCTGCTCAATCTCAAGGTCCATGTCATTCCAGCCGGCCAAAAACCAGGAGCCGTGGAACGTGTGAGAGACGAATGGGTTAGCTAGCTTGCTGCCACCGGCGCGGCGGCAGTCCCGGCCTTCGTAGTAAACGCTGGGGTGCTCGCCGCGATTGCTCATGGCTTACTCCGTTTGAGCGGGAAGTCGATCTCGAAGGCCGCAATGATCCGCTCCAGCTTGCGGTTTCCGATTCCCAGCTCCGCCGTCACACGGCAGCGGGACATGCCTGCGTCGCGCAAAGCTATGATCCGATCAGCAAATTTCCGATCAGCAGCTTCCTGGTCGGCGACGTCTCTCACCGGCTGCGCTTGGCGTGGCGGTTTGAAGAACTTGAAACCTTCCCGTGCCGCAACGCCCCACAACGCGCTCTTGGTCACCCCCCAAAAGTTTCGCGACCTCTCCACAGCTCATGGTCTTGGCAAGCTCTGCGATTTGTGCTGCGCGCGCCTTGGCACGGCTTTGCTGCGGGTGTTCGGATTTGGACGAACCAGGTTTGGCCCGCTTCGGCTTGGGCTCAGGGTGCTTGCGCTGCGGCAGAGGCCGGTAGGTGAAGCCCTCCAGCACGATCAGCTGGCCGCCAGACGCGAAGAAGGCCGCTTTGGCGGCCTCCAGGTCGATTGATTGGTTCATGCTGCCTCCTTCATCCGCTCGCGCATCTCCTTCTCCAGGTCGCCGAGCTCTTCCAGAAACGCCTTGATCTCAGCTTCCATCTCGCGGATGCGCTTGAAGTCGCGTTCGAAGCGATGGCACACGTACTGGAGCGGCTCAGGCAGGCGGTCGTCGTAGCTAACGAAGTCTGCCCAGGCCCTGCCAGTGCAGGCCATCTGGGCCAGCATCTGCCACTCGTACTGCGGGTCGTGGCGCTCAGACTGCATGGTGGCGATGTGGGTCGCAGTGTTTGGGCACTTGATCTCCAGCACGCCATCGTCGCCGACCAATCCATCCGGCGAAGCGCCGAAACCCGGAATGCTCGGGTGCATGACCAGGCCTGTTTCAACCACCATCAGGCCTTTGTCTGCCTCGTAGGCCATGCAAGCAAATGGCTCAAGCTCGACGCCGCGCTGCACGGCAGGTTTGTTGGACAGGTCAGGTCCGCTTTGCTGGCCGGTGAGGCGCTCGCACAGCAGCTCCATCATGTAGTTCTTGCGGGTCGCAGACGGCGCGCCACCTCGGCCGCTCGCCATAACGTCCTTCACTCGGCTGGCGGTCACGCACCCAAGGCGTGCCGCGAACCATTCAGCACTACGCTGCTCCATCTAACACCTCCTCAGATTCGCCCTCGATGGGCGCCGCCTCTGCCTTGATGGCGTCGGCGCGCTTGGTGACCTCAGCCTTGAAGTGGGCGTGACCGGCCGCATCCTTTGCCTGTTTCATGGCTGCGGTTCCCTGCTGATACACATCGGTCAGCGCCTCCAGGCTGCAGGCCTTCTGTGCCAATGCGATCCAGCTGTTCACCATCTCTGGATCAGTGGGTGCCGAGCCAGCCAGGTTGGCAAGACCCTCACCCCCGTCCGTGTTCAAGTGGTGAATCGCCTGCTCCAGTCGCTCAGTCTTCGGCCAGTACTTGTAACCGCGTTTCACCACGGTCTTCTTAGCCATCTCGCCCGGGTCGGTGACCCAAGGGCAGGATTTGTTCTTGCTGACCCAGGCCTTCCAGGCGCTTGACCTGTCTCGGATGGCGTTCACATCCTCGATGCTCATCGTTTCGGTCAGGTAATCGCCGTCAGCAGTCTTGACCACGACGTACACTCCGATCACCTCGCCGCGATCCTTGGCGAACGGGTTGTAGGAGTGGGTTGGCGGCTTGTCGAAGCCGTTCAGGCTGAAGGCGTCGGCTGCGTACACCAGTTCGGCCTGCGCCCAGCGGATGGCGCCGGTCGACATGGCCAGGTCCATCAAGCCGATGTAGCTGATGTCCAAGCAGATGCGACCGTCTCGCGGGACCAGGTACGCCTGCTTCTTGGCCGGGTTCAGGCTGATGCCGATGGCGGCGATGTTGGTGATCGCATTGGCCACCGACTGCCGGTTCTGCATGGCCACCTTGGTGGCGTACTCGCTCGAGGTGATCACCTGTATGGCGAATTCGGCCTCGCGCTCGAAGTTAAGCGAGCGGTCAGTCAGCACGTTGGCGAACTGATTCCGCTGCGCGTAAATGTCCTGCGAGATGATGGCTACTGCTTGGCTCATGGCGACCTCAGTAGGAAATGGCGATGTTCGGGATCTTGCGCTCGGCAATCAGGGTGATTGCCTGCTTGGCGCATTCTTCGGTCATGCCGCCGGCGACAAAGGCGTCCAGGGCGGCGCGGTTGATGGTGCGGCGGTGTGCGACGTCGCGCTCGCGGGCCTGCTGCTGGCGAAGGATTTCGGCGGCTGCTTCGTCTGCGCGGCGGCGTTCGTCCTGGCGGGCTCGTTCTGCTGCCTCTTCGGCATGGCGCTTGGCATCCAGGCGCTCTTGCTCGGCGCGCTGTTCGGCGGCCACGCGCTCGGCCTCAGCCTGTGCCTTGGCTCGTTCTGCCTGTTCGGCCTGAAGTTTCAGCTCAAGCTCTCGGCGCTCTGCGGCGGCCTTGGCTTCCTGTTCGCGGCGCTGTGCGGCTTCGCGTTCGGCCAGGGCCTTCTGCTCAGCTTCCAGCCTGGCACGCTCCGCTGCTTCCCGAGCAATGCGCTCCTCGCGCTCTTTCTGCTCGCGGGCTTCTGCCTCGGCGCGCAGCCGGGCCAGCTCGACCTGCTCAGCCTCGAACTGCTCGCGCTTCAGCAGGGCAGCCCGCAAGGTCGCCAGAACCTTGTCCTTGGCGTTTGCCGCCTCGGCCTCGAACTCTTCCCAGTGAGCGCCGAGCTGCATGCCTTCAGCTTCTGCAATCAGGCCCTTGAGTTGCAGGGAGTTCAGATCGCCCAGGTCGTCGGCCAGCGTCTTCAGCCAGTTCAGGCGGTCGTTGTGGCGGTCGATCCGCGCATCCTCGGCGGCTTCCCACTCGGTTAGCGGCCGGCGCGTCTCGTCCCGTAGCGCGTCCATCGTGGTCACGAACTCACGCAGTTCGGCCTCGACCACCTTCGGCATTTCCTTGAGCCGGCGCAGGTAGTCGCGGCCGGGCTTCTCGACAGCCGTCTTCGACTTGCTGACCTTGGCGGCCAGGCTAGCGATGCGCTCGCGGCCCTTGCGGGTGGTCAGGTCGGGCACTTCGCCTTCGACCTCAGCCTTCACCAGGTCGATGAATTGCTTCAGGCCGCCAGCCACATAGATGGCCGGGGCGTTCGCCTCGCTGATCTCTTCGATCGCGATCAGTTTCTGTTCTGCGGACATTAGAAAACCTCGCGCCAGGCCGGCGCCGTCAGTTGGAATAGGGAATCGCCAGGTCACCAAGGCACGGAGGTACGCTCCAGGCCCTGGCTGCGGTGGATGGTTGCGCGCTCTCGCCGCTTACGCTCCCTGGTGGGTACGGTTATCCCGAAGGGCCGCCGTGCTCGGCTACGTGATTCAGGAAGTGGCTTTAGCGATAGCGGCGCGGGCCTTATCAGCTACCCATTCGGCGCCGGTCATAGAGCCGTGTTCAATGCAGCTTTCAAGCGCCTCCAGCAGATCAGGGGCGGCAGCGATCAGGCGGGCATCGGCCTCTTCGTAGACGAAGTCCACGACCTGCTCCTGATCTTCGTTGAAGTCGATGGCATAGCCGGTATGGCCGCGAAGGCCGACATTGGAAACTGGGCGTGCGACCCATGGGCCGGGCGTGTGTCTTTTCTCGCCCATCACATACCCTCCCGCGCACCGCTGTTCTTGATAGGCCAGAAGTCATACGCGAAGGCCGACAGCGCCATATGCATCTTATTGGCGCGCTCCATACCTGGCTTGCGCAGCTCGTCCTTCAGGTAGCACCACTGGAGCTCACCGTATGAGTAGGACTTGCTGTTGGTGAGGTTGTCTTCTTCGACCACTTTGCCAAGGGCATCGAAGAACGCCGCCTGACCGTCGCTGCCCATGGCCCAGAAAGCCTTGGCGAGAATTTCCGGGGTCAGGTTCACTACCTGTGGTTGTTCGAGTTCAACACTGATATTGGACATACGAATCTCCCGCGCCATCCATGCGGTGGGCGCTGACAAGTTGGTTATTGGGTGATGTAGCCGGCTAGGGCGCTTGCGAGCATCCAGGCGGAGCACAGGGAGAGGGTGATGAAGCTGCCGCGCCAGAATGCCCAGCGCCGCGCTTGCTGGCGGGTAGTCATGGCTTGACGCCCAGCAACTTCAACAGATTGAAAACGCCGCGACCCGGCCTGCCGCCGCCGCGCGGGATGTATTTGCCGGTGCCTGGCCAGAAGTCAGCGACCTTGCCTTCGTGCGAAACGATCAGGTGCGCGCCCATGTTCTTGGTTTCGAACTGGATGCCACGTTCGGTGAGCATCTCAGCGCTGCTCTGGCGATTCTTTGCTCGGCGTTCGGCGCTCTCAGCCTGCCAGCCGATTTCTATGGTGCGCTCAATGTCTCTCACAGGCGCACCTCGTAACCCAGGGTCCACTCGCCGCACATCCACCAGCTACGACTGATAGCCTCGGGGTTCTCGATGAAAGCCTCAGCTGCTGCACGCTTGGCGTCGAACAGAGTCGGCCCCTTGAACAGCATCAGGACGCGGTCGAATGGCATGGCCAGCGCCTCAGGTAATTCGGCAACCTGCTCGTCGATGAGCGTTTTCACGATTGGCGTACTCATGCAGCCTCCTTGCGCCGCTCAGCAATCCGCCGGATGCGCTCGCAGTAGTGTTTGAACTCGTTGGAGTCGATGGCCTGAAGAGAGAAGTACGCGACGACCATGGATTCAGCCTTTCCGTCTTCCACCGGACCAGAGCCCGGCAGAAGCATGGTTTCTATGGCGCCTTGGATAGCGCTGACCGCGATGCTGTGAGGGCTCATTCCGCCTCCTCGGCCTGGGCCAGAACTCCTTCTTTGGCGAAGGGGGTGAGCAGCTGGCGGGCGATCTCTTCCAGCGCCGCCTCGGGGTTGGCGACGCTCATGATCTCGTCAGCCGCTGCTTTTGCGTCGTTGGTGACCTTACAGCGCGCCGCGAGGACCAGCCGGCCCAGCGCCGAACCGCTGACCTCAGGCAAGCCAAGCTGGCCCATCACGAACTCATCCACCGCCTGGGCGAAGCGCTCGAAGGTGACGCCCTGCTTCGGGCGCATCCGGCGCTGAAACACGAAGTCCCGGCGCGCCATCAGCTCAGCGATGCCGTCGTCGATCCATTGCTCCTCCGGCGAGATTTCACTCACCGCCGGCGGCATCCGGTTGTCGTACTCAAACTGTGCTGCTCGAAGTGCGCCCATGGCGTCCTCCTGGTTGGTTATGCGGCCGCATTGGTCAGGAGCCAGGCGAAGGTGACCAAACCCACCGTGAAAGGTGGCCTGGCGCCTGCCAATGCGGTCGATGTGAAGGGAAGGGGTGCAGGCGCCCGGCGCTGCCCGGGATGCGTCGAGTCTGGCCAGCTGATGCCCTCGGACTCGCCTGCGGTACACGTCGTCATTTCGGTTGGGCCTGTCCGAAGACTGATGCGCGGTCACATCGCCGGCCCTACTTTCCGCTGCCTGTCAGGTATTGGGCGCAGCCTTCAGGCTTACTGCGCCTCACGAGGTGTAGCGTTGGCTTACTTCATGGCTAAATCCTCCGGTGATCGCGCGCTGAAAGAGCAGCGGCACTCAAGAAGTGGATGCGGGATGCATCGGGGTGCAAGCTCAGCGGAATCGAACCGCTATTTGCGTCGGACTTTCTCGGCCTAGTGATCAGTCAGGCCACGGTCAGGTAGGCGCGGGCAGCTACTCCCTCGACTTCTGACCCCGCGCACAGATGCCTCCTGCGAACTTGCACTCCGATGCAGCCTGCGATGGGGAGCAGGGCATCGGGCCGTCTTTCCGGCTGTCAGGGAATCAGCTCTTGCCCATGACCGCTTTGGTGACGACCTTGGGGAATTTCTTGGTGCGGATCTCATTAGCTTGCTTGTCGGTCAAAAGGCCAGCCAGATACAGCGTGGTGATCGACGTGTTGATGTGGTCGAGGCGCTTTGCCTCGTCGGCGCTCATTTCCGGGAACTGCTGCGCGAAGGGTCGCGCTGCCCAGCCTTGTTCGAACGTGCCTGACATTGTCTTGCCCTCTGCTATTCAGTGGATTCCCCCTGATGCGCCCCGCTTGAGGCGCACCGGGGAATCGTCTGTCAGGCAGCGCGAGCCAGTTCAGCTTGTGCCAGTAGCTCAGTAACAGCCTCGGCCGGTGTGCAGTCGTCGGCGTAGAGGTCGTGAAGGTCGCTTTCTTCCTGCGAGCCCAGGGCGACCTGATGGCCGAGTAGTTGGGACGCCTTGTCGATCCAGCGGTAGTAGGTGCGCTCTTGAGCGTCGGCGCGGCATTCATCAGCCGCCATGGTTGCCATGTTGAACATCGTTAATCCCTCCGGTTGATTTCCCGGATGCCACTCGCTGAATGGCACCTGGTGAAATCCCGGCCTCGCTACTGGCGACAGGCCGGGGTATTGCGTCAGTGGTGGTCGTTCGAGCTCAGCCGCCGACGGCCCTGCTCTCAGTTCGGTTGGCCTTGAGCTCCCCTATCACCTCGCGTCGATCGGCCTCGGCGGGGTGGTCGTTGGGTAAGGTGTTCGCTACACGACTGCCGACTGCAGCTCTGTGGCCCGTTGGGTGGGGCAGTCCGTCGTGGGTTGCCGGTCCGCGTTCCGGCTGGCCTATCTACTTCATGGGCAGGTTCCTCCTCTTGGTTAATCACTGCTCGCGCTGTGCCAGGCGCTGACACCCGTTCTGAGGGCATCCCGGCAGGGAGCGTTTGCAGCGCAACCCTCCATCCGCTTTCCGTGGCCCGGCCAATGTTCCTGCCGTGCTGACGTTCCGCCTGATTTCGAGCTGGCCAGTTCCAGAGCTGGCATGGGGATCGAATTTATTGCTCGCGCTGTACCGTTGCCGGGATCGATCCGCGAGGTTCCCATCAATGTGAAAGAGCGGTGAGGCTTGAGGGCCTCTGCAGTCCCTCGTGAGTGACTGCTTGAGGTGAAATATAAGTCCGCTTATTTTCACTGTCAATAAGCGCGCTTATATTTTTTATGGCGCTCACAAAAAAGCCCGCACTAGGCGGGCCTCATGAGGGGGCGTAGGTTTCGGTTAAACCCCTGGGCTGACGGATACCTGCCCAGGAATGGTGTTGCCTTTATCATCAGAGAGCCTGACGCTGCCAATCTTCACCCTGAAAAAGTGGTGCGTGACCTCTCCCTCATAAGGGTGTGCCAGCGTAGGGGATGAGTGGAGCACGCTCTGGCGATAGAATGGAGCCGTCGGAATGGCGGTCACACACAAGAAAGCCTTCTGGCGCGCTGCCACTAGGCTTCTCGCATCTGCCTCTATGTAGGGGTGCGGGAAGGTGAGGGGGCTCTTAAAGATGGGATCAAGCACTAGGTGAACAGTGTCTGCCTTGCGGATCTCAACGACTGCTGTTGCTCCAAAAGAATTCTGCCCCGCGTACTCGCCAATTTTCTTTGACCCAAATGAAGCATCCAGGCCAGGCATGAAAACGGCAGGGTCACTGAATGTCTCGCCATTTTTCTCTCGATAGCCTGAAATCTGGGCGTCATAGAGCCATTCCTTGTAGATGGCGCTACCTGTCGAAGAGTCGAACTTTAGGCTAGATTCACTGACGCTCTTGCACACCTCAAAAGGCTTTAGCTTCTTCATTCGAAGGTTGAAGTCTACGTCGGTCTCAAACTTTTGCTGAGCCCCGCCGATATCTCCAACCATCTTTGCCAGATCGCTTGGGGTGGCGATTTTATTGAATGTCACCCCCCTGGAATCCGCGAATGGCGAGTAAGCGACCTGCTGGGCAGATCCAGTTCCAGCCCCTGAAGAGCAGCCGACTAGCAGAGCCAGTGGCAAGATAAATGATAGCTGGCGAACATGAAGCGGCATAGGCATCCCTCCCTGTGAATTGAGAGGCCATCCTACCACTCTGGCCCTGAGCCATCACGCAGGCATGAAAAAGCCCGCCGAGGCGGGCTGTTTGGTGTTAACCAGTTAATTCATTGAGCAGCCTGGGGAGCTTTCTGCTGCGCCTTGACTTGCTCCAGCAGTTGCCTTGTCTCGAACGACTGCTGCTTCATCTCCTGGAGGGCGGCAGACGTATCTCGACCAGAATCAAAGTTCGCCACCCCGTACGCCATCACAGCAATGGTGATGCCGACAATCGCGATCACTGACAGGACCGAGTTAAGAATGATTGTCCCTTTCAGTCCCCGCACCCCTGAAAGGTCTTTGTCCAGGAGCTGAAGGCTGTGGTCCATTTTCAGTAACCCATCAGCTACACGGCCCTCAAATTCCTTCAGGCGCGCATCCGCCTTGAGCTGATGATTCTCAAGTAGGGCGTTGAGCTCTTCGCGCGTGATGTCATTCATGGGCTGAGTATGGTCATTTTGCTCATTTTTGTCACGAACACCTATTTCAGGGCGCGGCGCCCGTGGACTGACAAGATTATTCCAGTCGATAGAGTCGGGTAGATCTTTTGACCACTCCTTGCTGCCCGGCATTCTGACCATATCAGGCCCTCTTCGCCGGGTTGGCGCTCAGCCACTCTGCAACGACCGGCTGATAGATATGCTCAACATGCCCGCAGTTGTGACAAAACATTGCGTAAGTAGAAATCCCGTAGGGCTTACCGTCCTCCCTAACCTTACGGAAGCGATGGAACAGAAGCTCCATCACCGGCTCATCACTGGCAGAGTCATTGCCTTCCCAGTCATCAGCGAAAAGACCCCATTTCGACGGTGATCTTCCGCATGCTGGGCAGGCAGATTGAACCCTGGTCGCATTCAAGAACCGGATGAATTCCTGGGTAGTTACATCACTTGCCATTGTTCTTCCTGAAGGTTGCTTGGTTGGGCTTGGTTAGGGGCATGGCAGACCTTCACAGAGCTGATCGTGGCCACTTGGCATCGACCACTCGCCCCACAAGCACCCACTCGCCATCCATCTCGACGGTCGGAAACGACGGATTGAGTGGCTTAAGGAAGGCCCGGCCAGAATCCCAGATGAACTGCTTGAAGGTGGCCTCATTGGTGTCGGCCATCTTGGCCACCACAAATTGGCTGCTTTCAACGTCGAAACCAGGTGCCACTAGGATCACCATGCCCTCGGGGAACGACATGCCGCTTGGCGAGGTCATCGATGGGCCTTTTACCTTGAGCCAGAACCCGTTTGGTCCAGCCCAGGCGTCTGATGGGTGAACCTCGCAAGAGGCCACGTTTGAAATTTCTACAGCCTCCACGGGCATCCCAGCCTGGACCCAGCTGATTTCTGGGTACTCGTAATATCTGAAAGGCCCCGAAGCGGGCTCAACGTTAGCGTCGAAGCCAGGAGCATCGTCAGTCATTTCACCAATGCCTTTATCGAGCCAAATAGCGCTGACCCCACAGGCCTTTGCGATAGCCGCTATGTGAGCGCTTTTAAGGCTCTTTCCTGTTTCCAGCTGCGATATGGCTGGCTGCTCTACGCCTGCTTTTTCAGCCAGTTGCTTCTGGGTGAGCTTGGCGTGCGAGCGGGCGATTTTCATGCGTTGGGCGAGTGTCGTCATGCATAGCAATTTATAAGTTGCCTTATGGGGTTGCAAATAAGGCTCCTTATTCATACGATATAAGCAGGCTTATCAGGAGGGATCTCGTATGACCCCCATCGAAAGGCTCGTCGAATTCTTCGGCGGCCAGACCAAAACAGCATTGGCTCTCGGCGTATCCCAGGCTGCGGTTTCGTACTGGGTGTCCGGGATCCATTTCATGAGCGCTGAGAAGGCGTTCAAGGCAGAAGAACTCACATCTGGCGTGATCACTGCTCGCGAACTGTGCGTTCGGCCAACAGCTAAATCCGCCGCTTAACCCATTTCATAGCCGCAAGGAGCCAACCAAGCATGTACCAAGACCCGAATCAGAAGCGCGCCATCCCGGTGAAGGTCCGTTTCGAGCCCGTGCTCGACCGGATCCTCCGCAAGGCTGCGAGCAAGACCCGCATGCAGCACGCCACCTATCTGTACGAAATCATCGAATGGGCCGTAGCCAACGGCGTTATCGAAGAGCTGATGCAGGACAAGCAGCAAGAAGATATCGCGGGCTGAAGGCCCTTTGGAGGCCTAAATGACCGTACAGCTTGATCAGCTGTCGCCAGATGTGCGGCAGCGAATAGAGGGGCTGATGAGGGCCAATAACTGGGATTTCAGCACAGCGATGAACCAGGTGTTCGAAGCGGCTGTAGCCAGTGGCGCTCTATCAGTGGTTGGCCGCAGGAAGGCCAAAGTCTTGCAGTTGGTGACCCCAATGAGGGCCTCTGCGAGGGACTCTTCAGGGTAGGGCGGAGGCCCTCTTAACACTAAAACACAAACGACCGAAGCATCCAGGGGATCACCCGATGGCCTACGACGACAAAGCACACCGACACGACCACCAGGTCAAGGTCCGCTTGGATGACGAGGACTTCCACGAGCTGAAGGGGTACGACCTGGAGCTCAAGGCGCAGCACAGCGTGCTTGCCCGGGAAATCATCCTGGCCGCGCTGGCGTTCAAGAAAGAGCACGGCCACCTGCCGCTGATCAACGAGAAGAAGGCCAGGGCCTGAATAGGTCATGGGAGGACGAATGTCGCCTGCAAACGAAGCAGTCCAGCAGCACGACGTAGAGGTCGCCCGGTTCCGCCGGAATGACTTCGCGGACCTGGAGGCCTGGGCGGAGGAGGTGGGTGTCAGCACCGACGAGCTCGCCGCGCAGATCCTGAAGAAGGCCACGCACTTCCTCGCGCAGCGGGGGAAGCCCAAGAGCAGCAACGTGGTGCCGTTCGCGGCGCCGAGGTAACCGTCCGATCCCTAATTAGGGACCCGGGCGCCAGTCCCTCATAAGGGACGCCAAATCGCAGAGACAAAAAAGCCGGGTTCGCGGCCCGGCTCTCTGCAATACAAAACTCTGTAGGGGAATTATGCATATGCAGACCCAAAGTGTACAGGCCCTCTCAAGGGCCGCGCCACAAAATGCGAACCACGATTTCGTGGCGCGCACGGAAATTGTCACGGTGTTCGATGGTGAAGCTGTCACCAGCACCGTCACCGTCGCCCGCGAAACTGACAACGAGCACGCCAGCGTGATCGCGCTGGTTCGCAAGTATCAGGCAGATTTCGGAGAGTTCGGAGGGGTCAGATTTCAAATCGAACCCTTTGAAACTGCCGGCGGCGCCCAGTCACGCGAGATCGCGCTGCTGAATGAGCAGCAAGCGACCCTCTTGCTCACCTACATGCGCAACACCTCGATCGTCCGCGACTTCAAAAAGCGCCTGGTCAAGGAGTTCTGGCGCTTGGCGAAAGCCGCCCCGGCCCAGCCCACCGACCTCAGCAAGCTGGAAATCCTCCAGATGGCCCTGGAGTCGGAGAAAGCCCGCGTGCTGCTCACCGTCCAGGTCGAGGCCCAGGCCAAGAAGATCGACCACCTGGAAAACCTGTTCAAGGAAGGCATGAGCCACGTCCAGTTCTGCAAGGGCCTCAATGGGGTCAACGTGATGCAGGTTGGCCACTTCCTCGAGCGCCGCAACTGGCTCTACAACGAGAGCAAGTCCGGTACCCGGTACCGCGTAGCTGCCTACGCCCGCGACAAGTACATGACCGAACACCAGCAGGAGATCACCCCGCACGGGAAAGAGGCGTTCATCAGCTATACGCCGATCCTCCTGCGCAAGGGCGCTGTTCGCCTGTACGAGCTGTACCTTGCCGGCGAACTGCCCATGAAGAAGAACTGGGACGGCCTGCACACCCATGACAAGGCCGTGCGGGGTGCCGCATGAGCGATTTCGTGAAAGTCACCGAGATACGGGCCAGCGAGCTTCCCGCCTATCTGGAAGGAATTAACAAGCTGACGCGTGAGTGGACAGATCGCGCTGCGCGCGGCGAATGCCAATGGGTCTGCGCCGACTGTTGTTACACCTTCAACGAAGGCATGCCTGACGAGTGCTATCACGGCGTCCAGCAGTGCACCGACATCATCAAGCGCGACAAGCTGCGCGCTATGCGTGAGGGGAACGAGCCGTCATGACTATCGGCAAGGATCAACTCAAGACAACGGCTCAGGCTGCGAGCCAAGGCCAGTGGGCCCAGGATGGCTTCGAAGTCCATAACGACGATGTTGAAGACTATCTCGTTGCCAAATGCCGATCTCTGGCTGATGCCGCGTTCATCGCTGCCGCCAGCCCCGCTTCGATTCTGGAGCTGCTCGACGAGAACGAGGCGCTGCGCATGCAAGTCAAGGAGCTCGACCTGCTGTTTGGGCGCTATCTGCTTGGCATGCGAGCCGCCGTTGTGGAGTGGCAGAAAGGGAAAGGGGCCGATGCCGCGATGCAGTGGATCTGGAACGGCTTGCGCGGCCCTGGCGAACTGCCGCCGGAAGAAGAAACCCAGGCCCAGGCCTATTTCGACCGGGAGGTCGTGAAGATCGAGGAAGGCCTGGAAGAGGTGTACGCCTACCGCGACAAGCGCCGCAGCGAAAAAGCCCAAGGGGGTATTTGATATGCAGTTCACCCTCACCATCAACCAGGTGAAAGCTCTGGAATGGGGGCTCAACTCCCAGCAGGCGCTGCTGTTCTCGTTCGTCTACGGATGTCCGAGCTGGGCCAAGCCTATGCAGACACCGGACGGGATCTACTTTGCCCTGAGCAAGGCCAAGATCACCGACGAACTGCCGTTGCTGACCGGCAAGCCTGACACCGCCTACCGCATGCTGAAAGCCCTGGAAGAGGTCGGCCTGATCGAGCTGTCGAGCACCTCCAGCATCACCTTGTTCCGCCTGACCGAGAAGGCCACCGAGTGGAACCAGAAACTGGATGGCTCGGAAAAATATCCGACCCCACCTACTGGCCCTAAAGGTCGGAAAAAAATCCGATCTACCTCGGAAAAAAATCCGAGCAAGGTCGGAAAAAAATCCGATCCAAGGTCGGAAAAAAATCCGACAAATCAGGATACCAATAATCAGGATACCAATCAGGTCACCAGTCAGTGTTCGCAGGAAGGTTCGGACGAGCCGAACCAGCCTGCCGGAAAAGTAGTTGCACTGATCCCTGTTGGGGTCGAAGAGCCGCGCTGCGAAATCCCGGCAGACATGCCAGGCCCGAAGGACCAGTCCTGCAAAACCTTCAAGGCCTGGGCCAACTACGCCATGGCCTATCGCAAGCGCTACCAGACCTGGCCGGTATGGAATGCGAAGGCAGGCGGACAGATGGGCCAGCTGATTGACCGCCTCGGGATCGAAGTTGCACACCACGTGGCCGCGTTTTACCTGCGGATCAACGACGCCAAGCTGATCAACGGCTGCCACAACTTGGGCGACCTGCTGGCCAAGGCCGAGGCCTACCACACCCAATGGGTAACCAACCGCCAGATGAACGCCACGACTGCCCGCCAGCAGGAGCAGACTCAGGCGAACATGAACGCAGCGCAGGAAGCGGCTGACGCGATCCGCAACGGCCAGGGAGGTAAGCGCAATGCTTTCCTCTGACCAACAAGCCGAACTGGCCGTGGCCATCTGCGCCACTGCCGAGGCAATGGGGCAGACCATCAGCGCTGGAGGCGCTCAGCTCATCGCTGAGGACCTTTCGGCCTATGAGCCTGCCGCCATCATTGGCGCGCTGCGTTCGTGCCGTAGAGAGCCTGCTGGGCGGCTTTCGCTCGGCATGGTCCTCAAGCACATCCACGCGGCCGACACCCGCCCCGGGAAGGATGAGGCGTGGTCGATTGCCCTGGCGGCCAGTGACGAGCACGAGACCGTGGTGCTCACCACTGAAATCCGCCAGGCCATGATCGCCTCCGAGCCAATCCTTGAGGCTGGCGACAAGATCGGCGCTCGAATGGCCTTCATGAGCGCCTACGAGCGCCTGGTCAGTTTCGCCCGTGCCGAGGATCAGCCAGCCAAGTGGGAGGTGTCGCTGGGTTACGACCAAGGCCGGCGCGTGACCGCGATCGAGTCTGCCGTCCGCGCCCAGCTCATCACCCACGAGACAGGAGCCAAGTACCTGGCCGATCTGCGCATCGCACCCATCACCCAAGACGGGGAGGCCATTGCAGGCCTGCTCACCGGCGAGGTGCGCCCGCAGGCCAGCGCCAAGACCCGCGAGAAGCTCGCCGAGGTGCGCTGCATCCTCAAGGCAGCCAAGGCCAAGAAAGACCGCGAGCGCGCCAAGGATGACCAGCGTCGGCGCATCGAAACCTATCTGCGCAAGCGGCAGACACGCGCCGCAGTCGCACAGTTGAACATCAAGCGCGCCGGGCAGCCGGCCGGGGAGGGGGTGTGAGCAAAGTTTATCTGGTCTGGAACAAAGGGCGGACCGAGTGCGTGGGCTTCAGCGACAAGGACGATGCCTATCAGGCTGCTGGCAAGAAGCTACTTGGAAACCCTTGCGCAAGCCTGGCCGAGCAATGGCGCGAGCTCTACGCGGACGATGAGCCGCGAATGAAATTCGAAGTTCAGGAAATCGACTTAGGCGCCGAGGAGAAGCACTGATGGACACCAACAAGATGCGCGAGCAGTTCGAGGCATGGGCGCTTCGCGCGAAGGCACATGGCGAGCATTTCGATCTGTCTCGCGGAAATCATGGGGCCTACAAAAGCCCGATAACTCATTGGCTCTACTGCTCGTGGGTTGCTTCCTGGCAGGCCTCCCGCGAGGCCGTGGTGGTGGAGCTGCCGGAGAAAGATGGCCCGTTCACTACGAATGGCGTCGAATATTACAGCCTGCACTCCGAAGGGCGTAATCAGGCCATTGACGAGATCAGTTCTGCCCTTGTGGCCCAGGGCCTGAAGGTGGCGCCATGAGGAACATCAAAACGCGCGAAGGCTTCGAGTTCTGGGATCGGCTGAATGCCATCCCGCGCTTCAGCTTCCTGCTTGCGCCTTCAGGCGCCCGAATCCAGAAGTTCGAGGACGTCAGCGGCAACTGGATCGACGTGCACGAGGCGCAGAAGGTGATGGATGCCGCGCAGGACGAGATCAACGAGCTGCGCGAGCGGCTGGAACGGCTGCAGCCGAAGGCGGTGAAACCATGACCATCGACAAAGACAACCTGAAGGCTCTGGCCTGGCGCACCGAAGACCACCTCACCGATAAATCGGCAACCACCTATGACGCAGAGGTGGCCGCGCGTTGGGCGGAAAAGGGGTGGCCTGTGGATCCGCTGTTCGATCAGGGGCAGGTGGATGCTTTGCTCGTGGAGATCGAGCGGCTGGAGCAATACGCCGAGCTTGAGGCCAAAGGCTCGGATGCTGCCGCTCAGGATTTGATCCGACTGGTCAGAGAGAATCGCCAGCTCAAGGCCGAGATCGAGGCGGTACGTGCCGAGGCGAAGCGCCAGGAGGATGGCCTGAAGGAAATGCTGCGGCGCCAGAACAAGCGGATCTGCGCCCTCGAGGGGAAGCACTATGACTGACTTCGTGATGCGCAGCATGGACGACGCCAGCCGGCTGTTCGGCATTCTGCAAGCCCAGGACTTCACCAAGCCCAAGAAGATCGTCATCAAGGACCAGGACCGCAGCGGCGAGCAGAACAAGAAGCTCCACGCGTGCCTGAGCGATATCGCCAAGCAGGTGGAGCACGCCGGCAAGAAATGGGACGTCCTGATCTGGAAGCGCCTCTTGACGGCCGCCTGGCTGCGTGAGGCGGGCGAACAGCCTCAACTGATACCAGCACTCGACGGCAACGGCTTCGACGTCGTGTACGAGCGCACAAGCCAGCTCAGCGTGAAGCAGTGCGCGAGCCTGCTGGAGTGGATTCAGGCGTTTGGCGCCGAGCACCAGGTGCGCTGGAGCCAGAAGGATCTGTGGGAGGGGCGTTACTGATGCGGACCGCTCTCAAGGAAGTGAAGCAGAAGACCTGCAAGGCCTGCGGGGAGAAGTTCCGGCCATCACTGTCGACGCAGAAGGCCTGCGGTGTGCAGTGTGCGCTGGCACTGGCCAAGAAGCCTGAGAACCAAGCAGTGGCCCGCAAGGCGATTGCCCAGCGCGAGCGCCGCGAGATCCAGGTGCGCAAGCAGAAGCTCAAGAGCCGAGCCGACTACGTGCGTGAGGCCCAGGCGGTGTTCAACCAGTGGGTCCGCCTGCGCGACGAGTCTCAGCCATGCATTAGCTGCGGCCGGCACCACCAGGGCAAGTACGACGCCGGCCATTACCGGACGGTGGGAGGCAACCCCGAGCTGCGCTTCGAGCCGCTCAACTGCCACAAGCAGTGCGTGCCCTGTAACCAGCACAAGTCGGGCGACATCGTGAACTACCGGATCAACCTGGTGCAGCGCATCGGTGCCGACCGGGTGGCGTGGCTCGAAGGCCCTCATGAGGCCCAGCGCTACACCATAGACGACCTCAAGGCCATCAAGGCCGAGTACCGCGACAAGATCAAGCAGCTGAAGGAGAAGGCAGCATGAACTGGACACCAACCGACAGCGGCCAGCTGCTGATCCTGGCCATGGCAATCTTCGGCGGGGCGGCGATCGTGCGCGGCATGGTTATCAAGGCTAAGCGCAAGCGCGAGGAGGGCGGCCCATGCAGCTGAACAGCGCGCGTCAGTCCTGGCACGACTGCCTGTACATCCCATGGGATAGCCAGGGCGTGTTCATCGAGCAGCTCGGTCTGCTGGGCGCCATGGTCCAGACCACGGAGAAGCAGCGGAGGGCCAGCCACGCGGTGCACCAGGCCCTGGCCGGCGGTGTGCAGGCGGCGATCTTCAAGCTTCCCGGCAGCCTCCGGGCCTTTGGAAACTTCATGTACGCCCCGAGCTGCAGTGACGACGAGCGCGAGGTAGCCGAGGAGGTGGTATTCGGACTGGCCACGGCCAAGTCCGGGCGGATGACCGCGGCCAAGCGTGAGCGCTGCGAGTATGTGACCAAGGGGGTCATGTTCCGGTACCGGCGCATGCACCAGGGCGGGCAGTCATCGGCTCAGGACCCGTTCGCCAGTCCTGAGTGGTTCAAGCGCTGGATCGACGAGACCTACGGGGTGGCGTTGCCTTCATGTGCCTGGGCCCGTGACTGGGAGCCATTCGTGCAGATCTGCTTCGAGGTTTGCGAGGACCTGGACAAGCGCGCTCTGTCGCCGGTAGCAGCCGCAATTTACGAAATGAAGGAGGCCGCTTGAGGGCCTATTGCGTTCCCGCACGCGTGATGGCACTATTTGTCCATTGTTAGAGTTTTGCCTACGGCAAACATCACCAAGAACCCGGCCATTGCGCTGGGTTTTTTATTGCCCGAAGAGGGCCTCAAGAGTCCCGGCCAAGTGCCGGGATTTTTGTTTCTGGTGCGGGACCCACTGCCAGTGTGGCCCGAAAGGGGTATCTGGACGCGGATAAGCCGGTAGTGCCGCGATGCAGAAAAACACCGGCAGCCCGCGCACCCATGCCTCGACTAACTGTGGGTGGCGCGTGATCGGATCGGCGAGACCAGTGCAGTAGGGTGCTGGCGTCGGGATGGTCTTCGGTGGACAGGTGGGGAGAGACCCACACATGCAGATGTAGCTCAATCGGTTAGAGCGCCGTCCTTCCAAGTCGGAGGCTCAGGGTTCGAGTCCCTGTATCTGCTCCAATTTCGTTATGTGCTGCTCCGCACGCTTGCCCGGCCCCTCAATAGGGCCTTACCGGGCCTTTTCTTCTTGCCGCCCCTCAGGGGATATCGAGTATGTCCAACATGCCAGACAAACCAGACACCTGGGCGATTGCTCTTGCGTGGTTGAGCCAGCATTCGCCCCTCCTGTACGCGGCAGGCCTTTCCTGCGCCATGGCTGTTTTGCGAATCACCTACGGAGGTGGCACCCGTCGCCAGATGCTGGTCGAGGGTGCGATCTGCGGCGGCCTGACCCTGACGATCATCAGCGGCCTGGAGTTCTTCGGCCTGCCGCAGAGCATGTCCACCTTCGTAGGTGGATGGGTCGGCTTCCTCGGTGTCGAGAAGGTGCGCAACATTGCCGACCGCGTCACTGACTTCAAGCTGCCGGCCCGCAAGGCTGATTGATCCGCGCCACAAATTCGACATGCGCCGTTTCGTGGCGCGAACACCTGAGGATCCACCATGGACAACCACACAAGAAAATCACCGGCTACCGCGACCTCACCCAAAGCGAGATCGACGGCATGAACTCGATCAAGGCCCTGGAGGCCGACGCCGGCGAGCTGTTCAAGCAGATCGGTCAGATCGAAGGCGTAGATCAGCGCACCTTGGCCCTGGCCAAGACCAACCTGCAGCAAGGCTTCATGTGGTTTGTGCGCTCGATAGCCAAGCCCGCCGATCCATTCAGCTGAGTGCAGCCATGACCACCATCGCCTACAAGGATGGCGTGATTGCCTACGACTCCCGCCAGACCCGCAGTGGCTCCATCGTTTCCGATGATTGCCAAAAGCTCACCGTCGTGGATGGCGTCAGCTTCTTCCTATCCGGTGCCGTGTGTGACGAGAAGGCCCTGATTGCGGCCTACTTCGGCACGCCATCGCCGGTGCCTGTCGAGTGCTCGGGCTACGTGGTGGATGGCGGCAGGCTGCAGATGGTCGGCCATGACGACAAGACTGGCGTATGGCGGCAGGACCTAGATCCGGCCAATCCCGATGCCATCGGAAGCGGCTCGGCCTATGCCCTGGCAGCGATGGACATGGGCGCAAGTGCCGAAGAGGCGGTCCGTGCCGCGATGAAGCGGGATATCTACACCGGCGGCAAGGTTCGTACAGTTCGGATCGCCCGCGACCAGTAAGGATTCAGTATGAGCACCAAGCAGCCAGACTGGGAGGCGATCGAACGAGCCTTCCGGGCCGGCGCGCTTTCCATCCGCACCATCGCAGATCGCCATGGGGTGAGTGACACCGCAATCCGGAAGAAGGCCAAGGCATTGGGCTGGGAGCGGGACCTTTCCGAGCAGGTCCGAAAAGAGGTTCGCAATAAGCTGGTTCGCGGCGAGGTTCGCGAAGACCAATGCGCGAACCCTGAGCGGGACGCCGAGATCATCGAAGAGGCGGCAGAAGAGGGCGCGACGGTTGTTCGCAGCCACCGCCGAGACATTCGCAAGGCCACGAATCTTGCGAACCTGCTGATGGACGATCTGATGACGACCATCAAGCATCGCGAAGAGATCGAAGAAGAGATCGAGCGCGATACTGCTGATGATCAGAGTGGCTTCCGCCGTAGCGCGATGCTTGGGGCGGTGAGCCTTCCGAGCAACGCCAAGACCCTTTTCCAGCTGTCCTCGGCCATGAAGAACCTACAGGTGCTCGAGCGAACTGCATTCGGCCTGGACGACAAGGAGCAGTCGAAAGACGCCGATGAACTGTCGCAGCTGATGGATGAACTTTCGAAGGATGCCTGACCTCCGGGCTTGGGTGATGTATGATTGACGGGTGCAGCTAGGCCGGCCAGCCGAAGAGGAGTTCACCGACTCCCTGCTGCACATCCCCCATTCGGTGCAGCTACGGTGATAGCTATGAAATCCAGATACGAGATCATCAATAACCCTATTGATGTCGACTTGCTTAGGTCTGACCTCGATTACAACCCTGACGACGGCTCATTCACCTGGAAGTCCAGGCCGCGAGATAGATTCGCCAGTGATCGGGCATTCAATATTTTCCATGGGAAATACGCAGGCCGCCCGGCTGGGTCGATCAAGACCAATAAAGACGGGCATTCATCCTGCGTTATAAGGATCAATCGCACCCTGCTCTATGCGCACAGGCTTGCATGGGCTTACGTGCATGGCGAGGCGCCACTGGCCCTGGATCATATCAATGGAGACGCCACAGATAACCGCATTTCAAACCTCAGGCCCGCCACGCTTTCTGTGAACAACAGGAATGCAGCGATGAGCAGAGCTAACACTAGCGGTGTCAACGGAGTCGTCTACCTGAAAGACAAGCGCAGATGGCGTGCCCAGGCTACCGAACTGGTTGACGGGGTGAGAAAGAACATCAGCATCGGTACTTTCGTCACGCGACGGGAAGCAGCTGAAGCGCGAATTGCCTGGAATGAGCAAAACGGCTATTCCGACAGGCATGGAGAGTCAGCGCAATGTCTTTGTCCAAGGAGCACCTTGAACGGCTGAGAGACAAGTTCTGGAGGCTCAATAATCTTTACATGATCACAGATAAATCTGGCAAAAAAGTCAGATTTAGAATGACCTCGGAGCAGATTGAGTACTTCAGCGGCCTCCATACCCGCAACATCATCCTCAAGGCCCGGCAGCTTGGCTTCACCACCCTGGTCTGCATCGTCCAGCTTGACGCAGCGCTGTTCGAGGCCGCCAAGTGCGCCCTGATCGCCCACACCCTGAACGACGCCAAGCGCCTATTCCGGGAGAAGGTGAAGTACGCCTACGATCACCTGCCCAAGGAGATCAAGGCAGCGAATCCGGCACGCAACGACGCCGCAGGCGAGCTGGTGTTCAGCAAGGGCGGGTCGCTTTACGTGTCCACCTCCTTCCGGGGCGGCACGCTGCGCTACCTGCACGTTTCCGAGTTCGGGAAGATCTGCGCCAAGTTCCCGCACAAGGCGCGGGAGATCGTCACCGGTGCGTTCGAGGCCGTGGCAGCCGAGTGCTTCGTCACCATCGAATCGACGGCGGAAGGACGGGCCGGGTATTTCTTCGACTACAGCCAGTCTGCCGAGAAGCAGCAGCTGGCCGGCGTGCCCCTGGGCCTGCTGGACTGGAAGTTCTTCTTCTTCAGCTGGTGGCGGAACCCGCTCTACTGGCTTGACCCGACCGATGTAGTCATCCCGGACCGGCTGGCCAAGTACTTCGACGACCTGGCCGCCAAGCACGGCATCGTCACCAACCCAGGCCAGCGCGCCTGGTACGCCGCCAAGGAAAAGACCCTCGGCGACGACATGAAGCGGGAATACCCG
This sequence comes from Pseudomonas putida, assembly GCF_002741075.1. Lineage (NCBI taxonomy): Bacteria > Pseudomonadati > Pseudomonadota > Gammaproteobacteria > Pseudomonadales > Pseudomonadaceae > Pseudomonas > Pseudomonas putida. The sequence goes on along the minus strand of NZ_CP016634.1, from coordinate 2,382,974 downwards.
TCGATCCCTGCCGAGGCATTCCAGCAGACGATCGAGGGCGCCTATTACGCCAAGCAGTTCACCAAGCTCTACGCCGCCCAGCGCATCGGGAAGCTTCCGGACAACAGCCACCTGCCGGTGCACACGTTCTGGGACATCGGTGTGGGCGACTCCACGGCTATCTGGTTCGTCCGGATCGTCGGCGAGGAGTACCACGTCGTCGACTTCTATCAGAACAGCGGCGAAGGCCTGCGGCACTACATGAAGGTGCTGAAGGATCGCGGCTACGAGTATGGCGAGCACTGGGGCCCGCACGACATCGACAACCGGGAATTCGGTAGCGACGGCAAGACGCGGCGCGAACTCGCACGAGAAGGCTACGAAATCGACGGACAGCGCTATTCGCTGACGTTCCAGGTGGTACCAAAGCTCGGAGTGGACGAAGGCATCGAGCAGGCCCGGGAAATCCTCCCGAATTGCGCCTTCGACGAAGCCAAATGCGAGGAGGGCATTACCGCCCTGGAGAGCTACCGCAAGGAGTGGGACGACAAGCGCGGCTGCTGGAAAGACAAGCCGCTCCATGACTGGTCATCCCACCCGTCTGACGCCTTCCGCTACTTCGCCGTGGCCAAGACCAAGCGCTCCGTGGTCAAGCGCGTACCCATCACGTTCACTTTCTGAGGCTACCCATGCCGAACTTCATTCCCCGGGCAGAGTACTCGGAGGCCTTGCCCGGCTGGCAGCTGGTCAAGCGCTGCGTGGCTGGCGCCCGTGAGGTGCGCAAGCACGACGAATACCTGCCGATGCCGGACCCGGAGAACAAATCACCGGAGAACCTGGCGCGGTACAAGCAGTACAAGAAGCGAGCGATGTTCCTGAACATCACCGGGCGCACACGTACCGGCCTGCTGGGTGCGGTGTTCCGCAAGACAGCCGAACTGCAACTGCCCGCCGGCGTGGAGTACCTGAAGGAGAACGCCAGTGGCGACGGCACGAGCCTGGAGCAGCTTTCCAAGCGCTCCGTGGGTGAGTGCCTGGATACTGGGCGTGGCGGCTTCCTGGTGGACTTCCCGCCAGTTGAAGGCGTGTCCTCCATGGCCGACATGCAGGGCCGGCGTGCACTGATCCACCACTACGGCGCGACCTCGATCATCGACTGGGAAGAGCAGGTCATTGATGGCGTGCTGCGCCTGGTCTACGTCTGTCTGCTGGAATGCGTGTCCGAGTTCAGCCAGGAGAACCTCGATCGCATCAAGGAAGAGCAGTACCGGGTGCTGCTGCTGGTAGATGGAAAGTACGTCCAGCGCCTCTACAGCAAGGACGGCAAGACCTACACCGAGACCCAGCCGCTCGACAAGAATGGCCAGCCGTTCGATCACATCCTGTTCAGCTTCTACGGGGCCGAGGACAACGACGCCAGCATCGACAAGTCGCCGCTGGAAGACTTGGCCGATGTGAACATCCTGCACTACGGCAACAGTGCCACGGTGGAGGAGAGCGGGTTCATCAGCAGCCAGCCCACGCTGTTCATAACCACCGACATCAGCGCGGATGATTTCGCCAAGCTGAACCCCAATGGCATCCACATCGGTTCTACCCGCGGCTTCAACCTCGGAAAGTCCGGTGACGCAAAGCTTGTCCAGGCGACCGAGAGCCAGCTGGCCCGAACGCTGCTGAAGGACAAGGAAGAGCAGATGCTGATGATCGGCGCGCGCATCGTCCAGAAGGCGGGCGGAGCCGAGACAGCAGAGGCCGTTCGCATCCGCTACAGCTCGGACAACAGCGTGCTGGGTACCATCGCCGGTAACGTGTCCGAGGCCCTGAAACGGGCCATCCTCGACGCCGAGCGCTTCATGATGGGCGAGCTGGACGAGGAGGGGACGGTCTTCTGGCTCAACCAGTCGTTCTTCGACGAGACCATGACCGCCCAGGACATCCTGGCCCAGGTCCAGCTCTGGCAGCAGGGCATCATCGCGAAGTCCGACCTGCGCACCAACCTTCGCCAGGGTGGTGTGCTCGAGGCAGACCGCACCGATGAGCTAATCGACGATGAACTTGCCGATCAGCCGCCGGTGGCCGGCAACGACGCCGGAGGCGGTGAGGATGAGCAGTGACGGCTACCTTTCCGACGCAGCGACTCGCCACCAGGTGCACGTGCAGCGCTACGCCGGTGGTAGCTTAAAGCGCCTGGCCAAGTTCATCACGAAGGCCATCAGCACCGCCAAATCGCGTGTATCAGAGGGATTGAGCCGTTACGGCACCCAACGGTACGAGAAGCAGATTCAGGAGCTACAGGGCGAGCTGGCGGGCGTGTACGGCGAGATGAAGCAGCAGGCCGTGCTCGACCTGACGGAATTCGCCGGGTATGAGGCCGAGTTCAACATGACCCTGCTGGGCAAGGTCGTGAAGACGGTCGTGCAGCTGAACAAGCCGAGCATTGAGCAGGTCGCCGCCGCAGCGCTGGCCGATCCGCTCGACCTGGAGGTCGGCAAGGGGCGGCAGCGCATCAGCATCGCCGGCGCGCTCGACCAGTACGGCACCAAGAAGAGCGCCGAGATCATCAGCGAGATTCGCATGGGCTCGGCGCTGGGTGAGACGACAAGTCAGATCACCCGCCGGCTCACATCGCTCGGCGTGCAGCAGCGCGACCAGGCCGGGGCGCTGGTTCGGACCATGACCAACCATATCGCCAGTTCGGCGAGGTCGCAGGTCATGGCCGACAACGACGACATCCTGAAGGGTAAGCGCCGGGTCGCCACGCTGGACGGCAGGACCACGCCGCTCTGCCGTGCGCTGGATGGCACGGTGGTGCCCATGACAGCGCCGTCGCCGCCGTTCCACTGGAACTGCCGGACCACCGAGATCCCAGTCCTCAAGGATGAGTTTGCCCGAGATATCCCTGGCTCAACTCGCCCAGCGGTAGGCCAGGACGGCGCCGAACAGGTCAGCAGCAAGACCACCTACGGCGAATGGCTCGCACGCCAGCCTGCAGCGTTCCAAGAGGATGTGCTCGGCCCGGCTCGCTACAAGCTGTTCAGCAAGGGCCAGCTCACCATCGACCGGTTTGTCGACGATGACGGCCGCACCCTGACCCTCAAGCAGCTGCGCGAGCGTGAGCCGATGGCATTCGAGCGGGCCGGCCTGAACTGATCCGCGCCACAAAACACGGCGCTTCGATTTCGTGGCGCGCAATTTCCAAGCCCTGGCTGAGCCGGGGCTTTTTTGTACCCGCAGGCAGGGCCTGCTCAACGTCTCTGGGAGACAGCAATGACCTTGAAATTCCAACTGGACAGCCTCGAAGGCGTCGAAGAATCGGTAGCAGCCCTGTACGTCGAGAAGGACGGCAAGTTCGTCCTTGGCATCGATGGTCTGCCGCAGCAGGAGGATGTCACCGGCCTGAAGGCCAAGGTGGAGGAGCTCCTGGGCGAGAAGAAGGCCGCCGAGAAAGCCCGCCGCGAGGCCGAAGAAAAGGCGCGCGCCGAGGCTGAGGAGGCCGCCCGCAAGTCTGGCAACGTCGAGGAGCTCGAAAAGTCCTGGTCCGAGAAATACAACCGCCGCGAAGCTGAGCTGACCGGCACCCTCGAAAGCGAGCGCGCCACCCTGCAAGGCCAGATCCGGGATCTGACCGTGGGCCGTACCGCCACCGAGATCGCGACTGCTCTGGCCGTGCCAGGCAGCGCCAAGGCATTGCTTCCCCACATCGAACGCCGGCTGAGCGTCGAGCAGCGCGACGGTAAACCAACCGTTGTCGTGCTGGACGCTGCCGGCAAGCTCTCGGCGGCAACGCTGGATGAGCTGAAAGCAGAATTCACCAACGATCCGGCCTTCGGCCCGCTGATCGCTGGTAGCAAGGCATCTGGCGGCGGGGCCGGGGGTGCTGGAAAGGGCGGCGGGGCCGCAAAAGGCAATTTCGGCGGTAACAAAGCGGAACGCACGGCGGCAATCGCCAGCCGGTTCCCAGACCTCCCTCAATCGTAAGGAAAAACACCTATGTCCCTGTCGCAAATGCAGGTTTTCAACGAGTACATCATGCCGGCGACCATCGAGACGCTGGATCAGATGCTCGTTGCGTTCAACGCCGCCAGTCGTGGCGCTATCATCCTTTCTCCGGATGGCTTCACTGGCGACTTCCTTCAGGAATCGTTCTTCCAGACCCTAGCGGCTGCCCAGCGCCGCGTGGATCGATATGCCGCCAACGGCACGGCCCCGATCACCGACCTGGAAGAGCTGAAGAACTCGTCCGTCAAGATCGCTGGTGGCTTCGGCCCGGTTCGTTACGAGCCATCGCAGATGACCTGGCTCGAGCGCCCAACCGCTCAAGGCGTCGAGGTGGCATCGCGCGCGTTCGCCGAGATCCTGTTGAAGGATCAGCTGAACACCGCCATTGCTGCTCTGGTTGCTGCGATTACCGCTCAGGCTGCAGCCGTCAACGATGTATCGGCCACCGCTGGCGTCTCGCAGACCGCACTGAACAACGCTCATGCCAAGTTCGGCGATGCCAGCCAGAACCTCATCACCCAGATCATGCAGGGCACCACCTACCACAAGCTGATCGGGCAGGCGCTGACCAACGAGAACCAGCTTTTCCAGGCTGGCAACGTGCGGGTCATCGATATTCTGGGCAAAACCACTGTTGTCACTGATGCACCGGCACTGATGCAGGCCGGCACCCCGAACAAGGAAATCATTCTTTCCCTGCAACAGGCGGCTGCTCTGGTTCACGACGGTCGCGACATGATCAGCAACGTCCAGACCAATAACGGCAAGGAGCGCATCGAGACCACGCTGCAGGTGGATTACAGCTTCGGCCTTGGCCTCAAGGGCTACACCTGGGATCAAACCAACGGCGGCAAATCCCCGACCGATGCCGAGATCGCCACCGGGACGAACTGGGACAAGACCGCCACCAGCATCAAGCACACCGCCGGTGTTGCTCTGATCGGTGATGCTTCCAAGTAACCCTGATGGCGGGCTGGGCCTATGGCCTGGCCTGCTGAGGATATGCGCATGAGCAGAAACAACATCTGGTATCTGGCTGGCCCGTTCCACCAGTACCAGGAGGACATCAAGGCGCTGGCCAAGGAGCACGGCTTGATCATCGTCGATGCCAACTCTGCCCTGAGCCGAAAGGGCGAGGCCGACGATGTCCCCGAGGTGACCATTCGCCCCGAACTGCTGGCTTCGACCGTGGTTGTCGAGGCTGGCGGCCTGAGCCAGGACCATTTCGACCTCTTGACCGCCGAGCTGGAATCCATCGGCGTGATCGTCGAATCGTTCGCCGTCCAGAGCCTGGAGCGCCCGGAGGGCGACCTGGGCAAAACCGCATCGCGCCTCTTCGAAGTGTTCGAAGCAGTTAATGCCGGGGTCTCCAGCCTGCAACGTGAGCGCGACGGTGAAGTGCAGAAGGTTACCGCGCTGGAGCAAGAGAAGGCCGAACTGCTCAAGCAGATCGAGGCTCTCAAGGTGGCGAACGCTGACCCCGAGGTCGAATCGCTCAAGGCCAAGCTCGACGCCGCGAACGTTTCCTACCGCTCCAATGCCTCGAAAGAGTCACTGCAGAAGCTGGTGGAAGATCTGGCCAAGTAAACACCGGGCGGTAGGCAAATCCGCCGCCCAACTCATTCAAGCGGAGGCCTGATGGCTACCTACATCACCGTGGCCGACGTAGACGCCATCCTTGGGCCTGACTGGGCAGCTCCAGAGCTGAAGGACGAGGCGGTCTTCGAGGCGAATGCCTACCTCACTGCGCTCAACCTGGTCGGCATCGACATGGACAACATCCCTGACGATGTGAAACAGGCAGGCGCGCGGCTGGCCAAGTGCGCTTCCCAAGGAAAGCTTTACCAGCAGCAGACCGAGGGCTCGCTCGAGGCGAAGACGGTCAAGGCCGGATCGGTATCGACCAGCAAGACCTTCGGCTCGATCGACAAGACCAGCACTGTCGCCCAGCCAGCCTGTGTGCAGTTGGCACTGGCGCTGCTGACGCCATGGCGCAGCAACCAGTTCGCCTTTGCTGTGAAAAGGGGGTAGCCATGGGCCTTCGCGACGATATCCAGGCAGACCTTGCCGAGGCCTTCGACGAGGATCTTGCTGATGCCGTGTCAGCGTTCACCGGCACCTACATGGGGCCGGGCGTCTTTGATCCGGTTACCGAAACCACTACAGCCCAGCCAGTTACCTACACCGGGCGCGGGGTGCTCGACAGCTACGACAGCCGCCGCATCGACGGCCTGAACATCATGGTGGGTGACGTACTTCTGATCTGCCTGGCCAATGAGGTCACGGATAGGCCGGCTGTTGGCCACCAGATCACGGCGCTCGACCTTATCACCGGCGAGCCGGCCACGTACCGCATTGTCAGTCCCGGCATCGATCCGGCCAAGGCGCATTACGAGATCCAGCTGAGGAAGTGATCATGGCCAAAGGCAAGGGCAGGGGGTGGAGCACGCCACCGACGATGTTCCGCGAGGAGATCGACGAAGCAGTCGCTACCCGAACCCGAGTCATCGCCATGGCCATGCTGCAGGAGGTCGTGCGGCGCTCTCCTGTGGGCAACCCCAGCCTTTGGAAGGTGAATCAGGAACTCAAGGCTAGGAATGTCGCCATGGCTGATGCCTACGACGCCAAGGCATCCCAGCTTGGCAACAAGAAGCTGACCAAGCGTGAGCGAGAGCAGAACTACTTCGTCAACCAGGTGGCTGCCGGGCAGGGCTATGTAGGCGGCAGGTTCAGAGCCAACAACATCGTCACTGTCGGTGCGCCGAGCTATGCGCAACTAGACGCCGTAGATCCATCAGGCGCTACAACCATCAGCAATGGCGGGGCCGTGCTCCAATCGGTCGAGGCATACGCCGTGGTCTACATCCAGAACAACCTGCCGTACGCGGAGCCGCTGGAAGATGGTCATTCGACCCAGGCTCCGGGTGGCGTCTACGCCGTTTCGTTCCACGGCGTTTCACAGGCCTACAGCTCATGACCTTTGAACAGATTCGCGCCGTCGTCATCGGGCGCATGCAGCAGTGGGCCGGCATTCCGGCTGCGAACGTGGACTATCCGAACAATGCAGCGCCGTTTGACCCGGCAGGTAAGACCATCTGGGCGAGGCTGGCGGACATTCCAGGCCTTAGCAGCACGCCAGAGATCGGCAACGGCCCGAGCGTGCGCCGTACCGGTCTTCTCGTAATTCAGCTGTTCGTGCCGACCTACAAGGGCACGCTGGCGATCACCAAAGCCGCCGATACCCTGGCCCAGCACTTCGAGTACTACAGTGCGCCCGAGGGGCCGCTGGACTTCTTTGCCGCCTCGGCCAACGTCATCGGTGACGACGGTAACGGCTGGTACCAGGTCAACATCTCCGTGCCATACAGGGCCTACTGATGAGCGAAACCATGAAGGTGCGCATCGACGGGGAGCTGGTCGACCGAGAGATAGCCCAGATCACGCGGGCGATCCAGGAAGACGGATCGATCCACGAATACCCCGAGCCAAAGCTTGAGCAGGGCGAGGTTGTATTCAGGCCTGACGACGATCCGGCGCCAATCATCGTGGTCCGCACGATTCCGGCATAACGCCAACCAAACACCTGCACCGCCAAATGGCGGTTTTTTTACGCCTATTGATAGGAGAAACACCCCATGAGTAGCGGTGCAAAGCGCTCGACCGCGTGGATTCGCGAGGTCACCCCGGGCATTACCCCGCCTGGCCCTTGGAACGTGCTGACCCGCGTCAGCTTCGGCCTGGTGCCCACCTACAACACCGAAGAGAACAACGAGATCGGCGAAAGCCGCATGTCGCAGGGTACTGCCCAGACGACCGTCGATGTCGGTGGCGATATCGAAACCAAGTTCCGCTACGGTGCGTTGGACGAGTTCCTGGCCTCCTGTTTCGGCAAGGACTGGGTCGGCAACGTCCTGACCATGGGCAACGACCGCATTTCGTTCTCCATCGGCGCCTACGATGCCGACGTGGGTATCGCTGGCATCGCCCGCGGCGCCCAGGTGGACACGATCAACATCGAGGTCCCGAACGACAACGAAATCAGCGTCACCACCACGTTCATGGCCACGTCGTGGGATGACAAGGCCGACAATACGTCGTTCATCGTCAGCCCTGCGCCCGAGGCGAATCAGCGGCGCTACGGCTTCAAGGACGTCACCGGCCTGAAGATCAACGGCGTGCAGCTGGGCGAAGACAACGCCTGCGTTGACAGCTTCAACCTGCAGTTCGCTAACAACGCTCAAACCCAGCGCTGCATCGGTAACGGCAACCCGTTCCCGGGCAACATTATCCCGACCACCTTCACCCCGTCGGGCTCGATCACCATGAGCTGGTCCAAGACCGCATATCAGTACTGGAAGGCCCAGCAGACCGGCGACTCGCTCAGCTTCGAGTTCACCCTGAACAACGCCGACGGCGGCTACACCTTCTTCATCCCTGAGATGGAAGTGAGCGGTGATTGGCCGGACGGTGGCGCCACCGACATCATCCAGGTCGAACTGGAATACACCGCCCGCCGCGTGCCGCCGACCATTACCCGTCTGCCAGCGCCGATTGCGATCGCAGCGGTCACCGTGACCCCGGCCACCCTGAGCCTGGCAGTCGATGAAACCGGCGACCTCGAGGCTGTCGTGACCCCGGTAGGTGCAAGCCAGCTGGTCACCTGGACCTCTTCGGCCCCGGCCATCGCCAGCGTGAGCGCCACCGGCCTGGTCACCGCCATCGCGGCGGGCTCCGCAACCATCACCGCGACCAGCGCTGCAGACGGCACCAAGACCGACACCTGCGCTGTCACCGTCACTGTTTAATCCTTTGCCCGGCGCGCCCTGCGGTGTGCGCCGGGCCTTTTACCGCAGAGGAATACCATGGCCTTCACCATCGCAAAGAAGCCAGAACTGGATATCAGCGGCGAGCGCTGGGTCGAGTTCGCCCCTGGCGCCCAAATCCTCGTTGGGTCGATTGCCAACCCGCTCTACAAGTCCCATCAGGCGCTGATCAATCGACACCTTGCCGCGATTAACCAACAGGCAAGGGTCGGCACCGCTGAGTTCAGCCTTTCGGAAATCCCTGATGTTGAGCTGGAGACCGACGATGATCTGTTCGTCGAGCTGGCGGCCAAGCACCTGATCAAGGACTGGAAGGGCGTCGACGTAGAAGAGAAGCCCGGCGAACCAGCTCCTTACAGCGCTGAGCTGTGCATCGCTCTGATCAACCAGATGCCAAGCGTCTACTTCCTGGCCCTGCGTACCGCGACCGATATCGCACGCCGCGTTGAGGAGAAGGCTGCAGCCACTGCGGAAAAGCAGTAGCGGCATACCTGTGGGGACGCGATTGGACTGGCGATGCCAACGAAAAGAAGCGCTGGAAGCATGAGCGTCTTGGCTCTGGCGTGCCCGAGGCGCCCGAGATTGACGGTGTAACCGCAGAGATCCTTGAAGCCTACGCCTACATCAGCCGGTCCCGGCAGTACGTCGGCATGGTGGGCGCTCCGGCGCCTATCGCGCCATCAGCCATCACCGAATACCTCGACCGCTACCCCTCGGCGCTATGCCGCGAAGAGTTTGACGCAGCTGTTTTTGCCCTCGACGACCAGTTCCGCAAGCACTGGGACGAACAGAACGAGAAGGCCAGAGCGGACGCTGAATCCAAATCCAAGCCCAAGAGGCGCTGACGCCGGAGGGCGAAATGACGCAAGAATCCCGCCTTGCCATCACGATTGACTCGCGCCCAGCGAAGAAAAATGCGGATGACCTGAGTGATTCGCTCAATAAGGTAGAGCAGAGCGGGGAAGGTGCTGCTGTTTCTGCCGAGAACTTGAGCAGGGTCACAGTCACCCTTGGCTCGAACATGGGCAAAATGGCGTCCGCCGCAGTCACCGCCCTGGATCGCGTCGAGAAGTCGACGGCATCGACCGACCGGCAGATGACGGCCCTGGTCTCAAAGTCTGACGCCCTCGAGGCAGCCATGCTGTCGGTTGGGGCTGGCGTCACAAAGCTCGACTCCAGCCTGACTCAGTCGAATGCGCTGCTTTCTCAGATGTCCACGGGCATCGGCCAGCTGTCGAATGGGTTCAGTGTATTTTCCAGTACTCAGAGCCAGGTTAACGCCCAGCTTATTCGTGTCGCCGCGGCTCTTGAGCAGGTCGCCAGTGGCGCCCGCCAGGCTGATGCGGCCATGGACTCCGTGTCCGGTAGCACCAAGGCGGCTGACGCCTCGCTCGAGCAGCAGCGAGAGGAGTTGACTCGCCTGATTGGCCAGATCAACCCGGCGGTTGCCGCGCTTGATCGCCTGGACGCCATGCAGGATAAGCTCAGCAAGTTCAAAAAGGCCGGGCTTGTTGATACCGAAACTTTTGAGGAGTACAGCGGGCGTCTGAAGGAAGCCCGGGACGAGCTTGGCAAAACGTCCACGGCCATGAACACCGCCGGTATGTCAGCCAAGGCCTACAACGCCGCGCTGCGCGGGCTGCCAGCTCAGTTCACAGATATTGCCGTCAGCCTTCAGGGCGGACAGGCTCCATTGACTGTCCTTCTGCAGCAGGGCGGTCAGCTGAAAGACATGTTCGGCGGTATCGGCCCGGCTGCTCGCGCCATGGGCGGCTACATACTCGGCCTGGTTAACCCGTTCACAGCCGCAGCCGCAGCTGCTGGTGTGCTGGCTGTTGCCTACTACCAGGGCTCTGAAGAGACCGAGCGCTTCGCCAATGCGCTGATCGAGAATGGAAATGCTGCAGGCCTGAGCGCCAACCAACTTACCGATATGGCCAATCAGGTGGCGGCGAGCAGCGGCACAGTCGGTGCGGCCGCTGGTGTGCTGACCCAGTTGGCTGCCGCCGGTAACCCGCTGCGCAGCATGTACGTGGAGATCACCCAGGCCTCCCTGGCGTGGTCCAAGCAAACCGGCCGCGATATCAACGATGTCGTCCAGACCTTCAACGAGATCGGCAAGAACCCAGTCGAGGCCATCAAGAAGCTCGATGGCGAGCTGAACATCCTCACCGCATCGCAATACGCCAACATCCAATCCCTGCAGGAGCAGGGCAAGACGATGGACGCTGCGGCTATGGCGGCCGGCCTGTACGCCGAGGCCATCAACAGCCGGGCAGGGGAGATTGAGCGCAACCTGGGCACGCTGGAGTCCGCGTGGCAGTCCATCACCGGGGCGGCCAAGAAGGCCTGGGATGCCATGCTAGACGTTGGTCGCGATCAGACGATCGAGGATCAAATCGCCAACACCGAGAAATTGATTGCCCAGCGCAAAGGGGGAATCATCGGGTTCTTCGCCGGCGATGACGACCAGACCCTGCGCGGGCTCGAAACCAGGCTCAAGCAGCTGCAGACGGCTCTGGCAAACAATGCCGCCAAGGCTGCGCAGGATGCCAGCAACAAGGCCACACAGGATGCCGGCAAGAAAGGCATCGACCTGATCAACTCGACCTACAAGTCGTCTCTGACTCAGACCCAGAAGCTCCAGAAGGAACTGATGGACCTGGACAAGGCGCGCAAGGATGCCATTGCCGCAGGCGGCTTCAGCGCTGCAGAGGAAGAGAAGTACGCGAAATCCCGCAAGAACATCGAGCAGGAAATCGCGGACATCAAAGCTCGCGAGGCGAAGAAGAACGCGCCGAAGGGGGTTAACAAGGGTGTATCGCAGGCGGAGACCACGTTCGCCCGCCTGTACAACCAGTACGACCCTGCAGCCCAGGCTGCGCGCACCCTTACCAAAGAGCAAACTCAGCTTCAGTTGGCTCTGGACAAGGGCAAGATCAGCCAGGACGAGTACGGCAAGGCTCTCGCTCAGGCCTCGATCAACTACGCCGCCGCCATCAAGGGCGCCCAAGGCCTCACCCAGGCTGAGCAATACCGGGCTCAGCTTGAGCGGCAACTGGCTGGACAGCAGAGCGAGTACAGCATTGCGGCAGCCGGTGTCGGCATGGGCGACCAGCAGACGCAGCGCCTTCAGCAGCGCGTCCAGCTCGAGCAGCAGACCAACGACCGTATCCTGCAGCTGCGCACCGAACTGGCCAACGCCACGACGGAGAAGCAGCGCCAGGACTTGCAGGCGCAGATTGACCTGACCAACGAGTTCCTGCCGAAGCAGCTTGCTGCCCAGCAGGCCGGCTGGGCGCAGATGGATCAGGCGATGCTCAGCCCAATCAACGGCTGGACAGCGGCGCTGCAGAACTTCCAGGTGACCGCGACCAACGTCGCCGGGCAGACGCAGACACTGTTCACGAACGCCTTCGGCACTATCTCTAGCGGTGTTGGAAGCGCGTTCGAGAGCATGACGCTCGATGGCCAGACCTTCGGCGAGTCTGCTACGCAGGTGCTACGCAGCCTGGTAGGTGGGGTTATCAACGGCTTGGGTCAGATGGCCGCCCAATGGCTAATCAATCAGGGCATCCAGGCTGCTTTCGGGCAGACCTCGGCAGCGCTGGCGGCTCAGCAGATCGCCCAGGTCGGCGCCGTCACGGCAGCAGAGACCACTGGTGCAGCGGCTGTGGCCACAGCCAAGGTTGCGGCTGACGGCGTTGCTACCGCATCCAGCCTTGCGGCGACAGCCACAACCACAGCAGCCCAGACGGCAGCAGCAGCAACCACGGCAAGCGCCTGGCTGCCGGCGGCACTGGTCGCCTCCATTGGCTCGTTCGGTGCGGCGGCAGTGGTCGGCGGTACCGCTCTGCTTGCTGCCTTCGCGCTGATCAAGGGCTTTTCCACTGGCGGCTATGTTTCGGGCTCCGGCACGGGCACATCCGACAGCATCCCGGCGCGACTGAGTAACGGCGAGTTTGTGGTGAACGCCAAGGCAACTGCCCGTAATCGCGAGCTACTTGAGGCGATCAACTCGAATGAGCGAGTGTCCTTCGCCGGCGAAAACCTCTCGGTCAATGCGTCGAATCAGGTTGGCGGCACTCAGGCCCAGTCGTCGGGGATGAGCCTCACGGTCAACCTGATCGAGGACAAGGCCAACGCCGGCAAGGTGTCGCAATCAACCACAGAGGATGGCCAGAACATCCTGCAGATCTGCGTGGCCAGCATCATGGGCGACGGCGAGTTGTACCAGGCCGTCAGCAGCAAATTCGGAATATCAGGGGTTGGATCATGATCGAGTACCCTGCAGAACTGCCGCTACCGCTGCAGGATGGCTATGCGCTGGACACCCCTGTTGATCCGATGCTGCGCACGCAGATGGAGTCGGGCAGGGCGCGCCAAAGGTTGAATTTCGATGAGGTCCCTTACCTGATCAACGCCAAATGGAACTGCGACCGCAACCAGATGGCGTTCTTCCAGGGATGGTACGCACGGACGTTGGTTCAGGGCGTGGAGTGGTTCAAAGCCACGTTCCTGACGCCGATCGGGTTTCAGGAGTACGAGTGTCGATTCACCGGGCATTACACCGGACCAACTCTGGTGCAAGTCAGTCGCTGGGAATATTCGGCGACCCTAGAATTGCGCGATCCGCCTTTGATCCAGCCAGGCTGGGAAGATTTCCCTGAGTTCTGGTTCATGATGGACATCATCGACCGTGCAGTTAATGAGCAATGGCCGCTCAGTAAGTATGAGACGTTCATGAACGCGTTTGATTACGGTGTTAACGAGAAGTGGCCGCAGCCATGACCAGCACTTCCATTCTTGAACAGATCTATCGAGAAGCCGTGGCATCGGGCGGCCAAGAGGCCTTCGTTCGCACTCTAGAGATCACGTGCCCGGCCTGGTCAGAACCAGTGCTCATCTGCAACGGCTTCAAGGATCGCATTTGCGGTACCGAGGACGGGCGATTGCTCACCTTCGTTGCTGCGAATATCGGGATCGCTCTCGCGTCCAAGAACAACAAGGGCAACCAGGCCCTGGCCTTCGCCGTGGACAACACCACGGGCGAAGTTCAGCAGAAGGCCGACCAGGCCCTTGATGCCGCCGCCCGAGTCACCGCCACCTACCGCGTCTATCTGGCCAGCGACCTTTCAGCGCCATGTGAGAAGCCATATCGCATGTCAGTCGACAGCGACTCATTTGAGCAGAATCAGGCAAACCTGCAGTGCGGGTTCTTCGACCTAATCGGCACCGCCTGGCCGCGCGTGCTGTACACCACCAAGTTCGTGCCTGGCCTCAAGTACCTCTAAAGGTTCCCCCTATGGAATGGATCAACACGTATCTGTCATGCAGGTATGAGGACGGCGCTCGCGGTCCAGAAAGGTACGACTGCTGGGGGCTGGTCAGGGAGGCGCGACACCTGCACATGGGTAAGCGCTTGCTGCCCAGTTGGGGTCATGTGCGCAACACCGAGCCGAAGGAGTTCACCCGGGCGTACCGGGCCGAAGCCGAGCACATGGAAGTGTGCCGGCCAGAGCCTGGCGCAATTGCCGCCGTGATGCGCGGCCACATCTGCGTGCACGTCGCCCTTGTCGTCGAGTCAGGCGGTCGCCTGAAGGTTCTGGAAATCAATCCAGAGCGCGGCGCCCGGTGCATTCCGCTTTCCCAGTGGCAACGCGACCACAACACCGTTATCTATTACCGAGACCGGGAATGATCGAAATCTACCCCAATAAGCTCGCTTCCGAGCCTGCCGAGGTGCGCCCGGTCGAAATCCGGCAGAGCCTTCTGGCATGGTTCCATGCTGACGGCCTGCCGAAAGAGGTTGAGCCGGAGGCGCTGCCGTTGAGCGTGTTCGTCAACGGCGATCGCGCATTGCCGACTCAGTGGGCAAGCATCGAGTTCGGCCCTGAAGACCAGGTGCAGATCTACCGCGAGCCTAAGGGCACCGATCCGTTCTCGATCACTTTTGCTCTGGTGTTCGGCGCAAAGGCCGTGCTCAGTGCGCTGATGCCGAAAATGCCGTCCCTGAACAACCGCAGCAACACCAAGAGCGGTAAGGACCTTGGCCTGGCGACCGTTAAGGGCAACGAGGTCAAGCTGAATTCGGTTATTAGGGAGATTTTCGGCAGGCAGCGCCCGTACCCTGACTATTTGCTGCCGCCAAACCGCTACTTCGATGACCCGCGCTCGCAGTGGATCGAGATGCTGCTGTGCGTTGGTCGAGGAAAGTACGATATCCCGCTGGCCAATGTCCTGATTGGTGAGACTCCGCTGATCTCCCTCGGCTCTGACGCTCAGTTCACGATCTACGGGCCCGGTGCCAACCTCAGTGCCGAGACCGCCGCCAAGTGGTGGCACTCAGCGCCAGAGGTGGGGGCAACATCCACCGGCACCGCCGGCATTGAACTGAAGGCCACGTACGCCGTTTCCCCCGTGCCGACAGCGCAGTCCTACCAGTTCGCCGGGAAGAATGTGTCCATACCGACCGGGGCCGGATCGTTCCCGGCCGGCTGGGCTGCCGGGATGATTGTTCGCATAGTTGTTGGGTATGCGTATGACGTGGTTGATGGCGGGGCAGGGCGCGACATTATCCGGGGGAGCCTGGACCAGCTTGCGCCCTATGTGGGGATGCCGATTGAAATCGTCGGCAGCAACGCAGGCAACTACACAGTTGCCAGCTACACGCCCGGGGTAGGTACTGCCCCGGACGAGATGACGCTGGATTGGTCAGCCGGAGGCCCCGCCACGGGGCTTACTCTCGGTACCGGCCTTCAAATGGCGATTGGCATTTCCGGTTTGCGCTATCGGATCACAGCGGCATCGACTGCGTCGATTAGCGTTGAGCGCATAAATGCTGCCAACGAGAACGACACGACCTGGCCAGGGTTCGACGCGCTCACCACGTCCACGGCGATACTCCAGCTCGACGGATCAACGCAGGAGGGTGACTGGGCTGGACCTTATGCCGCCTGCCCGACCGGAACCAAGACTACGCGTCTGGCCGTGGATATCTTCTATCCGCAGGGGCTGACACACATTGGTGAGAACACCGGCACTCCGCGGGACTTCTCTGTCACTGTCGAGATCCAATATCGCGACATGGCGCTGGCCGGTGCCTGGACGTCATTCAAGAAGACCTACACCCAGGCCACGCTGGACCAGCTCGGATTTACGGAGTATCTCGACATTCCGGAGATGCGCCCAGAGGTCAGGTTGCGTCGGATCGGCGCCAAGTCGACCAGCACGAATGACGCCAATACCGTGCAGTGGTATGGGTTGCGCGCCAACTTGCCAGCGCCCACCAAGTACGACGGGGTGACGGTGATCGCTATTCGAGTGAAGGGCGGAAACCGTATCGCCTCGCAGTCGGAGAGCCAGGTTTCTTGCATCGCTACTCGAATTCTGCGCACGCGCAGGGATGGTGCATGGACCGGCGAAGAGCCTACCCGCGACATTTCTGCATGCATTGGCTACATCGCAGAGAGCGTCGGCTATTCGATAGAAGATGGCGACTCGGATATTGACCTCGATGAGCTTGATCGGCTGCAGGCGATATGGACGGATCGTGGTGACTACTACGACCGGACGATTGAGTCGGCAAGCACCGTTAAGGCCAGCATGATCGAGTGCCTGCAGGCTGGGTTCGCGGAGCTGACCATTGACCGTGGTCTTATCCGACCGGTTCGCGATGAGGCTCGCGGGCCAGATTTCGACCACATGTACAACCCGCAGGTGATGACCAAGCCGCTCAAGCGGGAAGCGGAGCATGTCACCGCCGACGATTTCGATGGCGTCGACGTTGAATATCTGGACGGCACCACTTGGCAGGTCGAGACAGTTGAGTGCCGCCTGGCTGGCGATCTCGGTCTGCGTACCGAGAAGGTCAAGATAGAGGGCGTGTGCGACGAGCATAGGGCCTGGCGGATAGGCATGCGCCGGCGCCGCCAGCAGGTGTACCAGCGCAAGCGCTACAGCTTCTCCACGGAACTGGATGCGCTGAACAGCGGCTATCTGGACTATGCGCTGCTGGGCGATACCACCCCCGGGTATGGCCAGAGCGCAATGCTCAAGGGTTACGCGCAGCTGGGCAGCCAGCACATGCTGGTCTCCTCGGAGCGGCTTGACTGGTCTGCTGGAGGCGAGCATTGGATTGCGCTTCGCCGGCGAGATGGCAGTGCTTCTGGGCCATACGTCGCAACGCGCATTGACGACTACCGACTGACTATTCCGTCTCTGGACTTCGTACCGGTGCTGGACAGCGCTATGGACGCGCCTGTGCTGCAGTTCGGGCCAAAGACCAAGTTCTGCTATCCGGCGCTGATCAAGGAGGTCAACCCAAGCGGTACCGTCAGCTGCAATGTCACCGCTGTGAACTACGACGAGCGCGTCTATCTGGACGACGACAATTTCCCTCCGGCCTGATCCGACCAAAACCCCGATTAAACCAAGCCCGCCATGCTCGGGCTTTTTTGTGCCTTGGAGAAACACATGGCCTATAACACCGGCAACCCTGTTGGCTCTACTGACCCGCGCGACCTCTATGACAACGCTGGCAATCTCGACAAGTACGTCAATGGCGAAAGCCCGTTCTATCCGGATCGTTTGGGTAAGCAGCGAATCAGCTGGAGCGGGATGGAACAAGACTTCCAGAACTCGCAGGATGGTCGCCAAGCCGCATTCGACCAGTTTCTTGAGGCGTCGTCGTTCGTCTGGATTGGTGATTACGCAGCAGGCCTGACATTCACCAGTCGCAGTCAGTACACGGTTCGCGATGGATATGCATATCGTCTTTCCACCACCACTACGCTTCCATACACCACCACTGGAAACTGGGCGCTTGAGCAAACAAATTTCGTGGCATTTGACACGGGTAACGTGCTGCAGCAGGACCTGGCTAACAACTCAGACCCTGCTCGAGGCGCGGCCATGGTTGGGTACCGTGGTCGCACTGTATCCGACCGCTTAGGAGATGTTTTGCATTTGGCAGATTTCGGGGCTATTGGCGACGGTTCCGACGAGACTGCCAAATTGCAAGCCGCGATTAGCGCTGCGGGCACTTCAGGTCTTCGCCTGCTTGGAGATAAGAGTAAGACCTATAAAATCACGAGCAGTTTGCTGGGGCTAAGCAATTGCTACCTGCAAGACATATTCGTAGACGCTACCAGCTTATCAGGCCCCGCTAAACACGCTTTGGTATTTGCTGGTGCGGTGGGTGCTTCTAGCGGCGTTGTCGCGGACGTTGCCGCTAAATCTTTCACCGCGACGGTTTCGGACGGCTCTATATTTTCGCCAGACGAATGGTTGTTGCTTTCTTCGGACTCCAGCTACTACCCATACCCTGGGTATAACGTCGCCCGAGGAGAGTGGGTACAAGTCCGTAGCATAGCGGGGAACAACGTAACTTTCACCACACCTGTGGTGCAAGGGTACTTGGCGTCGTCTGCCGTTAAACTTCAAAAAGTTACTTTTGCTGAAAACATTGTGCTCGATAACGTGAAAATTATCGGCTCCGGAGTGGCAAGCAGTGGAGAGCGAGGAATATGCTTCCGGTTTTCCAGGAACTTCGAGGTGAGAGCATGCACCGTGGAAAACATAGACCACTACTCCATTGAGGTAAGCTGCTCTATAAAGTTTTCCGTGCGTCACAACAAGATTCGAGGAACCTTCTATGATGGCGTAACCGGAACGGTGTTTTATGGTGTGGCTTTACTAGACGCTTGCCAGTATTTCCAGGTGCATGACAATCTCGGCAGTCGGACGCGCCATCTCGTTATCACTACAGCCGCCAGCGCGGGCCTGGGCCGATGGGGACAGTGTATGTTCGGAGTTATCCATGATAACGTATCCGACGACAGTATGTCCGGGGGCGGAGGTCGATCCTTCGCATACGAAATGCACGGGACAGGCCAGCACTTGCTGTGGGCTAACAATATTGCCAATGGCTGCTATTCCTTCATGCGAATCGAAGGTGGAAGTGATACCCAAGTAATAGGCGGCTGCAGCGGTTACGCATATCAAGGTCTTATCATCGGTGGGCCCGGCCAAACGGTACGAAATATAGACATAATTGGGGTGCGACTCGATGGGTATACAGCCGAGGTAGCCGCGGGCTCAGCTATCCGTTTTGAAACTTCCTCCGTAATGGATGGGGTTCGCCTAATCGACCTGAAAGCAAGCAACGTAGCGGTGGCTAACGTTGGTCCTGCGGTATCAGTGGGCGCTAGCACCACGATGCGGAACAACATAGTTCAAAATTTAGCTGCGGTTTCTGGCGGCGCCGAGTCTACCGGAGCCGCAGTGGCTCTAGCATCCGGGGTAACAGGCTTCCATTTCGAGGGAAATCACCTTTTCGGATGGCGAACTGGATATTCCCTGGATACCTCCTCAAAGGTAACGGTGAATGGCGGATCAGTAAGCAATTTCGCCGCAGGCGCAACTGGTTGGGCATTCAACTCGAACGGAGACAGAAACGTCTTCCGAGATGTCAGGGTTAGAAACATAAACACTGTCGTCCGCCTTGATGCTGGCAGCACAAACAATCTAGTCGCTAACAATACATTCACCGATTGCACCAATAATACTATTAGTAATTCAGGGTCTGGAAATACAATTTCTCCAAACTACATAGTTTAGTTCGTGCGCCTATAGAAACATTACTGGATCACATTTGTTTAATAGATCCGCCTGATTTTCATGGAAAAGAAACAGGCGGATTCCTAATGCGCGAAATCGAGAGTTGTAATTTTTGTGCAATTAAATTAGAATCTATGATATAATGTTAATTTAAAATTAATAGCACATATTCGCTATACGCAATAGTGATTATGTAAAGTGCAATATTTATCGTTTGGAAGTTGTATTAATTGGAGGTTGATGTGGCGCGCGTCAAGTCTTTAAGGTTTGTATTTGTTATTTTGGCCTTGGCCTTGGCCTTGTCTTGGCTTTTTTATTTTAAATACAGTAAGTCGGAAAATGCAAATAATGCAAATAATTATCCAGAGATTAGCATTCTTGGTGATGTAATATTCAAACCGTGCGAAGAATCTAAGTACTATCATGGAAGTGGCGTTGAGGCCCTGAATACAGATACAATAGATGATTATTTAGCGTCGACCAATAGTGAGGATTCTAGTGTCTGTTTTGAAGCTGGGGAGCCATCGCAGCTATCTAGGCTAAAGATGGTATGGTATTCCGAAAGCGAGGCGCCAAAGCATATTGAGGTAATTGGTGTTGATGCTGATGGTGTAACCAATGTTATGGTTTCTGGTACTAATGATTTACCTTTATATAGCTATGATGGAGTTTATTACTCCGACATCTCAATAGATTCTGATTCTAAATATAAAAGCTTTATCGTGAATTACATTTCAGGAGCGAGTCAGGATAGGCTACTTCTGAGAGCGCTATCTCCATTCTTCAAAAAACAAATAGACCCTGAATCATATGACCTTCTTAAAAAAGCAAAGGAAGTATCCTTGATTGCTCCATATGGGCCAGGTGTCACGCAGGTGTCAGCTAAGAATGCTGATGACCTAGCAAAAGAGTTTCGAGAAAAAGAGTCTCTGCATTGTGGTAATTATAGCTACATTTTGGCGCATGATCTGGGCGATAAAGTTAAGTGGAAGGTTATAGCTGGAACAACAGAAACACAAGCCATGCATACCGTTGTTGAAGTAGAGAAAAAAGGAAAGACATACACAGTTGACCCAACGCTTGGGGCGATTTACAAGTGCTCATACTCGGATATGAGATTGGGAACATGTGATGCATCAAAAGGTATATATAGCGATTCATATAATCCAATATTCTGGCAGTATGCTGGTGAAAATTTCTACCCAGGAGTTAGAGTAGGTATGGAGCATGTTAGCATTCAGGGATTCTATGATGACTTCAAAAAAATTGATGCTGGACCATAACGTTATGGATTGCGCTTAAATTAAACATCACAATTTAAATGAGGCTCCGTCATATTTTGGAGTACTCCCATATGGATGTTACGGCCTGCCCGATAGATAACCACATCGCTTATATATCTGATTAGTAGCTTTTTCAAGAATCACCAGTGCCCGCCAGGTTGCGGGCATTTTTTTGCCTGGAGAAAACCCATGCCATTGGATCAAGACATCCGCGAAGGCCTGGCCCTGCTGCCGCCGCAGATGGGCACCCGATCTGCGCGCATCCTGCTGCACGCCTTCAATCTGCAGGAGAACCCGACACGCCTGGAGCAGCAGGTAGGAGGCCCGGCACGCGGGGATTACCAGTTCGAGCGCGGCGGCGGGGTGAAGGGTGTCATGACGCACCCGGCGTCCAAGCGTCTGGCCGAGGAGGTGTGCCGTGCCCGCGGCGTGGCCTTCGATTCCGAATCGATCTATCAGACGATCGGTCGCGACCCGCTACTGGCTGCGGCCCTGGCACGCCTGCTGATCTGGACCGACCCGAAGCCGTTGCCCGGCGCCGGCGATGAGCAAGCCGCGTGGGATCTCTACCTGCGCGTGTGGCGCCCTGGCGCGTACGCCAGACAGCCCGAAGAGCTGCGCGCCAAGTTCAAGCGCAATTACGCGGCTGCGCTCAAGGCTGTGCTGGCATGACCTGGCTCCGCGCGGTACCGGCCTGGTGCTGGTGGCTGATCGCCTTGGTGCTGGTCGCCGGCGGCCAGCAATACCGGGTCGTGGTAGCCAATGGCGAAGCGGCCGTGGCCAGGGGTGACACTGCCAAGTCCGACAATGCCTTGGCTGACTACCGCCTGGAGGTGTCCGAGCGCGACAGGCGCGCAGCAGCCCAGGCCAGAACCGAAGAACAGCGCCGCCAAGCTGCGGCGGACGAGGAGGGTGAGAGTGCACGCAAGAAACTGGAGCTGGCCCAAGGCCGCGCCGCTGACGCTGAGTCTGCTGCTGGTGGGCTGCGGGGTGAAATCGCCCGACTGCGCGCCGGCCGAGCAGCCACCTGCGACACCATCGCTACCCAGCAGCGCAAAGCAGGAACCTCTGCCGTCGTGGTGCTCGGGGGATTGCTTGAAGAGTCTGACCGAATGGCGGGAGACCTCGCGACAGCGCTTGAGCGAAGCCGAATAGCCGGCCTGGCGTGCGAGGCCGTGGTTGATCGGGTTAAAGCCCGTAGCGATTAACTATGTGCTGCACTGGAGGCAAGCCCATGGCTGGTTCTATTCAGGTCGCTCTGACTCAAGAGTGAATTTCTCGCCGTAGGCAGATTCATAGGTGATTGTCAGTTCCAGATGCCCAGAGAGATAGTCGTCGAAATCAGCAATAATCGGGTT
Source organism: Pseudomonas putida (assembly GCF_002741075.1). NCBI lineage: Bacteria > Pseudomonadati > Pseudomonadota > Gammaproteobacteria > Pseudomonadales > Pseudomonadaceae > Pseudomonas > Pseudomonas putida. The sequence continues at coordinate 2,360,912 of NZ_CP016634.1, read as the reverse complement.
GTGCTCGATCGTGGCAATTGCGATTGCTTTTCCTGCCGGCAGAACAAAGTCAGGCTTGAAAAATTCACTTTCCACCAGGTTGCATTCCGGAACAAGAGCCACTGCATTAGCAATCAGAGGCAGCCCTACACCCTGTACTGCAGACCCTCGATTCATGAGCACCGCCGAAGTGATAATGGCTGGGCCTATCCCGTCGTTTCTAAGCTCGATTTTGTATTTTCCAGGGCTCTGCTCTACATGCAGCGCCAGGTGGGGCTTAACCGAGAGACGATTGTGCAGCCTTGACAGGTAGGCCTGATAAAGTGATGCGCCAAGAGCGCATAGCGCGACTATTCCGGAAGCAACAGCGAGAATGGGCTCCCACCAATCGGTAGATGTTGCCGCTTCAACGTAGATGTATTGGAATTCCATTCTGATCCGCTATTGTTCCCAGATATCCACTATATTGTACAGGTTCGTGGAGCGGAGAACTCTAGCAGGGTTGATTGAAGCAGGGGAGCCGCTAATTCAGCAGGCTGTCGACGCCATGCGTGAGTATCACCAGGCCCAAGATAGCGGCGCACCGCTTGAAGAGGTCGAACGCCTGCGCCTCCTGGCTGAGTCTCTGTTCCAAGTGGGGTCCGACTTCAGCTTCGGGTGATTGCCAAGCTGCGCGGCAAGGACCTGCCGCCGCTCCATTGATCGGCATTTGCCCGCAGTGATGCGCATCTATACGATACTGTGGTTTTATACAGTATCGGTGCAGCATGTACTTCCTCCTCGTTCGCCGCCGCGTGAATGGCGTGGCCATCCCCTCCGATCAGCTCCGGAAGGTCCAGCCCCTGCGGGCCGACATCCATATCGGTGACCACTACAGTGAGCCGCTGGGCCGGGTTTCGACCCAGGCCTGGGTGTTCAACCCATCGCCCGGGCCCGACATCATCCCCCGGCTGCACGATGCCAAGCTCAACGGCATGGCCCAGCTCGGGATCAACATCAACGGGGTCGAGGAAATCGACGGCGTGCTTTACGCGCAGTCATGGTGGTGCAGGGCGGTAGGGCAATATGGCAACTGAACTGCCGGAGGCCTGGCTGGCCGAGCTGAACGATCAGGCTGCCCTGGTGGCTGACCCTGATGGGCGCGCAGCGGTGCTCGATGAGATGGCTTATGCCGCGCGCCGGCGGCTGGAGGTCGATGACGGCGACCTGGTCGACATGCTGGAAATCGTCGAGTCGGCCAGACTGTGGGCGCTGGATGGCGCCGATCTGTGAGTAGCTATATAAAGGAAGGGAAACGGTCGGCAGAACGCCGCGGGCGGGCTGGCCTGGGCCAGTGACTTTTGAAGTGACTTCGCTAGGATGCGTCCGGACGCGTGAGGCTTCGTTGCAGCGAAAGCAGGGCCGGAAATCCTGTGTTATCATGCCTTTAGGTTGGCTTGGCATGCATGGGGTGCAAGGGGCCGAGTGTTCGAATCACTCCGTCCCGACCAAAAATCCCTAAAAATCCAGTCACCGTGAGGCGACTGGATTTTTTTATGCCTGGTGGTTTTTGAGTGTCTTGGGGACAGTGCGACACGGCGAGGGTGATCAGCTCGGATTAGTAGTAATCGCCCGTAGAGAACTTAATCAGGGGCTTCGGGGCTTGCTGGGCAGTCTTACCTACTTCATAGGAGGCAAATTCGCCACTCAGGTGTAAGGAGGGCATCATTGCTCCATGAGCCTCTAATTCGAACCTTCTATCGGTTTGAAGGGCATGTGCCTTATCTCTTCCGATCTACCGGGTGGTGACACAAGAATGCGTTGGATAGCCTGTGCTGGGCCGGGGAAGTTGAGCCCGCGTCCGGAATGCGCTAGTTCTCTCCGTAGGGAACTAGTTGGACCTGACACCGTGGAAGTGTCAGATTTTTTGTGTGCGGGCCGGTAACGGCCTGCCGTCAGGCAGGCCCTGATTTTCACCAAGTCGGCCTGATGAACCGATCTCCGTACAAAATCGCGAATTGATTCATCGCACTTTTCCAATCATGCGCCGCTGAGCCCCAGTTCGCCGTGATGTTTCGCAGCCCCAGCCAGATCAGCTTGGTGGCTGCGTCGTCGTTCGGGAAATGGCCTCGGGTCTTGATGATCTTGCGCAGCTGGGCATTGATACTCTCGATGGCGTTGGTGGTGTAGATCACTTTCCGGATGGCTGGCGGGAAGACAAAGAAGGGAATCACTCGATCCCAGGCGCGTCTCCAGGCCGCAACGACCGTTGGATACTGCTTGCCCCAGGGGCCGTTTTCAAACTCATCCAATGCCTGCTCAGCCGCTTCTGCATTGATAGCCTGGTAAATCGGCTTCAGCGCCTTGGCCAGTGCCCGGCGCTTGTCCCAGGCCGCGAAGTCGAGACTGTTGCGGATCAGGTGCACGATGCACGTCTGCAGCGTCGTCTCTGGAAACACGGCGCTGAGAGCCTCTGGCATGCCTTTGAGGCCATCGGTCACGGCAATCAGCACATCTTCGACGCCACGCGTCTTGAGATCGTTAAAGACCTTCATCCAGAACTTCGCACCTTCGGTGTTTTCGATCCAGATACCCAAGATGTCGCGCGTACCGTCGGGGAGAACGCCCAGTGCCAGGTAAATGGCCTTGTTGCGCACCAGGCCTTCTTCGCGGATCTTCACCCGCAGTGCATCAAAGAAAATGACCGGATACATCGGCTCCAGTGGCCGCTGTTGCCAAGCACCAATCTCTTCCATGACCTCGTCAGTTACAGAGCTGATGAAATCAGGCGACACGTCGGTTCCATACTGCTCGGACAGAAAGGCTCGGATCTCTCTGACCGTCATGCCCCGGGCGTACATGGCGATGATCTTGTCATCGAAACCGGTGTACCGCCGCTCGTGCTTGGGGATGAGAATGGGCGCAAAACTGCCGTCTCGGTCGCGAGGAATTTCCAGTCGCAGCGGGCCATCGCCGGTCAAAACCGTCTTGCCACTCTTGCCGTTACGCTGGTTGGTTTCATCCTCTGGGCGCTGCGCGCCCGGCGGATAACCTAGGTGGTGGCCAAGCTCGGCATGCAGAGCACGTTCGATCAGGGCCTTCTTGAACGCCGCAGAGGCATCCTCGATAGCTTCTGCGGTCATCAAGCCCTCACCGAACTGCTCCAGCAGCTCTTTTGGGATTTTGGGCAGGTCACGCCTACCTTACCTGATCAACCTCAGCCTTTTTGAGTGGCGTGTCGGGAAGCGTTTCAAAATGCTTCCCGAGGCCAGGCTGACCGCATTGGACGCCGTAATGGCAGTGAGATTCTTATGCGTTGTGCGTTTGGGCGGTCATGCAAATAGGTTCCCTACCGAATCTTTGAAATCTGCGGTTTGAGCACCATGCTCAAGCTAAGCCGACGCTTGGTTAGGGTCTTGAATCGTCCTCCTTCCCGAGGCGCAGCAGAGGGCGGAGTGACGCTAGATTTCCACACACCCAGCACTACAACGTCATCGCCATCCTCGATGCCATTGAACCAGGATGTTTCCCGCGCCCAAATGCTTACTTCTAGCCCGATACCGTTCTCAGCATCGTCTTGATCAACGCGGAAGGGGTTCATCTGCAGATTTAGCACATTCTTCGTTGCGTCACCTTTTAGCGCCCGGCGCACGCTCTTGACGTTGCCCTGAATCGCGATGGGGTGTTGAACCACGTTTTGCGACACTGCATGGAAGGCCTCCATGTGCCGTTCCGTCTCAAAGTAAAACTGATCCCAGCTAACCTTTACGTTGCCCTCGAAAATCAGTTCCAAGTGCTGCTCGATATCCTGGTTGCTCGCGCAGAGGGCCCGCAGCTTGAGGGCGCGGTTCGCAGAGTTGATATAGGCGGGCAAGAGGCTGGGATTGCGGACGTAGGTACGCCCAGTCTTCGCTCGGGAACCATCAGAGTCCGGTTTTTTTGCCGGGCTGCCACCTTCCAACGCCTCTTTGATCATCACCAGGCGCATCCGGTATTTGTCCCGCTGAAGGCTTTCGATCAGCCCCTCAGACTCCATTGCGATCTTGTCGACCTCTTCATCCACCCCAAAGCGACAATGTGAGGCATGAGCGCCTTTGGGAAGCAGCCGAAAGTAGCCAGGCACCAGAACAGGCTTGTCGTACATTTCGCGCGTGTAGGAAGGGTTGTGTGTGACTGCGACTCCGCAGTGTGTGCACATCAAGGGTTCGGCACCCATCCCGCGTTGATAGGTGTCTGCGTCCCACTCGCGTCCATTCTGGTCTTTCGCGAGGTTCATTTTGATGCCCATAGCTGTTCCTTCTGCGCGCGGTTTTTCAGCGGGTGGTTGCTGTTCGGTCGGGGTAGGTTGTGGTTCTGATGTAGATGAGCCACGCTCCAGCGATCGCCGAGCGTGATGGAAGTCCTGGAAGCCACACTCACGGGCAACAAGATGTAGCGCTTCATCGTGGGTGATGTGCTTCTCGTGCTTGAGCTTCTTAGCTTTTCGCCGGATACCACGGAGGGTAGAGGGAGGTGTATCAGTAGTGCGCATGTTCTTCTCCGCCCCATGAGCTACGCCACTCGTCTACGTTGCTAGGGGGCCAGATAAAACACGGCCTATGCATAAGAGGTATTACAGGTAGTGCCGTTTCCAGCTGCCACTGACGAGTGAGGTGCGCCTACCTAACGCAATCTGAAATCTACCAACCCCATTCTAAGCGTGCAAGGGAATTTGCCCGAAGATGCGTCTAGTACAGGCTTCTGGAGATCCATTTGGATGGTTTCGTGCCGACTTGCGCTGGCACAGTTAAGCCTTAGAGCCCCTCGATGTAGACGAAGGGCAGTGCCAAGCGGAAGGAGTACAAATGTACTCGTCCCGAGCTGAGGCATGTTAGCTGTACCAAGCTCTGCGGTGAATCGTGTTGGTGGCTAATGGCCGGCATAGCGATGTAGGATTCTGCTTTCGTTTCAGACAGGGAATTGCTGCAAATGGAGCTTCTAGCAATAGTCGCAGGTATCACCGCCTGTGTGTTTCTCGTACAGAGCATCAGGGCGAAGGGAGTCATTGGCCAGCTGAGGATGGAGCTCGAGGCTAGGCAAAACGATCTCAAGTCCACCGAGGAAGGATCCGCAGCGCTGAACGCCGAGCTGCAGCGAACCTTGATTGAGTTGGAGCGTTTCAGAGAAGTTCTTGACGCGGAAGCAGAAGCTGCGAGGATCCTTGGTGAGACCCGGGCCGAGCGGAATCAACTGCTTCAGCAGGCTCAGGTCAAATTGGCGGAGGCCGAGAGCAGGCTCAAGCAAGCCATTGCAGATGCGGAAGCCGAGAAAGTCCAAATAGTCAGCAAGGGCAGGGCAGAGCGCGATCAGCTACTGCAGCAAGCTCAGTTGAAAGTCAGCCAGGCCGAGAGCCGCTTGCAGCAGGCTGTCACAGATGCCGACAAGATCATTGCCGATGCTCAGGCGCGAGCTCAGCAGGTCGCTGGCGATGCTTTGGCTGCAATGGGTAAGGCCAAGCACTACGCCGATGCTGCCCAAGCCATGAAGAACGTTGTTGAAGGGTATGGCGATGCTTACATCGTTCCAACCTACAACCTCCTGGATGACCTCGCCGAAGAATTCGGTTTCACCGAAGCTGGCCAGAAGCTCAAAGCCGCTCGGGATTACACACGCTTTATGGTCAAGGCAGGAAGGGCCGCAGCTTGCGACTATGTCGAGGCTAACCGTCGCGACACCGCTGTACGCTTCGTCGTAGATGCCTTTAACGGCAAGGTGGATTCCATCCTCACGCGTTCCAAAGCTGACAACCATGGGAAGCTGGAGCAGGAAATCCGCGATGCTGCCGCACTGGTCAACCTTAACGGTGCGTCATTCCGAAATGCGCGAATCACTGAGGAGTTCATGAGCGCTCGTTTGGAGGAGCTGCGATGGGCAGTGACTGCAAAGCTCCTCAAAGACCAGGAGCGTGAAGAGCAACGTCAACTGCGTGAGCAAATCCGTGAGGAAGAGAAGGCTCGACGCGAATTCGAGCGCGCGATCAAGGATGCTGCGAAGGAAGAGGCCACCTTGCGCAAAGCGCTGGAAAAAGCCCAAGAGCAGGTGGCCGCAGCCAGTGCCGCTGAGCGCGCAGACTTCGAGGCCCGCCTGGCGCTGCTGCAGGAACAGCTACAAGCAGCCGAAGACAAGAACCAGCGCGCACTCTCTATGGCCCAACAGACACGTGCTGGCCATGTCTACATCATCTCCAACATCGGCTCATTCGGTGAGCAGGTCTTCAAAATCGGCATGACTCGTCGCCTGGAGCCTCTGGATCGGGTACGGGAACTCGGTGACGCAAGTGTTCCGTTCGAATTCGATGTGCATGCCATGATCTTCAGCGACGACGCACCTGGGCTTGAGAAACAGCTTCATCGCCATTTCCTGCGAGAACAGGTGAACAAGGTCAACCCGCGTAAGGAATTCTTCCGCATTGGTTTACCAGCTATCCGGGCTGAACTAGAGCAGCTCGGTGTCGAAACGCAGTGGACGATGAGCGCCAAGGCGATTGAGTACAGAGAGACTCAACGCATCGAGCAACAGATCATTGAAAACCCAGTGATTGCTGCCGAATGGACGCGTCACCAGATCGAGGCTGAGGAAGCCATCGAGCAGGTGGAGGAGGAGGCTTTGGCTTCCGCCTAAGCGTATACGGTTTGCCCTTGTGATTTATCGATTGCGCAGCCTGTTGCCTGCACAGTATCCAGCTATTCAGCAGAGTCGACACCAAGAAGCCGGATTCTAGTCCATTCACAGCGTCCAAAGGGGTGTTGCTGCATGGTAGAACCCGCTGGCGTATCGGACTCAAGGGTAGTAAAGCGGGGGGGGGGCTGTATCGGTGGTTCAGGACAAAAGACGGAGTACAAGGATGTACTGGTTGGGCCCGTTTGAATACGCCTCGAAGCAGGCTCTGTTGGATCGTTTGAAACACTTCATTCGTACCGGTGATGTTGGGCGAATCATCCATCCAGTCGCTGCCCAAAAACTGCACCTACTGCTGGCGCTTCACCCAGATGCAGAGCGTAAGATTGGAGTTGGAGTTGACCATTTTTGCCTGGAGCGAAACCCTTTAGCGGGGCGAGGTTTACGACTAGTCCGCACCGATGGCACCACCGACTCCTTCTCCTACAAGCGCTGCATAACCGGTGTCACGCAGTCGCATCATGGAAAGGTCTGCGAAGCTCTGCGCTTCGCAGTTAGGCCACAGATGGACAGCTTCCGCGCCGGCCTCCAATGGCCTATAAACTGCGCGATCACAGGTAACGAAATAGTCCACCCAAATGACTTGCATATCGATCATAAAATCCCCTTTTGGCGCCTCTTGGATGAGTTCTGCAGGGCCTGCCAGGTTGATCTACGTAACCTAGAAGTAATCGGCAATGGGATGACTCTCGCGCTGGCTGATCGCGAGGTGCTTCAAGCTTTTGTGGACTTTCATCGGCAACACGCCAAGCTCCAACCGACCAGTAGGCAAGCTAACGTATTGAAGGGTGGAAGGCTTCAGTCATGAATGAGGATGCAGTCATGATGGTACGAGTACGACAGCCGCTACTCCCTGATGATCCGCTGTACCAGCAGGCTATAGAGGCCATGAAGAAATACCACCAAGCCAAAGCCGATGGTCTCTGCAACGCAGAGTTGGAGCGACTCCGCCTTGAGGCCGAGTACGCGTTCCAGTCCGTAACTGACTACCAGCTAGAAATGCTCGGTGGGTCATCGCCTATACGTCGTTAGCCAGCCATGGTTGCGGGCTGCCGATGTCCTGTGACCGTTTGAATCAGATTTTCCCACTTCCCTGTAGTTCGTTTCCCAAACATACTTCTACCGCCTTCCAGCCCATTGCTGTCGCTCCATCAGCGCTCTAGTCTCGCCGGGTCGTTGCAAATTCAACGACCGATTTTGACAGACCGATTCTGATTTTCGGACCACAGCGCATCGCTTTATGGCGGCTGTCGTGGGGCACTTCGGTGCGCCGAGTTCCGATATCCGCGGTCTGTCAACCCGCGTACAGCTGCCACCCATTTGTTTGACAGCAGAGGCGTGGCAGCTCCATTGATATCGGCGTTTGTCATGCTCAAAATCGTCCACGACCCACCACTACCATCCGAATCCCTCACCACCCTCGAAGAGATCCTCATCCAGATCTCCGAATACCTGGTCTGTGCCCTGACCGTGTCCCAGCACAGCGTCCAGCTTCACGCCAAGCCTCCGGGTCAGGTCCTGGCCTTGGCAGCCATGCACGAAATCGAACGCGCCCACGCCTTGGTAGAGATGGCGCTGAGTCGTGTGCAGGCGCAGCACTGATCACCTGTAGTCCGTTTCCTAAATGGCGCGAGTTCCCTCGTAAGCCTGTCCAGATGGTCTAGCCTCGCAGTGTTCGTCGTTCTTCATCGATGGCGGTAGACCAGGCTACGGGCAGAGATCTGCGTAGGGTTGCGCAGGTCGGTTTGGTTACTCTGTTGATGTTGAGCGGCGAGCACTTGGATTGATAAGCGCCTCTGGATGCCGGGGGTGCTTTTTCGCGGTGGGCGGGTGACAAAACTGGGGCCGCTTTGCGGCCCATCGCGGCGCCGCTCCTACATGGAGGCGTGTGATCAGCGGGCAGCAATCGTGTTGAAGCGAAACGCCAGCGCGGGGAGGCTAGGGCGGTCTGGTTCGTTTTCTGGCAGGTACAACGGTTGGCCTTCCAGCGAAACGTATTCGCTCTATTTCAACGTGTCGGCGATGCCAATGCGCATATCGCTTGGGTTGACCCACAACAGCCCTAAGTCGAACAGCGTATGCACGTCAGCCCTCAGCAAGAGCCCATTGGCAACCACGTTGGTTTCATCGCCGAGGTAGGGGTGGATATGGGCCGCCTCCAAAACCTGCTGCAACGTGCAGCCTGTCATGGCGCAGCGGCCTTTGTAGGCCTTGAGCAATTGCTTTCGGAATTGAGGTTGGCCGCGTCGCCGAACGATCGACGCCAGGGTGCGCATGCGCGCGTCGCTCAGGTCATCGGGATTGAAGGCGCCTTGGGTGTCTAGTGCTTGCTCGATCGTTACCGGAAGATTTTCTCCAACTGCGTCCGATACGCGCTTCAATACGAACGATGTCGGGCCGCTGCCTTCATGGTTTTCACACGTGAAAACGCCTTCGTAACGAAAACCCGCGCCAGGATATTCGTACTTCGCCTTGCGATAGAAAACCAGTAGCTCCAGGCCTCGTTCGCGGTGCTCCAGAATGAGGGCATCGGTTCGCCCCTTGGTTTGTCCTTGCATGCGAAGGATGTCGCCCTCTAAGGCATCTTCGTATTGGGTTCTGTCGGAGGTCTTGTGCTCGGTGATGAACAGCCAAACAGAGTCATACCCCTTTGGGCGGAAGATCCCGGTGTTGAGTGTGGCGTCGTGAATGTCGAAGCGTGCTTTGAGGTCCGCTCGGCTGTAAACGCTGCCTGGCTCCAATTGCTCCGATGCGAATATTCCGGGTGACATTCCGTGGGGGACGGGAGTGATGGAAATAGTCACGAGGGCTTCCTTGCTGGCGAGGTATAGGGCGAGCATTTCGGTGCTGCGATGGATGCCCGTCACCTTACTTCCTTCAGACGACGTGAGGAAGGTGCGTAGGAAGATTCCGCTTGGTGCGTAGGGCGACGTTTGAGCGTCGATCGCCGCCTATTCTCCAAATAGCCCCGCAGTGCAGGGCGATTAAAAGCGACAGGAAGTAGCTGAGTGTGGACGTATTGTCATACCAATGCACTTCATCGTGCCGATCAGGCGTCAGCAGAGATTCATTTCAGGAGATAAAAGTCATGGCTTCGAGTGCCTTGATTTCACCGGAAGCATTGCATGCGCGTATTAAAAAGGACCGTCTTCGCACGGCATTACAAGCGCCTATATCTGCTCCGATGTATTGTGTTCTTTACCTCAAGGAAAAGCGCGAATGCCGGTCGCCATGGTTTGCCCGGCGCGAACACGCCCAGGCGGCGTTGGATCTCATGCAAGCCAAATACGGGAAGGGGAAGGCCATCGTTTATGTGGACTAAGACTTGAGAGGATCCAGCGATGAAAGAGGTAGAGTCACTCCACCAAAAGAAGAAATACGCCCTTTCCAACCTAACCGTTGGTGGGCGTGTCAGGTGTCCTAAAAGCGCACAGCCGAGTCCAAGCGCTTATGCGATAACCGCCGAAGGTGATTGTCTTCTGCCCGAATATAAATCGGGCGACATAATGGTGTTCGATCCTGAGAAGCCCCCCGAGTTGGGCGATCTAGTGGTTATATGGTGGAAGGATGAAACTATTCAGCCATTGATTAAGCGGCTACTTTTGCCTTTGCCACCCAAAAAATATTGGGAGGCGGGCGGTGAAGCTCAAATGGCTATTTGTGTCGAAATGCTGAACCCACCTGAGACGTTTATTATAAAGACTTCAGATGTAACGGCCGTGCATAAGGTCATTCATGTCATCAGGACGTGAAAGAAGCGCCTCCAGTGGAATGCTGGGGGCGTTTGCTTTTTCGGGAATAGACGGCACCGGATGCCTGCAGGCGCCTATGGCAGCGCCCTTAGATATCAGGCAACCTTCCCAACCCCAATGACCAGAAAAGGATTTCTCCCATGCCCTTTCCACCCAATGAGCGCGCTTCACTCCTCGAACTCAAGGGCGTAGGCCCTACCGTCATAGCCCGACTCGAACAGCTGGGCATCCATTCGCTGACCGAACTGAGCGAATGCAGCGTCACGGACATCCTAGCCAGCGCATCCGCTGCGGTCGGCTCCACCTGCTGGAAGAACAGCCCTCAAGCCCGCGCAGCCATCACCGCTGCCGTCGAGCTTGCGAGACGATTTGCAAGTGAATAGCGTCATCCATTTCTTCGCGAACATGTGATTTCTCCCACTCGATTGTCGTCAAGAATGCCACCCCTCGCTGTCGTCTGGGGGACTGATGACTGGGCCTTCCATGCAAACGCTGTTGAACGAAATTCTCGACGAAGTGCGTCCCTTGATCGGCAAGGGCAAAGTGGCTGATTACATTCCTGCGCTGGCCGATGTGCCCGCGAACCAGCTGGGCATCGCGGTCTATGGCAACGATGGCAGCTATTACTGCGCAGGCGACGCGCGGGTGCCGTTTTCGGTGCAAAGTATTTCCAAGGTGTTCAGCCTGGTTCAGGCAATCGAGCACTCGGGGGAGGCGATTTGGGAGCGGCTGGGTCATGAGCCTTCGGGCCAGCCGTTCAACTCCCTGGTGCAGCTGGAGTTCGAGCGCGGGCGCCCGCGTAATCCGTTCATCAATGCCGGGGCACTGGTGATCTGCGATATCAACCAGTCGCGCTTTGCAGCGCCCACGTTGTCGATGCGCGATTTCGTGCGACGGTTATCGGGCAACCCGCACATTGCGATCGACACCCGGGTCGCTGACTCGGAGTATCAGTTCCGTGCGCGCAACGCGGCCATGGCCTATCTGATGCAGTCATTTGGCAACTTCCATAATGAGGTCGAGACGGTGCTGCGCAGTTATTTCAGCTACTGCGCGCTGCAAATGAACTGCCTGGACTTGGCCAAGGCGTTCTGTTTCCTGGCCAACGATGGGTTCTGCAAGCACAGCGGCAATCAGATTCTGACCCAGCGCCAGACTCAGCAGGTGAACTCGATCATGGCTACCAGCGGGCTGTATGACGAAGCCGGGAACTTCGCCTACCGCGTGGGCTTGCCCGGCAAAAGTGGCGTAGGCGGCGGGATCGTGGCGATCGTGCCGGGGCAGTTCACGGTCTGCGTGTGGTCGCCGGAGTTGAACGCGGCGGGCAACTCGCTCGCCGGGATGGCGGCGCTCGAGTTGCTCAGCTCAAGGATCGGCTGGTCGGTGTTCTGATCGGCATGGGGCCGCAATACCTTTGCAGCACGACAGCTCGAGGGCTTTCGTGCTGTAGAACCGCTCAACACAGCCATTAAAAAAAACGCCCCTCACCCCCGGATTCCATCGTTTTTCAGCTTTTGGTCATATCCCTATAGTCCCCCCAAGGCCCGATCTTGAATCGGTGCAAGACTCTCAGCCTGCGGGAAGCGGATATGAACAAGAACGAAAACGTCGAGCACAGCAGCGTGGCCGGTATCGGCACACAGGTGGTGTGGAGCGGCGAGCAAGTACAGCATCCCTACAACGCCACCCAGACGCCGATCGTGGTCAGCGCCGCCTATGGCTACAACGACATCGACGCCTGGTACGACGTGGCCCTGGGCAAACTGCCGGGCTATATCTACAGCCGCATGAGCAACCCCACGGTCGCCACGCTGGAGGCGAAAGTGGCCGAGCTGGAGCAGGCCGAATCGGCAGTGGCGTTCAGCAGCGGCATGGCGGCCATCAGCGCGGTGCTGCACACCTTCCTTTGCACCGGCAAGCGCGTGGTGTCGACCCGCGACAGCTACGGTGGCACCAACAAGATCTTCGAAGAGTTCCTGCCGCGCATGGGCGTGCAGGTGTGCTTGTGCGACACGCTGGATACCGAGGCGCTGGAGCGTGAGATCGAAACCGGCTGCGACGTGCTGTACCTCGAAACCCCCACCAACCCCACGCTGAAGGTGCTGGACATCCGCCGCCTGAGCGCCGCCGCGCGGCGCGTGGGGGCCATCGTGGTGGCGGACAACACCTTTGCCACGCCGCTCAACCAGAACCCTCTGGCCCTGGGCGTGGACGTGGTGGTGCACAGCGCCACCAAGTTCCTGTCCGGGCACGGTGATGTGCTGGGCGGGGTGGTGTGCGGCGCCGAGACGTTGATGGCCCAGGTGCGTCACTACCGGGAGATCAACGGCGCGGCACTGGACCCGTTTTCGGCCTACCTGATCATCCGGGGCATCAAGACTTTGGCCCTGCGCATGCGCCAGCAACAGGCCAGCGCCCTGGCCCTGGCCCAATACCTGAGCCACGAGCCGCTGGTGGAGGCGGTGAACTACCCAGGCTTGCCCGAGCATCCGGGCCATGCCATCGCCAAGGCGCAGATGCGCGGCTTCGGCGCCATCGTGAGCTTCGTGCTCAAGGGCGGCATGCCGACGGTGGCGCGCTTGCTGCCGCGTCTTAAGTACGCCCACCGGGCGGGCAACCTGGGGGCGGTGGAGACGATCTATGGCCCGGCGCGAACCACCAGCCACGTGGAGAACACGCTGGAGGAGCGCCTGGCGCTCGGCATCTGCGAAGGCCTGGTGCGCATTTCGGTCGGCATCGAAGAAACCGACGACCTGGTGGCCGACCTGGCGCAAGCCTGCACGGCCGTCCGCCAGGAACTGGCCGAGGCAAAGGAACTGCACGGTGATGTAGCTGGCAGCACGATCGAGCTGCCCGCCTGAGCTGTCGCGTGGTACTCGCCCGGTAGGGCGGGTGCCCCTTCATGAAGTAGAACAACAACGATGCAAGGCCATTCGATTCGCTCTGCCAAGACGAGGTCGTCGCCACGCCCTTGCCCGCCAACATTCATGAGAAACCCACAATGTCCGTGCAAACAACGACAAGTAAAAATGCTTCGGTGCACTCCTTCAAACAGGACATGCAAACCCGCCATATCGTCATGCTGGCGTTGGGCGGTGTCATCGGCACCGGCCTGTTTCTGACGTCCGGCTACACCGTCAACCAGGCCGGCCCATTGGGCGCGGTGATCGCCTATGTGCTGGGGGCGGTCATGGTGTACCTGGTGATGATGTGCCTTGGTGAGCTGGCCGTGCACATGCCGGAAGTCGGCTCGTTCAGCAGCTACGCCACACGCTACATCGGACCGGGCACCGGCTACATGGTCGCCTGGATGTACTGGTTGACCTGGACGGTGGCCATCGGCTCGGAGTTCACCGCCGCCGGCATCTTGATGGTGCGCTGGTTCCCGGACACGCCGGTGTGGATCTGGAGTGCGTTGTTCGGGGCCGCGGTGTTCATCAGCAATATCATCTCGGTGCGTTCGTTCGCCGAGACTGAGTTCTGGCTGTCGTTGATCAAGGTACTTGCCGTCGTCGTGTTCCTGGTGGTGGGTGGTGGGGCGATTCTCGGTGGTTTCGAGATCGAGCAGGCACACAGTGTCGGGTTGGGCAACTTCACCCGCGAAGGGTTGTTCCCGACCGGCTTCTGGTCGATTGCCATGACCTTGCTGGCGGTGGCGTTCGCCTTCTCCGGCACCGAGCTGATCGGTATCGCCGCCGGCGAAACTCGCGACCCTGAAAAGAACGTACCCAAGGCCATCCGCACCACGGTGCTACGCCTTGCGCTGTTCTTCATCGGCACCATCTTCGTGCTGGCCACGCTGTTGCCACGGGAACAGGCCGGGCTGGTGGAGAGCCCGTTCGTGATGGTCTTCGAGATGATCGGCATCCCCTATGCCGCAGACATCATGAATTTCGTGATCATCACCGCGCTGCTGTCGGCCGCCAACTCCGGGCTGTACGCCGCCGCGCGGATGCTCTGGACCTTGAGCGATCAGGGCAGCATGCCGCGCCGGTACGCCTCGCTGTCACGTCGTGGCACGCCGGTCAACGCCATTGTGCTGAGCATGGCAGGCGGCATGGCGTCCTTGCTGAGCAGTGTGTTCGCCCCCGACACCATCTACCTGGCGCTGGTGTCGATTTCCGGGCTGGCGGTGGTGGTGGTGTGGATCAGCATCGCCGTGAGCCAGATCGCTTTCCGCCGGCACTACCTGGCCCACGGCGGCAAGCTCGAAGACCTCAAATTCCGTGTACGGGGCTACCCGTTCGTGCCGCTGGCGGCGATCTTCTGCTGTCTGCTGGCCTGCGTCGGTATCGCCTTCGACCCGGCCCAGCGCGTGGCCCTGTACTTTGGTTTGCCGTTCATTGCCTGGTGCTACTTCGTGTACTGGCTCACCTGCAAGTTCAAGGCGCGCAGCCAGGTGCCGGAAGTTTCCGCGACCGGTACCGAGGCCGCCTGAGCACAGCGATACTAGGCCATCGCCGAACGTTGCCATCAGGAGCCGCCCTTGAGCCAGAAAACCTTGCCCCCCTTGAACTGGCTTCGTGCCTTTGAAGTCTCGGCCCGCTACCTGAACTTCACCCACGCGGCAGAGGAGCTGCACCTCACCCAGGGCGCCGTGAGCCAGCAGATTCGTCACCTGGAAAGCCAACTCGGGGTGGCGCTGTTCAAGCGCCTGCCCCGGGGGCTGGGTTTGACCGAAGAGGGGCAGTCGTACCTGCCGGTGGTGCAGGACGCCATCAGCCGCCTGGCGGTGGGTACCAACGAGATTTTCGGCCAACGCAAGCGCCGGCCGTTGAAGGTACGCGGCAGCCTGTCGTTCCTGCACTTCTGGTTGGCGCCGCGGTTGGCTGAATTTCGCCATGCCTACCCGCAGGTGGATCTGCGTTACATCAGCAACCTGTGGGTCAAGGAGCTCGATGCCGAGGATGACCTGGAGATTCGCTGGGGCAACGGCCAGTGGCCGGGGGTGGAGGCACAGCGGTTGACCCATGACGTGCTGGTGCCGGTGTGCTCGCCGGCGCTGCTCGCCCGTTGTCCGCTGCGCGAGCCGAGCGACCTGGCCCGTCTGCCGCTGCTGCATGTGTTGGGCTACGAGGAGGGGTGGGGGTACTGGCTGGAGCGAGTCGGGGCCGAGGGGGTCGACTATTCCAGCGGCATGCAGTTCGACACCTTGGTGTCCACCTTGCGTATGGCCGAGGCCGGGCTGGGGGTGGCCCTGGCGCGTTCCTCGCTGGCCCAAGACCTACTGCGCGAGGGGCGCCTGGTGGCGCCGTTCAGCCAGCGGATCGAGGCCAGCGAGTCGTTTTATCTGGTCCGAGGCCTGGGCGAGGCCCTGACTCCGGATGCCCAGGCTTTCAGCCATTGGCTGGTGGCCATGGCGCACCGCTAATCATACGTTTTCACCTGGAGCAACGATGCAGTACACATCCACGCGCGGTACCGAGACACGAGTTGATTTCCGCACGGCGCTGCTGTCCGGGCTGGCCGAGGACGGCGGGCTGTATGTGCCGGCGTCCCTGCCGGTGTTCAGCCCACAGGAAATCGCCAAATGGTCGTGGCTGCCGTTCGATGAGCTGGCCTGGCGGGTCATCGCGCCCTTCGTGGGCGATACCCTCGACGAGCCCACCTTGCGCGCGTTGGTCAGCGACAGTTACCGCGGGTTCCAGCACCGGGCCATCGCCCCGTTGCAGCAGATCGGCCACAACGAGTGGATCCTGGAGCTGTTCCACGGGCCGACGCGTTCATCCAAGGACTTCGCCGCGCAGTTGCAGGCGCGGCTGATCCGCCACTTCCTGGGCCAGGCGTGCGAGCGGGTGATGTGGGTGGGTGCCAGCAATGGCGACACCGCCGTGGCCGCCATCGATGCCTTGCGTCATTGCCCGACGGCGCGTCTGCTGGCGTTGTATCCGTCCGCCGGCACCCCGCCGGACCGCGCTGCGATCATGAACAGCGCCGACTCCGACAGCGTCAGTTGCATGGCGGTCGATGGCAGCTTCGATGACTGCCAGTCCCTGGCCTCACGCCTGCTGCGGGCCTGGCCGTGCCCGGAGCTGATGCCGATCAGTTTCAACTCCAGCAACTGGGTCGGCGTGCTGGCGCAGATCGTGTTCTATTTCCATGCGACGCTGCAGTTGGGCGGCGGCGTCCGGCCAGTGGGGTTCAGCATTCCCACGGCCAGCTTCGCCGAGATCTACGCCGGGTTCATCGCGCAAAAGATGGGCCTGCCGATCAACCAGATCATTGTCTCCACCAACCGCAACGACGCCTTGCACCGGTTCATCCACAGTAACCGCTACAGTCGCTCGGCCACCCGGCAAACCTTGTCACCGGCCATGGATTTTTCGCTGTTTTCCAACCTGGAGCGTTTTGTCTGGGAACTGTACGACCGCGACGGTGGTGCGACCCGGGCGCTGATGGAGCACTTCGAAGACTGCGGCGAACTGAGCATCGGCAACCGCCAGTGGTTGCAGGCGCGCATGCTGTTCGACTCCTACGCCGTGGACGATGCGCTGATCCGCGAAGAGATCGTCACGCTGTTCCACGAGACTGGCAGCGCTGTCGATCCGCATACCGCGACCGGCGCTTTCGCCGGGCGCCTGCACCGGCGCAACATCGGCGCGCCCATCGTCACGCTGGGCCAGTTTGCGCCTGAAAAATCGGCCACGCTGCTGGCCGAGCTGGGCGCCTGGCACGGTGCGGTGCCGGGCCAGCCGACCGGCAACACGGCCGCGCCGCGGCTGGGCAGGGATGACCTGGCGGGGTTGCACGAGGCACTGATCCAGTTGCAGGCCGCGCGATGAAGCGCATTCTCGACCCACTGGATGAGTGCATTCTCGCCGAACTCACCGCCAACGCACGGATTGCCCACGCCGAGCTGGGGCAGAAGGTGAATCTCTCGCGCAATGCGGTGCGCCAGCGTATCGAACGGCTGGAACGCGATGGGGCCATCCAGGGCTACACCCTGCGCATCGGCGAGGGACGGCGGCCCACCTCGCTGATCAATGCGGTGATTTTCGTCTACCGCTACGACCGCATGCGAGGGGAGGCGGTACTCGATGCGTTGCGGATGATCCCCGAGGTGGTCCAGTGCGAAGTGCTCAGCGGCGAGTTCGACCTGCTGCTGCGCGTGGAGGCTGCCAGCCCCGAGCGGGTGCACCACGTCTGGAAGGAAATCGCCGCCATGTCGGGCGTCGAGAACACCGTCACCTCGTTCGTGCTGTCCAGTGTGATCTGAGCCCAGCACCCCATTGCACACACCGATTGCAGAACCTCGCCGCCCGGGCTCGACCCGGGCGGCGTTTTTCGTGTGACCGGCATAAAAGCAGGCGCCAGGCACTGGTCAGATTGGCCAATAAATACAGCGGATTGCCATATTCAACTGGCATGGCCCGGCTCTTAGGCTAACCCCATCGACCAATCGCCTGAGAAGGACCACACAGCATGACTGAATACAAGATCGCACTCGTTGGCTTTGGCGGAGTGAACCGCGCCCTGGCCCAGCTGATCGCCGAGCGCAATGCGCGCTGGCAACAGGAGTTGGGTTTCAGCCTGAAGATCGTCGGCGTCACCGACCTGTTCCTGGGCTCGGCCATCGACCGCGATGGCCTGGATGCCGCCACTCTGGTCGCGCTGCCGGCCAGCAAGGGGGCGCTGGCGCAGTTGGCACAAGGCTCGGCGGAGGCCTTCAACGAGGCGGTGATCAAGCAGTCCGGCGCCGACATCATCGCTGAGGCCACCTTCACCAATCCCAAGGATGGCGAACCTGCCGCCACCTTCTGCCGCTGGGCGCTGGAAGCGGGCAAGCATGTGGTCACCACCAACAAAGGGCCGATTGCCCTGCATGCCCAGTCGCTCAAGGCACTGGCCAAGGCCAAGGGAGTGTCGTTCGAGTACGAAGGCGCCGTGATGAGCGGCACCCCGGTGCTGCGCATGGCACGCCAGACGTTGCCCGGGGCAGGGCTGGTCGGCTTCGAGGGCATTCTGAACGGCACCTCCAACTATGTGCTGACGCGCATGGAAGAAGGCCTTGGCTTTGCCGAGGCGGTCGCCAAGGCCCAGGAACTGGGCTACGCCGAAGCGGACCCGAGTGCCGACGTCGAAGGTTACGACGTGCGCCTGAAGGTGGTCATTCTGGCCAACGAACTGCTGGGCGCCTGCCTGCAGGTCAGCGATGTGACGTGCAGCGGCATCAGCGCGATCACCTGCGACGATATCCAGCAGGCCCTGGCCTCGGGTCAGCGCTGGAAGCTGATCGGTGCTGCCAGCCGTAACCAGGACGGCTCGGTCCAGGCCAGCGTGCAGGCCCGCCTGCTACCCGGCAACCACCCCCTGGCAGGCATCAGCGGCGCCACCAACGCGGTCGCATTCGATACCGAACTGCTGGGTGCCGTGACTGTGTCGGGCCCTGGCGCCGGGCGGATCGAAACCGCATTTGCCTTGCTGTCGGACATCGTCGCCATCCACGCCACCCACTCGGCCTGAGGAGCAACGCCATGAACCTGTCTTACCTGCCACGGGTTTCCCTGCAGGAGCCCGCCTTGATCGATGTATACAGCCCCTTCGATGGCAGCCTCGTCGGCAGCGTCGAGAACCTCGGTGTCCAGGATGTGCCGGGCTTGTTGGCCCGCGCCCGCCAGGGCGTCAGCGACAGCGCCGCACTGCCTCGGCATCGCCGAGCCAGTATCCTGGAAAATACCGCGCGGCTCATCGAGCGGGATGCGGCGGACTTCGCCGGCCTGATCGTCGACGAGGCGGGCAAGACCCTGCGCCAGGCCGAAAAAGAAGTGAAGCGTTGCATCAACACCCTCCGGCTGTCCGCCGAGGAGGCGCGGCGCAACGCCGGTGAAGTGGTGCCTTTCGATGCCTATGAAGGCTCGGAGTCGCGCCAAGGCTGGTTCACCCGCGAACCCCTCGGACTGATCCTTGCGATCACCCCTTACAACGACCCGCTGAACCTGGTGGCCCACAAGCTTGGCCCAGCCATCGCCGGGGGCAACGCGGTCATTCTCAAGCCTTCGGAACTGACCCCGCTGTCGGCCATCAAGCTGGTGCAATACCTGGGCCTGGCGGGTTTGCCCGACACCGTGGTCACTGTCGCCACCGGCGGCGCCGAGCTGGGCAAGGCCCTGGTCGCGGTGCGTGAAGTCCGCATGATTTCCTTCACCGGCGGATTCACCACCGGCGAGCAGATTGCGCGTAACGCGGGCCTGAAGAAGCTGGCCATGGACCTGGGTGGCAATGCCCCGGTGCTGGTGCTGGAAGACTGCGACCTCGCCGCCACGGTCGAGGCCTGCGTCTCGGGTGCATTCTGGGCGGCCGGGCAGAACTGCATCGGTACCCAGCGCATTCTCGTGCACGCCTCGATCTATGAGGCGTTCCGCGAGCGCTTCGTCGCCCTGACACGCTCGATGGTGTTGGGCGACCCCGCCCGGCGCGAAACCGACATGGGGCCGATGATCACCGAGGCTGCGGCACGACGGGTCGAGGCGCTGGTGGAGCAGGCGCTGGAGGAGGGGGCGACGCTGCTGTGCGGCCACCAACGCGAGGGCGCCGCCTATGCACCTACCGTGCTCGAGCAGGTCTCCCACGCCAGCCAATTGTGGCGCGAAGAAGCGTTCGCACCGGTGGTCATGCTGGCGCCGTTCGATGATCGCGAGCAGGCCATCGCCCTGGCCAATGCACCGGAGTACAGCCTGCACGCCGGCGTGTTCACCCAGGATCTGTCCGCCGCGCTTGCACTGGCCAAGCGCATCGAGGCCGGTGGCGTGATGATCAACGACTCCTCGGACTACCGCTTCGACGCCATGCCGTTCGGCGGTTCCAAGTACGGCAGCCTCGGGCGCGA
Organism: Pseudomonas putida; assembly: GCF_002741075.1. Taxonomy (NCBI): domain Bacteria; kingdom Pseudomonadati; phylum Pseudomonadota; class Gammaproteobacteria; order Pseudomonadales; family Pseudomonadaceae; genus Pseudomonas; species Pseudomonas putida. Next base: position 2,340,659 of record NZ_CP016634.1, on the reverse strand, counting down.
GGGTGTGCGCTTCGCCTATGAAGACATGACCCAGCCCAAGGTGGTCTGCATCAATCAACTGAGTTAATGCACAAGGGAGTACACATCGATGATCACACGTCATGCCTCAGGCGACCGGATGTCGCTGGCCGTCAGCTACCGAGGCCTGTTCGAAACGGCGGGTATCGCCGCCCACGACCTGCAACAGGATGTGCAGGGGCAACTCCGGCAAGTGCTTGCGATCATCGATGGCCTGATGGCCGAGGCAAGCATCGGTAAGGACCAGTTGACCCGGGTTCAGTTATGGCTCGCCGACTACAGCCATTTCGACCGGGTCAACGAGGTGTACGACGCCTGGCTTGAGGGCTGCCCAAAGCCAGTGCGTGCCTGCGTCGGCGCCGACCTGGGCGACGGTTACCTGGTGGAGATGCAGGTGTTTGCGACTCACCCGGGCAGTGCGTGGAACGACCGTCAGTAACACCCCGAACACTTATGTTGAAGCGCCCCGACACCAGTGGATTCGGTCACGGGGCTCTCTTGCTTGGGTGAGCAGACGCCATGTCGTATCAACGACGGGCAGTTTGCCGGTAGCGGTATAGGGCATGAAGGGACAAGGCCAGGACCACGGGGATGTGCAGGGCCATGGAAATCGCGCCGATGTCGTACCAGACGTGGGCAACCGTATTGAGATAGAAGAACAACGCAAAGAGCCCGATGATCGACTGCAGCAGCAACTGCGGTTTGTCTTTTTTCAAGTGGCTGCGGGTTCTGTCGAAGGCAATGCCGCTGAACACAATGCTCAACAGGAACCCAACGATAGGGACCAGCAAGAGTGGATGTGCGGTCCCAGCGTTGGTCAGTTGGCGAGCAATGAAGGTGTATGCGCCAGCCAGGAGGATCAGGGAGGAGGTCAACACAAAGGCGAACAGGTAGAAATACCCATTCAAGATGCGCTCGAGCAAAGGCTTTTCCTGGCGTTCTTCCTCCTGCCTGTTTCTCGGCATGCTCACTGCGGCCGTCAGCAATCCTCCGCCCAGGCCTCCGAGCGTCATGGCGGTGAACGTGGTCAGCAGGCCAGCCAACTCGATCTTGCCGAGCAGCCGCTCGCGCTCGTTCTTCAATGAGGCGGCGTTCTTGGGCGGTGTAGGTGCCTGAGCAGGCGTGCGTTTCTCATCCACGGGGGCCGACGCTTTGAGGTCTGAGAGTTGTGCCTCTACCTCGATCAGTTGTTTCTTGGCGCTGAGGTTCCCCGCGGCAATATCCGCGGTGATGACCACCGCCCCGCAAATGGCGAAGGTAAACCCCAGCATCAGGCCACGTGCGGTGCTCAACTTCAGCGGGATGATCGCGGCGACGAAGGTCACAATGCCCCAGACGACGAGCATGTCGAAGAACGGGGTTTGTATCAGCTCGTTCCAGTTATCGAGCTTGGAGAAGTATTCCTGCTGCAGGTTGCTCAAGAGCGGTTGGATACTCGACTGCACGTTTTTGTCCGAAGGTCGCGAGAAGAATCAAGGGTTCCCCTGCTAGATCGCCCACCGTTCGGAGAACTTGAGCCTTTTCGGTGCGCTGTAGAACGTTGGCCATGGCGGCATCAACGACCGCGCCGCAACCCCGCCGCCAACGCCACGGTCAACACCACCGCCAGCACCACCGCGAAGGTAAACGTCGCCGCAATCCCCAACGTTTCCAGTAGCCCCGCGACCACCAGATAAAACGCAATCACCCCCACCGCACCAATGGCATTGCCCCGCACCATCGCTGCCATTCCCGCGCGCCCGCCCTGCACATGGGCGAACACCACCAACGGCCAGGCAATCACCGGAATCGGCGCCAGCATCCCGCTCGCCGCCGGGCCCAGCCAGCTGGCAAAGCCGGTGGTGACCATCAGCAAGGTGGTGGCGGCCCCCATGCGCAGGGGGATTTCCCAGTAGCGATGACGGGGTTTGGCCAGCAGGTCCGGCTTGGGTTCACGGTCGGTGGCGCGGATCAGCCAGGCGATCAGCGCCAGGGCGGCGGCGATCGACAGGTACAGGCTGCCGCCATGGGTGAAGGTGTAGGCGGCCACGGCATAGAGCACCAACGCCAGCAGGGCGGCCCAACCGATGCCGGTGCGCCGGGTCGCGTACAGGTAGCAGACGTAGGTGGCCTGCACCGCCGCCAGGCCGCCCAGGGCACCTGGGACTGCGCGCAGGGTGAAGGCGGTGCCTTGTTCCAGGCACAGGAAGGTCATTACCAACGCGGAGGTAATGGGCAAGCCGGACAGCAACCCACCCAGCAGGCCGCCCCAGCGTCGGGAGGCGAGGGACACGGCCCACATCAGTAGCGGGGTGACGATGAGCTTGAGGTAGAAGAGGGTCATTGCCGCCGGCTCGTCCGCGTCGATTGTGCCGGTGGGCCAGAGGGCGTGGGGATGGCGCGGTCTTCCGGCTTCATGCAATCAGTCCTTGAGCACAGACGGGTGTGACCGAGCATGCGGTGCTCCAGTGCTGATGGTCAACCCTTGTGCGCGCCGTTGCTGAGGCGGCTTTTCGGGGCCGGCGAAAAGGCCTCGAAGGGGCGGGCAGGGAGATGACGAGGTTCTTCGGAAGGCACCGACATACAGGCTATCAGGGGCTCCGTACGCTACGGGTTTTGCACGCGGCCACTGGTTTTCCGCCATCTCGGTTCTTCAGACAGGATGCTTGATGAGACTTACACGCTTGGACGAACTCGGAGCACGCCCCTCGACCTACCTGGCGCGGATGCGCGTCGAGCAACTGATAGATCTGCCTCGGCTGTTCGCGGTGATCGATGCAGACCCGGCGCTGATCGGGGCGGGGGTGGTTTATATCGATGCGCAGTACAACATCGTCAACCTGCGTAGGTTTCAGGCGGTGTGCAGTGTGGTGCCGAAGTGGTTGGTTATTCAGGAGGTGAGGCAGCCTGTTACTGCACGGGCATATGTCGAAAATATCCAACGGGATGCTCGCGAGTCTGAAATGTTCGCGGAAATTGCCAACATGGGGCTGGCCTGCACTGGCGCGGCACTCAGTGTGCTGATAATGGTTGCGGGTGGCGCTGCTTCGACATTTTCAGGCGGTGTTGCAACTCCGATTGTTTATCTTGGCTTTGCAGGTGCTGGCGCGGCACTGCTCCAGTGCGCAGTCGGAGTTGGACGAGTATACAGCGAGCTGGGTGGAGCCACCCAAGACGACGCTTGGTTTCATGAAGAATGGTTTGAAATTGTTAGCCAACTGCTGGATACGATCGCTCTGCTCGCGGTCAGTGTAGCCGGCGCCAATATGATCAGATACCTGCAGGTTCGAAAATCCTCGACAGGAATTGGTTGGTCGCAGCTCTTGCGGCCATTAAGCCGGCAACAGCGCAAGGCGCTGAACGATGAACTGTTGCGCGTTCGACACCCGAGCCTGACCAACAAACAGTTGAAGCTCGCGCAGCGTATCGGCAGGAAGAAAAAGCGCCTGACACCAGCAGAGTTGAGCCAGGCAACGTTGGCCATGATACGGGAGTCTGTGGCTAGTGGGCTCACTGTTATTGGGAGTTCGAGCGTTCAATCCATCGCCGTGAGTATTATGGAGTCCACCCACCGTGATGCTGACTAACCAAACGCTTATTTGGATCAAGCGCTACTACTTCACGTTCATCGCCTGCATGATGCTGACATTGATGGCAGGTGCATCGGCGGTAGTAGGTGTCGCACGTGTATTCACGTTCGGCTTCCCAAGAGACAATGTGATCGTATTTGCGATGTCTGTTCTGGGTGTTTTTATCTGGATACAGACACTGCTTGCACTCAGGGCTCATGCCCGCGCCCTCAAGGCACAGGTGGTAGTGCTGCTGATATGCCTGGGGGGGACGCTGTCGACTTACAAAGCTTCTCCTATGCCCCATGTCGCCCTGATGAGCGCGTGTCCTGCGTTGATTTCCTTGTGGCTGATGAATACCCGCCGTTACCGAGGCCTCTGGAAACGCCTATGCGTCATGCGCAGGCGCCGCACCCGCCAGCGGCGCCTGCTCAGGCAGCTCAAACGAATGCGCAGACGTTAGATTCTTAATCCTTTTGATAACGACGTCGTCTTTGCGGACGTATTCGCGGGTAAACCGGAGCGCCGAATTGGCCAGTGCAGAAACATAAGGAGTTTTCTTATGGGGTACTCAAACGATCGCCGTAGGTGTCATGGGGTTTGAACAGAAATGATATCTGGTGAAGCATTGCCTTGTGGGGTTAGGCGGTATCTTCCGATATTCGCGATTATCTATGTTTTTACATTGATGGCAGGTGCTGCTGCATTGTCGGGAATTGCTCACGCACTTCCGCTTCGTCTCGATACGGTAGGTGTGGAATATGTTGCCGGGATAGGCTTGGCATTCTTCATATCTATTCAAAGTTTTTTTGTATTGCGAGCTCATCCACAGGCGCTAAGAATACTCATCATTTTACTTCTAGTGTTTTTTGGATGCGCTTTTTTGAGCTACAATATGTCAATTAAGCCCATGCTCGCTCTTATGGCTTGGCTTCCCTCATTGATTGCCTTATGGCTGCTGAACACCCGTCGCTTCCGAGGCCTTTGGAAACGCCTCTGCGTCATGCGCAGACGCCGCACTCGCCAGCGGCGCCTGCTCAGGCAGCTCAAGCGAATGCGCAGGCGTTAAATATTTGATCCTTTGATCACGATGTCGTCTTTGCGGACCTGTTCGCGGATAAGTCAGAGCGCCGAATAGGCCGGTACAGAAAAATAAGGTGGTTTTAGAAGTGGACCCCTCCCGGGTTCAGTCCATTGCAGTCACTCTCATCGACTCTGATTCAGAATGATATTATACAGAAACCTTCCGGCTTGGATCAGGCCTTATACCTTAAACTTCTTGATTATCATGGTCCTCACTGTACTTTCCAGTGGGGCTTCAGTGGTTATAGCCGCTCAGTGGATTACTTTCGGCTTTCCAAAAGAGCTAGAAATGTTTGTTGCAGCGAGCGCGTTGAGTTTGTTTGTCTGGATACAGACCTTCTTAGTGCTCAGAGCCCATCCACGAGCGGTCAAAACGCTCGTGGTAATACTACTGATGTGTCTCGTGAGCATTCTGGCGGGTTACAAGGCGACGCCAAATCCTAAGATTGTCATCATGTTCGCTATTCTGCCTTTGACAGCGTTATGGCTAATGAACACCCGACGCTACCGGGGTCTTTGGAAGCGTCTATGCGTCATGCGCAGGCGCCGCACCCGCCAGCGGCGCCTGCTCAGGCAACTCAAGCGAACGCGCAGGCGTTAGACTTTTGATCCTGTTTGATAACGACCTCGTCTTCGTGGACGTATTTGCGGGTAAACCGGAGCGTCGAGCCGCCGCGCTCACAGGGGCAGCGGTGTTCTTCATCGCACCGGAGAATTTGTGTGGGTTTACCCGCGAATAGGTCAGTGCAGCGACATAAGGAGTTTTTGTGGACGGTATTAAAATGATCGCCGTAAGCGTCATGGAATTTGATCCAGAATGATGCGTGCTGAAAAAATACCTGCTGGGTTTAGGCCATACCTGCCGATATTTTTGGCAATTTATTTTCTTACTTTTGCATCCGCCGCTGCTGCGTTGTTTGGCGTAGTCGAAACGCTAGGTGTGCGGGATGTTGGTGTCTTGCATTTTGCGTTGATGGTTTGCGGTACGTATGTAGTTGTTCAGTACTTTTTTGTAATGCGAGCTCATTCTCGGGCGCTTAGTTCGCTGGTAATGTCACTTCTGATATTTTTTATCTGCACACTTCTGACTCTGGGGTTCTCTCCGAAGACCGATTTCTCACTGGTGACTGGGCTTCCCTCATTGATTGCCCTATGGCTGCTTAATACTCGTCGCTTCAGAGGACTCTGGAAACGCCTATGCGTCATGCGCAGGCGCCGCACCCGTCAGCGGCGCCTGATCCGGCAGATCAAGCGAACGCGCAGGCGCTAAATTCTTGATCCTTTATGATAGTGCCGTCGTCTTTGTAGGCGGCGGGTAGATCGGAGCGCCGAATAGGCCTGTGCAGCAATATAAGAAGTTTTTTGGACGGTTGTGCAAGCGATCGCCGTGAGTATTATGGAGCCCATCCACTATGATGCTTACTAACCAAACGCTTATTTGGATCAAGCGCTACTACTTCACATTCATCGCCTGCATGATGCTGACATTGATGGCAGGTGCATCGGCGGTAGTAGGTGTCGCCCGTGTTTTCACGTTCGGCTTCCCAAGAGACAATGTGATCGTATTTGCGATGTCTGTTCTGGGCGTTTTTATCTGGATACAGACACTGCTTGCACTCAGGGCTCATGCCCGCGCCCTCAAGGCACAGTTGGTAGTGCTGCTGATATGCCTGGTGGGGACGCTGTCAACTTATAAAGCTTCTCCTGTGCCCCATGTCGCCCTGATGAGTGCGTGTCCTGCGTTGATTGCCTTGTGGCTAATGAATACCCGCCGTTACCGGGGCCTCTGGAAACGCCTCTGCGTCATGCGCAGGCGCCGCACCCGCTATCGGCGCCTGATCCGGCAGCTCAAACGCACGCAGGCTTAGATGATCTGATCTGATAACGGCGTTCTCTCTTGAGATGCATTCACGGGTTACCCGCGAACGGGCCGTATGGCCAATCAAACAGTGACAGGTCTACTCACGTTGATGCGTGCAGCCCAGGCGCGAGTGAGGCGCTAATTTTGGAGCAAACGAAAAATCGCCGGATGTCCGGTGGCGAGTTGCTGGGGCTGTACAGAATTCACCGATATATGGGCCATCAAGGGATCCATACGCTGCGGGCTTTGCAGGTGACAGCTGGTGTTTGCCTGCTTTCCTCTTCAGACAGGATGCTTGATGAAACGCTTACGATTGAACGAGCCTAGCGTGCCACCCTCGATGTATTTGCTACGGCGACGTGTCGAACACCTTATCGACCTGCCTCGCCTGATTACAGTGATCGATGCCGATATGGCGCTTATCGGTGCAGGCGTCGTTTACATTGATGCGGACTACAATGTCATTCGCCTTCGCAGGGTTCAGCCGGTTTGTAGCACTGCGCCGAAGCAATTGGTGATTCAGGAAATGAGGAAAACGGTTAAGCCTCAGCAGTACGCCAGTGAAATCAAGTACAACCCTCGCCAGGCAAGGGTACTCACCGAGGTGGCCGAGTTTGCAGGACAGCGCGTCGGCGCAGTGCAGCGTCTGGTGTTCATGATGGGTAGCGGGGTATCTGTTATTTCCTCGGTGTTCGCTATGCCGCTGTGTTTGCGCGTGGACGATGTTTCAGTACCTATCGCCGTGCGGAGTCGCGAAATCAAGGGTGGGGCAACCCGCAAGAGGCAGGTCTATCAGTTAGACAACGCGCCATGGTATGCGGCCGTCAGTGAGATGCTTGATGCAGCGTCCGGGCTCCAGAGCAACTCCCTCATGATCAATTACCTGCGACAGGCGAGATCGGCGACCGGGCAAAGTTGGTTGGAACTGGTACGGACTTTGGAGCCGCAGCAGCGCAGAGCGCTGAGTAATGCATTGTTGCGTCTCAACCATTCAAGTCTGACATTAAAGCAACTGCACCTTTCCCAACAGATTGGGCGGATGAAAAAATGCTTTCTGATGCCCAGTTTGAATAAAGAGACCTATCCTCAGATTGTCGAGGCACTGGGCAAGCTGTCGGGGGTCGTCGGAACCGATACGCTGCAATCCATCGTCGTCAGTACGATCGAGTCCTGGTCGGCATGACATAGGTAGTAAAGGGATTGCGATCTGGGTCAGGCATTGTACCGGGACTCAACCGTTCCGCGAGGCCACCACGGGCAACGGCGCAGGTTCGGCCAGCGCGTTGCCCGCTTCCCGGCGCTCGTTCGCCACTCCAAACGGCACATGCACCATCGGCAGATCCCCGGCCACCGACGTCAGGTGGCTGCGTTGGTCGTCGAAGAACATGTGCGGCTTGAGAATCGACAGCACCCGGTCTTTTTCCATGCCGCCCAGGAAGAACGATTCGTCCGGCGACACGCCCCAATTCTTCAAGGTGGTCACCACCCGCTCGTGGGATGGCGCGTTGCGCGCGGTGACAATGGCGATGCGCAGGATGCGCTGGTAATCCGGGCACTGGGCCAGTTTCTGGTCCTCCAGTGTGCGGATGTGCGAGAGCTTGCGGTAGAGGTCCGCCAGCGGGCCCGGCTGATGAGGGATGGCCTTGCGGTCGCGCTCGTGGGCCAGGAACTCATCGAGGTCGTGATGCTGCTTGTACACGCTTTCGGCCTCGTCATCGGCGATCACGCCATCGAAGTCGAAGGCCACCCGCAGCTCGGTGTCGATTTCATCGTCGTAGATGCGCGTGGGCAGCACGAGGCCAGCGGGGTAGTCGGCGTCGATGGCGCGCTGGACATCTTCTTCGTGAGCGCTCAGAAACAGCGATGCATTGAACGCGGGGATGTACTCATAGGGCGAACGGCCAGACATGAACGCCGCCCGGGTGATGTCCAGGCCGTAGTGGTCGATCGAGCGGAATACCCGCAGGCCGGTCTCGGGCGAGTTGCGTGAGAGCAGCACCACCTCCACCGGCAATTGCGCGGGGAAGGCCTTGTTGATGCTCAGAAAGCGCCGGATGAACGGGAAGGCGACGCCTTTGGGGAAGGGCTCGTCGAGGTTCTGCTCCTGATGCTGACGATACGCCTCGACCCCTTCGGTCTTGTAGATGTCGTCGGACACGGTCAGGTCGAACAGCGCGCTGGAGGCGACGCCGACGACAAGTTTCTGCTCGATGGGGTAGGGCATGCGGCCTCCTTAAAAACGGTATCAAAGCCTTTTGGGCTGCAGAGCGGCGCCCACATCCTCAGGCCATTCTCAAAGCGGTGCCACCCCCAGCAACAGGTGTACCTGACGCTGCAACTGTGCCACATGTTCCCGCTCGGCACGCAGCGCGCTGCGCAATTCGCGGTTTTCCTGTTTTTGCATGCGAGCGGTGCGCTCCAGCTCGCGGTTGCTGCGCAAAAGCCGCCAGATCTCGCTGAGCCGGGCATGCTGCAGGCCAAGCATCAACACGATGAAAGCGGTGACGCCAAGCAGGACCAGATCAATGTTCTCCATGTTTCGCTTCCTTGAGAAGAGCAAGGGTATGTGTACGAGCCAAACGATATGTCTAGTTTTACTACATGTCGATAATGGAGACTTGTACAGGTAAAGCAATTGCGCAGGTTCGAAGCCTGCTCGCAGGCCCGACTCAATGGGCTTCGGTCATCGAATAGAGGCCATGTGATATCACCTGGGCCACGGAGCACCTGAGCTGGCGCACACCCGGCAGGAAGTGAATGTGAAAGACTGCAAGGCACATAGATATGTCCGTTTTGTTTACATGTTTTAGTCTCTTGATTGGCAACAGCCAAGACACGTAGTCTTTGACGACACGTCATCCAACCAAACGTAGGCCGAGGGCAGTCGATGAAACGCACGCAACGTATGGAGCAAACCCGTTGGGACCTGGCCCTGCGCTACCGGTTGATCGAGACCGTGGTGTGGTGGGAAGGGCGCCTGACCACCAATCACCTGATCCAGAGCTTCGGCATCAGCCGCCAACAAGCCTCCAAGGACATCAACACCTACATCACCGACTACGCCTCGAAGAACCTGGTCTACGACAAGCAGCTCAAGGGCTACGTGCCGACTCGACAGTTCAAGCCGCTGTTCATCGACGACAGCGCCAGTGCCTACCTCGACTTGCTCAACCAGAACAACGAACGCGCGCCGCATATCGAAGGCCTGGCATTGGCCTATGCCCATACCGAGGTGCTGAAAGTGCCCGATCGCTCGGTCAGGCCCGAGGTGCTGCGGCCGTTGCTCAAGGCGTGCCGGGAGAAGCGGCGACTGGACATCGACTATGTGTCATTCAACAGCCCCGAGCTCGAAGGCCGCACCATCGCCCCGCACACCTTGGTCTACACCGGCATGCGCTGGCACGTGCGGGCCTATTGCGAGAAGAACCGAAAATACCGGGATTTCGTGCTCAGCCGTTTTCGCGGCGAGCCGGAACTGCGCGATGACCAGACCGACAACGGCAGCGAGCAGGACGAGGAGTGGAACACCCGGATCGATGTGATCTTCAAGCCGGACGAGCGCCTGAATGCGGCGCAAAAGGCGATCATCGAGATGGATTTCGGCATGATCGACGGGCAATTGGTCATCCCCAGCCGTCAGGCTCTGGTGAAGTACGTGGTACGACGCTTCCACGTGAACCCCAATGTGCACGATCCAAAGCCTGAGGCCCAGCAGTTGGTGCTGGCTAACCGAGACGCACTGCGCCCCTGGCTGCATTTTGACTGAACGGTTGCTCAGCCCAGCGACGCCACACTGTTGAGCAGGGTTTTCACCAATTGTGCCTGACGCGTGGCGCCGGTCTTGGCGAACACCCCGCGCAGGTGCGCGCGCACGGTATTGCGCGACACGTGCAACAGGTCCGCTGTTTCATCCAGGGTCTGCCCATCCATCACCAGCATCGCCACCTCGGTTTCCATCGGCGTGAGCTGGAACAGGCTGCGCAGCAGGTGCCGCGAGGCCTGGGGCGAGTCGGCCGGGTCGCGAATGAACAATGCCACCGCCGGCCTGCGGGTGCCTTTGCCGGCCTGGTAGTTCAGGGGGATGGGCCGCAGCAGCAGGTTGAGCGGCATCTGGCCGCTGGGCCGGGACAGGGTGAGCACTTCCAGTTCGTCCAACCCGCGCTGGCGTTGACGCAGCACGGTCTGGACCGCTTGTTGCAAGGTGCGGTTCTCATGGTTGAGGTAGGCGCAGAGTTTTTCTTGCCGGCATACCAGGCCATCGCCTTCATCGAACAATCGCTGCGCGGCACTGTTGCAACGCAGCTTGCGGCCGTTCTCATCGAGGATCACCGTGCCGACCATCAAGCGGTCGATGGTCGCGGCATACAACTGGCGCTCGGAGTCGAGCTGGTCCACGGCCGAGTGCAGGTCCACGGCCTGCTGCACGTGTGGCAGCAGTAGGCGCACCAGGGCGATTTCCTCGGCATCGAAGTCCGCCCCGGCATGCCCGCGGCTGGCAAACAGGGCGCAGTGCATGCCGGCATTGGTCACCATGTTGGCCACCAGCACGTGGCGCAGGTCCAGCGGTTGCAGGTAGTTGCGGTAGAAATCGTGAGCCAGCCATACCGCGCTGCCCATCACCTGGTCGGCCGTGGCAACGTGATCGGCAGGCCAGTCGAGGAAGGGGCAGATGGAGTAGTAGTACTCGCTGTAGGACGGCTCGCCCGGCAGCAGCGGGCCGTGGCTGGAGGCATTGACGATCAGGCCCGGGCGTTCGTGCTCCGGGTTGCGCAGCACCAGGGTGATGAAACTGGCGTCCAGGCGCTGGCGTAGCTGTTCGAGAAAGCCGCCCCAGGGTGTGGATTCGAGGGGGCCTTGATAGACCTGGGCGAGCAAGGCGCTGAGCGCGTCAGTGGCGATGGGAGCCGGATGGTGAGCGATCATGCTGCGCCTCGCGGGTATCGGGAAGGGCAGTATTGATGGGGGGCTCGTCGGGTAAATCGTCTGTTTGGACTAACTGTCATGTACAGATACGGCCGCCAATCGCGAGCTCAGGAGGCCGGGTGGAGGCGCCTGGACCATCGCGTGGCAAAAAGCTGAATATTTGTAGGCAGTTCTGGCCCATTCGCGGGTAAACCCGCTCCCACAGGTTCTGCGGTGTTCTCAACAACACCGCTGTGTCTGTGAGAACTGCGCCAGGGCTGGTATTTGCACGGGCTGAAAAGTGAAGGAATACCAACCGAAGGCGATTCGAGTTTGTCCGGCACCCTAGAATCTCCCACAGGCTCAACCACAGGCCTCGAAGCACCGCCGTACCTGTGGGAGCGGGTTTACCCGCGAAGAAAGCTACGCGAATCCGGCCCTTCTGCGGGGGCTTCTTGCAGCGTGGTTTGCCTTGAGAGCCCAGGGCAGACAACGCAGCCCCAACCGTCAGCGCCTCCATCCAAGGAGAAGCTCGATGATCTATGCTCGTTCGTATGCCAGCAATTGGCTATTGCTCAGGTAAGCACCCTCCCATGGGCGCCCGACGAGAATAACTAAAAAATGAAGATACCCACGCTAAAGCAGGAATGGCCGAACCTGGTGCTCTGGGCGTTTCTGCTCTCGCCCATTTTCATCCGCACACTCGCCAACCCATACGCCAAGATCGACCTGCTGGCGCTCTACACCCTCGCCATCTCGGTGCTGTGGTTGGCGGCGATCCGCTTCGCGTCATCCAACCAGTTCAAGCTTCACGTCGTGCTTTTGCCGTTCTATCTGTTGGCCACCATCGACCTGTTCCTGACGCTCAACTTCAACTCACGGTTGACGGCGGCCTACCTGTTCATCGGGCTGACCAACTACAAAGAGGCCAATGACTTCCTGCTGACCTACTGGAAGTCCATCGCCTTCGTCCTGCTGGTGTTCATGGCCTGTTACGGCCTGGGACTGGCCGGCCTGTACCGCCGCAAGCTACCCAAGAGCCGGATGCTGTTCGCCTTGAGCCTGGGCGCCTTGCTGCTGGGGTATGGCATGTACTTCTACAAGACCGTCCAGCTCAACTCGCTGGGCAAGGGTGCGGTGCTGGACCTGGCCGCCAAGGACCAGAGCACGCCGGTGGGCTACCTGTCGCAGATCGGCCTGACCGCCTACCTGCATGCCGAAACCCTGCAGTACATCAAGCAGCGCCAGGACACCAAGGTCAACATCACTCGCGTCTCGAACGATTCGAACATCGAGACCGTCGTCTTCGTGATCGGCGAGTCCTCACGCCCACACAACTGGTCGCTTTACGGCTACGACAAACCGACCACGCCGAATCTGGACAAGCGCCTGGGACTGTTCAAGTTCAACCGCATGTGCACCACCGCGCCCTATACCTCGTTCGCCGTGCCGTCGATGCTGAGCCTGTCGCCGATCTCCGATTGGGATCGGATCGCCTCGACCAAATCCTTGGTGGGCATCTACCGTGCGGCGGGCTATACGACCCATTGGTTGTCTGTCCAGGAGGTCGACAGCTTTGGTGGGATCATTCCGCAGATCGCCGCCGAAGCGAACAGCCGGCAGTACTTCGAGCGCAGCTATGACGCCGCATTGTTGCCAGTGCACGAGCAAATCCTGCACTCGCCCCCAGCCAAGCGGGCGATCTTCATTCACATCAAGGGCAGCCATTTCGATTATGCGCGCCGTTATCCGGACAGCTTCAGGCAGTTCCAGCCCGCCACCGACAGCGCCAAAGACAGGATCACCGCCCATTACGACAACACCGTGCTCTACACCGACTGGCTCCTGCACACGCTGATGAACCAGCTGGAAGCCAGCAACAAACCGTCAGTGCTGGTCTACACCTCCGATCATGGCGAGAACCTCATGGACGATCATCGTGGCTTGTTGGGCCATGGCATCGGCAATGAATACGACCTGTCGGTCTCGGCCTTCGTCTGGGCCACCGACAACGTGTCGCAGCACCAAAGCGCCAAGCTTGAGAAACTGCGGCAGCGTGAAGATCAACCGGTCAGCATTTCGTCCCTGCCCCATACGCTGCTGGGGCTTACCGGGGTGTACACCGACGGCTACAACAGTGCGGACGATATGCTCAGCGACGACTTCGTCGCCTCGAACTGCCCCTACTTGCTCGGCTCGGGTTTCGTGCCCTCGTTCGAGTTCGGCACCCGCTGAACCGTCAGGTGCGGACGCGGCGGCGTGGCGCCGCGTCCGCTTCGCTCAGAGGTTGAGCAAGGCTTCGACGATGCGTTCGGCGGCGGCTTCGGCCGATTCGCGCTGGGTGTCGATGTGCAACTCCGGGTTCACCGGCGGCTCGTAGGGCGAGTCGATACCGGTGAAGTTCTTCAGCTCACCACGCCGGGCCTTCTGGTACAGCCCTTTGGGGTCGCGCTGCTCGGCCAGGGCCAGCGGGGCGTCGATGAAGATCTCCAAGAAGTTGCCATCCCCGGCAAGGCTGCGGGCCATGTCGCGCTCGGCGCGAAACGGCGAGATGAACGAGACCAGGGTGATCAACCCGGCATCGAGCATCAGCTTGGCCACCTCGGCCACGCGGCGGATATTCTCCACCCGGTCCGCCTCGGTGAAGCCCAGGTCGCGGTTCAGGCCGTGGCGCACGTTGTCGCCGTCGAGCAGGTAGGTGTGCTTGCCCAGGGCATGCAGCTTGCGCTCCACCAGGTTGGCGATGGTCGATTTACCCGCACCGGAGAGCCCGGTGAACCACAGCACCCGCGGGGTCTGGCCTTTGAGCGCGGCGTGGGCCTCGCGGTTGACGTCGATGGCTTGCCAATGCACGTTCTGCGCGCGGCGCAAGGCGAAGTGCAGCATGCCGGCGCCGACTGTGCGGTTGCTCAGCCGGTCGATGACGATGAAGCCGCCGGTGTCCCGGTTGTCGGCATAGGCATCGAACGGGATCGGCCGATCCAGGTGCAGGTTGCACACGCCTATCCCGTTGAGCTCCAGCGTCTTGGCGGCGAGCTGCTCAAGGCTGTTCACGTCCACCCGGTGCTTGAGGTTGGCGCAGCTCATGCCCACGGTGCGGCAACCGATCTTCATCAGGTAGGGGCGCCCGGGCAGTAGGGCGTCCTCGTCCATCCACACCAGGGTGGCCTCGAACTGGTCGGCCACCGCGGGCGGGGCATCGGCCAGGGCGATCAGGTCACCCCGGCTGATGTCGATCTCGTCCTTGAGCACCAGGGTCACGGCCTGGCCGCACTCGGCGCGTTGCTGCGGGCCGCTGGCGCCAAGGATTTCGCTGACCTCGCTCTGCTGGCCTGAAGGCAGCACGCGGATGCGCTCGCCGACACTCACGCTGCCGGCGGCGACGTTGCCGCAGAAGCCGCGAAAATCAAGGTTCGGCCGGTTGACCCACTGCACCGGCAGGCGGAACGGCGCTTCGCTGGCGCGGGCCTGCTCCAGTGGCACGTCCTCCAGGTACGCCAAGAGGCTGGGCCCTGTGTACCACGGGGTATTGGGGCTGGGGGTGAGCATGTTGTCGCCGCGCAGCGCCGACAGCGGGATGCACTGGATGTCGTGCAGGCCGATCTGCGCGGCGAAGGCGCGGTAGTCGGCCTCGATGCGATCGAACACGGTCTGGGAGTAATCCATCAGGTCGAGCTTGTTGATCGCCAGCACCACCTTGCGAATGCCCAGCAGCGACACCAGGTAGCTGTGGCGGCGGGTCTGGGTCAGCAGGCCCTGGCGGGCGTCCACCAGGATCACCGCCAGGTCCGCGGTGGAAGCGCCGGTGACCATGTTGCGGGTGTACTGCTCATGGCCCGGGGTGTCGGCGACGATGAACTTGCGCTTGTCGGTGGCAAAGAAGCGGTACGCCACATCAATGGTGATGCCTTGTTCACGCTCGGCGGCCAGGCCGTCCACCAGCAAGGCGAAGTCCAGCTCGTCGCCTTGGGTGCCGAGTTTTTTCGAGTCGGCTTCGAGCTGGCCGAGCTGGTCTTCGAACAGCACCTTGGATTCGTACAGCAGGCGCCCGATCAGGGTGCTCTTGCCGTCGTCGACACTGCCACAGGTGATGAAGCGCAGCAGTTGCTTGTGCTGTTGCGCCTGCAGGTAGGGGGTGAGTGCGTCGTGTTGGGCATGGGTGATGGCGTTCATCAGAAGTACCCCTCTTGTTTTTTCTTCTCCATGGAACCGGCCGAGTCGCTGTCGATCAGGCGGCCCTGGCGTTCCGAGGTGCGGCTGACCAGCATCTCGCTGATGATCGCCGGCAAGTCCTCGGCATCGCTGTCGATGGCGCCGGTGAGTGGGTAGCAGCCCAGGGTGCGGAAGCGCACCTTGCGCATTTCTGGGGTTTCGCCGTCACGCAGCGGCAGGCGGTGGTCGTCGACCATGATCAGAGTGCCGTCGCGCTCCACCACTGGGCGTTCCTTGGCGAAGTACAGCGGCACGATGGGGATCTGCTCCAGGTAGATGTATTGCCAGATGTCCAGCTCGGTCCAGTTCGACAGTGGGAACACCCGCAGGCTCTCGCCTTTGCGCTTGCGCGTGTTGTACAGACGCCAGAGTTCCGGGCGCTGCTGCTTGGGGTCCCAGCGGTGCTGCTCGGAGCGCAGGGAGAACACCCGTTCCTTGGCCCGGGACTTTTCCTCGTCGCGCCGCGCGCCGCCAAAGGCTGCGTCGAAGCCGTACTGGTCCAGCGCTTGCTTCAGGCCCTGGGTCTTCCAGACATCGGTGTGCAGCGCCGAGCCGTGGGTGAACGGGTCGATGGCCTTTTCCACGCCCTCGGGGTTGATGTGCACCAGCAGTTCAAGGCCCAGGCGCTTGGCGGTCTGGTCGCGAAAATCGATCATCTCGCGAAACTTCCAGGTGGTGTCCACGTGGAGCAAGGGGAAGGGCGGTTTGCCCGGGGCGAAGGCCTTCATCGCCAGGTGCAGCATCACCGCGCTGTCCTTGCCGATGGAGTAGAGCATCACCGGGTTTTCACACTCGGCCACCACTTCGCGGATGATCTGGATGCTCTCGGCTTCCAGCCATTGCAGATGAGTCAACATTGGATACCTCCTCGTGATCGTCCGGGCTCGGGCCCGGTTGACGCCAAGGTAGGCAATGCGCCCCCGGCGCCTCTTCGTCTGCTCGGACGAAGTGCGCCGAGGGCGCGAAAATCACCTTGCCGCGGCGTGCAGCGACTCGGCGCGGGCCTTCACCGCCAGGGCCACGGCGTCGAAGCCCTGCTTGACCCAGGGGCCATGGTTGGCCATGACCGTGTCGGCGGTCGGGCCCAGGAACTGGTCGGTGGTGTAGTAGCGGCAGCTCTCTGGGCCGGTGCGTTCGATCAGCTGTTCACGGCGGGCAGCGTCGGGGTTGCTGGCGCTGGCGTGCATCTCCCAGGCCAGCAGGCGGTGTGGCTCGAAATCGGCCAGGTGTTCGATCACGTGCAGCAGTTCACCAGGCTGGGCGGGGTTGGGCAGGTACAGGTTGACCGGCTCGCCCAGGCGCAAGGTGGACTCGACCTTGACCGTGTAGGGGTTCCACTGGGGGTAGCGGGGCAGGTCGATAAGGACCGACCAGACCAGTTCGGCGGGGGCGGCGATGTCCACGGTGACGGAGCGAACCAGGTTTTTTTCTGTTGTCATCAAGGTGTCCTCGTTGAGTGGTCCCGCACCCGGAGAGGGCGCGGGAGAGCCGAGTGGCCCAACGAGGGATCGTCGCCAGTTGCGCGCAGGCGCTCCTCGTCCATTCGGATGAGAAGGCAGGGCGTCATGCAGACTGACGACACGACACGCGCACCGGAGGCACGGTGGAATGCGCTGTAGGAGAAACAGGCGCGCGGTGAGAAGGGGGCAAACCACAAGGCTGTTAGATCGCTGAGCTTTCACCTTGTGGTGGGGGGCTTAGGATGCTGAAAAGGGGCGGGTGATCTCGTTATGACCGAAGGAGCAAGTCTTGAACATTTCCCTATTCAGCAACACACCCACCGTCACGGTGTCGGACAATCGCGGCTTGCCTGTACGCAATGTCGTTTACCACCGCCATCCCGACACCCCGCAAGTGACGGACACGCGCATCACCTACCATCGCCACGATGCCCGTGGCTTTCTGGCCCAGAGCACCGATCCGCGCCTGCGCGAGGCCGGGTTGGCCAACTTCACCTACCTGACGAGCCTCTCCGGTGAGGTCTTGCGCACGCAAAGCGTCGATGCCGGCACATCACTGGCCCTGAGCGATGTCGCCGGTAGGCCGTGCCTGACGCTGCACAACCTCAGCCCCGACAAGGACGACCCGCCCGTGACCTGCACCTGGCAGTACGAGGACGCCTCGCTGCCGGGCCGTCCGCTCAGCGTGACGCAGCAGCTGGCCGGTGCGCCGGCGCGCATCGTCGAACGCTTGGTCTGGGCGGCCCCCACGCCGCAGGCCCAAGCGCAAAACCTGGCTGGCCAGTGCATTCGTCACTACGACACCGCCGGGCTGGAGCGCACCAATAGCATTGCCCTGACCGGTGTGCCGCTCTCGGTGGCCCGGCAATTACTCAAGGACGCTGACAACCCTGACACCGTCGTCGATTGGCTGGACGAAGATGACGCCGGGCTCGAGCCCAGCGCCCACACCACCCTGACCACCGCCGATGCCACCGGGGCCGTGCTGAGCACCCAGGATGCCGCCGGCCATAAGCAACGCATGCGCTATGACATGGCCGGCCAATTGGCGGGCAGTTGGCTCACGCTCAAGGGCGGCACCGAACAGGTGATCGTCAAGTCCCTCAGTTACTCTGCTGCCGGCCAGAAGCTGCGCGAGGAGCACGGCAACGGGCTGGTGACGACCTACACCTACGAGCCCAAGACCCAGCGCCTGGCCGCCATCAAGACCGAGCGTCAGGGCAGCGGGGCGAAAGTGCTGCAGGATCTGCGCTACGCCTACGACCCGGTGGGCAACGTGGTGAGCGTGCGTAACGACGCCGAAGCCACGCGCTTCTGGCGCAACCAGAAGGTGGTGCCGGAAAACACCTACGCCTACGACAGTCTGTATCAACTGGTCAGCGCGACGGGGCGGGAGATGGCCGACGCGCGGCGGCAAGGGCAGGGGCGTGACCACCCCGCGCTCATCGCGTTCGATGACGCCACCTACACCCGCTACACCCGCACCTACACCTACGACAGGGCAGGCAACCTGGCCCAGATCCGCCACAGGGCGCCGGCCACCGGCAACAGCTACACCACCGACATCACCGTGAGCGAACGCAGCAACCGGGCGGTGCTGAGCTCGCTGGCCAAGGATCCGACCGAAGTGGAGACGCTGTTTAACGCCAGTGGTCAGCAGCGGATGTTGCTGCCAGGCCAGTCCCTGGCCTGGACGCCGGGTGGAGAGCTTGCACAGGTCACCCCCATCAAGCGCGACAGCGGCGCGGACGACCACGAACACTACCGCTACGACAACGCCCGCCAGCGCGTGCTGAAAACCAGCGCCCAGCAGGCGGCCCGCACCACTCAGACCCAGAACGTCCTCTACCTGCCCGGCCTGGAGCTGCGGCGCACGCTGAGCAGCGGCAAGGTCTTGGAAGACTTGCAGGTCATCACCGTGGGCGAAGCGGGCCGCGCGCAGGTGCGGGTGTTGCACTGGCTAGCCGGCAAACCCACCGACATCACCAACGATCAACTGCGCTATAGCTATGACGACCAGACGGGCAGCGGTGCGCTCGAAGTCGATGGCGCGGGGGGCTGATCAGCCAGGAGGAGTATTACCCCTACGGCGGCACCGCCCTCTGGGCCGCCCGCAATGCGGTGGAGGCGCGCTACAAGACCGTGCGCTATTCGGGCAAGGAACGCGACGCGACAGGGCTGTACTACTACGGGTATCGCTACTACCAGCCGTGGGTGGGCCGCTGGCTCAGCGCTGATCCGGCGGGCACGGTGGATGGACTGAACCTCTATCTTATGGTCAGGAACAACCCGGTGACGCTTGTGGATGAAAAGGGGCTCAACGGAGAAACACGTCATTTGGACAGTGCTCGTAAAGCGTCAAGATTAAAAACAGGAGAGCAACGGAAAGTACCAGGCTCTGTGCTGGGGTTTTCTAGAAACCAGCCTGCTGTGGCCCACGTAACAGCGAGGCCTGTGAGTACGGACAAGGTAATAGACGACGCAGCGCTGGGGAGCGTCCCCTTGCTGACGGATCTTCTCGCGCCGAACAAGGTGCGTGGAGACAGTGCTACGGAGGCGGTCTTGACGAACAAAAGTGGGGGAGGGATTCTCGCGTTCAACGCAGTTCATCTTCCGCTCGCTGAAAATAAAAGCGTTAACGCCTTGCAAATAGTCCACGCGAACACAATGAAATCCCAGAGGAGCCCAGAAATGCACTATGCATATTGGGCGCCGCAAGGCGGATATGTCGATATTGCCGCTCATCCTCGAAAGGGTGAACCTGAACTCCTGTTTACACCCGGTTTCAGTGGGTGTTCGCTTGTTGTGGACAAAATGAGCGAAGCGACCTTACGTGTTCGACACGTAGAGGGAAGCAAAGAAGACGCTCAATATAATGATCTGGATGAGGCTGAGCATGGTATGGGAATGCTGGGGGCCATGGAATTTACAGATTATGGTTTCCACGACGCTGCAGAGGGAAGGGTGGTCGAGAACGTGACGGCTACTGCCTT
Organism: Pseudomonas putida; assembly: GCF_002741075.1. NCBI lineage: Bacteria > Pseudomonadati > Pseudomonadota > Gammaproteobacteria > Pseudomonadales > Pseudomonadaceae > Pseudomonas > Pseudomonas putida. Next base: position 2,320,582 of record NZ_CP016634.1, on the reverse strand, counting down.
TATGAAATACGAGGAGGGTGAATGGAAGATTAAGTATCAGAGCCTCCTTCTTTCGCCCACCATTACATCGCTTCAAACAAAGCCGGGCGGTTTCTTCAAAGCGGACCAATTAAAAGCCCAAGTTAGGCATTACGAGGGGCGGTCCGTTGTCAAAACAGCAACGATCCCGCTACGTTAAGGGACATCTGCGTTTTCCACATTCATCAGCCAACGCAACTGCATCGTGTCACCTGAAGTGCACGTGCTGTTAGTCCGCTCGGACGTAGTGTCCGGCTATCCCGTCTCCCTATGGTCTCCCTCACCGGCGGCATCCCGCCCCCAAGGAGACCATCATGACCAACGACCCGATCGAGCAGCAGGTGTGCAGCGGTGAAACCTGGAACCGGTTCTGCGAACAGCTACGGCGCAGCGGCGAGCAGATCCTGCGCGCCGAGGCGCCGGCCGATGTGCAGACCCGCGCCGAGGGCTTTCGCTACCTCACGCGCCTGCTGCGCATCGCCCTGGAAATGCACCTGGAGTTCGCCGACCCGGACTTCCCAGGCTTCATCACCCCCTCCCACGAAACCGCCAAGATCGGCGCCGACAACCCCGACAACCTGTACCGCTATGCCCGCCTCAATGGTGCCCAGCGCTACCGGGTCAGCGGCCATCGCGGCAGCGTCGCCTACTTGAGCTTCGGCACCCAGAAGGGCGGTTACGAGACCGACGGCAAGATGATTCAGACCGGCTTCATCGACGCCAGCCAGCTTGAGCTCGATGCCCAGGGCAACTTCGAGATCATCCTCAGTCAGTACCCGCAAGCCTCCGGCAACTGGCTGCGCCTGGAGCCAGAGAGCAACGCGCTGATCGTGCGTCAGACCTTCCTCGACCGCGCCAACGAGCAGCCAGCGCAACTGCACATCGAGCGCCTGGACGCCGATCAGGTGCCCGCGCCGCTGGACCCTGCCTTCCTGCAGCAAGGCCTACAGCGCGCGGCCTCGTTCGTGGAGAACACCGCACGGCTGTTCGCCGACTGGGCCCAGGGCTACCAGGCCCACACCAATGAGCTGCCTGCGGCCGACCAGGCGCTGTGCCAGTCGGTGGGCGGTGACCCGAACATCTTCTACTACCACTCGTACTGGGCGTTGGCCGACGACGAGGCGCTGCTGATCGAGGTCGACCAGGTGCCGGCGTGCGACTTCTGGAACCTGCAGATCAACAACTACTGGATGGAGTCGCTGGACTACCGCTACCACCGCATCTGCCTGAACAAGCATTCGGCCCAGCTGGACGACAACGGTGGCCTGCGCATGGTGCTCAGTGCCCGTGACCCGGGCCTTGCCAACTGGCTGCAGACCGCCGGTCACCCCCATGGCACCCTGTGCCTGCGCTGGGTCGGTGCGAAAACCCCCGTTCACCCCAGCACCCGCGTCGTGAAGCTGCATGAGCTTGAGGAGCTTGTCTGATGATCAACAGTGAATTCGCCCCTGATCGCTTGCTGGCCGACGCCAGCGCCCGTACCGGCGGGCTGCAGGACTTTGGCCCGGGCAACTACCGAGAGGCCCTGGCGGTCCTCGCCGAGGCACTGGAGCAGGAGGCCCGGTTGTCCCCCGCCGGGCGCGGCATGCTGCGCGAAAAGCTGGTAGCGCAACTGGCCAACCGCCTGGTGGTCGAGGACCATTGCAAGCGCTTCCCGGAGATCCTGGCGCAGCCTATCGATGACCCGCTGGTGATCGTCGGCCTGCCGCGCACCGGCACCACCTTGCTGCAACGTACCCTGGCGGTCGATCCGCAGTTCAGCAAGGCCCTGTGGTGGGAGACCCGCTACCCGGCACCGCTGCCCGGCGAAGACCCCGCCCAGCCTGAGGCCCGCATCCAGCGTGCCCGTGGCGAGATCGCGGCGATGGTCGAGCACCTGCCGCAGCTGTTGGCCATCCACCCGCTGGACGCCGAGCAGGCCGACGAAGAGTTCATGCTGATGGAGCACAGCTTCCTGTGTGCGATGGATTCCTACGTCAACGTGCCCAGCTACACCGCCTGGCTCGACCGCCAGGACCAGACCGAGGTGTATCAGTACCTCAAGCGTTGTCTGCAGTTCTTGCAATGGCAGCAGGGGCTGCGGGGTATCGCACCGGGCCGGCGCTGGCTGCTCAAGAGCCCGCAGCATCTGCACACCCTGGAGTGCTTGATCCAGGTCTTCCCCGGCGCGCAGGTGATCCTCACCCACCGCGAACCCGCCAGCACCATCCCGTCGCTGGCGAGCTTCATCCACACCCTGTGGCAGCTTTACAGCGACCAGGCCGATGCCGAGGCTGTCGGCGAGCAGTGGAACCGCCGCATGGCCCGGGCCCTGCGCCACGCCATGGACGTGCGCGAGCACCTGCCCGCAGGGCGTGTGCTGGATGTGCATTTCGAGGACACCCTTGGCCAGCCGTTGGCGGTGGTCGAGCGCATCTACCAGTTCGCCGGCCTGCACCTGAGCGATGCGGTGCGCGAATCCATCGTGCGTTGGCTGGCCGACAATGGCCGCGAGAAGCGCGCCAGCCACCAATACACCGCCGAGCGTTTTGGCCTGACCGAGGCCATCCTGCAGCGCGACTACGCCGAATACCGCAACCGCCACCTGCGCGCCCGCGCCTGACCCCCACAACAACAAGAAGAAGGAATACACCATGCTCTTGAAGGACAAGGTCGTGATGATCTCCGGCATCGGCCCGGGCCTTGGCATCAAGCTGGCCCTGGAGGCGGCGCGCGAAGGTGCCCGCGCCCTGGCCATCGGTGCCCGCAGCGCCGAGCGGCTGGAAGACGCCCGCGCCCGCATTCTCGCCCTGGGCCACGATTGCGAGGTGCTGTGCGTGCCCACCGACATCACCCAACCCGAGGCCTGCATGCAGTTCGCCGAGGCAACCCTGCGCGTCTTCGGGCGCATCGACGCCTTGGTCAACAGCGCGTTCTCCCATGGGGGGTTCCAGGCCGTGGAGGAGGCTGACAACGCGCCGCTGCGCGAGGCCCTGGAGGTGAATTTGCTGGGTTCGCTGAACATGTCCCGGGCGGTGCTACCGGCCATGCGCGAGCAGGGCGAAGGCGCCATCGTGATGATCAATACCCTAGGCGTGCGCAAGCCATACCAAGGGGGCGCTGCCTACTCGGCGTCCAAGGCCGCCCTGGCCGCCAGCGTGCGTTATCTGGCCAGCGAGCAGGCCGTGCATGGCATTCGTGTCAACGCCCTGGCCTGCGGCTGGATGTGGGGCGAACCGGTGCAGGCGGTGGTGCGCCAGAGCGCCGAGGCTCGGGGCATCAGCGAGGCGCAGGCCAAGGCTGAGTTCAGCGCGGGCATCCCCGGTGGGCGCATGCGCACCGATGAGGAGTGCGCCCGCGCGGCGTTGTTCCTGGCGTCCGACTATGCCAGCGCGATCAATGGTGCGCAGCTCGACGCCAATGGCGGCGAAGTGATGTATTGAGGGGGCGGACATGATCGATCATTGCGCTTTCAACGGCGATGCTGATGGCCTGTGCGCCCTGCAGCAGCTTCGCCTGGCGGGTGAGCTTGACCCGGGCGTACGCCTGGTCAGCGGGGTCAAGCGCGACATCGCGCTGCTGGGCCGGGTCAAGGCCCGGCCGGGGGAGCGGGTGACGGTGCTGGACATCGCCCACGAGCAGAACCGCGAAGACGTCCAGCGCTTGCTGGCCGACGGCGTCCAGGTGCGTTACTTCGACCATCACTTTCCCGGTGAGCTGCCCCAGCACCCGGCCTTCGAGGTGCACATCGACACGGCGGCGCACGTGTGCACCAGCCTGCTGGTCGACAACTGGCTGCAGGGCAAGGCCCATCGCTGGGCGGTGGTGGCGGCGTTTGGCGATGGCATGGCCGGGTCTGCACGGGCCTTGGCGCAGCGCCACGGCCTGGGCGAGCCTGAGCTGACAGCGCTGGCGGAGCTGGGCCAGTTGCTCAATTACAACGCCTATGGCGACAGTGTCGCTGACCTGCACTTCGACCCGCTGGCCTTGGCCGCCGAGCTGCTGCCGTATGCCGACCCGCTGGATTTCGTGCAGCACAGCGAAAGCTTTGCCGTGCTGCGCGCAGGCTACGCCGCCGACATGGCCGCTGCTGCGGGTCTGTCGCCGTGGCGCGAAGGGCAGGGCATGCGCCTGTTCCGCTTGCCGGAGCAGGCCTGGGCGCGGCGGGTCAGCGGTGTGCTGGCCAATGACCTGGCCGCCGCCGCACCGGGGCGTGCCTTGGGGCTGCTCAGCGCCAAGCCCGATGGCGACTGGATGTTCAGCCTGCGCGTGCCGGACGGCGTGCTCTGGTCCGCCGATGCCTTCTGCCGCCAATTCCCCAGCGGTGGTGGTCGGGTGCGCGCCGCGGGTATCAACCGCCTGAGCACCGCACAACTGCCCGCACTCGCCGAGCGCCTGGCCGCCTGCTACCCCGGCTGACTCCTCCCACCCCAAGGGCCGCCTCGCGGCCCATCGCAGGCTCCGCCAGCGCCTACAACCGCCATCCACCGTGTAGCCTTCTTCGCGGGTAAGCCCGCTCCCACAGGTACCCCTGAGACCTTGAAAATATCGCTGAGCCCGTTCCTATAGATGCGGCGGTGCTCCAGAGCTTGTCGGCGAGAGTGGGAGCGGGTTTACCCGCGAAGAGGCGGGCACGGTAGGGCAGATGCCGCAGGCTTGGCCATCAACCTGCTCAGGGCTTGCGGGGCGGGTGGTTTGCAGGGCAAACAAAAAGCCCCTGGCCTTTCGACCAGGGGCTTTCGCAGCGATGAAACTTAGCGGGTGCCGAGCTTGCGCAGGTTGCCCGGGGTGAACTCGTCAGCGCCGAAGTTGCTGGCGTTGAGCTTGGCCGGGGTCTGGCCGTCGAGCAAACGGTCGACCATGTAGGAGCCGGCGATCAGGTCATGGTACAGGCCCAGGCGGGCATGGAAGCGCTGGATGTCGTAGGCATACACCGAGGTCTGCATGTTGGTGCGCCACAGTTGGCCACGGGCATCGTAGTTGTCGGCCAGGGTGGCGGCCCAGCTGTCTTCGTCGATGTAGAAGGTGCGCTTGGCATAGATGTGACGCGCGCTCGGCTTGAGGGTGGCCTGCAGGACCCAGACGCGGTGCTTCTCGTAACGCATCAGCTCAGGGTTGATGTGACCGGCGGCATTGATGATGTCGGCCTGGCTGACTTGCGGGCTGTCGATCTTGTAGTTGTTGTACGGGATGTAGATCTCTTTCTTGCCGACGATCTTCCAGTCGTAACGGTCGGTGGCACCGTTGAACAGGCGGTCCTCGTCGTACACGCGGAAGCCACCGGCTCCGGTCGGGGAGTCATAGCCCACGGTCGGCGCACGGCGCACGCGGCGCTGGCCAGGGGTGTACTGCCAGGCCTGGCGGGGTTGGGCGGCGGCGTTGATGAACTCGTGACCGACGACGATCTCACCCTTCTTGCGCACTGGCTCCAGGGTGGTCAGCAGGAAGTCGGTGAACACGCCGTTGGTGCTCTGCGCGTTCTGCTTGGGATCGGACCACAGCGAGTAGATCTTGTAGTTGACCTTCTCCAGCACGCGGTTGTTATCGGCGTAGACCACCACCTGGTTGTAGTTGGCTTCCTCGGTGATCGCACGGGCCTGCATGGTGTGGTTGAGGATCAGCTCGTTACCGTTCTTCGGTACCGGGAAGGGCGAGGCGCCGAAGGCGTCCAGGGCGTCATTGCCGTCGCTGCTGAGCTTGGCGCTTGCGGCGTTGCGGCTGATGGCTGCCTCGGTGTCCGGGTCGACACGAAAATCCCGGTGGCTGGGGTAGACCGGCATCTTGAAGGTCTCAGGGTAGCGCTTGAACAGCGCCTTCTGGCCCTCGGAGAGGTTGGCCGCGTACTGGTCCATGTTCTGCGCGGTGATGACGAACAGCGGCTTTTCGTCGGCATAGGGATCCGGGTAGGGCGTGCCGGGGCCTGCGAACTTCACTTGGGGTGGTGCGCCGCGCCATTTGCCGGTCCAGGCCGGGATGCTGCCGTCGGCGTTGCCGGCGCGTTCGGCGCCCATGGGCGTCAGGTCCTTGCCCAGGGATGCGGCATCGGTGCCGCTGACGTTGGCCTGCAGGGCCAGGCTGCTGCCGAGCAGGGCGACGGCGAGGGTGGTGCGTATCCAGGGATGCTTGAGATTGGACATTTCGATGATCCTCCGTCAGGGGCTTCAGAACCGGTATTTGAAGTTGAGCGCGACGTTGTCGCGGTCGGCCCAGGGCGAGTTGTTGGCGTTGCCCAGGTAGGCGCTGTAGAGGGCCTCGACGGTGAAGTTGCCGAGGTAGCGCCACGTGGTGCCGATGCTGGCGCGGTCGTCGCCCTGGCCGTAGTTGATCGAGCCGGTCAGGGCGCTGTCGTGCTGGGCGGCGGTGCTGAAGTTGATCGGCACCGACATGTCCCAGCCGCTGAACACGTCGTTGTAGTCGAAGTTGACCTGCACCGTGTAACCCCAGGCATCGCGATCGCCGACCAGCGAGTCGGTGCCCGGCAGGGAGAAGCCCGGGGCCAGGGTTAGCGGGTCGGACTTGTCATTGTTGAGCACGGTGTTGTAGACCAGCTCGCCGGTCAGGGTGGTGTTGTCGGAGAAAGCGTTGGGGCCGAACACGTGGATGGCCGATACCTGGGCCTGCAAGGTTTCGGCGCGTACCGCGCTGGAGAACCCGTTGTCGACCATCACCGGCTGGCCGTCGCGGTAGCTGACTTCACCGGCAAGGCTGGTGTCGCCGAGCACGGTGGCGAAGCTTGCGCCGTACAGGTCGATGTTGTCGAAGTAGCGTGCACGGTAGAAGCCCAGGTCGCTCTGGAAGTCCAGGGTCGGGGTCTTGTCGTGGTAGCGCACGTAGTACAGGCCGAACTCGGTGTTGTTCAGCGACGCTGCGCTGTAGCGCAGGGCCACACCGTACTGGCCGCTGTCGCTGGGCTCGTCGTCCGGCAGGCGGCGGACGAAGCCGGTGGCGTCGCTGTAGCCGCCACGGTCGATGAAGTCAGTGGTGGAGAAGTAGCTGCCGACCCCGAACAGGTCGGTCTTTTCCCATTTGTACTGGTAGTAGGCTTCCACATCCAGGTCGTCGGTCAGGCTGAACTGAGTGAATACCTGGCCGACCGGTAGCAGCACTTCCTTCACCTCGACGCCCGGGGTGGTCGCCTTGGTGGCATCGACCGGGCTCTGGGCGCCCGAGACGCCTGGGTAGAACAGGCTTTCACCCCAGCTCACCACCTGGTCGCCCACGCGCAGGTTGAGATTGTGCCCGCCCATGTCCCAGGTGCCATAGGCATAGGCATCGAGCAGGCGCAGGTCATCGCGATGTTGATCGACGGTGTCCTTGGGGAACTGGTTCGGTTTGCTGCACACGCCGCTGGCGAAGCAGTTGGAGGTACCGGTGTCGTTGTCGTTGCTCTGGTCGTAGGCCTTGTCATAGAAGCCCGAGGCGCGCATGAACAGGCCGTAGTTCTCTTTCCAGCGCAGGTTGGCCTCGGTGAGGAAGCCCACGCGGTCGGTGATCAGGTCGCCGCGATCGAAGGCGTTGTCGCCGTCGTTGCCGTCAGCGTTGGCCACGAGTTTGTGGTCACGCTTTTCGGTACGCCAGGCAAGGCTGTAGCTCACCGTGGTGTCCCAATCGACGCTCAGGTCATCGTTGGGTTGGAAGGTCAAGGCACTGGTCTGTTGGCTCAGGCCCCCGGCCAGCAGCAACAGGGATAGACGCACGTACGTGTTAAGGGGTTGGGGGGCGATTGTTGTTTTTATCATTGTCGTCCTCATGCGCGGGCATGCCTGCCCGACCGACGTTCCGGTTTTGGGAGGTGAAGCAGGGCCGACTATGGGACCGAGCCCTTGGAGCAACATCGTCCAAGTGGACTACGCGCTATGGGGGTGACTCGATAGTCCCATTGGACGATGCCCGGTCATGCACTGCGCCAGACAATCGAGCGAGCCCTTGGCCCCGGCCGCGTTCTTCCTTTTCCGGCGCGGGCTGTGGTGGCGTCTGCCCCGAGGAGGTGCGTGCATGATCAGGTGGGACGAATGTTGCGATGTGCTGGTGATCGGTTCGGGGGCGGGTGGCATGACCGCCGCGCTGCGAGCCCATGACCTGGGGCTCGATACCCTGGTGATCGAGAAGAGCGAGCAGTACGGCGGCACCTCGGCGGTGTCCGGCGGGGGGATCTGGATCCCCGACAACCACCGCGTAGCGGCCCTGGGCGGTGCGGATTCCGCCACCGAGGCGGTGGCCTACCTCAAGGCCGTGACCCATGGCGAGGTCGACGACGGGCGCATCGAGGCCTATGTCGAACACGCCCGGACCATGGTCCAGTACCTGGAGCGCGATACCCGCGTGCGCTTCGAAGCCCAGGCCCAATACACCGACTACTACCCCGAAGTGCCGGGCGGCAAGCCCGGCTACCGCTCCATGGACCCATTGCCGTTCGACGCCGCGCAACTGGGTGATGAATTCCTGCGTATGCGCGCGCCATCGCCTGGCACCCTGATGATGGGGCGCATGGCCATGACCATGAAGGAAGCGCGGGTATTGCTGTGCCGAGGCAAAGGCTGGATAGGCCTGACCGCCAAGGTGCTGTGGCGCTACTGGCGCGACCGCAAAGGGCGCAAGCTGTCGCGCCGCGACCGCTTCCTGACCCTGGGCAATGCCCTGGTAGGCGCCTTGCGCTGTTCATTGCTCGACCGGGGCGTGCCGCTGTGGCTCGACTGCCAGCTCGATCAGTTGCTGATCGTCGGCGAGCGCATCGGCGGGGCCCGGGTGCTGCGCGACGGGCAATGGCTGAACATCAAGGCCCGCCATGGCGTGATCATCGCCGCCGGTGGCTTCGAGCGTAACCAGGCGATGCGCGAGCAGTATCACCCGCAGCCTTCCAACGCCAGCTGGAGCGCGACCCCGCCCCATAACACCGGTGATGGCATTCGCGCGGCCCTGGCCGTTGGCGCCCGCACGGCGCTGATGGAACACAGCTGGTGGGCGCCGACCGTGCAGGTGGCGGGCGAAGAGAAGCAGCGTGCGTTGTTCGTCGAGCGCAACCTGCCGGGCTGCATCCTGGTCAACTCGGCCGGCGAGCGCTTCGTCAACGAAGGCGCCCCCTACAGCGACATCGTCTACGCCATGTACGCGAACAACCGCGAGGGGGCCACCAGTGTGCCGTGCTGGATGGTGTTCGACGCCCAGTTCCGGCGCAAGTACCCCTGCGGCCCGCTGTTGCCCGGCTATGCCCAGCCGGACTGGCGTTTGCCGCCCCACCTGCGCCAGGTGCTGCACAAGGCCGATGACCTGGGCACGCTGGCGGCGCAGATTGGCGTCGATGCCAGCGGCCTTGGTCGGACCGTGCAGCGCTTCAATGCCATGGCCGTCAGTGGCCGTGATGATGATTTCGGCAAGGGCGAGTCGCTGTTCGACCGCTACTACGGCGACCCCGGCGTGCAGCCCAATCCTTGCCTGGCGCCGCTGTCCAAGGGGCCGTTCTACGCGGTGCGGGTGGATGCCGGCGACATCGGCACCAAGGGCGGCCTGCTCACCAATAGCCACGCCCAGGTGCTGCACCAGGACGGCGGGCCGATCCTCGGCCTGTACGCCATCGGCAACAGCGCGGCGTCCATGATGGGCCGCACCTACCCAGGTGCCGGCGCCACCCTTGGCCCGGCGATGACCTTCGGCTACCTGGCGGCCAACCATATCCATGCCCATAGCGAACACAACCAGGGTCAACCGGCCCTGGCCACGACCGGGAGGTAAGCATGCACAACGAAAGGCCACAGGTAGCGTTGGTCACAGGCGCCAGCCGCGGTGTCGGGCGCGGTATCGCCCAGGCGCTGGGAGAGGCGGGCATGACCGTGTACGTCACAGGAAGGATGTCCGGGCAGGGCGGCTCGACGCTCTATGGCCAGGCCCTGGAGGGCGACCTGCTGGGCACGGCTGCGGCCATCGACGCGGCAGGCGGGCGGGGTATCGCCGTGGCCTGTGACCATGGCGACGATGAGCAGGTGCGGGCGCTGTTCGAGCGCATCGAGCGCGAATGCGGCAAGTTGGATCTGTTGGTCAACAACGTGGCCCATATCCATGACCAGCTGATCGAGCCGGGCCCGTTCTGGGAGAAGCCGCTGTCGCTGGTGCGCATCCTCGATGTCGGCCTGCGCTCGGCCTATGTCGCCAGCTATCACGCGGCGCCGTTGCTACTGCGCAGCGGGCGTGCGCTGGTGTGCTTCACCTCGTCTTTTGGGGCGGGCTGCTACATGCACGGGCCGGCCTACGGCGCGCAAAAGGCCGGCTGCGACAAGTTCGCGGCGGACATGGCCGTGGATTTCGAAGGGCGTGGCGTGGCGGCGGTCTCGCTGTGGCTCGGGCCGCAATTGACCGAACGTACACGCATCGCCGGGGAGCAGCATGGCGAGCAGTACCGCGCCTTCCTGGAGAACGCCGAGACCCCGCAGTTCAATGGGCGGCTGATCCATGCCTTGCTCAATGACCCGCAACTGGCCGAGTACAGCGGCCAGACCCTGATCAGCGCCGAGATCGCCCCGCGCTACGGCATCACCGAAGCCGGCGGTCGCCAGCCTCCCTCACACCGCGCCATGCTGGGCGAGCCCCGTCAGCAGCATCCAGCCCGGGTCATCTAGCCAGCCTCAGCGGCCCTTTCGCGGGTAAACCCGCTCCCACAGGGTTCAGCGCAATCCCTGTGGGAGTACGTCAGCAAAGGGGCAAAAAAGCTTTGCCCTCAACCATAGAATCTCCCACAGGTACAGCGGTGTTAGTGAAAGCACCGCAGGACCTGTGGGAGCGGGTTTACCCGCGAATAGGCCGGCGAAAGCAACACAAGACAGTCGCTCCACAGGTTCTGCAAGGAGCGGCCTTGTGCCGCGATGGGGCGCAAAGCGCCCTTGGGGATCTCAAGCGGGCACCGCAACCCAGTCGCGCAGTACCTGTTTGGCCACCTTGCCGGTGGCATTGAGCGGCATGTTGTCCAGCACCTGGACGCGCCGTGGCACTTTGTAATTGGCCATCTGTTCCCGGCACCACGCCAAAAACGCCGCTTCGTCGATCCGCTGCCCCGGCACCGGCAGCAGGAAGGCCATGGCCACTTCACCCAAACGCTCGTCGGCAATGCCGATCACCGCCGCCTGGGCCACGCCAGGATAGCGCACCAGGGTCTGTTCGATTTCCGCTGGGTAAACGTTGAATCCACCGGTGATGAACATGTCCTTCAGGCGATCGGTAATGCGCAGGTAGCCCTCCTCATCGAGTACCCCCACATCCCCGGTGTGCAGCCAGCCCTCGCTGTCGATCGCCTCGCGGCTGGCCTGCGGATCGTCCAGGTAGCCGCGCATCAGGTTGTAGCCGCGCACCAGCACTTCGCCTGGCTGGTTGGCCGGCACCGGCTGGCCTTGCGGGTCGACGCAGCGCACCTCGACGTCGGGCATCGCCCGGCCGCAGGTGGTGGCGACCCGTTCGGCGCTGTCGCCGGCGCGGCAGATGGTGACGAAGCCACAGGCCTCGGTCAGGCCATAGGCGGTGACGATGGTGGCGAAGCCGAGCTCGCTGCCCATGCGCCGGATCATCTGCACCGGGATCGACGCCGCGCCGGTCACGGCAACGCGCAGGCTGCCCAGGTCATACGCCTCGCGCTGAGGGTGGGCCAGCAGCGACTGGTACAGGGTCGGTGGCCCAGGCAGCACATTGATGCGCTCGCGCTGGATGGATTCGAGCAGCGCCTGGGTGTCGAACACCTGCTGCGGCAGCACGGTGCAGCCGCGCATCAGCGCCGCGACCCAGCCGGCCTTGTAGCCGAAGGAATGGAAGAACGGGTTGACGATCAGGTAGCGATCGCCCGCTTGCAGGCCAACGATTTCGCTCCAGTCGCGCACCACGCGCAGGTTCTGGCCATGGCAGCTCATCACGCCCTTGGGCTTGCCCGAGGTGCCGGAGGTGAACAGCAGGTCCGACAGGGTGTCGGCGTTCACCTGTTGCTCGCGCTCGGTGAGCTGGGCCTCGGACACCTGCTCGGCGAGGGCGAGAAAGCCCTCCCAGGCCAGGCCCTGGCGAGCCTCGCCCTCAGGGCGCAGGTGGATCACCTGGCGCAACGCGGGCAGCGCCTGGTCGTTCAGCAGGGCGGGGTAGTCGGTGTCGAGGAAGCGGCTGATGCAGAACAGCACGCAGGTGCCGCTGTCGCGCAGTACCTGCGCGGCTTCGGCGCCTTTCATGCGGGTGTTCAGCGGCACCAGGGTGGCGCCGACGCTGTGCAGGGCAGCGGCCGCGACGATCCACTCCCACAGATTCGGGGCCCACACCGCCACCCGGGCCGCCACCGGCACGTCCAGGGCCAGCAGGGCACGCGCGGCCTGGCGGCGCAGCTGGTCCAGGCGCTGGTAGCTGATGGAGTGGCCGGCGTCTTCGATGGCCGGGCGCTCGCCGTAGGCCTCGGCGGCCAGGGCGAACAGTTGCGGGAAGGTCTGGGCGTTTTCCACGGACGGCATGTGGCCTCCTCAGGCAGAGGATCGATATACGAAGGGGAGGGCCGGGCGCGAGGCCCGGCCGGGTCGGTCAGGCGCTGGGTGGGGCGAAGCGGCGGCCAGCGGAGAAACCGCCATCCACGGCGATCATCTGCCCGCTGACGAAAGACGCATCGTCGCTGGCCAGGAACAGCGCGACGTTGGCCACTTCTTCCGGCTGCCCGGCGCGGCTGAGCATGTGCTGCGAGGCGAAGAAGTCATGGAACGCCTGGTTCTCGCGAACCATGCTGGTCATCGGCGTTTCGATCAGGCCCGGGCACAGGCCGTTGACGCGGATGTTGGCATGGCCATAGTCGATGGCCATGCTGCGGGTCAGCTGGTTGATGCCGCCCTTGGAGACGTTGTAGGCGACGTTGCCGTCGCAGCCCTGCAGGCCGAAGATCGAGCCGATGTTGATGATCGAGCCGCTGCGCTGGGTTTGCATCTGCCCCAGCACATGCTTGCTGGTGAGCATGCTGCCGGTGAGGTTGATGTCCAGGACCCGCTGCCAGTCGGCGGTGCTGGCGCTGGTGACGCTGCCCTGGCTGGCGACGCCGGCGGCGTTGACCAGCACATCGATGCGGCCGAAGCGCTGGACGACCTCGGCCATCACCTGCTGCACCTGCTCTTCGTTGCGCACATCCAGGGTCATGAACAGGCCTGGGAAGTCTGCAGGTGCCTGGCCGACATCCAGCCCGACCACCTGGGCGCCCTCGGCGCTGAAGCGACGCACGCAGGCCAGGCCAATGCCTGACGCACCGCCGGTGACCACCGCGACCTTGTTTTGCAAACGAGCCATATTCGAACCTCTGTCTTTATTGTTGTGGAGCTGCTGCTGTGGCGAGTCTACCTGTTGTGGGGGCGGGTGGGATCGTCTGTAGGGACTAGGGCCTTGTGTTGCCTGTGCCGGCCCCTGCGGGAGCAACTGTCTTGTAAGGGCTGCAACGCAGCCCCGCTCGATCTCACGCCGGAAACTTCAGCCGCACCCGCGCACCCTGCGGATGCCCCTGGCACGCCAAGGTCCACCCCGCCGCCAGCTCGGCATTGCTGAGCACATCATTGCGGGTGAGCTGCGATTGCCCTTCCTCCACGGTGCACATGCACGCGCCGCAGAAGCCTTCTTCACAGGAAAACGGCACGTCCAGCCCCGCCGAGCGGCAGCTTTGCAGCAGGGTCTCCCCCGGTTGCGGCACGAGCTCGTGGGTCACCCCATCGAGCTCGACCACCAGCAGCTCGCACCCGGCGCCTTCGACCGGCACCTGTACCGCCTGCGAGCTGTCAGGGTCCGGCGGCGAGACGAAGCGCTCGGTATGAATGCAATCGCGCGCCTCGCCCAGCGCCAGCAGGGTGCCTTCCACGGTGTCCATGAACGGCCCAGGTCCGCAGATGAAGTAGTCCGCGCCACGCCAATGGCGCACCAGCTGGCGCACCTGGGCGGCGTCGAGAAAGCCCTGCAGCGAGTCCAGCACATGCACCACCTGCAACTGCTCCGGGTGAGCGCGGGTGAGCAGGCGCAGTTCCTCGCGGAAGATCACCGACGCCTCGTCACGGTTGGCATACACCAGCAGCACCGGGCGCTGACCGCTGTGCAGCACGGCCTTGAGCAGGGAGAACACCGGGGTGATGCCGGAGCCGCCACCAAACAGCACCAGCGGCCGGGTGGTATCGGCCGCCTGACGTTGGTCGAGGCAGAAGTGCCCAGCCGGTGGCAGCACTTCGAGCCAGTCGCCGGCCTGCACGTGCTGGTTCATCCAGTTCGACACCCGACCGCCGTCGACACGTTTGATGGTGACCTTGGGGCGTGCATCGGTCCATGGTGAGCTGGACATCGAATAGCAACGGGTCAGGCGCTTGCCGTCCACGGTCACCCGAAAGCTCAGGAACTGCCCGGGCTTGTAGGCGAAACGCTCGCGCAACGCTTCGGGGACGTCGAACACCAGCGAGCGGGCATCGGCGGTTTCGTCGATCACCGCGCACACCTGCAGGCGCAGGGTGCTGGCCGACGCCGAGTTGGCCTGGGCCTGGTCTGGGGCGGCCTGGATGTTCATATCAGGTGCCACTGATCAGTTGCGCGTTGCATGGTGGTTCTCCTTGTGGGGCTCGTTGGCGGGCTGCAAGCTCGGCCACATGGGCCGCGGCGCGCCGGCCGGAAAAGACACAGTCGGCCAGGGACAGGCCAGAGACATACAGGTTCGACGCCACGCCCACGGCGCAGCGGCCGGCGCCGTACAGCCCGGCGATGGGGGCGCCTTGCTGGTCGAGCACGCGGCCGCTTTGCTCGCACACCCGCAGCCCGCCCAGGGTCAGGGTGGGGCAGGGGTAAAGTTGGCTGTCGTAGGAAAGGTCCAGGCAGTACCAAGGGCCTTGGCCCAGGTCATGCAGCATCGAGGCGGATTTGCCCAGCGGGTCGGCGATCTCGCCACGGGCTGCCCGGCTGTAGCTGTCGACGCTATGGCGCAGGGCATGGGCGGGCAACTGGCAGCGCTCGGCCAACTGCTCCAGGGTATTGCCACGCCGGCAGTTGAACAGCAGGTTGAGCAGTACCGGCAGGCGCTGGAACGACCACACCTTGCCTGGCCTGACCTGTGCCAGCGCCTGGTTACGCAAGGTGCGATCGAGGATCAAAAGGGCACGGCCGCCCTGTTCCTCGACCATGGCGTGGCCCAGGGTGGCGCCGTAGAGTTCTTCGTTGCAGTAGCGCTCGCCTCGGGCGTTGACGATCAGGCCACGGGCCCAGGCCAGCGGCGGGTTGATGAAACGCCAGGCGCTGACTTTGTCCATGCGCCCGAGGCTGCCGCCCACACTGCGCCCCAGATCGATGCCGCTGCCGTCGCAGCCGCTGCTGCCCAGGGGCAGGCCATCAAGGTAGCGCGGCGCATGCTCGCCCAGCAGTTGGCGGTTGAACACGAAACCGCCGCTGGCCAGCACCACACCGTGCTCGGCGCGGACCAGCAAGGGCTGGGCATGGCGCTGTTCCAGGCGCTGCATGCTCGCGCGCAGCTTGGCGGACAGTGCCGGGACGTACATGTGCACGGCGGCGGCCCAGCGCGCCAGGCGGGCATGGCTGCGTGCCGCGCGGCTGCCGACGGGCAACTGCCACGCTTGGACGCCGATTACCTGGCCGTCACGGTCGATCACCAGGCGCCGCACCTGGCACTGGGTGCGAACCTGCACGCCATGGCGCCGGGCGCTGTCGGCCAGGGCACGGAACAACGCCGAGCCGGACATGCCCGAGCCCTTGGTCCGATGCCCGCGTGGTGCGGCGGGGGCATCCACGGCATAGGCCGGCACGGCCTCGTTGCCTGAGTAATAGAGGTAGTAGCGGTCGCTGGGGTAGGAGGTCTTGTGCGGGGCCATGCTGCCCTCGAACACCGCGCCCTGGCGTTCCAGCCAGGCCAGTTGCTCCAGGCTGCCTTCGCAGAAGGTGCGCAGGGTCTGTTCGCTGACCGCGTCTCCCACCTCCTTGCGCAGGTAGTTGAACATCGCCTCGCTGCTGTCCTGGTACCCGGCCTGCAACTGCTGGGGCGTACCGCCTCCGGCATAGACCACGCCACCGCTCAGGGCCGTGGCGCCGCCGCCGGCGAAGCGCTCCAGCACCAGCACCGAAAGGCCGCGACTGGCGGCCTCGATGGCGGCACTGGCACCGGCGCCGCCGAAGCCGACCACCACCAGGTCGGCACGCTGTTGCCAGTGCAGTTGCTCGGCGCTGTCGACGCGCAGCGGTGCTGTCACCGCGTGCTCCGTCATGGCCGCGCCTCAGCCGGCACTGGCCGCGAGGGGCGCAGGCTTGGCAGTGGTGGTGTAGTGGCCGTCCAAGTACACCAGCGGGGTGATGGTCGGGGTGGTGTGGATGCGCAGGATGCGACCGATGAACACCGTGTGGGTGCCGTAGGCGAACTGGCCATCCTGACGGCAAAGGATCGACGACTGGGCGTCGGCCAGGTACGGGATGCCTTCGTCGCTGGTCAGCCACTCACCTTGGCCGAAGCGCGCCTCGCCCTTGATGCTGCCGCTGCACAGGTGCGCCAGGTGCTGTTGCTCCAGGCCCAGGATGTTCACGCAGAAGCTGGCGCCGGCGGCCAATGCCGCGTGGGGCGAAGCGCTCTGGTTGACGCAGATCAGCAGCGATGGTGGCTCGGTGCTCAGCGAGTCCACCGCAGTGGCGGCCATGGCGAAGCGCTGGCTGCCGTCGCTGGTGCTGATGATGGTCACGGACTTGGCCAGGCGACGCATGGCCTGGAGCATGTCGGCTTTCAAATTGTCGTTGTCGTTCATCGCACGCCCTCGGGTTGGCTGTCTCAGTGGTATGAATTCTTCCAATGACTGCAAGGGGCAACATCGTCCAACGGGACTAGTCGATGCGCACCCTCACATGGTCCGTTTGAGGGATGTCGCGCGCGATTCACCTTGTTGCAATGCCCACGGTGGAGGCCCAACGCCTCTCTCGCACGCTCCGGGGAACGGGGCGATCAGAGGAGAACAACAAGATGAATCAAGACCTCGTACGCCAACAGTTGCGCCAGCGCGCCCGTGAGCTGGTCCCGGTGTTGCGTGAACGTGCCGAGCAGGCCGCGCAGATGGGCCGCCTGCCGGAGCAGACCCTCGCCGACTTCCACGAGGCGGGCTTCTTCCGCATTCTGCAGCCGGCCCGCTGGCAGGGCCTGGAGCTCGAACCCAAGGATTTCTTCGAAGTGCAGATGACCCTGGCCGAAGGCTGTATGTCGTCGGCCTGGGTACTTGGCGTGGTGGCCATCCACAACTGGCAGCTGGCGCTGTTCGATGACCGCGCCGCACAGGATGTCTGGGGCCAGGACACCTCCGTGCTGATTTCCTCGTCTTATATGCCGGTGGGCAAGGTCGAGCGGGTTGAGGGGGGCTTTCGCCTGAGCGGTCGCTGGGGCTTCTCCTCGGGCAGCAAGCATTGCCAATGGGCGTTCCTCGGGGCGATGGTGCCGCCAGCGGAGCCGGGCGGTGCACCGGACTACCGCACCTTCCTGGTGCCGCGCAGCGACTACCAGATTCTCGACAACTGGAACGTGATGGGCCTGGAAGCCACCGGCTCCCACGACGTGCTGGTCGAGGGCGCTTTCGTGCCCGAGTACCGCACCCACCGCGCCGTCGACGGTTTCATGCAGCAGAGCCCGGGCAACGCGGTCAACACCTCCCCGCTGTACCGCCTGCCGTTCGGGCAGATCTTCGTGCGCGCGGTGTCGTCCTCGGCCATCGGTGCGCTGCAGGGCGCGGTGGATCACTTCATCGCCCACAACAAGGCGCGGGTGGCGGTCAACGATGGTCGCAAGATGCTCCAGGACCCCGCTGCCCAGAGCGCCCTGGCCGATGCCATGGTCTGCGTCGATGAGTGCCGCACCGTGCTGCTGCGCAACTTCGAGGTGATGCTCGACAACGCCCGCGCCGGCACCCCGCTTGAGATGCAGGCGCGGGTGAAGATGCGCTACGACTCGGCCCTGGTGGCCGATCGCTGCGCCAAGGCCGCAGCGCAGCTGATGTTCAACAGCGGCGCCTCGACCATCTTCCGTGGCCACCCGATCAACCGTGCGTTCCGTGACATCCACACCGGTCGCGCCCACGTCGCCAACAGCCCGGCCAAGTACGCCTGGAACCTCGGAGGCGTGAGCATGGGCCAGGACACCACCGACTTCTTCCTCTGAGCCATTGGGCGCTCACCGAAACCGGCTAGTCCGTTTTAGGGATTCGAGCGCATTCGCGATGCCAGAGGATGTGACCAAGGCCGGCGCTGCCGGCCAACGTCGACAGAACAACAAGGAACGCACATGAAATTCTCGCTGATTTACGAAGCCCAGACGATCGATGCCAGCCGCGAGGGTGACCGCAAGATCTTCGATGACACCGTCGAGCAGGCGGTGCTGGCCGACAAGCTGGGCTTCGACACCTTCTGGTGCGTGGAGCACACCGCGCTGACCAACTACTCGCACATGTCCGCGCCGGAAACCATGCTCGCCTTCGTGGCCGGCAAGACCGAGCGCATCGGCATCGGCCACGGCGTGGTGTGCCTGCCGCCGGCAATGAACCACCCGGTCAAGGTGGCCGAGCGCATCGCCACCCTGGACCTGCTGTCCAAGGGGCGTGTGCACTTCGGCGTGGGCAAGGGCGGTACCCAGCAAGAGGCCGGCACCTTTGGCTACGACCTGGCGACCTTGCAGCCGCAGATCGACGAGGCCATGTACCTGATCCCGAAAATGTTCGTGCAGGACGAGATCGAGCACCACGGCGACTTCGTCAAGATCCCCAAGCGTCCGATCCATCCCAAGCCGTACCAGGATCCGCACCCGCCGATGTACCTGGCCTGCACCAACACCGAGTCGCTGAAGAACGCCGGTGGCCGTGGCATGGGCGCGCTGGTGCTGGGCTTTGGCGGCCCTGAAGAGATCGCCAAGAAGGTCGAGGTGTACCACCAGGCCTTCGACAATCGTGAAGAGCGCAACCAGGTCGGTTTCCGCCCGAACCGCCACATCGCCGCGCTGTGCCCGGCCATCGTGCTGGATGACAACGAGGCTGCACGCCGCATCGGTATCCGTGGTCAGCGTTACTTCATGGAGTCGCTGGGCTACTGGTACGGCGGTGGTGAGCGTCCGGACCCGGAGAAGTGGAAGGACGACACCTACGTCGATGGCAACGGCCAGGCGGTGATCAAGTCGCGCTTCGCCTCCGAGGAAGTGCGCGTGGACTTCTCCGACCCGACCATGGCGATGATGAACCCCAACCACGCCTACGGCACCGTCGAGGATTGCATCGGTTACGTGCAGCGCCTGATCGACGCTGGCGCTGACGAAATCCTGTTCATCTGCCAGATGGGCACCGTGCCGCAGTGGGCTCAGCTGGAGACCCTGCGCAACATCGGCGAGAAAGTCATTCCGCATTTCCGCAACAAGCAGTAAGCCCATCAGGGGCTGCAACGCAGCCCCATTTCCGCAATCGCCGGGTATGGCACCGGCTTTGCCGGTGTTCGCGGGTGAACCCGCTCCCACAGATTCTGTGCTGCTCATGACACAGCACCGTACCTGTGGGAGACCCTGCGCAACATCGGCGAGAAGGTCATTCCGCATTTCCGCAACAAGCAATAAGCCCATCGGGGGCTGCAACGCAGCCCCATTTCCGCAGTCGCCGGGTATGGCACCGGCTTTGCCGGTGTTCGCGGGTGAACCCGCTCCCACAGGTTCTGTGCTGCTCATGACACAGCACCGTACCTGTGGGAGACCCTGCGCAACATCGGCGAGAAAGTCATTCCGCATTTCCGCAACAAGCAATAAGCCCATCGGGGGCTGCAACGCAGCCCCATTTCCGCAATCGCCGGGTATGGCACCGGCTTTGCCGGTGTTCGCGGGTGAACCCGTTCCCACAGGTTCTGTGCTGCTCATGACACAGCACCGTACCTGTGGGAGCGGGTTTACCCGCGAAGCATTCGCCACGGAGCAAGGCCGTTGCTCCTGGCGGTATCACGCGGCCTCAGGGCCGGTAGTCCTATTGGACGATGACGCTCCCTCGTCAACTGGCTTGAATACGACCATCAAGAGCCCTCGCGGCTCGTGCCTAGAACAATAACGAGGAGATCGTGCATGGATATCCGTGGCCTGGGTTACGTCACCGTACGTTCCAGCGACCTTGCGCAGTGGCGTCACTACGCCAGCCAGGTGCTGGGCATGATGGTGGTCGAGGATGAGAGCGGCGAGCGTCTGTTCCTGAAAATGGACGAGCGCCCTTACCGCATCCTGGTGCAGCACAGCGCCCAGGACGGTTTCGGCGCTTGTGGCTGGGAAGTGGCCGGCCAGGCCGCCTTCGACCAAGCCGTGGCCGAGCTGCACGCCGCAGGCGTGGCGGTGGAGCAGGGCAGCGCTGAGCAAGCCGCGCTGCGCCAGGTCCAGGCGCTGGCGCTGTTCGCCGACCCCGATGGCAACCGCCATGAGCTGTACTGGGGCCCGCGCCAGGACTTCGCCCGCTTCGTCTCCCCGGTGGGCGTGCGCGGTTTCGTCAGCGACGCGCTGGGCATGGGCCATGTGGTGCTGCCAGCACCGACCTTCGATCGCTGCCGTGATTTCTATGAGCAGGTGATGGGCTTTGGCCTGTCGGACCTGATGAAGGTGCGCTTCACCCCGGATCCTGCCGAGCCGGAAAAACGCATCCACTTCATGCACTGCAACAACGGCCGCCACCATTCGCTGGCGATCTTCGAATGCCCAGTGCCCAGCGGCTGCGTGCACATGATGGTCGAGGTCGATGGCCTGGAGGACGTCGGCCGCGCCCTGGACCGCATGCACGCCAACGGCGTGAAGCTCTCCGCGACCCTGGGCCAGCACACCAACGATCAGATGATCTCCTTCTACATGAAGACCCCGTCCGGTTTCGACCTGGAGTACGGCTGCGACGGCCTGGTCGTCGACTGGAGCCGCCACACCCCGTTCGAAAGCACGGTGGTCAGCCAGTGGGGCCATGACTTCAGCGTCGGCCGCCAATGAGGACAACACCCATGGATAAACAGATGACCACGGCCGAGATGGTCGCCCAGCTGCGCGACGGCATGACCCTCGGCATCGGCGGCTGGGGCCCGCGCCGCAAACCTATGGCGCTGGTGCGCGAGATCCTGCGCTCGGACCTCAAGGACCTGACCATCGTCGCCTATGGTGGTGCCGACGTCGGCCTGCTGTGCGCCGCTGGCAAGGTGAAGAAACTGGTGTTCGCCTTCGTCTCCCTCGACTTCATCCCGCTCGAACCGTACTTTCGCAAGGCGCGTCAGGAAGGCGCCATCGAAGTGATGGAAATCGACGAAGGCATGCTGCTGCTGGGCCTGCGCGCCGCCGCCATGAACGTGCCGTTCATCCCCACGGCGGTGGGCCTGGGCACCGACGTGCTGCGCCACAACCCCGAGATCAAGCTGATCGCCTCGCCTTACGGCGATGGCCGCGATTGGGTCGCGATGCCGGCACTCAAGCTCGACGCCGCCCTGGTGCACGTGGACCGCGCCGATGCGCGCGGCGTGTGCCAGATCGCCGGCCCCGACCACTACATGGATGACCTGTTCGTGCGGGCCGCGGCGCGCACCTACGTCACCTGCGACGAACTGGTCGAGAGCGCGTGGTTCCACGCGGACCCGGCGCGTGCGCACCAGGTGTTCTGGGAGCGCAACCTGACCACGGCGGTGGCCAATGTGCCGGGGGGTGCACATCCCTCGTCCTGCGCGCCGCTGTACGGCTTCGACGTCCCGCACTTCAAGGCCTACGTCGCCTCGGCGCAGAGCGAAGAGGGCTGGCAGGCCTATGTCGATCAGTACGTGGCCTGTTCCCACTCCCAGTACCTGGAGCGTTGCGGGGGCCTTGAGGCCATCCGTCGACTGCCCCTGCCGGTTTTCTAAGCGAGGAACGTCATGACCACTGCAAGCACCTACAGCCTCGCCGAACTGATGATCTGCGCCGCCGCCCAAGCCTGGCGCGACGACGGCGAAGTCCTGGCCACCGGCATCGGCGTGATCCCGCGCCTGGCGGCCTCCCTGAGCATGCTCGACAACAACCCGAAACTGATGATGACCGACTCGGAGGCCTATATGGTCGCCGAGCCCGTGCCGGTCGGTGCGCGCAATGGCTACGAGCCCAAGCGCGACAGCTGGATGGGCTTCTCGCGCATCTTCGACAACGTCTGGAGCGGTAAGCGCCACGCCATGATCGGGCCGATCCAGGTCGACCGTTTCGGCCAGGCCAACATCTCCTGCATCGGCGGCGACTACCAGAAGCCCAAGGCGCAGATGCTCGGTGTGCGCGGCCTGCCGGGCAACTCCATCAGCCATGCCAACTCGTTCTACGTGCCCAGTCACAACCGGCGGGTGTTCGTCGAGGGCGAGTGCGACGTGGTCGCCTCGGTGGGCTACAACCCCGAGCGCCTGGCCCGTGGCTGGTCGCTCGATGACATCGACATCCGCCTGATCGTCACCGACCTGTGCGTGCTCGACTTCCTCGGGCCCCAGCACCAGGTGCGCGTGCGCTCGCTGCACCCGGGCGTCAGCCTGGATGAGGTGCGCGACAACACAGGCTTTGCCCTGCATGTGCCCGAGCACTGCCCGGTGACCACCGCGCCGACCGAGGTGCAGTTGCAGCTGATCCAGCGACTGGACCCGCACAACCTGCGTGCCAGCCAACTCAAGGACAACCCACCGGGGCAGCGCCCAGCGCGCTGACAGCCCGTTCCAGCCAACCGCCTTGCCGGAGTGCAGTAATGAGCGAGCAAAACAATAAAGAGGCCGATGAGGTGGTGCTGTACGAAGTGCGGGACGCGGTAGCCCTGGTCACCATGAACCGCCCCGAGTACCACAACGCCCAGAACTCGCGGATGACCTATGCCCTGGACGCGGCCTTCGCCCGTGCGTGCGCCGATGACAACGTCAAGGTCATCGTCCTGCGCGGAGCCGGCAAGCATTTCTCCGCCGGGCACGACATCGGCACGCCAGGGCGTGACGTGAACCAGAGCTTCGAGCGCGTGAGCCTGTGGTACGACCACGTCGACAAGCCTGGGGGCGAGTTCCTCTATGCCCGCGAGCAGGAGGTGTACCTGGGCATGTGCCGGCGCTGGCGCGACATGCCCAAGCCGACCATCGCCATGGTCCAGGGCGCCTGTATCGCTGGCGGCCTGATGCTGGCCTGGGTCTGCGACCTGATCGTGGCCAGCGACGATGCGTACTTCCGCGACCCGGTGGTGCGCATGGGGATTCCGGGGGTGGAGTACTTCGCCCATGTGCATGAGCTCAACCCACGTATCGCCAAGGAGTTTCTCTTCCTCGGCGCGCCGATGCCGGCGGCGCGTGCCTACCAGATGGGCATGCTCAACCGCGTGGTACCCCGCGAGCAGCTGGAGCAGGAAACCCTGGCCATGGCCGGGCAGATCGCCCAGATGCCGCGCCTGGGCCTGCAACTGAGCAAGCAGGCGGTGAACAACGCCGAAGACCTGATGGGCAAACGCTCGACCATGGACATGGTGTTCGGCCTGCATCATTTCGCCCATGCCCACAACGAGCTGGTGTCAGGCGATCGCCTGGGCGGGTATGACGCCAAGGCCATGGCCAGCTCCCAGCGTGAACAGGGGAGGGCGTGAGCATGGCCGTGTCGCTCGATACCCGGCTGACCGCCTTACTCGGTTGCCGTTACCCGATCATTCAGACCGCCATGGGCTGGGTCGCCGACCCGCGTCTGGTGGCCGCCACCTGCAACGCCGGAGGCTTCGGCTTTTTGGCCGGGGCGACCATCGAGCCGCGCCAGATGGAAGCGGCGATCCTCGAAACCAAGCGCCTGACCGACCGCCCGTTCGGGGTCAACTTCCATATGTACCAGGCCAATGCCGAAGAGATCGTCGAGCTGGTGGTGCGCCACCAGGTACGCGCGGTCAGCTACAGCCGCTCGCCCGGCAAGCAGATGATCGCCCGGCTCAAGGATGCCGGCGTGGTCTGCATGCCCACCGTGGGCGCCCTCAAGCACGCGCAGAAGGCCGTGCAGATGGGCGCCGACGTGGTGACCGTGCAGGGCGGCGAAGGCGGCGGCCATACCGGTGCGGTACCCACGGCCCTGTTGCTGGGCCAGGTGCTGGACGCCGTGCAGGTGCCGGTGGTGGCCGCAGGTGGCTTCAAGGATGGCCGTGGGCTGGTGTCGGCCCTGGCCCAGGGCGCCGATGGCATCGCCATGGGCACGCGTTTTCTGATGACCGCCGACAGCCCCGTGCCCCAGGCCACCCTGGCGCGCTACCTGGCGGTGAAAGATCCAGCGGCGGTGATTGTCAGCCGGGCCATCGATGGCTTGCCGCAACGCATGATCCGCAACGAGTTGCTCGATGAACTCGAAACCAGCAGTGGCCTGCGCCGCTGGCTGCTGGCCGTGCGCAGTGGCCTGGCCTACCGCCGCCACACCGGCCTGGGGCTGGGCCAGCTGTTGGGCAGCGCGCTGAAGATGCGCCGCGACGGGGGCCTGACGGCCGCCCAGAGCCTGATGGCTGCCAACGCCCCGATGGTCATCCAGAAAGCCATGGTCGAAGGCCGGCCCGCCGAGGGCGTGCTGCCGGCCGGGCAAGTGGCCGCGGGTATCGACAGCCTGCCGGGCTGCGCCGAACTGATTGAGCAGATCGTCCAGGACGCCGAGCAGCGCCTGGGCGCGCTGTGCCGCCGAATTTCGTGAGGGGGACTCCCAGTGCAACCATTCAACGTGAGCATTGATAACGGCATTGCCGAGATGGTCTTCAACCATCCCCCGGTCAATGCCTTCAACAGCCAAGGCTGGGCCGACATCGCCAGCACCCTGCAGGCGCTGGGCGACGACGCGCAGGTCAGGGTCATCGTCATCCGCGCCGAAGGCCGTGGCTTCTGCGCCGGGGTCGATATCAAGGAACTGGCCGCCGACGGCAACCTGATCGTCGCGGTCAACAAGGGCAACTACGACACCTTCAAGGCCGTGCACCGCAACAAGGTGCCGGTGATCGTCGCCGTGCATGGCTTCGTCCTGGGCGGAGGCATCGGCATCTGCGGCGGCGCCGACATCGTCGTCGCCGCCGACTGCGCGCGCTTTGGCGTGCCGGAAGTGGACCGTGGCGCCATGGGCGGCGGTGCCCACCTGCAGCGGCTGTTCCCGGTGCAGAAGGTGCGCCACATGTACTTTACCGGCGAGATGATCGACGCCGCCGAGGCCTATCGCCTGGGCGCGGTGGAGCGTGTGGTGCCGCGCGAGCAACTGCGCGAGACCGCGCTGGGCATCGCCGCGTCCATCGCTGCCAAGAGCCCGGCGATGATCCGCCTGGCCAAGGAGGCGCTCAACGGCATCGAGGACGGCAACCTGGAAGACAAATACCGCTGGGAGCAGGGCTTCACCCTTGAGGCCTACCGCACCCAGGATTCCCAGGAAGCCCGCGACTCGTTCGTCGAGAAGCGCAACGCGAACTTCAACGGCTGAGGGCACCGACCATGGATCTTACCTACACGCCAGCCCAACAGGCCTTTCGCGCCGAAGTGCGGGCCTGGCTCAAGGCCAACGTTCCGAGCCAACCGTTGCCTTCGTTCGACACCGAGGAAGGATTTGCCGCCCACCGCGCTTGGGAAGCGCGCCTGAACGACGGCCGCTGGGGCATGGTCACCTGGCCCACCCGCCTGGGCGGGCGCGGCTGCGATCTGATCGAGTGGCTGATCTTCGAAGAAGAGTACTACCGGGCCGGTGCTCCGGCGCGGGTCAACCAGAACGGCATCTTCCTGCTCGGCCCGACCCTGATGGAGTACGGTACCGAGGCGCAGAAGGCGCGCTTCCTGCCGCGCATGGCCACCGGCCAGGACATCTGGGCCCAGGGCTGGTCGGAGCCTGGAGCAGGCTCGGACATGGCGGCGATCCGCTCGCGCGCCGAGCGTGATGGCGACCACTACGTGATCAACGGCCAGAAGACCTGGTCCACCCGCGCCGTGTGGGCCGACTGGGTATTCGGCATCTTCCGCACCGATCCGGGCTCCCAGCGCCACCACGGCCTGACCTTCATTCTGGTGCCGCTCAACACGCCTGGCATCACCGTGCGCCCGATCCCGCAGCTCAACGGCCTGCCGGGCTTTGCCGAGATCTTCTTCGACGACGTGCGCGTGCCGGTGGAGAACGTCCTCGGCGGTGAGGGCATGGGCTGGCATGTGGCGATGTCCACGGCGGGCTTCGAGCGCGGGCTGATGCTGCGCTCACCCGCGCGCTTCCAAGAGACTGCCCGGCGCCTGGTGCAGCTGTATCAGGCCAACCGCGAAACCGCTGACCGCGATCCGGCCATCGGTGAGGCGGTGATGCGCGCCTGGCTCGATGCCGAGGCCTATACCCAGTCCACCTACATGACCGCTTCGCAGTTGGTCAAAGGCGGGCGCATCGGGCCGGAGTCCTCGACCAACAAGATCTTCTGGTCCGAGCTTGACCTGCGCATGCACGAAACGGCCATGAGCATCCTGGGCCTGCGCGGCGAACTGCTGCCTGAGGCCCCGGCGGCCGGCGATGTCGGCCAATGGCTGGACGGGTTCCTGTTCGCCCAGGCCGGGCCGATCTATGCCGGCACCAACGAGATCCAGCGCAACATCATCGCCGAACGCATGCTCGGCATGCCGCGTGCCTGAGGAGCAGACCATGGACTTTAGTTTCAACAGCGACCAGTTGCTCTTCCAGGACAACGTACGCAGTTTCTTTATCAACGAAGTGACCCCGGAGCGCATCCGCGAGCTGTGGCAGAGCGACAGCGGCCGCTGCGACCGGCTCTGGGCGCAACTGGTGGAATTGGGCTTGACCGCGCTGACTGTGCCGGAGCAGTACGGTGGCATGGGCCTGGGCGCCCTGGACTTTGTCCTGCTGGCCCAGGAGTGCGGCTACGCGGGCCTGCCCGAGCCGCTGGTCGAGACCATGCTGGTGGCGGTGCCGCTGCTGGCCGAACTGGGTGCGGCGCACGAGGGCCTGAAGGCGGACTGGCTGGGACGCGTGGCCGAGGGCCAGGCGCGCCTGGCGGTGAGCGAACCGGGCAACCCGCTGGTCAGCGACGCCCACGTGGCCGACCTGCTGCTGCTCAGTCACGGCGATGAGCTGCATGCGGTGCCGCGTGAGGATGTCGAGCTGGTACGCAATCTCTCGGTGGACCCGAGCCGCCAGCTGTACCAGGTGCTGTGGACCCCGGGCGCGGCCACTTGCGTGGCCCGTGGCGAAGAGGCCGCGCGGTTGCTGGCGCGGGCCTTCGAGCGCGGCGCGTTGGGCTGTGCGGCGCAACTGCTGGGCCTGGCCAAGCGCATGGTGGACCTGGCCGTGGATTACAGCTTCGAACGCAAGCAGTTCGGCAAGCCGATCGGCTCGTTCCAGGCGGTCAAGCATTTGATGGCCAACGTCGCGGTGCGCATCGAGTTCGCCAAGGGCCCGCTGTACCGCGCCGCCCATGCGGTGGCCCACGGTGAGGCCGGGCAGGCGCTGGCGGTGTCCCACGCTCGCCTGGCCGCCTCGGAAGCGGCGCTGCTCGCAGCGCGCAACGCCATCCAGACCCACGGTGCGATGGGGTACACCTGGGAGGTCGACCTGCAGCTGTTCATGAAGCGCGCCTGGGCGCTGGACAAGGTCTGGGGCGACCATGCCCTGCACAAGGCGCGTACCCGCGAGGCGCTGTTCGAGCGTGGCCGGGCCATCGGCGCCGGCGCCACCTTCTGACGCATGGCGCCGTGCTCAATGGCACCGGCTTTGCCGGTGTTCGCGGGTGAACCCGCTCCCACAGGATCTCAGCGGTTGGTGTGGGAGCGGGTTTACCCGCGAAGAGAGCGGCGCGTTAGGTGCGGATGCGCGCGCAATCAAGTTTATGTTTTGTGAGGTAGAACATGCCTGAAGCTTATATCGTCGATGCCCTGCGCACGCCCACCGGGCGACGCGAAGGTGGCTTGGCCCATATCCACGCGGCCGATCTGGGCGGTCATGTGCTGCGCGCCCTGGTCGAGCGCAATTCGATCCCCGATGAAGACTACGACGACGTGATCTTCGGCTGCGTCGACACCATCGGCCCGTTGGCCGGCGACATTGCCCGCACCGCGTGGCTGGCGGCCGGCCTCAGCGACGCGGTGCCCGGCACCACCGTCGACCGCCAGTGCGGCTCCTCTCAACAGGCCCTGCATTTCGCCGCCCAGGCGGTGATGAGCGGCACCCAGGACGTGGTGGTCGCAGGCGGTGTGCAGACCATGACCCAGATCCCGATCTCGTCGGCCATGACCGCCGCCGAGCCGCTGGGCTTCACCAACCCGTTCACCGGTTCCGAAGGCTGGGTGCGCCGCTACGGCTCGACCCCGCCGACCCAGTTCCGCTCCGCGCAGATGATCGCCGAGCACTGGCAGCTCAGCCGCCAAGCGTTGGAGGCCTATTCGCTGGAATCCCATCGTCGGGCACTGCGGGCCATCGAGCAGGGTCACTTCGCGCGTGAGATCGTGCCCCTGGCTGGTGTCGAGCATGACGAAACCCCACGTCACACCAGCCTGGACAAGATGGCCGAGCTGGAAATCCTGTTCGGCTGCGACCGTGTCACGGCCGGTGTTTCCAGCCAGACCTGCGACGCTGCCAGCGCGCTGCTGGTGGTCTCGCAAGCGGCGCTCAAGCGCTACAACCTCACCCCTCGGGCACGCATTCACCACATGAGCGTGCGCGCCGCCGACCCGGTGTGGATGCTCACCGCGCCCATCCCGGCGACCGCCTATGCGCTCAAGCGCGCCGGCATGCGCCTGGAAGACATCGACCGGGTAGAAATCAACGAGGCCTTCGCCTCGGTGGCCCTGGCCTGGATCAACGAGACCGGCTACCCCCACGCCCAGACCAACGTCAACGGCGGTGCCATCGCGCTGGGCCACCCGCTGGGCGCCACCGGCACCCGGATGATGTGCAGCCTGCTCCATGAGCTGGAGCGCAGCGGCGGCCGCTATGGCCTGCAGACCATGTGCGAAGGCGGCGGCCAGGCCAACGTCACCATCATCGAGCGCCTGTAAGCGCAGGAGAACCCCCATGAGCAGTTGCAACAACCGAGTCGTGGTCATCACCGGCGCAGGCGGTGGCCTGGGCCGTGCCTACGCCCTGGCCTTCGCGGCCGAAGGCGCCAAGGTGGTGGTCAACGACATCAACCGCGACGCCGCCGAGGCGGTGGTCGCGCAGATCCGTGAGCAGGATGGCCAGGCCATCGCCAACAGCAACGACATTACCCACTACGAAGACGCCGGGCGCATCGTCGCCGCGGCGCTGGAAGCCTTCGGCGGCCTCGATGTGGTGGTGAACAACGCCGGCATCTGCCGCGACCGCATGTTCGCCAGCCTCACCGAGGCGGACTGGGACGCGGTGGTGGCGGTGCACTTGAAGGGCCACTTCTGCTTGTCCAGCCATGCCGTACGGCACTGGCGCGAGCAGGCCAAGAATGGCGTTAAGGTCGATGCGCGAATCATCAACACCAGCTCCGGCGCGGGCCTGCAGGGCTCGATCGGGCAGTCCAACTACGCCGCGGCCAAAGGCGGTATCGCCTCCTTGACGCTGGTCCAGGCGGCGGAGCTGGCGCGCTATGGCATCACCGTCAACGCCCTGGCCCCGGCGGCGCGCACCGGCATGACCGAAGGCGTGTTCGGCGAGGTGATGAAAAAGCCCGAGGAAGGCTTCGACTACTTCGCCCCGGAGAACGTCGCGCCCGTAGTGGTGTGGCTGGGTTCCAGTGAGTCGGCCGGGGTCACCGGGCAGATGTTCGAGGTCGAAGGCGGCAAGCTGTCTATCGCCGACGGCTGGCGGCGCGGCCCGCAGGTCGATAACCAGGGCCGCTGGGCCGTGGCCGACGTGGGTGTGGCGGTGGGTGAATTGCTGGAGCGCGCCGTGCCGGCGCAGAAAGTCTACGGCAGCTGATTCGAGGTTTTTTCGCCATTAGGGCGGGGCCGCACCACATGCCAGGGTGGTGCGGTTTTTTTTCGTCTGGAGAAAAGTGCCGGGCCCATCGCGGGACAAGCCCGCACATCGCCTCGATACATGCGAACGCCAGCAACTGTCTTGTCTCGATCGCCAGGCTTGCGCAGGTTCTTGTGGGAGCGGGTTTACCCGCGAACACGGGCGAAGGCCCGTTGCCATCCACCGCGTTGCCTGCTTCGCGGGTAAACCCGCTTGTATGGTGATACTCGAAGGGGTGGTGGGACGAACAAACCGATTCTGACTGTTAGGCGCAGTACAGACCGTGGGAGACATCGCCCCACCCCTTCACCAAAGCGCCGATAAAGAATGCATCGTTTGCAAACGACGATAGAAGCAAGCCAGCGCCTCTTGGTGAAACCCCTCCGAGTTCAAAAACCATACCGTGGGAGTTCAGGCGATGGCAATGCGAGTAGACAATTTCATCATCGGCATCGATGTCGCCAAGGCTGAGCTGGTCTGTTATTACGAAGACTCCGCCCAACAGCAGACCGTTAGAAACACCAAGCCTGAAATCCAAAAGTGGCTGGCACTTCAGCCGGCCAATACCGCTATCTGCGTTGAAGCTACCAATGTTTACCATCTGGACCTGGTTGAGATGGCATACGAAAAGGGCTTCGCCGTCTATGTCGTCGACGGGTTTCAACTCAGCAACTACCGCAAGGGCGTTGGCGGACGCGTTAAAACCGATGCGTCCGATGCCTGCCTGCTGGCTCGCTTCCTGGATCGCGAGGGCAGTGCTCTTCGTCCTTGGTCGCCCCCTCCAGCTGTCTACGGCAAGCTCCAGAGCCTGCTCCGGCGCAGAGCAGCGCTGGTTTCGGCGCGGACAAGCCTGACCCAGAGCTGGGGCAACGAAATGTCGCTCAAAGAGGCGTTCAACAGCTTTGCCAAGCACTTCGAGTCGCTTGATCTTCTGATCCAGAAACGCCTGAAGGTCTTGGTAAAAGAGGCTGGCCTAGCCGAACAAGTCGCCCGCTGTCAGAAAGTTGAAGGGATTGGCTTCCTGACCGCTGTTGCCCTCGTCACCGCATTTATTCGGGGCGAATTCAAGAACAGTGATTCATACATCGCTTTTCTAGGCATGGACCTGAAAGTTGCAGATTCCGGCCAAAAGGCCGGACGTCGACGGTTGACCAAGCGGGGTTGTTCAGAGATCCGTCGATTACTGCATAACGCCGCCATGGCGGCCAGTAGGTCTGCGGCCTGGAAAGACGTCTACGAGCACTATCGCCGGGCAGGTA
Organism: Pseudomonas putida; assembly: GCF_002741075.1. Taxonomy (NCBI): domain Bacteria; kingdom Pseudomonadati; phylum Pseudomonadota; class Gammaproteobacteria; order Pseudomonadales; family Pseudomonadaceae; genus Pseudomonas; species Pseudomonas putida. The sequence goes on along the minus strand of NZ_CP016634.1, from coordinate 2,289,409 downwards.
AGGCAACGACTCAGGCCCTGGTTATCTTGTCACGCAAGCTCGCCAGAGTTGCATTCGCCTTGATGAAGACCCAAGGCGAATACGTCAGCAAAGGGGCAAAAAAGCTTTGCCCTCAACCATAGAATCTCCCACAGGGATTGCGCAAGTCTTGAGAGCAGTGCAATTCCGGTGGAAGCCGACGAAGCCTGGGCGGGTATTTGCACGGCTGAGCCGTGTCAAGAAATACCAACCGAAGGCGATTCGAGATTGTCCAGCACCATAGAGTCTCCCACAGGCTCACCGCTGTCCTTGAGAACGGCGCTGTACCTGCGGGTTTACCCGCGAATAGGCCGGAACTGCCAACAAATAATTAGCTTATTTGCCGTTGATGCGCGATGGACCAGGCACCACCAATCGCGACCTCAGGAGGCCGAGTGGAGGTGTCTGTAGGGGCAGGCGCGCAGCGCCCTTCGGCGCAGCCGAAGTCGCGAGATGGAGGCTGGCGCAGCCAGCCGGAGGCCGCGAAGCCCCGAAAGGCACCGCAGCGAGGGAACCCGGTGCGAAGCGCCGGGCCGCATGTGGGAGCCAGCGGTTTTTGCCTACTTTTGCCCAAAGAGCAAAAGTAGGTCGCCGTAAAGGCGAAAAGCGTCGGTGGCGAGGGTGTCAGAAATTTTGTGTTCGGGCATAACATGAGTAAGAGGTGCATGTATGCCAACCAAAAAGAAACCCCTGCGTGACCTGCCCAAAATCCCCAAAGAGCTGCTGGAGCAATTCGGCGAGGGCTTGATGACCGCAGAAGCTATCGAGGATGCCTCTGCGGCGTTCAAGAAGGCCCTGATCGAACGTGCTCTGCATGCTGAGCTTGGCCACCACCTAGGTTATCCGCCGGGCGCGCAGCGCCCAGAGGATGAAACCAACCAGCGTAACGGCAAGAGTGGCAAGACGGTTTTGACCGGGGATGGCCCGTTGCGGCTGGAGATCCCTCGCGATCGAGACGGAAGTTTTGCGCCCATTCTGATCCCCAAGCATGAGCGCCGTTACACCGGATTCGATGACAAAATCATCGCCATGTACGCCCGTGGAATGACGGTCAGAGAGATCCGGGCCTTCCTGTCAGAGCAGTATGGAACCGACGTTTCACCCGATTTCATCAGCTTTGTAACTGACGAGGTCATGGAAGAGATTGGTGCTTGGCAACAGCGGCCACTGGAGCCGATGTACCCGGTCATTTTCTTTGATGCGCTGCGGGTGAAGATCCGCGAAGAAGGCCTGGTGCGCAACAAGGCCATTTACCTGGCACTGGGCGTTCTCCCCGACGGGACGCGCGACATCTTGGGTATCTGGATCGAAAACACCGAAGGTGCGAAGTTCTGGATGAAGGTCTTTAACGATCTCAAGACGCGTGGTGTCGAGGACGTACTGATTGCCGTGACCGATGGCCTCAAAGGCATGCCAGAGGCTCTCAGCGCCGTGTTTCCAGAGACGACGCTGCAGACGTGCATCGTGCACCTGATCCGCAACAGTCTCGACTTCGCGGCCTGGGACAAGCGCCGGGCACTGGCCAAGGCGCTGAAGCCGATTTACCAGGCTATCAATGCAGAAGCGGCTGAGCAGGCATTGGATGAGTTTGAAAACGGGCCCTGGGGCAAGCAGTATCCAACGGTCGTTGCGGCCTGGAGACGCGCCTGGGATCGAGTGATTCCCTTCTTTGTCTTCCCGCCAGCCATCCGGAAAGTGATCTACACCACCAACGCCATCGAGAGTATCAATGCCCAGCTGCGCAAGATCATCAAGACCCGAGGCCATTTCCCGAACGACGACGCAGCCACCAAGCTGATCTGGCTGGGGCTGCGAAACATCACGGCGAACTGGGGCTCAGCGGCGCATGATTGGAAAAGCGCGATGAATCAATTTGCGATTCTGTACGGAGATCGATTCATCAGGCCAACCTGGTGAGAATCAGGGCCTGCCTAACGGCAGGCCGTTACCGGCCCGCACACAAAAAATCTGACACTTCCTCGGTGGCGCCACCACCAACACCGGATATTCACACAACCTGAAAGCCCAAGCCCAAGCCTAACTCACCCCCGCTGCGCAAGCACCCCCATGGCCATGAACAACGCCGCAATAGCCCGAGCCTCATGCAGTTCACCCTTGGCCACCAACCTAGGCACATCCGCCAACGCCACCGACAAACACTCCAAAGGCTCAGGCTCATCACCACCGTCATTGCTGCAAGGGCTGAGCTGCTCAGCCAGCACCACCCGACAACGGTGACACAGATGCCCCGGCGCCAGGGTCAGCTCCCCCAGCTCGGTCAACCGCCCGGCCCGTAGGCCGACTTCCTCGCCCAACTCACGCTGCGCCGCCTCCAGGTAGCTTTCCCCTGTATCGGCACCCCCCTTGGGCAGGCCAAGGATCGTACCTTCGACCCCCACCGCGTACTCGCGCACCATCAGCACATGCTTAGGATCCGGCATGGCCACCAGCAGCACCGAGCGGTAGCCGGTGCCGCGCAGGCGCTCGTAGACCCGATGCTGACCATTGCTGAAACGCAGGTGCAGGGCTTCGATCTGGAAGTGGCTGCTCTGGGCCAGCAGCTCGGTCTTGAGAATGGTTGGGCTCTGGCGCATGGCGGGGCCTCTGGCAGCGGAAAGCGACGAGGCTACTGTGCGCTGCCGGCCGGCGCCTGCCATCGTCCGAGCGGACGATGACCAGGCAGGCGGGTAGGGGGGCTTCAGCCCAGGGTGGCGACGCTGCGCAGGATCAACCGCACGAGCATGGTCTGGCGTGTGACGCCGGTCTTGGAGAAGGTCGAGCGCAGGTGCGCACGCGAGGTGTTACGGCTGATGCCCAGCTCCTCGGAAGCTTCGTCGAGGGTCAGGCCGTTGGCCAGCAGCATGGCCAGCTGGGTTTCGGCCGGGGTGAAGTCGAACAGGGCACGGACGATCTCCTGGGGCGCCGAAGACTGTTGCTCCGGGTCGCTGATGAAGATCACCACGGTCGGGCACTGCTTGCCCTCGCTCCAGGCCGACAGCGGCACCGAGCGCACGATGATGCCCAGGTCCGCACGCCCGGACGGGCGCTTGACGCGCATGGCCTCGACCACCGAGGCCAGGTTGCCCTTCTGCGACAGCATGGCTTGGCGCACCAGGCGACGAAACTCCTGGGTGTCCCGGGCGCTGCCGACCTGCAGCCCATCGTTGACCTGTTTGATGCCGTCCTTTTCCTGCAGCAGGCGCTCGGCCACCTGGTTGGTCTGCAGGACCTTGCCAGTGTCATCGAGGATGATCGTGCCCACGGCCATCTGGTCCACGGCACCGGCGTACAGGTTGCGCTCGGTCTCGATGCGGTTGAGCTGCATGTGCATCTTGATCGAGCGTTCCAGGTGCGGGATGAACCGCGCCAGCAGGTGCTTTTCCGACTCGACGAAGGGCGCATCGTCACGCCCGCGGCTGATGCGCAGGCGGCACTGGGCGCCGTCACTGGTGTTGATGTCCACGCCCAGGATGTGGAACACATCCACCGGCTCCAGGAAGTTGCGGAAGAACTCCGACTGCTTGAGCTCGGCCTCGGGCATGAAGTCGGCCAGGGCAACCACTTCGCGGTTGGGCAGCCCGACGAACGGGTCCAGGGCGAAGAAGTGCTTGTTGTAGGACGCGGTGGCGTCGTTGGAGGTGCCGTTGGTGCTGACCATCAAACCGTCGACCTGGGTGCTGGGTGGACGCAGGATGAAGGTGACGTGCTTGCTGTGCAGAAGGCTGTTGAGTTGATTGAGGAAGGTGACCCAGGGGATGGATTCCAGCGGCCCCTCGTAGAGCTGGCCGACCAGTTCGCTGAAGTCTTCGAAACTGAGAGTCTGCATCGATGGTTACCGCTTCTTATTATTAGCATTGGCGTCGGCGAGCATATAAGGAGCCCTTGTCCGCGCGCAATGTCATGTTGCGGGGCCCGACAGCGGGTTGTCTGGACCGCTGCCGGGTGGTGCCAGGGGTGATGCGGTCAGGCGCGCTCGCTGCTACGCACGACGAATTGCTTGCTGTCGCGGGTCTCGTCGGCCAGCAGGGCGACGTCGGTGTAGAACTGCTCGTACCAGCGGCGCAACTGGTACACCGGGCCATCCCCGTCGCACAGCAGCGGGTTGTCGACGCGGGTCTTGGTGTGCCAGATGGCGACGTCTTCGTAGAAGGCTTCCTGGGCCTGCTTGACGTAGGCCTTGGCGATGGCCTGGTTTTCTTCCTCGGACAATCCCGGGATCTTCTTGACCAGCACGCCATAGCGCAGGGTGAAGCTGTTGAGGTCGATCGGCACGTGGCAGTTGAGCAGGATCGAGTGGATCGGCTGGCCGCCCATGGCGCCGGTCATTTCGGTGATCTGGTAGGCCGGGCCGTAGTAGGTGGCCACGGTGGTCAGCTCGCTGTCCCCGGACAACCGCTCACTGCGCGCGCGCATGATCTGGGCGGCGGTGTGGCCTTCGAAGACGTTGCTGAACTCATCGACCGGCGCGCCATGGACCGAGCCGAAGTGCGCCATGTCGGCGACGTTGTCGATCAGTTCCCGGCAGTTGGTGTCGATCTTGAGGTCGGCGATTTCCCAGTTGGCCCAGGTGTCGTCGAAGCAGGCATCGATGCGCGGGATGGCCTGCTCGGCGATCGGCGCGTTGCCTTCGGGGTCGTTCCAGACGAACAGCAGGTGGTTCTGCTCCATGGTCGGCCAGCGCTTGATCTTGGCCCGTGGCGGGATGCGCTTGGCGTAGGGGATGTCGTCGCACACACCGTCCGCGTTCCAGCGCCAGCTGTGGAAGGGGCAGCGGATGGCGTTGCCTTCGACGCAGCCGGTGCTCAGGTCGGCGCCCATGTGCGGGCAATAGCCATCGAGGATGTTCAACTGGCCGTCTTCGCCCTGGAAGGCCACCAGGCGGGTGCCGAACACATCCAGCCGGTGCGCCTTGCCATCACGGTACTGAGCCGCCAGGCCCAGGCAGTGCCAACCGCGCGCGTAGCGGTCTTCCAGCAGTTTGGCTTCGATACGGTGCAGCGTGCTCATGTTGTTGTTCTCCAGTCTTTGTTGGGGCCGCCGGCCGTACCACGCCACCTCGGTCACTGGCAGCTCGGTTGGCGGTACTGATGCACCCGAGTGATTCTGCCGCGCGTGACGCATCGGTCATCGTCTGAACGGACGATGGCCGCCGTTGACGGTGCCGATCTACTGACGTCCATCCGTACCCAGTGACGTTCAAGGAGAGCGCCATGCCCCTCGATACCCAGATGGCCGCCGTGCTCCAGGGCTTCACCGCCCAGGGCGAGCCGGACTACGCCACCCTCGATGCCGTGCAGTACCGCCTGCACGCCGACAACCTGATGCCGCCGCTGCCAGGGGCGGACATGGCCGAAGTGCGCGACCTCCAAGTGGCCGGCGCGGCGGGCCTGCTGCCGGCGCGCCTGTACCGCCCGGTGGCCCGTGATGACCTGCCGCTGCTGGTGTTCTTCCATGGTGGCGGTTTTGTCATCGGCAACCTCGACACCCACGACAACCTGTGCCGCGCCCTGGCCCTGGAGACCAGCGCGGTGGTGGTGTCGGTAGGCTATCGCCTGGCGCCGGAAGCGCGCTTTCCAGCAGCGCCCGAGGACTGCTACGCCGCCACCTGCTGGTTGGTCGAGCAGGCCGATGCGCTGGGGGTGGACGCCCGCCGCCTGGCGGTGGCCGGGGACAGCGCCGGCGGCAACCTGGCCATCGCCGTGAGCCGGCTGGCCCGGGAGCGCCAGGGGCCGGCGATCCGTCACCAATGCTTGTTCTACCCGGTGACGGATGCGGCGTGCGACAGCGCGTCCTATCGCGACTTCGCCGAGGGTTACCTGTTGTCGCGGGCGATGATGGGGTGGTTCTGGGCGCAGTACCTGGAGCGTGCCGAGCAGGGCACCGACCCCTTGGTATCGCCCCTGCGTGACGAGTACCTGCAGGGCCTGCCGACCACCACGCTGCTGACCGCCGAGTACGACCCGCTGCGCGATGAGGGCGAGGCCTTCGCCGAGCGCCTGCAGGCAGCCGGGGTGGCGGTGCGTTTGCAGCGCTGCGAGGGCATGGTGCATGGCTTCATCAGCATGGCGCCATTCGTCGAGGCGGCCGCCCGGGCGTTGCAGGGCGCCGCGGCGGACATTCGCCGGGCGTTGTCCTGAAAGTGATCCGCCTCGTCCGTTTGGACGAGGCGGGCCGATCGAGCCCCTTCTAGTCTGGCTTCACAACGTCTCCCTCGCTCAAAGAGGCATGGCCATGAAAACAACAACAAGATTTTGCCTGACCCTGATCGTATGTGCCTTCGCCGCCGCCTATGTGGCCGCGATCACACGCCCCTTGCCCATGCCGCTGAGCATGGCCTACTACTGCCAGCCCGATTACCAGCCGTGCTACATGCCGGTGCCCAGCGCCATGCGCCTATTGCCCTGACGGGCTCAGGCACTGATGTGGCGCAGCAGGCGCAGTTGCTTGCGGATTTGCGCCGGCGCCTCGGGCACCAGGCAGTAGGCCAGGCATAGCCGGCTGATCAGGGCGATGCTGTCGTCCAGGCTGACGCTGGCGCCGTGGCGCTCGACATGGCGCGCGAAGGGGCCGGCCAGCAGTTGCTGCCACAACGGCGCGATGTCCTCGAGGATGTAGGCGAACACCTCGGGGCTGGCCGCTTTGGCCAGGTAGCCCTGGTGAAACCCGCCTCGGTGCTGGTCGCGATAGCGCACGGCAAAGCACAGGCATTCTTCCAGGTAGCGCTCGAAATCGTCCTCGAAGCCGACCAGCTGTTGCTGCATGGCACTGAAGAACCCGGCGTTTTCGCTGCTGATCACCGCCTGCACCAGTTCCTGCTTGGTGGCGAAGTAGCGGTACAGCGTGCGCCGGGAAATATTCGCCCGGCGCGCCACGTCGTCGATGGCAAAACCATCCGGGCCCACTTCGCTCATCGCCGCCAAGGCGCACTCCAGGATCTGCTGTCGCCCTTGCTCGGCACTGTCCATACGGCTGGCATCGCCCCAGCGCAGTTGTCGGGTCATGGCGGAACCTTCTGTGGTCATTGGGATTGGCGGCGATTGTCGCACTTAATGGCACGGCTGCAAGTTTTTGTGTCATCGCAATGACTCATAAATAAAAATATGTGACATAGTGCGGGCTCCATGGAATCGCGGCCAGCGGCCGCCAGCGGGGAGGTGCATCGATGAACAATGACAATCAGCAGGCTGTGCACTGGGACGCCGTCTACGACGTGGTCGTGGTCGGCTCAGGGGCCGGCGCCATGACGGCGGCGTTGCGTGCCCACGACCAGGGGCTGTCGGTCCTGATGGTGGAAAAGGCCGCCGAGTACGGCGGCACCACGGCCATCTCCGGTGGCGGGATCTGGATCCCCTGCAACGACCAGATCGAAGCGCTCGGCGGCAACGATTCACGCGAGCAGGCCCAGGCCTACCTGCGGGCCACGGTCGGCGAGGACTACGACCCGGCGCGCATGGACGCCTACCTGGAGCATGGCCCGCGCATGGTCGGCTACCTGGCCGCCCAGGCGCAGACGTACTTTCGCGCCGTGAAGCGCTACCCGGACTACTACCCCGAGCGCGAGGGCGGCAAGCCCGGCTACCGCACCATGGAGCCGGCGAGCTTCGATGCGGCGCGCCTGGGGGATGAATTCCAGCGCCTGCGCGCGCCGTCGCCGGCCACCCTGATCGCCGGGCGCATCGCCATGACCCAGGTCGAGGCCCACACCATCCTGGCCAAGGAGCCTGGCTGGCTGTGGCTCACCGCCCGCCTGGGCCTCAAGTACATGGCCGACTTTGCCTGGCGCCGGCGCACACCGCGTGACCGGCGCCTGACCTTGGGCAATGCCCTGGTCGCCAGCCTGCGCGCGGCGATGCAGGCTCGGCAGATCGAGCTGTGGCTGCAAGCGCCGATGCGCAGCCTGTTGAGCCATGGGGGCAAGGTGACGGGGTTGGTGGTCGAGCGCCAGGGCAAGCCTGTGAACGTGCGCGCGGCGTTTGGGGTGATCCTCGGTTGCGGGGGCTTCGAGGCCGATCAGCTGATGCGCGAGCAGTACCTGCCCAGCCCGACCCGCGCCGAATGGACGGCCGCGCCGCCGATCAATACCGGTGATGGCATCCGCGCGGGCCTGGCTCAGGGCGCGGACGTGGCGCTGATGGACCACGTGTGGGGCGCACCGACCGTGCGTGTGCCGGGCGAGGAGAAGCAGCGAGCGTTGTTCGTCGAACGGGCGTTTCCGCGCTGCATCATGGTCAACGGTCGGGGCGAGCGCTTCGTCAACGAGGCCGCGCCGTACACGGACATCATCTACGCCATGTACGCCGACCAGGCGCGCACCGGCGCGAACGTACCGGCCTGGCTGATCTTCGATGCTGAATACCGCAAACGCTACCCCTGCGGCGTGTTGTTGCCAGGGTCGGTGCAGCCGGACAGCAAGATCCCCGAAGGCTGGCTGGACAACGTCATCTACCGCGCCGACAGCCTGGCGGCGCTGGCGGGCAAGATCGGCGTGAGCGCGGCGGGGCTTGGGCAGAGCGTGCAGCGCTTCAACCAGATGGCGGCACAGGGCGTGGACACCCAGTTCGGCAAGGGCGACAGCCTGTTCGACCGTTACTACGGCGACAGCAACTGCCGGCCCAACCCGTGCCTGGGGCCGGTGGAACGCGGGCCGTTCTATGCCCTGCGCATCGATGCCGGGGAACTGGGTACCAAGGGCGGCCTGCGCACCGACGCCGATGCCCGCGTGTTGCGCGCGGACGGGGCGGTGATCGAGGGGTTGTATGCCATCGGCAATACCAGCGCGGCGTTGATGGGCAAGACGTATCCAGGGCCGGGATCGACCATTGGGCCGGCGATGACCTTTGGCTTCATTGCGGCCGATCATCTGGCGCGGCAGGTCCCGATCGAGCAGGTGGAACGGGTGGGGGAAGGGGCTTTGCAGTAGGTTTTCAAGGCGTATCGCTTGGGGTCTAACAACTGTGTTCGTACCAAGACCAGACCCGGCAAAACGGGGCAAGAAACGCAGTGTCCTGGCATGCACGAGAGCGAGCAGACGCCATGATCGCCTGCGTGCAGTCTTGTGCCAGATGTCTCTAGCGATCAGAAATAGAAAGCCCCGGCAATGCCGGGGCTTTCTATGAGGACGTGTATCAGAACATGCAAATCAAACGAGTTGGATCAGTCGGTACGCCGACGGGGGTTCCATTATTATAATCGTCATATGTCCCGGCTATTCGAACCCATTTTCTATTCAAAGGATCCCACAGCGCGAAGTAATTGTCCGCTATGTTTGGCGCAATGCTTCCCCATTCATTCAAGAAGCCCGATACGCCTGGGAATCCTAATCCTCCTGCATATCTAACAGAATCTCCTACAACCATTCCTTTTGCATTGCATTCGTCCTCAAGCGTACTGGGGTTTCTAGGAATGCTGTCGCTGCTCACATAGAACCACCTCTTATTGTTTATCTGGTAGTCGTGCTTGATAGGACTTCCCTTTCGCTGGGCCGTAATATTGGCCAGTCTCGCGCCGGTAGGTGCTGCGGTGAACTCGAAGGTGCCGGCCCCTCGTGATGTCAACCAAGGCGCATCGGACGTCCAGTCGTAGTCGTCGGGGTTGTCGTTGTTGCTCAGTAGAACGGTGAATTTTGCGCCTTCGTAACCGGTCTGCGGGTACGAAGTGGGTATCTTGTATTCCCAGCCGTAATCGTTGCGGAACTTTTCAAAGCTGCTGGTGAACAATTCGACTGGCTCAGAGATATTCAACTCCTTGCCCTCGACCAGTGGAACCACTTTGAACTTACCCACGGCTGTGCCCTCGAGGGTCGCCGAATAAACACCGGTGTTCCCTTTCTCGGTAATGGCACTCAATGTGATGCCGGTCACAGGCGTCCCATTGTCCTGTACCTGGAAGCTGATTTGATCCTCGATACCGCTGACGGGCTGGTTGGAGGCGTCCATCGCCGTGAATAGAATTTCGGTCTGTTCGACACCGTCCGCGTAGACCCTGTCTTTACTGACCTCGATTTTGGAGTACGCATCCGCGGGTGGACCTGCTTTGAACAACTCGACGGAAGTCGCCAAGGTATCCAGGCTTACAGTGTCCGCCTGTGGTGTCACGGTATAGGTACCTACCAGCGTGCCGCGCAGCTTGGCAGTGTATACACCGGTGGTGCCGTCCTCCACGATCGGCTCGATGTCGACCTCGCCAGGTGCCGGAATTCCACCAGTACCCTCGACCTTGAACATCAGCTTGGCAGCGATACCGCTTATCGGGTTCTTGTTTGCATCCAGGGCAGTGAACTTCAGCGTTGACGGAGTCGAACCATCGGCATCAATGCGCGCAGGAGTGGCGTCGAAGCTGGAGGTGGTCGCGTCCGGCGCGCCCGGCACGAGGGTCACTTTTTCAGTGAGGCTGCTCAGGTCAATGCCAGCGAGTTTCGGCGTGACGGTCCAGACATCGGCCTTGGTGCCGGTAAGCGTGGCGGTATAGGTGCCTGGGTTGGCGGCATCTTCGCTGGTGCTGCCGACGGTAACCCCGGCGGTGTTGTTGCCACTGTCTTTGGCGCTGAAGGTCACCTGGGCAGCAAGACCGGTCACCGGGTTGTCCTCGGCATCCTTGGCGACGAATGTCAGGGTCGAACTGTCCGCGTTGTTTGCGTCGATGGTCACAGGGGTGGCCTGGAAATTGGATTTCCCGGCGTCGACGGCGCCCGCTTTGAGGGTTACCTCGGTCTTGAGGCTACCGATGGCGGCCCCCTTGAGCTTTGGCGTGACGGTCCAGACGTCGGCCTTGGTGCCGCTGAGCATGGCGGTGTAGGTGCCTGGGGTGGTTTCCTGCAGACCTTCCACGATCACGTTGCCACTTGGCGCGCCGCCGCTGCTGTCGGTAACGTCGAAGACGAGGTCACCCACGAGACCTTTGATCAGATTGCCTTTGGCATCCTGAGCAATGAACTCCAGCATGGACTTCTCGGAACCGCCAACGGCAATGGTCGCCGGGTTTGCCGAAACACTGGAGCGGCCTGCATCCACGGCATCCGGGGTCAGGATCAGCTTGTCGCTCATGCCGGTGGCGGTGCCGTCGAGCCAGACTTCCACGGTCCAGGTATCGGCCTTGGAGCCTTTCACGGTGGCGGTATAAGTGCCGGCCGCAGTTACGTTGACACTACCGAAGATGACGCCTGTGCTGGCATCCTGGCCATCCTCGTTGTGCGCGCGGAATGTAAGTTTGCCTTCGAGGCCGGTGATCGGGTTGTCCTTGGCATCCTTGACGATGACCTCGAGCGTCGAGGTGTCGATGTCGTTGGCGACGATGGCGTCCGGCGTGACGGTAACGCTGGAACGTCCAGTGTCCAATGCACCAGGAACCACGGTCACTTTGGTGGTGAGGCCACCGATGGCGGTGCCTTTGACCTGTGGGGTGACGGTCCAGACATCGGCCTTGGCGCCGCTGAGCTTGGCGGTGTAGGTGCCTGGGGTGGTTTCCTTGAGATCTTCCACGGTCACGTCGCCACTGGCGGCGCTGCCGCTGCCGGTCACGTCGAAGACGAGGTTACCGATGAGACCTTTGATCGGGTTGTCATGGGCATCCCGAGCAGTGAAGGTCAGTTCGGACTTTTCGGTGCCGCCGGCTTCGATGCGGTCCGGGTTCGCCAGAAGCGTGGACTTGCTGGCATCCACGGCGCCAGTGGTCAGCTCCACGGTGTCGCTCAAGCCCACGGCGGTGCCGTCGAGCATCAGTTCTACGGTCCAGGTATCGGCCTTGGTGCCTTTGAGGGTCGCGGTATAGGTGCCTGCCGCGGTTTCACTGATGTTCTCGATGGTGACGCCAGCAGCGGCATCCTCGCCAAGACCATTCTTCACGGTGAAGCTGAGTTGCGTTTCGAGGCCGATGAGCGGGTTGTCCTTGGCGTCCTTGGCGATGAGCTCGATCGTCGAGTTGTCGCTGCCATTGGCTTCGATGGTTTTTGGGTTGACGGTAAAGACGGAACGTCCAGTGTCCAATGCGCCTGGCACCAGGGTCACGTCGGTGGCGAGGCTGGTGAGCGCGGTGCCGTTGACCTGTGGGGTGACGGTCCAGACATCGGACTTGGTGCCGCTGAGCGTAGCGGTGTAGGTGCCCGGGGTGGTTTCCTTGAGGTCTTCCACGGTCACATCGCTACCCCCGGCATCGCCGGCGCTATTGCGTACGTCGAAGGTGAGGTCAGCTGCGATACCGCTCAAGGGGTTGCCTTGGGCGTCATTGGCGTTGAAGGTCAAATCGGACTTGGCAACCTTGTTCGCCGCGATGGTGTCGGGGTTCGCGGAGAATTTGGAGGTGCCCGCATCCACGGCGCCAGGGGTCAGGATCACTTTGTCGCTCATGCCGGTGGCGGCACTGTCGAGCAAGACTTCCACGGTCCAGGTATCGGCCTTGGAGCCTTTCAGGGTGGCGGTATACGTACCTGCCACGGTTTCACTGAGGTTCTCGATGGTCACGCCCGCATCGGCATTCTCACCCTTGTCGTTCTTCACGCTGAAGGTCAGTTTGCTTGTGAGGCCGGTGAGGGGGTTTTCCTTGGCGTCCTTGGCGACGAACTCAAGTGTCGAGCTGTCTTTGTTGTTGGCTTCGAGTTTGTCCGGTGTGGCGGTAAAGAGGGAGTGTCCGGTGTCCAATGCGCCGGCAAGCAGGGTCACGTCAGCGGCGAGGCTGGTGAGGGCGGTGCCTTTGAGCTGCGGGGTGACGGTCCAGACGTCGGCCTTCGTGCCGCTGAGCTTGGCGGTGTAGGTGCCCGGGGTGGTTTCCTGCAGGGGGGTGATGGTCACATCAGAGCCTACCGGCGCGCCGGTGCTGCCCTGCACTGCGAAGCTCAGGTCTTTCGCGAGGCCGGAAACAGGATTGCCCTTGGCATCCTTGGCGTTGAACTTCAGTTCGGATTCGGCAGCCCCTACCACGATGGATATTGGGTTGGCGGTGAAATCGGAGGTGCCGGCGTCCACTGCGCCCGGCGTGAGGACCACATCGGCCAGGATGCCCAAGGCGTTGCTCTCGAACAGGGGCGTTACGGTCCAGGTATCGGCTTTGGTCCCGCTCAGGTTCGCCTTGTAGACGCCAGGTGCGGATTCGGTCACGGCGGTGAGGGTGATGTCCGAGCCGGCGTCACTGCCACTGCTGCTTTTCACACGGAAAGACAGTTTGTCGGCGATGCCGGTGATCGGATTGTCTTCGGCGTCCTTGGCGGTGAGTGTCAGGACCGAGATCTCGCCGCTGCCGGCCTCGATGGCGTTCGGCACAGCTGTCACGGTCGAGCGCACGGCCGCGATTGGGCCGGCCACCAGCTTCACGGTGCCGTTGAGGGCGCCGAGGGCGGTACCTTTATACTGTGGGGTGACGGTCCACACACCGGCCTTGGTGCCGGAGAGGCGCGCGGTATAGCTCCCAGCGGTGGTTTCGGTCACCTGGCCGATGGTGATACCGGTGCCAGGCGAGGTGCCGGCGGCATCCTTGACGATAAAGGTCAGTTGGTCGGCGATGTCGGGGACTGGGTTGCCGTCTGCATCGTTGGCCGTCAAGGTGAGGGTGGCCACGGTGGTACCACTGGTGTCGATCTCGCTGGGCGTGACCTTGAAGGCCGAGGTGCCAGCGTCGGGTACCCGGTCCATGATCGAGATGTTCGCCTGGGTCAGTGCAGTGTTCTGGATGGACGGCCTGAGCGTCAGGGTCTCCGGCAGCGTGCCGGCGGTGACGGTCACTTCGTACACGCCCACCGATTTACGGCTGAAGTCCGACACCTTGGCGCCGGTGCTGGCGGTGCCACGGGTCACGGCCAGCTTCAGGTCGCTCAGCGGCACGTCGATCAGACCGTCCTGTCCGTCGCGCACGGTCAAGGTCACCACTTGGACGCCGCCATTGGTGGGCACGACGCTGTCGGTGGGCAGGAAGGTGCTGCGCGCGGCGTCGAATACGGGCGCGTTGACGGTGACTTGTGTTTCGCTGCGGTTGGAGCGGTTGCCTTGCTTGTCCACGGCTACGCCGTGCAGGGTATAGGTGTTCACTGCCTGGGCGCCGCTGCGATAGAACGGCAGGGTCAGCTGGTAGTCGCTGCCGCCCAGGTGCTTGATCTTGCCACCGGCCTGCAGCAGGGTGGCGGCGCTCCAGTCGATGCGCTCCAGGCCGTACTTGCTCTGGACCGTCACCTGCAGGGATTTACGCTCGCCACCGGCCCCGGCCAGTTGGCGGGCGACGTTCAGGCGGATGACTTCTTTCTTGCGGTATTCAAGGACGATGTTGTTGTTGCGCTCGACCAGGTCGTAGCGGCTGCCGGCCAGCGTGCGCATGGCTGCGACTTTATTTGGATCGGTCTGCTTGCTCCAGCTCTGGCCGATGTTCCAGTTGAACTGCATGCCGAACTGGGTATCGCTGGCACCGGCATCGCCGCGACGTTGCTCGGCGCTGAAGGTGAGCAGCGGGATCGGGGTGTAGGTGACACCAGTGGTGACGGCGTGCGGGTTTTTCTTGCGGTTGTCCTTGCCGAACAGGCCCACTTCGCTGCCGTAGTATTTTTCGTAGGCCAGCTTGCCGCCCAGTTGCGGCATGGAGGGCAGCCAGCCTTCGGCGCGCACGTCCCAGCCGTTGGCCGGGCGCTCTTCGTAGTCGACCACATCGGGCGAGGTGCGCCAGTTGCTGAGGCGGTGGTAGCCGTTGGCGCTGAGCTTGAGGTAGTCGCGCCAGTACTCCACGCCTACGCCCAAGCGCGAGTGGCTGCGGGAGAGGTCGTGGTCGAAGAAGCTGTTGACGCCGACCATGTAGTCATCGTTGAAACGACGCACGCCCACACCCAGGTTGGCCTGGTTGCGGTCGTCGGTACGGTGGATGCTGCCCTGGGTGAAGAGCAGGTGTTTTTCTGTGTCGTGTACCGGCAGCAGCAGGTCGAGCGAAGAACTGGCCAGGGACAGCTTGTCGTCGACGTTGATCTGCACGCGGGCGGTGCCGAAGCGGCTCAGCCACTACTGGGTCTGGGCGCTGACTTCGCTGGACGCCATGCCACGGGCCATGGAGGCGGCTGCGTCGCTCTTGTTGACGTCGGCGGTGATGAAGTTGGCGGTGCCGCTGGCCATGCCGGCGAGCTTGCGGGCTTGCTCTTCGTCCTGGGTGTCCAGGGTCTCGCGGGTCACACCGTTGGAATTGAGCTCGGGCAGGGCCATGCGCGGGGCGCTGGGCACTTCGAGGCGGTCGCCTGGGCGCAGGTTGTCGAAGCCATTGGGGAAGACGCGGATCTGGTTGAGCGCGCGCAGCTCGGCGACGGTCATGTTGAAACGGGCGGCTACGCGCTCGACGGTTTCGCCGGGGGCCAGGGTGTGAAGGACGGTATGTTGAGTTTGCGCGGCCCCCGGCTTTTGATCGCTGGCGGCCCCGGCGTGGGCGGGTGTGAGGGCAACGGTCAACGGCAAGGTGGCCTGGATGGCGATGTTCATCCAGGCCAGCGCTCGGGTGGTGGGTGACAGTTGCGAGTGCGATTTCCTAATCATCAGATAATCCCGAAAGTTCTCCAAACGCCAGGTGCTGGCGAAAGCCCGTATCACCCGCCGCGCTTTACAGGCGGCCAGGAAAATTGCAGGGGGAAGTTGCCCCCCGTCTTTTTTATTGGGTTGATGTGCCGGCGGTGTTATCCGCTCGGGCGATGCAGGCAAGTATCCGCAGTCCACAAGACGCGCGCGCTGCAGCGCCTGGGCGCTGGAATGCATGTGCCTTGTCGAATGCAGGTTTGATATTCGAAGCTATGGGGCGGAGAGTACGGGGAATGGGATGATAAGTCTGTAGGAAGTTTCCGATACCTGTAAGAATTAATAGTCTTACTGCTCGATTGTCGGACAGTTTTACAGGTTGCGATGAGGCTAAGTTGTTCTATGTATTACGAGCTGACGCATTTTAGTGCGGTGTTTCGCAAATTCGCACTTTTACGGGGCGCTCACTCATATTTTGTCTAGGCTTTTTGGCCTCAGAAAAACGCTGGAGCATCGGTTACAGGTTCGATGTGCGAAATAGCGCCGCTAAGTTAGGGCTGGAGTGATACGAAAGGTACAGGATGAACCGGATATAACTATAGGGATAATCCGATTTATAGGGGGCGACAACTTTCGGAACAGCGTTGTAGGGGAGCGCTATAAGCGGCGGTGAGAGGGCGCGGACAAGCGAGCGCTGGATAGCTCATTCAACTTCGGATGGGAACTGGCAACACGCTCAGCCCCTGGGCGCGCAACGCGCCCCCAGGGGTTGGACACTCAACCAAAGGTGGTACCGGCGAGCATGCCGCCGTCGATGATGAACTCGGAGCCGGTGCAGTAGCTGGACTCGTCACTGGCCAGGAACAGCACCAGATTGGCCACTTCCTCAGGCTGGCCGATGCGCGGAATCGGCAGACCTTTGTAGACCTGTGCGGGGTCGAAGTCGGCCATTTCCGGTGGACGCGACATGACGGTGTCGATACCGCCCGGGTGCACCGAGTTGACCTGGATCCCCGAGGCGCCCAGCTCCAGGGCTGCGGCCTTGGTCATGCCGCGCACGGCGAATTTACTCGAGGAATAGGCCGTGCCGTAGGCCACGCCTTCCATGCCTGCAGTGGAGGAGACGTTGACGATCGAGCCGCCTCCGGCCTGGCGCATGGCCGCTAGCACGGACTTCATGCCCAGCCAGCAACCGACCTGGTTGACTTCGATCACCCGGCGGTAGTCTTCCAGCGAGCAATGTTCCAGCGGCGCCATGCGCAGAATGGCAGCGTTGTTGACCAGCACGTCGAGCTTGCCGAACTGCGCCTGGGTCACCTCGACAGCGGCCTGCCACTGCTCGGGGTTGGTGACGTCCAGGGGCTGGAAGCGCGCGGCGTCACCCAGCTCGGCGGCCAGGGCCCGGCCTTCGGTTTCCAGTACATCGGCAATCACCACCTTCGCGCCCTCGGCGACGAAACGCCGGGCTTCTGCTGCGCCCTGGCCGCGTGCGGCACCGGTGATCAGGGCGACTTTGCCTGCCAATCGACTCATCGTGTAGCTCCTTTTTGTCGTTATCAAAGGGCCCAGGTGCCGTGCACCGGGGCAGGGGAATGTTCAGGCGGCGAACACCCGCACCGGCTGCTCGCCATCCCAGTCGCGGGCTTGAGCGATGCCGTGGTCGATCATCTGGCGCAGGCCTGCGCCTTCGATGACTTCGAACAGCACACCGGGCTCGTTGGGGTTTTCCAGGTAGCAGACGCGGGTGGTGGCGTTGCCGGCTTCGAATACCGGTCGCAAGCCGCGCCCACGCAGGCGGGCGACGGCGCTGTCCAGCTCGTCCACCAGCCAGGCCATGTGGTGCAGGCCTTGGGCGTCGCGGTAAGGGGAGGGGCCATCGCTGGTGGTGTGGATCAGCTCGATCTGCAGGCCGCCCTGATAGGCCAGGCCCACGTTCATGCGAACTTCCACCGCCTGGCCTTGGTAGTTGCCCTGCAGTTGGACATCGCGAAACACCGTCCAGGGGCCGACGCCCAGTTGCAGCCAGTGGTTGATGCTCTGGTCCAGGTCCTGGACCACGAATCCGAGCTGATCGAAGGCTTGTGGAGCAGCGTGGTGCATGGCGGGCGTCCTCTATGGCACGTATTTATTGTTTTGTGCTGCCATAATGGCACAAAAAATAAAGTATGTGTCATTGAGGAGAAGGCGAGCCTCAGTCGCCCAACAACCGTTGGCTGACCTCTTGCTGATCGCGTCCCCGTTCGATCAGCCAGCGCTGGAACGCCCGGCAGTGGCTGCGGTGGATGCTGCCGGGGTTCCAGGTCAGGTAGTACGAGGCCGGCATCGGCAGTGCGCGCAGGCAGGGCAGTACCAGTTGGCCGCTGGCGATGTCGCGGCTGATCATCGAGTACTGCGCCAGGACGATGCCTTGGCCGTCGATAGCGGCCTGGATGGCCATCGAAGAGAGCGAGTAGATCCGGTAGTTGGTGATCTGCACCACACCGACCCCCGTCTCCAGGAACCACTGCTCCCAGGAAGGTGGCGAGTCGAACTTCGGTCGCCAATCGATGGTGATCAGCGGGTGTTCGAGCAGTTGCCCTGGCGCCACGGGTTCGGCCAGCAGGCGTGGGCTGCACGCGGGGACTACACAGTCGCGGAACAGCTCGATGGTGTGCTGGTCGTCGTGGATGCCCTCGCCGTAGCTCAGGCGAAAGTCCACGCCGTTGGCCTGGGCCTCGGAGGGTTCGGTATGGGTGCCGTCAAGATAGAGGCTCAGTTGCGGGTAGCCCGCCTGCCATTCGGCCACCAGCGGTGCCAGCCATTTGGAGAGCAGCGAGGGCAGGGCGCTGATGTAAAGGTTGTTGGTGTTCTTGGAGCGTTCCAGCTCCGCGTAGGCTGCGCGCAGGCGTTCGAAGGCCTGACCGCAGCCTTCGTGAAAGCGCTGGCCGGCGGCGTTCAGGCGCAGGCGCTGGCCTTCCTTGACCGTCAGGCCCAGGCCAACGGCCTCTTCGAGAATCTTCATCTGCTGGCTGACGGCGCCGGGCGAAATGCCCAGGCGCCGGGCGGCTTGGGTGATGCCGCCGCACAGGCCGACGGCTTCGAAGACTTCCAGGGCACGCAAGGGGGGGAGTTGGCTCATGGGGCTCTCGCTGGTTGGGTTTGGCGCGGCTATGGCAAGGGCTTTGCCCTTGCCATAGCCCTCGAACATTGGAAAGGCATTCTATTTGTAGTTTAGAAAAACTAAATAAATCAACAGAAAACACTATCTATTCTTTTGTATTCCCCAGGCCTAGGCTGTGTTCCAAGAACCTGATGCAGCCCAAGACAACAACAACAGGAGCCTCACGCCATGTTCTTGAGAAATGCCTGGTACGCCGCCGCCTGGGACACCGAAGTCAAGCAAGCGCTGCACGCCACCACGCTGTTGGGCGAGCCTGTGGTGCTCTACCGCAAGGCCGACGGCGCGGTGGTGGCGCTGGAAGACGCCTGCCCGCACCGCAAGCTGCCGCTGTCGATGGGGCGCCTGCAGGGCGACACGGTCGAGTGCGGCTATCACGGGCTGACCTTCGACGGCGCCGGCACCTGCGTGAAGGCCGCGTGTGTGTCGCGGATCCCGCAGGCGGCCAAGGTGCGCAGCTACCCGGTACACGAGCGCTACGGCCTGGTCTGGCTGTGGATGGGCGACCCGGCGCAGGCCGATCACGCCAAGCTGTTGGAGATCCCAGAGTGGGATGACCCGGTCTGGGGCCTGAACCGGGGCGATTCGATGACCATCGACTGCAACTACCTGTACATGACCGACAACCTGCTCGACCCATCCCATGTGGCCTGGGTCCATCAGAGCAGCTTCGGCATCGCGGCCTGCGAGTCCGAGCCTTTGCAGACCCAGGTGAACGACGATGGCGTGGTGGTCTCGCGCTGGTTGTATGACATCGACGCCGCGCCGTTCTACCGCCAGTACCTCAAGTTTGAAGGCCGCTGCGACCGCCTGCAGTACTACGAAGTGCGCTACCCGGCCCACGCCATCATCAAGGGCGTGCACACCCCGGCCGGCAGCGGCGGGGACGGCGCGCCGGTGCACGAAAAGGCCTTCCTGATGGATTCCTACAACTTCATGACCCCGGTCGACGAGAACCGCACCCGCTACTACTGGTTCCAGTTGCGCAACTTCGATGCCGACGACGCGGAGGTCTCTCGCCAGTTCGCTGCCGACGTGCGCCATGCCTTCGAGGAAGACCGCGTCGTGCTGTCGGCGGTACATGCCGGGATGAAACAACGCCAGAGCCCGAACATCGACCTGGCCATCGACGCTGGCCCCATGCGTTTTCGCCGTGGCATGGAGCGCTTGATCCGTGAGGAGCAGCAGGCGGCCCTTGGGCTGCTGGACACCGTCGAGGTGGACTCCCATGCCTGACGCCCTTCCCACCGCACAGGGCTTTGCACGCTTTGAGGTGACGGCCAAGGTGCGTGAGAGCGCGACCATCACCTCGCTGCTGCTCAAGCCTGCGCTGAACGATGCGCCCATCGCGTTTCGTCCGGGGCAGTTCATCGTGGTGCGCATCCCCCAGGCCCAGGGCCCGCAAGTGCTGCGCGCCTACAGCCTGTCCAGCGACCCGGACGATGCGCGGCAGTTGCGCATCTCGGTCAAGCACGAGCAGGCCCCGGCGCACCTGCCTGGCGTGCCGGCGGGGGTAGGGTCGAGCTTTCTGCATGAGGCGCTGCAGGTGGGTGGGCAGCTCGATATCGCTGGACCCTCGGGCAATTTCGTCCTGGACGAAGACAGCGATCGCCCCGTGCTGCTGTTCAGTGGCGGCGTGGGCCTGACGCCCATGGTGAGCATGTTGCACCGGCTGGTGACCCATTCGAAGCGGGCAGTGTATTTCGTCCACGCCTGCGAGAACGGTGGCGTGCATGCCTTGCGCGAGGAAGTGCTGGCGCTGGCGGCCAGGCGACCCGGGGTGCAGGTGCATTTCTGCTACCGGGCGCCCACGGCGCAAGACCTGCAAAGCGGCCATCACCACAGCAGTGGCCTGGTGACCCGCCAGACCCTGCAGAGGCTGCTGCCGCTGGATGACTACGACGCCTACCTGTGCGGGCCGCGGCCATTCATGCAGGCCAACTGGCGGCTGTTGCGCGGCCTGGGCATCGAGCGCTCGCGCATTCGCTTCGAGTTCTTTGGCCCGGCGACGATCCTTGAGGAGGACGAGCCCGCCGCGCCACCGCTGGCCCCGGTGATGCCGGCGACCGAGGGCGCGTTGAGCGTGCGCTTCGAGCCGTCGGGCCAGGCGGTGCCTTGGGACGCCGCTTGCCCATCGCTGCTCGATTGCGCCGAGCAGGCGGGCCTGACGCCGCCGTTCAGTTGCCGTGCCGGGTTGTGCAATGCCTGCATGACGCCGCTGCTCAGCGGCACGGTCGAGTACGCCGAGGCGCCGCTGGCCGAGCCCGCGCCTGGGCATGTCCTGTTGTGTTGTGCCCGCCCGACATCGCCGGTGGTCCTGGCGTTGGGCGGCAAGTAGTCGTGCTGTTCGCAACACCCGTAGCACCGTGATCCGCCTTGCCCGCGTGCCCCTGACGACCTTTGAGGTCCGCATCGGAGAATAACAATGAACAACAAGAAACTCGGATTCGCCGCTTGCTCGCTGTTGCTGGCCCTGGCCAGTTTCAATGCCCCCGCCAAGGAGTGGGAGAACCTCCAGATTGCCACGGAAGGTGTCTACGAACCCTGGAACCGAACGTTGCCGGATGGCAGTTTCGATGGCTTCGAGCCGCAAATGGCCAAGGTGCTGTGCGAGCGCATGCAGGTGCGCTGCACGATCGTCGCCCAGGATTGGGACGGCCTGATTCCGGGCCTGAAGGCCGGTAAGTTCGATGTGGTGATGGATGCCCTGGCGATCAGCCCGCAACGGCGTCAGGTGATCGATTTCTCCCGCCCCTACACCAAGGCACCCGCTACGTTCGTCGCTTTACGATCCAGTGGCATCGACCTGGGCGGCGGCAGCCTCAGCCTGCGTGGCGATGCGGCCCAGGATGGCCCGCTGGTCGATGCACTGCGCAAGAAGCTCGAGGGCAAGCTGATCGGTATCGTGTCGGGCACGGTGTATAGCAAGTTCATTCATGACCAGTTCGGCCAGGTGGCGACCATTCGCGAGTACAAGACCCCACCAGAGCCCTTGATGGACCTGAAGAACGGCCGGGTGGACGTGGTCTTCGAGGACCTGGGCTTTCTTGCCGGGGAGATGCAGCGCGGCGGCAGCGATGTGGTGCTGGTGGGCCCTGCGATCAACGGGCCGATCTGGGGTGAAGGCGAGGCCTTCGGCATTCGCAAGGGCGAGCCGGAACTCAAGGCCAAGCTGGACGCGGCGATCGCATCGTTGATCGCCGACGGCACCATCGCCGATCTCAGCCGCAAGTGGTTCAAGCACGACTTCACGCCGCCCACGCATTGAGCCAGGGGTGTCGGCAGGCCTCGACCAGGGGCCTGCCGACCGGATCAGACGTGCGGCGGCCCTCGGCTCGCCGTACCCAGACACGCTGATGAGTGGGGTATGCACGTGATCGATTTGATTGGGTTCGGCGCGACCGGCTGGGGCAGTGTGCTGCTGTTGGCCGCGCTCATGACGTTGTTGGTGACCCTGGCGGCCTTGTTGGTCGGCGCACTGCTCGGTGCGCTGGTGGCGGCGGCGAAACTGCAAGGCAACGCGCTGCTGCGTTGGCTTGGCGAGACCTACACCACGGTGTTTCGCGGGGTGCCGGAGCTGCTGGTGATCTACCTGTTTTTCTATGGCGGCTCGGCGTTGGTGAGCCAGGTCGGCCAGCTGTTCGGCGCCAAGGGTTTTGTCGGCATGCCGGCCTTCGTGGTCGGTGCGCTGGCGGTGGGGGTGGTGTCCGGGGCCTACCAGGCCGAGGTCTACCGTGGGGCGTTCCAGGCGGTCTCGCGCAGTGAGCTGGAGGCCGCCAAGGCGATCGGCATGCCGATGCTGCTGCGCTTTCGGCGGATCATCGCACCGCAGGTGCTGCGCTTTGCCCTGCCGGGGCTGGGCGGTGTCTGGCAGATCAGCCTGAAGGACTCGGCGCTGATCTCGGTGACAGGGCTCGTCGAGCTGATGCGCGCCAGCCGCGTGGCGGCGGCGTCCACCGGGCAGTTCGTGCTGTTTTTCCTGACTGGGTGTGCACTCTACCTGCTGCTGACGGGGTGTTCCAACCTGGTGTTTTCGCGTGCCGAGCTGCGGGTCGGCAGAACCTTGCGGCGCGGTTGAAAAAAGGGGCTCGAACATGTCGATCGACTTTGTGTTTCTAGGCGACACCCTGCTGCAACTGCTGCGCGCCTTGCCCACCACCTTGGTGTTGTTCGCCGCCTCGGTGGGCTTGGGAACCGTGCTGGCCGGTGGGGTGGTGTGGCTGCGGGTGTGTGACGTGGCGGCGCTGCGCCACCTGGCGCGGGGCTACATCTTCTTGTTTCGCGGCTCGCCGCTGCTGATCCAGCTGTTCCTGTTGTACTACGGCCTGAGCCAGTTTCCCGAGGTGCGCCAGAGCCCGCTGTGGCCGGTGCTGCGCGACCCGCTGGCGTGCGCGGTGATCGCCCTGGCCCTGTGCACGGCCGGCTATATGGCCGAGATCTTCCGCGGCGGGCTGCTGGCGGTGCCGGCGCAGCAAATCGAGGCCGGGCGGGCGGCGGGGATGTCCGGTTGGCTGCTGGCGCGTCGGATCATCATCCCGATCGCCCTGCGCAGCTGCCTGCCGGCCTATTCGACAGAGGTCATCCTGATGATGAAGGCCACCTCCCTGGCCAGCTTGGTGACGGTCTACGAGATCTCCGGGGTGGCCCAGCGGATCATCTCCGAGACCTACCGCACGCTGGAGGTGTTCCTTTGCGCTGCGCTGATCTACCTGGTGTTGAACTTCCTGATCGTCCGCACACTGGCGCGGGTCGAGCGCTGGCTGTCGCCGACGCAACCGGCCGCCGCGCGACCGACAACAAGAAAGTACGCCTTGAGCGTGCGAAGAGGGTAAGTGGCATGACAACTGGCAACGATCCGGTGCTCGAGATCAAGCACCTGCGCAAATCCTTCGGCAACCTGGAGGTGCTCAAGGGCATCTCGCTCCAGGCCCATCAGGGGGACGTGGTGTCGATCCTCGGCTCCAGCGGTTCGGGCAAGAGCACCTTCCTGCGCTGCATCAACCTGCTGGAGACGCCCGATGCGGGGGAGATCCACGTGGCCGGCGAGCAGATTGCCTTCAAACGCGGTCGCCACCGCCTGCCGGTGCCCGCCGACCGGCGCCAGGTGGACCGCCTGCGCCCGGAGCTGGGCATGGTGTTCCAGAGCTTTGGCCTGTGGTCGCACATGACCGTGCTGGAGAACGTCATCGAAGGGCCGCTGCATGTGCAGAAGCGCCCGCGGGCCGAGTGCATCGAGCAGGCCGAGGCGCTGTTGGAGAAGGTGGGCATGGCGGACAAGCGCCACCATTACCCGGCATTTCTTTCCGGCGGCCAGCAGCAGCGGGTGGCCATCGCCCGCACCCTGGCGATGCGGCCACGGGTGATCCTGTTCGATGAGCCCACCTCAGCGCTGGACCCGGAACTGGTCGGCGAAGTGCTCAAGGTCATGCGCTCGCTCGCCGAGGAGGGCCGGACCATGCTGGTGGTGACCCATGAGATGGGCTTTGCCCGCAACGTGTCCAACCGGGTGGTGTTCATGCACCAAGGGCTGATCGAGGCCCAGGGCTCGCCTGAGGAGATGTTCAAGGACCAGCGCTCGGAGCGCTTCAGCCGGTTCATCCTCAGCCAGGCCTGATTCCCACACAGATCAACGATTTTTCGCCTGTTCCTGCACAGGACGGGCTTCCTGCGCCCTGAAAAAGGCCAACGAGTAGAGAGAGCAGAGCAATGCGTATTCACCCCCAAGACATTTCCACTGTGGTTTTGGACGACGCCAAGCCCACCCTCGAGCAGTTCATCGCGGTGGCGCGCCATGGCGCGAAGGTGCAGTTTTCCGATGCCTATCGCGCCCGTGTCGATCGCTCGCGCGGGTTGGTCGAGCGCTTTCTGGCGGAGAACCGCCTGGTCTATGGCGTGACCACCGGCTTTGGTGACAACGTGCGCCATGTCATATCGCCGGAAGATGCCCAGACCTTGCAGGTGAACATCGTGCGCTCCCACGCGGTGTCGGTGGGCGAGCCGCTCAATCGCGAGCAGGTGCGGGCGATCCAGTTGATGATCCTGGTCAGCCTGGGCAAGGGCTTCTCTGGCGTGCGCATGGCGCTGCTGGAGCAGATCGCGGGGCTGCTCAACAACGATGTCATGCCCTTCGCGCCCGGTGAGGGCTCGGTGGGTTACTTGGGGCCTGAAGGGCACCTGGCCTTGGTGTTGATCGGCGAGGGCAAGGCCAAGGTGGCGGGGGGGGAGTGGATCGATGGCGCCCAGGCGCTGCGCCAAGTGGGTATGCAGCCGCTGGAGCTGCAGTGCAAGGAAGGCCTGGCGATGCTCAACGGCACCACCTCGGTCACCGCCATCGCCACCCTGGCCCAGTACAACGCCAACCAGGCCGCCCAAGTGGCCGACGTGGCCGCAGCGCTGTCGCTTGAAGTGCTCAAGGGCACCATCCGCGCCTTCGACCCGCGCTACCACTCGGTCAAGGCCTATGCCGAGCAGGCCCAGACAGCCAGCAGCATCAAACGCCTGCTCGCAGACAGCCGTTTGATCGAGGAAAACATCGACTATCGCCTGCAGGACACCTACAGCCTGCGCGCCATCCCCCAGGTTCATGGCGCCTCCAAGCGCTTCATCGCCTATGCCCAGGCCTGCATCGACAACGAGATCGCCTCGTCCGGTGATAACCCGGTGATCTACCCGACCGAGGAGGGCAACGGCGTCGCTATCTCCGGGGCGAACTTCGATGGCTCCTTCGTGGGCATGGCCGCCGACACCTTGTGCAATGCCATGACCAACCTGGCGAAGATCTCCGAGCGGCGCACCGACCGCATGGTCAATTCGCACTTCAGCGAGATGCCGGCCTTCCTGGTGCGCAACCCAGGGCTGAACAACGGCTACATGATCATCCAGTACACCGCGGCGGGGCTGCTCGGCGAGATGAAGGTGCTGTCGCACCCGGCCACCATCGACAGCGTGTCGACCTGCGGTAACCAGGAAGACCCGGTGAGCTTTGCCTTCAATGCGGCGATCAAGGCCTACCAGGTGTCGCGCAAGCTGGAGTCGGTGCTGGCCATCGAGCTGCTGGTCGGCTGCCAGGCGCTGGACTTCCATGATCCGGCCAAGGCGTCCAGTGCCACGCGTGGCCTGTATGCATTGGTGCGCAGCCGGGTGCCGGTGGCTGACGAGGACCGGGCGTTCTATCCAGACATCGTCGCGGTGACCGAACAGGTGCGTTCGGGTGAGGTGATGGCCACGGTCGAGGAGGTGATCGACAGGCGTTGATGGGTTCACGGGGGCCGCAACGCGGCCCCCACGTTTCTCACCCTTGCCCCGCTCCCCGAACCTTGGCACCCTTTGCCGGCCATTGCGTATCGCCAATACAGCAAAAAAAGGAACCGCCAAGGTGAGCTGGGAAAAAGTCGGGAAAGCCCTCGTGGGCGTGTTGGTCGTCGCGACCTCGGTTGCAGCGCTGTACATGGCGCTCAAGGACGACAGCGGCCTGGAGGCGCGCCTGACCTACGCCTACCTGACCTACCCGAGCCAGTTCAGCGAACGCATCAGCACCGCCAACGACCTGCTCAAGTACGAGCGTCTGCAGGCGCAGGTGAGCGCCATCGGCAAGGGGGAGTTGAACCGTCAGCAGGTCGACAAGCTGGTCGAGCTGGCTCAGGCGCCTTACCTGCAACTGTTCGCCAAGCCCTTCGAGGCGGGGTTGGTGGACCATCGCACCGGCCTGCTCATCGAGCTGCGCAACAAGGGCCAGGCACCGCTCAAGAACGTGCACATTCGCCTGCCAGCCAAGGGGCTGGTGCAGATCCGCGACGATGCCGGCAATGACAACATCCTCCAGGCGCCGACCAGCACCCTCGACATCGATGCCATCGGGCGGGAGGGGGCGTGCAAGGTGTGGGTGTACTTCGATTCCGACTACTCGCTGATCCGCCAGGGCGGGATCAGCATTCGCCATGCCGGTGGGGCGGCGGATGTACAGGTGTACCGGGAGATGGTGGGGTTCTCTGCCTGGGTTGGGCGGTACAGCCGGGAGGTGACGGTGCTGTTGGCGGTGCTGACTGTGGCGGTGCTGGGGTTGGGGATCGTGATCCTCAGGCAGCGGCGCACGCTGGCGCTGATGAGGCAGACCGACTGATTGGCGGCGCCTGCTTCGCGGGTAAACCCACACACGGTCGGTGCGAGACTCACTCCCACACGGATTGCAGTGCTTCCTGTGTACGGGTTCACCCGCGAAGGGGGCGTCACAGGCGCTCACTCATATGTAGCCAATCAACAACAACACCAGCAGCACGACCAGCACCACGCCGATGATGCCGGAAGGGCCATAACCCCAGGCGCGGGAGTGGGGGAACACAGGCAAACCACCAATCAACAGCAGGATCAGGATGATGATGAGGATCGTGACCATGGTTGAGTCCTTGCGTCAGTGGAGGGAAAGGGGCTCGGTACGGCTGGCCTCTTGCTAATTCCGACTGTCGTGTGCGCGCAAAGATTCCATTCGATCCGCTAGCGTTCGTTCAACTGTGCCCGTCATGCAGTGCCAGGCTCTGGCGAAGATGTCCTAGCATCGCGCTGCGCAGCGCCTCGGGCGCCAGCAGGCGGATGGCTCCGGCGTGGGACAGCAGCCAGCCCATCAAGGCGGCATTGTCCAGCACCGTGGCGGTGAGCTGGGCGCCGCCCTCGGGGAGGCTGTCCAGGCGCATGTCTTCGGCCAGCGGCTGCTGTCGCAGGCGTCGGGCCAGGGCATCGTCGACCCAGGCGCGCAATTGCACCGGCTGGGTGCTGGCCAGGTCGTTCGGGTGCAGGGGGCGTACGTCGCTCAGGTTCAGGCCCGGCTGCCAGTGCCAGCCGTAGGGCATGCCTTTGGCGTTGCAATGCAAGGGGAACAGTGTCGCCAGTTCGTTGAGGTCGCGTTCGACCGTGCGCTTGGTGGTCTTGTGGCCGATCCTGGCCAATGCCGCTTGCAGCTGGGTGGCGCTCATGCCGGGGTGACGATGGGGCAGCAGGTTGAGCAACTGCCATTGGCGAGCGATGGTGTGGCGGGTGGTATGGCTGGGCAACGCGGGATCCTTGGTCAGGCAGGGGCTGATCGCTTCGATAGTGGCGATTGGCTATGGCGGGAAGCATACACAAGCTGGCGGATCGGATCCAACTTGCGGCCATGGCGGCGGGGGCGCTTTGCAGCCCTTGGGTTTATGCCAGGCTTTCGCGTAGACCCTCGATGAAGGCTTCCTCGGCCCGGCTCATGCGTTGGTCACGGTTCCACAGCAGGTGCACATCCACATCGGCGATGCCCTCCAGCGGAGGTAGCTTCCACAGCAGCCCGGCGGCCACCTCCTCTTGCACCCCATGCTCGGGCAGGCAGCCGATGCCGAAGCCGGCGATCACCAACCGGCGTACTTCCTCGAAGCTGGGCGAGGAGGCGACGATGCGGCCGGTGAAGCCTTGCTGGTCACGGAAGATGGTCAACGGCGAGAGCATGCCGCCGATCTGGTCGCTGCTGAAACTGACGAAGTTCTCCTGCTTGAGGTTGCCCTGCGCCTGCCCGAACAAGCGGTGGTGCTTGCCGCAGAAGAACGCATAGCGCTGGCGCTGGAGCAGGCGTTGCTCTAGGCGGGCGTGGCGATGGCGGCTCAGGCTCAGGCCGGCGGTGGCGGTTTTTTCCTGCAGGGCGGCGACGATGTCGGTGCTGCGCATCACCTCGATCTCCATTTCCACCCGTGGGTACTGTTGGTGAAAGCGCGCCAGGAAGTCATCGAACTGCTGGCAGCACAAGCGGCTGATCATCAACAGGCGCACCTTGCCGACGACCTCTTCGCTCGGCTGCTCCAGCAGACCGCTGATCTGCGCCACCTGCCCATACACCTCGCCCGAAAGCGCGAACAGTCGCTCGCCCACCTCGGTGAGCACGAAGCGTGGCCCGCGGCGGGCGATCAGCGGGCGGCCGAGTTGCTCCTCCAGGCGCTTGAGCGCCTGGCTCACCGCCGGTTGGGTCAGGTGCAGGCGTGCGGCGGCGCGGCTGATGGAGAGCTCCTGGCCGATCACCCGGAAGGTGCGCAGCAGGTTCCAGTCGAGGCGGTCGTTGAAGGGGCGATCGGGCATGGTGGCGTTCGACGAATAAACCGTTGGTGGCTTGAGTTTAGCGTTGCGCGTGTGCCGTCGGGGCTTACATGCCGCCCCGGCGCACGTGCTTGACCAGCACCTTTTCCAGCAATTCCCACATGGCCGGCTCGGTGCTGAAAGCCACGTTGAAACGCATCCACCCGGTGGCCTTGGCGTCGACCATGAACAGCTGGCCAGGCCCGAGCATGATGCCGTACTCCAGGGCATCGTCCAGCAGTGCAGCGCTGTCGGGGATGGCGGGGTGGCGGGTCCAGATGTACATGCCTTCGTCGGACTCGGTGAACAGCTCGAAGCCCAGCCGGTGCAGGTGCCGGCCCACTTCCTGGTGGGCTTCGGCCAGGCGCTGGCGCAGGCGCTTGAGGTGCTTGCGCCAGCGCCCGTCGATGATCGCGGCATACACCACGCGCTCCATCACCTGGGAGGTGGTGAGCCCCGAACGCATCTTCAGGTGCAGCAACTGTTGCATGAGTTCGGGGTTGGCCAGCAGGTAGCCGACCCGCACGTTGGGCGAGATGCTCTTGGAGTAGCTGCCCACGTACACCACCTGTTGCAGGTGATCGAGGCTGGCCAGGCATGGCTGCGGCTCGGCGATCATGTCGGCGTACAGGTTGTTTTCCACCAGGCGGAAACCATGGCGGGAGGCCAGTTGCAGCAGCCGATGCAACTGGGGCAGGGGCGTGCGCGAACAGGTGGGGCTGTGCAGGTGCGGCTGGGTGAAGAAGGCCGTGGGCCGGTGGTGGGCGAGCAGGCGCTCCAGTTGGTCCAGGTCGTAGCCTGCCGGGGTGCGCGGCACGCCGACCAAGGTCGCGCCCTGGGTACGCAGGATGCTCATCAGGTTGGGGTAGCCGGGGTCGTCCACCAGTACCACATCGCCGGGGCGTACCAGGGTGCGCGCGGCCAGGTCCAGGGCCTGGCTGGCGCCGTGGGTCAGCATCAACTGCGCAGGATTGGCGACGATCGACAGCTCTTGCTGCAAGTTCTGCGCAGTCAGCAACCGCAGCTCGGGCAGGCCCATAGGGTCGCCATAGCCGGAAAGCTCCAGGGGGCTGCCGGCCACCTGGCGCAGGCCGCGACGCAGGCCGTCTTCGTACATCCAGTCGTTGGGCAGCCAGCCGCAGCCGGGTTTGTAGGGCAGCTGGCGGATCTCGAAGATTTGCTGCAGGTACCACTCGGAGTTGAACGTCGGCCGGGTGGTGTCGGCCTCCTGCTGCTGGCTTTCGAGCAGCTCGCCCGCGGCGCGGTTGACGAAGAACCCCGCATTGCCGCGGCTGACCAGCAGGCCTTGGGCCACCAGGCGGTCATAGGCTTCGACCACGGTGAAGGTGCTCACCGAGTAGGTGGCGGCGAAGGCGCGGATCGAGGGGACCTTGGCGCCGGGCTTGAGGGTCTGCTTGTCGATCAGCTCGCGCAACCCATCGATGATCTGGTTGACCAGCGGTGTGGAGGATTCAGGGTGTAGTTGCAGCATTCGGGTGCCTTCAGGGGTGCGTATCGCCAAGCGCCTGCAGGGTGTCGCGGGTGTATTGCATTGGCGGCCTGTACAGTGCAGTGCGTATTTCGTGCCACTGTGCATGGCTCTGTGTGGCAGACATTTTTACATTACGTGTCAGTTATCGCCACCAGCGTACATGTCAGCGTCATGAACAATCACAAATTCGCTGCTTTGCCGTCGAGGTTCGCCTCGCACCTTCATTTCGTCGCACCGAGCCTTTGCCGCTCGGCCTGCATAGGTTTCAGTTCGTCCGAGGGCCAGCCTTCGGACGCGTAAGCAGGCCGCCATGGAAGGCCTGCGTGTGCCTTGGCACACCTTCCTGCCCGCATAAGTACTGATGTTAGGTGAGACCGATAGCCATCGGGGTTTCACAGTTTTTCCTTGGATAAAAAGAAGCACGGGGTACACAACTGATGGACGCAACATCCACATCCACCACCGCGAAGGGAGAGCACGAGAGCAAGCTCAGTGCCTCGCTCAAGTCGCGCCACCTGACGATGATGTCGATCGCCGGGGTCATCGGCGGCGCCTTGTTCGTCGGTTCCGGCAGCGTGATCCACAGCGCCGGCCCGGCTGCGGTCCTGGCCTACCTGGCTGGCGGCATCCTGGTGGTGCTGATCATGCGCATGCTTGGCGAGATGGCGACTTCCTCGCCGGACACTGGCTCGTTCTCTACCTACGCCGACCGCGCCATCGGCCGTTGGGCCGGTTTCACCATCGGCTGGCTGTACTGGTGGTACTGGGTCATCCTCATGGCCTGGGAAGCCTACGTGGCGGGCAAGATCCTGCATGGCTGGTTCCCTGGCGTCAGCGTCAACGTGTTCGTGCTGGCCACGACCTTGCTGCTGATCACGGTCAACTTCTTCAACGTCAAGCACTACGGCGAGTTCGAGTTCTGGTTCGCGCTGATCAAGGTGGTGGCGATCGTCTGCTTCCTGACGGTGTGCACCGCAGCGGTGTTCAACATCTGGCAGTTCGGTGAGGTGCGCGGTGTCAGCCACCTGACCGCCGAAGGCTTCATGCCCAACGGCATCACCACGGTGATTGGGGCATTGCTGGGGGTGATGTTCGCCTTCCTGGGCGCCGAGATCGTGACCATCGCCGCCTCCGAAGCGAAGAATCCGTCCGCCCAGATCGTCAAGGCGACCAACTCGGTGGTCTGGCGTGTGTGCCTGTTCTACGTGGGTTCGATCTTCCTGATCGTCTGCCTGGTGCCGTGGAATGATCCGCACCTGGGTGAGTCCGGCTATGGCGCCTACCGTCGTACCCTGGAGCTGCTGGGCGTGCCGTACGCGGAGCTGTTGATGAACTTCGTGGTGCTGACCTCGGTGAGCAGTTGCCTGATCTCGGGCCACTACACCGCCTCGCGCATGCTGTTCTCCCTGGGCCAGCGTGGCGATGCGCCGTCGATGTTCAAGATCACCCGTGCCGGTACCGGCGTGCCGGTGTACGCGATCATGGGTTCGTGCGTGGTGGCGATCTTCTGCGCGCTGATCAACTTCAGCGAGACCCTGCGTCCTAAGGACGTGCTGGAAACCCTGATGAACACCACCGGCATGATTGCTTTGCTGGTGTACCTGGTGATCGCCTTCTCGCAACTGCGCATGCGTCGCAAGCTACAGGCCGAAGGCAAGGAAATCCGCCTGAAGATGTGGCTGTTCCCTTGGCTGACCTACCTGGTGATCGCCTTCATCGTGGCGGCCCTGGTGACCATGGCGTTCATGCCTGACTACCAGATCCTGGTGATCTCCACCGGCATCGCCGCGGCCATCGTGGTGGCCATGGGCGTGGTGCACCAGATCCGCACCGGCAAGCGCCACTAAAGCGTTCTTGCCCTGCAACGCGGCCGGCTCCCCTCGGGGACCCGGCCGTTTTCATTTCTGCGCGTCGGATCGGCTCACCACGGTCAGCCAGCGGGTGTAGGTGTCCACCCTGATGGGCAGCTCGGCGCGCAGCTCGGCCAGGGCCTGGTCGCTGTCATCCAGGGGGAGGTCGCGCCACACTCGCAGGCCTTGCAAGGCCTCGGCGTCGAACCACAGCAGCCCCTGGCGATGACGCGCGAGGCGTTGCAGGGTCTCGCTCAGGGGCAGGCCTTCGGCCGGCAGGCGCTGCAGGTACCAGGCTGCCTGCAATGTGGCGCTGTCCACGGTACCCAGGGTGCCGGGACCGCTGGCCTCGAAGCGCAGGTGCTGGCCTTCGCTCAATGACAGGTGGCGCGTGGCGTCGTCGAGATCGGCCTGGCCTCGCAGCACACTGACCTCGCTGACATCGCCCAGACGCTCGACGATCAACTGGCCTGCCAGCGGACGCAGGGTGCCGTGGGGCGTGCTGATCCGAAACGGTCGCGCATCGCCTGCGGCGATCTCGATCAATACCTGGCCATTGAGCAGTTGCAGGTGCCGCTGCGTGGCATCGAACTCCACATCCACCGAGGAACTGGCGTCGAGGGTCAGCAGGCTGCCGTCTTCGAGCTGACGGGTCAGGCGGTGATCGCTATCGGTCGAGAGGTCGGCCAGCTCGAAGCCCTGGCCCATCCAGGGGGAGGCGAGCAGGGCGGACGCTACCATCAGGGCGAGGATGGCCAGGGGCAGGGTGAGATGGCGGAACAGTCTCATGGGCGTTCAGGGGGGGTGCCGTGTAGTCCCTCTAAGGATAGACACTGGCGTGTTGGTGCCATTGTGCGGCCCATCGCAGGCGCCGCCAGTTCCTATGAAGCAAGCTGTGTTGCGTTCAATGCACGGTCTTGCGCTGCTTCACGCAGGCCTGGGCTTGTAGCGCGAGGGCATCGAGGCGTTCGTCGCGCTGTCTTTCCGCCGCCATCATGGCTTCGTCGCCATGCTGCTTGAGCAGGTAGGCGTGGATCTGCCGCACTTCGGTGGTGCGGTAGATCGGGGCGATGTCCAGACGACCGACCAGCGCGCCGCTGGCGTGACCGGTGCTGCTCATCAGCACCTGCGGCCCGGCGGCGCTCACGACCTGCAAGCCCATGGCCTCGAACCACGGCACCTGTCCGGCAAACGCATTGAGCTCGACGCAGGCATAGCGTGATTGCGTATCGGCCAGCAGCGCCCGGGCGATGCCTTGGCGGCGGTGGTCGGGGTGCACGGCCAGAAACGCCAGTACGCAGGCCTGGTCGTCATCCTGGGCGGGCAGGGCGAGGGCGAAACCGAGCAGTTGATCTGGCGCTTCGGCATCCAGCGCCAGGGTCAGTTCCACGGCCAGGCCACGGGTGCCATCCATGGCTTGCAGGTATTGATGCACCTCCAGACCTACGCCGTACTGATACAGCGGATACAGCGTGTTGTCCGGGGTGATGGCCACGCTGCTCAGCTCACCGACGTGGTCGATCACCAACTGGCGGATCTGGCTCTGGAAGGATTCGGGGGGCATGCCGTCGAGGCGGCTGAGAATGAACATCGGACAAGCTCCAGCAGGGTCGAACCATCCCGCGCCGAGCAGCACGGGAGGCACAGTCTAACCCAGGGCGGCGAGCATCAGGTCGAGGTTCTGCACGGCCGCGCCCGAGGCGCCCTTGCCAAGGTTGTCGAACACTGCCGTGAGCACGACCTGGCCGTGGGCCGGGTTGGCATACAGGGCCAGGCGCAGGTCGTTGGTGTCGTTCAGCGCTTCGGGGTCCAGTCGAGGGGCCGGCCCTTGCTGGTGCAGCGGCATCACCTGTACATGGCGTGTGCCCTGGTAGTGCTGCTCAAGGCAGGCCTGCAGGTGTTCGGCGGTGACGCCGCCTGACAGCAGGCGCAGTTGCACGGGGATGCTCAGCACGATGCCCTGGCGGTAGTCGCCATAGCCCGGCATGAACACCGGCCGGGCGCCGAGCCCGGCATGCTGTTGGATTTCCGGCACGTGCTTGTGGGCCAGCTCCAGGCCGTAGAGCTGCAGGGCAGGCACCTTGGCGCCACGGGCGTGTTCATGCTGCTCAACCGCAGCGCGGCCACCTCCTGAGTACCCCGAGATGGCCTGGATGCTCAGCGGATAGTCCGCCGGCAGCAGCCCCGCCTGGACCAACGGCCGCAACAGGGCGATGGCGCCGGTCGGGTAGCAGCCCGGGTTGCTCACGCGCTTGGCCTGGGCAATGCGCTCGGCCTGTTCGGCGTCGAGCTCTGGCAGCCCGTAGACCCAACCGGGTGCGGTGCGGTGGGCGGAGCTGGCATCGATCACCCGTACCGCCGGGTTGTGGATTGCCGCCACCGCCTCGCGAGCGGCGTCGTCAGGCAGGCAAAGCAGGGCAATGTCGGCGTCGTTGATGGCCTCGGCGCGGCGCTGTGGGTCTTTGCGCTCGGCTTCGGGCAGGGTCAGCAAGCGCAGGTCCTGGCGGCCTTGCAGGCGGGCGTGGATCTGCAGGCCAGTGGTGCCTTGGTCGCCGTCGATGAAGACGAGAGGGGTGTGCATGGTCGGGGTCCGTGTGCGGGAGGGATGGCCTATGCTCGCTCGTCTGTGGACGAATGAAAATTTGAATATCATGATGCTGAAATTCAGAAAAAATGAATGACCGTGTCGTCTTTTTCGCGGGTGAACCCGCTCCCACAGGCCTACCGCTGAACCCGGATTCACGCCGTACCTATGGGCGCGGGTTTACCTGCGAATGGGCAAGCACTTGGAGGGCTTCAATGCGCGAAATCAGCCTCGACCGCCTGCGCACACTGGTGGTAATCGCCGACCTCGGTTCTTTTGCCGAAGCCGCCCGCCAGCTCAACCTGGCGCCGCCGACCATCAGCCTGCACGTGGCTGAGTTGGAGGCGCGCGTGGGGGCGCCGCTGCTCACTCGGGCCCGGGGCCAGGTGCGCGCCACCACGATTGGCGAGACGCTATTGGCCCGTGCCCGGCGCCTGCTGGCCGATGCCGATCTGGCCCTGGACGAGGTGCGCCGGCAGGTGGAGGGGCTGACCGGGCGAGTGCGTCTGGGCGCCTCCACCGGGGCCATTGCCCACCTATTGCCCAAAGCCTTGGAACACCTGCGTGAGGCGCATCCGGGCATCGACGTGCACGTCCAGGTCCTGACCTCTCAGGCTTCCCTGGTGCGCCTGCGCGAGGGCACGTTGGACATCGGCCTGGTGGCGCTGCCCCAGGTGGCGGGCAAAGCCGTGAAGGTCACGCCCTGGCGGCGTGACCCCATCATGGCCTACGTGCCGGCCGACTGGCAGCCACCGGCCAAGGTCACGCCTAACTGGCTGGCCCAGCGTGCGTTGATTCTCAACGACAGCACCACCCAGCTCTCCCGGGTGACGGCCGAGTGGTTCGCGGCGGTGGGGCTGTATCCAGAGGCGCGTATCGAGCTGAACTACAACGACGCGATCAAGAGCCTGGTGGCGGCAGGGTACGGCGCGACCTTGCTGCCCCAGGAAGGCGAGGCTGCCGAGCACGACCGGCGCATCGTCCGCAGGCCCTTGCGGCCTGGCTTGTGGCGCCAGTTGGGGATCGCCTGCCGCGACGGGCAGGTGGATCGGGCCACCGGGTATGTGCTGCAAGCGCTGGAGCGGCTACGCCAGTGAGGTGTGGCTGAATTCCCGAGGAAGACTATGCTTTTGGCTGCGTCGGGCCCGCCGACGTGCCTGCCAGAAGTCCGGCTTTTCTCACGGAGAACACACCATGAAATCCCTGACACTGCTGCTGATCGCTTCTGCATTGAGCGTCACCGTCCACGCCGAAACCAACCCGGAAACCAACTGCGACGCCAAGATCAAGGAACTCGAGGAAATCCACCGGACCGATGGCCAGGCCTTGCACGGTGGCATGGCCAAGGACTATCAGAACCTGCTCGACCAGGCCAAGCAGGCCCAGACCGCTGGCAACATGGCCGAATGCCAGGCCTCGGCCGACCGCGCCAAGACCATCTACAACAAGGCCCGCGGCAAGTAGCGCGGCCGTGCGCCCAGGCCTGGTCGCCGCGCAGGTGATGGGCCTGGGTAGGTGCTCGGAAATCTTCGCAGCGTCTCATGGCGCCTGAGCGCCGCTGTCAGAACCAGCGGTCGTTGCGTTTGCGACCGCGGGTCAGCGCCGGCAGGATCAGCCCGGCCAGCAGGCCTGCACCGGCGATGCTGCCGCCGTAGACCATGTAGCGCATCATCACCTGTTTGTTCTCATCGCCCAGGCGCGCCTGGGTGTCGCGCAGCGACGACTGCGCCTCGTCGAGCTGCTCGTTGAGCGATTTGTTGCGCGCCTCCAGCTCGGCGATCAGCGCCTTGCGGGAGTCGAGGGTTTCCTGCATGCCTTGCACGCGGTTCTTCCAGTTGTCGTCGATGCGCTTGAGCTGCTCGGACAACTGTGCCACCTGGGCATCGAGGGCCGGCAGGCGTTCGGCCTGGCCAGGAACCGACTGCAGGTCGCTAGTGAGGATCCACACCAGGTCGCCGTTCTGCCCGCGCACCTGGCTGTACTCACCCTGGGTGGCGACCAGCGTGACCTTCTGCCCGGCCTTGACCGAACCGACGATGCGATGGCCATTGGTGGGGCCGCTGCGCACGTAGGTGCTCAGGTTGTCGCTGACCCAGCGTGCGTCGCTGGCCGGGTCTTCGGCGTGCGCGGGGACGGCGAGGGCGAGCAGGACGGCGGCGAACAGAGGGGCGAGGGCGGGGGAGGCTGGGCGGCGGGAATCAGGCATGGTGGTCTTCGCAGGAGCTGGACAAAAGAAGGCCCGGTGACTGGGCCGATGAACCGGTCGGTGAGTTGACCGTCAGCGAAAGACCGTTTTTATCGAAGCAGGTTCACTGCTTGTTGTAGGAAATGTCTGCAGGATGTTGCGAGTAGTAGATTGGGGGGCTGCCCTGGCGGCGGACGCAAGCTATGTGGCGTCCGCTTCGCGGGTAAACCCGCCCCCACAAGGGCCGTGCGGACCTTGTGGGGTGCGAGTTCAGCCGCTGAGCGGTCGCGACAGGTTAGGTTACTACCTGATAGCAAGGCACATAGGCCGCCCCACCGGGCAACTTCATCCGGTGCTGGTCAACGAAGGCCTGCAACAAACGCCCCAGCGGATCGAGCACGGCACTGTCGCCGCGGATCTGATACGGCCCGTGCTCTTCGATCAGGCGGATGCCTTTGTCCTTGACGTTGCCCGCCACCACCCCGGAGAAGGCCCGGCGCAGGTTGGCGGCCAACTCGTGAGGTGGCAGGTCCCGGCGCAGCTCGAGGTTGGCCATGTTTTCATGGGTGGGATCGAACGGGCGCTGGAACCCTTCCTCGATTTTCAGCAGCCAGTTGAAGTGGAAGGCGTCGTTGCGCTCGCGGCGGAACTGCTTGACCGCCTTGAGCCCCTCGACCATGTGCCGGGCCACTTCGGCCGGGTCATCGATGATGATCTGGTAGTGCTGCTGCGCCGTCTCGCCCAAGGTAGCGCCCACGAACGCATGCAATTGCTGCAGGTAGGCTTCGGCGCTACGCGGACCGGTGAGCACGACGGGGAAGGGCAGGCCGGCGTTGTCCGGGTGCATGAGGATGCCCAGTAGGTACAGGAACTCCTCGGCGGTACCCGCGCCCCCTGGGAAGATGATGATGCCGTGGCCAACCCGCACGAACGCTTCCAGGCGCTTTTCGATATCCGGCAGGATCACCAGCTCATTGACGATCGGGTTGGGCGCCTCTGCGGCGATGATCCCCGGTTCGGTCAGGCCCAGGTAACGGCTGCCGTGCATGCGTTGCTTGGCGTGGGCGATGGTCGCGCCCTTCATCGGACCCTTCATCACACCAGGACCGCAGCCGGTGCAGACGTCCAGCTTGCGCAGGCCCAGTTCGTGGCCGACCTTCTTGGTGTATTGGTACTCTTCGCTGCTGATGGAGTGGCCACCCCAGCACACCACCATCTTCGGCTCCACGCCCGGGCGCAGGGTGCGGGCGTTGCGCAGCAGGTGGAAGACGTAATCGGTGATGCCCTGGGAGCTTTCCAGGTCGATGCGCTGGCTGGCCAGCTCGCTTTCGGTGTAGACGATATCGCGCAGGGCGCTGAACAGCATCTCGCGGGTGCTGGCGATCATCTCGCCATCGACGAAGGCATCGGCCGGAGCGTTGAGCAGCTCCAGGCGTACACCGCGGTCTTGCTGATGGATGCGCACCTCGAAGTCCTTGTAGGCCTCGAGGATGGTCTTGGCATTGTCGACATGGGCGCCGGTGTTGAGGATGGCCAGGGCGCACTGGCGGAACAAGGTGTATAGGCTGCCGGTACCGACTTCACTCAGTTGCTGGACTTCACGTTGCGACAGCGTCTCTAGGCTGCCTTTGGGGCTGACGGATGCGTTGATGACATGGCGTTGGGGCATCTAAGTCTTTCCTGTGCAA
This sequence comes from Pseudomonas putida, assembly GCF_002741075.1. NCBI lineage: Bacteria > Pseudomonadati > Pseudomonadota > Gammaproteobacteria > Pseudomonadales > Pseudomonadaceae > Pseudomonas > Pseudomonas putida. The sequence continues at coordinate 2,250,891 of NZ_CP016634.1, read as the reverse complement.
TGAAACTTCCTACTTGGACACCACCATACCGACAAAAACGCACGGCAACGAGAGGGGCACGGAAAAAGCCTGGAGCAGCGCGCACTGCGATGACATCGAGAGGCACGGCTGTGGCGGGGGACGCCGAGATCAGGTGGGGCAGCGCTCTTATTTTGTCTGCGCCGGTCTATTCGTGGGTAAATCGGAGCGCCGAACCGCCGCTCCTACAGGTTCGGCGGTGTCCTTCAGAGCAGCGCTGTTCCGCGAAGCGAGGTTCAGCGGTGCCTTGCGGATCGACGCGGACGTTGTGGGAGCGGGTTCGCCTGTGCCGTTCATCCGAAAAGGCGTTGTACCCCCAGGGTGATCGCCAAGCCGCCACCGATCAGCCACAGGTTGAGGATCGCGCCGGTGATCAGGGCTCGTGGGCCGGCCTGGCGGATCTGGCTGAAGCGGGTTTCCATCCCCAGTGCGGTCATGGCCATGGTCAGGGCGAAGGTGTCGAGGCTGTTGAGGGTGCTCACCACCGGTGCCGGCAGGATGTGCAGCGAATTGACCAGCACCAGCAGCAGGAAGCCGAAGGCGAACCATGGCACGGCGATGCGTCCGCCGCCCTGGGCTTGGCCTTGCTGGCGCGAGCGGCTGATCCACAGGCCCACCACCAGCAGCACCGGCACCAGCAGCAGGACGCGGGTCATCTTCACGATGGTGGCAATGTGGGTGGCCTCGGGGCTGACGTTGCTGGCCGCGCCCACCACCTGCGCCACTTCATGCAGGGTACCGCCGAAGAACAGGCCCACGCCGAGGGTATCCAGTTGCACCCAGCCCGCGCTGACCGCCAGCGGGTAGAGGAACATCGACAGCGTCCCGAACAGCACCACGCTGCCTACCGCCATCGCAGCTTTGTGCGGCTGCGAGCGCAGCGCCGACTCGAACGCCAGCACGGCGGCCGCACCACAGATGGCGCTACCGGCCGCGGTCAACAGGGCGGTGTCACGGTCGAGCTTCATCACCTTCATGCCCACCAACAGGCCCACCAGCAGGGTGCTGACCACCACCAGCAGCGACACCGTCAGACCCGACCAGCCCACCTGGGCGATCTCCTGCAAGCTCACCCGCAGGCCAAAGAACGCCACGGCCAGGCGCAGCAGGTTGCGCGCCGAGAAGTTGATTCCCGCCGCCCAGCTGTCCGGTAGCCCATAGCGCAGGGCATTGCCATAGAGGGCGCCGGCGACGATGCCGACGATCAGCGGGCTGATCCCCAATCCGGCGATGGCCGGCAGGGCCGCCACCTGGGTGACGGCGAGGGCGAACAGGGCGACGAACAGAATGCCGTTGAGCCGTCCACGGGTCGCGTGGGTAGGCGCAAGGGCGGGGGCGGGATGGGCCGTGGCCATGGTAAGACCTCCGATGTGTGTTGATGAGGTCTACGTTAATTCAGTTATAAGCTTATAAAAAATCGTGATTTAGAATGCCAAATATCCGTTTAGCTGATATTTTGAAGTGATGACCCCTGAACAACTGATAACATTCGCCGCCGTCGCCGAGCACGGCAACATCAGCCACGCCGCCGCCGCGCTGCATTTGTCGCAGCCAGCCGTGTCGGGTCAGCTCAAGCTGTTGCAGGAAGAATTTGGTGAGCCTCTCTATCAACGCGCCGGGCGCGGTGTGCGCCTGACCGCCGCAGGCGAGCAATTGCTGGGCCATGCCCAGCGCTTGCGCGACACCTTCCACCAGGCTCAGGCCCTGCGCGATGCCATGCGCGGTCTGGAGCGCGGCACCTTGCGCATCGGCGCCAGCACCACGCCGGCGAGCTACCTGCTGCCGTACCTGATCGCGGACTTCCACACCCGCTACCCGGACATCGTGATCACCACCACCCATGGCAACACGGCGCAGATCGTTGCGTCTCTGGGTGAGCTGGACATCGCCTTGATCGAAGGTCCGCCAGGTCAGGAGCTACCGCTTGGCACCAGCGTCACCGCCTGGCGCGAGGACGAGATCGTCGCCATCGTGCCGAGCAATCATCCATTGGCCAACGGCGCCCTGGTGCAAACGTTGGAGGCGCTGGGCGCCTATCCCTTAGTGTTGCGCGAAAGCGGCTCGGGGGTGCGGCAACTGGTGGAACGTGCCTTCGCCCGTGAAGGTGTGGCGATGCGCGTGGCACTGGAGATTGCCGGGGTGGAGGGGGTCAAGGAAGCGGTACGGGCGGGGATGGGTATCGGCTTCGTGTCGGCGATGTCGATTCGCCATGAAGACAGCGTCCTGTACCGGCTGGGCATTGCGCCGCAGCCGCTGACAAGACGCTTTTCGATTTTGATGCCCCATGCCGCCACGCCGTCGAGGGCGGCGGGGCGGTTCATGGGGATGTGTTTGGGTGAGGGTGTCGCTGACTAGTGTTGTTGCGACACGATGATTCACCTGATTATTTTAAAGGCCTCTGACAAATAGCCCGAGCGTTAGAGTCACTCGGATTCCTTGTCTCTACTGCTCCGGTAGGTACAACGTCGTACTGATACGCCAACACAAACCGCATACCTGCAACGGCCGCGTCATTCAGCCACAGTGAGGAAGTAGCTAGATGTGGCTGTATATAACCCCACTCGGAAGTCACTGTACCCACGGCACGAATGCCTTCACCTTTCGTGGCTTGTGCTTTGGACACGGATGCGAGCCCCAGGGTGTTGCACGCCGTCATGGCAGCATTCCAGTTCAGCGCCTCCTTAGGGATTTCATACCAGTCACGAATGGTGAATGTATAGCTATGGGTGACGGAGCTACCTTTTCGCGTTCCTGTGATCGTGATGGTTCCTGAGGCCCCAGAAGGAGGCGTAAGAAACTTTAAGTATCCTTTTTCACGGACGAGCCATGAAACACTTGAAGTCCAAGAATAATCAGAAGTCCTGGCGTTGTTTGCCAGCACGGGAGAGAAACTTGCATCTGTATGCGCCGTGGTCGGGAAGTTATCTGTGATCGGAAACGTGTGTCCACTTGCAAGGATACCTATGATTTCGGTAGTCAATAGCTCAATGGGTACTCTCAAGGTCTCTATGCTTTTACCGTCGATCTGCGGTGTTACGTAGTACGTTCCTGCTATGTCTCCTGATAGGTAGCTCGAATAAAGACCCCTTACTCCACCTTGCTCTTTAATAGGGGTCAATCGAACGTCAGAGGTTTTATCGCCATTACGGTCAGTTATGATGAAGCTCACTCTGTCGGCGATGCCACTTACAGGGTTGCCGAGGCGATTTTCAACACGGAAGTATGCTTCCGTCGCATGAACGTCATCGGCCAGAATGCGGGGGCTCAACAGCGACAGTCTGGATTTGGCCGGTTCCGGAGGTAGAGCGCTCAGCGTCACATCGAGCTTCAAGGTATCCATCTGATCGTGATCAACTTCTGGTACGAACATGTAGGCCCCTGGCACCAGCCCCCGCACTTTTGCGATATAGACGCCGGTCGTGCCGTCCTCTTGGAAGGCGTCGACAGTTAAGTCAGGAGGCGTCGGTGTTGCGCCCTCGAAATTGGTCACAACCAAACTCAGCCTATTCCCAAGGCCGCTGACAGGCTTGTCATTGATGTCTTTGGCCGTGAAGGTCAGTGTAGAGGCGTCAAGGTTGTCCGCCTCGATGCTGGCGTGTGAGGCGCCGAAATTCGATTTGGTTGCGTCCGGCGGCGGCGCAGTCAGTTGCACCTTAATGGTCAATGCGTCCATGACCTCGCTGTCGATTTGTGGCCTAAGGGTATAAGTGTCTGCCTTGAGACCGCTCGCTGAGGCGGTATAGACCCCGGTCGTGCCGTCCTCCTTGATGGTGCCGATCGTGAAGTCAGGTGGTGTCGGTGACCCTCCAGCGCTGGCGGTGACGAGGAACTTCAGGGTATTGCCCAAACCAGTGACAGGTTTACCGTTCTCGTCCTTGGCCGTGAAGGTCAACTGCGTGAATTGCTTGCCAGTCGCCGGGATGGTCGCCGGCAGGGCTTCGAATTTCGAGTTGCCGAAGGCTGGCGGCAAGGCGACCACTCGCACCGTGGTCGTCACGCCCGTCAGTGCCTGGCGGGCGATGGTCGGGACGAAGGTGTAGGTGCCTGCCTGTGAGCTGCGCAGTGTCGCGGTATAGACGCCGGTGGTGCCGTTCTCCTTGAGCGGGTCGAGCATGATATGGCCCGGTGCCGGTGGTTTGCCGCTGCTGTCGGTGACGTTCAACGCCAATGTGTTGCTCAGGCCGGTGACGGGGTTGCCGTTGATGTCCTTGGCGGCGAATTCAAGCACGGAGGCAGTGTAGTTGTTGCCCGGGATGACGTCTGGCCTGGCCTCGAGGGTGGATGTGGAAGAGGCTGGCGGCAACGCTTTAAGCAGGATTTCAGCACTCAGGCGCCCTACAGGCTGGCTGCCGAAGTACGGGGAGAGGGTGTAACGGCCGGCCAATTTGCCCTTGAGCGTCGCGCTGTAGCGGCCATTGGCGCTTTCCACGATGGCGCTCACTGTCACGTCCGGGGGCGACACGCTGCCCTTGTCGCCCATCACCATGAACTTCAAATCCTTGGCAATGCCTTCCACCGGTGCACCGTTGGCATCATTGGCCTCGAAGGTCAGCACGGTGGTGGTCGTGTCGTTGGCGGGCAGCCTGGCAGGGTTTGCGGCGAACGTGGATTTGCCATCGTCCGGCAGGCTGCTGACGGTGCTGACCCGCGCTGGCGACAGCGCAATCCCTTGCACGGACGGGGTCAAGGTGATCGATTGCGGCGTGGTGCCTGCGGTCACGCGCACTTCATAGTGGCCCGCCGAGACGCGCTCGGGCTTGGCGACCACGATGCCGCCTGCGCGGGCCTGCGCCTCGGTGACGGTGATCTGGATGTCCGCCAGGGCGATGTCCACCGGTTGCTGCTGCTCGTCGCGGATGGCCAGGGTCAGGGTTTCGTAGCTGGTGCCATCGGTCGGCAGCACGGTATTGGCGGGGGTGAAGGTGGAATGGCGTGCACTCACCGCCGGGGCGTTGACGGTGACCCGGGTTTCGCTGCGTGCGGAGCGGTTGCCTTTGCTGTCGACGGCCACGCCGTGGAGGGTGTAGACGTTGGTGGGCTGGGCGCCGGTCTGGTAATCGGGCAACACCACGCTGTAGTGGGGGCCGCCGTCATGGACGAGCTTGCCGCCGGCCTGCAGCAGCGCCGGGGCGGTCCAGTCGATGTGCGACAGCGGGTACTTGCTGTTGACCCACACGCTCAGGGACTTGGTCTCGCCGCCCTGGCCGCTGACGTGGGCGGCGGCGGCCATCTGGATGACCTGCTTCTTGCGGTATTCGAGGACGATGTGGTTGTTGCGCTCGACTAGGTCGTAACGGCTGCCGGCCAGGGTGCGCAGGGCGCCGACGCCAGCGGGGTCGACCTGCTTGGCCCACGGCTCGCCGATCTGGTAGTTGAACTCGGCGCCCACGGTCGTCTCGTTGCCGCCGTTGCCCTTGCGCTGGTCGGCGCTGAGGGTCAGCAGCGGAATGGGCGTGTAGGTGAGGCCGACGGTGACGGCGCTGGGGTCTTTCTTGCGGTTGTCCTTGCCGAACAGGCCGACTTCGTCGCCGTAGTACTGCTCGTAGGTGAGCTTACCGCCGAGCTGCGGCATCGCCGGCAACCAGGCCTCGGTGCGCAGGTCCCAGCCGTTGGCCGGGCGTTCCTGGTAGTCCTCGACGTCGGGGGAATCCTTCCAGCCGGTCAGGCGGGTGTAGCTGTTGGCGTTGACCTTGAGAAAGTCGCGCCAGTATTCGACACCCAGGCCCAGGCGGGCGTGCTGGCGAGACAGGTCGTAGTCCAGAAAGCTGTTGGCGCCGAGCATGTAGCCATCGTTGAAGCGACGCACGCCCAGGCCCAGGGTGGTCTGCTGGCGCTCGTCCTTGCGGTGGATGCTGCCCTGGGCGAACAGCAACTGCTCGGGGGTGTCGTGCAGCGGGGCGAGCAGTTCGACCTGGGAGTTCTTCAGCGAGAGCTTGTCGTCCACATCGATCTGCACGCGGGCGGTGCCGAAGCGGCTGAGCCACTGCTGGGCCTGGCTGCTGGCCTCGCCGGTGGCCAGGCCGCGGGCCATGGAGGCGGCGGCGTCGCTGTTGGGGTCGTTGCTGAGGAAGCTGCCGGTGCTGCTGGCCATGGCGGCGAGCTTGCGGGCCTGCTCGTCTTCGGCCTGGGCGGTGGCGTCCTGGCCTGGCGAGTTGAGGTCCGGCAGCGCATGCGCGGGGGCCGAGGGCACGGACAAGCGATCACCCGGCTTGAGAACATCGAGGTCGCGGCCGGGGTTGAGGGTGCGCAGGGTGGCGATGGTGGTGGCGTAGTGACTAGCAATCGAGGCCAGGCTATCGCCCATGGCGAAGGTGTGGAGGCGGGAAGGCGCGGGTGATTGCTTGGCCGGTTGAGTGGGCGCGGCACTGGCCGAAGGGGTGGCCAATGCCAGGGTCAGGGGAAGAACGGCCTGGACGCCGATGTTGAGCCAGGCCATCCAGCGGATGCCGGAAGAGGCACTGGCGTGAACGTGTTGGTTTTTCATGAAAGTCACGTGGGTAAGTGATACGTAACTTCGCTAGAAAAAAGGCCGAAGAACCTATGGCTCACTCCATGCGTGTATAAATAGATACTTACGCCGCCGAAATGATCTGTAACTTTAAATTGGCGATAGGATTGAACTAATCGGCCTTTCCAGCAAAGCAGTTAAGTTTTACTTAAGCTGTCTGAAGGCGCTTGGGTGGATGAAGGGGCGAGTGCATGCATTTAAGTCCCTTGTATATTTTCAAGGGGAGAAAAATACAAAGAGTTATGCACCCAAGCTGTAAGAAAAGACTGATGATTGGCGTGTAAAATCTGATGGTTTATGAGTGGGCAGGGGCCGGTGGCTCCAGAACCTGGGGAATATACGAGTACCGTTGCGCAGCCCCATGGCTGATGGTCGAGCGCTTTCCACAAAGGAGCAGCCATGAGCACGTCATTGTTCAGCCAGACCCCAATGGTCACGGTACGGGATAACCGCAACCTGGCCGTGAGAGAGATCGCCTTCCACCGCCATCCCGACACCCCGCAAGTGACGGACACGCGCATCACCTACCATCGCCACGATGCCCGTGGCTTTCTGGCCCAGAGCACCGATCCGCGCCTGCGCGAGGCCGGGTTGGCCAACTTCACCTACCTGACGAGCCTTTCCGGTGAGGTCTTGCGCACGCAAAGCGCCGATGCCGGCACATCACTGGCCCTGAGCGATGTCGCCGGTAGGCCGTGCCTGACGCTGCACAACCTCAGCCCCGACAAGGACGACCCGCCCGTGACCTGCACCTGGCAGTACGAGGACGCCTCGCTGCCGGGCCGTCCGCTCAGCGTGACGCAGCAGCTGGCCGGTGCGCCGGCGCGCATCGTCGAACGCTTGGTCTGGGCGGCCCCCACGCCGCAGGCCCAAGCGCAAAACCTGGCTGGCCAGTGCATTCGTCACTACGACACAGCCGGCCTGGAGCGCACCAATAGCATTGCCCTGACCGGCGTGTCTCAGTCGGTCACCCGACAACTGCTCAAGAATGCTGACAACCCTGACACCCTCGTCGATTGGCAGGGCGAGGACGATGCCGGGCTCGAACCCGACGCCCACACCACCCTGACCACCGCCGATGCCACCGGGGCCGTGCTGAGCACCCAGGATGCCGCAGGCCATAAACAGCGCCTGCGCTACGACGTGGCTGGCCAATTGGCTGGCAGTTGGCTCACGCTCAAAGGCGGCACCGAACAGGTGATCGTCAAGGCGCTGAGTTATTCCGCCGCCGGGCAGAAGCTGCGCGAGGAACACGGCAACGGGCTGGTGACGACCTACACCTACGAGCCCAAGACCCAGCGCCTGGCCGCCATCAAGACCGAGCGTCAGGGCAGCGGGGCGAAAGTGCTGCAGGATCTGCGCTACGCCTACGACCCGGTGGGCAACGTGGTGAGCGTGCGTAACGACGCCGAAGCCACGCGCTTCTGGCGCAACCAGAAGGTGGTGCCGGAAAACACCTACGCCTACGACAGTCTGTATCAACTGGTCAGCGCGACGGGACGCGAGATGGCCGACCCTGGCACCTATACCCAGTACACCCGCACCTATGGCTACGACAGCGCGGGCAACCTCACCCGAATCCGCCACAGTGCGCCAGCCAGCGGCAACAGCTACACCACCGACATCACCGTGAGCGAGCGTAGCAACCGGGCGGTGCTGAGCACCTTGGCCAAGGATCCGACCGAAGTGGAGACGCTGTTTAACGCCAGTGGTCAGCAGCGGCTGTTGCTGCCAGGCCAGTCCCTGGCCTGGACACCGCGCGGCGAGTTGCACCAGGTCTTTCCGGTGAAGCGCGAAGGTGGCCTGAGCGACCATGAAAGCTACCGCTATGATCGTGACAGCCAGCGTGTGCTCAAGAGCGGCGTCCAGCAGGCCTCCGGCAGCGTGCAGACACAACGGGTGCTCTATCTGCCCGGGCTTGAGCAGCGGCGCACGGCAACCGGCGACAAGGTCACCGAAGACCTGCAGGTCATCACCGTGGGCGAGGCGGGCCGCGCGCAGGTGCGGGTGCTGCACTGGGCCTTCGGCAAGCCCACCGACCTTACCAACGACCAACTGCGCTACAGCTACGACAACCTATTGGGCAGCAGCGCTCTGGAGGTCGATGGCGTGGGCAACCTGATCAGCCAAGAGGAGTTCTACCCCTTCGGCGGGACGGCGGTCTGGACCCATCGCAACGCGGTGGAGGCGAGCTACAAGACGGTCCGCTACTCAGGCAAGGAGCGGGATGCGACAGGGCTCTATTACTACGGCTATCGCTATTACCAATCCTGGGCCGGGCGATGGCTCAGTACCGACCCGGCTGGCACGGTGGATGGACTGAACCTCTATCGGATGGTCAAGAACAATCCAGTGACTTGGCGCGATGGTGACGGTCGAGAGCAGGCGGTGGGACCGTTGGCCCCGGATGGCACGCCGCTGGCAAAACTATTCGAGTCGGGGGATATCGTCTATGGATTGGACGCACCGCGTAAAAAAGCGGTTGCAGCCCTTGAGGGAGTGGGTGTGAAAAGAAAAGAGGCAAAGGCCTCTCCGACGGGGATGTTACGTCTTTTTAAAAAGAAAAAAGAAAGAAGCCATATCGTTATCCAAAATGATATTACCGACGCTGTCTGGGATCCTGGAAATCCTACCCAATATGCACAAGATAAGGATATAAAAAACCACCTGCATGATTTTAAGCGAGGTATTTCGTTTAGAGAATTTCTCAAAAGTCATGCAGCCTATAATGTCAAAGAGCTGGAGGGCGCGAGACAGCTGAAGGAGAACCCAAGTTTAGTCATGAAACTGGGACCAGAACTATGGAAAAAAACCAGTAAGGCGGGGCTCGCGTTTCAGTTGCTCGATCAGAAAAAAACTGTCCACTTCGTGGTGGACATTATTGAAGATACGCTTGCCGGCGTGGCATCAAAAACGAAAGGCCCCGGTACCAGTATCACGTCGAGTGAACTGCGCTGGCTATATCGCCACCGAGCGCTACCGGAAGTTCAAGCCAATCTGATTTTTTACCGGGAGGGAAAGAAAATCTCCCAAGACGAAATATTTGGGAAGCCTGAATGGGAGAATTACAAGCCGAAGAACAGTACAAGGCGAGCAGGCCCATGACTCACCAATAACCATTGCCTGGCGTGTACTCCAGTACACTGCGCTTGCTCGCCCCGTTTCGCCTTGTCTGGCCTTCGCGCGAACACATTTCGTACAGATCTAGGGTGGGAGGGTCAGCGCGCCTGTCCCGAGCGCTTTTCCCGCAGCGCCTTCGCAACCTCGGCCTCGATCTTGTAGGCCGGCCCCTCGAGCTCTTCATAGTTGCGTGTATAACGCCGGGCAAATTCCTCCACACCCAGCGCCTGGTACTGCTGCACATGCTTGAGCTCATGGGCCCAAAGCGCGACGTTGTCCTCGGCATCCTGGGCGTGGCGGAAGATGATCGTGTCGATCAGCGTCACCGCGTTCACGTCCGGGTTTTGCAACAAGGCATTGGCCGCGCTGACTTGTTGTTCGTCTCCCACCCGATAACGCGCGGCATCGAGCACGGCAAAGTCATACCAGGGCTCTAGCTGGGCACGGATGTGCAGGGGAATCGGCTCGCTGCCTTGGCTGGTGGCTTCGTCGCGGGCCTGGCGCAGGGCGAAGGCCAGGCTGCCGGAGGCCATGAGTTCGACGTCCTTGAGTACCTGCCCGGCCTGGCCGGGGTCGATCGGTGCGCAGAAACACCCCATCAGGCACACCTGGTACTGCCCCGGTGGGCAGGCGTTGTCGGCGAACGCCGGCAAGGCGAAGGCCAGGCCGAGCGCCAGGCTGACGCGCTTCATTCAGGGCTCCCCGTGGCCAGGAGCTGCTCGATACGTCCGCGCTCCCAGATACTCAGCAGATCGGTGGGGTTGGTGCCATAGCGGTGCCAGTCCTGCAGCCCGGCTTCCTGGCCGTCGGGCGTGCGGCAATGGCTGCACTGGGCCAGGCCATCGGCGTCCAGCAGCAAGCGCAGTTGCCAGCCGTCGACACGTACATCGACCTGGCCATCGGGTGTGCGGGTCAGCACCTGCAGCGCATGGACACCGAGAGCGGCATCACGCAGGCGCTGGCAGGCTTCTCGGCTGTTGGGCGGTGGCACGGCGGATCAGAAGTTGGCCGGGGTGTTGGCGCTGATGATCTCGGCCTCGTCGGGGCCGATGTTCTTGAAACTGTGTGGCAGGGTGGTGGGAATGTAGTAGCCATCGCCGGCATTGAGCACGCTCACCTGGCCATCGACCCACAGCTCGATGGTGCCCCGGGTGACCAGGCCGCACTCTTCGCCTTCGGAATGCACGATCGGTTCGCCCGAGTCGGCCCCCGGTGCGTACAGTTCGCGCAGCATGCGCATTTGCCGGCCCGGGACACTGGCGCCGACCAACAGCATGCGCAGGCCGTTGCGGCCCAGGTCGGGTTGTTCGCCACCGCGGAACACATAGCGTTCTTCGCGTACGGGCTCGTCGAAGCTGAAGAATTCCGCCAGGGACATGGGAATGCCTTCAAGCAGCTTTTTCAGGGAACTGACCGACGGGCTGACACGGTTCTGTTCGATCTGCGAGATCGTCGAGTTGGTCAGGCCGCTACGGCGGGCCAGCTCCCGTTGGGAGAGGTTGTTGCGTTCACGCACCAGTTTGAGTCGTGTCCCCGTGTCCATAGCCGCCTTGTTAGATAGAGAGGTGTCAAAAATAATGGGCGACGCATTAAAGCACACTCTGGACGGCAACGCGCTGTGCTTGTCAGGGGTGTTGATCGGCGGGTGTCGGCCATAGCCCGACCAGCAGCAACAGCACGGCCACCGCGGCGAAGGGCAGGGACGGATCAATCGCATAGACCAGGGTGCCGGCCAGTGGCCCGACCACCGCGCCCATGCCCTGGGCCGCGCCGATCGAGCCTGCGGTGGCGCCTTGCTCCGAGGCGTGCATGGCGTTGGCCGCCAGCGCCGAAAATGCCGGGAATACAAACCCCATGCCAGCGGCCGCCACGAAGAACGCCCCCCACAGCCAGGGGGCGCTGCTCGCCAGGGCGGCGCTGGCAAAACCCAGGGCCGAGACGGTGGCGCCCACGCGGATCATCTTCAGGGGTGGCCATTCCAGCCGGCGCAGCAGTACCTGCGCCAGGATCAGCGCGACACCCACGCAGGTGAGGGCGATGCCGGCGGCCTGGGCGGCTTCGACCGAGGCCAGGTGCAGGCGGTCCAGGGCAAAGAAGCCCACGGTGATCTGCGAGACCGTCACGCTGAACATGGCGCTGAAGGCCACCAGCAACGGCCGGCGTAAGCGCCGATCGCGCAGCCGCACGGGGCTTGGGGCATGGCCGTGGGCCAGGGGCTGTGGCTTGAGTTTGAACAGCAGCACGAAGAAGGCACTGGCCGGCAACAGCGACATGACATAGAACGGCATGCTCAGGCTCTCACGGGCCAGCAAGGCAGCCAAGGCCGGGCCCAGCACCAGGCCGACGGCGTTGGCGGCGCCCAGTGAGGCCATTGCCCTGGCCCGGCGTTGAGGTTCGACATGGTCGGCGATCAGGGCATTGGCCCCCACCGGCAGCGCCGCATAGAACGCACCGATCAGGCCCCGGGTGAGCATCAGGCCGATGAAGGCCAGGGTCGCCCCGGGCATCCAGCGCAACGCGCCGTCGATGAACAGGCACAGCGACCAATAGGACAGGGTGAACCCCGCGCTGCCCAGCAGCAGGATGCGTCTGCGGCCAAAGCGGTCGGCGGCACGCCCCCAAGGCCTGGCCAGCATCACCCAGACCACGCCCGCCACGGTCACCGCGGCACCGGCCTGCCAGGTGGCCATGCCCAGCTGGCGGGCGATCGGGCCGATCAACGACACGAACGCCATCATCGACAGGGTGCACGCCCCGCTGATCAGCAGCAGCGGGCGCAGATCCAGGGTCGCGGGAGGGGTCAGGGCAGCAGGGTCCTTTGCAGCGGTCATGGGCAGTCCTATCAGTTGAGGATCAAGGCCCGGGCTGCCCCGCAACGCTCATTCGCCGCGGCGCACAGGGCCAGGCCACATGCTACGCAATACGCCATCCCGGCGCACCCAGGCGTGCATCAACGCCGCGCCCAGGTGCACCAAGACGGTGGCGAACAGCAGATACCCGGCCCAGCCGTGGGCCTGGCGCAACACCGCGTAGAGTCGCAGGTCATGGGGGGCGATGGCCGGCAGTTGCAGTGGGCGCGGGTAGTCGCCGGCCGACAGCATGGCCCAGCCCAGCAACGGCATGGCCAGCATCAGGGCATACAGCAGCAGGTGCGAGGCGCCAGCGGCCAGGCGCTGAACGGGTGGAGTGTCCCTGGGCAGCGGTGGGTGGGGCAGGGTCAGGCGCAGGGCGATGCGCAGCACCACCAGTACCAGCAAGGCCAGGCCCGTGGCCTTGTGCAGGTCGACCAGCAGTGGATGGCGCGGCGACAGGTCGCCCACCATGCTCACGCCGATGAACAACATGGCCAGGATCAGCACGGCCATCAGCCAATGCACCAGCCGGGCGAGGGGATGGAAGACAGTGGCGGTCATGGGTGTGCTCCGGTGGCGAGGGACTCGCGGCTGCGGCGGTTGAAGGACTCCGAGTAGGCGGCCGAACGGGCGGCCAGGATCGGGTCGGCGGAGGGCAGGATGCCGTGGGGCAGGATCAGCGGGTCGAAGTTGATGTCGCGGCAGGCGCCTTGTTCGGGGGCGTCCACCTGCTCGATGACCAGGGTGCCGGCGTCGATGCGGCGCCGCTCGCCGGGCCAGGGGCGAGAGGCGTCGTTCACCGGGTCGCCGGGCTCGGCGAGGACCAGGCGCAACGTCCAGCGCAGCGGGCCTTGTGCTAGGCGCCGTTGCAAGTCGTGCTGCAGGAATTGCTTGTCCTCGATCTGCGCCGGCAGCGCCGCGAACGGTGTCTGCGGTTCCAGCTGCCAGCGCACCGGATGGGTCATGCCGCCATGGTCCTTGAGCAGGAAGGCGTTGATGCTGTGGTACTGAGTGCTGGCGAAGCTGTCGCTTGGCGTGTAGCTCGAGGCCCACTGACGGAAGGCCGCGCTTTCGGGGTGGGCTGCGAAGAAGGCCTGCATCTTCGCAGGGTCCGGCTTACCGGTGGCAGGGGCTGGGGTCATGGCCAGCACTTGGTCATAGAAGGCCTGCGGCGTGCCGATGGCCAGCACGGGAGGGTTGTTCATGCCGGTCCGCCAGATCTGCCCGTCATCGGTGCTGAACTGCAGGGCCAGGCTGCGTACCGGGATGCTGGTGTCCGGCGCGAAGGGGTTGGCGCCACCGATAGCGAAGCGGCCGATCACCGGCACGCGAGGCTGGCTGAACACCCGCGCGCTGGACAGCGGCTCGGCCAACCCGCTGCTCTGGAAGTAGCCACTGACACACAAGCCTTTGGCGTGGTTCTTGCGATAGCCGGGGTGATGGCCGGCCTGGGCCTCGAAGGTATCGATGATGCGCTGGGGCGTCAGGCTCGGGGCGCCGATCCAGCCGGCGGCATAGGCGAACCCGGCGCCCAGGGCCAGCAGGCCCGCGCCGATGGCCGCCAGGCGCAAGGCCTTGGCCGGGCCGTGCAGAGGAGTCGTCATGGTCAGGTTCCACACAGTGAGTGAGCCGGTACGACGGGTCGGTCAGGGATTTATTCCCAGCATGGGAATAAATCTCGTGCCGGCCCGTCTGGCTCTTTAGACTGACCATCAAAGGGCCCGGTACCTGACCATGCATGACCTGGATGAACACCAATGGCGCGAGCTGCTGCAACGGCTGCGTCGCTTCGCGTTGTGGCTGTGCCGCGACTCAGGCAGCGCCGACGACCTGGTCCAGGCCACCGTCGAGCGTGCCTTGAGCCGCCGCGGGCAACAGCGTGAGGGTGACAACCTTCGCGCCTGGCTGTTCACCATCCTTTATCGCTTGTTTCTCGACGGCAAGCGCCGCGAGCGCCTGCATGCCCGTTGGCTGGCCTGGTTCGGACGCGGCCAGGAGGAGCCGGTGGGCGGCGAAACCGAGCGCATCGTCCAGGCCCATGCCGACCTTGCGGCCTTCGCCCGGCTCAGCACCGAGCAGCGGGCGCTGCTCTTGCTGGTGAGCGTCGAAGGGCTGAGCTACAAAGAGGCCGCCCAAGCGTTGGGCATCCCCATCGGTACGGTGATGTCGCGCCTGTCGCGCGCCCGTGCCGCCCTGCGTGACCTGACCGAGGGCAACCCGACGCCCCCGGCTTTGCGGAGACTCAAATGACGCGGTTGATTCCCACAGAGCATGAGCTGCATGCCTACGTCGATGACCGGCTCGACCCGGTGCGCCGGGCTCAGGTACAAGCCTGGCTGGCGGCCAATCCGCAGGAGGCGGCGCGGGTGGAGGCCTGGCGCAGCGATGCCCGGCGCCTGCGCGCGGCCCTGGCGGGCTTCGGCCAGAACACCCCCGCTGCGGAGCTGGACCTTGGCCAACTGCGCCGACGCCTGCGTCAGCGTCGCCAGCGCCAATGGGCATCGGCGGCGCTGCTGCTTTTAGCGCTGGGCGTGGGCGGGTTCGGCGGCTGGCAAGCCCGCGAGGCGACGCTGGTGGCCGACACCCTGCCGATGGCCGACGCGGTACAGGCCCATCGCCTGTTCGCAGGCGGCACGACGCTGGACGTCCAGGCCGGCGACCCGCAGCACCTGCAGGCTTGGCTTGAGCGTCACTTTGACCGCGTGGGGCAGTTGCCCGATCTTGCCGCGTATGGGTTTCGGCCGGTCGGCGCGCGGCTGCTGAGCAATGAGCAGGGCCCGGCGGCGTTGCTGGTGTTCCAGGACAACAAGGGGGAACGGGTCAGCCTGTTCCTGCGTTCGCCCAGCGAACGTTTTGCCCGCATGCCCAGCGGACAACGTACGGAGGGCCAGCTCGAAGCGCGCTACTGGTCTCACGGCGCCTACAACTTCGCCTTGGTGGGTGCAGCCGACGATGGGCGCGCCGATCAGTTGCGACAGGCTTTGGGGGTAAGCCTGTAGCCTGCGTGGGCGAACGTAACTATTTAACGCGTGCGCCTGGACCGTCCTCTTTAGCCTCACCGCTTCATTATTCGGTGAGGGTTTCGCGGTATGGGTAACGCCAATGTCAACAACAGCGCACAATCGACGGCCATGGACACAGTGGCCATGGCGCAGCAGTTCCAGGACCGCCTGATCGCCAAGCGCCTGCCTGACTGGATGGGCAAAGTCCGTGTGCCTGATTTCCCGCTGTTGAGGGAGGCGCTGGTCACCGGCCTGCAAAGCCGTCAGCAATTGGCCAAGTGCTGGAGCAGGATCGAAGGCCTCGACAGTTTCTGCTCCACACGTCTGAACACTGCCCTGAAAAAGCGTTTCGACACCCCGTTGGATGCCGAAAAGCATTTCCTGCGCCAGTGGTATGTCTACACGAGTCCTGAACGCAGCTACTACACCAGCCATTATCCGACACCGGAGTCCGATTACTTCGACGTGTCGTTGCTCAGCGCGGCAATGTCCAACTTCAGCAAGGAACAGGCCGCCGAGGGTGGGCAGCATGTGCGTAACACGCTGGTCGATGGACCGGGCGTCACTGTCACGAACCCCTCGGTGTTGGCGTTTGCAGGTTTTTGCCGGGAACTGGACCTGGGAGGGCAGTATCAGCGCCATCTGGAAGCGGTGCTCGAGGGCAACGGGCAGAGGCAAGACGCCCAGGACTGCAAGGCCTTGCTGCAGACGCAATATCGCTGCAACTTGCTGGTGGACGCCTTCAAGGCCCACGCCGAGGGCGTGCTCCGGGATGTGGAGCTTGAGCTGATGATTCATTTGTACACCCACGGCACCCTCGGACGGCTCGAAGGAGCACCGGTGGTCGCCAAGCAACTCAAGGCGTTCGATTGCCACCTGCAGCAGATCGTGGTGTTCGACGTGATCGAGGAAGGTGTGCTGCTCAACAGCAGCAAGCGGGTGCTGGTGTATATCCCAGGAGATCGACAAGGCGCCTGGTGTACCGCCAATAACCTGGAGAGCTTTACCAGGAAGATCCTGGGCAAGCGCCTGCGTGAGGAGGGCTACCGGCAGTTCTTCGAGCGTTTCGTCCTTCAGCGCGACCGCCCGGCCTTTTTTGCCAGTGTCCAACAGCGGGTCGGCGATGTGACCGATTGGGCCACGCGGGAGCTGGACCAGCACATGAAGGTCTACCCGACCCCCTTGTTCGAACACCTGGCGACGATGCGCATCCAGCAAATCAAGGACGATGCGGCCATGTTCGCAACGCCTGTTGCCCGGATCGACCAGGACACCGTTTTGGCCAAGAACGAGCGACGGCACGCGCAAGGGATGGCGCTTTTGGCATTGGCAGGGCTGTTCATCCCGGTGGTGGGCGCGGCCTTGCTGGCGGTGATGGCCTGGGAGCTGCTCAGCGAGGTGTTCCAGTCGGTCAAGGACTGGCGGGAGGGGGACACCAATGCGGCCTTGGACCACTTGGTGAACGTGGGCAAGGATCTGGCCTTGCTCGCCACCACCAGTGCCGGGGTCGTGGCGGCGCGGTCACTGTGGACGCGCAGCGTGATGGTCGACGGCCTGGTACCGGCGGTACTGGAAGATGGCAGCGAACGACTCTGGAACCAGGATCTGGCGCCTTACGTCAGCGAGCCGCCCCCTGCTCAGGCCACTGTCGATGAAAGTGGGATCCACCGTCTGGGCGAGCAAGCGTGGATCGAGATGGAAGGTCATTACTACCCGGTCTACTCAACAGCTCAAAGCGATGATTGGTACCTACAGCCTTATGACAATCACGCGCCATTGCTCGAACACAATGGCGCCGGCGCCTGGCGGCTGTGGAGCGAGCGTCCTGCAGAATGGCGGGGCCGTGAACGTTTGTTTCGAAGGCTAGGCGCCACGTTCGGGAGCCTGAGCGATCAGCAGATCGGCCAGGTGCTGCTGGCCCACGGCTTGGAGGAGGACCACCTGCGGGCCGTGCATGTCTTTGCCAACGTTCCCGAGGCGGAACTGACCGATACGGTGAACCGATTCGTGCTGGCCAACCGGATCGTTGAGCTCAGCAATCGCTTGCAGGCCGGCTTGAGCGTGACGGACCAGGCGCTGCTCGAACAAGCGCAAGACCTGCCAGGCGCATCAGGGCTTCAAGGCGAGGCCCTGGCCGAGCGCGTCTGGGACCAGCGGCGGCTCTTGCTGCAGCGGCTCTACGACAAAAGCAACGTGAGTGATGATGCCTCGGTGCAAGCCTTGCGCCGGGACTTCACCAGTTTGCATCGCCTGGCTGCCGAGCAGTTGTTGAGCACGGCGAGCGATGGCGACCGTCAATTGCTGGAGGAAACCGGACGCGTGCCCTTGACCCTGGCTCAGGCCGCGCGGCAACGGGCGCTGCGCATCCGGGTGGCGCGGGTATTCGAGGGCCTGTTCATCGACGCTCCGCAGACGCTCGACCTGGCCCGTTGCGTCATCAAGCTCATCGACACATTGCCGGGCGCGCCTCAGGGGCGGCATTGGGTGCTGTTCGACGGGGACGGCCTGCTGGTGCCGCATCCTGCGAACGAGGCTCGTGAGACGATCCACCTCAGTCACCAGGAAGGTGTCTTCGTGCTGCGTGATGAGCGCGGCCAGGCGCTTGACCAGCCCGGCGAGTTGTTCGAGGTGTTGGCTGATGTGTTCACCGAGGCGCAGCGAAGGGCAATGAACATTGGCGAGCCGTTCGCCCAACAGCTTCGTCAGACGCTGGCCACGCACGTCGCTTCCCGTCGCATGGAGCTGGCCGGGCTCTTGGGGCGGGAACAGCCCACTCCTTCGTTCTTGATTCCGTTGCGCCTGGACGATGGCAGGATCGGCTACCCCTTGAGCGGAGGACGGCGGGTGTTTGGCTTTGGCAGCCCCCGGTCATTGGTGGCCAAGCTTCGGTATCTGTATCCCAGCTTCAGCGATGAGGAGGTCGACAGCTGGTTGCGGGCCATGTGGGAGGGCGATCGGGACTTGCAGGGCACGCTCGGTGATCTGGAGGCGCAGTACGAACTGCTGCGCAGCACCCTGACGGACTGGCAGCGAGAGGGGTACCTGCGTTTTGAGCGGGGCTCGCGGTATCACATGCGTAAGGAACTCATTCGCTGTTGGCGCCTGCTGATACCTGAGCAACCCAAGCCGTCCGAGGAAAAGACTGGCTTCCGGTTTTCCCTCAGAGGCCTGGATGTGACTACATTGCCGGACCTGCCCGAGCCGATCAGTTTTGCCCATATTTCAGCCATTGACTTCCACGCGATGAAGCTGAGGGATGTGTCCGACGGGTTCTTGCGTGCTTTTCCAAAGCTGATCGCGCTGGAGGTTACCCATTGCAAACTGCAACGGTTCCCGCTGATGAAGGACCTGCGCAAGCGTCTGCGCGTGCTCGACCTATCGGACAACAAGATCAGCCTCGATACCGAGCAGGTGCAACTGATCAACGAATGCAAGTCATTGGTGTATTTGAATCTTTCGCGCAATCCGCTGCATCAGCGGTTTTCGGTCACAGGCATGCGCAGGCTGGCGACGTTGGTGCTTCGCAATGCCCATCTGCACTACATGCCCTTTGGCGTGGAGTTGCATCAGGCGCTGTATGAGCTGGACATGCTGGGCAACAACCTCAAGGCGCTGCCGGAGGGCTTTACCGATTCCTCGCTGTGGCGTCAGGGCAGAGTGCGGTTCGAAAGCAAGCACTTGGGCATGTCGCTGGAGGAAACAAGGGCCTGGTATCGGCCAGACGACGGCAAGGTTCCGCCGCGTTTGCTCTGGCTGGACCGCGTCGATGCCGACGACCGGGAGGAAATGGCGCGGCTTTGGCATTTAATGGTGAGCCAGCCCAACGCGTCGGATTACGTCGACTTGTTGGGACGGCTGGTGCAGTCCGAGGATTTTGCCCACGACAGCACCGCACGTGATCTGGCCTATCGCGTCTTCGACATGCTGGAGGTCATGGCGGATGACGAGTCGCTGTGCACGCAGTTGTTGGCGGCGGCCGAAATCCGTACGTGTGGCGACAACGCCCTGTTGCGTTTCAGCGACCTGGAAATCTGGATGCTGGCGTGGGAGGCCGAACAAGGCGACTTCACAGTCGATCCTGAGCCTGGTCTGCTGCAATTGGGGGCCCAGCTTTGGCGGCAAAATGCCTTGGATGATTATGCTAGGCGTTTTGCCATTGACATGCCCGGCGATGTGGATGAAGTCGAGGTGGTGCTTGCATTTCGGGTTCGTCTGTTCGACGACCTGGACCTGCCGGGTAACCGCAGCCGCCTACGGTTTTCGGGAGCTGTGGGGGATATCGACGAGGGCGTGGAGAGTGCCCGAAGCACCATATTGGGCAACCAGACCGAGGACACGCTGCTGTTGTGGATGGTCGAGCAACGTTTCTGGACCAAGTACCTGGAGCGTTCCTATGGGTCCAAACTCAAGCTACCGCGCCGGTTTCGCGACAGGGAGCAGGTACTGAGCAGTCAGGAAGGATCCGAGCAAGCGCTGCAGGCGCTTCAGGAGGAGGTGGAACAGTGGCGGCTTGACCAGCGCCTGGCGCTGACCAAGGCCGCGATGCGACGGGTGACGCCGGGTTGGCGGCTTCCCGTGCTCTGACGAACCGGTCTAGCCCAGCGTGCGCTCCAGCGCGCCGAGCACCAGGCTTTGCATCAAGGCCAGGCCCTGGTCGCTGTCCAAGCCACGGCCACGCAGCAGTCCGGGCAACTGGTTGAGCAAGGTGGCCAGCACATGCCCGGTGGCCGCCAAGGCCTGGCCTTGCAGCCGGGCCTGTGGCGCGATCAGGTGCAGCAGGCCCTTTTCGTACCGCCCCCGTGCAGTGGCCAGGCGGGCCTGCTGCTCTTCGCTCAGGCAGCAGACGTCGCGTTCGGCCAGGCGAAACTGCAAGGGGCGCTCCTCGTGCAACTGCCAGTGCGCGGCAATCAGGCAAGGCAGCACCGCCTGGCCACGGGCGAGGGCTCGCCGGCCTTGATCGAGGGTCGCCTGCAGCTCTTCGTACAACTCCTCGATCAAGTCGTACAAAAGGTCCTGCTTGCTGGGGAAATGGTGGTACAGCGAGCCTGCGGTCAGGCCCACATGCGCTGCCAATTCGCGCATGCTGACCTGGCCAAAGCCTTTTTCGGCGAAGAGCGCCATGGCCTTGTCGCGGCGCTCTTCGAAGCTTGCACAGCGTAGGGCGGCAGTGACTGGCATGGCGCTCGCTCCCGATCAGTAGGTGAAGAAACCGCGACCGCTCTTGCGCCCCAGGTAGCCGGCGGCGACCATTTCCTTGAGCAGCGGGGCAGGGCGGTACTTGCTGTCGTTGAAGCCCTCATGGAAGGCCTCCATGATCGCCAGCAAGGTGTCCAGGCCGATCAGGTCGGCCAGGGCCAGCGGGCCGATCGGCTGGTTGCAGCCCAGGCGCATGCCGGTGTCGATGTCCTCGGCACTGGCCAGGCCTTCCTGGCGGACGAAGATCGCCTCATTGATCATCGGCACCAGGATGCGGTTGACCACGAAGCCTGGGCGGTTGCCGGCGGTGATCGGCGTCTTGCCCAGTTTCTCGGTGACCACCAGGGCCTGGGCGTAGGTGCTGTCGCTGGTCTGCAGGCCGCGGATGATCTCCACCAGGGCCATCATCGGCACCGGGTTGAAGAAGTGCACGCCGATGAAGCGCTCCGGGTGCTCGATGCTGGCGGCCAGGGCGGTGACCGACAGCGACGAGGTGTTGGTGGCGATCAGGCAGTCATTGCCGACGTTGGCTGCCACCTGTTTGAGGATGCGCTGCTTGAGCTCGAGGTTCTCGGTAGCCGCCTCGATCACCAGTTGCGCGCTGCCCAGGTCGGCATAGTCGGTGCTGGTGCGGATGCGGGTCTTGGCTGCCTCGGCCTTGTCGGCCTCCAGGGTGCCTTTGTTGACCTGGCGCTCCAGGTTCTTGCCCAGGGTGGCCACGCCACGCTCCAGGGCCGCCTGCGAGACGTCGATCAGCAGAACCTGGTAACCGGCCACCGCGCACACCTGGGCAATGCCGTTGCCCATGGTGCCGGCGCCGATCACGGCGATGTGTTGAATGCTCACGTTCTGGCTCCTCAGACGCGTTCGAAGACAACGGCGATGCCTTGGCCGCCGCCGATGCACATGGTGGCCAGGGCGTAGCGGCCCTGGGTGCGCTGCAGTTCATGGATGGCTTTGGTGGCGATGATCGCGCCGGTGGCACCGACCGGGTGGCCGAGGGAGATGCCCGAACCGTTCGGGTTGACCTTCTCCGGGTCGAAGTCCAGGGCGCGGGCGACGGCGCAGGCCTGGGCGGCGAAGGCTTCGTTGGATTCGATCACGTCCAGGTCGTTGATGCTCAGGCCGGCCTTTTCCAGGACCTTGCGGGTGGCCGGGATCGGGCCCAGGCCCATCAGCTCCGGCTCGACGCCCGCGTGGGCGTATGCCACCAGGCGCGCCAAGGGCTTGAGGCCCAGGCGGCGAACCGCGTCACCGGTGGCCAGGACCAGGCCGGCGGCGCCGTCGTTGATGCCGCTGGCGTTGCCGGCGGTGACACTGCCGTCTTTCTTGAACACAGGCTTCATCCCGGCCAGTTGTTCGGCGGTCACTTCGCCACGCACATGCTCGTCGGTGGCGAACTGCACGCTGCCTTTACGGGTTTTCAGTTCGATCGGCACGATCTGGCTGGCAAAGCGGCCTTCGGCGATGGCACGGGCGGCGCGGCGCTGGCTGGTCAGAGCCAGTTCATCCTGCATCTCGCGGGTGATGCCAGCTTTGGCGGCGACGTTTTCGGCGGTGATGCCCATGTGGAAGTGCTCGAAGGGGTCCTGGAGCACGCCGACGGTGTAGTCGATGCCCTGAAGGTCACCCATTCGCGCGCCCCAGCGGGCTTGCGGCAGCAGGTAAGGGCCTCGGCTCATGGATTCGGCACCTGCGGCCAGGGCCACGTCGGTGTCACCCAGCAGCAGGGTCTGGGCCGCCGACACGATGGCCTGCAGGCCCGAGCCGCACAGGCGGTTGACGTTGAAGGCCGGGGTTTCCTTGGGCACGCCGGCGTTCATCGAGGCAACGCGGCTCAGGTAGGCATCGCGCGGCTCGGTCGGGATCACCGTGCCCATGACCACGTGGCCGATATCGCTGGCGGCCACGCCCGAGCGCTCGATGGCGGCGCGGGTGATAGCACTGGCCAGGTCGGCCAGCGGCAGGTCCTTGAGGGATCCGCCGAAACCACCGATGGCCGAACGGACTGCACTGACGACGTAGATTTCTGCGTTGCTCATTGAGGGCTCCGATTGCGAAGGCATGGCGGGACCGGCACAGGCTCTGCGAGAATGGCCGGCATTCCCGGAATGGACCGAGTCTAGGCAAACGCCCAGGCCCGGCCTATGCCGGATCTGTTCAGTAAACCTGGCATTTTTTGCCACCCAGCATAGACAGTGAAAACCAGCCATGCGCGATAGCGATTCGGTCGCGGTGTATTTTCTCAACGCCATGCTCCATGCCCTGCGCGAGCGCCCCACCGAGCGCGATGCCTACCTGCGCGGCGTGGGCATCGACCCGGCACTGCTCGAGCAGCCCCAGGCCAGGGTGCCGGCCAAGGCGTTCGCCCAGCTCTGGCTGGAGCTGATCCATGTGCTGGACGATGAGTTCTTTCACCTCGACAGCCATGGGATGCCCATCGGCAGCTTCGCGCTCATCTGTCGTGGGTTGATCCAGGAGCCGACCCTGGAAAAGGCCTTGCGTCAGTGCCTGGGTAACTTCGCCCTGTTCATGCGCGACCTGCGCGGGACGTTTTCGGTGCGTGGCGGGCGGGTGGTGATCAGCGTGCACTCGAGCATCGCCGACCCGTTGACGCGGGTCTATGCCGAGGAAACCTACCTGGTGCTGGTGGTCGGCTTATTGTGCTGGCTGGCCGGGCGGCGCATCGCCATCGATCGCACCGAGCTTGCCGTGGCGCGCCCGGCCCAGGAGGACGACACTTTGCTGTGGGGCCCGGACCTGCGCCTGGGCAGTGGGCGCACGGAGGTGGAGTTCGACAGTACCTACCTGCGCCTGCCGGTGGTGCAGGACCTGGCTGCGCTCAAGACTTTCCTGCGCAGCGCCCCCCAGGGGCTGGTGATTCGCTTTCGCAACCAGAACGGCCTGGCGGCCGTGGTCTATCGCCATCTGCGTGCCCGGCGTTACGGCCAATGGCCGACGCTCAACGCCATGGCCGAGCAGCAGGGCCTCAGTGCCAGCACCTTCCGTCGGCAACTGGAGCGCGAGGGGCGCTCCTACCAACAGATCAAGGATGAAGTGCGCCGGGCCATGGCTTTCGAGCGGTTGCGCGAAGGGGTGCTGAGCATCGCCGAAATCGCTGAGCAGACAGGCTTCCAGGAACCCAGCGCCTTCCATCGCGCTTTCAAGAAATGGACCGGTTACAGCCCGGGCAGCTACCGGGCGCGATTGGCCGATCGCACCCGCTAGGCGCTGTCAGTCGCGTAGCTCGCGTGCCAGGGCCTTGACCCGGGTCAGGTCACCCTTGGCGACTTTGGCGACGCGCTTGCCATAGTCGGGGTCAGCTTTGTAGAGGAACGACAGGATGATGTGCTTGCTGTCGTCATCGGCTCCCGCCAGGGACTGGCCAAAACTGTTCACCAGATCGCGCTGTTCCTGCTTGCTGTAGGAGCGGTACAGCTCGCCCGCCTGCTTGAAGTTCTGCTCCCGCGCGATCCCTTGTTGCTGGGTGCTGCCTGTCAGCGGCAGTTGGCTGTAGCGGGCCGACGCTGGGGTGGTGCGTGGCTGCAGGCGGCTGGGCTCGTAGTTGACCATGCTGCGAGTGCGGCCGTTGTCGTGGGCACCGTCCTGGTTACCGTTGTTCACGGCTGCCCGTGGCTGGTTGATCGGCAGGCTGGCTGCATTGGCGCCGACTCGGTACATCTGGGTGTCGGCGTAGGAGAACAGCCGACCTTGCAGCAGGCGATCTTCGGAAGGCTCGATGCCCGGGATGAGGTTGGACGGGGCCAGGGCAACCTGCTCGGTTTCCTGGAAGAAGTTGTCTACGTTGCGGTTGAGCACCATCTGGCCGACACGCCGCTCGGGCACATTGGGCCAGATCTTGGTTGGGTCCAGCGGGTCGAAGTCGAAGCCTGCCAACTGTTGGGGCTTGAGCGTCTGGATGTACAGGTCCCATTTGGGGTGCTCGCCGCGGCCAATGGCAGCCACCAGGTCTTGGGTCATGTGGTTGAAGTCCTGGCCCTGGATGCGTTCGACTTCTTTGGGCGCGAGGTTCTCGCGGCCTTGCAGGCTCTTCCAGCGGAACTTCACATAGGTGGTGTCGCCCTTGGCATTGATGAACTTGTAGGCGTGTACGCTGTTGCCGTCCATGTGCCGGTAGCTCTTGGGTGTGCCCTCGTTGGAATACAGCAGGGTGAGGGTGCGGGTGGCCTCGGGCATGTGCGAGAACAGGTCGAAGCGCCGGGCGTCATTGGCCAGGTTGGTACGTGGATCGGGTTTGAAGGCATGGACCATGTCGGGAAACTTGATCGCATCGCGGATGAAGAAGGTCGGGAAGTTGTTGCCGACCAGGTCCCAGTTGCCGGTGCTGGTGTAGAAGCGGGTGGCGAACCCACGAGGGTCGCGCAGGGTTTCCGGCGAATGCAGGCCGTGGACCACCGAGGAGAAACGCACGAATACCGGTGTCTTTTCACCCGGGGTGAACAGCGGGGCCTGGGTCAGGGCGGAGAGGTCTTCGAATGCGGTGAACTCGCCATGGGCGCCTGTGCCGCGGGCATGGACGACGCGTTCTGGAATACGCTCGCGATCGAAGCGTTGCAGCTTCTGGATGAGCTGCACATCCTGGAGCAGCACTGGGCCGCTAGCGCCGGCGGTCTGCGAGTGCTGGTTGTCGCCAACCGGGGCGCCGTTGTCGCGGGTCAGGGGGGCGGCGTGCAGGGTGGTGCTGGCAAGCAGCGTCGCTCCGAGCAGGCTCCCGACGAGGCGGGTGGAACGGGTTGCGGGCATGGATAGGTACCTGAAGGCTAATGATCGGGGGATCGATGCTATGGGGTACACATCCATGCTTCAGTCGGAGCGAACGTTATTTGTCGTGGCTGTTTTCAGGGCAGGGCGTCAGGCCGGCACCATGGCAAAGCCCACGCCGAAGCGATTCCAGGCATCGATGGTGGCGAGGGCCAGGGGCAGGTTGGCGACTTCGGCGGGCTCGAAGTGTTCCAGCAGGGCTTCGTACTCCGGTTGCGGCGCGCCACGCTCGGGCAGGCGGGTGAGGCATTCCAGCCAGGCGCAGAGGGTCTGCAGACGGGCCTCGGTCTCGCCGGCCTTGCGCGCATCATTGGCGTGCCTGTTGACGCAATAGGCGCAGCCGTTGATCTGCAAGGCATTGGGGCAGCGCACTGGCCTGGGTCATCCGTTAGCGTTTGGGCACGAACGGCCCGATAGCCAATCCCGCACTTTGCCAGGAGGCCAATCGGTCTATTCAGGTGGCCACTGACCCGCATCCAATCTCTTCATTTTTGCTGGCGCCGCCGAGCCGCGATAATGAACGGGTCTTGCACCAAGAGATTTCCTACGATGTCCGATGAACGTTTCATGCGCGAAGCCCTCGATCTGGCCCGCGCCAATATCCAGGCCGGCGGCCGGCCGTTCGGCGCCGTGCTGGTGTACCAGGGGAAAGTGCTGGCGCGTGCCGTCAATGAAATCCACAGCACCCAGGACCCGACCACCCACGCCGAAATGCAGGCGATACGCAAAGCGGCCCAGGCCCTGGGCCAGGCGCGTCTGGACGGCGCCGAGATCTACGCTAGCGGCCACCCATGCCCGATGTGCCTGGCCGCGATGCACCTGTGTGGCATCGAGCGCGCCTGGTTCGCCTACGACAATGACGAGGGCGAGCCCTACGGTCTGTCGACCGCGTCGGTCTACGCGCAGATGGCCCGCCCGCCCCAGCAGCAAAGCCTGCCCCTGCGGCCGCTCAAGCCTGCCGGCGAGGCCGACCTGTACCTTCAATGGAAGCAGGCGCACCAGGCATGAGAGGTGCACTGAACCTGTTGCTGGTGCTGTTGCTGGCACTGAACCTGCGGCCGATCCTCACCAGCATCGGCCCTTTGCTCGAACCGATGCGCGCGAGCACGGGCCTGGGCTACCAGCAGGCTGCGCTGCTGACGGCCCTGCCAGTGCTGTGCATGGGCCTGATCCCGTTGCTGCAACCCTGGTTGCGGCGTTGGCTGAGCGAGCATGGCGGCATGCTCATGGGCCTTGCGGCGATCGCCTTGGCTTGTCTGTGGCGTTGGCAATTGAGCAGCGCCTGGGCGCTGATCGCCAGTGCAGTGCTGGCCGGCCTTGGCGTGGCCGTGGTCCAGGGCATGATGCCGGGGCTGGTCAACCGTTGGTTCCCCACGCGTCTGGCCACCACCATGGGCTTGTACTCAGCGGCATTGATGAGCGGCGGCGGCCTGGCGGCGGTGCTGGGCCCGTCGATCAGTGCGGCGACTGGACGCTGGCAGGTGGGCCTGGGCGTCTGGGCCCTGCCGGCGGTCCTGGCGGTGCTAGCGTGGCTGGTGCTGCGACCACGGCACAACACGCCGAAGCTCGCCGGTGGCGGTGGCGGGCATTGGTTCGGCAATCGCCGGGCCTGGCTGCTGGCCAGCTACTTCGGGCTGATCAATGGCGGCTATACCAGTATGGTGGCGTGGTTGCCGGCCTATCACATCGAGCATGGCGGTACTGCGCAGGGTGGCGGCGAGTTGGTTGGGCTGATGACTATCTTCCAGGTTACCGGTGCCCTGGGGCTGCCGCTGTTGCTGCGCAGCCTGGCGGACCGTCGGCCAGGCCTGTGGCTGGCGCTGTCGATCCAGTTGGGAGGCTTTCTGGGCCTGCTGCTGGCGCCGACCCTGGCCATGGGCGTGTGGGTGGCGATGATCGGCCTGGGCCTGGGCGCCTGCTTCAGCCTGAGCCTGACCTTGACCCTGGAGCATCTGCGCAAGGATCCGGCTCAAGCCGGGAGCCTGGCCGCGTTCGTCCAGGGCATCGGCTTCATCATCACCGGGATCATTCCCTACCTGACCGGCTGGCTGCGCGATGTCAGTGGCGACTTCCAGGCCTCCTGGACCTTGCTCACCATCACTGTGGTGGCGATGCTGCTGGTGACGGCGCGCTTCGCCCCACGCGGCTATGTCGCCGCCATCGCTCGCCCCGGTCACCCGGTTTCAGCCGTCAACTGAGGCCTTGCAGGGTGTCGCGCACGCGATCCAACGCGGTGTCGATATCCAGCAGCGCGGTGCGACGCCGCTCGCTCATCGGCATGCCCAGCGGGAACTGGTGGGGCGGCGTGACGTAGATGGTAGGGCGGCATCGACGATCTCGACCCAATGCCGAACCGGTGTACGGCCGGCGCTGTCCAGGTGCGTCTGGCAGCCGATGTTCGCCGTGGCGATGAGCTGGGGATTACCGCTTTCCAGCGCCGTCAGGCGTTGGTCGCGCAGTTGGCGCGACAGTGTGGGTTGGGTCAAGGAGTAGGTCCCGGCCGAGCCGCAGCACAAATGGCCGTCCGGCACCGGGGTGAGGGTGAAGCCCAGGCGTGTCAGCAACTGCTCCACCGCACCGCCGAGCTTCAGGGCGTGCTGCAAAGTGCAGGGGCAATGAAAGGCCAGGCGCTGCTCGGCGCACAGGCCCAGTTGGTCGAGGGGCTCGGCCAGCACCACTTCCACCAGGTCCCGGGCCAGTGCGCTGATTCGCGCGGCTTTGGCAGCGTAGCGCGGGTCGTTGGCCAGCAGGTGGCCGTAGTCACGCACGAAGGCGCCGCAACCACTGGCTGTCTGCACGATGGCTTCGGCGCCGGCTTCGATGGCTGGCCACCAGGCGTCGATGTTGCGCCGGGCTCGGGTCAGGCCTTGTTCCTGGGCGTTGAGGTGGTAGTCCACCGCGCCACAACAGCCGGCTGCGGCCACCGGCTGCACACTGATCCCCAGGCGATCCAACAGACGCGCGGCCGCGGCGTTGGTATTGGGCGAGAGGGCGGGCTGGACGCACCCTTCGAGCAGCAACACTCGTCGAGCATGCCGTGGGGCGGGGCGCTGGCCGGGGGCGGCGATCCGGGCAGGCAGTTTGGCCTTGAGCACGCCTGGTAATAGCGGACGCAGGGCCTGACCGGTGCGGGTCAGGGCCTTGAACAACGAAGGATGCGGCACCACGGCGCGCAGGCCCAGGCGCAACAGACGCTCGCCCAGCGGGCGGGGAACCTGTTGCTCGACCACGGGGCGACCGATGTCCAGCAGGTCGTGGTATTTCACGCCCGAGGGGCAGGTCGTTTCGCAATTGCGACAGCTCAGGCAGCGATCCAGGTGCAACTGGGTGCTGGCGGTGACCGGCTCGCCCTCTAGAACCTGCTTGATCAGGTAGATGCGCCCGCGCGGGCCATCGAGTTCATCGCCGAGCAACTGGTAGGTGGGGCAGGTGGCGGTGCAGAAGCCACAGTGCACGCAACTGCGCAAGATGCGTTCGGCCTCGTCGCCGCGTGGCAGGCGCTTGGTGGCCTCGCTCAGGTTGGTTTGCATGGCGTGGCCTCACAGGTCCGGGTACAGGCGCCCAGGGTTGAAAATGCCCTGGGGGTCGAGTTGCCGCTTGAGGGCGCGGTGGTAGCGCATCAACGGGGCAGGCAGCGGGGGTGTGCTGTCTTCGCCGGGCGCATAGGCGGTGGCATGGCCGCCGATCTGGGCCACTTGTGCACGTATTTGCTCTGCCGTGGCCGGCGACTTCAACCAGCGCTGGGCGCCGCCCCAGTCGATCAGTTGCCGGCCGGGCAGCGCGAGCGGGCCCGTGGCGGTAGGCACCGAGAGTCGCCACAGCGGTGCTGGATGGTCGAAAAAGGCCAGGCGTTGTTCGCGCAGCGCTTCCCAGAAGAGGCTTTCGACCGCCTCGCCGCCCAGCCGCTGGCGCGCTGATGCTACCGAGCCTTCACCGCCCTCCAAGCGCAGATAAAGCGCCTCGCCGTCGTGGCACGCGGCGCTGATCGGCAGCGGTTGCTGGCCCCATTCGGCGAGCGCGTCCAATGCCTGGCGTGGGCTCACTTCCAGGCGCAGGCTCATGCATTGACGTGGCCGTGGCAGCACCTTCAACGACACCTCGGTAAGCAGCCCCAGGCAGCCGAAGCTGCCGACCATCAGCCGCGAAACATCGTAGCCGGCGACGTTCTTCATCACCTCGCCGCCAAAGCGCAACAGCTTGCCGTGGCCGGTGATGACGCGGGTGCCGAGTACGTAGTCGCGCACCGCACCGACCCAAGGCCTGCGGGGGCCGGACAGGCCGGCGGCGACCATGCCGCCGAGGGTGGCGTCCGGGCCATGGTGAGGCGGCTCGCAGGGCAGCATCTGGCCGGCCTCGTGCAGCGCCGCGTCGATCTCGCGCAGGGGCGTGCCGGCGCGGGCGGTGAGGACCAGTTCGGTGGGGTCGTAGTGCACGATGCCGCGGTGGCTGCGGGTGTCGAGGACTTCTCCGGCCACAGGACAGCCGAGCATGGCTTTGCTGTTGCCGCCCTGGATGCGCAGGGGCGTGTCCATCGCCAGCGCCTGATTGACCTGCTCGAGCAGGTCCTGGCTCGTGTCGCGGTCCGGGCTCATCAGAAACGCTCCAGGTCAGGAAAGGGCAGTTGGCCCTGGTGGACGTGCAGGGCGCCGAACTCGGCGCAGCGGTGCAGGGTGGGGATGTTCTTGCCAGGGTTGAGCAGGCCTTTGGGGTCGAACGCGGCCTTGACCGCATGGAACAGGGTGATTTCGTCCGCGCTGAACTGGGCGCACATCTGGTTGATCTTTTCGCGCCCGACACCGTGCTCGCCAGTGATGCTGCCGCCGGCCGCCACGCACAGCTCCAGGATCTTGCCGCCGATGGTCTCGGCGCGCTCCAGCTCGCCGGGGAGGTTGGCATCGAACAGGATCAGCGGGTGCATGTTGCCGTCGCCGGCATGGAACACGTTGGCGACCCGCAGGCCGTGCTCTTTGGACAACTCGGCGATGCCCTTGAGCACCCGGGGCAGTTCGCGGCGGGGGATGGTGCCGTCCATGCAGTAGTAGTCCGGTGAAATGCGCCCCACCGCTGGGAAGGCATTCTTGCGCCCGGCCCAGAAACGCACGCGTTCGGCCTCGTCGCAGGCCAGGCGCACGTCGCTGGCGCCGGCCTGGCGCAGGACGGCGGCAACGCGTTCGCAGTCGTCCTGCACATCGGACTCCACACCATCCAGCTCGCACAGCAGGATCGCTGCCGCCTCCACCGGGTAGCCGGCATGGATGAAATCTTCGGCGGCGCGGATGGCCAGGTTATCCATCAT
Source organism: Pseudomonas putida (assembly GCF_002741075.1). Classification (NCBI taxonomy): domain Bacteria; kingdom Pseudomonadati; phylum Pseudomonadota; class Gammaproteobacteria; order Pseudomonadales; family Pseudomonadaceae; genus Pseudomonas; species Pseudomonas putida. The sequence continues at coordinate 2,220,117 of NZ_CP016634.1, read as the reverse complement.
CTCCAGGCCACCCGGGATGATGCCGGCGGCGATGATGTCGGCGACCGCGCCACCGGCTTTCTCGACGCTGTCGAAGCTGGCCAACAGCACTCGCGCCACCTGGGGCTTGGGCAGCAGCTTGACGGTGACTTCGATGACAATGCCGAGCATGCCTTCGGACCCTGTGAACAACGCCAGCAGGTCGAAACCGGGGCTGTCGAGGGCATCGCTGCCGAGGGTCAGGTGTTCGCCTTCGATGGTGAGGATGTCCACCTTGAGCAGGTTGTGCACGGTCAGGCCGTATTTGAGGCAATGCACACCGCCGGCGTTTTCGGCGACGTTGCCGCCGATCGAGCAGGCAATCTGGGAGGAAGGGTCCGGCGCGTAGTACAGGCCATGGGGGGCCGCCGCCTGGGAAATGGCCAGGTTGCGCACGCCGGGCTGGACCCTGGCGTAACGCCCTTGCGGGTTGACCTCCAGGATGCGGTTGAAGCGCGCCATCACCAAGAGGACGCCCTGGGCCAGGGGCAGGGCGCCGCCAGAGAGCCCCGTGCCGGCGCCACGCGCCACCACCGGCACGCCACGTTGATGGCATAGATGCAGCAGGGTCTGGACCTGTTCGAGACGTTCGGGCAGCACCACCAGCAGCGGCACGGTGCGGTAGGCGGACAGGCCATCGCATTCGTAGGGTTTGAGGTCTTCGGCGTGGTGAAGGATCTGAAGATCCGGCAGGGCGTCGTGCAGGGCTGCCAACAAGGCAGCCTTGTCCACGGTGGGCAGGGGGCCGTCCAGGTGTTCGTCGTAGAGAATACTCATGGCTCGGCTTCACGCCCCCCGTGGGAGGGCGGTTGAGCCTTGGGATGACAGCGGCATGGGTTTGGGTCTCTTGTGCTTGTCGTCAAGAGACCAGCCTAGACCACTGTGACTGTTACAGGTCGAGCACCAGACGCGCGCTGCGGGCGCGCGAGACGCACAGCATCATGGTCTGCTGGGAGGCCTTTTCCTCGTCGCTCAGGTACTGGTCGAAATGTTCGGCCTCGCCTTCGAGGATCGCGGTTTCGCAGGTGCCACACACGCCTTCGCGGCACAGGCACTCGACCTTGGCGGCCTTGGACTTCTCGATGGCCTGGAGGATGCTCATGCCTTCCTCGACCTGCAGTTCGGTCCCGGACTTGGCCAGCACCACGGTGAACGCAGCACCGGCGGCGGGCGCGGCGGCGGCGAACTGCTCCCAGTGCACGCGCGTGTCATCGATGCCTGCGGCGGCGGCGGTGGCGATGACCGCGTCGATCAGCGGCTTGGGGCCGCAGACATACAGGTGCGCGTCGTCGGCCAGGCCCGCGCACAGGCCGGCCAGGTCCAGCTTGCTGTCCAGGCTGTCGATGTAGAAGCGGGTGCTTTGCGCATGCGGGCCGCTTTCCAGCTCACCCTGGAAGGCGCCGTGCTCCGGGGCGCGGAAGGCGTAGTGCAACTCGTAGGGGGTATCGCCGCCTTCGAGTTCGTGCAACTGCGCCAGGAACGGGGTGATGCCGATGCCGCCTGCGATCAGCACGTGGCGGCCAGCCGCAGGGTCCAGGGCGAAGAGGTTGTTGGGGGTGGAGATGGTCAGTTCGGTGCCCACCTCGACCTGGTTGTGCATGAAGGCCGAGCCGCCCTTGGATTGCTCTTCCAGGCGCACACCGATCTGGTAGCTGGCCAGGTTTCGTGGGTCGCTCATCAGCGAGTAGGCGTTGCTGAACTGGTTGCCGCAGGCTGACTGCATCTGCACGATGACGTGGCTGCCGCCGGTGAAGGCGGGCAGGGTGGCGCCGTCTTCGCGGGCCAGGGTGAAGCGCTTGATCAGCGGCGTGGCCTGTTCCACGTCGGTGACACGCACCTTGAACATTTCGTATTGCTTGGCCATGGTTCACCTCGACTTGCAGATCACGCGGCAGGCCCTGCCGCGTGGCACAGATACTGGCTCGCTCAGACGGCGAGGCACAGGTACTTGATTTCCAGATAATCCTCGATGCCGTACTTGGAGCCTTCGCGGCCCAGGCCCGATTGTTTGACGCCACCGAATGGCGCGACCTCGTTGGAGATCAGCCCGGTGTTGATGCCGACCATGCCGTACTCCAGGCGCTCGGCCACGCGGAACACTCGGGCCAGGTCGCGGCTGTAGAAGTACGCCGCCAGGCCGTATTGAGTGGCGTTGGCCAGCTCGATCACTTCGTCATCGGTGGTGAAGCGCACCAAGGCGGCCACCGGGCCGAAGATTTCCTCCTGCAGCAGCTCCATGCCCGGGGCGATGTCGGCGAGCACGGTCGGCTCGAAGAACTGCCCGCCCAGTGCGTGGGCCTTACCGCCCAGCAGCACGCTGGCGCCTTTGCCGGTGGCGTCGTCGATCAGGCTGCGCACCTTGGCCACGGCCTTGTCGCTGATCAGCGGGCCGATCTGCGTGCCTTCGGTGTTGCCATGGCCGACGGCCAGGGCGCGCACGCGCTCGACGAAGCGCTGAGCGAAGCGCTCGTAGACGCTGTCGTGGACATAGAAGCGGTTGACGCACACGCAGGTCTGCCCGGCGTTGCGGTACTTGGCGATCAGCGCGCCCTCGACGGCCGCCTCGATGTCGGCGTCATCGAAGACGATGAACGGGGCGTTGCCACCGAGTTCCAGGCTGACCTTCTTGATGGTTTCGGCGCACTGGCCCATGAGCAGGCGACCCACCGGGGTGGAGCCGGTGAAGCTGAGCTTGCGCACGCTCGGGTGGCCGGTGAACTGGGCGCCGATGGCTGGGGCATCGCCGGTGACCACACTGAACACACCGGCAGGGATGCCAGCGCGCTCGGCCAGCTCCGCCAGGGCCAGGGCGCTGAACGGGGTCTCGTTGGCCGGCTTGACCACGATGGTGCAGCCGGCGGCCAGGGCCGGCGCGACCTTGCGGGTGATCATCGCCGCCGGGAAGTTCCAGGGGGTGATCGCGGTGCACACGCCGATGCCCTGCTTGATCACCAGCAGGCGCTTGTCGTTGGCCGGGCTTGGGATCACGTCGCCATAGACGCGTTTGCCTTCTTCGGCGAACCATTCGACGAAGGAGGCGGCGTAGCGGATCTCGCCGAGGGCTTCGTGCAGGGGCTTACCCTGTTCACGGGTCATCAGCTGGGCGAGGTCCTGCTCGTGTTCGAGCAGCAGTTCGAACCAACGGCGCAGGATGTTCGCCCGCTCTTTGGCGGTACGGCCGCGCCAGTCGGCCAGGGCCGCTTCGGCGGCTTCGATGGCGCGCACGGCTTCGGCGCCGCCCATCAGGGGTACGTGGCCGAGCAGCTCGCCGCTGGCCGGGTCATTGACCGCCAGGGTCTGGCCGCTGTCGGCGTCGCACCAGCGCCCGTCGATGTAGGCTTGCTGGCGCAGCAGTGTGGTGTCTTGAAGTTTCACGCAAGGCTCTCCGAAGGCCGCCGACCCGCAAGCCGGCGGCCGGGCGCATCAGTCCAGGTGGGCGACGGCGATCAGGTTGTGGAAGTGGGCGATGCCATGCTCGCTCACGCCGCTGCGTTGCTGGTCGACCATGATCCGGCCTTGGCCGCGGTAGCCACGGGATTTCAGGCCTTTCTGCACGCTTTCGACCAGGCGCAGGTCTTCTGGGCGGAAGACTTCGCGGTACCAGTCGATCAGCTTGAGCTGCTCTTCGGTCAGGTCTTTGTTCAGGAAATAGATGTCGTAGTGCTGCAGGGTGGTTTCGGCATCGACCGGGAACTCATAGATCACGGTCATGAAGTTGGCGCCTGGCGGCACGTTGAACATGGTGCACGGCCAGGCCCAGAAACCGGCGAACGATGGGTCCTTGACGGTCTCGTCGAACTTGAACGACTGTTCCGATGGCGTGGCCACGCCGTATTGCAGGGTCCAGTTGCCGAACAGGGTGTGGCTGTACTGGCCGACGTCCACGGAGTCGGAGAAGCCTGGGTGGGCCGGGGCGCAGTGGTAGCACTCCAGGTAGTTGTCGACGATCGACTTCCAGTTGGCCGGGGTGTCGCTGACGAAACGGGCGGCCAGGTGCAGGTCATCGATCACGGCACAGGCTTCGCGCATGCGCTTGGCCAGGCCCGGCAGTTGGTCTTCGACACTGCCGGCGTCCATGTCCATGTTGATGTAGATGAAGCCTGCGTACTCTTCGACGCGCAGCTGCACCAGGGTGGAGTTTTCCTTGTTGAAGTTGACCACGTTCTCGCAGTTGCGGGCGTGGGCCAGCTCGCCGTCGAGCTTGAAGGTCCAGGCGTGGTACGGGCAGGTGATGACGTTCTTGGCCTTGCCGCTGCCTTCGAGCAGTTGGTGACCGCGGTGTGGGCAGACGTTGTAGAAGGCACGCAGTACGTCGTCGCGGCCACGCACGACGATGATGCTTTCGCCGATCACCTGGCGGGTGATGTAGGCGTTCTTCTCGGCGACTTCGCTGCGGTGACCGACGCAGATCCAGCTCTTGGCGAAGATCGCTTCCTTCTCATGTTCGAACACGGCGGCCTGGGTGTAGAAGTTGGCCGGCAGGGTATAGGCTTCTTCAGGGTTGGCACAGAAATCAGCGGGCAGGCGTTTGAAATCGTTCATGGCTCTATCTCGTTTTACTTATTGGTTAACGCGTATCTACTAGTTAACAAGTCGGGCAAAAAAATTTGTCGGACGCTTCAGGGCTGCCGTGCAGCCCATTGCAGGCTTCGCCAGCTCGTACACAAGAGACTGGCGAGGCCATGGGTCATATGGTCAATGCAGGGCAGCGGCGCTGCGCGCTACCTGATGCTCCGGCTCTTCGCCGGCCAGGCGTGCGGCCTCTTCTTCGATACGGTAGGCCGGAACCTGGCCGTAGTCGGCGGCGAGCCACTTGAAGAAGCCGTAGATCTTCACCAGCAGGATCACCATGAAAGGAATCGCGGTGAGGACCACAGCGGTCTTCATGGTCGACAGCGAGGCCTTGGCGAACAGCATGGCCAGCGGCACCAGGGTCAGCACGATGCACCAGAACAGACGCAAGGTCGGGGTCGGATCCTCGCCTTCGCGCAGGTTGCGGGTGCTGGTGGCGGCCACGGCATAGGCCGCAGCGTCCATGTGCGAGGCGCAGAACACCGCCATGATGAACAGGTACACCGCCAGGAACAGAGTGCCCCATGGCAGGGCCAGCAACAGGTCGGTCACTGCGGCTTCACCACCGACGGTGCTGAGCAGCTTCGGCACGTCGATCTGCCCGTTGATGAACTGGTGCATGCTGTAGCTTTCCAGCGCGCCGAAGAAGAACCAGCACCCGAAGCTGCCACCCAGCAGCAGGGCGAACACCACTTCCTTGATCTGACGGCCGCGCGAGACACGGGCGACGAACATGGCGACGCCTGGGGCGTAGGAAACCCACCACAGCCAGTAGAACACGGTCCAGTTGCGCGTGAAGGCGCCGTCACCGGCAGGGTCGGTGAACAGGCTCATATGCACGTACTGCTGGATCATCAGGCCGATGGCGTTGGCGGTGTTGTTGACGGTGAACTGGGTCGGGCCGACCAGCAGCACCACCAAGGCGAACAACAGGGCGCCGATACAGACCATCTTCGACAGGCGCTGCAGGCCGCCGTCGATGCCGATGTAGGAGCTGAGCGAGAACAGCAGGGCCACCGCACCGATCACCATCAGTTGCACGGTGAAGGTGTTGGGGGTGCCGGCCAGATCCGACAGGCCGCGGGTCAGGGTCGAGGCGGTGAGGGCCAGGGAAACGGTCAGCGCGCCCATCATGGTCAGCAGGAAGATCAAATCGACGGTGCGACCCACAGGGCCGGTGGCCTTGAAGCCGGTCACCGCTTCGATGATCGAGGCCAGGTTCAGCCCGCTCTTCTTGCGTACATGGAAGTGGTAGGCCATGGCCAGCGAGGCCAGGGCGTAGATCGACCAGGCGCTGATGCCCCAGTGGAAGAACGAGTAACTGACGCTGTACTCCAGTGCCTGGGCCGACATCGGGGCGATGTTCAGGCCAGGGGTCTGGTAGTAGTAGGCCCATTCCATCACGCCCCAGTACAGGGTCGAGGAACCCATGCCGGCGCAGATGAACATGAAGACCCAGGTCGCGGTGGAATATTCAGGCTTGCCAGCGCCCAGGCGGATGTTGCCGTACTTGCTGAAGGCAAGGTACAGCACGGCCAGGGAGCTGCCGAACACCAGCACCTGAACGCTGGTGCCGAAGGTACGGGTGGACAGTTCGAACAGTTGGTTGGCCATGCTTTCCGCTTGCGCGGGATACAGAGCAAGGCCGATGACAGTGAGCAGTACGGCGATGAGGCTCACGGTGATCAGGAACACGTCAATCTTTTTATTGTTGTGGGACATCAATTGTCTCCTGGAGCGTTTGGAGTGCTAAGCGCTAGGGAAGTCCATGTCAGATAAAGCTTTTTTCCTCGACTGTTAACCAAAAGTTAACGCATATCTTTTGGTTAACGAAGTGTGCATTGAATAGGGGCGAACTGCAATAGGATCGTCAGACAATCTGATGGTTGGTGGGGCCTCTTTCGCGGCTGAACCCGCGCCTACAGGTTGGTGTGCCTGTGGGAGCGGGTGGCCACGAGCAAGGCGCTGTCGAATCAGGCGCCCAGCAGCTCGGCGATGGCCTTGCCGACTTCCTGGGTGGAGCGGCTGCCGCCCATGTCGCGGGTGGTATCGCCGTTGGCGATGACGGTCTCGATGGCCTTGAGGATGTCGTCGTGAGCGGCCTGGTAACGGGCGTCGTCACCGTCCTTGCCCAGGAACTCGAGCATCAGCGCGCCGGACCAGATCATGGCGATCGGGTTGGCGATGTTCTTGCCGTAGATGTCCGGGGCCGAGCCATGGACCGGTTCGAACAGCGATGGGAACTTGCGCTCCGGGTTGAGGTTGGCCGACGGCGCGATGCCGATGGTGCCGGCGCAGGCGGGGCCCAGGTCCGAAAGGATGTCGCCGAACAGGTTGGAGGCCACCACCACATCGAAACGCTCCGGCTGCAGCACGAAACGGGCGCAGAGGATGTCGATGTGCTGTTTGTCCCAGCTGATCTCGGGGTAGTTGGCTGCCATGGCGGCGGTGCGCTCGTCCCAGTACGGCATGCTCACGGCCATGCCATTGGACTTGGTAGCGGAGGTGACGTGCTTGCGCTCGCGGGTCTGGGCCACGTCGAAGGCGTATTTGAGGATGCGGTCGACGCCACGGCGGGTGAACACCGATTCCTGCAGGACGAACTCGTTCTCGGTGTTTTCGAACATCCGGCCACCCAGCGAGGAATACTCACCTTCGGTGTTCTCGCGGATCACCACGAAGTCGATGTCGCCCGGTTGCTTGTTGGCCAGCGGGCAGGGCACGCCAGGGAACAGGCGAACGGGGCGGATGTTCACGTACTGATCGAAGTCACGGCGGAACTTGAGCAGCGAGCCCCACAGGGAGATGTGGTCCGGGACTTTGTCTGGCCAGCCGACCGCACCGAAGTACAGGGCGTCGAAGCCCTTGAGCTGTTCGAACCAGTCGTCGGGCATCATCTTGCCGTGAGCCAGGTAGTAGTCGCAGCTGGCCCACTCGAAGAATTCGATCTCAAGGTTCAGGCCATGCTTGCGGGCGGCGGCTTCGACCACACGGATGCCTTCGGGGAGGACTTCGTTGCCGATGCCGTCACCGGGGATGGCGGCGATTTTGAAAGTCTTGCTCATGGGGGCGCACTCGCTGTTCTGGGTAACGGATGCTGGCCATGCTATAAGGACGCGAACCGGAGATAATCCGGTGAATCATCAATTCTTGGTGCACGAATCGTGAATAATCTGCCTAACCTCGATGACCTCGATATCTTCCTGCAGGTGGCGCGTCGCGCTAGCTTCGCCGCGGTGGCCGACGAGCGTGGCATGTCGGCTGCCTTTATCAGTAAGCGCATCCGCCTGCTGGAGGAGAACCTGGGCGTACGCCTGCTGCACCGCACCACCCGGCGGGTGACGGTGAGTGAGGAGGGCGAGCGGGTGTATCAATGGGCGCAGCAGATCTTCGAGGCCCTGCAGCGCATGGACGATGACCTCAACGCCGGCCAGCGTGAACCGGCCGGGCAGTTGCGCATCGCCAGCAGCCTGGGGTTGGGCCGGCGCTTCGTGGCCCCGGCGCTGTCGGAGCTGGCGGCGCGTTATCCGAAGCTCGACATTCGCCTGGATGTGCATGACCGCCTGATCGACCTGATTGCCGAGGGGGTGGACCTGGATATCCGCGTCGGCAACGTCATTGCGCCGAACCTGATCGCCAAGCCGCTGGCGCGCAACCGACGGGTGCTGTGCGCGGCACCGGGCTACCTGGCGCGGCGGGGCATGCCCCGGAGCCTGGCGGATCTGGCCAGCCATGACTGCCTGGTGATCAAGGAGCGTGACCATCCCTTCGGCGTGTGGCACCTGGAGGGGCCAGGTGGCGAGGAAAACGTGCGGGTGACCGGCCCGTTGTCCAGCAACCATGGCGAAGTGGCGCACCAATGGTGCCTGGATGGGCGAGGCATCTTGCTGCGTTCGTGGTGGGATGTGCACGACAGCATCGCCGATGGGCGACTGGTGCAGGTGCTGGAGGACTACCAGCAGGCGGCGGATATCTGGGCGGTGTACACCACGCCCCTGGCCGGGTCGGCCAAGGTGCGGGTGGCGGTGGAGTTCTTCCGGCAGTACTTTGCTGAGCGGTATCGACTGCCTGTGTGAACGTTGATGTTCAGCGTTGTTCCGTTCGCGGGTAAACCCGCTCCCACAGGTTCTCCGGTGTTCTCAACAACACCGCTGTGTCTGTGGGCGCGGGCTTATCCGTGAACAGACCGATACGCTCTGCGCCTGGCGCTGATCAGTGCGCGCCGGCGGCCTTGCTCAGGTCGCTCTCCGCCCACTCGGTGTAGATGCAGGCATCGGCCACCGCCCAGCGGACTTTGACGGTGTCCCCTGGCTGCATCGGCATGCCGGCCGCCGAGAGCGCCTTGACGGTCATTTCGGTACCGCCAGCGGTCACCACATGGCAGGTCTGGCTCTCGCCCAGGAACAACACCTCGCCCACCTTGGCGGTGACTTCGTTCCAGCCAGCGGGCAAAGGCTCGCGGGCCGCCTGCTCGGCGCTCAGGGCCAGGGCTTTTTCAGGGCGCACCATGATCAGCGCGTCCTGCCCGGCATTCAGGCCCGTGGTCAGGCGGATCGCCAAGGACTGCCCTTCGAACGCGGCGGCGCCATGGCTGCTGGCCTTGACCCGCAGGAAGTTGGAGTTGCCCAGGAACGAGGCGACGAAGGCATTGGGCGGGTTCTGGTACAGGTCATAGCCAGTGCCCAGACCCACGATCTTGCCGTGGCTGAAGATCGCGATGCGCTGGGACAGGCGCATGGCTTCTTCCTGGTCGTGGGTCACATAGACGATGGTGATGCCCAGGCGTCGATGCAATTGGCGCAGCTCGTCCTGCAGGTCCTCGCGCAGCTTCTTGTCCAGCGCACCGAGGGGTTCGTCCATCAGCAGGATGCGCGGCTCGTACACCAGCGCCCGGGCGATGGCCACGCGTTGCTGCTGCCCGCCGGAGAGCTGGGCCGGCCGGCGATGGGCGAATTTTTCCAGTTGCACCAGCTTGAGCATGGCGTCGACCTGCTTGGCGGTCTCGGCGGCGCTCTGCTTGCGGATCGCCAGGGGGAAGGCGATGTTGTCGCGCACCGACAGGTGCGGGAACAGCGAATAGCGCTGGAACACCATGCCGATGTCGCGCTTGTGCGGCGGCACTTTCACCAGCGACTGGCCGTCCACCAGGATCTCGCCGCTGCTGGGCGTCTCGAAGCCGGCCAGCATCGACAGGGTGGTGGACTTGCCCGAGCCGCTGGAGCCGAGGAAGGTGAGGAACTCGCCGTCCTGGATCTCCAGATCGATGTTGTCCACTGCGGCGAAATCGCCGTAATACTTGTTCAGGTTGCGCAGGCTGACCAGGGTCTTGGCGGGCGCGGCATCTTTCATCACTGCACTCATTGTTATTGTCTCCGGGCGCTCAGGCGCTGACTTCGTTGCGCCGACGCAGGGCGGCGGCGATGACCATGACCAGGACCGACAGGCCGATCAGCAGCGTCGAGGCGACGGCGATCACAGGGGTCAGGTCCTGGCGCAGGGTGGTCCACATCTTCACGGGCAGGGTTTGCAGGGTGGGGCTGGCCATCATCACGCTGAGCACCACCTCGTCCCACGAGACCAAAAAGGCGAACAGCCCCCCAGCGATCATCCCCGGGCGGATCGCCGGGAAGGTCACCTTGAAGATCGCCTGCAAGCGCGAGGCACCGCAGATCACCGCGGCATCCTCGATCGACTGGTCGAACAGCTTGAGCGAGTTGATGATCGAGATGATGGTGAAGGGCAGCGCGACGATGACGTGGCTGACCACGAAGGAGAACAGCGTGCCGGTGTAGCCGAGCTTGAGAAACAGCGCGTACACCGCCACAGCGATGATCACCAGCGGCACGATCATCGGCAGGGTGAACAGGCCATAGAGCAGCTCACGGCCGGGGAAGCGCCCGCGCACCAGGGCGAAGGCAGTGGGCAGGCCCAGCAGGACCGCGCAGACCGTGGTAAGCACGGCGACCTTGAGGCTGGCCAGCGCCGCATCCATCCACTCAGGGTTGGAAAAGAACTGGCCGTACCACTTCAAGGTCCAGCCTGGTGGCGGGAACACCAACCACTGGGAAGAGCCGAACGACAGCAGCACGATGAACAGGATCGGCAGCAGCAGGAAGGCTGCGATCACCCCGGTGGTCAGGTACAGGCCTGTGCGCAGCGGCCGGCCCATGGCGTTGGGAGTCAGGAGCATGGCGGTTTACCTCGCGTTGCCGACCGGGGATTCCGGCTGCAGCTTCAGGTAGAAGTAGAAGAGCACCAGGGTGATCAGTACCAGCAACGCGGCGGCGGCACTGGCCAGGCCCCAGTTGAGGAACGACTGCACCTGCTGGACGATGAATTCAGGCAGCATCATGTTCTGCGCGCCGCCGAGCAGGGCGGGGGTCACGTAGTAACCGAGCGACATGACGAACACCATCAACGCGCCGGAGAACAGCCCCGAGCGGCACAGTGGGATGAACACCTTCCAGAAGTTGGTCCAGGGGCTCGCGCCGCAGATCGAACCGGCCTGCAGCACCATCGGGTCGATGGCCTGCATGGTCGCCTGCAGCGGCAGCACGATGAACGGGATCATGATGTAGCTCATGCCGATCACCACGCCGGTGAGATTGTGCACCATCTCCAGCGGCGCATCGATGATGCCCAGTGCCATCAACACCTTGTTGATCACCCCCGAGGCTTGCAGCAGCACCAGCCAGGAGTAGGTGCGCGCCAGCAGGCTGGTCCACATCGACAGCAGCACGATGTTCAGCAGCCAGCGGCCCCAGCCACGGGGCACCAGGGTGATCGCCCAGGCCAGCGGGAAACCCAGCAGCACGCTGATCAGGGTCACCAGGCCGGCCACCGAGAAGGTGTTGAACAGCACCCGCGCATAGGCCGAGTTGGCGAACAGCTGTTCATAGTTGCCCAGCCCTGGTACGGGCTCCAGTACGCCGCGCAGCAACAGGCCGATCAGCGGCGCGAAGAAGAACAGGCCCAGAAACAGCAGGGCCGGCAGCAGGTTGCGGCTGCCGCGCCAGCGCTGACTCAGGGGAGGGCGGCGCACCGCCCCTGGGGCGCCGGTGCCGCTGGGGGCACCTTGGGCGTTGTGCAGGGCGTTGATGGCAACTTTCATTTGACCAGCCACTCATTCCAGCGGGCCGCGATGGCTTGGCCGTTCTTCGCCCAGTAGGCGAAGTCCAAGGTCACCTGGTCCTGGGCATAGGCAGTCGGCAGGTTCGGTGCCAGATCAGGCTTGAGCTGGGCGATGCTGTCGAGGTTGACCGGGGCGTAGGCTGTGAGGTTGGCAAAGTCCGCCTGGCCCTTGGCGCTGCTGGCGTTGGCCAGGAACTTCATGGCTGCGTCCTTGTTCTTGGCACCTTTGGGGATGACCAGGAAATCGGCCATGACCAGGTTCTGTTTCCAGCTCACGCCCACCGGGGCACCGTCTTGTTGCAGGGCGTAGACCCGGCCGTTCCAGAACTGGCCAAGAGACGCCTCACCGGAGGCCAGCAGTTGTTGGGACTGAGCGCCGCCGCCCCACCAGACGATGTCTTTCTTGATGGTGTCGAGTTTCTTGAAGGCGCGGTCCAGGTCCAGGGGGTAGAGCTTGTCGGCAGGCACGCCGTCGGCCAGCAGGGCCAGCTCCAGTACACCTGGGCTCGGCCATTTGTACAGGGCGCGCTTGCCGGGGTAGGTCTTGGTGTCAAACAAGGCCGACCAGTCCACCGGCTTGTTGGCGCCGAGCTTGCCTTCGTTGTAGCCGAGTACGAAGGAGAAGAAGAACGAGCCGACACCATGGTCGGACACAAAACGTGGGTCGATGCGATCGCGCTTGATGGTGGTGAAGTCCAGCGGCTCGAGCAGGCCTTCGCTGGCGGCGCGCAGGGCGAAGTCGGCTTCGACGTCGACCACGTCCCACTGCACGTTGCCGCTCTCGACCATGGCCTTGAGTTTGCCGTAGTCGGTGGGGCCGTCCTGCACGACCTTGATCTTGCTGCTTTCGCTGAAGGGTTCGGCCCATGCCTGTTTCTGGGCATCCTGGGTGGTACCGCCCCAACTGACGAAGCTCATGCTGTCAGCGGCCAGGGTGGCTTGGCAGGCCAGGGACAGCAGACTGGCGGACAGTACTGCGGTGACTCGTTTGCTCAACAGCATGGTTAACGCCCTCATTGCTTTTGTTATTTGAGCGGGCTTCCTGTCGCCCGCCATGTATTCGGGGAGCAGCTTTCCAACGATGTCGCGTGGCCGTTCTTTGAAGTATAGGTACGGCCAAGAACTCAAGGTCTACGGGATATCATATTATGGTATTCCAAACTTTTCGCAAGAGGCCGAAGGCGACCGGCCATCACTAAAAACGTCGGTGCCATTTAGCGAAACGCCACGTGGTGGGTTGTATGGGGTTACCGCGAATGCAGTGGTGAGCCCACTCCCACAGGGTCTGCGCTACCTGTGGGAGTGGGTGCACCCGCGAAGAAGACCCCGCAGAGCAAGACAGTGGTGTTGGCTCAGTTGAACTCGGCGGGCTCGAACGGAATGCTCTGCACCACCTCCAGCTCGTACCCGGCCAGGCCGGCGTATTTGAGCGGCGGCCCCAGGTGGCGCAGTTTGCCGACGCCCAGGTCCTGGAGAATCTGGGCCCCTGTACCGACTTCCGAGTACACCTTCGACTGACCTCGCTGGAAGGGCTTGGCCGGCTGGGTCAGCTGCGGCACGCGTTCGAGCAGGGCCTGGGAGGACTCATGGTTGGCCAGGATCACCACCACGCCGGTGCCTTCGCTGGCGACCTTCTGCAAGGCTGCCCACAAGGTCCAGTTGGCGGGGCCTGCGTATTCGGCACCGACCAGATCGCGCAAGGGGTCGATCACATGCACCCGCACCAGGGTCGGCTGCTCTCGGCGGATATCACCCATCACCATGGCCATGTGCACACCACCGTCGATGCGGTCCTCATAGGTCACCAAGCGGAAGTTGCCATGCACGGTGGGCAGTTCACGCTCGCCGATGCGCTTGATGGTCTGCTCATTGCTCAGGCGGTAGTGGATCAGGTCGGCGATGGTGCCGATCTTGATGCCATGGCGTTCGGCGAACAGTTCGAGGTCCGGGCGGCGGGCCATGGTGCCGTCGTCGTTGAGTACCTCGACGATCACCGAGGCGGGGGTGAATCCGGCCAGGCGCGCCAGGTCGCAGCCGGCTTCGGTGTGCCCGGCGCGGGTCAGCACGCCGCCTTCGCGAGCGCGCAGAGGGAAGATATGCCCTGGCTGGACGAGGTCCTCCGGGCGTGCGTCCGGCGCCATTGCGGCGGCGATGGTGCGGGCCCGGTCAGCGGCGGAGATGCCGGTGGTGACGCCCGTGGCAGCCTCGATGGAAACGGTGAACGCTGTGCTGAACACACTGCCGTTGGCCGGCACCATCTGCTCAAGCCCCAGCCGCTGACAATGCTCGTCGGTCAGGGTCAGGCAGATCAGCCCGCGCGCCTCGCGGGCCATGAAGTTGATCACCTGGGCGTCACAGCGCTCGGCGGCGATCAGCAGGTCGCCTTCGTTTTCACGGTCCTCATCGTCCACCAGCAGGACCATCTTGCCCTGGCGGTAATCTTCGAGGAGTTCTTCGATGCTGTTGAAAGCCATGCTGCACACTCGCTGTGGTAGGGTGATTTTTATGGTATACCATCATACACAAATAACCTTTTACAGGAGAGCGATGGATGAAGGCCTACTGGATCGCCCATGTGGACGTCACCGACCCCGAGCAATACCAGCAATACACCCAGCGCGCCCCGGCAGCCTTCGCCGCATTTGGCGGGCGCCTGCTGGCCCGCGGCGGGCGCAGCGAGGCGATGGAAGGACGGCCCACTCCACAGCGTAGCGTGGTGATCGAATTCGATTCATACGAGCAGGCCCAGGCGTGTTACCGCTCCGAGGCGTATCAGGAGGCTTGCCGGTATCGGCAAGGGGTGGCGAAGGCTGAGGTGATCATTGTCGAGGGCGTTGCGCCCTGAACACTGAGTGCCGGGCGCGATGGGTGAGTTACAGGGCTCAAGGCGTCGCACGTGGGTCATCTGGCCTGCTTCGTTGTAGAAGAACACACTGTTGAACCGCATCGCGAGACCGCCAAGGGCGAGTACCGGGAGGGTGATGGTGGCGACGAGCTTGCGGTTGATGCGAGGGTCGATGAACTTGATGAGTGGCAGTTTTGGCAGGGGAACTCCTTGTCCGAGGAGCCGGCATGCTGGCAATGGGCTGTATCGATCGCTATCAGGTGAGTCAAGTGTGCGTTTAGGTGATATCGCAAACCCAAAAAAACAGAAGACCCGCCATGGCGGGTCTTCTGTTTTTCAGGTCACGCCGAACGTCAAACCCCTGCGGCGAGCTTGGCGCTCATCTGCCGGCGGCGGTAGGCGCTGTCGCGAGTCGCCAGCCACCAGTACAGCGGCGAGGTAACCAGCAGGCCTACCAGCCACGACAGGTCGGCGCCGTCGATGTGGGCGGACACCGGGCCCACGTACAGCGGGGTGTTCATGAACGGAATCTGCACGGCGATACCCACCGCGTAGGCGATCAGGGCCTGAGGGTTGTAGCGCCCGTAGATACCGCCATCGACCTTGAAGATCGACTGGATGTCGTAGTCGCCTTTGTGAATGACGTAGAAGTCGATCAGGTTGATCGCCGTCCACGGCACCAGCACCACCAGCAGCACCAGCACCATGTCGACGAAGTGGCCGATGAAGTCCGCCGAGGCGAACACCGCCACCACGCAGCAGCCTGCCAGCACGACCAGCGACAGCACCGCGCGGCTCTTGGCGGTAGGAATCCAGCGGTAGGCGAAGGTCTGCACCAGGGTGATGATCGACAGCACCGCGCCATACAGGTTGAGGGCGTTGCGGCTGATCACGCTGAGCAGGAACAGCACCAGCATCAGCGGGCCGATGGCGCCGGTGGCAAGCTTGACCGCGTCCATGGTGTCCATGCCCGCCGGGATGGCCAGCACCGCCACCGCACCGAACACGAACGACAGGCTCGAACCCAGGGCCGAGCCCAGGTAGGTGGTCCAGAAGGTCGACGACACCTTCACATCGGCCGGCAGGTAGCGCGAGTAGTCGGACACATAGGGCGCAAAGGCGATCTGCCACAGCGCCGCCAGCGACACGGTGGCCAGCCAGCCGGAGATGTTGAAGCTGCCACGGGTCAGGAAGTCATCGCTCTGCACGTGAGTGAAGATGTAGCCAAAGCCCACCACGATGCCGATACCCAGCACCCAGGTGCCGATGCGGTTGAGCACATGGATGAAGCGGTAGCCGATGATGCCGATGATGCCTGAGCCCAGCGCGCCGATGACGATGCCCACCGGCACCGGGACGGTGTCGACCACGCCATGCAGCGACTTGCCGGCCAGCACGATGTTGGAGGCGAAGAAACCGATGTACATGACCCCGGCGATCACCACCACCAGCAATGCGCCGAGCGAGCCGAACTGGGCGCGGCTCTGGATCATCTGCGGGATGCCCATCTGTGGGCCCTGGGCCGAGTGCAGCGCCATCAGCACGCCGCCCACCAGATGGCCGACCAGGATGGCGACGATGCCCCACACCAGGTTGAGGTGGAACAGCTGCACGCCCAAGGCGCCGGTGACGATGGGCAGGGGCGCGATGTTGCCCCCGAACCAGAGTGTGAACAGATCCCTTACCTTTCCATGGCGGTCTTGCGGGGGCACGTATCCGATCGTGTGTTTTTCTATGAGGGGGGCCGATGTAGCTGCACGGGTCATGACGGACTCCAAGGCAGGGAGGGGGCGCGGAAATGTCCCCGGGTGCGGGCCGGCAAAGGGCGACGCGTTCTTGTAAGCCCGATCATGAGGGGTGGGAAGGGATCGATAAATTAGTAAATATGTGCCCACAAACGTTAAAAAAACTAAGGCTGACAAACGGTTAGAAAACGGCGAATGCAAGGGGAACCTGGTCGATGTTCCAGTGCTGTACATTCCTACATGGGCAGTTGCCGATCCGGAAGCACTTCCTTCATGACCAAGGTGGAACTCAACCGCTGCACATTGGGAATGCTGGTGAGCTGTTCGTCGTACAGCTTCTGGAACGCCGGCAGATCGCGGGCCACCACATGCAGCAGGTAGTCCGGGTCGCCGAACAGGCGCTGGGCCTCGACGATCTGTGGGATCGCCGCCACCGCCGCCTCGAAGTCCGCCACGGGCTGGCGGGTGACCTCGCGCAGGGTGACGAACACCAGTGCGGCGAAATTCAGGCCCAATGCGCTGGGTGCCAGACGCGCGTGATAGCCTAGAATCGCGCCGGACTCCTCCAGGGCCTTGAGCCGGCGGTGGCAGGGCGAGAGGCTAAGGCCCACACGATCGGCCAGTTCGGTCACCGAGAGGCGGCCATCTTTTTGCAGCTCGGCAAGAATCTTTCGATCTGTTCTGTCCATGGGGGAGAATCTTCCATAGTTTTAAGGTGTGGCAGGAATATACGAAAGAAAATCCCCCGATGAAATCCGTAATCTTTTTTCACCCAACTGCGTGTGAAGGAAGATTCGAAGTGGCAATCAGTGTGTTGACGGCGTTCTGGGCTGTATCGATGTTGTTCGTGATCACCCCTGGCGCGGACTGGGCCTATGCGATCTCGGCGGGCATGCGCGGACGTTGGGTGATGCCTGCAGTGGCGGGGATGCTGTCGGGGCATTTCCTGGCGACGTTGATCGTTGCGGCGGGTGTCGGCAGCTTGATCGCCGGGCATCCACTGGCGTTGTCTTTGCTGACGTTGGCGGGGTGCGCCTACCTGCTGTGGCTGGGCGGCAACCTGCTGCTGAGCCCCTCCGTACCGCAGGCCGGTGGGTCGCAGGCGCAGGAGAGTGGATCGCGCTGGGCATTGAAGGGGTTTTGCGTGAGCGGCCTGAATCCCAAGGTGTTCCTGTTGTTCGTTGCGCTGCTGCCGCAATTCACCGATCCGGCATCGAGCTGGCCGGTATGGATGCAGATATTGCTGCTGGGCTTGGTGCATCTGGCCAGTTCGCTGGTGGTGTACCTGATGGTGGGGTACGGCGCCAAGGCCGTACTGCGCACCCGGCCGGCGGCGGCCAGGGTGGTGGGGCGAGTGTCGGGGCTGGTGATGATCTTGATTGCGATGGGGCTGATCGTCGGGCAGATGCGTTGAAGCTGCTGGCCCCATGACTAGATACAGCATTGCGCTGGAGATTGGATACACGCGCTGCGCATTGGCGGCGCGGTAAGCGGCCAGCCCTCAGCGGATGAAATGCACCTTGCCGGTGTCGTCGTTGCCCATGTAGATGCCATAGACCCCGGCCTGGCGTTCGAGGATGTAGCGCTCGAGAATCTGCCGGATGGCGGGGTAGTAGATCTCGTCCCAGGGGATCTCGTCGGGCTCGAAGAAGCGGTAGGCGAGGGTCTCGGGGCCATACTGGCCGGTTTCTTCCGTGGCGATGGCGCGGAAGATGATGTAGACCTCGCTGATCTTCGGCACGCTGAAGATCGAATAGGGCGAGATGATCTCGCCGCGCACGCCGCTTTCTTCCCAGACCTCGCGCAGGGCCGCCTGCTCGGTGGTCTCGCCAGCCTCCATGAAGCCCGCCGGCAAGGTCCAGGTGCCGGGACGCGGCGGGATGGCGCGCTGGCACAACAGGTACTTGCCGTCGCGCTCGATGATGCAGCCGGCGATGATCTTGGGGTTGATGTAGTGGACGTAGCCGCACCCGGTGCAATGCAGACGCTCATGGGTGTCGCCGGTGGGCACGCCCCGGGCGAGCGCTGTGGTGCAGTGCGGGCAGTAGCGCGGGGCGGCGGGCATGATCAGCGGCCTATGCGAGGGTCTTTGAGGGCCAGGGGGTCGACGATGTCACGGACCTTGGCGTTGTCGTCCTGCTTCTGGCGCAGGTACTCCAGGGCCACCTTGGCGGCGGCGCGCACGTGGTCGACCGAGGCTTGGTGTGCGAGCTGGGGATTGCCGCTCTTGATCGCCTCGACGATCTTTTCCATCTCCTGGTTGCTGGCGCCGCGGCGGTTCTGCTGGGACACCGAGGTGGCGCGCAGGTAGCTGATGCGCGCCTGCAGTTGGCGCAGCTGTTGGGCGGCGACCTGGTTGCCGGAGCCTTCCAGGAGCACGTCATAGAAGCCTTGCACCGATTCGAGCACCTGTTGCAGCTCGCCTTCTTCGAGCGCTTCGCGGTTGACCTCCAGCGCGCGTTCCAGGGCGCGGATGTCCTTGGCCTTGGCGTTGAGGGTGAACAGCTGGACGATCAGGCCTTCGAGCACGCAGCGCAGCTCATAGATGTCGCGGGCGTCCTCCAGGGTGATGATCGCCACCCGTGGGCCCTTGGCGTCGGCGAACTCCACCAGGCCTTCGGACTCCAGGTGGCGCAGGGCTTCACGCACCGAGGTACGGCTGACGCCGAGGCGGTCGCAGAGGTCGCGCTCGACCAGGCGATCGCCGGGCAGCAGGTGGAAGTTCATGATCGCCCCGCGCAGTTTGTCGAGCACGATTTCACGCAGGGTAACGGGGTTGCGGTTGACCTTGAAGCTGTCGTCGAGGGGCTGGCGTTTCATCGAGTGCGCTCTGAATGAGGCTGTCTGGCCACAACCGGGGAGCACCACGAACCTGGGGCGCTCTCCTTGCGTGGTTCGAACAGCCCGCTGTTAACGGGTTGACTCCGCATCGGCCTCGGCGAACGCCTCGCGGGCCAGGCGGAAGCTGTCCACCGCCGCGGGCACGCCGCAATAAATGCCGACCTGGAGCAGGATCTCGCGTATCTGTTCACGGCTCAGGCCATTTCGCAAGGCGCCGCGAATGTGCAGCTTGAGCTCATGGGGCCGGTTGAGCGCGGAAATCATGGCCAAGTTTATCATGCTGCGCTCTTTGAGCGACAAGCCGTCGCGGCCCCAGACATGGCCCCAGCAGTACTCGGTGACCAGCTCTTGCAAGGGCTTGGTGAAGTCGTCGGCGTTCTGGATCGAGCGATTGACGTAATCCTCGCCCAGCACCTGCGTGCGGATCTGCAGGCCTTTTTCGTACTTTTCATTGCTCATGTGCCGTACTCCGGATCAAAACAGGGTCATCGGTGTTGGCTTCTTCGCGGGTAAACCCGCTCCTACAGGTACTGCACAGGCTTGAGCATCCATGCGATCCCTGTGGGAGCGGACTCACCGAAGAAGCCAACGCGGATCATCAGCCCAGTGAAGGCAAGGCGCCGAGCTTGCCCTTGTGGTAGACCATTGGCGTGACCGGCTCGGCCGGCAGCACCAGGTTCTTCACCTGGCCAACGATGATCGCGTGGTCACCGCCGTCGTACTCGCGCCACAGTTCGCACTCGATGATCGCCGTGGCCTTGGCCAGCAAGGGATTGCCCAGCTCGCTCAGGTGCCAGTCGATGCCCTTGGCCTTGTCCTTGCCTTTACCGGCGAAGGCGTAGGCCTCGGCGGTCTGGTCGGCGGACAGCAAGTGGATGGCGAACTGCTTGCTGTCACGCAGGATCGGGTAGGTGTCGGAGGCGTAGTTGGGGCAGAACAGCACCAGCGCCGGGTCGATCGACAGCGCACTGAAGGCGCTGGCGGTGATGCCGACGATGCCCCCCTCGGCGTCCAAGGTGGTGACCACCGTGACGCCGGACGGGAAGGAGCCCATCACGTCTTTGTAGATGCCAGGTTCGATCATCTTGGTGCTCCCTCGTTAACGCATCACGAACGGATCGGGCATTGGCGCGGTGGAGAGGTTGATCCACACCGTCTTCAGCTCGGTATAGGCGAGCACCGAGTCGATGCCGCTCTCGCGGCCGTAGCCGCTGTTCTTGAAGCCGCCGATCGGCGCCATGGCCGAGACCGCGCGGTAGGTATTGACCCAGATGATCCCCGAGCGTACGTCACGGGCCAGGCGGTGGGCGCGGCCCAGATCGCGGGTCCAGATACCGGCAGCGAGGCCGAACTGCGAGTCGTTGGCGATCGCCAGGGCTTCTTCTTCGGTCTTGAAGCGGATGACTGCCGCGACCGGGCCGAAGACTTCTTCTTGCATGATCTTCATCGAGTTGCTGTCGCACTCGAACAGGGTCGGCTCGTAGAACCAGCCGTCACCCTCGACCTGCGCACGCTTGCCGCCCAGGTGCAGCTTGGCACCTTCGGCCTTGGCTGCGGCGACCAGGCCTTCGACCACGGCCAGTTGCTGAGCGGTGGCCATCGGGCCCATTTCGCTGGCGTCGTCCTGCGGATTGCCGATGCGGATGCGCTTGGCGCGCTCGACCAGGCGCGAGACGAACTCGTCGAAGATCTCGTCCTGTACCAGCAGGCGGGAGCCTGCCACGCAGCTCTGGCCGGAGGCGGCATAGATGCCGGCCACGGCGCCATTGATGGCGCTGTCCAGGTCGGCATCGGCGAAGATGATGTTCGGCGATTTGCCGCCCAGCTCCAGAGAAAGCTTGGCGAAGTTCTCGGCGCTGCTGCGCACCACATGGCGGGCTGTGGCGGCACCACCGGTGAAGGCGATCTTGCGCACCAGCGGGTGGCGGGTGAGCGCTGCACCGGTGCTCGGGCCGAAGCCGGTCACCACGTTGACCACGCCTGCCGGGAAGCCAGCCTCATGGGCCAGCCGGGCCAGTTCCAGAATGGTCGCCGAGGCGTGCTCGGAAGGCTTGAGCACGATGGTGTTGCCAGCCGCCAGGGCGGGGGCGAGCTTGATGGCGGTCAGGTACAGCGGGCTGTTCCAGGGGATGATCCCAGCCACCACGCCGATCGGCTCGTGCACGGTGTAGGCGAACAGGTCAGGCTTGTCCAGGGGCAGTGTGCCGCCTTCGAGCTTGTCCGCAAGCCCTGCGGTGTAGTGGAAGAACTCCGGCAGATAGCCGACCTGGCCGCGGGTCTCGCGGATCAGCTTGCCGTTGTCGCGGCTTTCCAGCTGCGCCAGGTGCTCTTTGTTCTCGGCGATCAGGTCGCCCAGCCGACGCAGCAGCTTGCCTCGCGCGGTGGCGGTCAGGCCACGCCAGGCCTTGCTGTCGAAGGCGCGCTGGGCGGCCTGCACGGCCAGCTCCACATCGGCTTCATCGGCGTCTGGCAGTTGCGCCCAGGCCTTGGCGGTGGCCGGGTCGAGGCTGTCGAAGGTCTTGCCGCTCTGTGCATCGCACCATTGGCCGTCGATGCACATCTGGAAACGTACGAGGGTCATGCAACAATCCCCTTGGCGGATTCGGTGAGGGTGCGGGCGTGCGTCAGGAAGTCCAGCAGCATCTTGTTGACTTCGCGTGGCGCCTCGACCGGCATCATGTGGCGTTGCTCGGCCAGCACCACACTGCGCGCGCCTGGAATGCGTGCCGCCAACTGGCGGGTCATCTCAGGGGTCGAGCCCAGGTCGTGCTCGCCGGTGGCGATCAGCGTCGGCACCTGAATGCTGCCCAAATCATCGGCGCGGTACATGTCTTGGGTGGCGAACAATTTATAGGTGGTCAGATAGCCCTGCGGGTCGTTGCCGGCCAGGGTCTGACGAATGGCCGCGACCTGGGCCGGGTTGGCGGCCTGGTATTCGCGGCTGAACCAGCGCGCCAGTGCCGCTTCGGCATTGGCGTCGGGGCCGTGCTCGGCGGCCTGGGCGGCACGGGCGATGACGCCAGCGCTCTGCTCGGGGCTGCGGTTGAACACGCTGTTGAGCACCACCAGCGCCGCCAGGCGCCGAGGGTAGTGCAGGGCGAAGGCACGGGCGACCAGGCCGCCCATGGAGAAGCCGATGACCGTGGCCTGCGGGATCTGCAGGTGGTCGAGCAGCTCGGCCAGCTGTGCGGCGTAGCCGGCAAGGTCGGTATCGGCGTCAGGGCGCGGGCTTTGGCCGTGGCCGAGCATGTCGTAGGCGATGACGCGGTAGTCGCTGGCCAGGCCGACGAACTGTCCGCCCCACATTTCCTTATTTAGGCCCACGCCGTGGATCAGCACCACGGGTTGGCCCTGACCGAGGCTCAGGTAGCTGGTCCCGGCGGGTGTACGTTCAGCAACAGGCTGAATCATGGAGGGCGCTCCTTTAAGGTCGGGCGTGGCGGCAGTGCTTGCACGCAACGCCCCGGCCCGTCTGGTTGTTGTTATTGAGCGTTGGCCTTTTCGGCGGCCAGTTCTTCCAGGTCGATGTAGCGGTTACCGATGCGCGGGTGCAGGCGGCCACCGTCGGCGGCGCCCAGGACCACGACGATCTCGTCGGCGCGCGGGGCGTCTTCGATCTGCATTTCCAGGGTGATGTAGTGCGAACGCAGGCCTTCGTCGTCCTTCTGCATCATCGGGATCTGGATCGAGGTACCTGGGCCACCACGCTTGTTGGTGAAGCTCAGGTAGCTCTTGGCCTGCACGGCTTCGCGGTAGTGGTTGCCAAAGCGCAGGGTGTGGATGACGGCGGAGGCGTGCTCGATCTCACCGTCAGCACCGACCACGGCGGCCTTGCCATAGGCCTCGATCTTGTCAGCGCCGCCGATCGCTGCGCACAGGCGCTCGACCATCAGGGCACCCAGCTCGGAGCAGTTGGCGCGGATCTCGGGCTTGAGGTCTTCGACAAAACCGCGACCGGCCCACGGGTTCTTGATCACCACGGCCAGGCCGACCATGGTCACCGGCTTGTCGGTAGCCTTGCCGCCTTCGATGCGGGTCTCTTCGGAGTAGGTGACGATCTTGCGGATTTCGAAACTCATGGGTGGCTCCTGTTGAGGGTTATCAGCTCTTGTTGTCTGATGGTATACCATAATATCTGTTGTGCAAGAGCTTGCCTGAAATTTATGTGGCCGGCGGATGAAAGGCGCATGCCCCTGTAGGCGCGCGGGAGAGGCATTAAAAAAAAGCCCGCTCCTGCGGGCCACAAGGTCCGCGGGAGCGGGCCGGACCCGCAAAGACTTCAGGTAAAGGGAATTCAGGCGAACGCGGGCACCACTTCCTTGATGAACAGCTCCAGCGACTTCTTCTTCTCGGCATGGGGCAGGCTGTTGTCGCACCAGAAGCTGAACTCGTCGACGCCAAGTGACTGGTAGTACTTGATGCGCGGGATGATTTCCTCAGGCGTGCCGATCATGGTGTTCTTGCGGATGTTCTCCAGGGCGAACGCCGGCACGTCGGCGAACTTCGACTCAGGGCTGGGCTCCAGGAAACCGTTGACTGGGGTGGTCTTGTTGCCGAACCAGGCGTCGAAGGTGCGGTAGAAGCGCGAGATGGCCTGGGCGCCGATCTTCCAGCCCTCGGGCTCGGAGGGGCTGTGCACGTGGGTGTGGCGCAGCACCATCAGTTGTGGGCGAGGCACCTCGGGGTTGTTGTCCAGGGCGGCCTGGAACTTGTTCTTCAGGTCCAGCACTTCTTCGTCACCCTTCATCAACGGGGTGACCATGACGTTGCAGCCGTTCTTGACCGCGAAGTTATGCGAATCCGGGTCGCGGGCCGCGATCCACATCGGTGGCATGCCTTTCTGTACCGGCTTGGGCACGCTGGTGGAGGTCGGGAACTTGTAGACCTCACCGTCGTGGGCGTAGTCGCCTTCCCACAACTTGCGAATCGCCGGGACCATTTCACGCAGCGCCTTGCCGCCGTCGGTGGCGGGCATGCCGCCGGCCATACGGTCGAACTCGAACTGGTAGGCGCCACGGGCCAGGCCCACTTCCATGCGGCCATTGCTGATCACATCGAGCAAGGCGCATTCGCCGGCCACGCGGATGGGGTTCCAGAATGGCGCGATGATGGTGCCAGCGCCCAGGCGGATGGTCTCGGTGCGCGCGGCCAGGTAGGCCAGCAGCGGCATCGGGCTTGGCGAGATGGTGTACTCCATGGCGTGGTGTTCGCCGATCCACACGGTGCTGAAACCGCCGCGCTCGGCCATCAGGGTCAGTTCGGTGAGGTCTTCGAACAGCTGGCGGTGGCTGACCTGTTCATCCCAACGTTCCATGTGCACGAACAACGAAAATTTCATGGGGTTTTCCTCGAAGCTTGGAAGGGGCGCCTGCCGGGGCAGGCGTCAGGAGTCTCGACGCACGCCTGGGCATCCGTCATATAAAGGGTGACCTCAGGCGAAGGCTGGCAGGCTGGCCATCTTGCCGCGGCAGTAGACCATCGGCCGTGGCGCCTCTTCTGGGACGATGAGGTTGTGCACCTTGCCGACCATGATCGCGTGGTCGCCGCCTTCGTATTCACGCCACAGTTCGCACTCGATGATCGCCGTGGCATTGGCCAGCAGCGGGTTGCCCAGCTCGCTCAGGCGCCACTCGATACCGGCGGCCTTGTCCTTGCCTTTCTTGGCGAAGGCATAGGCTTCGGCCTGTTGCTCGCCGGACAGCAGATGAATGGCAAAGCGCTTCTGCTTGATCAGGACAGGGTAGGAGTCGGAACTGTAGTTGGGGCAGAACAGCACCAGCGGCGGGTCCATGGACAAGGACGAAAAAGCGCTGGCGGTAAGGCCGACGATCGAGCCGTCGTCGTCCAGGGTGGTGATGACCGTGACGCCGGACGGGAAGGAGCCCAGGACGTTCTTGTAGACGGTTGCGTCGATCATGGCGTGTTCCTCGGGGTAGGGCAGCGGTGGTCCGCGTTTTTATCGTTGATGTATCTGATGGTATACCGTAATACCAGGAATGCAAGTGGAATTTTCACGTGCCTCGCGCAGGCGATGAACGGTAGAACCCCCGTAATCATTGGTGTTGGTCGAGAAAGACATGCGCCTGGATGGGGCGCAAAGCGGATCAGATGCGCTGAAAAAGCGCAGCACAGTGTTGTCAAAAGTTTGGAATACCATAATATGGTGCGCAGCTGAGAGGCCGCCCCTCTAGCGGTTTCCTACAAAGATAAAAAACGACCCTTTCGAGCTGAAAACCATGTCCCAATCGTCATCGCAGCACCAGTTTGTCGAAAATCACACGGTCGATTACGTTCCGCCTGCCGAGCGCCATGGGAAGGCGCGTGACCTGTTTACCCTCTGGTTCAGCACCAACATCGCACCGTTGCCCATCGTCACCGGCGCCATGGTGATCCAGGTGTTTCACCTGAACTTGCTGTGGGGCTTGGTCGCCATCGTGCTGGGTCATCTGCTGGGCGGTGTCGTCATCGCCCTGGCCTCTGCGCAGGGACCGCAGCTGGGCATTCCGCAGATGGTCCAGAGCCGTGGTCAGTTCGGCCGTTACGGCGCGCTGCTGATCGTGTTCTTCACGGCGCTGATCTACGTCGGGTTCTTCATTTCCAACATCGTCCTGGCGGGCAAGTCGATCCACGGCATCGCCCCGAGCGTGCCGATGCCCACGGCGATCGTCATCGGTGCTCTGAGCGCCACGGCCATCGGCGTGATCGGCTATCGCTTCATCCATACCCTCAATCGCATCGGCACCTGGGTCATGGGCTCGGCGCTGTTGGCGGGCTTTGTCATGATGTTCAGCCAGGCGCTGCCGGTGGACTTCTTCAGCCGTGGCGCATTCAACCTCTCAGGTTTCGTGGCCACGGTCTCGCTGGGGGTGATCTGGCAGATCAGCTTCTCGCCGTACACCTCCGACTACTCGCGCTACCTGCCACGTGAAGTGGGCATCGCCCGGCCGTTCTGGGCGACCTACTTCGGCGCCACCCTGGGCACCATTTTGTGCTTCAGCTTCGGTGCGGTGGCGGTGCTGTGCGTGCCGGAAGGGACCGACGCCATGGCCGCGGTCGAGCAAGCCACCGGCTGGCTGGGCCCGGTGCTGATGGTGCTGTTCCTGTGCAACATCATCAGCCACAACGCCCTTAACCTGTATGGCGCGGTGCTGTCGATCGTCACCGCCATCCAGACCTTCGCCGCCCAATGGACGCCCAGCGTCAAGGTGCGCGTGGTGCTGGCTTCGGTGATCCTGGTGGCGTGCGGGATGGTTGCGCTCAACGCCTCGGCGGACTTCATCGGCCAGTTCATCGGTCTGATCCTGGCGCTGCTGCTGGTGCTGGTGCCGTGGGCGTCGATCAACCTGATCGACTTCTACCTGATCAAGCAGGGGCAATACGACATCGCCTCGATCTTCAGCGCCGATGGCGGCATCTATGGGCGCTTCAACCACCATGCGATCGTCGCCTACGCCTGCGGCATCCTGGTGCAGTTGCCGTTCGCCAATACGTCGCTGTATGTCGGGCCGTACTCGAACCTGGTGGAAGGGGCGGACCTGTCGTGGCTGTTCGGCCTGCTGGTGACCTGCCCGCTGTACTACTGCCTGGCGACCCGGGGCAAGTCCCCGGCCAAGGTGGGCCGGGCGGTGAGTGTCAATGACTGACAGCGCGGCACAGGCCCGCTTTAACGGGCCTGTGCGTGGCGTCTACTTCGCGGGTAAACCCGCTCCTACAGGTTCTGTGTTGCTCTGAAACCTATCGCTGTGCCTGTGGGGGCGGCTCCTAGGCTCAGATCTTGAACTGCGCCACCATCGCGTTCAGGTCTATTGCCAGCCGGGACAGATCCTGCGCCGCCGCGCTGGTCTGGTTGGCGCCCGCCGAGGTCTGCATGGCCAGGTCGCGGATGTTGACCAGGTTGCGATCTACCTCACGGGCCACCTGGGCCTGCTGCTCCGAGGCACTGGCGATCACCAGGTTGCGCTGGTTGATCGAGGTGATGGCCTCGGCGATCACTTCCAGGGCCTGGCCTGCCGACTGAGCCACCTCCAGCGTGCCGTTGGCGCGACCTTGGCTGGTGTGCATCGCTGTCACCGCGCGTTCGGTGCCTGACTGAATCCCTGTGATCATCTGCTCGATTTCCGCCGTCGACTGCTGGGTACGGTGGGCCAGGGCTCGCACTTCATCGGCGACCACGGCAAACCCACGCCCGGCCTCGCCGGCCCGGGCCGCTTCGATGGCGGCGTTCAGTGCCAGCAGGTTGGTTTGCCCGGCGATCGCACCGATCACATCCAGCACGCGGCTGATCTCGTTGGCATTGTTGGCCAACTGCTCGATTTCCCCTGAGGTATCGGTGACGTCGTTGACCAGGTGCTGGATCGACGCCAAGGCCTGGTTGACCTGGTCGCGGCCATCGCGGGTGGTCTGATCGGCGCCTTTGGACGCGTCGGCGGTGCTCACGGCGTTGTTGGCGACCTCTTCGACGGCGGCGGTCATCTGATTGACCGCGGTGGCGGCCTGGTCGATCTCCGCGCTCTGTTGATGCAGGCCACGGCTGGTGTCCTCGGTGACGGTGTGCAGCTCTTCGGAGGCCGAGGCCAGCTGGTCGGAGGAGGCGGCGATCTTGCGGATGGTGTCGCGCAGGCTCTGTTGCATGCGGCTCAGCGCGCGCAGCAGCAGGGCGGGCTCGTCACGACCGATCACCTGGATGTCCTGGGTCAAATCACCGGTGGCCACGCGCTCGGCTACGGCCACGGCATCGGCCAGGGGCAGGACGATACTGCGGGTGAGCAGGGTGGCGATGGCGATCAGCGCCACAAGAATCATCCCCAGTGCAGCGACGATCAGCGAGAAGGCTTCGTCGAACACTGCGCTGCTGCGTTGGGACGCTTGCTCGGCACCTTTGGCGTTGTATTCGATGAGCGCCGCCAGGGCTTTCATCACGCTGTCGGCGTATTCGGCCAGGGGGCCGTTGATCAACCGGCGGGCCTCGTCGAGCTGCTCGGCGGCCACTGCGTCGCGAATGGATTTCTGCAGGCTGTGGTAGCGCTCGCTCATCTGCAGGAAGGTGTTGAACAGTGCGCGGTCGTCATCGGCGACGATGGTGCGCTCATAGGCGTCGAGGTTGTCTTGCAGCCTCTGGTTGACCTCGTTGATTTTCTCCAGGGTAGCCTTGCGGGCCGAGGGCTGCTCTTCCAGGGCGCTGCGCAGGGTCAGGGCGCGTGCCCGGCCCAGGGCGCTGCTGACATCGCCCAGGGAAATGATCGCCGGCATCCAGGTGACGCGGATCTCATCGGTGGCACGGTCCATTTCCCGTGTCTCATACAGAGAGACCAGCCCCATGACCAGCACCAGAACGCCCAACAGGACGAACATGCTGGCTGCCCGTATGCCGATTTTCAGGTTGCGTAGTTGCATTGAAATGCTCCATCACTTTGGCAGCGACCAGGGCGCAAGACGGCGGGGAAAGATCAGGCGCTGGGTACACTGCGGATTAGGTTAAGTCCTTACTATTCATATTGTTTTTGCTGAATGATGACATAGTGCCAGTATTGTTGGACAGCTGATCAATTAAAGCCCCAAAAAAAGAGGCCGCGATGCGGCCTCTTGTGGAAGAAGGTCAAACGATGGGAATCAGCGGATCGGCCGCCGCCAGGGCCACGGCCCGATCAGCCGCCGGCGGGTAGATCCACACCGAGTTGATCTGGCGCTTGAGGTCCTTCGACAATATTGGTCGGAGATTGACATGTCCCTTTACAGTGCCGGCGTCGAGTACGGCATCCATTGCCTGCTGTTTCTGGTGGATGAGCGCGGCGACAGCCGCGAGTCCAGCGTCCGCGACCTGGCCGAATTGCAAGGCGTGCCCCAGGAGTACCTGGCCAAGGTGTTCACCAAGCTCGCCCGTGCCGGGCTTGTGGCCGCAACAGAAGGCGTGCGCGGCGGCTTTCGCCTGGCACGGCCATCCGATGAGATCACTGTGCTGGACATCGTTCGCGCCATCGATGGGCAGAAGAAAATTTTCGATTGCCGCGAGATCCGCGAGCGCTGCACCCTCTTCGAGGGCTCGCCTCCTAGCTGGGCCACCGAGGGCACCTGCGCTATCCATGCGGTGATGCTGGGTGCGCAAAAGCGCATGGAGGAGGCTTTGGGTCAGCAGACCATCCTGGACCTGGCTCGGCGTTTCGGGCGCAAGGCGCCAGCGCAGTTCGGCCAGCAGGTCAATGGCTGGATGAACGAACGACGCGAAGGCAAGGGCTGTGCCGGTGACATTCCGCTGACCGAGGTCTAGGCCTACGATAAAGGCCCGGATGGCTTATGCTTCTGGCATTGAGCCTGCCGCAGGAGCCCCGTCATGGCCTGGTCCGCTACCCAATATTCGTTGTTCGAAGACGAGCGCTCCCGCGCCGTGCGCGACCTGCTGGCCGCGGTGCCACCGCGTCCAGTACGTCATGCCACCGACCTTGGCTGTGGCCCGGGCAATTCCACCGAAGTGCTGCGCGGTCAGCATCCTGATGCCATGGTGGTGGCGCTGGACAGCGATCCGGACATGATCGACAAGGCGCGCCAGCGCCGTCGCCTGTGCGTGCCGCAGGTGCGTTGTGAAATTGGCGACATCGCCAGTTGGTCCGCCGCAGAGCCCCAGGACCTGATCCTGGCCAACGCCTCGCTGCAATGGTTGCCCGACCATGGCACCCTCTACCCGCACCTGATCCGCCAGCTCACCGAGGGCGGGAGCCTCGCCGTGCAGACCCCTGACAACCTCGACGAACCCGCCCATCGACAGTTACGCGAGATCGCCAACCAAGGCCCTTGGGCCGAGCAGTTCGCCGACTTCTCCTTGCCGCCCAGGCACAACGCGGCGTTCTACTACGACTTGCTCAGTCCACTGTGCAGCCGCGTGGATGTGTGGCGCACCACCTATCATCACCCGCTCGCAGGCGGGGCGCAGGCAGTGGTGGAGTGGTTCAAGGGTTCGGCCTTGCGTCCCTACCTGGCGTGCCTGGACGCACAACAGCAAGAGGACTTCCAGCAGCTGTACCTGCAAGCGATGCAGCGTGACTATCCGCCATCGAGTGATGGCAAGGTGTTGCTGGCGTTTCCGCGGTTGTTCGTGGTCGCTACCCGTTAGGGCGGCGCCAGCGCCAGATCACGTAGCTGTACACGCCGAGGTTGAGCAGCAGCACGAACAACCCCAGCAGCGTCTGGATCTGCGGCGTCAACCCGGCGGGGTAGATCAGCGGCCAGATGTAGTGCTCGACGAATCCGCCCTGGTAGCCGGCTTGACCCGCCGCAGCGCGCATGCGGTTTTCCCAGCCGGTCAACGGGCAGGCGATGTGCAGGCCTTCCACCGCCAGGCCCCAGGCCAGGGCCGGCAAGTGGATAAACAGGGCAGGGCGCCACTTGAGGACCAGCAGGCCGCCGAACAGCACCAGCAGGATGAACCCCAGGTGCAGGAGGACCAAGGCGTCGGCGCCAAGGCGGTAAAGCATGCGGTGTATCCATGCGCAACAAGGGTGTCTTGAGCATACCCGGTGGGGGCGGGTTTAGCTGTGAAAAGGTCAGCGCGATTGCTCAGCGCTCGTCCTGCACCATCTGCAGGAAGGTCGCCACGACCCGTCGAGTCCGCTGCTCGCTCAAGCACACCAAGGTCTCGGTCAGATGGCGTTGGCAATCAAGTATCGGCAAGGCGCACACCCGCGCATCGGCGCCGAACTCGGCCGCCGAGACCACGCCCACGCCTATCCCCACCACCACCGCTTCGCGGGCCGCCTCACGGCCCTCCACCTGGATCGCCGAACGCATGCGCAGGCCGGCGCGCTGCATTTCTTCCTCAAGGGTCTGGCGAGTCACCGAGCCGGGTTCACGCAGCACCAACGGGGTGTCGTCCAGGTCGGCGAGGTGGATCGCGCCACGGCTTGCCCACGGGTGGTTGTGGGAGACGAACGCAACCATCGGGTCGCGGCGCATGGGCACGCAGAACAAGCGTTCGTCATCCACATCGCGGCCAAGCAGCGCCAGGTCGGCCTGGTAGCTGAACAGCCGGGCCAGGGACTCGTCGGTGTTGCCGGTCTCGATCTTCACCTGGATGCCTGGGTAGCGCTGGCAGAACTTGGCGATCTGCGGCAGCACGTGCACCGGGGCATCCACGGCCAGCACCAGGCTACCGGTGTGCAGGGCGCGGGAATCCTGCAGCAGTTCCACCGCCTCGGTCTCGCAGGCGAACAAACGCTGGGTGATACCCAGCAGGCGTTCGCCCAGGTCGGTCAGTTGCACCGAGCGCTTGTTGCGGTGGAACAGCAGCACGCCATAGCGCTCTTCGAGCTTTCGCACCTGGTCGGAGACCGCTGGCTGGGTCAGGAACAGTTTTTCGGCGGCGCGGGTGAAGCTGCCGTGCTGGGCGACGGCGTGAAAGGCCTTCAGTTGAGCATGGGAGACTGACATGACGCACTCCGTTACAAGCTGAGCTTATGTGTGAAATACGATAAATCGATTTTATTTATCAGTCACCAACTGGTTCCATGTCCGACAGTCCGACGGTGCTCCTGCTGCAAGCAGTCACCGGGGGCCATGGTATCCAGCCGGTCGTGTCCGACCTGCGGTGCCATCTGACCAGTGACGGTCCCCTCGTCATGCAGTGCGCAACACAACAACAAAACAGGCGTTTTTTCACATTCTGCCGGCACACTTGAGCAAGAGGTCAGAGTCAAATGAATCAATCCCTAGCGGCCATGAAGCGCTGGCGCGTCCAGATCTTCGCAATCACCTGGCTGGCCTACGCCGCCTTCTACTTCACTCGCAAAGCCTTCTCGGTCGCCAAGCTTGGCATCGGTGAGGACCCCACCTTCATGCTCGACAAGGCCGCCATGGCCAACCTCGACGGTATCTACCTGGCCGCCTATGCCGTGGGCCAGTTCACCTGGGGCATGCTCGCCGACCGCTTCGGGCCGCGCGTGGTGGTGCTCGGCGGCTTGCTGATTTCCGCGGCTGCCGCCGTGGTGATGGGCAGCTACGCGACGTTCCCGATCTTTGCCACCTGCATGCTGATCCAGGGCCTGGCGCAGTCCACCGGCTGGGCGGGGCTGTGCAAGAACATCGGCAGTTTCTTCCCCGCCGTGCAGCGTGGGCGGGTGCTGGGCTTGTGGAGTTCCTGCTATGCCTTCGGTGGCCTGGTGGCCTCGCCGTTCGCTGGCTGGTGGGCCTATACGCTGATCGGCAGCTGGCACGCGGCATTCTTCTCCAGTGCCGCGGTGGTGGCGGGCGTGGCCGTGCTGTTCTTCATCTTCCAACGCAACAAGCCTGAGGATGTCGGCCTGCCGGCGGTTGAACCCGAGCCGCAAAGCATGGCGCCGGGCTCGAGCCTGGGCAGCGTGTGGGAGCCGCTGAAGGAGATCCTGCGTAACCGCACCGTGCTGACCCTGGGCCTGGCCTACTTCATGCTCAAGCCTGCGCGCTACGCCATCTTGCTGTGGGGGCCGGTGATCGTCTTCGAACAGATGCCCTCGGTGGGCAAGGTCGGCGCGGCCATCATCCCGACCGCCTTCGAACTGGCCGGCCTGCTCGGGCCGATCATCATCGGCCTGGCCTCGGACAAGCTGTTCGGCGCACGCCGCATGCCGGCCTGTGTGATCAGCCTGGTGCTGCTGACGGTCGCCCTCGCGGCATTCATGGGCGCCATGCACACCGGCAGCGTGGTGCTGGTGGTCGCCTTGCTGTTCGTCATGGGCCTGACTTTGTATGGACCGGACTCGATGATCAGCGGCGCGGCTGCCATCGACTTCGGGACCGCCAAATCCGGCGCCACCGCCGCAGGCTTCGTCAATGGCTGCGGCTCGGTGGGCGCGGTACTGGGCGGCTTGCTGCCGGGGTACTTCGACAGCGTCACGGTGTTCATCATCTTTGCGGGCACTGCGCTGTTCTCGGCCCTGGTGCTGCTGCCGCACTGGAACAGCCGCCCGGCCACCGTTGCCCAGGCCAACGACGTGGCACCCAACACTGCAATGGCAATCAAGCCGGCGCGTACCTAAAGGAAAGCGACCCATGAGACCCTTCTGGCTGCAACAGGCCCTGGACACGGAAAACGAGGCGGTGTGCCCGCCGCTGATGGGCGATGCACGTTGCGACGTGTGCATCGTCGGCGGTGGCTACACCGGATTGTGGACGGCGCTGATGCTCAAGGAGCAGGCGCCCGAACTGGATGTGATGCTGATCGAGGCGGACATCTGCGGTGCCGGGGCCAGCGGCCGGAACGGGGGATGCGCGTTGTCGTGGTCGGCCAAGTACTTCACCCTCGAACGCTTGTTCGGGGCAGAGGAGGCGGTGCGCCTGGTGCGCGAGTCGGAGCGCAGCATCAGCGCCATCGGCGAGTTCTGCGCGGCCAACGGCATCCAGTGCGACTACCGCCTGGATGGCACCTTGTACACCGCGACCAACCACGCCCAGGTCGGCGGCACCGATGCGGTGATCGCGGCCCTGGAGCAAAAAGGGATCAATTCGTTCCAGCGCCTGCAGCTGGAACAAGTACAACGCCTGGCAGGCTCGGACCGTCACCTGGAGGGCTGGTATTCACCGGCCGCCGCCACGGTGCAGCCGGGCCGGCTGGTGCGCGGCCTGCGCCGAGTCGCACTGCAACGTGGCGTGCGTATCCACGAAGGCACCGCCATGACCGGGCTGGAGCACGGCACGCCGGCCCAGGTGCGTACGGCGCGTGGCACCATTCTCGCGGATCGCGTAGTGCTGGGCCTCAATGCCTGGATGGCGCGGGCCTTCCCGCAGTTCGAGCGCAGCGTCGCGATCGTCTCCAGCGACATGGTCATCACCGAGCCGTGCCCCGAGCTGCTGCGCGAGATCGGCCTGGTCAGTGGCGTCAGCGTCCTCGACTCGCGGATCTTCGTGCACTACTACCACAACACCAGTGATGGCCGGCTGATGCTGGGCAAGGGTGGGAACACCTTCGCCTATGGCGGGCGCATGCTGCCGGTGTTCGACCAGCCTTCGCCTTACCAGCCTCTGCTGCGTGAAAGCCTGGCCGATTTCTTCCCGGCGCTGGCCGACGTACCCTTGGCGGCCAGTTGGAACGGGCCGTCGGATCGCTCGGTGACCGGCTTGCCGTTCTTCGGCCGGTTGGACGGGCAGGGCAATGTGTTCTACGGCTTTGGCTACTCGGGCAGTGGTGTCGGGCCGTGCCACATGGGCGGGCAGATTCTGTCCTCGCTGGCCTTGGGCCAGGACAACCCCTGGACACGCTCGCCGCTGGTCAAGGGGCCGCTGGGCTACTTCCCGCCGGAGCCGATTCGCTACCTGGGCTCGCTGATGGTGCGCAATGCCATTCGCCGCAAGGAGCGCGCCGAGGATCGCGGTGTGCGGCCACGGCGGCTGGACGTGCGCCTGGCGAAGTTCGCCGCGGCGGCGGGCAAGGCTGACAAAGCCTGATAGCCGGGGGCTGCGCAGCGGCCCCTGTGCGATTTCTTGTCGATCAAGCAGGCGAGGGCGTATAAACTGCTCCCACTTTTGGCCGGTCGCTTCCTGAACCGGCCGCTGAAACAAAGAGAGTCGACATGGGCGCACAGTGGAAAGCCAAGCATAAAGAAGCCGCAGCCAACGCCAAAGGCAAGATCATGGGCAAGCTGGCCAAGGAAATTCAGATCGCCGCCAAATCCGGCGCCGATCCGGACATGAACCCGCGCCTGCGCCTGGCCGTGGAGCAGGCCAAGAAGGCTTCGATGACCCGTGAGACCCTGGAGCGTGCCATTCGCAA
Organism: Pseudomonas putida; assembly: GCF_002741075.1. Classification (NCBI taxonomy): domain Bacteria; kingdom Pseudomonadati; phylum Pseudomonadota; class Gammaproteobacteria; order Pseudomonadales; family Pseudomonadaceae; genus Pseudomonas; species Pseudomonas putida. Next base: position 2,185,235 of record NZ_CP016634.1, on the reverse strand, counting down.
GGGCGCGGGCCTGGACGGCGATTCGGTGCAGTACCACGCCGTGACCTATGAAGGCTTCGCCCCGCATCAGGTCCCGCTGATCGTCGAGTGCCTGACCGACAACATCAATCGCACGGTCGCTGAGATCCGCGTTGCCTTCCGCAAGGGCCAGCTCGGCTCCAGTGGTTCGGTGGCCTGGGATTTCAACCACGTCGGCCTGATCGAAGCCACCCCGAATGGCGATGCCGACCCTGAGCTGGCCGCCATCGAATCCGGCGCCCAGGATTTCGAGGAGGGCGAGGAAGAGGGCTCGACCCTGTTCATCACCGACACCACCGACCTGGACGCGGTCCAGAAATCTCTGCCGGAGCACGGCTTCACCGTCACCTCGGCGAAAATCGGCTATACGCCTAAGAACCCCATCAGCGCTGCCAGCCTCAGCGCCGAGGCCTTGGCCGAGGTCGAGGCCTTCCTCGAGGCGATCGACAACCACGATGACGTGCAGAACGTCTACGTCGGCCTGACTGACTGATCAGCGGGGCCCCCATCGCAGGACACGTCGGCAGCCCGGCGTGCCCTGCGAGAGAGGGCACGGCCCTCGTCGGAGTCACCCATCGATGCACCCCACCTTCGCCTCCTTGAGCCTCGCTCACCTGCGTACCCTCGACTGCCTCCTGCAGTTGAAGAACCTCAGTCACGCCGCCGAACGTCTCGGCACCAGCCAGTCGGCCTTGAGCCGGCAACTGGCGCATCTGCGTGAAGCCTTCGATGATCCGTTGCTGGTCCGCCAAGGGCGCGGCTATGTACTCAGCGAGCACGCCGAGTCGCTGGTCGAGCCGCTGCGGCAGGTGCTGGGGGAGCTGGCAGCTTTGCGCCAACCTGCTGCCTTCGACCCGGCGCGCTGTGAGCGGCGCTTCTGCCTCGCCGCCTCGGACTACGTGGCCGAACACATGCTGCCGCTGCTGGTCAGCGCCTTGGAACATGAAGCCCCGGGTGTGTCCTTGGAGTACCGCACCTGGCAGGCAGGCCAATACGCCTTGCTGGCCAGTGGAGAGATCGACCTGGCCACCACCTTGTTCGATGAGTCCCCGCCCAACCTGCACGGCCGGCTACTGGGAGAAGATCGCGCGGTGTGTTTGATGCGCGACGATCATCCGCTGGCCGCCCACGCCAAGGTGAGCCAGGATGACTACCTGGCCTTCAAGCATGTGCGCATTTCCGGTGGCGGTGACAAGGACAGCTTCATCGATCGCCACTTGCGTGCCCAGGGGCTGCAACGGCGGATCAGCCTGGAAGTGCCGTTCTTCTGCGCTACGGTGCAGGTGATCGGCAACGGTCAGGCGCTGGCCACCGTGCCCGAGCACATCGCCCGCCAGCTGTGCCGCTTGCACCGCCTGGCATGGCGGCCCCTGGGCTTCATCGACCATACCCAGCGCTACTGGGTGGTCTGGCACCAGCGTCTGCAGGCTTCGGCCGAACATCGCTGGTTGCGTAATCGGGTCTTCGAGCTTTGGCGTCAGTCGCAGTTCGGTGTGCAGGGCGGGCATGCGCCTTCGCCATAGCAACTATGCGCGAAGCGGGGTTCTTCGCAGCGCCTCGCGCACCTAGACTCTGCCTCCTATAGCGCCAGCCTTTCGCGGATACTCCGCGAAAGGACCAACGCCCGTCCGCTGCCCCAAGGAGATTGCGCGTGAACCCGGAAGACTTTCGCCAGTACGGCCACCAACTGATCGATCTGATCGCCGACTACCGCCAAAGCGTCGCCGAGCGACCGGTCATGGCCCAGGTCGAGCCTGGCTACCTCAAGGCCGCCTTGCCCGCCGAGGCGCCGCAGCAAGGTGAGCCGTTCGAAGCGATCCTCGCCGACGTCGACAAGCTGCTGATGCCGGGCCTGTCCCACTGGCAACACCCCAATTTCTACGGCTACTTCCCCTCCAACGGCACCCTGTCGTCGGTGCTGGGGGATTTTCTCAGCACTGGGCTTGGCGTGCTGGGCCTGTCGTGGCAATCGAGCCCGGCACTGAGCGAGCTGGAAGAGACCACCCTGGATTGGCTGCGCCAGTTGCTCGGCCTGTCGGCGCAATGGAGCGGGGTGATCCAGGACACCGCCTCGACCAGCACCCTGGTGGCATTGATCTGCGCCCGTGAGCGCGCCACCGACTATGCCTTGGTGCGCGGCGGCTTGCAGTCCCAGGACAAGCCGTTGGTGGTCTATGTCAGCGCCCATGCCCACAGCTCGGTGGACAAGGCTGCGCTGCTGGCCGGCTTTGGCCGTGAGAACATTCGCCTGATCCCCACCGACGAACGCTTCGCCATGCGCCCCGAGGCGTTGCAGGCGGCCATCGAGCAGGACCTGGCGGCCGGTAACCAGCCTTGCGCGGTGGTCGCCACCACCGGCACCACGGCCACCACCGCCCTCGATCCGTTGGCCGCGATCGGCGCGATCACCCAGGCGCACCAGCTGTGGCTGCACGTCGACTCGGCCATGGCCGGTTCGGCAATGATCCTGCCCGAGTGCCGCTGGATGTGGGACGGCATCGAGCTGGCCGACTCGGTGGTGGTCAATGCCCATAAGTGGCTGGGCGTGGCGTTCGACTGCTCGATCTACTACGTGCGTGATCCGCAACACCTGATCCGGGTGATGAGTACCAACCCCAGCTACCTGCAATCGGCGGTCGATGGCGAGGTGAAGAACCTGCGCGACTGGGGTATCCCTCTGGGCCGACGTTTCCGCGCGCTGAAGCTGTGGTTCATGCTGCGCAGCGAAGGCGTCCAAGCCCTGCAACAGCGCTTGCGCCGCGACCTGGACAACGCCCGCTGGTTGGCCGAGCAGATCGAGGCTGCGCCGCAGTGGCAGGTGTTGGCGCCAGTTCAACTGCAGACACTGTGCATTCGCCACTGCCCGGAAGGGTTGCAGGGCGAGGCGCTGGACGCCCATACCCGGGCTTGGGCGGATCGGCTCAATGGTTCCGGGGATGCCTACGTAACCCCGGCGACCCTGGACGGACGCTGGATGGTGCGGGTGTCGGTCGGTGCGCTGCCAACCGAGCGAGCGCATGTGGAACAGTTGTGGGCGAAGCTTCAGGCCGTCGTGACCGGCTGACAGTGGCTCGCAATGGGTGCTGCGGGGCACTGTCCTCGTAGCCCTGTGGCAGGTAAACCCGCTTCCACAGGTTTAGCGATGCTCTTTGGCGCTGCGTTTGCTCTGCGGGGGCAGGTTCAGCGATGCCTTTCGGATCGACGCGAGCGCTGTGCGAGCGGGTTTACCCGCGAACACCGGCGCAGCCGGTGCCATTCACCGAGGCGTTTGCTTCACGGGTAAACCCGCTCCCACAGGTTTAGCGGTGCTCTTTGGTGCTGCGCTGGCTCTGCGGGAGCGCAGCCGGTTTCAGCGGCTCACCGCCTGAAAGCTGCCCTTGCGGCTGGCCTCGTAGGCGCCTTTGTCCATGGGCCTGGCTTGCGGGTTGCCCAGGTCTTCCATGGCCAGACGGTGGGTTTCCGGCGCGATGTAGGCGGCGAGGGCGCACAGGCAGGTGATGAAGAACGCCAGGCTGCCGACCACCAGCGGGATGTTGTCCGAGCCGGGCGGGGCGACGGTGGCGAACAGCGCAGGCAGCATGGCGGTGAGCATGGTGCCGACGTTCTGCGCGATGGCCATGGCCGAGACGCGGTAGCGGGTGTGGAACAGCTCCGGGTAGAAACTTGGGAACACCGCGTTGTAGCCCTGGTAGACCATGCCCCACATAAGGATCGACACGAAAAAGGCCAGCGGTACGTTCTGGATGCTGATCGCATACAGGTAGGCGAAGGCCAGCAGGCCCGAGCCCAGGCAGCCGGCGATCATGGTCGGGCGACGGCCGATCTTGTCCGAAAGGTTGCCGACGAACGGGATCACCAGCACCGCGACGATATTGCCTACCACCGGGATCCACAGGTACACGCTCTTGTCGAAGCCGATGCCATAGGCCGGTTGCACCGCATAGGCCGCGCCGAAGATGGTCGCCACCACCGGGATCACGTTCATCAAGGCCATGAAAGCCACCAGCACCATGCACTTCCAGCTGTGGCGGAAGGCTTCGCTGATCGGCGACTTGGCGACTTTGTCCTGCTTCTCTTCCTGCACGAAGGCCGGGGTCTCATGGACTTCCTTGCGGATGAAATAACCGGCCACCAGCACCAGCGCGCTCATCAGGAACGGAATACGCCAGCCCCATTCATTGAAGGCCTCGCTGGGCATGAAGTAGGCCAATGGCAGGAACACCGCCGCCGCCATCACCTGGCCGGCCTGCACGCCTTGCAGGGTGTAGCTGGCGTAGTAGCCGCGCCGCCCGAATGGGGCGTGCTCCATGATCATCGAGCTGGCGCCGGAGATCTCGCCGGCCACCGCAAAGCCCTGGACCAGACGCAGTACCACCAGCAGGGCCGGAGCCAGCAGGCCAATGTCGTGGTAGGTCGGCAGCAGGCCGACGGCCATGGTCGACAGCCCCATCAGGAACATGCACAGCAACAGGACGTTCTTGCGCCCGCGGGTGTCGCCCCAGTGGCCGAGTACGAAGGCGCCCAGCGGGCGGGCCAGGTAGCCGACGCCGTAGGTCGCCAGCGAGGCGATGATGGCCATTTTTGGGTCGGTGGAAGGGAAGAAGATCTGCGGGAAGATCAGCGCCGCAGCCTGGGCATAGATAAAGAAGTCGTAGTACTCGAGTGCCGAGCCGATCCACCCGCTGGCGGTCGCTTTCTTGGCTTGGGAGTTGGAATGGGCCATCGTTTTCTCCGTTGTTCTTGTAGGTCAGCGGGAGGCTGTTCAGGAGTGATCAGTCGGTGACTGATGCCGATGGGACGAACGAGCAGGTGCGGTTCGCAAGGCGAGGGAAGTGTGCATAGGTCGGTACCCGGTTATTGAATTTATTATGCCGTGACGCTGGTCCTGTCAGCACGGCGCCCGCTGAACGTGGGGCAGGGGGCCGTCGCTGGGATTCATGGTTGTCCAGGGGCAGACCTGAATCAATTCGCCAATATCGCTTTTGTTCGGTAATCGAACAAAAACTAACTGTTCCGTACAAAACGCATTGCGAGGCTGACTTTACCTGCGAATAATCGATCGTGCCAGGTTCCCATAGGCCTGGGACCGTCAGCCCGCGCAACCTTCAGGGGGCGCGCCAATAACAAGGAACTCCTCATGCAGCGTTCGATTGCCACCGTGTCCTTGAGCGGTACATTGCCCGAAAAGCTCGAAGCCATTGCCGCTGCCGGCTTCGACGGCGTCGAGATCTTCGAGAACGATCTTCTGTATTACGCCGGTAGCCCTCGTGAAGTTCGTCAGCTGTGCAGCGACTTGGGGTTGGCGATCACGTTGTTCCAGCCGTTTCGCGACTTCGAGGGCTGCCGGCGCGAGCGTCTGCAGAAGAACCTCGACCGCGCCGAGCGCAAGTTCGACTTGATGCAGGAGCTGGGCACCGACCTGGTGCTGGTGTGCAGCAATGTCCAGGCCGATGCCCTGGGCGATGAGCAACTGCTGGTGGATGATCTGCGCCTGCTCGCCGAACGCGCCGGCCGGCGCGGCCTGCGCATTGGCTATGAGGCGCTGGCTTGGGGGCGTCACGTCAACACCTACCAGCAAGTGTGGAACCTGGTGCGACAGGCCGACCACCCAGCCCTCGGGGTGATCCTCGACAGCTTCCACACCTTGTCGCTTAAAGGCGACCCCAGCGCCATCCATGACATCCCGGGCGAGAAGATTTTCTTCGTGCAGATGGCCGATGCGCCGATCCTGGCCATGGACGTGCTGGAGTGGAGCCGGCACTTCCGTTGCTTCCCCGGTCAAGGTGAGATGGACCTGGCGGGTTTCCTCGCGCCGGTCCTCGCCACCGGCTACCGGGGGCCATTGTCGCTGGAGGTGTTCAACGATGGTTTTCGCGCCGCGCCGCCCCGGCAGAACGCCGCCGATGGCCTGCGCTCGCTGCTCTATCTAGAGGAACAGACCCGCCTGCGGCTCGGCGAACAAGCCCGCGCAGTGGAGCCGGGCGTGCTGTTCGATCCACCGGCCGCCAGTGGCTATCAGGGTGTGGAGTTTCTCGAGTTTGCGGTGGATGAGGCCCTCGGCGCGCGCCTGGGCCTATGGCTCAAGCGCCTGGGCTTTGCTGAAAGCGGGCAGCATCGCAGCAAGGATGTACGCCTGCTGCGCCAGGGCGACATCAACATCGTGCTCAATGCCGAGCCGTATTCCTTCGCGCACAATTTCTTCGAGGCCCACGGCCCGTCGTTGTGCGCCACGGCGCTGCGGGTCACCGACAGCCAGGCCGCGCTGGGACGTGCCACCGCCTATCGCGGTCAGCCATTCCGTGGCCTGGTGGGGCCCAATGAGCGGGAGATCCCCGCAGTGCGTGCGCCCGACGGCAGCTTGATCTACCTGGTCGAGCAAGCCGGCCAAGGCCAGACGATCTATGACAGCGATTTTCGCCTCGATCCTGAGGTCATCTCCAGCGGTGGCCTGCAGCGCATCGACCACATGGCCCTGGCCCTACCGGCCGAATCGCTGGACAGCTGGGTGCTGTTCTACAAGAGCCTGTTCGATTTTGCCGCCGACGACGAGGTGGTGTTGCCCGACCCCTATGGCCTGGTCAAGAGCCGCGCCCTGCGCAGCGCCTGCGCGAGTCTTCGGCTGCCGCTGAACATTTCGGAAAACCGCAACACCGCCATCGCCCACGCGCTTTCCAGCTACCGTGGCTCGGGCGTGCATCACATTGCCTTCGCCTGCGAGGACATCTTCGCCGAAGTGGCGCGGGCCAAAGAGGCCGGCGTGCCGCTGCTGGAAATCCCGCTGAACTACTACGACGACCTGGCGGCGCGCTTTGACTTCGATGAGGAGTTCCTCAGCGAGCTGGCGTACTACAACGTGCTGTATGACCGCGATGCCCAGGGCGGGGAGCTGTTCCACGTGTACACCGAACCGTTCGAAGGGCGCTTTTTCTTCGAGATTCTCCAGCGCAAGAGGGATTATGCCGGGTATGGCGCGGCCAACGTGGCGGTGCGCCTGGCGGCGCTGGCCAAGGCGCGCAGTGGGGCGGGGCGCAAGCCTGTGCTGTGACTCACCGACGACACGCCCCTTGTAGGAGCGGCGCAAGGCCGCTCCCCAAAGGGCTCGGTGCTTGGCTGAACCTGACCACTCGACCAACAGCGCGCTTCCCTGCACCGCCTCGCTCGCGGATAATCCCACCCCATTGAAAACAACAGCCTGTGAGTGGGTATGAGTGATTCGGTAGTCAATCTCGGCCAGCCTGAGATCGAAGGGCCGCGCAAGTCGCGTAAGAACAACCCCGAAAAAACCCGCGAGGACATCCTCCAGGCCGCCATTCACGAGTTCGTCCAGCAAGGGCTGGCCGGGGCGCGGGTCGATGCCATCGCCGAGCGCACCGCCACTTCCAAGCGCATGATCTACTACTACTTCGGCAGCAAGGAGCAGTTGTACGTCGAGTGCCTGGTCAAACTCTACGGCGATATCCGCAAGACCGAGCACAGCCTGGACCTGGAGTCGCTGCCGGCGGTGCAGGCCATCGAGCGGCTGGTGGAATTCACCTTCGACCACCACGACCACAACGTCGATTTCGTGCGCATCGTCTGCACCGAGAACATTCACTACGGCGAGTACGTCAAGCAGTCGCCGGTGATCCGCGAGATGAGCAGCCTGGTGCTCGACGCCTTGGGCCGCACCTTGCGCCGGGGTGTGGAGGAGGGCGTGTTCCGCGCGGGTATCGAGGTCATCGACCTGCACATGCTGATGAGCTCGTTCTGCTTCTACCGGGTGTCCAACCGCCACACCTTCAGCGAGATCTTCCAGATCGACCTCTCCGACGAGCAGATCAAGCACCGCCACAAGCAGATGATCTGCGATGCGGTGCTGCGCTACATCCGCGCCTGACCCAGCATCCGCTGTATCGACGCCACCCCTACGCGCGCGGGCGTGTACTGGCGTTCATTCCCCCAGCCGCTGCTCGCGTGATGGCGGGTAGCCAAAGTACGCCGCATAGCACTTGCTGAAGTGCGACACCGAGACGAAACCGCAGGCCACCGCCACCTCCATCACCGAAAGGTCGGAGTACTGCAGCAGGCGGCGGCTCTTGGTGATGCGCAATTCCATGTAGTAGCGCCGTGGCGAGGTGCCGAGCTGGGCCTGGAACAGGCGGTCGATCTGGCGCCGCGAACGGCCACTGTAGGCGGCGAGCTGGTCGAGGCTCAGGGTTTCTTCGAGGTTGTTCTCCATCAGTTCGACGATGGTGCGCAGGTGCAGGCTCATGGACTTCTTCGCCCCCGGCCCGACCTGGCGGTAGCGGGCGCCGGAGAACGAAAGAATTTCCTCGACCCCTTCGGCCAGCGCATCGCCATACAGGCGTCGGACCAGGCCGAGCATCAGTTCCATCGCACCGTTGGGGCTGGCGGCGGTGAGGCGATCGCGGTCGAGGGTGAAGCTGGCCGGGGTGAGGCGGGTCTGCGGGCTGCGCTCGGCAAGGCTGGCGCGCTGCTCAGGGTGGATGCTGCAGCCATAGTCGTCCAGCACGCCGGCGCGGCCGAGAAACCATGCGCCGTTCCACAGCCCACCTAGCGCCATGCCATGAGCGGCGCAGTCGCTGAGCATGCGGTCGAGCTCAGGGTACTTGAGCGGTGTGCGCAGGCCGCCGCAGATCACCAGCAGGTCCAGTTCCTTGAGGCTGGCGGCGTTCAGCTCGCTGGCCACCAGTTCCAGGCCCAGGTCGCTCAGCACCCTGTCGCCCTTGGGCGACAACGGCGTGAAGCGGAAGCTGTCGGCGCGCAGCAGGTTGGCCGTCACCAGCACGTCCATCGCCACGGTGAAGCTGGCCATGGAGAAGTGTTCGAGCAGTACGAAGTCGACCCGATAGGGCATTTGCCCGTTTCCGGCGGCGGACTTGAGCCTCAACATGTTGCTGGTGCTGGTTTTCTGGCTGAACTGGCGTGGCGTGGACACTGCTGACTCCGCTTCCTGGCTGGCCGGGTGAGTTTGCTGGGAGTCCGCGGGAAAGACAACCAGAGCACGCATGGCGACCAATCGGCCCCTGGGCTATGCTCAGCCCCATCTTGAGGACACGACCCGATGAAATACGCTGCCGCACTACTGTTCAGCCTGCTCCCTCTGTTGGCCCTTGCCCTGGAACCGGGGGATACGCTCGCGTCCTGGACCCTGCTCGATCAATACGACCAGCCCTATAGTCTCGACAACGACACCCGCATCCTGCTGGTGGCGCGCGACATGGACGGTGCCAAGCTGGTCAAGGCCGCCCTGGCCGATCAGCCCAAGGGGTATCTGCAAGCGCGTCATGCGGTGTTTCTCGCTGACATCCAGCGCATGCCGGCGATCATCGGCAAGCTGTTCGCCATCCCGGCCATGCGCGACTACAACTACCGCGTGATGCTCGACCGCGAAGGTCGAGTGGTCAGTCGCTACGGCGTCGAAGATGGCCAGGTGCTCTGGCTACAGCTGGATCACCGTGTACTCGCCGGGCAGCAGGTGTACAGCGATGCCGCGGCGCTCAAGGCCGCCCTGGAACGCGCCACGCCCTGAATCACCCAGCCGACGGATCCGACTGAACCCTTGCGCCTGAGCGTCGCCCAATGCAGTACATGCTCATGGGAGAACGCTTATGGAAATCGGAACGATCTGGATCATTGTCGCGGCCATTCTCATCCTGCTGGAGATCGTCGCCATCTGGCACATCATCGGCAGCGACCGGCGGGCTGAACGCAAGATGCTGTGGATCGTCTTCGTGGTGTATGTGCCGTTGCCTGGGCTGATCGTCTGGGCCTGGAGAGGGCCGCGAGCGGTGAAGGGCAGGGCGGTGCTGGAAGAGCGGTGATGGCTTAGGCCGCTTTGCGCCCTGTCGCAGGCTGTGGCCAGCGCTCACGAAGATTCAGGGCGCAAAGCGCGCCCCGGATTTCGCTAGAATCCCACTTCTTTTTCGCCGAGCCGCGCCATGCACGCCCCCATCGAACTGCTCCAGACCACCGTCGACCAGGCTGAGCTGATCCGCAACTTGTATCAGTTCTATGCCTACGAGTCCTCCGACTGGGAAGCCGAAGACGTCGAGGTGGATGGGCGTTTCTACATCCATGAAGAGCACTTGGCCCGTTATTGGCAATCGCCCGGCTGGGCCGCCCACCTGATCCTGGTGGACGGCTTCATCGCAGGCTTCGTGCTGATCGAGCGCAGTGAGCTGGTGGGGCTCGAGGCCACCGAACTGGCCGATCTGTTCATCCTCAAGCGCTACCGGCGTCAAGGCATCGGCAAGGCTGTCGCTCAACAGTTGTTGTGCAGTGGCGTGGGGGACTGGTTGCTGCGCTGCTACGCCCTGGACCCACCCGCCGTGGCGTTCTGCCGCGCGGTGTTGGCGGACCTGCCGCGCGCCTCTCGGGCGATCGAGTTGGACGATGAGCCGGCGTTGCTCAACTTCCTGGTGTCCCTCGCCCACTGAGAAGTGCATAAATTTTGTGACGTACTTCACAAAATGCTTTCAGCTAACGGCATAATGCCAGCACTTGATGACTCCAGTCCGGCCCCGACAGGCCGGTGTTTTCCGTGCTGCCATAGGGTAAACCATGACGCCAGTCAGCCCCGACCTCATGTACCGGCTGTTGATCCAGAGTGTGGCGGACTGCGCCATCTACCTGCTGACCCCCGATGGCAGGGTGGCCAACTGGAATCCCGGGGCGCAACGGGCCAAGGGGTATGCGAGCGAGGAAATCGTCGGCAAGCACTACTCGCTGTTCTACCACGAGGATGAACGCGCCGCGGGGCTGCCGCAGCAGAACCTCGAGCAGGCCCGGCGCACCGGTCGCTTCGAGGCCAGCGGCCTGCGGCTGCGCAAGGACGGGTCTGCCTTTCACGCCCATGTGGTGATCGATGCGGTGCGCGACGACCAAGGGCAGTTGGTGGGGTTCGCCAAGACCACCCGTGATGTCTCCGAGCACCGCCGCCAAGAAGCCGAGCTGCGCGAGGCCAAGCAACTGGCCGAACAGTACAGCCAGGAAATGGCCGATCTGTCGCGCTTTCTCGATTCGGTGATCGCCAATATCCCGGCCAGTGTCATCGTCCAAGACCTCGACAGCCAGCGCATCCTGCTGGCCAACGAGCAGGCCGAGCAGATGTTTGGTGCCCAGGGCGCGAGCATGGTCGGCCAGTTGCCTGAACAGTGCCTGGCGCCAGAGGCTGCCCAGTACCTGGCTCAGCAACTGGCCCGAGGTGCGCGCAGCGCCAAGGGCTATGTCGACGAGAGCCGTGTGGTCACCGCGCTGGGCCCTCGCACCTTGCGCAGTCGCACACTGCTCAGCCAGAACCGCGAAGGGCAGGCCGACTATGTGCTGTTCGTTGCCGAGGATGCCACCGAGGAGCTGGCTGCCCACGCCCAGATCCACTACATGGCCCATCATGACGCGCTGACCGGTTTGCCCAATCGCACCCTGTTCGCCGAGCGGCTCAAGCAGGCGCTGGGCCGTGGCCAGGACAACGGCAAGTTGACCGCGACCCTGTGCCTGGACCTGGACAACTTCAAGAACATCAACGACTCCCTCGGCCATGCCTTCGGCGACAAGCTGCTGCGCGCCCTGGGCAAACGCCTGCGTCGCGAGTTGCGCGAGCACGACACCCTGGCCCGCCTTGGCGGCGATGAGTTCGCTGTGGTCCTGGTCGGGTTGGAGACCGGCGAGGCGGCCTGCCATACCGCCCAGCGCCTGATCGAGGCGATCAGCCCGCCGTTTCGTATCGAAGGTCATCAGTTCTCGGTGGGGGTGAGCATTGGTATCGCCCTTGCGCCGGATGACCACACCAAGGCCGAGCAACTGCTCGGCTATGCCGACATGGCCCTGTACGAGGCCAAGCGCAACGGCCGTAACCGCTACGAGTGCTTCAGCGTCGAGATGGATGTCGCTGCCCGGCAGCGCCGCCTGGTGGAGACCGATCTGCGCACCGCCTTGCACCTGGGGCAGCTGCAGTTGCACTACCAGCCGGTGGTGGACCAGCAGACCAACAGCGTCACCGGCTACGAGGCCCTGTTGCGCTGGGAGCACCCCAGCCGTGGCATGGTCATGCCCATGGACTTCATCCCCATCGCCGAGGAAACCGGGCTGATCCACGAGATCGGCACCCGTGTGCTGAACCTGGCCTGCCAGGAAGCCGCTACGTGGGAAGGCACCCAGACTGTGTCGGTGAACCTGTCCGCCGTGCAGTTCAAAAATGCCAATCTGGTGCAGATCGTGGCCCTGGCCCTGGCCGACTCAGGGCTGGCGGCGCAGCGGCTGGAGCTTGAGATCACCGAGTCGGTGCTGTTGGGCAACAGTGAGGAGAACGTACGCGCGTTGCGGGCCCTGAAGGACCTAGGGGTGTCGATTTCCCTGGATGATTTCGGCACGGGGTATTCATCGCTTGGTTACCTGCGCTCGTTCCCGTTCGACCGGATCAAGATCGACAAGTCGTTCGTCCATGACATGTGCGAGAGTCGCGAAGCGATGTCGATCATTCGCGCCATCACCGAGCTGTCCAACAGCCTGATGATCAAGACCACCGCCGAAGGGGTGGAGTCGCCCGAGCAGATGCGTCGCCTGGCGGCGGAAGGGTGCTCGCATTTCCAGGGATACCTGTATGGCAAGCCGGCACCGGCGAGCCAGCGGCTGCGGAGTGTCATGCCGGTGTAAGGCGATCCGGTCGGCGGTGCTTGCTTCGCGGTGAACCCACTCCCACAGGTTCGGTGTTGCTCTCAATTGCACCGCGTACCTGTAGGGGTTTACCCGTGAACAGGCCGGAGCAGGTGGAGGCGGTACCCACACTGGCAAATCCGGTCGATCAGCGAACACAAACCCGCGCAGGCCGATTTCTCATCCCGGCGCATCTCTTCTAGAATCCGCCCATACTTGCGCCGGCCTCCGCCAAGCGCGCCGTCGAGAGCGCCATGAGTTCCAAAACCCCGCTGTCCGGAGTCAACCAACCGCTGCGCGGTATCGCCCTGGTGGTCGTGGCAACGTTCCTGTTCGCCAGTCACGACGCGCTGTCGAAGTTCCTCGGTGGCTTGTACCCGATCGTCATGGTGGTGTGGGCGCGCTACCTGGTGCATACCCTGCTGATGGCAGGGATTTTCCTGCCCAAGGCTGGCATGGCCGTGCTGCGCACCCGCCGGCCGCTGTTGCAGACCCTGCGCGCCCTGAGCCTGCTGAGCACCAGCCTGCTGTTCACCGCCGGCCTGCAATACCTGCCGCTCGCCGAGGCGACTTCGGTCAACTTCCTGGCTCCGGTGCTGGTCACCGCACTGTCGGCTCCGCTGCTCAAGGAGCGGGTCACCCTCGGCCAATGGGTGGCGGTGGTGCTGGGCTTTGTCGGCGTGCTGGTGGTGGTGCATCCGGGCGGGGCGATGTTCACGCCGGCGATCCTCTTCCCCCTGGGTTCGGCTCTGGGCTTCTGCTTCTATCAACTGCTGACCCGCAAACTGGCCGCCTACGACACCCCGACCACCAGCAACTTCTACGCCGGGCTGTGCAATACCTTGGTGCTCAGCGCCTTGGTGCCGTTCTTCTGGCAACTGCCGCACTGGGAGCACGCCCTGCTGATGCTGGCCCTGGGTGGCTGCGGCATGACCGCCCATCTGCTGCTGACCCAGGCTTTCCGCTTCGCCGCCCCGGCATTGCTGGCGCCGTTCAGTTACTGCCAGATCGTCTTCGCGGGCTTGCTGGGGCTGGTGATTTTCAGCCAGGTGCCCGACACCAGCAGCCTGGTGGGCATCGCCATCATCTGCCTGAGCGGGCTGGGCGCGGCCTGGATGCAGCGGGGCAAGTGAGCCGCTCGTCGTAGTCAGCGCCTGCAATGGGCTCCAAGGCAGCAGCGCCATTGCTCTGAAAGCCTCAGGCTATTAGCCCCACATAGCCACTCTATTAGAAACCTGCCACCGCTCGGCTAGTCTTCATCCTGCCCCGTGAAAACGGCGGGTGGGCGTGGGCAGGGATACCCCCCGGGGCGCCTGCTTTTTCCGCCGTTGGCAAGCCTGTGCCGGCCTACCGCCGACGCGACCTGATGAGGGGATGCATGAGCCTGCGTGCTCAGCCGATCGAACACCTGGCCTAGACCGGGAAATCTGGACAACCGACCCAAAGGTACACGCAGATGTCGAACGAATCGAAATGCCCGTTTCATCAAACCGCTGGTGGCGGCACCAGCAACCGTGACTGGTGGCCGGACCAACTGAACCTCAGAATCCTCCATCAGCACTCCTCCAAGTCCGACCCGATGGATACCGGGTTCGACTATGCCAAGGCGTTCAAGAGCCTCGACTTCCAGGCCCTCAAGCAGGACCTGCGCGCCTTGATGACCGACTCCCAGGACTGGTGGCCCGCCGACTTCGGCCACTACGGTCCGCTGTTCATCCGCATGGCCTGGCACAGCGCCGGCACCTACCGCATCGGCGATGGTCGCGGTGGCGCAGGCTCCGGCCAGCAACGCTTCGCGCCGCTCAACAGCTGGCCGGACAACGTCAGCCTGGACAAGGCCCGGCGCCTGCTCTGGCCGATCAAGCAAAAGTACGGCAACAAGATTTCCTGGGCCGACCTGATCGTCCTGACCGGCAACGTCGCCCTCGAGTCCATGGGGTTCAAGACCTTCGGTTTCTCCGGTGGGCGCGCCGATGTGTGGGAGCCGGACGAAGACGTGTACTGGGGGTCCGAGAAGGTTTGGTTGGGTGGCGACACCCGCTACGGCAAGGCCCAGGCCCCTGGCCAGGGTGACCTGGTGGCCGAGCCGCAGAAGCACGGTGAAGAGCAAAGCCGCGCCCTGGGTGGGGAACGCAACCTGGAGAACCCGCTGGCCGCCGTGCAGATGGGGCTGATCTATGTGAACCCGGAAGGTCCGGAAGCCAACCCGGACCCTGTGGCCTCGGGCAAGGACATCCGCGAGACCTTCGGCCGCATGGCCATGAACGATGAGGAAACCGTGGCCCTGATCGCCGGTGGCCATGCCTTCGGCAAGACCCACGGCGCGGGGCCTGCCGACAATGTCGGCCCTGAGCCAGAAGCCGCAGGCCTGGAGCTGCAGGGCCTGGGCTGGCAGAACAAATTCGGCACCGGCAAGGGCGGCGATACCATCACCAGTGGCCTGGAAGTGACCTGGACGTCCACCCCGACGAAGTGGAGCAACGAGTACCTGGAGAATCTGTTCAATTTCGACTGGGAACTGACCAAGAGCCCGGCCGGTGCCCACCAGTGGCGTCCGAAGAACGGTGCCGGGGCAGGGCAGATCCCCGATGCCCACGACCCGGCCAAACGTCATGCGCCAGCGATGCTCACCTCCGACCTGGCCCTGCGCTTCGACCCGATCTACGAGCCGATCGCCCGACGCTTCAAGGACAATCCCGAACAGTTGGCCGATGCCTTCGCCCGGGCCTGGTACAAGCTGATCCACCGGGACATGGGCCCACTGTCGCGTTACCTGGGCCCGGAAATGCCACAGGAGGTCTTGCTCTGGCAGGACCCGATCCCACCTGTGGACCATCCACTGATCAACGACCAGGACATCGCCGCGCTCAAGGCCAAGGTGCTGGCCTCGGGCCTGAGTGTGGCCGAGCTGGTCAGCACCGCCTGGGCCGCTGCCTCGACCTTCCGCGGCTCGGACAAACGTGGCGGCGCCAATGGCGGTCGCCTGCGCCTGGCACCGCAGAAGTTCTGGGCGGCCAACCAGCCTGAGCAGTTGGACAAAGTGCTCAAGGTGCTGGAGCGGATCCAGGGCGAGTTCAACGCCTCGGGCAAGAAGGTCTCGCTGGCCGATCTGATCGTCCTGGCCGGCTGTGCTGCCGTGGAGAAAGCCGCCAAGGACGGCGGGCATACCGTCAGCGTGCCGTTCAGACCGGGGCGCATGGATGCCTCCCAGGAGCAGACCGATGTCGAGTCGTTCGGTGTGCTCGAACCCTTGGCTGACGGTTTTCGCAACTTCTCCAAGGCCCGCTACAGTGTCAAGGCCGAGAAGCTGTTGCTGGACAAAGCCCAGTTGCTGACCCTGACCGCACCAGAGATGACCGTACTGATCGGCGGCCTGCGCGTGCTCGGCGCCAATGCCGGCGGCAGTCTGGACGGGGTGTTCACCGATAAGCCCGGCGTGCTGTCCAACGACTTCTTCCGCAACCTGCTGGACATGGGGGTGGAGTGGAAACCCACCTCGGCGGATAACGAGACCTTCGAAGGGCGTGACCGCAAGAGCGGTCAGGTGAAGTGGACTGGCACCCGCGTCGACCTGGTGTTCGGCTCCCACGCCCAGTTGCGGGCTTTGTCCGAGGTCTATGGCAGCAGCGATGGCCAGGACAAGTTCGTCAAGGACTTCATCGCCGCCTGGGTCAAGGTGATGGAACTCGATAGGTTCGACCTGAAGTAACCGTGGTTTGAAGGGCGCTGTGCGCGCCTTTCACGACACAAGGCCGCCCCCAGGTGCTGCGCAGGACATTGCGCGGAGCCGGTGGGCGGCTTTGTCTTGTTCGAGCCATCCAAAGACCGCGAATGGGCGGTGGCCGTTTCGCCAATTTCAGGTCGGATAGATACAAAAGCGCCCTTGGTCGTTCTGCTGCAATGCATCCCAGGCAACCGGCCTGAACAGCATGCCCACAACGACAAGGAAACCCACCATGCAAATGCCCAAGACCCTGAAGATCCGCAACGGCGAGAAGGCCAAACCCACGTTCTCCGCCCAGGAGTACGCGGCCCGTCAGGCCCGCCTGCGCGCCTACATGGCCGAACATGACATCGAGGCTGCGATCTTCACCTCGTACCACAACGTCAACTACTACAGCGATTTCCTCTACTGCTCCTTCGGCCGCCCTTACGCGCTGGTGGTCACACAGGACAACGTGGTCTCGATCAGCGCCAACATCGACGGCGGCCAGCCGTGGCGGCGCACGGTCGGTACCGACAACATCGTCTACACCGACTGGCAGCGCGACAACTTCTTCGTCGCCATCCAGCAGGCCCTGCCGCTGGCCTCGCGCATCGGCGTGGAGCATGACCATCTCAACCTGCAGAATCACGCCAAGCTCGCTGCCTGCTACCCCAAGGCCGAGTTGGTGGACATCGGCGCGCCATGCATGCGCATGCGCATGATCAAGTCCGCTGAGGAGCAGGCGTTGATCCGCCACGGTGCGCGTGTGGCCGACATCGGCGGCGCGGCGGTGGTCGAGGCCCTGCGCGATCAGGTGCCTGAGTACGAGGTGGCACTGCACGCCACCCAGGCAATGGTGCGCGAGATTGCGCGCAGTTTCCCTGACGCCGAGCTGATGGACACCTGGACCTGGTTCCAGTCCGGGCTCAACACCGATGGCGCACACAACCCGGTCACCAGCCGCAAGGTCAGCAAGGGCGAGATCCTCAGCCTGAACTGCTTCCCGATGATCGCCGGCTACTACACCGCCCTGGAGCGTACTTTGTTCCTCGACCATTGCCCGGACGACTACCTGCGCCTTTGGCAAGCCAACGTCGAAGTGCACGAAGCGGGTCTGAAGCTGGTGCGCCCCGGCATGCGCTGCTGCGATATCGCCCGCGAGCTGAACGAGATCTTCCTGCGCCATGACCTGCTGCAATACCGCACCTTCGGCTACGGCCACTCCTTCGGCACCCTGAGCCATTACTATGGCCGCGAAGCGGGCCTGGAGCTGCGCGAGGACATCGACACCGTGCTCGAACCGGGTATGGTGGTGTCGATCGAACCGATGATCATGCTGCCCGAAGGGCGTCCCGGCGCCGGTGGCTACCGTGAGCATGACATCCTGATCGTCAATGAACACGGTGCCGAGAACATCACCCATTTCCCGTACGGCCCGGAGCACAACATTATTCGCAAGTGACCCTCGGGCACGGTCGCGGGCCTGCCCGCGACCCTCCCGACAGTGACCGCTCGACCCTGCCGCCAATTACAAGAACAGAGGGTAATCCGTCATGTCCCAGCGTCATTCCGTTGTGCCGAAATCTCGTTTGCTGCCCGCTCAGGGAGGTGCACGATGATCAGCTTGAGCGCGTCCCATCTCGACCTTCCGGCACAGGACGCCGAACGCCAAGCGCTGCGCAAGGCCGCGCGGGCCAGTTTCATGGGCAATTTCGTCGAATGGTTCGACTATGCCGCCTATGGCTACCTGGCCACCATCATCGCCGCCACGTTCTTCCCCGATACCGACAAGACCACTGGCTTGCTGGCCACCTTCGCGGTGTTCGCCCTGTCATTCATCGTCCGCCCCTTGGGCGGGGTGGTCTGGGGGCATTTCGGTGATCGCCATGGTCGACGCAATGCGTTGTCGTGGTCGATCCTGATCATGTCGGTGTCGACGTTTTGCATCGGCATATTGCCCAGCCATGCGCAGATCGGTGTGTGGGCACCGTGTCTGTTGCTGTTGATCCGCCTGGTGCAGGGTTTTTCCGCGTCGGGTGAATATGCCGGAGCCTCGGCGTTTCTGGCCGAGTACGCACCAGCGGGCCGTCGTGGGCTGTACACCAGCATCGTGCCGGCCAGTACCGCCGCCGGTTTGCTGTTCGGCGCCGCGTTCGTTGCCACCCTGCATGCGTTGCTCAGTACCGAGGCCTTGCACAGCTGGGGCTGGCGCCTGCCGTTCCTGCTGGCTGCACCGTTTGGCCTGGTGGGGCGCTACATCCGCATGAGCCTTCAGGACACACCCAAGTTCCTGGAGATGGAGCAGCGCCTGGAGAGCAAGGGCTGCGCGGGCTCCACACCCATCCGCGAACTGCTGACCCAGCACCGGCGCAGCGTGCTGATCGGCATCGGCGTGACTTGCCTGAATGCGGTCGCCTTCTACCTGCTGCTCAGTTACATGCCCACCTACCTGTCCAATGAAATGGGCATGAGCGAGCGTGACTCGTTCATCGCCTCGACGGTGTCGCTGGCAACCTATATTGGGCTGATTTTCTTGATGGGGCGGTTGTCGGACCGCTTTGGGCGCAAGACCATGTTGGTGATCGCCTCGCTGCTGTTCCTGGGGCTGACAGTGCCGCTGTTCAGCCTGCTGGATCATCAGCCGCTGCTGGTGATCCTGGCGATCCAGATCTTGTTCGGTGCGATGTTGGCGATGAACGACGGCACTTTGCCTTGCCTGCTGGCGGAGATTTTTCCGACCCGCGTGCGCTTCAGTGGCTTCGCCTTGAGTTTCAACATCGCTAATGCGTTGTTCGGTGGCACCGCGCCGTTCATTGCCACCTGGCTGATCAAGGTGACGGGCAATACGCTGGCCCCAGCGGGGTATTTGCTGGCCGCTGCGGCGGTGGCGTTGGTGGCCATGCTGGCCTGCCGGGAAACGGCGCATCGGGCGTTGCCGGATTGACTGTTCCGAGCGCCACTCCCACCGGGATTGCGCCACTCTCAAGACTTGCCTGATCCCTGTGGGACTGGGTTCAGCCGCGAACACCGGCAAAGCCGGTGCCAGGCACCGCCGAAAAGCCTTGTTCGCGGTGAGCCCAGCGCTGTCTTGAACGTATCAATGCAACGACGCCTGTCGCCGCTCTCCGAGCGGCGACAGACCAAAGAACCGGCTGTAGCTTTTGGAAAAATGCGCAGGCGAGGTAAAGCCACAGGCCAGGGCGATTTCCCGCACCTGGGCATCGCTGCGTAGCAGCATCTCCCGCGCCCGTGACAGGCGCAGCTCCAGGTAGTACTGGCTGGGTGTGCGCTGCAGGTACTTGTGGAACAGCCGCTCCAGTTGTCGCACCGTCACCTCATTGAGGCTTGCCAGCTCTTCCAGTCCCAAGGGTTCCTCCAGGTTGGCTTCCATGATCGCCACGACCTGGCTCAGCTTGGGTTGGGCATTGCCGAGCCGGGTACGCAGAGGCACCCGCTGGCGGTCACGTTCGCCCCGCACCCGATCGCACAGCAACAGCTCGGCAGCCTTCGCTGCAATCGCCTGGCCGTCGGGCAGGCGGGCGATCAGTTGCAACATCATGTCCATGGCCGCCACACCACCGGAGCAGGTATAGCGATCACGGTCCAGCTCATACAGTTGATTGGAGATGACGATGCCGGGGAAGCGCTCCTTGAGCGCTTCGATGTCTTCCCAATGGATGGTGCAGCGATAGCCCTTGAGCAGCTCAGCCCGCGCGAGCAGGTAACTGCCCGTGCAGATGCCGCCCAGGGGTACCCGCTGGCGGGCCAGGCGTCGTAACCAATCGATCAACGGTCGGCTTTCGCGGTCGTTGGCAATGGGGTTGGCGCCGACCACGAACAGGGCATCCAGCGACGGTGCATCGGCGATGCCATGGTCCGGCAATACGCGCATGCCATTGCTGGCGGTCACAGGGGCCGGCGTGGCGGCGACCAGCACCGTGCGGAACAGCGGGCGGCAGGCCGCCAGGTTGGCCATGCGCAGGGTCTCGACCGCCGAGGCAAGGCCGATGGTGGTGAAGTTGGGTTGCACCAGGAAGCCGAACGTCCTGGGCGGGGGAAGCGTGGAAGCAAGCTGCGCGGAGCAGGGCTGGACCATGTGCGATTTACCTGTGCAAGCTGAGGCTGCGTTTTTTCCGGGCTATAAGAAAAACCGAGCCTTGAGGAATTATTGTTGTTCTATGCCGTGGCCGGCCCGATAGTACACCCGGATGACAGGGGCCGGAATGCACCCATGACCGGGAGCACCCCCTTTGCACAGGAGACGACCGCTTGAACCGTAAATCCGTGCCGGTACCCCAGGAAGGCTTCGCCCTCGTGCCCGGCGCCATCGAGGTATTGCCCGATGCGGTGAGCTACCGCACCCGCCTGCTCGAGCTGATCGCCAAGGCCACGCAGCGCATTGTCATCGTCGCCCTTTACCTGCAGGAGGACGAGGCCGGTCAGGAGGTGCTCGATGCGCTGTACCGGGCCAAGGCGGCGCGACCGGGGCTTGAGGTGCTGATCGTCGTCGACTGGTTCCGGGCCCGGCGCGGCCTGCTGGGGGCGGGCCGGCAACCGGGCAATGCGGCCTGGTACCAAGCCCAGCGTCAACGCCATGGCCTGGATGTGGTCATCCATGGCGTGCCGGTACAGACCCGCGAGCTGTTCGGCGTGCTGCACCTCAAAGGCAGCATCATCGACGACCAGGTGCTGTACACGGGGGCCAGCCTGAACAACGTCTACCTGCATCGCTTCGACCGCTACCGACTGGACCGCTATCACCTGTTCCGCAGCCCTGGATTGGCCGACGCCATGGTCGATCTGGTGCGGCAGATGCTGGCCAGTACCGCGACACCGCGCCTGGACCTGCCTGCACCGCCAACCACCAAGCGCCTGCGTGGGGCGATTCGCCGGTTGCGTGCGCGCTTGAGGCACATGGCCTACGAACTGCCCGCGGCTCCGGCCCGGGAAGGGTTGCGGGTGATCCCCCTGCTGGGCATCGGCCGGGGCAACCCACTCAACCGCAGCGTGTGCGCGCTGCTGACGGCTGCGCGTTCGCGCATCGTGCTCAGTACCCCTTATTTCAACCCGCCCCGGGTGCTGCTCGCGGAGATCGACCGGGCGTTGGCACGTGGTGTGACAGTGGAGTTGATCATCGGCCACCGAACCGCCAACGACTTCTACGTCGCCCCCGGACAACCCTTTACCGCCAGTGCCGCCTTGCCCTATCTGTACGAGGACAACCTGCGTGCCTTCGCCCATCGGCGCCAGGTAGCCATTGCCAGCGGCCAGTTGCAGGTGCGGATCTGGAATGATCCGGGGCACACCTTCCATGCCAAAGGGGTCTGGATCGACGAGCGCTACAGCTTGCTCACCGGCAACAATCTCAACCCTCGCGGTTTCAATCTCGACCTCGAGAACGGCCTGTTGATCGATGACCCCCAAGGGCAGTGGCTTGGCCCTCGTGAGGCCGAGCTCGAGGCTATCCGTCGGCATGCCCCCAGATTGTCGTCGCCCGATGAACTGGGCGAGGCCGGCGAGCACCCGCGTGAAGTGCTAAAGCTGCTGCGGCGACTGCGTTACAGCCGCCTCGAGCCGTTGATCAGGCGGGTGCTCTGACGCTCAAGGCCTGGAATCGGCCGCCCAGCCAGTGGTCCAGGCTCAGGCGGCCGGCCCCTTTGAGCAACAGCGGCAGCAGGGC
Organism: Pseudomonas putida; assembly: GCF_002741075.1. Taxonomy (NCBI): domain Bacteria; kingdom Pseudomonadati; phylum Pseudomonadota; class Gammaproteobacteria; order Pseudomonadales; family Pseudomonadaceae; genus Pseudomonas; species Pseudomonas putida. Next base: position 2,163,177 of record NZ_CP016634.1, on the reverse strand, counting down.
CACCAGATAGATCACCGGCAGCTTGAAGTTGCCGTAGCCTTGGTTGGTGATCGCATAGCCCTGGGCAAGCTCGGCCAGGCTCGACCATTGTGTCGGCCAGTGCACCGCGGCGATGGCCACCACCGTCACCACCATCAGCACGGCCGAGGCCAGGCGTGTGCCCAGGCCGAGCAGCAACAACAATGGGCAGATCAACTCCGCCCACAGCGAGAGCTGCCAGTTCACGTTGGCGGGCAATACGCTGAACGGGAAGGGGAAGCTTGATTGCAGGTCGGTGAACCAGTTGGCGCCGTTGAATTTCTCGACACCCGATTCGAAGAATTCCCAGGCCAGGAACAGGCGCAGGGGCAGGTCGGCGCTCCAGGTACCGAAGCGGTCCAGGGTGTTAAAGGCGCGGGACAATGCGTTCATGGTCAGGCTCTCTTGTCAGCAGGTTGGGGCACTCGAGCCCTGGGGGCTCAAGGTGTGACAAGGAGTGTGTGCGGGCAGGGTATCTGCAGTGTGTCCAGGGCCTCGGGGTTATGTATCGGCGTGTAGACGATGCCGCGGCCGGGACGCGGCCCGGCATCATTTGAGCTCGATCTGCGCACACAGCCCGCCGCCGGCGCGGTTGCTCAAGGTCAGTTGCCCACCCATGGCCTGGGTCAGTTGCTGGGCAATCGCCAGCCCCAGGCCGGTACCTCCCGTGCTGCGGTTGCGTGAGCCTTCCACCCTGTAGAACGGTTTGAGGACTTCGGCCAGTTCATCGGCGGGAATGCCAGGCCCTTCGTCGAGCACACGGATCAAGGTGCTGCTACCGGCGTGCTCGACCTCAAGCTGCGCGGCACCTGCGAACTTCAGCGCGTTGTCCACCAGGTTCACCAGCACCCGACGCAGGGCGTGGGGGCGAGTGTGCAGGGTGACATCGGTGGCGCCCAGACGCTCGACCTTGGCGCCGCTGTCTTGGTAGTCGAAGACCAGGCTGTCGAGGAAGGCATCGAGCTTGATGCGACAGGGCGCCTCGGTGCTGCTGTCCATGCTGCGGGCGTACGCCACGCCTTCGCGCACCAGGTGTTCCATGGCGCTTAGGTCGTTCCAGAGTTTGTCCTTCTCCAGGCCGTCGTCCATCACCTCCACGCGCAATTTCATGCGCGTGATGGGTGTTTGCAGGTCATGGGAAATGGCCGCCAGCAGTTGCATGCGCTCTTTGAGGTAGGCGGCGATGCGCGCTTGCAGCGCGTTGAAGGCTGCCGCTGCGTAGCGCACCTCCCGGGGGCCGCTTTCGTCCAGTTGGGGGCCGGGGTTGTCTGGGTCCAGGTTGTCCACTGCGCGGGCCAGCCGGGTCAGGGGGCGGATGGCCAGGCGCACCGCCAGCCAGGTGCAGCCCAGCAGCACCGCCAGTTGGATCAACAGCACCACCGGCAGCCATTTGGCCACGGGCACGCCGGCCGGGGTGACGTCGATGGTCAGCGGTGCGCCGTCAGCCAAGCGCAGATGGGCCTGGAAGTGCGAGCTGGGGCCGGGGATCTCCTGGAAGGTCAGGCGATAGTCTCGGCCGATCGCCTTGACGATCGAGTCGGCGGCCATGGGCGGGTCCTCGCTGGGCATGGCCTGGCCACTGAGGCCCTCGTCCAGTTGATAGCGATAGTTGTGCCGCTGCAGGCGGGGCAGCCAGGCGGCGCGTTCGTTGGCCGGCAGGCGTTCAAGGATCGCCACCGAGGTTGCCACGTCTTGCTCCAGGTTGTTCAGCATCATCGAACGGTTACTGACATAGCGCTCGTAGAACTGCAGGCCGAACGACAGCCCGTAGGCCAGCATCAGCCCGGTGAGGAAGATCAGCGCCAGACGCGAGGCGAGGGTATGGGGCCATCTCATGACGGCGACTCGAGCAACTGCACCGGCAGGGAGAACACATAGCCCTCGCTGCGCACGGTCTTGATGCAGGTAGGTTCGCGGGCATCGTCACCCAGGCGCTGCCGCAGGCGGCTGACCAACAGGTCGATGGAGCGGTCGAAGATGTCCGCCTCGCGGCCCTGGGTGAGGTTGAGCAATTGTTCGCGGCTGAGCACCCGCTGGGGGTGGTCGAGAAACACCCGTAACAGGCGATACTCCGCGCCGCTCAGGGCCACCAGGGTGCCGTCGGTGTCGAGCAGGTGGCGGGCGGTGGTGTCCAGCCGCCATTGGCCGAAGCCGATCAGCCGGCTGCTTTCGCTGATGGTCAGGTTCGGCGGCAGCATCCGCGTGCGGCGCAGCACGGCATTGATGCGCGCCAGCAGTTCGCGGGCCGAGAAGGGTTTGGTGAGGTAGTCGTCGGCGCCCATCTCAAGGCCAATGATGCGGTCGGTCTCATCGTTGCGTGCGGTGAGCATCAGCACCGGTGTGTTGCGGTGCTTGCCGGCGCGCAGTTCGCGGCACAGCAGCAGGCCATCGTCGCCGGGCATCATGATGTCGAGCACGATCAGGTCGACTGCGTTGTTTTCCAGGAAAGCGCGCATTTGCCGGCCATCGGCGACGATGCTGGTGCGCAGGCCGTTCTTCTTCAGGTAGTTGCCGACCAGCTCGCGGATTTCGCGATCGTCGTCGACGACCAGGATGTGATCGACGTGTTCCATCAAAGGGGTCCTGTACGGGGGGGATGGGCGCAGTGTACCGACCGCTGCGCCCCTTGCGGGCAGGGCTTTGTATTGCAGTGTATCTGGCGACGTCATAGATACAGCACAAGGCAATAGGGGCCCTTCGCTGACACAGGCCCGATACCCGCCAGCGGTGAAATGGCTCTCGACCGGGGAACACTCCCCACCGCATGAACACTCGCAGGAGAGATGCCATGACCACCAAGACCTTTGCCATCGCCGCCTTGTTTGCCTTGTCCAGTCTGGGGGCCATCGGTGCCCAGGCAAGCCCGCAATCGATGCAGGGCAATGTGATGCAATACCGCTATGGCGACCATTTGGATATCCAGAAAGTACTCTCTACCCAGGACGACCAGGCCAACGCCTGTGGCGTGGTCACCACCCGCATGGATTACCTGGACTCCCACGGCCAGCGTCAGAGCGTGGAGTACCGTAGCTATGCCACTGGCGGCTGCCATGAAAATTGATCGGCGCATGCTGATCAGGGTGGGCGGGCTGGGCCTGGGGTTGGTAGGGCTTGGCCTGGCCGGTTACCTGGCGGCGCGGGACGGTCAGAGCGCCATGCCTTCGCTGTCCGGCGCCAGCCAGTGGCTGAATTCTGCGCCGCTGGATGCTCCGGCGCTCAAAGGCAAGGTGGTGTTGGTTGATTTCTGGACCTGGGACTGCATCAACTGCCAGCACAGCCTGCCCCATGTCAACGACTGGTCCCGGCGCTATGCCGACCAGGGGCTGGTGGTGATCGGCGTGCATACGCCCGAATACGACTACGAGCATGACCTGGGCACTCTGCGCCAGAAAGTGGCCAGCCTGGGCATCGGCTATCCGGTAGCGGTGGACAATGACTACCGGATCTGGAATGCCTGGGGCAACCAATTCTGGCCGGCCCATTACTTCATCGATCGCCAAGGGCAGGTGCGCCATGTGCATTACGGCGAAGGAGGCTATGACGGGCAGGAGAAGGTGATCCAGGCATTGCTGGCTGAGTGACCGCGCAACCTGGGGGCGCTTGGCGCCCCTTTTTCTAGAGAGCCTTCTGTCGCTCGCGCATGCCCGCCATGCACTTGAGCAGAAAACCGATCGTCACTGCACTGGCGGCGGTGATGAAGATCGACGGCTTGCCGGTCACCTGCAACAGCATCGAGATGAACGCAGGTGCAACCGCCGCCGCACTGGCCTGCGTGATCGGCACCAGGGGGGTGAGCTGGCCCTGAGGGTCATTGGTGGCGATGGCGCCCATGTAGTAGCTTAGCGCCAGGGCCCAGCCGAAGTTGAGGATGAACAGCGCCACGAACAGGTTCATCGCGCTTGGTGAACCCCCGGCGAGCAGGACGATCGCCAACAGCACCAGCAATGAGCCCAGGCCGATCATCGGCCCCCGGCTGACCCGCGCGCCCAACAGGCTCGGCAGGCCCGAGCCAGGTAGGCCACCCAGCACGCCCATGCCGAATGCCCAGCCCACTTCTACGGCACTCAGGCCCTGGTCGTGCCCCAGCTGATCGACGAAACCCCAGACGCTGTAGATTGCCAATTGCAGAAACAACATACCCAGCAATGAATAGCGACCGATGCGCGCCGAGCCCTGGCCGCTGGCGGCCAGCACGGCGCCGCCGGTCACGATCTGGCAGACCGGCAAGGCGATGCAACTGAGGCTGATCAGGCCGAACCAGCCCGCCATCGAGGCGATCGCCAGCGAACTGCCGAACGCTTCGGCTACCAGCGGCAGGGTTGCGGCAGAGAAGGCAAAGATGCCGGTCTGCAGGAACAGCACCAGGCCAAAGGAGCGGTCCTGCCCCGGCAGGCGACCGAGATCGTTCAGGGCATTGGCGTACAGCAGGCCACCGCCAATCCCGGCGAGCAGACGCCAGGCCAGTACCAGCGTGTAACTGGCGCTTTGCGCCGTGAACAGATTGCAGGCCAGCGCCAGCAGCGCTGCCAGGACATAGACGCGGCGCTGGCTGCCTTGTCGGGCCAGCCACGGGCTAAGCAGGGTGCCGAGCACCAGCCCACCCATTTCCATGGCGATCACCAGGCCTTGCTGGCTGAGGGAAAGGCCCAGGCGTTCGGCCAACAGGCCGATGAACATGGGTTGAACGCCGATCACGATGATTGCCGTGCTGGCGATGAAGATCAGAGAAGCACGCTGGAGCCGGGCATTATTGTTGTGCATTGTCGGGGTCCCGATGGATGAAATGGCTGATGCGTGTCGCAGGTGGCCGCCCCGCAGTCCGCGTGTTGGTGCGACCCTGCGGGGTGGGGCGAAGCGCCTGCGTTCAGGTCAGGGCGCGGCGCAACGGGTCATGGGTGACTTCGCCGTTCATCAGGGTCAGCAGCACCTCGGTCTTGCCGATCTGGTAGCGGTCCAGTTCGAACAGGTCCTGCTCCAGGATGATGATGTCGGCACGTTTGCCTTCGGTGATCGAACCGATTTCCTTCTCCAGGCCCAGCTGATAAGCGCCATTGATGGTGTAGGCGGCGATCAGCTGCGGAATGCTCAGCTTCTCGTGGATGTCCGGCATCACCGGCGCGTCGGGCTCGCCGGCCAGTTGCCGGGTATGGCCGGACTCGATGTGCTCCACCGGTCGATGCTGGCAGCGGCACTGGCAGGCCAGCCCGTCCATGCCGATGGAGACGGTCACGCCCTGTTCGATGAAGCTGCGGAACTTGTACATCGAGGCCCAGCGCTCGGGGCCGTATGACTGTTGGATGGCCTGGGTATAGGCGTCGACCACGCCCCATTGCAACTGGGTGTTGGCCATCACGCCGATGCGGCGGAATCGCGGGATGTCGTCCGGGTGGGTGAGGAACGCGTGGGTGATCACATGGCGACGGTCGCGCGGTGGGTTGCTCGCACTGACGCGCTCGAACACGTCCAGGGCCATGCGCACGGCGCCGTCACCGACCGCATGGACCATCACGTCGATGCCGTTGAGGTCGGCCTCGCGCACGTGCCGCTCGAAGGTTTCCTCCGGCATGGTGGTGCTGCCGCAACTGTGCGGCTTGTCGCAGTAGGGTTCGAGCAGGTAAGCGGTGTGGTTCATCTCGGTGCCGTCGAGCATCAGTTTCAGCGCCTGGGCCTTGACCAGTGGGCTTGCATACTCGCTGCGCAGGGCCTTGAGGCTGGCCACCGGATCTGGGTCGGTACCCATGTCGATGTAGCTGCCGACCACCCGGAGCTTGAGGCGTTGCTCCTTTTCCAGGCGCATCAGGGTTTGATACAGCAGCGACTGATCGCCGCTCGGGTCGAGAAAGCCTGCGTCGAACACGGTGGTGATGCCGGCGGCGACCAGTTTCTCCTGCCACAGGGCGATCGAGCGCAGGTACAGGTCGATGCCCACGGGCAGGTAACCCTGGTCGCTCAGGCGCTGCATCAGCAGCGAGTAGGCCGCGCCATCGACGATCAGCCCGGTGGGCTCGCCGGTGTGCGGGTCTTTCTCGAACCAGCTGGCGCCTTCTTCCACCGGTGGGGTGTCGCGGTCGATGCCAGCGAGCTCCAGGGCCTTGGAGTTGACCCACATGGAGTGGTAGTCGGTGGACAGCAGGCACACTGGCTTGTCGGCGCAGATCGCATCCAGGGTTTCGCGGCGCAGCATGTCCGCAGGCACCAGGGCCTGGACCCAGCCCATGCCGGTGATGGCCTTCTCGTTGGGGTTCTCGTCCACATAGCGTTTGAGCGCGGCCAGCACCTGGTGAGGGTCTTCATGGTTGACGAAGGCCTGATGGGCGAAGGCTGTGGTGGAGAAGTGCCAGTGGGATTCGACGAAGCCTGGCAGCACCAGCTTGCCCTGGGCGTCGATCATGCGCGTGGCAGGGCCCTGGAAAGCCAGCACGCTGCGGTCGTCGCCGACGTGCACGATGCGTTCGCCACGCACCGCCACGGCGCTGGCCCAGGGGCGGTGCGGGTCGACGGTGTAGAGACGGGCGTGGTGGATGATCAGGTCGGCATGTTCAGTCATGGCGGTACTCGTGGGCTGGGCGAGGAAGGGCCGCGGACGACAGGCGAGGGTAGGCATTGCAAGGCTCCCGCTGTTTGTTGTTGTCGGGCAGGGTGCGGCCGGTACGGCGTGGTCAGTCGATCACGTGGAAATATTTTTTAATCCGTAAAAACTTTTAGTCAATAAAATTTTTAATCGACTGAGTTTGCCGTTATGCTGGGCGCCTACCCGCCAACGCAGCGAGGAGAGCCATGAGCGGATTGCGCGAACAACAGAAGGCCCTGCGCCGCCAAGCCATCAGCCAGTCGGCCCTGAGCCTGTTCGAGAGCCAGGGGTTCCAGACCACCACCATGGAGCAGATCGCCCGTTCGGCGGCGGTGTCGGTGCCGACGGTCTTCGCCTATTTCGGCAGCAAGCAGGAGATCCTCCTGGAGAAACTGCGCGAGGCGGACCACCGCGCCATCAGCGCCGCGCGTCGGCGTATCCCCGAGCTCGACGACCCGATCGATACCATCTGCTATTTCGAGCGCTGCCTGACCGAGTTCGCCTTCGAAGTGCTGTCGCCGGCGTTGTGGCGAGAGATCTTGCCCCAGGTGATTGCCCTGCTTGGGCCTGATCAGTCGGCGTTGCCTGCGCCCTACAAGCGGGTCAACGATGCGCTGGTGAGCGAAATCGCTGCGCTGTTGGGTGAGCTGCGAGGGTTGGGCAAGTTGCGCGCCGATCTGGATGTCGACTATGCGGCGTTCATGCTCAACGACTACGGGCACCTGCAGCTACTGCGCCTGTGCCGCAGCGAGCCGATGGACCTGGAACGATACTGGCGCGAAGTGCGTGAATCGACTGCGTTCATGGTGCGGGGGATGTTGCCGGCCTGATGACGTGCAATCTGCTTCGCGGGTACGGCGATGTACCCGCGAGCAGGCGCTTCACTCAAGGCTTGCGAAATGCGCCTGCATGCGCCCGGCATCGGCGGGTCTGCCGGTAAACAGCTCGAAGGCCTTCACCGCCTGGAACACCGCCATGCTGCTGCCATCGAGCGTGCGGCAACCCAGCGCCCGGGCATGGCGCAGCAGCTCGGTCTCCAGCGGGAAGTAAATGATCTCGGCCACCCACAGCCGGGCATGCAACAGGGCCACCGGCAGCGGTGTGCCGGGCAGCTTGGCCATGCCCACCGGGGTGGTGTTGACCAGGCCGTCCGCCGCAGTCACGGCAGCGGCCAGGTCCGTGCCCAGCGATGCCCGGCCTTCGCCGAAGCGGGCGTTGAGGTTGTCCACCAACGCCTGGGCGCGTGAGCTGTCCACATCGAACAGCACCAAATGGCCCACGCCTTCACCGAGCAGCGCATGGGCTACCGCCGAGCCCGCGCCACCGGCACCCATCTGCACCACCTGCTCACGTGCCACATCCGGCAGGCCACGCCGCAGGCCTTCGGCAAAGCCCAGGCAGTCGGTGTTGTGGCCAATCCGCTTGCCATCCTTGAGCACGACTGTATTCACCGCACCGATGCCTTGCGCTTCTTCCGACAGTCCATCGAGTAGCGGCAGGATCGCCTGCTTGAATGGATAGGTGATGTTGAGCCCGGTAAAACCGGTGCGCTGGGCCGCGTCCAGCAGGCCGGGCAGGGCGCTGTCGTCCAGGCCCAGTTGGTCGGCGTCGATCAGCCGGTACAGGTAGCGCAGGGCCTGGGCATCGCCCTCGTGCTCGTGCAGCGCCGGCGTGCGCGAGGCCTGGATGCCACGACCGATCAGACCGGCCAGAACAGTGTTCGGGTTCATGCGCATGGCTCCTTGAACAACTGGGCGCAATGCGCCAAGGCCAGGCGATAGCCGTGGCTGCCAAGGCCGCAGATCACACCCTCGGCGATCGATGAGACGAAGGAGACATGACGAAATGGCTCGCGTTTGTGCACGTTGGACAGGTGCACCTCGATGACGGGCAGTTCGCTGGCCACCAAGGCATCGCGAATGGCCACCGAGGTGTGGGTCCAGGCGCCGGGGTTGATCAGGATGCCGGCACAGCGTCCGCGCGCGGCGTGTATCCAGTCGATCAGTTCGCCTTCATGGTTGGTCTGGCGGAACTCGATTTGCAGGTCGAGCGCCTGTGCGCAGTCGGCACAGCCTTGTGCCAGGTCGGCGAGGGTTTCGCGGCCGTATTGGTCGGGTTCGCGGGTACCGAGCAGGTTCAGGTTGGGGCCGTTGATCACGAGGATTCGGGGCGTCATGGGGGGCATCGCTTTGTTGTTTTTGGGATGCCTTGATATATGTACCACCTGGTTAGTTTCGTCAATTTCCTTCGCCGCTGCCCCAGGAAATGTGTGCGGTTATCGGACGCTGGTGTTGGATGCCGGGGGCCTGCACTGTCCTTTGGCCACCTTTCAAAATTGTAATGTTGGTGCCACCGAGCCGATAAGCGGCGCTCTTTACAGTCCCTCGTCATGCTTTTTCCGACGCTTGCCGACGAGGACTTCAGACGTGCCGTGCAACCGGTTCACCCCCCGCAATACCGCTTTGCTCTGTCTGCTGCTGGTTGGCCTCGCGGCGCCCAGCCTGCACGCCGGGCAGCGCCTTAGCCTGCCCCAGGCGATCGAGGCCGCTTACGCCCAGAACCCCGACCTTGCTGCCGCCAGCCGTGAAATCGGCATCGCCGAAGGCGAGCGGCGGCAGGCTGGACTGGTGCCTAATCCGGAGTTGTCCTGGGAAGCTGAGGACACCCGCCGCGATACCCGAACGACCACGGTGACCCTCAGTCAGGCCCTGGAGCTTGGCGGCAAACGCGGCGCACGTATTGGTGTGGCCAGCGCCGGCCAGACCGTCGCCCAACTGGAGCTGGAGCGCCAGCGCAATGGCTTGCGCGCCGATGTGGTGCAGGCCTTCCATGCCGCCTTGCGGGCACAGACCGCCCTGGAGCTGGCGCAGCAGTCCCAGGCCCTGACCGAACGTGGCCTGCGGGTGGTGCAAGGGCGGGTGAAGGCGGGCCAGTCCTCGCCGGTCGAAGCCACCCGCGCCCAGGTCCAGTTGGCCCAGGCGCAGGCTCAGGTGCGCCGTGCCGAGTCCCAGCGCATCGTCGCCAACCAGTCTCTGGCGCGGCTCACCGGCAGCCCTCAGGTGGCCTTCGCTCGCCTGGATGCGGGCGAGCTTTCGCCGGGCCCTGCACCCCGCGCCGAGACCTTGCTCGACAGGGTGTCGCAGACTGCCGATTGGCGCTTGGCCGAGGCACAGATCCAGCGGGGCGAGGCATCTCTGGGCTCGGAGAAAGCCAAGCGCATCCCCGACCTGACCGTGAGCCTGGGCAGCCAGTACAGCCGCGAGGACCGTGAGCGGGTCAACGTGGTCGGTCTGTCCATGCCGTTGCCGTTGTTCGACCGCAATCAGGGCAATGTGCTGGCCGCCGCGCGCCGCGCCGACCAGGCCCGAGACCTGCGCAACGCCGTGCAGTTGCGCCTGCACAGTGACACCCGCAGCGCCGTCAGCCAGTGGGCTTCGGCGATGCAGGAGGTGCTGGCCTATGACCGCACCATCCTGCCTTCGGCGCAGCAGGCCGTGGACACCGCCACCCGTGGATTCGAAATGGGCAAGTTCGCCTTCCTCGACGTGCTCGATGCCCAGCGCACCTTGATCGAGGCGCGAGGACTGTACCTGGAGGCCTTGGCTTCGGCCACCGACGCCCGCGCCCAGGTCGAGCGCATTTACGGCGAGCTGGGCGCAACCCCTTGATTCCATAGCGCTGCATTGAAGCCCTTTGCAGGCGTGGCCCTTGTGTCGCGAAAGGATCGCTTAGCGGCCCCTGTACCAGGACTGCCGATATTTTTCAGGAGCAATGATGGACAACACCCGCAAGATCGCCCTCCTGGCCGCCGCCATCGCCGTGCTCGGCCTTGGCGGCCTGGCCTGGACCCAAACCACCGGCAAGGCTGCCCAGGACGAACACAGCGAGCAAAGCCATGCCCACGCCAGTACCGCCCAGGACGACGACCACGGCCATGCTGAGCAGGGCGATGACACCCACGAAGAACAGGAGGGCAGCCTGCACCTGTCCGTCGCCCAGATCGAAGCTGCGGGTGTACAGGTGGTCGCCGCCGCGCCGATGACCTTGGGCACCGCCATCAGCTTCCCCGGCGAGATCCGCTTCGACGAGGACCATACCGCCCACGTAGTGCCCCGGGTGCCTGGGGTGGTCGAGTCCGTGCACGCCGACCTGGGCCAGCCGGTCAAGCGCGGCCAGGTCCTGGCGGTGATCGCCAGCCAGCAGATCTCCGACCTGCGTAGCGAGCAGCAGGCCGCCCAGCGCCGTGCAGAACTGGCGCGGCTGACGTTCAAGCGCGAACAGCAGTTGTGGCAGGAGCGCATCAGCGCCGAACAGGATTACCTGCAAGCCCGCCAAGCCCTACAGGAGGCCGAGATCGCGCTGACCAACGCTCGGCAGAAAGTCGCCGCCGTCGCCCCGGCCGGTGCAGGTAATCGCTACGAATTGCGCGCGCCTTTCGATGCCGTGGTGGTGGAGAAGCACCTGACTGTCGGCGAAGTGGTCGATGAGACCAGCAACGCCTTCACCCTCTCGGACCTGACCCGGGTCTGGGCCACCTTTTCCGTCACGCCACGTGACCTGGGCCGGGTCACCACAGGGCGTACCGTCACCGTGAGCGCGCCGGATCTGGGCGCCGAGGTCGAGGGCCAGGTCAACTACGTCGGCAGCCTGCTGGGTGAGCAAAACCGTGCTGCCACCGCCCGTGCCACCCTGGCCAACCCCAATGGCGCCTGGCGTCCGGGGCTGTTCGTCAACATTGCGGTGAACGTCGAGCGCTTCGATGCCGCCGTGGTGGTGCCAGAGGCTGCGCTGCAAACCTGGGAAGAACAGACCGTGGTGTTCGTCCGTACCGACGAGGGTTTCCAGGCCCGCCCGGTGAAGGCCGGTCGGCGTGATTCTGGCCAGGTGGAAATCACCGAAGGCCTGGCCGCCGGTACCCAGGTGGCTGCCGCTGGCAGCTTCGTTCTCAAGTCCGAGCTCGGCAAGGGCTCGGCCGAGCACAGCCACTGATCCGGGGATTTCTTCATGTTCGAACGCCTGATCCAATTCGCCATCGAGCAGCGCCTGGTGGTGATGCTCGCGGTGGTGCTGATGGCTGCCGTCGGCATCAACAGCTATCAGAAGCTGCCGATCGATGCGGTGCCGGATATCACCAACGTCCAGGTGCAGATCAACACCGCCGCGCCCGGCTATTCGCCGCTCGAGACCGAGCAGCGCATCACCTTTGCCATCGAGACGGCCATGGCCGGTCTGCCGGGGCTCAAGCAGACCCGCTCGCTGTCACGCTCGGGGCTGTCCCAGGTGACGGTGATCTTCGAGGACAGCACCGACATCTTCTTCGCCCGTCAGCTGGTCAACGAGCGGCTGCAAGTGGCCCGCGAGCAGTTGCCTGGCGGTATCGAAGCGGCCATGGGACCAATCTCCACCGGGCTGGGCGAGATTTTCCTGTGGACCGTCGAGGCCGAGCCAGGTGCGCTCAAGGACGATGGCACGCCCTATACCGCCACCGACCTGCGGGTGATCCAGGACTGGATCATCAAGCCGCAACTGCGCAACGTGCCCGGCGTGGCCGAGGTCAACACCATCGGCGGCCATGCCAAGCAGTATCTGATCGCCCCGGACCCAAAACGTTTGGCGGCCTACAAGCTCACCCTCAATGACCTGATCGGTGCGCTGGAAAGCAACAACGCCAACGTCGGCGCAGGCTACATCGAGCGCAATGGCGAACAGTTGCTGATCCGCGCCCCAGGTCAGGTGGCCGGCGCCGAGGACATCGCCAACATCGTCATCTCCAGCGTCGATGGCACGCCGATCCGTGTCAGCCATGTCGCCCAGGTGGGCCTGGGTCAGGAGCTGCGCTCCGGCGCGGCCACCGAGAACGGCCGCGAAGTGGTGTTGGGCACGGTGTTCATGTTGATCGGCGAGAACAGCCGCACGGTGTCCCAGGCGGTGGCGAGCAAGCTTGCCGACATCAACCGCACGCTGCCCAAGGGCGTTGTCGCGGTGACGGTGTACGACCGCACCAACCTCGTGGAAAAAGCCATCGCCACGGTCAAGAAGAACCTGGTGGAGGGGGCGATCCTGGTGATCGCGGTGTTGTTCCTGTTCCTGGGCAATATCCGCGCGGCATTGATTACCGCGATGGTCATTCCGCTGTCGATGCTGTTCACCTTCACTGGCATGTTCAGCAACAAGGTCAGCGCCAACCTGATGAGCCTCGGCGCCCTGGACTTCGGCATCATCGTCGACGGCGCGGTGGTGATCGTCGAGAACGCCATTCGCCGCCTGGCCCACGCCCAGCAGCGGCATGGCCGCATGCTGAGTCGCACCGAGCGTTTCCACGAAGTGTTTGCCGCCGCCCGTGAGGCGCGCCGGCCGCTGATCTACGGCCAGTTGATCATCATGGTGGTGTACCTGCCGATCTTTGCCCTGACCGGCGTCGAGGGCAAGATGTTCCATCCCATGGCCTTCACCGTGGTGATGGCCTTGCTGGGGGCGATGATCCTCTCGGTGACCTTCGTGCCCGCGGCCATTGCCCTGTTCGTCACCGGCAAGGTCAAGGAAGAAGAGGGCGTGGTGATGCGCACGGCCCGCCAACGCTACGCGCCGGTCCTGGCGTGGGTGCTGCGTCGACGCAAGCTGGCGTTCGCAGGCGCCGCGGTGCTGGTGGTGTTGTCTGGCGTATTGGCCAGCCGCATGGGCAGCGAGTTCATCCCCAGCCTGAGCGAGGGCGACTTCGCCCTGCAGGCCCTGCGGGTGCCGGGCACCAGCCTGAGTCAGTCGGTGCAGATGCAGCAGCGCCTGGAGCAGACCATCATTGCCCAGGTGCCGGAAGTGGAGCGGGTGTTCGCCCGCACCGGTACCGCCGAGATCGCCTCTGACCCGATGCCGCCGAATATCTCCGATGCCTACGTGATGCTCAAACCGCGTGAGCAGTGGGCGGACCCTGGCAAGCCACGTGAGGCGCTGATCGCCGAGGTGCAGCGTGCCGCGGCCAGTGTGCCGGGCAGCAACTACGAGTTGTCCCAGCCGATCCAGCTGCGTTTCAACGAGTTGCTTTCCGGCGTGCGCAGCGATGTGGCGGTGAAAGTGTTCGGCGACGACATGGACGTGCTCAACCGCACCGCCGCGCAGATCGCCACCGCCCTGCAGCAAGTGCCTGGCGCCTCTGAGGTGAAGGTGGAGCAGACCACGGGCCTGCCGGTGTTGACCATCGATATCGACCGGGACAAGGCCGCACGCTATGGCCTGAATGTGGGGGATGTGCAGGACGCGATCGCTATTGCCGTCGGCGGGCGCACCGCCGGCACCTTGTACGAAGGCGATCGGCGCTTTGACATCGTGGTACGCCTGTCAGAAGCCCTGCGCACCGATGTCGATGGGCTGTCGAGCTTGCTGATCCCGGTGCCGGCCAGCAGCGCGGCGGGGGCCGGACAGATCGGTTTCATCCCACTGTCGCAGGTGGCCATGCTCAACCTGCAACTGGGGCCTAACCAGGTCAGCCGAGAGGATGGCAAGCGGGTGGTGGTAGTCAGTGCGAACGTGCGTGGGCGCGACTTGGGCTCGTTCGTCGAAGAGGCCGAACAGCGCCTGATCGACAAGGTGCAGATCCCGGCAGGTTACTGGACCCGCTGGGGTGGCCAGTTCGAGCAGTTGCAGTCGGCGGCCGAACGGCTGCAGGTGGTGGTGCCGGTGGCGCTGCTGTTGGTGATGGCGTTGCTGCTGATGATGTTCAACAACCTCAAGGACGGCCTGCTGGTGTTCACCGGCATCCCATTTGCCTTGACCGGTGGGGTATTGGCGCTGTGGCTGCGGGACATCCCGCTGTCGATTTCCGCTGGGGTCGGGTTCATCGCGTTGTCTGGCGTGGCGGTGCTCAACGGCCTGGTGATGATCGCCTTCATCCGCAACCTGCGTGAAGAAGGGCGGACGTTGCATGCGGCGATCGAGGAAGGGGCGTTGACGCGCTTGCGACCGGTCTTGATGACCGCCCTGGTGGCATCGCTGGGATTCATCCCCATGGCCCTGGCCACCGGGACCGGCGCCGAAGTGCAGCGGCCGCTGGCGACGGTGGTGATTGGTGGCATCCTGTCGTCCACCGCGTTGACCTTGCTGGTGCTGCCAGCGTTGTACCAGTGGGCGCATCGGCGTGAGGAGCCGGCCTGAGTCTGCCTGGCATTGGCGGGATGCACCGATCTGTGGGGCCGCTTTGCGGCCCTTTCGCGGCGCAAGGTCGCTCCTACAGATTCATGTAGGGGTGGCCAACTCCTTATGACACTGCCCGTTCGGGCTGGCGCTCACTGCCGTCCTCATGCAGCGAGATCCGCGACGTTTCCGGCAAGGCCAACCCACCCACCAATGCCACCAGTGCGATCACCACCAGGTAGAACGCCGGCGCCAGGCTGCTGCCGGTCTGGCTGATCAGCCACGTGGCCACCAGCGGTGCGGTACCGCCGAACAGCGTGTAGGCCACGTTGTAGGTGATCGCCGAGGCAGTGTAACGCGTCCGGGTCGGGAAGCTTTCCGACAGCAACGCCGCTGTGACCACGCCACTGAGCAAGGCTCCGACAGCCAGCAGAATCACCCCCAGCAACGCCCCCGACATCGACCCGGAACTGGCCAGCCAGTACGCCGGGAACACCGCCACCATCACCCACAGGCAGGTAAAGCCGATGGTCTTGCGACGCCCCACCCGGTCGGAGAAGGCGCCGGCCAGCGGGCAGCCGACCGCAGCGAACAGCAGTGCCACGGTGGTCACCAGCAGCGACTGGGCCCGGGTGAGGTTGCCGACCATCTGCAGGTAAGTGGAGAAATAGGTGGTGAACATGTAGAACGACAGCGCCGTCAGCGAGATGAACGCGCCCAGGTTGCGGATCGCCCGCCCGTGATGGCGCAAGGTTTCCTTGAGCGGCGAGTGGCTGTGCTCCTTGCCCTCGGCCATCGCCTCACGGAAGGCCGGGGTTTCCTCCATCCGCCAGCGCAGGTAGAGGCCGACCAGGCCCAACGGCGCGGCGATCAAGAACGGAACACGCCAGCCCCAACTGCTCATCGCTTCGGCGGTCAGGCTCGCCTCCAAGGTATAGGCGATCACCGCCGCGCAGGCGAAGGCGGAGAAAGTCGAGACCGGCACGAAACTGCCATAGAAGGCGCGCTTGTCCTGGGGGGCGTGCTCCATCAGGTAGGCGCAGGCGCCGGCATATTCGCCGCCTGCCGAGAAGCCCTGCAGGCAGCGCGCCAGGGTCAGCAGCAGCGGCGCCGCAAGGCCAATGCTGGCGTAGGTCGGCAACAGGCCGATCAGGGTGGTGGAGCCCGCCATCAGCAGGATGGTCAACGACAGGATGCGTTTGCGCCCCAGCTTGTCGCCGAGCGCGCCGAACACGATACCGCCCAGCGGGCGCAGGGCGAACGCCACGGCGAACACGGCGAAGGTCTTGAGCAAGGCCACGCTGGCGTCTTCGCCTGTGAAGAACAGGCTGGCGATCAGCGTGGCGAGAAAGCCATAGACGGCAAAATCGAACCATTCGACGAAATTGCCGATGGCCGAGGCGGCGATCACCCGCCGCAAGGTGGCGGGGGATACCTCATGGGGTACGGACATGTGGATGTTCTCCGGTCTTCAAAGGCAGCCTGGGCGCAAGTGCCGTGGTCAGGCCACGGCATCGTTGTTGTGAAGACCAGTAGAACGGCAGGCGGGGGGGCGCGCTTTTTCGAGGGCGACATCCGGATACCTGTTATGGCCGGACTGCGGTGGGCTGCAAAGCAGCCCTAGGGACTTAGAACCGCAGGTCCATTGCCACCTCGACAGTACGCGGCGCCCCCATGTAGTACTGCCCGCCATACGCCTGTTTGGCATATAGCTCATCAGTGAGGTTGCGCACCCGGGCGGTGATCGCGGTGTGCTCGTCCAGTCGATAGCGGGCGAAACTGCCCAGCAGCGTGTAAGCCGGGGCTTGCAGGGTGTTGGCGTTGTTGGCGTACACCGAGTCGACGTAGCGTACGTCCATGCCCGCCGACCAGGCCGGGGTGAAGCTGTAGGTCAGCCACAGGTTGGCGACATTGGCCGGCACGTTGACCGGTGTGTTGCCCTCGCGCGAGACCGACTGGCCGCCGACCGCTTCGTTGAACGTATCGTACTGAGCATCGACATAGGCATAGTTGCCCTCGGCCAGCAGCTTGGGCGTGACCTGCAGCCGGCCGGACAGCTCGATGCCGCGCGAGGTCTGCTGGCCGGCCTGGACCATCACGTTGGGGTCGTTGGAGTCGCGTACGGCAAAGTCCTTGCGCACGATCTGGTAGACCGCGACCGTCGCTGCGCCACGTCCCTCCAGGAAGTCGAACTTGCTGCCAGCTTCCCACTGCTCGCCCTTCGAGAGGTCGAACAGGCCGACGTTGGAGTAGGTGGCCGAGGCCAGCGAGCCGGCGGGCAGGTCGGCGGCGGTGCTGTATTGCACATAGACGCTCGCCGCAGGGGTGAGGTCGTAGGTCAGGCCGACGCGTCCGCTCAACGGCTCCCAGCGGCGCGCGAAGAACGCCGGGCTGGTGGGCGAGACCGGACCGTAGTTGTTCACTTCCATGTCTAGGTAGTCGTAGCGCAGGGCCGTGAGCAGGGCCAGGCGGTCGGTCAACTGCAAGCGGTTCTCGGCGAACAGGGCGCGATTGGTCACCTCGTTGTGACGTTGCTTGGTCAGGCCTGCGTTCACCCCGGGGATGTCATCGAAGCTGCCGGGGTCGAAGTGATCCGGATCGACCACGTCGCTCCAACTGCCCGATCTAGGGTAGAGGGTCTGGCGCATGTGTGAGTAGTCCAGGCCCAGCGACCACTGACTGGCAAGACCCAGCAATTGGTTGTCGTGGCGCAGTTCGATGCGGTCGCCCAACAGGCGCTGTTCGTGGCGCTGCAGGTAGGGGCTGGAGCGCACTACGTCGCCTGCGTCGTTGTAGGCGTAGTTTTCGAGGTTGCGGTAGTCGCGTTGGGCGCTGTAGTGATACAGGGTGTTCTGCACGCTCGTGGTGTCGCTGACCTGGTAGTCCAGGATCGAGCGCAGCCAGCGCACCCGCTGTTCGTAGCGGCCATCGGCGACGTTGTAGTTCTCGAAGCGTCGGCTGCGGTCGATCTTCATCGTGTTGCGTCCAGGCAGGATGGGCGAGCCCCAATAGGGGCTGTCTTCCTTATCCTCCTGGTACTCCAAGGCCAAGGTATGGCTGAGGTTGGGCGCAAGGTCGCTGAGCACGGAAAAGGCCAGGCTGTCGGTCCAGCGCTCGTTGCGGTCCACGTATCCGTTGCCGTGGCCACGGCTGAAATCCAGGCGGGCGAAATGCCGGGCATCGGCCGGGTTGCTGGCCAGGGCCTGGTTGATGCCGAAGGCGATTTCCGAGTCGTCGTAGCTGCCATAGCGCACCCGGCCATCGAAGGTGTGTTCATCGCGGCTGGCGAGCTTGGTGATGGTGTTGATCGAGCCGCCCACGGCACCTGCGCCATGCAGGAACGACGACGGTCCGCCGATCAGCTCGACCCGGTCGACGACCCAAGCGTCCACGGGGCGGGTGGCGCTGCTATAGCCCAGGTTGATGCCGTTGTAGAGCTGGGTGACCTGATTCTGGGTAAAGCCCCGATAGGACACGAACCCGCCATAGCCCGGGTTGGCCGAGGCGTTGACGCCAGTCATGGCGTTGAGCACGTCCTGGGTGTCCTTGGCGCCACGTTCCTCGATCACGCGCCGGTCCGAGACGCTCACCGAGGCTGGCGTTTGTCGCGCGGTCAGGCCCAGTCGCGAGCCGGTCTGGATCGGCTCGTCCAGTTGCACGCCGCTGGGCGCCTCACGTTCGCCGTCGATGGTGGTGGCGGTCAATTCGACGGGGCTGGCACCCGCCCAGGCGTAGCTGCAGGTGCCCATCAGGAGCACCAGGGAAGTGTTGCGGATCATGTTGTAAGGATTTCCACGCAAAGGTCATGGCTGGCCACGACCACGCACGCAAGCGCGCCCGGTCGGGGTCAGGCTAAGGTTGCTGCTGCGAGGAAGAAAAGAGGGGAGGCGCGGGGGTTGAGGGCGGGGCGCAGGTAGCGCGGTGGCGGTTGCGCCCAACTGCGCACGACGACAGGAGAGGGCGCGTTGCCCTGGGCCTGGGCGAAGGTCAAGGCGCTGCCGGTAAGCGGTACCGCCAAGGCGAAGGATGAGCACACCGGGCAATCGAGCTGCACCATGTGTGCGTCGCTGCCGCTGTCGCCCAGGTCGATGGCCGGGCCATGATCGTTCGAGATCGAGCAGAATCCCCCGTCCAGGCCCGACAAGCGAAGGCCGCTCATCTGGCCGTGATGCAGGCCGCACATCAATAGGCTGAACAGGACGCTGGCATAGAGCGTCCAGGCGGTCAGCGAGCGTGTCCGGCAGGAGATTTTCATGGCGGCGAATCTACCATTCCGATGAATGGTCGTGGTGTGGTGGATTGTCGCAGCAGGGGGCGCTGGCCGTGGAAGTTGGCGAACCCTGCGATGGACCCGCACAGCGGCCCCCAGATTCCTTCGCAGGCCTTAGGCTGCCCGCTCCAGCACATCCAGCAGCTCGACGAACTCCTGGGACAGCCGGTGACGGGGCGCCAGGTGCACCAGCGGCATCGCCACTTCATGGGATTCGCGCATCTTGATCGAGCTGCTCAAATACACCGGCAGCACCGGCAGGCCCTCGGCGCGCAACTGATCGACCAGCGTCTGGTGCAGGGCCGTACGCCCGGCGAATTGGTTGACCACCACGCCTTCGACCCGCAGGTTGGCATTGTGGTCCTGGCGCAGTTCTTCCACCTCGGCCAGGACACTGCGCAGTGCCTGGCGCGAGAAACTGTCGCAATCGAACGGGATGAGCAGCCGCTCGGCCGCCACCAGGGCGCTGAAAGTGTAGAAGTTCAGGGCTGGGGGCGTGTCGATGTAGATCCGCTCGTAATCCTGCGAGAGTTCCACCAGCAACTTGCGCAGCTTGTTGATCTTGAACTTGCTTTCGAGCTTGTGCTGCAGATCGGTGAGGTCCGGGCTGGCAGTGACCAGATGCAGATTGTCATAGCGCGTTTCGGTGATCGCTACGCGGTGCCTCTTGCCGGCTGCGGTGGCGGACAAGGTCTGGCGGAAGAAATCGGTGATGCCGGCAGGGATGGCGTCGTTGGCAAGGCCGGTGAGGTAATAGGTGGCGTTGGCCTGTGGGTCCAGATCGACCAGCAAGGTCCGGTAACCTTCGGCGGCGCTGGCGGCGGCGAGGTTGCAGGCGATGCTGGACTTGCCGACACCGCCTTTCTGATTGAACACAACACGACGCATGGTACTCATCCCTGATGATAGGTTGCAGATCGAGGTCAATCCTATGACCGAAAGATGACAGTATTAAGACAAGGCTTGTTACATATCAAGGGTAAGCCCCGTTCTAGAGCGGGCGCAGTGCTCAGGGCGCTGTGCGACCACCGTTGATGCCCGAATCACCGGGCGTTGCAGCGTCATCGACGTCGCCGCTGTTGCCGGTTCCCGGGCCACGCTCGCCGCTGCTGCCCCGGGATGTGCCATCGCCGCCCGTGTTGTCGGTGTCGTTGGCATCGGTGCCGCCGTTGCCGCTGCCCAGGGCGTCACCCGGAGTTCCGGAGCCCATGGCTCCACCGTCGCGATCGAGGGTGCCGGTGCCGGGAATTTGCTCGCTGGGGGTGCGCACGGTATTGGGGGCGCCCGCTGCCAGCGCAAGAGGGGCACCGGTGCCCAGGCACAGGGCAAGGCTCAGTGGAAGCAGGTAGGGGTGTTTCATGGCACGTCTCCTGGATCAGGTCTGCGTGCATTCGAGCCCTCGTACCTGGGCCCGGTGCCGACGCCGCGACGGACGGCGTCGGTCTCAGGCGTCGCTCATCACGCGGTTGCGCCCGGCCTGTTTGGCCGCGTAGAGCGCCCGGTCGGCGCGATTGAGGGCTTCGCTGGGCGCCTCGTGGCTGTCGGCTTCCCACCGCGCCACACCCAGCGAGAGGGTCACCGCACCCACCGGTTCGATGGGCGTGTCTTGCACGCCTTTGCGCAAGCGCTCGGCCACGGCGAGGGCCGCTTGCAGGCTGGCGTCGGGCAACAGCATCAGGAACTCCTCGCCGCCGGTGCGGCACAACACATCGCCTTCCCGGCAGCAGCGGCGCATCAGTTCGGTCAGCCGACGTAGCACTTGGTCGCCCACCTCATGCCCGTGGCCATCGTTGACCCGCTTGAAGTGGTCGATGTCCAGCGCCACGACGCAGAAATCACAGGCCTCGGCCTCCAGCAGTGACAGGCTGAACTCCAGGTGGCGACGGTTGCCCAGGCCTGTGAGCGGATCGGTCTGGACCGCGCGATTGAGCCGGCCGATGCGCTCCTGCAGCAGATTGAGCCCGAACAGCAGCGCCCGCTTGAGCTCTGCGGCCTCAAAGTACCAAGCCTTGACCTGTTGGAGGCCTTCGGCCGTACCGGGCCGGTCCAGGGTGCGCGCGCTCGCGGCCAGTTGCCGCAACGGGCGGGTGACGGCCACGGTCAGCCACCAAAGCACCAGGCAGCCCACCAAGGCGAGTGGCGCGGAGATGCCGATCACATCGAGGATCAGGCGTTTGAGCGGCGCGACCGTCTGCGCCAGCGGCTGCTGGGCGACGATACCCCAGCCGGTGCTGGGCACGGTGGCGAACCCTGCCAGCATGTCCACGCCGGCGCTGTTGCGCACTTGTTGCGTACCATTGCCCAGTGTCGCCAATTTATCGATCAACGCATTGCCTTGGACCACCGTGCCCACGCGCTCGGCGTCCGGGTGGTAGAGCAGGCGCCGGTTGCGATCGACCACATAAAGGTAGGAGCCATCCTTGTAGAAGTGTTCGCCCAGCAGGCTTTTGAGGATGTTGTGCTCGCGCAGGTAGAGGGTGCCGCCTACATAGCCAAGGTAGCGGCCGTCGGCGTCGAAGACAGGCTGCGACAGCACCACCACCAGGTTGTTGGCGGTGGAGAGAAAGGGCGTCGACACCAACGCATGCCGCTCGCGCAACGCCTGGATGGCGCCGGGTGTCTGCAGGCGGGCACCGACCATCTTGCGCAGCGGTGCCGGTGAAATGGCCTGCAGAACGCCTTGGGCATCGACCACGAACGTCGAATTGAAGGCGCTGCTCTGGTGCAGCAGCCGTTCGGTTTCGCGTTGCATCGCCAAGGCATTGTCCAGTTGCCGCCCCTGTACCGAGGCACTGAAGGCCAACTGTTGCAGGGCATTGCCCAGGAAGGTCTCGGTGATCGAGGCCAGCTTCGCGGCGTACACCCGATTCGCTTCCAGCGCATGGTCGATCAGCAGTTGGCGCTGCACGCGGTAGCTGGCGAAATAGCTGGTCAGCAGCATCACGGTGGCGGTGAGTGCCGCAAGTACGAGAATCAGCGTGCGCAGATCCAGGCGCAGGCCTTTCTTGGCGTGTGGCAATCCTGACCTCTTTGGCGGGGAAGAACGATAACCTTAATCTGTTACAGGGCTGGGGCGCAGTTGCTTTCAGTCCCGGGGCGTTTGCAGCTCGTTCAGTTCATCCTCCACCTCCTGCATGCGCTGCTCGGCCATGGCCTGCACCTTCTCATCGCTGGCGCTTTCGCGCATCAAGGCGGTCAGCTTCTCGCTCAGGTGCTTGCCTTCGTCGCTGTTTTCCAGCGCCTTGGCTTTTTCCGGATCGTGGGTGGCGGCGACGATGAGGTCGAACTCGGCATCGCTGAAGTGCTGTTCGCTGTAGAGCTTGAACAGATCCTGGCGCTGGTCCTCGGCGGTGAGGTGCTTGCGCAGCACGGCCTGGATCTGCTCCTCGGACAGTTGCGGATGCTTGGGCGCGAGCAGCGCGGCGATCTTCTCGATGTTGTGTTCGTAAGCCTCCTGCAATGGCAGGTTGGCCAGGATCTTTTCTTCGCGGGTGGGTTTCTGGTCGCAGGCGGCGAGGGTGGCGAGCAGCAGCAAGGGGAGCAGCAGGCGAGGGAAGCGAGGCATGGGGGGAGCCTTGATCGGGTTGAACGGCAAGTGTACTGCAGAACGCCCGGCGGCTTTCGATCCATTGACACAAGCTGCGGCGTCAGGAGGGCGGGTTGCAGTTTGTAAGAAGGTGGCGGGTCTGCCGGGCAGGGCCTAAACGCCGCGTTTTTGACAGGGTGGCTGGGGAAATTCCTAAATGTGTCCACGCCGGGGCAAGGGATGCCCGTGGCCAATGATGGCCCTTATGACCTGGGAAGCGACCATGAAGAAATGCGTAGTGTATGGCGATCTACTCTCGGATCGCGCTGCGGAGCAATACCCCACGATCACGCTCTGTGACGGCTGCATCGAGGACGACCGAAGGGCCGGAGAGGTGGGCCAGATCCTGTTCGTGCAGGGCGAGGCCGAGGAGGACGTGTGTGACTGGTGCGCCGGGGAACCCGGAGAATGTTGATCCGCGCGGGACGCGCACCCGTGCTGTTCGTCTCCGCCGGCCTGCTGCAACCAAAGAAGCGGGACCACGCCCTGGCCCGGCGACAGTTGTACTTGAACTACGGCGCGTTGGGCCTGGCGAGCTTATGTCAGCGAAACGGCCTTCAGACCCTGCTGGTGCATGGCGAGCACGAAGCACCTGATGCGCTCGCCGAACGTCTGTACTGGCAGGGCCTGCTCCGGGCCGATGCACCCTTGATGCTCTCGATGACCAGTTTCTACGCCCTGGAGTGGGCGCGTTTGTTCTGCAGGGCGGTCAAGGATCTCGCTCCCTGGGTGCGCATCGTGCTCGGTGGGCGATGGGTGACAGGGCCTGACAGTGAGTGGCTGCAGAGCAAACTGCCACAGGTCGACCAGATCGTCCAAGGCCTGGGCGAAGACCTGCTGCCGACGTTGCTGGCGTTCGACGGCCCCTGGGACGGACGGGGCTGTGGCTTGAACCATTTGCTGGTCGAAGGCCATCGGCGCTACCAGCCCAGCATCGAGACCTCCCGAGGATGCGGCAAAGGCTGTGTGTTCTGCGAAGAGCGAGATGTCCCGCTGCAAAAGCTCAAAGCCCCCGAATTGATCGTCGATGAGCTACGCCAGCTGGCAGACGACTATGACGACCACGGCATCCGTCCGTATTTCCAGTCGTCCTTCTTCCTGCCCAACCCGCGATGGGCCCAGGCGCTGGCCGAACAGGTCCAGCGCTGCGATACCCGTATCCACTGGCGCTGCGAAAGCCGGGTGGACGGCATCAAGCCCGATACGGTCAAAAGCCTCGCCGCGGCGGGCATGAAAGTCATCGACCTGGGGCTCGAGTCGGCGGCGCCCAGGCAAATCCTGGCGATGAACAAGGCCCGGGACCCGACGCGTTATCTGCAGTCGGCGTCGGAGTTGCTGCAGGCGTGTGCCAGCCATGGCATCTGGGTCAAGGTCAATGTGCTGTTGTACGCCGGTGAAACGGCGGCGACCCTCGAGCAGACTCGTCAGTGGCTCGATGAACATGCCCAGTGCATCAAGGGCGTGTCGGTCGGGCCCGTGGTGGTCTATGGGCCGCCCCGCCATAGCGCGGGGTTCCTGGCGCAGCTGCAGGCCCAGGGTGCGACACCTGTGGACCCCGCGAGTGCCCAGCATTGCGGTATCACCCAGCTGAACTTGAGCCCCGAGCTGGATGCAGCACAGGTGGAGCGCGAGAGCCTGGCGCTGTCCAGACGCTACATGCGAAAGCAGGATTACCTTGATCTGAAGCGCTTTTCCTACTACCCACGCGATTACAGTGAGCAGGCGTTCGAGGCGGATGTCGCGGCATCGGATGCGGCCTGCCTGCCGTTTCGGCCATAGCGGTCACGGCGAGCTCAACCGAAAAAGGAATGAAGCTATGTACGACAACGATGTAAAGGCCTACGCCAAGGAACAGGAACTCGAAGCCGCGAAGTTGCAGTATCGAGTCTTCGCCCACGACGATGGACGCTCCAATGGACGCCAGGAACTGATGCGCGACTATGCCAGGGTCCTGTATTCCTCATCCTTCCGTCGGCTGCAAGGCAAGATGCAGCTGCTGGGTATCGACGCCGGACGTTTCAACCGCAATCGCCTCACCCACAGTCTGGAGGTCGCACAGATCGCGCGCTCGATTGCCATCGACCTGGAGCTCAACGACACCGTTGTCGCCGAGACCGCCGCACTGGCCCATGACATCGGCAACCCGCCTTTCGGGCATCACGGCGAGAAAGTGCTCAACGAGCTGTGCAGCGAGTGTGGCGGGTATGAAGGCAATGCCCAGGCCTTTCGTATTCTGCGCACCCTGGAGCGCAAACATCATTTGTACGATGGGCTCAATCTCAATGTGCGTACGTTGATGGCGGTGACCAAGTACTTCCATCGTCGCGAGGACAATTCGGCGAAGTTTCTCTACGACGAGGACCATCTGTTCCTGACCGAGGAACTGGCGCAGCGGGACGTCAACATCACCAAGAGCATTGATGCCCAGATCATGGACCTTGCCGATGAAATCGCCTATGCCGCCCACGACCTTGAAGACGCCTTGAGCTTTGGGCTGATCAGCCTGGGAGAGATCCTGCATGAGTTCAAGATCAGCGATACCTTCGCCGAGGCGTATCCGATGATGAACGAACTGGCGCAGGCGGTGCAGAGCGATGCCATGCGCTCGCATCGTCTGGGGTCGTCGGAAGAGTACGCGATGGTGTTGAAGAAGGAGCTGACCTCCAAGATCGTCAACACGCTGTGCTCGGACATTGGCCTGGTCGACGGCACACTCGGTTACCAACACTATGCCAAGTTGGCCGAGGGCCTCAAGAAGCTCCTGTTCAAGGCCATCCTGCGCAAAAAAGACGTCCAGCTGTATGAAAAACGAGGCGAGCAGGTGATCAAGGGGCTGTTCGAGGTGTACAGCGATGCGCGCTATAACGAGAAAAACAGGCTACTGCCGCCGGAGCTGCGCTCACTCAAGGCAGACCGGCGCAGGCTGGTCACAGACTACATCGCCGGCATGATGGACCTGTACGCTATCCAGGAGTACGAGCGCTACTTCGGTAAGGGCAGCCTGGATCGCTACTATTTCGGCGACCCTCGTTCGTAGGGCGACGCTACGCTCAAGACGTCCCCAGTATTCCCTTCACCTTGTCCCGCAGTTGATCGATACCAAAGGGCTTGCCAATCATGTGCATGCCCGGCGGTACGTCGAAGCTCTCGGCAAATCCACTGGCAAACAGCACAGGTAGCGTCGGTCGCAGCTCGCGGGCCTTGGCTGCCAGTTCCTCGCCGCGCATGTCCGGAAGGCCAACATCGGTCATCAGCAGTGCCAGCGGTTGATTGGCATCCTCAAGGATCCCCAAGGCAGCAGCGGCGTTCTCGGCTTCGATGGTGGTGTAGCCCAGTTCGACGAGCACTTCGACCATCAGCATCCGAACGATGTCGTCGTCTTCGACTACCAGAAGTTGCATGGGGGCGTCCTGTTCAGAAGAGTGGTCCTTACTTGGGTGGTGCGCAGGTGGCAGAAGTTCCCCAGCATAACGGCCCCTGTCGATTGATGGAACGATTGGCGTCAGTGGCCTTCAAATTCTGGCTAACTGCCCTGCCAGAGCCGATAAAGCTGGTTAGACTCGCTATAGCGTTCCTCATGCGCAGTGGCCGCCATCCTTTTCAATGGACTTTTTTTGCTCGGGCGTTTTCAGATGATTCAAGCAGCCTCGATGGATCAACAGAGCTTTCGCAAACTGTTGAGCCGCAACGTAGGGCTCCCCCTGGGGGTCGGCCTGCTGGGCGCCGTGGCCTTCGTTGCGGTGATCAACTATTTGCTCTCGGCCATGCAATGGGTCGAGCACACCGATCGGGTGATCGGCAATGCCAATGAGACCGTCAAACTGTCGATCGACATGGAAACGGGTATGCGTGGGTTCCTGATCACCGGGGACGAGCGCTTCCTCGACCCCTACGAAGTGGCCAAGCCGCGCATTTTCACGAGCCTCCAGGCCCTGCGGGCGATGGTGCTGGACAACCCGCAGCAAACCGAGCGCATCGACCGGCTGGTGGCCCTGCAGCACGCCTGGAACGACTTCAGCACCCAGATGATCAACGCCCGGCGCAATCAGGGTGATTACCAGGCGTCCATCGGCAATGGCCGCGGCAAGCGCCTGACCGATGAGATCCGCAAGGAGTTCGACGATTTAATCGTCAGCGAGCAGCAACTGCGCATGGCGCGCAACGAGAAGGTCAAGAGCGTCACGGTCTGGGCGATCACAGGCTTTGTGTTGTTCATCGTCACGCTCAGCGCGTTGCTGGCCTACCTTGGACGTCGCGACCTGCTGCTGCTGTCGAACAGCTACGTGGACAACCTGCAGGCCCAGCGCCGCGCCACCGAACGCCTGGAGCACCAGGCCTGGCTGCGCAGTGGCCAGACCCAACTGGCCGGGCAGGTGCTGGGCCAGCTGACCCTGCCGATGCTCGGCGACAATATCCTGCGCTTTTTCGCAAGCTATCTGGGCAGCGTGGTCGGCGCCTTCCATGTGCGAGACGAACAAGGACAACTGGTGCGGATGGCCTGCTATGGCCTGGACGCCGATCAGGCCCCAGGGCCGTCGTCGGCCCGTCAGGGTGGGCTGTTGGACCAGGCGGTCCGCCAGTTGGCACCGTTGCGCCTGGACAACCTGCCCGAGGACTATCTGCGCCTGAGCTCGAGCCTGGGCAGTGGCCTGCCACGCAGTGCTTTGTTGATGCCGACCCACGACGATGGCCAGGTCAATGGTGTGCTGGAACTGGGGTTCCTGCGGCCTTTGCAGGAGCGCGATGTGGAGCTGCTGCAGCAGGTGGCGGGCAGCCTGGGCATCAGCATCGAAAGTGCACGTTACCGCCACCGCCTGCAGCAGGTGCTGGCAGAAACCCAACAGCTCAACGAAGAGCTGCAAGTACAGCAGGAAGAACTCAAGACCGCCAACGAGGAGCTCGAGGAGCAGTCGCGGGTGCTCAAGGAGTCCCAGGCGCACCTGGAGACCCAGCAGGCGGAGCTTGAGCAGACCAACGAGCAGTTGGCCGAGCGCACCGATGCGCTGGGCCGCAAGAATGCCGAGCTCAACCAGGCACAGATGGAACTGCAGGCCCGCGCCGAAGATCTGCAGCGCACCAATCGCTACAAGTCCGAGTTTCTCGCCAACATGTCCCACGAGCTGCGCACGCCGCTCAATAGCTCGCTGATCCTGGCCAAGTTGCTGGCCGAGAACGCCGAGGGCAATTTGACCGGCGAGCAGGTCAAGTTCGCCGAATCCATCTATTCGGCGGGCAACGACTTGCTCAACCTGATCAACGATATTCTCGACATCGCCAAGGTCGAGGCCGGCAAGCTCGAAGTGCGGCCGCAGGTCACCCAGATCCAGAGTCTGGCCGATGGCTTGCGTGGTCTGTTCCAGCCACTGGCCCAGGACAAAGGCCTGGCGTTCGACGTGCAACTCGAACCCCGGGTACCGGCAACGCTGCTCACCGACCGCCAGCGCCTGGAGCAGATCCTGAAGAACCTGCTGTCCAACGCCATCAAGTTCACCGAGCACGGAAAGGTCAGTCTGACCATCGACCAACAGGACGACCGCGGCGTCGTCTTCACCGTACGTGACACGGGCATCGGCATCGCGACCGATGAGCACCAGGCGATCTTCGATGCCTTCCACCAGGTCGATGGCACCAGCAATCGTCGCTACGGTGGCACTGGCCTTGGATTGTCGATTTCCCGCGATCTGGCACGGCTGCTGGGCGGGCAGATCACGGTCCAGAGTACGCCAGGGCAGGGCAGTGCATTCAGCCTGGTCCTGCCGGAGCAGCTTGAGGTCGGCCAGACCCCAGCCCCTGCGCCGCAGGTCAGCGCACCGACTCCCCAGCCAGCGGTGGCTGCCTCGCCGCTACCTGCCAAGGCACCGGCTTTCGCCGACGACCGCGAGCAGGCTCCGTTCGCCAATCGCTGCATCCTGGTGGTGGAGGACGAGCCGAGTTTCGCCCGTATTCTCTACGACCTTGCCCATGAACTAGGGTACAGCTGCCTGGTGGCCCAAGGGGCCGACGAGGGCTACGCGCTCGCTGCCCAGTACACGCCGGACGCCATTCTGCTGGACATGCGTCTGCCCGACCATTCGGGGCTGACGGTGCTGCAACGGCTCAAGGAGCAGGCCAGCACCCGGCACATCCCGGTGCATGTCATCTCGGTGGAGGACCGCATCGAAGCGGCCATGCACATGGGCGCGGTGGGGTATGCGGTCAAACCAGCCAGCCGCGAAGAGCTCAAGGCGGTGTTCGGTCGCCTGGAAGCCAAGCTCACCCAGAAGCTCAAGCACATCCTGCTCGTAGAGGACGATGATCTGCAGCGCGAAAGCATCGCCCGCCTGATCGGCGACGAGGATATCGAGATCACCGCGGTGGCCCTGGCCCAGGATGCCCTGGCGCTGCTGCGCGAGAATATCTACGACTGCATGATCATCGACCTCAAGCTGCCGGACATGCTGGGCAATGAGTTGCTCAAGCGCATGACGTCCGAGACGATCCGTGCCTTCCCGCCGGTGATTGTCTATACCGGACGCAACCTC
This sequence comes from Pseudomonas putida, assembly GCF_002741075.1. Lineage (NCBI taxonomy): Bacteria > Pseudomonadati > Pseudomonadota > Gammaproteobacteria > Pseudomonadales > Pseudomonadaceae > Pseudomonas > Pseudomonas putida. Next base: position 2,134,087 of record NZ_CP016634.1, on the reverse strand, counting down.
ACCCGTGAGGAGGAAGCCGACCTGCTCAAGTATTCGCGCTCGATCATCATCAAGGGCGCACGCTCGCCTGAGCGGCTGCTCGATGAGGTCACGTTGTTCCTGCACAAGGTCGAGTCGCAGCTCTCCCATGAGCGCCAACGCATGCTCAAGACCGCACGCAGTCGTGACAAGGTATTCGAGGGGCGCAAGATCCTGCTGGTGGACGATGACGTGCGCAATATCTTCGCCTTGACCAGCGCCCTGGAACACAAAGGCGCCATCGTCGAGATCGGTCGCAATGGGCGTGAGGCGATCGAGCGACTGGAGCAACATCCAGACATCGACCTTGTGCTGATGGATGTCATGATGCCCGAGATGGACGGCTATGAGGCTACCCGTTTGATTCGCCAGCAACCGCGCTGGCGCAAGCTGCCGATCATTGCCGTGACCGCCAAGGCCATGAAGGATGACCAGCAACGCTGCCTGCAGGCCGGTGCCAACGACTACCTGGCCAAGCCGATCGAGCTTGACCGCTTGTTTTCCCTGATCCGCGTATGGCTGCCACAACTGGAGCGAATTTGAGCAACGAACGCAACACCGATATCGAGATCCGGCTGTTGATCGAGGCGATCTACCTCAAGTACAGCTACGATTTCCGCGATTATTCCGGGGCCTCGATCAAGCGCCGAATCCTGCATGCCGTGCGCCAGTTCGATTGCCGCACGGTGTCGGCCCTGCAGGAGCGGGTTCTGCACGACCCTGCGATGTTCATGCAGTTGCTGCAGTTCCTGACGATTCCGGTCAGCGAGATGTTCCGGGATCCTGAGCACTTCCTGGCCCTGCGCAGGGAGGTGGTGCCGTTGCTGCGCACCTGGCCGTCGCTCAAGGTGTGGATCGCCGGTTGCAGCACAGGCGAAGAGGTCTACTCGATGGCGATCCTGTTGCGCGAAGAAGGGTTGCTGGAGCGCACCATTCTCTATGCCACCGACATCAACCCACATTCGCTGGAAAAGGCCAAGCAGGGCATCTATCCCCTGCGGGATATGCAGGTCTACGCCGAGAACTACCGCAAGGCCGGAGGACGTCGGGACTTGTCCGAGTACTACACCGCTGCCTACGGTAACGCGATCATCGACAGCAGCCTGCGCGAGAACGTGACCTTCGCCGACCATAGTCTGGCCACCGACAGCGTGTTTTCCGAAACCCAGCTGGTGTCCTGTCGCAATGTCCTGATCTATTTCAACAAGGCCTTGCAGGACCGAGCCCTTGGCCTGTTCCATGAGTCTTTGTGCCATCGCGGGTTCCTGTTGCTGGGCAGCAAGGAATCCTTGGATTTTTCCGCCTATAGCGAGCGGTTTGAGCCACTCGTGCGGCCTGAACGGATCTATCGCAAGTCATGAATGGCGTGGAGGCGGTGGTCGTCGGTGCTTCGGCGGGCGGTGTCGCGGCGCTGCTCCAAGTGCTGGGCGGGTTGCCTGAAGGCTTCGCCATCCCGGTGCTGTGCGTGTTGCACCTGCCCGACGAGCGCCACAGCCAGCTGGCCAGCGTGCTGCAACGACGGATTCATCGACCGGTACGCGAGGCCCGTGACAAGGAAAGCATCGCTCCCGGGCTGATCTACGTCGCCGGGCCCGGTTACCATTTGTCGGTGGAGCGCGATCTGAGCCTGTCGTTGAGTCAGGAAGAGCCGGTGCACTTCTCCCGCCCGGCGATCGATTATTTGTTCCAGTCGGCGGCTGATGCCTATGGTGCCGGCCTTCTGGGCGTGCTACTCACCGGCGCCAACGAAGATGGTGCCCAAGGCCTGCTCCAGATCAAGAACAGCGGAGGCCGGACTGTGGTCCAGGACCCCCGCGACGCACAGGTCGCGCTGATGCCGGAGGCCGCGGTGGCCTTGCAACAGCCCGACCATATACTTTCCCTGAGCGGTATCGGGCATCTGCTCGCTACCCTGGAACCGCGCGCATGTTGAGCGATATCACCGCCAAACTGTTGATCGTTGACGATCTGACAGAAAACCTACTGGCCCTTGAGGCCCTTATCCAGGGTGAGGACCGTGAAGTGCACCGGGCCCAGTCCGCCGAGCAGGCGCTGTCCTTGTTGCTCGAACATGAGTTCGCGCTGGCCATCCTCGATGTGCAGATGCCTGGTATGAATGGGTTCGAGCTGGCGGAGCTGATGCGAGGCACGGAAAAGACCAAGAACATCCCGATCGTCTTCGTCAGTGCGGCGGGTCGCGAGATGAACTACGCCTTCAAGGGCTATGAAAGCGGCGCTGTTGACTTCATGCACAAACCCCTGGATACCCTGGCGGTCAAGAGCAAGGTCTCGGTCTTTGTCGACCTGTTCCGCCAGCGCAAGGCATTGGGACGTCAGCTGGATGCCCTGGAGCGCAGTCGTCAGGAGCAGGCGCAGTTGCTGGCTGAGCTTGAAGTGGCGCGAGCCGAGCTGGAGCGTGCGGTACGCATGCGCGACGACTTCATGTCGATCGTCTCCCATGAGGTGCGCACACCGCTCAACGGCCTGATCCTGGAAACGCAGCTACGCAAGATGCACCTGGCCAAGGGCAATACGGCGGCGTTCAGCGAAGAACGGTTGCGGGCGATGGTCGAGCGTGACGAACGGCAGATCAACAGCTTGATCCGTTTGATCGAGGATATGCTCGATGTTTCGCGCATTCGTACTGGCAAGCTGTCGATCCGCCCCAAAGCGTTCGACCTCGCTCAATTGGTACAGGGCTTGGTGGAGAACTTCGCGGCACAGGCCACGGCGCTGGAAACCCATATTGAATTGGAGCGTTGTGAAGCGGTACCGGGAGAGTGGGACGAGTTCAGGATTGAGCAAGTGGTGGCCAATCTGTTGTCCAATGCGTTGCGTTATGGTGAGCGACGTCCGGTGCGGGTGCGGGTGTTCGAGCAGGACGCCATGGCCTGCGTGCAGGTGCAGGATCAAGGGATCGGCATCAGCGCGGCCAACCAGCAGCGTATCTTCCAGCAGTTCGAACGCGTTGCGGCGCAGCAGTCCAGCGCAGGCCTGGGGCTAGGGCTGTATATCTCCGAGCAGATCGCCCAGGCCCACGGCGGCCGCATCCATGTCGACAGCGAAGAGGGCCACGGCGCGACGTTCAGCCTTTATTTGCCGTTGGCGACACAGCGACAACAAAGCGACCAGACGCAGGCAACCTCAGCCTGAGGTTGGGGTCTGATAGCCAAGTTATTGAATACCAAGGCAAAGTCATGAGTGAAGATGCACAAGATGTCGTATTGATCGTCGAGGATGAACCGGCGATTCGCATGATCCTGCGTGATTACCTGGCTGGGGAGGGGTATCACGTGCTCGTGGCCGAAGACGGTGAGCAGGCCTTCGCCATTTTGGCGAGCAAGCCGCATCTGGATTTGATGGTGACGGATTTTCGATTGCCGGGCGGGGTTTCGGGCGTAGAGATCGCCGAGCCGGCGGTCAAATTGCGGCCGGACCTGAAGGTGATTTTCATCAGTGGGTATCCGGCGGAGATTCGCGAATGCCAGAGCCCTATTGCGCGGCGTGCGCCGATATTGGCCAAGCCGTTTGATCTGGATAGTTTGCGGGAGCAGATTCAGATTCTTTTGCGGTGATTGGTGATTGGTGGTTTTTTAGGTTGTGGGCTTATCCGTTTGATTTATCGACGGTTAGTCACCTTTCCGCCTTTACGGCGGGTCACTTTGGTCTTGGCCAAAGTAACCAAAGCCGCAGCGCCCCCGCACACGGCCCCTGCGCTACGCTCCGGGCCGTATGTGGGAGCCAGCGGTTTTTGCTGGGCCTGTCCCATGACAACGGACGCCAAGAAGCGATACTTACATCGCTATCCTGGAGGTTGCCATGTACCCACGTACTCGCCGTAACTACACCGATGAGTTCAAAGCCCAAGCCCCTCACCCCAGCTCCAACCAAATAGGCGCATGATCCGAAGGCTTCTCCATCCCTCGCAATTCATAGTCGACCCCCGCCGCCTTGAGCCGCGACACCAACCCCTGCGACGCCATGATCAAGTCGATGCGCAGCCCACGCTTAGGCTCATCCTCGAACCCCCGGCTGCGATAGTCGAACCAACTGAACCGGTCATCCACCTCAGGATGCAAGTGTCGGAAGCTGTCGACCAACCCCCAGTCCTTCAACCGTTCCATCCATTCGCGCTCCTCTGGCAGGAAACTGCACTTGCCCGTGCGCAGCCAGCGCTTGGCGTTGTCCGGGCCGATACCGATATCGCAGTCCTGGGGCGAAATGTTCATGTCGCCCATCACCAGCAAGGGTTGTTCGCGGCTGAACTGGCCTTCGAGCAACGCCTGCAGATCCCCGTAGAAACGTTGCTTGGCCGGAAACTTGGTCGGGTGGTCACGGCTTTCTCCCTGCGGGAAATAACCGTTCATGACAGTGATCGGGGTGCCCTGGGCATCGGCAAAGGTGCCCCAAATGAAACGGCGCTGGGCATCCTCTTCATCACCGGCGAAGCCTTTGAACAACGACAGAGGTTCACGACGCGAGAGCAGGGCGACGCCATAGTGGCCTTTTTGACCGTGATAGTGCACGTGATAACCCAGGGCCTGCACATCGGCCAACGGAAACTGATCGTCGCTGACTTTGGTTTCCTGCAGGCCGATGACGTCCGGCTGGTGCTTGTCGATCAGTGCCGCCAGTTGATGGGGGCGTGCGCGCAAGCCATTGATGTTGAACGAGACGATCTTCATTGAAAGATAATCCTGATAAAAGCAGGGATGCTAGCTGACATCGGCCACCATCACCAGCATGGCACCCTATGGTCCAGGCTGCTAACGTGCCAAGGCAGCTGAAACGATACACTCAAGGTGTTTCCAGGCCGCCATGTCCCTTCCAGGAGGATCGCCCGCAATGCCCGACGTCACTGCCACCTCGGCCCGTGTCTGTCTGCTCGATGATGGATACCACCGCGAGGTGCGCTCGTTGCTGTATCACGCCTATCGTCACGACCCAACGCTGGCCTATGTCTTCGAGGCCCAGCGCCCAGGGTATGAACGACGCCTTCGAATGATGCTGCGTGAATGGGTGCGGCAGCACTTCTACCTTCAACTGCCCGCCATCGGCGTGTTGGTGAACGACACGCTGGTCGGTCTCGCGCTGATCGTGCCCTCGCTGCGGCGCCTGGGCGTGACCGACAGCTGGGCCTGGCGTCTGCGCATGATCCTCGGCACGGGTATACGCTGCACCCGCCGCTACCTGGATTACCAAGCAGCCCTGTCCAGTGCCTTGCCACCAGGCGGGGTGCATGTGCTGTCGCTGGTGGGCGTGCATCCGCGGTATCAGCGGCAACGTTATGGAGAACAATTGTTACAAGCTGTACATGATTGGTGCGACGAAGACCCGACAAGCCAAGGCGTGGTGCTCAATACTGGAAATGCCCATTTTCTGGCGTTCTACCAGCGTGTGGGCTATCAGGAAGTGGGAGAGATCGCGGTAGGACCGATCCGTGAGCGCGTTTTCATGCGCCCCAATCCGGCGTTCAGGGAGAGTGCGATTGGGTAAGACGTTCGACAAGCGACACCCTGAACGGGTCGCCTCTGGTAGCATGCGCCGCATGACGTATTCAGGAAGACTAACCTGGGGCCTGATTCTTTGGGTCGCCAGTACCGCAGCATGGGCCCAGAGCGAATTGAAGGTGCAGGTCAAACCGGCCAACAAAGCGCTCAAGAGCAACATCGAAAACTACATCGGCAGCCTCGGGAATCGCGACGAGGAAGCCTTGTTACGATTCAGTCGTGGCGCCCAGGAACAGGCGCGCAAGGCCGCCCAGGCCTTGGGCTACTACCAGGCGCAGATCGACACCGAGGTCAAGCCGCCAAGCGATAAGGATCATCCCCCGCAGCTGATCATCAGCATCGAGCCCGGCGAGCCTGTGCACTTGCGTAACGTCACCGTGCGCATCGAAGGACCGGCCAGCGAACTCAAGGCATTCCGCATTCCCGACAGCAAGGCCTTGCGCTCAGGCGAGCCACTCAACCACGGCATTTATGAAGATGCCAAACGTCTTATCCAGAACCAGGCCTCGCGTTATGGTTTCTTCAGCGGTCACTTCACACGCCAGCGCCTGTCGGTCGATCCCCAGGCGGGAGTGGCCGATATCGAACTCATCTATCAAAGTGGTCCACGTTACCGCATGGGCGCTGTCACGTTCGGCGGCGACACGCCCCTGGACAACGACCTGCTGCAGCGAATGGTCTCCTTCAAACCCGGCGCACCCTATGACTCCGAGCTGATCGCCGAGCTCAACAACGACCTCCAGTCGAGTGGCTATTTCGAAGGCGTGCGCGTCGACGCGGCGCCCACAGCGGCGGTCAATGAAGAAATACCGGTGGATGTCCACCTGCAAACCCGCAAACCTCGCACCATGGGGCTGGGCCTTGGATTCTCGACCGACGTGGGACCGCGCGGCAAGGCTAACTGGACCCGCCATTGGGTCAATGCCCAAGGGCACAGCTATGGCTGGGAGACCGAGTTGTCCGCGCCGCGTCAAAACGTCGGCCTGTGGTACGACGTGCCACTCGACCCGCCGCTGACCGACAAGCTGCGCTTTGCCGGCGGTTACCAGAACGAGGAGATCGCCGGTACCGATACCCTGAGCAAACTGTTGACTGTGGGCCCGGAGTGGCACAGCAAGCTGCCCAGCGGCTGGCAGCGGGTGGTCTCGCTCAAGTACCAGCGTGAAGAGTACCGCCTGGGCGATGATTCGGGCCTGAGCAACCTGTTGATGCCCGGGGTCAGTTTCTCTTACCTGCGCAGCGACAACCGCATCGATCCGCACAATGGCTACCGGCTGCAGTTCGACCTGCAAGGGGCCAAAGAAGGACTGGTGTCCGATACCAATCTGTTGCACGGCAACGTGCTCCTCAAGGGCCTGACCACTCTCGGTCAACGCCACCGCCTGCTTGGCCGTGTGCAGTTCGGCGGCAGCGCCACCAATGGCTACCAGCACAACATTCCGCCTTCGCTGCGCTTTTTCGCAGGTGGCGACCAGAGTGTGCGTGGCTACGACTACCAAAGCCTGTCGCCGAAAAACAGCGACGGTGACCGTATCGGTGGCCGCTACCTGGTGGCAGGCAGCGCCGAGTACCAGTACTCGGTCGCCGAAAAGTGGCGCTTGGCGACGTTCATCGACCAAGGCAATTCATTCAATACGCTGGAACTGCCCAGCCTCAAGACAGGCGTCGGTATCGGCGTGCGCTGGGTTTCGCCGGTGGGGCCGCTGCGCTTGGACCTGGCCCGGGCGCTGGATGAGGACGGAGGTTTCCGCTTGCACTTCTCTATGGGGCCTGAGCTGTGACACGTGTGTTCAAACCCATTCTTCTGACTGTACTGGCGTTACTGCTGCTGACCGCTTTGGCCGTTGGCCTGCTGTTGGGCACCGAGGGGGGCAGTCGCTGGGCGCTGGGGCGGGTGCCGGGTCTTGAAATCACCGATTTCAAGGGGCGTCTGGGCGCCGGCTGGCAGGCCAGCCGGCTGGTCTGGGTCGACGGCGACAACCGGGTGGAGGTGCAGGGGCCACGGCTGACATGGTCACCCACCTGTTTGCTGCGCGCCACGCTGTGCGTGGACCACCTGCAGGCCGAGCGCATCGACATGGCCTTTGCGCCAGCAGAGACCCCAGCCGACAATGGGCCATTGCAACTGCCTGCCCTGCGCCTGCCGATCGCCATCGAGCTGGGTGAGGTCAAGGTCGGCCAGTTGCGCCTTGACGGCAACGATTTGCTGGGCGACCTGCAATTGGCCGCGCACTGGAATGTCGGCGGTCTGCGCATCGATACCTTGCAACTGAAACGGGACGACTTGCAACTGAACCTGCAGGGTGAGCTGCAGCCTGAAGGGGACTGGCCGTTGCGGTTGGCCGGGACCGTGCAGTTGCCCGCCGTGGACGACAAGCCCTGGCAACTGGCGCTGACGGCAAAGGGCGAATTGCAGAAAACCCTCGCGCTGGACGCCACCAGCAGTGGCTACCTCGACGCCCATCTGACCGGTGAATTGCAGGCGCTGGCCGAACATCTGCCGGCTACGCTGAGCATTCGCGCCGATGGCTTCAAACCTTCGGCATCGTTGCCCGACACCCTTCAACTCAACCAGGTGCGCCTTGATGCCACGGGCGATCTGCTCAAGGGGTATCGATTGGCGGGTTCCGCCAGCCTGCCTGCCGAGCAGGGGCCTATTGGCCTGGTGCTGGGCGGGTTGGTGGATGCCAAGGGCGCGCGCTTGGATGCACTGGACGTCAATGCCAGCGAGACCCAACGGGTCAAGTTGCAGGCGCGTGCCGATTGGCAAAAAGAGCTTGAGGCCGACGCCAGCATCGATTGGCTGGACTTTCCTTGGTTGCGCCTTTACCCCCTTGAGGAGGCACCTCAGGTCACCCTCAAACGCTTCAACGCCCAGGTGCAGTACCGCGACGGTAATTACAAGGGCGATTTCAAGGGCGATCTCGATGGCCCCGCCGGTGCATTCAACGTGGCCAGCCCGTTCGAGGGTGACCTGAGCCAGGTGCGCTTGCCTCAGCTGGCTCTGACGGCTGGCCAGGGCAAGGCTGCCGGTAGCGTTGCCGTTCGTTTCGCTGACACGCTGGCCTGGGATGTCGATCTGCAACTGTCGGCGCTGGACCCTGCATTCTGGCTGGCCGAGATGCCTGGCACCCTGGCTGGCCCGCTGCGCAGCAAAGGCGAGCTGAAGAACGAGCGCTTGCAAGTGCAGGCACAGCTGGACCTCAAGGGGCGCTTGCGTGGTCAGCCCGCCGTGCTCAAGGTGGAGGCCGAGGGCGCAGGCGAGCGCTGGACACTGGGTACCCTCGCGGTGCAACTGGGTGACAACCGCATCAATGGCAGCGGTAGCCTGCAACAACGTCTGGCCGGTCGCATCGACCTCAATCTGCCACGTTTAGGCCAGCTCTGGCCGCACCTTCAAGGCCGAGTGAATGGCCGCTTGGATGTCGCCGGTACGCTGCAGGCGCCGCAAGGGACTTTGACCCTGCAAGGCCAGCAACTTGGCCAAGCGCAGAATCGGGTCCAGCGTCTGGACCTGGACGCCAAACTGGACAGCGCCCAACGCGCCTTGATTACCCTCAAGGCTGGCAATATCCGCCTGGACGAAACAGCCTTGGGTAATCTCGATATCAGCGGCAAAGGGGATATCCGCCAGCAGGCAGTCACCCTCGCGCTCGAAGGCCCGCAGCTCAAGCTGAATCTGGCATTGGACGGTCAGTTGGCCAAGGGTGACTGGCGTGGCCGTCTGGCAGAGGGCCGTATTCAGGCCGGTGGCCAGGATTGGCGCTTGCAAGCCCCGGCGAAGTTGCAGCGTCTGGTCAGTGGACAGCTTGATCTGGGCGCCCATTGCTGGCGCGCCGGGCAGGCGAGCCTGTGTGGCGAGGACCAGCGGCTGATGCCGGAGCCGCGGCTGCGCTATCACCTCAAGCAGTTCCCGCTGGACAGCCTGGCGCAGTGGTTGCCCAAGGACTTCGCATGGCAGGGCCTGCTCAATGCCGACATCAACCTGGACATGCCCAACGCGGGGCCCAAGGGCAACATCCGAGTCGATGCCAGCGGCGGCACGCTGCGAGTTCGCGACCAGGATCGCTGGATCGATTTCCCGTACCAGGTACTGCGACTGGACAGCACCCTCGCGCCGCGTCGGGTCGACACCCGCCTGGATTTTCGCGGCGAGCGTCTGGGTGAGCTGAGCCTGACCACTCGAATCGATCCGCTGGGCAAGAACAAGCCGTTGTCAGGCGACTTCCGTCTGGTAGGCCTGGACCTGTCCGTTGCGCGTCCCTTCGTGCCGATGGTCGAGCGCCTCACTGGCCAGCTCAATGGTAGCGGTCGTTTGTCGGGCACCCTGTTGAACCCGCAGGTCAATGGCAACCTGGCGCTCAGTGGTGGCGAGGTCAGTGGCGCGGAGCTGCCGGTCAGCCTCAAGAATCTCTCACTGCAGGCGTTGATCGCCGGTGAGCAGGTGCAATTGAACGGCAATTGGCAAAGCGGCGAGGCCGGGCGCGGCCAGCTGGACGGCAATCTGACCTGGGGTCAGGCCCTGGCCATGGACCTGCGTCTGAAGGGCCAGCAGTTACCCGTGAGTGTCGAGCCCTACGCTGCCCTTGAAGTCGCGCCGGACCTGACCATTCGGCTGGTCGATGACAAGCTGGCGGTCGCGGGCAAGGTGAAGGTGCCCAAGGGCAAGATCACCGTGCGCGAGTTGCCACCATCGACCGTCAAGGTGTCGGATGACACGGTGATTGTCGGGCACCAGACCGAAGAGGGTGCGCCGCCCATGGCGATCGCCATGGACGTCGACGTGGAAGTGGGGCAGGACAAGCTGTCGTTCAAAGGCTTCGGCCTGACCGCCAACTTGCTCGGGCATGTGCACATCGGCAACAACATGGATACCCGCGGCGAGCTCAGCCTGGCTGACGGCCGTTATCGCAAATACGGCCAGAACCTGATCATCCGCCGGGCACGCCTGCTGTTCGCGGGACCAATCGACCAGCCGTACCTGGATATCGAAGCGATCCGGCGGGTCGACGATGTCATCGCCGGCATTCGCCTCAGCGGCAACGCCGAACAGCCGACCACCAAGGTGTTCTCCGAACCGGCCATGAGTCAGGAACAGGCGTTGTCCTACCTGGTACTGGGTCGCCCGCTCACGGCTACGGGCGAGGATAACAACATGCTGGCCCAGGCAGCCCTGGGGTTGGGTCTGCTGGGTGGCGAGGAGTTGACGGGCGGGCTGGCCTCGAGCCTGGGCATTGAAGACTTCCAACTGGGTTCGGAGGGTTCGGGCAACTCCACCAGCGTGGTGGCCAGCGGTAACATCACCGAGCGCCTGAGCCTGCGCTACGGCGTTGGGGTGTTCGAGCCGGCCAATACCATCGCGTTGCGCTACAAGTTGAGTAGAAAAGTCTTCCTGGAGGCGGCCAGCGGTCTGGCCAGTTCCTTGGACATCTTCTACAAGCGCGACTTCTGAACGCTTCACAGCCTTCAGCAAACATTTCGAGTGCCTCATCCCATCAAGGGGTGGGGCGCTTTGCTGTGGGGAAAGTGCTCAAGCAAGCCTTAGTGTGCGTGGTCTTCCTGTCGGCGGATATTGCCGATCTGACGCAAGCTCAAGCCGTACTTGTCCGCCAACAGGCTGCGCGACAGACCGTCGGCGCTCTCCTGCTTGATCTGCAGGTTTCGCAGTTGGCGTTGGAAGTGATCCGGCTTCGGGATTTCCAGGGCGACACCGGCAAAGCGCTTGATCAAGCTTTGCAGGGCTTCTGGGGGCAACAAATCGGCAAGCTTGGTCCGTTCAAGGTGCTTGGGGATGTATTTGGGGCGCCCGCCGTAGGCGCAGGTCAGCCGGTAGGCGTTCTCTATGCCGATGCATTCGATCAGCGATTGCAGGGAGTGGGGCAGTTGGGCGATATCGATACGATTGAGGTCTAGCAGTTCCATTGATGATTCCTCGGAGAAATAAGCAAGCGCAGGGCATGGGGTTCATGATGAATAGGCGGGCGTGCTTTGCCGCTCTGGGCGAAGTCATCGTCGGCCTGAGCTTGATTCTCCGGCAGCCGCGAGTGGGGTCGCTAGGCGCCAAGCGGATCGGTGGATGTAGCCTTCTGGCGCGAGAATGTGCAGGCAGTGAGGGTCTGGTACGTAGGACGTGGCGTCAACAAAGCCCTAAAAGCCTTGGTAACTCGTTTTTAATTTGCGTTGCGCATTGAAGGGTGGCCCTACCTTCAAGCCCTACAAGGCGGATGTCCTGGAGCGGTCACAAGCAAAAGCGCCGCCTATGATGGGGACGTTGTATCATGGCCTCGGCTCGTCGCGAGCCTTATGTCCCTGATGTCGCAAGGAACCTTCGATGACACACGTGCAACGCCTGAAATATTCGATCCTGATCATCCTGGTGGTGCTGGGCATCATGCTGGGTCTGTCCTATCTGCAAAAGCAGGGGACCATTACCGAGCAGACCTTCCAGTACATCGCCATCGCCATTGCGGTGATCGTGGTGGTGATCAATGCAATTCTGCGTCGCAAGGTCGGGCCCAAGCCTTGACCCAGGCGGGCCGGCTGCGTAGGGCCGGCCGTGGCTTCAACGGGGCGCGGTTTGCTCCAGCACGGCCCGGGCTTCGGGATTGAGGCTATAGCACTTGTCGTTGCCCAGGCTGATCACACCTTCGGCGCACAGCCGCTTGAGTACCTCGCGCACGCTGAGAAAGGACAGCGGGATGTCCAACTGCGCCAACTGCGCATGGATGCCGCGCACCCCGATGCTGCGCCCGTCGCGGTCGGCGCAGTGCAGTGCATCGATGACTTTGAGGCGGATCAGGCTCGTACGCAGGCCAAAGGTTCGCAGCAATTCGCGGATCTGCTCATTGCCGGCACGCACCTGTGGGCCGGCGATTGCCCTGGCCCCGGCCGCATCCAGACCGGTGATGCGCTGTAACGCGGGTTGTGGGTTGTACATGTGAATGCTCCTTTTCGTGGACTGTCCCGAAATCATGGGTGCCTCACTTACTAGGACGAATGAGCCGGGCAAAACTGCAGCCTTGGGCGATAAAAAATCGCTGCTTTGTGTTCTAGACGTCGCACTGGGTTGCCTTGCGTAAAATTTCCATCGGGCTGTTCGTCTGACCGGGATGACCCTTCCAATCCAGGAGTGCCCGTGTCCACACGTTCGCGTCACATGACCCACCTTGGCCTGGCAGCCGTGCTGCTCACTTCAGGCCCTGCCGCGCAAGCCCTCGAAGCGACTGGCGAGGCGTCGGCGCAGATCCGCCGGACCAGCTTTGGCGTGCCGCATATCCTGGCCAAGGACGAACGAGGCCTGGGCTATGGCATCGGCTATGCGTATGCCCAGGACAACCTTTGCCTGTTGGCCGACCAAGTGCTGACCGTCAATGGGGAGCGCGCCCGCTACTTTGGTGTTCAGGGCAAGACGATCGAGCAGCGCGACAACCTCGACAACGATATGTTCTTCGCCTGGCTCAATGACGACTCAGCGATCAAGGCCTTCCTCCAGGCCCAGCCCGTGTCGATGCGCCAACGCTTGGAGGGGTATGCAGAGGGCTACAACCGAGTTTTGACCGAGCGCAAGGTCCAAGGCTTGCCAGCCGAGTGTGGCCGCGGCGACTGGGTGCGGCCGATCTCCAGCCTGGATTTGGCCAAGCTCACCCGCCGGTTGTTGGCGGAGGGGGGCATCGGTCAGTTCGTCGAAGCGCTGGTGGCGGCCACGCCGCCGCAAGCGGCCACGCGGCCGGAGGGGCGGGACTTCAGCGCGGCCTTGGCGCGCCAGGCGCAGTTCGCCTCGGCCCGAGGCAGCAACGCGGTTGCGGTCGGCTCCGAGCGTTCGGCCACCGGCGGCGGTCTCTTGCTGGCCAATCCACACTTCCCGTGGGTGGGTGGCATGCGCTTCTATCAGATGCAACTGACCATTCCCGGGCAGTTGGATGTCATGGGCGCCGCGTTGCCGGGCTTGCCACTGATCAACATCGGCTTTAACCGTCACGTGGCCTGGACGCACACGGTCGATACATCCAAGCATTTCACCCTATACCGCCTGCAGCTCGACCCGAAGGACCCCACGCGCTACCTGCTCGATGGCAAGTCCGTGCCGCTGACCCGCCAGACCCTGAGCGTGACGGTCAAGGATGAAGATGGCCAGTTGCGACAGGTACAGCGGCAGGTCTATGCCTCGACGTTCGGTCCCGTGGTGCAGTGGCCCGGTCGGTTGGATTGGAACTCGCAATATGCCTACAGCTTGCGCGATGCGAACCTGGACAATACCCGAGTGTTGCAGCAGTGGGAGGCGATCAACCGTGCCGACGGCCTGGACCGCCTGGAGCAGGCGGTGGGGCAGATTCAGGGTATTCCGTGGGTCAACACGTTGGCTGTCGATGCAGCGGGCCGTGCCGCGTATCTGAACCAGTCAGTGGTGCCCTACGTGGATCAGGCGCTGTTGGCGCTCTGTGGCGATCCGGCGGCGATCGAGCCGTTGGTGGTATTGGACGGTTCGCGCAGCGCGTGCCAATGGAAGGTCGATGCGCAGGCGGCCCAGCCGGGTATCTTCCCTGCTCGGCTGCTGCCAAGCCTGGAGCGGCGCGACTTCGTGCAGAACTCCAACGACCCGGCCTGGCTGGCCAACCCTGCGCAGCCATTGACCGGCTACTCACCGTTGGTCAGCCGCGAAGGCCAGCCCCTGGGCCTACGCAGCCGCTTTGCCCTGCAACGCCTGCAAGGGCCTGGCAAGTTAGAGGTGGCGGATCTACAACACATGGTGCTGGATAATGAGGTGTACGCAGCAAACCTTGTGCTTCCAGACCTGCTGGCCTGGTGCAGAACTGCCCCGGTCGATGTGCTGGCCGTGTGTGCGAGCCTTGCCGCCTGGAATGGCAAGGCAGATCTCGACAGCGGCATAGGCCTTGTGCACTTTGCCAATATCGCCCAGGCGTTGGCTGAACATCCTGAAAACTGGCGCGTGTCATTCGACGCCGCCGACCCTCAGCACACACCGCGGGGGCTGGCGGTGGAGCAAGCGGCGGTCAGCAAGCGTGTGCACGAAGCGGCGCGGGCTTCATTGCAGCAGGTGAGTGAGGCTGGCATCAACGCCAAAGACACCTGGGGGCAGATCCAGCAGGCTGCCGATGGCACGCCAGTGTCGGGTGGGCCTCAGGAGCTTGGCGTGTACAACGCGATGTACAGCGTGCCAGTGGGGGCGGGCAAGCAGCAGGTCGTCAGTGGTACCAGTTACCTGCAGTTGGTCCGTTTCACCCGGCAGGGGCCGCAAGCGTTCGGGTTGCTCGCGTTTTCTCAGTCAAGCGAGGCCGCATCGCCTTATGGCAGTGACCAGACGCGTGCCTTTTCGGCCAAGCAATTGGCGTCGATACCGTTCACCGAGGCGCAGATCAAGGCTGATCCGCAGTATCGACAGTACGTAATCAGGGAGGGGGACAAGGCGGTGGTGGCGGGCACAGGCCACTGAGCCAAGACGGGGCGCTTTGCGCCCCAATCGCGGCAACCCCGAATCAGGGGAAGTCGAACGGGGCTAGTTGGAAGCCCTGTTCGTCGACTTGCAACGTCCAGCCACGGCGGTCCCAGTCACCCAGCACGATGCGTCGGGCCGGTGCCCCGTCGACCACCAACTTGTGAAGCGCTGGTCGGTGAGTATGGCCGTGCACCAGGGTGCGAACGCCATGGGCCGCCATCACCTTGGGGACTTCCTCGGGCGTGACGTCGACGATCTCGGTGGACTTCATGCGGGTTTGCGACTGGCTTTCGCTGCGCAGCTTGCGCGCCAGTTTCTGCCGGGTGGACAGCGGCAGATGACGTAGGACCCACAGGCTCAGCGGGTTGCGCAGGTAGCGACGTAGTTTCATGTAGGCCAGGTCGCGGGTGCACAGGGTGTCGCCGTGCATCAGCAACACCGGCTCGCCACCGAGTTGCACCACGCTGGGGTCGGCCAGCAGTGTGCAGCCCGCCGCTTCGCAGAAAGCCTCACCGATCAGGAAGTCGCGGTTGCCGTGCATCAGGTAGATCGCCGTCCCGCTGTCGCTCAGCCGGCGCAGGGCCTGGCAGATCGACTGCTGGAAAGGCGTCATGGCATCGTCGCCGATCCAGGCTTCAAAGAAGTCACCAAGAATGTACAGCGCCTTGGCATGCCGGGCACGGCCATCGAGCAGATCAAGAAACGCCCGGGTTATGTCCGGGCGTTCTTCTTGCAGATGCAGATCGGAGATCAGCAGGATCACTCAATGATCTCGGCTTTCTCGATGATCACGTCGTCTTTAGGCACATCCTGGTGGCCAGCCTTGGAACCGGTGGAGACGCCTTTGATCACGTCGACCACATCACGGCCTTCGATCACTTCGCCGAACACGGCATAGCCCCAGCCCTGGACGTTCTTGCCGCTGTGGTTGAGGAAGTCGTTGTCGGCCACGTTGATGAAGAACTGCGCGGAGGCGGAGTGCGGCTCCATGGTGCGGGCCATGGCGATGCTGTATTTGGCGTTCTTCAGGCCGTTGTCGGCTTCGTTCTGAATTGGCGAGCGGGTTGGCTTTTGCTTCATGCCCGCTTCGAAACCGCCACCCTGGATCATGAAGTTGTTGATCACACGGTGGAACACGGTGCCGTTGTAGTAGCCGTCTTTGACGTACTGGACGAAGTTTTCGACGGTTTTCGGTGCCTTTTCGCCGTCCAGTTGCAGGACGATGTCGCCGTGGTTGGTGCTCAGTTTGACTTTGGACATGCTGAATTCGCTCTTTGAAAGGCATTCGGGAAATAGGCTGCGCAGGGCGCGTACTGTCACCTGACGCAGGATCGGGCGACCGCGACACAAGACGCGCGTCGGCCATTTTGCATGGCTTGCGACAAATCGCGCCAGTTTGTCGGTGCCCGGCTGTCAGCAGCTTGACTGCTTCGGCTATGATAGGCCCTTTGATTCAATCGGCCTACCCAGGCCGAACACCAGCATTCAAGGATCCTATGAGCAAGCCCACTGCCGACAACGCGCCCAACGCCGCTGCCAAAGGCGCCCCCGCCGTCCCTGCGAACTTCCTGCGGCCGATCGTCCAGGCCGACCTGGACTCGGGCAAGCACAGCAGCATCGTCACCCGTTTCCCGCCGGAGCCCAATGGTTACCTGCACATTGGCCACGCCAAGTCGATCTGTGTGAACTTTGGTCTGGCCCAGGAGTTCGGGGGTGTCTGCCACCTGCGTTTCGACGACACCAACCCGGCCAAGGAAGACCAGGAGTACATCGACTCCATCCAGCGTGATGTCAAATGGCTGGGCTTCGAGTGGGCAGGTCCGGTGCGCTATGCCTCGGACTACTTCGACCAATTGCACGACTGGGCCGTGGAACTGATCAAGTCGGGCAATGCCTATGTCTGCGACCTCACCCCCGAGCAGGCCAAGGAATACCGCGGCAGCCTGACCGAGCCAGGCCGCAACAGCCCGTTCCGTGACCGCAGCGTCGAGGAGAACCTCGACCTGTTCGCGCGCATGAAGGCCGGCGAATTCAAGGATGGCGAGCGCGTGCTGCGCGCCAAGATCGACATGGCGTCGCCGAACATGAACCTGCGCGATCCCATCCTGTACCGCATCCGCCATGCCCACCACCACCAGACCGGCGACAAGTGGTGCATCTACCCCAACTACGACTTCACTCACGGTCAGTCGGATGCGATCGAGGGCATCACCCACTCGATCTGCACCCTGGAGTTCGAAAGCCATCGTCCGTTGTACGACTGGTTCCTGGACAAGCTGCCGGTACCGGCGCACCCGCGCCAGTACGAGTTCAGCCGCCTGAACCTGAACTACACCATCACCTCCAAGCGCAAGCTCAAGCAACTGGTGGACGAAAAGCACGTCGACGCCTGGGACGACCCACGCATGTCGACCCTGTCGGGCTTCCGCCGTCGCGGCTACACCCCGGCCTCGATCCGCAACTTCTGCGAGATGATCGGCACCAACCGCTCCGACGGCGTGGTCGACATGTCCATGCTCGAGTTCAGCATCCGTGACGACCTGGACCGTACCGCGCCACGCGCCATGTGCGTGCTGCGTCCGCTTAAGGTGGTCATCACCAACTACCCGGAAGGCAAGGTCGAGCAGCTCGAGCTGCCGCGCCACCCGAAGGAAGACATGGGCGTGCGTGTGCTGCCATTCTCCCGCGAGCTGTATATCGATCGCGACGACTTCATGGAAGAGCCGCCGAAGGGCTACAAGCGTCTGGAACCCGCCGGTGAAGTACGCCTGCGCGGCAGCTACGTGATCCGCGCCGACGAGGCCATCAAGGACGCCGACGGCAACATCGTCGAGCTGCGCTGCTCGTACGATCCGGACACCCTGGGCAAGAACCCCGAGGGCCGCAAGGTCAAGGGCGTGATCCACTGGGTACCGGCCGAGGGCAGCGTCGAGTGCGAAGTGCGTCTCTATGACCGTCTGTTCCGCTCGGCGAACCCAGAGAAGACCGAGGAGGGCGGCAGCTTCCTGGACAACATCAACCCGGACTCGCTGCAGGTGCTGACCGGCTGCCGCGCCGAGCCGTCGTTGGCCCAGGCCGCGCCTGAGGACCGTTTCCAGTTTGAGCGCGAAGGCTACTTCTGCGCCGACCTCAAGGACAGCCAGCCGGGCCGTCCGGTGTTCAACCGCACCGTCACCCTGCGTGACTCCTGGGGCAGCTAAGGAATCGCCGTGCTTACCATCTACAACACCCTGAGCAAGACCAAGGAAGCCTTCAAACCCCTGGACGGCAACAAGGTGCGCATGTACGTGTGCGGCATGACCGTGTACGACTACTGCCACCTGGGCCATGGTCGCAGCATGGTCGCCTTCGACCTGATCACCCGTTGGCTGCGCAAGAGCGGCTACGAGCTGACCTATGTGCGCAACATCACCGACATCGACGACAAGATCATCAACCGCGCCAATGACAACGGCGAGCGCTTCGATGAACTGACCGCGCGCATGATCGATGCCATGCACGAGGATGAGCGCCGTCTGAACATCCTGCCGCCCGATCAGGAGCCACGAGCCACCGATCACATCCCCGGCATGCACGCGATGATCCAGACCCTGATCGACAAGGGCTATGCCTACGCACCGGGCAATGGCGACGTGTACTACCGGGTCGGCAAGTTCGTCGGCTACGGCAAGCTGTCGCGGCGCAAGATCGAAGACCTGCGCATCGGCGCGCGGATCGAAGTCGGCGAGGCCAAGCAGGACCCGCTGGACTTCGTCCTATGGAAAGCCGCCAAGCCGGGCGAGCCGAGCTGGGAGTCGCCCTGGGGGCCTGGCCGTCCGGGTTGGCACATCGAATGCTCGGTGATGTCCACCTGCTGCCTGGGCGAGAGCTTCGATATCCACGGCGGCGGCAGCGACCTGGAGTTCCCGCACCACGAGAACGAGATCGCCCAGAGCGAGGCGGCCACCGGCAAGCCCTACGCCAACGCCTGGATGCACTGCGGCATGATCCGTATCAATGGCGAGAAGATGTCCAAGTCGTTGAACAACTTCTTCACCATCCGCGATGTGCTCGACAAGTATCACCCGGAGGTGGTGCGCTACCTGCTGGTAGCCAGTCACTACCGCAGCGCCATCAACTACTCCGAAGACAGCCTGCGTGAATCCAAGGGCGCCCTGGAGCGCTTCTATCACGCGCTGCGCGGTCTGCCGCGCGTCGAAGCCAAAGGGGGCGAGGAGTTCGTCGAGCGTTTCAGCGTCGCGATGAACGATGACTTCGGTACGCCGGAAGCCTGCGCCGTGCTGTTCGATCTGGTGCGCGAGATCAACCGCCTGCGTGAAAACGATCCAGAGGCCGCTGCAGGTCTGGCAGGTCGCCTGCGTGAACTGGGTGATGTGCTGGGCGTGCTGCAATTGGATGCGGACGACTTCCTGCGTGCCGGTGCAGAGGGCAAGGTCGATGCCGCCGAGGTGGAAGCTTTGATCCAGGCGCGCCTGCAGGCGCGTGCGGACAAGAACTGGGGCGAGTCCGACCGCATTCGCGACCAGCTGGCCGCCATGGGTGTGGTGCTGGAAGACAGCAAGGGCGCAACCACCTGGCGCCTGGCTGACTGACCGATGCCTGAGGGGCTGCTGCGCAGCCCTTTCGCGGCACGAGGCCGCTCCTACATCTTGTGCACCTGCTGTACACCTGTAGGGGCTGGCGACAGCCTGCGAGGGGGCGCGTAGCGGCGCCCCATTCGATTATCGAGACGTAGCGCCCACCGGGCAATGCAACACTAATTTGGCCCCGCCCAGCTCGCTGCTTCCCACCTCCAGGCGGAACCCATGCAGGTCGACGATCGCCGCGACGATCGACAATCCCAGCCCGAACCCGGGGTGGCGATGGCCTTCCTCACTGCGATAGAAACGCTTCAACACCGTTGCGCGCTCCTGCTCTGGAATCCCCGGCCCGCTGTCTTCGATGGCAATGGTCAGGCCGCTGGCATACTCACGCGCCTGGATCCGTACCTGCCCGCCCTGGGGAGTGAACTTGATGCCGTTGCCCACCAGATTGGCCAGCGCCTCGAACAGCAGTTCCCGGTCTCCATGCAGTGCCGGCAGTTGCGCCGGTTGCTCCAGGGTCAGGCGAATACCGCCATCTTCGGCCAGTGGCAGGTAGAAGTCGTGCAACTCCATCAGCAAGGCATGGGGATCGAGTTCGACGAATCCGGCGCGACGCTGACGGTCTTCCAGTTCGCTGATGCGCAGCAGGCCGCGAAAGCGCGCCATCAGCGTATCGGTTTCGGTAATCGCCTGTTCCAGGGCCTGGGCTTCGGGCGCGTTGTCACCGCTTTGCTGGCGAATCCGGTAAAGCTGTGCACGTAAACGGGTCAGAGGCGTGCGCAGGTCATGGGCGATGTTGTCGCAGACGCCTTTGACCTCGTGCATCAGCCGCTCGATGCGGTCGAGCATGGCGTTGACGATGGCCGCCAGCATGTCCAGTTCGTCGCGTCGCGCTGAGAGCGGCAGGCGATGGGTCAGGTCTCCGGCCACGATCAGCTCGGCCTGGGCCTGGATCGCTCGGATACGTTTGAGCGGTCGCCTGCGCAGCAGATACCACCCCGCGAAACCGGGGATCAAGGTCAGGGAGATGCCCCAGAGCAGGGCGTGGAGAATGATTCGGGTGACCACGAACAACGAACCGTTGTCGCGTACCAGCACTAGCCAACGGCCATCCTTTATGCGGATCGCCACGGCATCGCAGCTGTCGCGGGGCAGGTGCGGGTCATCCGCGTCCAGGCACCGTTTGAGTTCGTGGACTTCGCCGTCGAGCCCGAGCTCCGGCGGGATGAAGCGCACACGCCCTCCAATGGGGTTGAGCTGGGCGTCGAACAGCCCGTAGGCATCGAAGCCGCGCTCCTCGAACGCCTGGCTTGCGATCAGCGCGTCGTCTAGCTGCTTGCCGCTCATGTGAGAGAACAGGTGCTGGCGTTGCAGCATGGAGTGGCGGGTGAGCTTGTTCAGGTAGCTGGAAACCTCGAAGTACAGCACCCCCATGAGGATGCTGCTCCACGCCACGAAGAGGAAGCTGTACAGCGCCAGCAGGCGGCTGGTCGAGGAACTCCAGCCCTTAGACGGGTTCGGCAATGGCATAGCCGGAGCCCCGCACGGTACGGATGAGCGGGTTCTGGCCGGGCGGATCGATCTTCTTGCGCAGGCGACCGATGTGGACGTCGATCAGGTTGGTGCCGGGGTCGAAGTGGTAGCCCCAGACCTCCTCGAAGATCATCATCCGGGTGATGACCTGGCCGGCATGGCGCATCAGGTACTCCAACAGCTTGTATTCGGTGGGCAGCAGGTTGAGGGTCTGCTCGCCGCGGCGCGCTTCGTGACTGATCAGGTCCAGCTCGAGGTCGGCGACCTGCAGACGGGTCTGGGTCATGGGCACGCTGTTGCGCCGCAGCAGCACCTCGACCCGTGCGGCCATCTCATCGGAGGCGAACGGTTTGGTCAGGTAGTCGTCGCCGCCGGCGCGCAGGCCACGCACGCGCTCATCGACGTCCGACAGCGCGCTGATCATCAGGATGGGCGTGGCGATCTTCAGGTTGCGCAGGGTGGTGACGATGGTCAGGCCATCGACCTCGGGCAACATGCGGTCCAGGGTGATCAGGTCGTAGCCACCACCGATGGCCTTGGACAGGCCTTCACGGCCATTGTCGGCCCAGTCCACTTCCAGGCCATGGCTGGACAGTTCGGCGACGATCTCCTGGGCGGTGACGGCGTCGTCTTCGATGGTCAGTACGCGGGGCATGCTAGTACCTGGGCAGCGATTGGAGACTTGATTGTGCCAAAGAATAGACACTGTGCGATTTAAGAAAAATTCATCTGCTGCATCAAGACCTGATAGGCCTGTGTCTGCGGGAGCAAGATCACCTTTGGCGCTGCGGTGAACGGGTGGGCGCATTCGCGGGTGAACCCGCTCCTGCAAGGTTTGCGAGGTCCGGGAGGGAGCGGGTTTGCCCGCATAGGGCGCATCGGCAAAGGAGGGAGTGGCTAATGAAAACGGGGCATGCCATTGCTGGCATGCCCCGTTTTCAGGGGAGGGCGAAGCCTCAGGCGACCTTGACGATCCAGCCTGCTGGCGCTTCAACGTCGCCGCTCTGGATACCGGTCAGCTCGTTGTAGAGCTTCTGGGTGACCGGGCCGACTTTCTCCAGGTCATGGAACACATGCAGCTTGCCGTTGTACTCGATGCCGCCGATCGGGGTGATGACGGCGGCGGTACCGCAGGCACCGGCTTCGACGAAGCGATCGAGCTTGCTGATCTCGACGTCGCCTTCGACCACTTTCAGGCCCAGGCGCGAGGCAGCCAGTTCCATCAGCGACAGGCGGGTGATGCCCGGCAGGACGGAGGCCGATTTCGGGGTGACGAATTCGTTGTCCTTGGTGATACCGAAGAAGTTTGCCGAACCGACTTCCTCGATCTTGCTGTGGGTCAGCGGGTCCAGGTAGATGGCGTCAGCGAAGTTGTTCTTCTTCGCTTCGGCGCCTGGCATCAGGCTGGCCGCATAGTTGCCACCGACCTTGGCGGCGCCGGTGCCTTGTGGGGCGGCGCGGTCGTAGCTGGAGATCGTGAAGTTGTGCGGCTTCATGCCGCCCTTGAAGTACGAGCCGACCGGGATGGCGAAGATCGAGAAGATGAACTCCGGCGCGGTGCGCACGCCGATGTTGTCGCCAGTGCCGATGACGAACGGACGCAGGTAAAGGGCGCCTTTGCCGTGCGGCGGCACGAAGCGTTCGTTGGCCTTGACCACTTGCTTGCAGGCTTCGATGAATACATCGGTCGGCACCTGCGGCATCAGCAGGCGGGCGCAGCTGCGCTGCATGCGGGCGGCGTTCTGGTCAGGGCGGAACAGGTTGATCGAGCCGTCCTTGCAACGATAGGCCTTCAGGCCTTCGAAGCATTGCTGGCCATAGTGCAGGGCGGTGGAGCCTTCACTGATGTGCAGCACGTTGTCTTCGGTCAGGGTGCCTTTGTCCCACTCGCCGTTGCGCCATACGGACAGGTAGCGCTTGTCGGTCTTGATATAGTCGAAGCCCAGCTTGTCCCAGTTAATGCTCTCGTTACTCATGACACCCTCTTGTATTGCCTAGGGCCTGATCGCTCAGGCTGCTTTTATATGCGCACCTCGCCACGATAATACATCCGCCGCGGATCCGAAACGTCCAGTCATGAATTGGCCGGACGGGCGACTGGCTGGGGCAGCACTTGCGAAGATGCGGCGCGCTGAATCTTTTCACTCAGCCTCATCCGCAGAGTTGGCCCGTTATCTGCTGTGTCCCTGCCAAAGAATTTGATCAAGTGGTCAGGCCTGCGGGACGCTCAGTGCTGCACCTGACCCGCGTGGCGGCCATGAGGCCGCGTGTTTTCGGGGGCTGGTGGATG
This sequence comes from Pseudomonas putida, assembly GCF_002741075.1. Taxonomy (NCBI): domain Bacteria; kingdom Pseudomonadati; phylum Pseudomonadota; class Gammaproteobacteria; order Pseudomonadales; family Pseudomonadaceae; genus Pseudomonas; species Pseudomonas putida. The sequence goes on along the minus strand of NZ_CP016634.1, from coordinate 2,110,699 downwards.
TCGTTGGCGCAGCACAAGGAGCAACTGGAGCAACAACCCGGCTGGAGCGCCTGCCTTCAGTTGCGCTTCATTCAGCGCGAGGGGGTGACCCGCCTTGGTGCGCGACGGCACTTCGGTCCTCTTTTGGTGCAGCGCCCGTTCCATCCCGAAGGTGCGCCGTGCCATGTCTATGTCCTGCATCCGCCAGGTGGCATCGTCGCAGGTGACCGACTGGAGCTGGATGTCCATCTCGAGCCTGGCAGTCACGCGCTGCTGACGATGCCGGGGGCGAGCAAGTTCTACCGCAGCATCGGGCCAACCGCGCGGCTCGAGCAGCGGTTCCATCTGGCGGCGGGCAGTACCCTGGAGTGGCTGCCCCAGGACAGCATCTTCTTCAGCGGCGCTCGCGCCAAGCTCGACAGCCGCTTCACGCTCGAACCTGGTGCCCGGTTGCTCGCCTGGGAAACCCTGTGCCTGGGCCGCCCTGTGATGGGGGAGCGCTTCGAACAGGGCGCGCTCGACAGCCGCCTGTGTATCGAACTGGCAGACGCCCCAGGGTTGCACGAGCGCCTGCGCATTGAAGCCGGTGGTTTGGAGAAGCTTGGTGGGCACCCTCTGATCGCCACCTTTTGCGCAGCGCCCGCCAACCCGGCGCTGCTCGAGCGCGTGCGCCAGGCTCTGGAGGGGCTGGGCAATCCTTCTGGCGCCACCTTGCTGGGCCCGTTGCTGGTGATCCGCCTGCTCGACCACGACAACCAACACCTGCAATCCACCCTGCAGCGCCTCTGGTACCTGCTGCGTCCGGCTGTTCTTGGCCTGACGCCGTGCCCGCCGCGCATCTGGGCCACCTGAGAGAGGCGCCTATGGAGCTGACCCCGAGAGAGAAAGACAAACTGTTGCTGTTCACCGCGGCATTGCTGGCCGAGCGGCGATTGGCCCGTGGCTTGAGGCTCAATTATCCAGAGGCGGTGGCGCTGATCAGCGCCGCAGTGCTCGAAGGCGCCCGTGATGGGCGTAGCGTCGCCGAGCTGATGAGCCTGGGCCGTGAAGTGCTGGGCCGAGGACAGGTGATGGAGGGCGTGCCCGAAATGCTCCATGACGTCCAGGTCGAGGCGACCTTCCCCGACGGTACCAAACTGGTGACCGTGCATGACCCCATCATCTGAGGAACCGAACATGATTCCCGGAGAAATCCAGGTCGCTGACGGCGACATCGAGCTCAACAAGGGCCGCCCGACTGTCAGCGTCAGCGTGGCCAACCATGGCGACCGACCGGTGCAGGTCGGGTCGCACTATCACTTCTACGAGGTCAATGATTGCCTGGTCTTCGAGCGTGAGATGGCCCGGGGCTATCGGCTGGACATCCCGGCCGGCACCGCCGTGCGTTTCGAGCCTGGGCAGGCCCGAACCGTGCGGTTGGTGGCCTATGCCGGCAAGCGGGAGGTGTATGGTTTCCAAGGCAAGGTAATGGGCGCACTGGAGGGCAGGGCATGAGTCGGATATCCCGTCAGGCCTATGCGGACATGTTCGGCCCGACCGTCGGCGACCGTGTGCGCTTGGCCGATACCGCCTTGTGGGTCGAGGTGGAAAAGGACTTCACGGTCTATGGCGAAGAGGTCAAGTTCGGCGGTGGCAAGGTTATCCGCGATGGCATGGGCCAGGGCCAGATGCTCGCCGCCGAGGCGATGGACCTGGTGCTGACCAACGCCTTGATCATCGATCACTGGGGCGTCGTCAAGGCCGATATCGGCGTGCGTCATGGGCGTATCGCGGCGATCGGCAAGGCGGGTAACCCTGATGTGCAGCCGAATGTGACCGTCCCCATCGGGCCGGGCACGGAGGTGATCGCCGCCGAGGGCAAGATCGTCACGGCTGGCGGAATCGACTCGCACATCCACTTCATCTGCCCGCAGCAGGTGGAGGAGGCGTTGACCAGCGGCGTTACCACATTCATTGGCGGCGGCACTGGGCCGGCCACCGGTACCAATGCCACCACCTGTACGCCCGGCCCGTGGTATCTGGCGCGTATGCTCCAGGCCGCGGATAGCCTGCCGATCAATATCGGCCTGCTGGGCAAAGGCAATGCTTCGCGGCCCGAAGCCTTGCAGGAACAGATCGCCGCCGGTGCGGTAGGCCTGAAACTGCACGAGGACTGGGGCTCAACGCCGGCAGCCATTGACTGCTGCCTGGGCGTGGCCGAGGCACTGGACATCCAGGTGGCGATCCACACCGACACGCTCAACGAGTCCGGGTGTATCGAGGACACCCTGGCCGCCATTGGTGATCGCACCATCCATACGTTCCACACCGAGGGCGCCGGTGGTGGTCATGCGCCGGACATCATCCGCGCGGCCGGGCAGGCCAATGTTCTGCCGTCCTCGACCAACCCGACGCTGCCCTACACCGTGAACACCGTCGATGAGCACCTGGACATGCTCATGGTCTGCCACCACCTGGACCCGAGCATCGCCGAGGACGTGGCCTTCGCCGAGTCGCGCATACGACGGGAGACCATCGCCGCCGAGGATATCCTGCACGACATGGGCGCCTTCGCCATGACCTCCTCGGACTCCCAGGCCATGGGCCGGGTGGGCGAAGTGGTGCTGCGCACCTGGCAGGTGGCGCATCAGATGAAGCTGCGCCGTGGGCCGCTGCCGCCTGACAGCGACTACAGCGACAACTTCCGGGTCAAGCGCTACATCGCCAAGTACACCCTCAATCCGGCACTGACCCACGGCATCGCCCATGAGGTGGGGTCGGTGGAGGTGGGCAAGCTCGCTGACCTGGTGCTCTGGTCGCCAGCTTTCTTCGCCGTCAAGCCTGCTTTGGTGCTCAAGGGCGGGATGATCGTCATGGCGCCCATGGGTGATATCAACGGCTCGATTCCGACGCCGCAACCGGTGCATTACCGACCGATGTTCGGCGCCCTCGGCGCCGCCCGGCAGGCCACGCGCATGACCTTTCTGCCTCAATTGGCGATGGACAGGGGCCTGGCGGAAACGCTTGGTCTGCGCAGCCTGATCGGTGTGGCCCATGGCTGTCGGCGAGTACGCAAGGCCGACATGGTCCACAACAGCCTGCAACCGCGCATCGAGGTGGATGCCCAGACCTATCAGGTGCGCGCCGACGGCGAACTGCTGGTGTGCGAGCCGGCCTGCGAACTGCCGCTGGCCCAGCGTTATTTTCTGTTCTGAGGAAAGCCCATGATTGTCCTGACCCGCCGGCTCACCGAAGCCGGCCCTGAGACTGGCAGCGTTACCCTGGACGTGGACAGCCGTATCAAGAGCCGTCTGCGCATCACTCTGGACGATGGCCGCGAGGCCGGTCTGATGCTTGAGCGAGGGCACCTGCTGCGTGGCGGCGAGCTGCTCGGTGATGCTGAAGGTCGCCATGTAGTGCGGGTGCTGGCCGCGCCCGAGCAGGTGTCCACGGTGCACTGCACCGATCCACTGTTGCTGGCCCGCGCGGCCTATCACCTGGGCAACCGCCATGTGCCTCTGCAGATCGAGCCTGGCCTGCTGCGTTTCCAGCACGACCATGTCCTGGACGACATGCTGCGCGGCTTGGGCCTGAGCGTGGTGACCGAGCGGGCGCCTTTCGAACCTGAAGCCGGCGCCTACCAGAGCGCGCCCCATCGCCACGACCACGATCACCCATTCGTGCGCCTGCCCGCCCATTGCTGAGCCATCCTGGGAGTTTTCAATGAAAAAGATGTTTGCTGTTGTCCTGCTGCTGGTGGCCCTGCCAGCCTTCGCCCACCCTGGCCACGACACCAGCCCTTTGCGCGATGGCCTGCTGCATCCGTTGACCGGTCTGGATCATTTGCTGATGTTGCTGGGAACCGGCGTGCTGACGGCCTTGACCCGACGGAGCCTGGGCCTGCCGCTGGCGACCTTGGCGATGATGATCGGCGGTGCGGTATTGGGCCACCTTTTCGGTGATGTGCTGGGCGTGGAGACGATGATCTGCGTGTCGCTATGGGTGATCGCAGGCGCCTTGCTGCTGCCTCGTCGGCAAAGGTTGCTGGCATGGGTCATGCCGATGTTCGCGCTGTTCCATGGCTGGGCCCATGGCGTGGAGGCGACGCCTAGCGGGTTCTGGCTGTTCGGCTCAGGCTTCATCCTGATCAGCACGCTGCTGCTGGCCGTGGGCTTTGCCGTGGGTTGCCTGTTGCGTCATCACAGGGGGCTGCAAAAGGCCGTAGGTGGCGGGATGCTGGCGGGGGCGGCCCTGGTACTGGCCAGTTGATGAACCACGACTTGGCGCTGCTGCGTCTGCTGCAACTGGCCAGCCCAGGTTTGCCCGTGGGCGGGTTCACCTATTCCCAGGGGTTGGAGTGGGCTGTGGAAGCCGGTTGGGTGCGCGACATTGCAACCTTCGCTGCCTGGCAGCGCGAGCAAGTGCACGACACCCTCGGTTATCTCGATTGGCCTGTTTTAGCGCGGCTCTATCATGCGTGCCAGGTCGATGATGCCGACGCGTTCGCTCATTGGAGCCGCTTCGTGCTGGCTAACCGTGAGACCGCCGAGCTGCGGCTGGAAGAACAACAGCGTGGCAGTGCACTGGCGCGCCTGCTCGATGGCTGGCAGCTGGGGCAGGCCCCGGCCTGGCGGGCCAGTCTCGAACTCAGCCAACTGAGCGGCATGGCCTGGCTTGGCGTGCACTGGTCCATACCGTTGCGTCAGTTGGCCTTGGGCCATGGTTTCGCCTGGCTCGAAAGTGCGGTGATGGCCGGGGTCAAGTTGGTGCCGTTCGGCCAGCAAGCCGCCCAGACGCTGCTGCGTGACATGGGGGAGGCGCTGCCTGCCGTGCTCGAGCGTGCCCTGGCGCTTGAGGATGACCAGCTCGGTGGCAGCCTGCCGCTGCTCGCCATCGCCTCGTCCCGTCACGAAACCCAATACACCCGTTTGTTCCGTTCTTGAGGAATACGTTCATGCAAAGTCATCAAAACCCCCTGCGCGTTGGGGTCGGCGGCCCGGTCGGCTCCGGCAAGACCGCATTGCTCGAAGCCCTGTGCAAGGCCATGCGCGACCATTACCAGATCGCTGTGGTCACCAACGACATCTATACCAAGGAAGATCAGCGCATCCTCACCGAGGCCGGTGCCCTGGAGCCTGAGCGTATCGTCGGGGTGGAGACCGGTGGTTGCCCGCACACGGCAATCCGCGAAGACGCCTCGATGAACCTGGCTGCCGTGGAGGCGCTGGCGCGCAAGTTTGGCAATCTGGATGTGATTTTCGTCGAAAGCGGAGGCGACAATCTCAGCGCGACGTTCAGCCCCGAGCTTGCTGACCTGACGATCTATGTCATCGATGTCGCCGAAGGTGAGAAGATTCCCCGCAAGGGAGGGCCAGGCATCACCAAGTCGGATTTTCTGGTGATCAACAAGACCGATCTGGCGCCTTATGTCGGCGCCTCGCTGGAGGTGATGGCGCGCGATACCCGACGCATGCGCCCTGAGCGGCCGTGGACTTTCAGCAATCTTAAGAAGGGGGAGGGGTTGCAGGCGGTGATCGATTTCGTCGTAGAGCGTGGGATGTTGAGGGGGGGTGAATGCGCAGTCCCGTGTGCCCTCACCCAAACCACTGCCTGACTACCTGGTCGGGGCTCCTACCCCTGAATGGGCTGGGCAGACAGGCGGGCGACTCAGGTGAATGCAGGGCTCTGTGGGGGAGCATTTCCGGATTACGGAGGGATCACTGGCTAGACGACAGTGGGCATGGGTGAAGGCCAAGGTCTCTCACCAGTCGGCAGGCGGGTCGAGAGGCTTCGCCTGCTCCATTGAAGTCAGAAATGCTTGAGAAAACGAAATGAAAAAACTTGCCTTAATTGCGCTGTTGATGACCGCGGGCCTGGCCCAGTTTGCCAACAGCACCGAGTCCGCTTCTGAAACGACGGCTTCACCGTTTGCCCAGGCCAACGCCGCCGACAACCTGCTGCTGAGTTACTGGACCCTCGAGCCGTCGTGCCCTGAGGGTACGGGGTGGACCGAGGTGGGCCACTGCCAGCCTTACTGGGACTTTGATTGATCGTCGTTGTAGATCAGCACTGATCTTGGCCACGCCACCGCCTGTGCTTCTCAGGCGGTGAGTGTGATCCGACGCTCTTAGCTCTGTACGAAAAGCCTTGATACTCGGTGATGCTGCGTTGAAAACAGCCTCGGAATGCTCATTTACAACCCGTAAAGTCGAGCGCGACTCCGACCGTTCCTCGGCTGTTTTCGCCTTGCCTGACTTTCGTCTCAAGACGTTTCATACAGACCCTAGCTCAAAGGCCTTTGCGCTGGTCGGTCGGATGGCCCTGCAGCGAGCCTTCGAGCTTGAGCGTCGCGCCATCGACCAGGGTCAACACCAGGTCCTCGACGGTGCCGGCCAGTCGGTCTGGAAAGATCGGCTGGCCATCCGGGTCGACATCGTCGTAATAGAACCGGGTGCCTTCCAGCCAGCCGACGGCGCTGTTGAGATCGGTGTCGAGGTAATACTTGCCATCGAGGAAGAAGCCCGAGAACTGCCAGGTGCGCTCCTCGTTGTCGACGGTATAGCGTTCGCCCGGTTGCATGCCGGTTGCAGAGTCGAGCATGGTGCAGCCCTCCTTGAGTGGATGCTGGGTAGAAAACACCGCTCTCGTAGAGGTTCCTTACACAAGACAGAAGTACTTCTGACTGTGATCGGATGGAATCGCTGGCAGCGTATGCAGTCCACCTGTCAGGTGGCGCGTCCAACCTGTACGACGCCCGTTGTTCCAAACCAAGGAGAAATCGCATGAAAGCACTGGTAATGACCGCCTTGCTGGTCACCGCCGGCCTTGCCCAGGCCGAACAAAAGGTGGAATTGAAGCTTGCCGGCCCGGACGGCCCAGGCAACTCGATCGGGACGATCACCCTCGCGCAGACGCCCTATGGCGCGTTGCTCACTCCGGATCTTGCCGGTCTGCCGCCCGGTGTGCATGGCTTCCACCTGCACCAGCGCCCTACGTGCGACCCGGCCGAGGAGAATGGCAAGCCTGTGCCGGCCGGTGCCGCCGGGGGCCACTGGGACCCTGCGGCGACCAACGCTCACAAGGGGCCGTATGACGCGGGTGGCCATCGCGGCGACCTGCCAGCGTTGTATGTCGGTGCCGACGGCAAGGCCACGACGCCGGTACTGGCGCCACGGCTAAAGGCAGACGATTTCAAGGGGCATGCCTTGATGGTGCATGCCGGTGGCGACAACCATAGCGACCATCCTGAAAAACTCGGTGGTGGTGGCGCCCGCGTCGCGTGCGGGGTGGTGCAGTGAGTGCATCCCCGGGTATGCAATGTGACATCGCAACGGCGTTGAGCGAGTCGTAGGCCGGGGCGTCTAGGCGGCCCTTTCGCGGGTAAACATCAAAAGTATGTTCAACCCATAGGCAAATCCTTGTTCGCCTAGGCGCCAGGGGGGCCGGCGCTAAGGTAAGGTGGCAGGAAAAATCCGCTACGCCGCCACGCGGCGTCAGAGAGGTGCCTGTGGCTTCCTATACCTTGCGTCAACTCAAGTATTTCGTCACCACGGTGGAGGCGGGCAGCGTCGCCGAGGCATCGCGCCAGTTGTACATCGCGCAGCCGTCGATCTCCACGGCCATCAAGAGCCTGGAAGAGAGCTTCGGCGTTCAGTTGTTCATCCGCCACCACGCCCAGGGCGTCTCGCTGACGCCCAGTGGCAAGCGCTTCTATGCCAAGACCAAGGCCTTGCTGCAGATGACCCATGAGTTCGAGCAGAACGCCTTGGCTGACAATGATACGGTGGCGGGGCAGATCGATATCGGCTGTTTCGAGACCGTGGCGCCGCTGTACCTGCCCAGGTTGATCGCAGGCTTTCGCGAGCGCTACCCAGGCGTGGACATCCGTCTGCGCGATGGCGAGCAGCAGGACCTGATCCAAGGCCTGACCGCCGGCACCTTCGACCTGGCCTTTCTCTACGATCATGATCTGGACGGCACCATTGAGGCCGAGCCCTTGATGCCACCGCAAAAGCCCTATGTGCTGCTGCCGGAGAAACACCGCTTCGCCAGTCAGGCCCAGGTATCGCTGCGTGATCTATGCCCGGAGCCGATGATCCTGCTCGACGTGGCGCCGAGCCGTACCTACTTCGTCAGCCTGTTCAACGAGATGGACCTGACGCCGAACATTGTCTTCAGTTCGCCATCGATCGAGATGGTGCGGGGGATGGTCGGGCAGGGGTTCGGGTTTTCGCTGCTGGTGACCCGGCCGCATTCCGAATACACCTACGATGGGCAGCGGCTGGTGACGGTGGACATCGCCGAGCCGGTAGCGCTGTCGGGCCTGGCGGCGGCGCGTTTGAAGCGTGTGCAACTGACCAAGCCTGCGCAGTTGTTCGTCGATTTCTGCCGGGAAGAACTGGCAAAACTCTGATTTTTTACCCGCCCTAAACAGGCAAGCCCGCTCCCTCAAGGTCATCCAAGTGGGAGCGGGCATGCCCGCGAGGGGGCTGCCAAGCAGCCCCTGCGATGCCGGAGTGTTACGCCTGATCCGGTACCACGGCGATGATATCGATCTCCATCAGCCATTCAGGCTGGGCCAAGCCCGCTACCACCAGCCCGGTGGAGATCGGGAACACCCCTTTGAGCCATTTGCCGACTTCCTGGTACACCGGCTCACGGAAACGTGGGTCGGTGATGTAGGTGGTGGTCTTGACGATGTGCGACATGTCCGAGCCGGCTTCCTCAAGCAGTTGCTTGACGTTTTTCATCGCTTGCTCGGCTTGGGCTCGAGGGTCGCCCAGACCCACCAAGCGGCCTTCGAAGTCGGTGCCGACCTGGCCGCGCACATAGATCGTGTTGCCGGCGCGCACTGCCTGGCAGAGGTCATTGTCCAGCGACTGATTGGGGTAGGTCGCCTTGGTGTTGAACATGCGAATACGGGTATGTGTAGGCATTCAGTGCGCTCCGAGGGTGCTGACTTTTTTGATCGAGGTTGAGGACTGCTCGGCATCCGTTTCACGCTGCTCGCGATCGCGGTAGGCCAGGTAGGTACGTTGGGTGGCGATGTGGCCGGCGACATGCTTGGCGTCGTGCCATACGCCCCAGATGAACGACGAGCCGCGGCGCGACAGCCAGGGCAGGCCGAGGAAGTACACGCCAGGCTCGCGGGACACGCCGCGTTGATGCTGTGGCTTGCCGTTGGCATCGAAGGTGTCGACCTGCAGCCAGCTGAAGTCCACGCCGTAGCCGGTGGCCCAGATGATGGTGTTGACCCCGGCCTTGGCCAGGTCGAGTTCGCGCAGCGGGTTGCTGATGCACTCAGGATCGGGCAGGCGCTTGCGGGCTTCGGGCTCCTCCGGCAGGTCCAGGCCGTTGCGCTCGATATAGGCATCGGCGGCATCCAGCAGGGCCAGGTAGTTCTCGTCGCCACGCCGGATGTTGTCGGCAAGATCAGCCTGGAAACGCACCATGCCCTCTTCGAACGACTGGGTCAGGCCGACCAGGGTCATGCCTTGGTGGGCGAGGGCACGGAAGTCCACGGTATGGCCGCCGCGGGCGCCACTGACGGCGATGGTCACGTGCTCACGGCCGGGTTTGGCGATTTCCGCGTCCCACTCACCCAGCACACCCAGCCACCAGCAGAAGTCGCGGTTGCGGTAGGCGCGCGGCGGGCGGTCGTGGGCGCCCACTGACAGGTACACCTGGCGTCCGGCGCGCATCAGTTCCTCTGCGATCTGCACGCCGGAGGAACCAGCACCGACTACCAGCACGGCGCCTTCGGGCAGTTGCTCGGGGTTGTAGTAGGCCGCCGAGTGGATCTGGTGCAGGCGCTCGTCCTTGGGTGCGATGGCCGGGATGACCGGGCGTTGGAACGGGCCGGTTGCGGCCACCACACGGTTGGCGTAAATCACGCCTTCGTTGGTTTCGATGGTGAAGCCAGGGCGATCAGCGTTGCGCACCACTTTCTTCACGTCGATGCCGGTGCGCACGGGCAGGTTGTACTTGCGTACGTAGGTTTCGAAATAGTCAGCGACTTGGTCCTTGCCGGCGAAGGCGTCGGGGTCCATGTCGAATTCCAGGCCTGGGAAGCGGTCATGCCAGACCGGGCCGTTGGCGACCAGCGAATCCCAGCGCCCGGTGCGCCAGGCCTCGGCGATGCGCTTGCGCTCCAGCACCAGGTGCGGCACGCCGAGTTTGCTCAGGTGTTCGCTCATGGCTACGCCGGCCTGGCCGGCGCCGACCACGAGGGTGTCGATTTCTATATTGTTCAATGTCATGTCTGAGCCCTTCTTGGAAGGCGGTTTTATTCAGGTCGGTTGGGTACCGCCTTTGCCTGGGGCCAGACTAGGGATGTGCTTTGAATCGCGAAAATATTATTTAGCTAATGCTTGCCTATAAATTACCGAAGGCCTTGAGCGACGGGGCTTTGAGCTGGGTTTTCGGCACTTTGGAAGTGCAATATTTCTTTATGTTTTATTGCCTTAGTTTTTTCCTTTTCTGGTCCTAGGAAAAAGTTGGTTTCGTGGGCCAATGGCTTCTGCCCAGAATGCCTCCATTCGCGCGAAAGTTTGTTTTCGCAAGTGTATTGGACAGACCCTCAGGAGCCCCAGAACATGACTTTCTCCATCATTGGCCGTTGCCAGGAAACCGGCCAGCTCGGTATCGCCATCAGCTCGTCGAGCATCGCGGTCGGCGCTCGTTGCCCTTGGGTGCGGGCAGGCGTCGGTGCGGTGGCCACACAGAACATCACCCTGCCCGCGTTGGGCCCGCAGATCCTCGATGCCCTGGAGCAGGGGCAGTTGCCGGCTGCGGCACTGGACCGGGTGCTCACGGCCAATGGCTGGAGCGAGTACCGCCAGGTGACGGTGATCGACAGCCAGGGGCAGGTGGCCTTGTTCACCGGCAAGGAAGCACTGGGCGTGCACAACGCAGTGGCGGGTGAGCAGTGCGCGGCGGCGGGCAACCTGTTGTCGTCGATCCACGTGATCGAGGCCATGGTTGCGGCCTTCGAACAAACGGCCGGGCACCTGGCCGATCGTCTGCTGGCGGCGATGCACGCGGCCATGGCCGCTGGTGGTGAAGCGGGGCCGGTGCATTCGGCAGCGATGAAGATTGCCGGTGAGCTAACTTGGCCGCTGGTGGACCTGCGGGTGGACTGGGCGGATGAAGACCCGATCGGTGCCCTGGACAAACTGTGGCAGGACTATCGCCCACAGATGCAGGACTACGTGACGCGCGCATTGAACCCCACGGCCGCGCCGAGCTATGGGGTGCCCGGCGATGAGTGAGTTGAACAGCCGCGAACTGTTGGCCCGGCTGGTGGGGTTTGCCACCGTCAGCCGCGAGTCCAATCTGGAGCTGATCGGCTTCATTCGCGATTACCTGGCCGGGCTGGGTGTGGACTGCGAGTTGTTCCACAACGAAGAGGGCACCAAGGCCAACCTGTTCGCCACCATTGGTCCCACGGACCGTGGCGGGGTGGTGTTGTCCGGGCACACCGACGTGGTGCCGGTCGAGGGGCAGGCGTGGACCGTCGAGCCTTTCGCGTTGACCGAACGTGATGGGCGTCTGTACGGGCGTGGTACGGCAGACATGAAAGGCTTCATCGCCTCGGTGTTGGCGGCGGTGCCGGCGTTTCTGGCGCAGCCGTTGAAATGGCCGGTGCACCTGGCGTTTTCCTACGATGAGGAAGTCGGCTGCCTGGGCGTGCGTTCCATGCTGGCTGCCCTCCAGCAACGCCCGCACAAGCCGCGCCTGTGCCTGATCGGCGAGCCCACCGAACTCAAGCCTGTGCTAGGCCACAAAGGCAAGCTGGCCATGCGCTGCCAGGTGCACGGCGCTGCGTGCCATTCGGCGTACGCGCCCTATGGGGTCAATGCGATCGAATACGCCGCGCGCCTGATCGGCAAGCTCGGCGAGATCGGCGATGGCCTGGCGCGTCCCGAGCATCACGACGAGCGCTTCGACCCGCCGTTCTCTACGGTGCAGACCGGCGTGATCAAAGGGGGGCGGGCGTTGAACATCGTCCCGGCCGAATGCGAGTTCGACTTCGAAGTGCGTGCCTTGCCGGGCTTCGAGGCCCAGGCGGTGGCCGACCAGTTGCAGACCTACGCCCAGGCCGAGCTGTTGCCGCGCATGCGCGCGGTCAGTGCTGACAGTGACATCCGTCTACAACCGCTCAGTGCCTACCCTGGCCTGGCGACCCCGGCGGACAGCGAAGCGGCGCAACTGGTGGCGATGCTCAGTGGCTCAGATGACTTCGGCACCGTGGCCTTCGGTACCGAGGGCGGGCTGTTCGATCAGGCGGGTATTGCGACGGTCGTCTGCGGGCCTGGCAGCATGGACCAGGGGCACAAGCCAGATGAGTTCGTCAGTGTCGAGCAGTTGAAGGCGTGCGATGCAATGTTGCTTCGCCTGGTCGAGCATCTGAGCGAGGCTCGATAGATCGTTGGGGGCGCGATGCGCCCCTTTCGCGACAAAAGTGCAAACGATCAGAAGCTGGCCTTGACCTGCAATCCCAGCACCAACGCATTGTCGATGCTCTGCCCGGAGAATGCGCCCGGTTCGATGATGTATTGCACATCCGGGCGCAGGTTCAGCCAGGGTGTGGCCTGGTAGCCGTAGCTCAGCTCGATCAACTGCTCGGCGCTGTCCAGGTGGGGGAAGTCCTGGCCGGCGGCTTGGGCGGCGTCTTGGAGCACATCGCGGCTACGCGGGTTGGGCACAGCGCGACCGTAGCCCAGGGCCAGGGTGTCGCGCGGGCGGCCTTCGAACGGCTTGTACAGCACGACGCCTGCGCCATACCACTTGGTGAATGGCGAGGCTGCTTTGCTCGAGGCAGAGTACTGGCCGAAGGCATGCAGGCTGCGGCCCGGCAAGGTCGCGTCGTTCCACACGGCCTGATCGATCAGCAGGTAGTGGCCGCCGCGGCCGGACACCTCGTCATCGCTGCCGATGCGTTTGGCGTCGGAGCTGTCGTAGTAGTAGCCGAGCTTGTACTCGCCAGGCAGCTCGCCTTGGCGCTTGTACACCAACTCGACCGGTACCACGGTGCCGGTGGTGTGCTTGGGCCCCAGGTGCCAGGCGCGGCTGGCGTTGCCGTTGCTCTCGGGATCGACGTTGAACGCTGCGAGACGCAATTGCCAGGCTGGCGTCAGGTCGTATTTGACCCGCACGCCCAGGTGGGCGTTGGGGTAGTTGGTCCAGCCGCTGCCGCCAGACATGTTCAACGGGTGGCCGCAGAAACCGGCGTTCATGAAGTTGCACAAGATCCCACTGTCCAGCCCGCCCAGGTCGTTGCCCATGGCCATGTAGCCCAGCTTTACGTTCAGTGCCGGGGTGAACAGGGTGCGCTCGTAACTCAGTTCGGTCAGGCGAGTGTAGAGGCCGCCGTAGTTTTCCTGGATCGGCAGCCGGTTGCCCACCAGGTCCTCGGAGGCGCTGTTGCCGCGTCGGTCGTTGACTGTCAGCTGGACCTTGCCAGCGTTGTCCAGGCCGTACAGCTTCGAGAGGTCGAACTGCACGCCGAGCTTGAGGTTCTGCGAGTAGCGTGCCGAACGCTGCAGGCCGCCGTGGGCGTTGTAGGCGGTCTCACCGCTGTAGTCGCCGGTGAACGTGATGCCGTCTTCCTGGAGCTGGTGGCGCAAGCCGCCCCAGTCGCCGGTCAGGGTGCTGCGGGTCATCAGGTCGCCGTCAGCCAGGGCGGTGGTGCTGGCCAGGGCCAGCGCAAGAGCGGAGGTGAAGCGAATAACGCGGGGCATTACGGAGTCTCGGGTTGTCAGTGAGGGCCCATTCGCGGGTAGACCTGCTGCCACAAAGGCTGCATCGAGCCTTTGTGGCAGCGGGTTCACCCACGAAGGGTGCGACGCGGTCTCAGTGAGGCGGTTTTACCCGCCAAGAAGACGGCGCGGTTTAAGGCAGGGCATAGGCCATCACGTAGTCGCCCCGGTCAGGGGACTGCCGCGCCCCGCCCGCAGTGACCACCACATACTGCTTGCCCGTCTTGGGCGATACGTAGGTCATCGGGCCGCCTTGGCTGCCGACAGGCAGGCGGGCTTTCCAGATCTCGTTGCCATTGCCGCTGTCGTAGGCGCGCAGGTAGAAGTCCTGGGTGCCGGCGATGAACACCAGGCCACCTTGGGTGGACAACGTGCCGCCGAGGGTCGGCAGGCCGATCTTGATCGGCAGGTGCATGCGGATGCCCAGGGGGCCGGTGTCTTCGACAGTTCCTACCGGTACCTGCCAGGCGATCTGGCGGGTCTTCATGTCGATGGCGGTCAGGGTGCCGAAAGGCGGTGCCTGGCAGGGGATGCCGGCCACCGACAGGAAGCGGTTCTTGTTCACCGCATAGGGGGTGCCCTTGAGGGGAACAGCGCCCATGCCGGTGTTCAGCGCCTCACCACCGGAGGTGGCCTGGCCTTTGTTTTGCGACGGGATCATCTGGATCCACAGGCCCAGGCGCATGTCGTTGACGAAGATGAAGCCATGCACCGGGTCGGTGGAGAGGCTGCCCCAGTTCATGCCACCGAGCGAGCCTGGGAAGCTCAACGAAAGATCGGTGCCGGGTGCGGTGTACAGGCCGTCGTAGCGCATCTTCTTGAAGTCGATGCGGCACAGCAGTTGGTCATACGGGGTGGCGCCCCACATGTCCGATTCGGTCAGGGTCTGCGCGCCGATCTGCGGCATACCGACCGATTTGGGCTGGGTCGGGGAATACGGCTCGTTGGGGATGTTGCCCGGCTTGACCGGCACTTCGTCGACCTGGGTCAGCGGCTTGCCGGTGGCACGATCGAGCACATAGATCTGCCCGGCTTTGGTGCCGATCACCACAGCCGGGACGGTCTTGCCGTTGTCCTGGGTGAAGTCGATCAGGCTCGGCTGCATGGGCAGGTCGAAGTCCCACAGGTCGTTGTGCACGGTCTGGAACACCCATTTCTGGTTGCCGGTAGTGGCGTCCAGGGCCAGCACCGAGGCGCCATAGGTGTGGTCCAGTTCGCTGCGCTCGACACCGTAGATGTCGGTGGAGGAGCTGCCCATCGGCAGGAAGACCGTGTTCATCGCCGGGTCATAGGACATCGGGGCCCAGCTGTTGGGCGTGCTGCGCACATAGGTGCGGTCACCCTGTGGGGCATTGCGGTCCTGCGGGTTGCCCGGATCGAACGCCCAGCGCATCTGCCCGGTGATCACGTCGAAGCCGCGGATCACGCCACCTGGCATGTCAGTCTGGACGTTGTCGGCCACCCGACCGCCGACCACGACGGTGGTGCCGGCCATCAATGGGGCGGAGGACAGTTGGTAATAGGAGTCTGGGACATCGCCCAGGCCGGCCTTGAGGTCGACTTGGCCGTTGTTGCCAAAGCCCTCGCAGAACGCGCCGGTATCGGCATCGACAGCGATCAGGCGGCCATCGATGGTGTTGGTCAGCAGGCGGCGCTGGCAGTTGGCACCCGCCGGGACGCTGGCGGCGACGATCGGCGAGCTGTTGGGTTGGGTGGGCTGGGCGATCTTGGCGCTGGCGTCGAAATAGGCCATGCCCCGGCAACGTTGCCAGACCTTGGACTGGGCGTTGATCGCGTTTTTCCACAGCTCCTTGCCGGTGTCCGCGTCCAGCGCGATCAGGTTGTTGTGCGGGGTGCAGATGAACACCTTGTCGCCCACCTGCAGCGGGGTCAGCTGGTCTTCGGCACCGTTGCCGTCGCTCAGGGCGATGTCGCCGGTGTGGTAGGTCCAGGCGACCTTGAGCTTGTTGACGTTGTCACGGTTGATCTGGTCCAGCGCGGCGAAGCGGCTGCCGCCTTCGGTGTTGCCGTAGTGGGCCCAGTCTTTCTGTGCCTGGCCGGGCTCGACCGGGGTCATGCCCGGGCCTTTACCGGTGGGGGCGACGCTGGGGTGGGCGACGAACATGTTGCCAACGCCGACTGCCAAGGCGATGGCCAGCACCCCAGCCACTGCGTAGCCACCACGACCGGCGCTGCCACCGCTGGCGCGCACCAGCATCGGATAGACCAGCGCCACCACCAGGCCGATGGCCGAGAACATGAACAGCCGCGAGAACAGCGGCCAGAACGTAAAGCCTGCATCGAGCACGGCCCAGATCGCCGTGGCGACCAGGAAGGCGGCGAACAGCCAGGCGCCGGCTGGCTTGCGGCGGGCGATGAGCACGCCGGCAACGGCCATGGCCAGGCCGCCGAGCAGGAAGTACCAGGAACCTCCCAAACCGACCAGCTTGATGCCGCCAGCGGCCAGGAGCAGGCCGAGCAAGGCGATGATCACGCCGAGCCCGACCAAGATGAATGTTGAGGCGCCAGAGGCGCGGGGTGTCTGTGTCATTGCCAGGGATCTCGCAGGTGGGACTCTGCGCAGTTTAGGCCCTTAGCTAGCTAATTAACAAGTTGGTACATTATTTTTCAGGGCAGATTGTCGCAGGTCTTGATCAACAAAATATCGATAAAAAGATTAGATCATGCGGCGAAAATCGCCAAAGAATGCCCTCTGAAAGCGCAAAAAGGTTTTTGCCGTCAAACCATGGATTCGGGGCGGCGCAGGCCTTCCATCAAGCACTTGAGGGCTGTCTTGACCCGTTCAGCCGCCTGTTGCGGGTCATCCTGGGCAATCACCCACATGCCGCTGTCGCCCATCGCTCCGTTGATCAGATGCGCCATCGCCACTGGGTCGAAGTCACGCAGTACGCCGGCCTGCTGCAGGTCCATCAATCCAGCGGCCATGGGGCCGATGTAGCTTTCTTCTTCGAGTTCACGCAGGCGGGGGCCGAGCACGGCGGGGGCATCCTGCAGCAGGATCCGGCGCAAGGCAGGGTCGTGGAGCAGGTCGTAGTAGTGCAGATAGGTGTCCAGGTATCCCTCCCACGGATCGGTATGGGTGGCGAAACGCTCATCGAGCGCCTGGTTGATCTCGTCGAGCAGGTGGGTCACCACGGCGGTGAACAGTCCGGCCTTGCCGCCGAAATGATGATGCAAGGCGCCCCGGGTGAGATCGGCCTCGGCGCAGAGTTCGTCCATGACCACGGCGGTGAAGCCTTTTTCGGCAAACTGGCGGCGGGCCACAGCGATCAGTCGCTCGGTGGTTTCGGCGCTCATGGCGGCGCGGGTACGACGAGGGGCAGGCATCGGCAACTCCAGGGAAATACGATGAGCGCAAATTAGCATACGTTGCGTATGTCAATAAGGGTGTATTAACATACGCGGCGTATGCTAATTGGAGGTTTGTCCCATGTCCGCGCCCTTGTCGCACCCTCAACGCACTTGGCTTGCCGAGCTTCCGGGCTTGCTGCGCCTGGCTTTGCCGCTGGTGCTGGGCCTCTCGGCCAGTGAGCTGATCAGCCTGACAGACACGCTGATGCTGGCCTCGCTGGGGACGCTGGTGCTGGCCTGCGTGTCGCTTACGGCCAGTGCCGGGTTGATCTTCCACGCCGGGCTCTACGGGATGCTCGCCACCCTCAGCGTGCGGGTGGGCCATGCCTTCGGTGCCGGCGATACCGACGCCGTGGCACGTACATTGCGCGCGGGGCTGGGTTACGGCCTGTTGGTCGGCACCCTCGGCTGCCTGGCGATGCTCGGCATCCTGCCGGTGCTGCAATGGGCCGGCGTGCCGTTGCCGGACATAAAACTGCTGACGCCGTACTGGCAGGCCATGGCGGTGTTCTTGATCCCGTTCTGCCTGGCCGTGGTGTTCAAGGACGTGCTTGAAGCCATCGGTCGTCCGTGGGTGGCGGTGCTGGTGGTGATGAGTGCGGTGGTGTTCAACATCCCCTTGAGCTATGGCCTGATCCACGGCCACTTCGGGCTGCCAGCCCTGGGCTTGATGGGCGCTGGTGTCGCCAGTGTGCTGGCCGAGTCCCTGGCGGTGCTGCTGGCGTTTGCCTATTGGCGTCTGGCGCCTTCGCTGTCGGCCTACCGACAAACGCCCCTGGGCCCGCGCCTGGCCTGGCGCATGCTGATGGGGGAGGGGTGGCCGCTGGGGTTGGGTTACCTGGCCGAGGCTGGCGCCATGGTGATCGCGGCCTGGATGCTGGGCTGGCTGGGCACTGCGGCGCTGGCTGCCAACCAGGTGGTGCAATCGATCGGCTCGTTGCTGTACATGTTGCCGTTGGGCATGGCGGCGGCGGTGAGCATCCGCATCAGCCAGGCTCAGGGACGTGGCGAAACCGCGCGGATCAAAGCCATTGGCAGCGCCACGTTCATCAGCGTCAGCGCCTGGATGGTGGCCAGTACCTTGCTGCTGGTGGTGTTTGGCCGGGCGATCGCCGAGGCCATGAGCGACGACCCTCAGGTGATCGCCATCGCTGTGCCGATGTTCGTGGTGGTCGCGACCATGCAGATCGCCGATGGTTTGCAGTCCACGGCCCTAGGCGCCTTGCGTGGATTGCAGGACTACCGCTGGCCGGTGGGCGTGACCTTGGTCAGCTATTGGCTGCTGGCGCTGCCGCTCAGCTATGGCCTGGCGTTTCATTCGCCGTTGGGCCCGGTCGGGGTCTGGGTCGGTTTTGCCTGCGGCCTGGCGGTGGCAGCAGTGATGCTGCCTTGGCGTTTCTACCGGTTGCAGGGTGGGCCAATCGGTGTGGTTCAGCCTCAGCTGCCGTAGAACACCGCCAGCCATACCGTGGCCGCGCCGGCCTCGGTCCACTCTACCCGATGCCGGCAATGGGCCGGGATGTCCAGGTGATCGCCGGGGCGCAGCACCCGCGCTTGTGGCTCGTGTTCGAGCCTGAGCCCGGCACTGCCGCTGAGCAGCAGCACCCATTCACCTTCGGCCTGGTCATACCAGAAGCCAGGTGGGCTGGCCTGGCCACTGGAGACGATGCGTTCGATGCGCAAGCCCGGACGATTGAGTAATGCGTCGAACGGCTCGGTAGCGTGTGGGTCAAGGGGGGGAAGGTCGGTGAACAGGTTGTCGGGCATAGGGGCCTCGCGCGTTACGCTCGTCAGGCTCCTGAGTGTAGCCCCGGCTCAACGGCCCAGTGGCAGCGCCACGCCGATCAGCGCGAACAAGGTCCCGCAGCAGCGATTGAAGCCGCGGCCACCCTTCGCCAGCCAAGGCCGCACGCGGAAGGCCAGGCGCGCCAGCAGGTACTCGACCACGAACTCCACGCTGGCAAAGGTCGCCGCCATGATCACGAACTGCATCGTCAGCCCGCGCTGTGGGTCGATGAACTGCGGCAGAAAGGCTCCATAGAACAACAGCACCTTGGGGTTGGCCATGGCCGACAGGAAGCCCTGGCGGAACAGCCCGCCATTGCCCAGGCGCGCGGCGCCCTCGGCAAGTTCCAGGCGCATCGCCGGGCTGCGCCAGAGCTGGATGCCCAGCCACAGCAAATAGGCTCCGCCCACCCATTTGAGCACCTGCAGCAGTGAGGCCGAGGTGTGCAACAGCGCACTGAGGCCAAACATCGCCAAGGCGATCAGTGCGCTGAAGCCGAATACGCCGCCAACGATGGTGAACAAAGTGCGACGGGCCCCGTAGAGTGCTCCGTGAGTCAGGGCCAGCAGGCTGTTCGGACCGGGGGTCAGGGACAAGCCGATGCTGGCCAGCAGGTAGATGAGCCAGGTATCCAGTGCCATGGAGAATGCCTTTGGGTCTGAAAAGCGCCAGTCTAGGGTAAGCGTCGGGATTCATAAGGTAGTATCTGGACATCCTGCGGTTATTTATGGACGCGCCTTGCATGACCCCTGACATCCGCCTGTTGATCGTGCCCTTGCCGGAATTCGCCTTGCTGCCGTTCGGTGCCTTCCTCGACAAGCTGCGCTTCAGCGCCGACGACGAAGACTACAGTCGCCAACGCTATTGCAGCTGGACGCTGCTGGGCCTGACCGCCGATCCCGTCCCTTCGAGCAGTGGCGCTGTGGTTCAGGTGCAGGCCACGGCGCAATCGGTGGATTTCAAAGGCTATGACTATCTGGTGCTGTTCGGAGGGCGCAGTGCGGCGGCCACGGCGGCGTTGGCTCCGCGCTACCAAGCCCTGCTCAAGCGCGCCGCCCGGGCGGGGGTGAAGCTGGTGTGTGTCGACAATGCGGTGTTTCTGTTGGCCGCCAGCGGTTTGCTCGAAGGCCACAAGGTGGTGGTGCATTGGCGGCACGAGGCGGAATTTCGCGCTTCGTTTCCCTCTGTGCAGGTGCTGCGCGAGCAGTTGTTTTGTATCGATGGCGCCCGGATCTCCTGCGCCGGGGGCACGGCGGCCATCGACCTGGCGGTGGCGCTGTTGTCGCGCGCCTGTGGCCGGACGCGAGCACTCAAGGGCTTGGCCGACATGCTCGTGGACGAGACCCGTGACAGCCGCCACGCCTTGCGCTCGCTGGAGCAGGGGCCTGGGCAGGGACGTGGGGTGCAGCGAGCGACTGCGCTGATGCGCCATCACCTGGGGTCGCGGCTGACGCTTGAACAACTGGCGGCGGAGTTGGGGATCAGTCGGCGTCAGCTGGACCGCCAGTTTCAGGCCAGCCACGGCATGAGTGCCAAGGCCTGGTGGCTTGAGATGCGCCTGCAGCAGGCGCGCTGGCGGTTGCTCAACTCAAGCCACGGCTTGGCGCAGATCGCCGATGAGGTTGGGTTGGGGGATGTCAGCTATTTGGGCAAGTGCGTACGACGCCGGTTTGGCTGCACGGCATTGGCGCTGCGCGCCTCGGGAAGGCTAGGGGAGTGAGTCTCCCCCGGCGTTGCAAACACACCCACGGCAATCATTGCGGCGACCCGAATAACCCGGTCCAGTAGATCCCTGCATCGCTCTTGGGGTCCACCGCATAGGCCGCGCCCAGCTCGGTGAAGTCCGGGTTCATCAGGGTGGCACAGTGGCCGGGGCTGGCGAGCCAGCCATCGACCACCTTGTTCGCTGTGTCGCGACCGGCGGCGATGTTCTCGCCGATCTGCCGGTACAGGTAGCCGGCCAGTTCTGCCCGGTCGCCAGGGGTGCGGCCATCGCGGTCGATATGGTCGAAGAAGTTCTGGTTGGCCATGGCCCGGGTGTGGTTGGCAGCGACGCCGGCCAGGGTGTTGTTCCAGCTCAGGGCGGGGGCTGCGGCGAAGGGTTGCCCACCGCATTGGCGCGGCGCCTTGCGCGCGGCGTTGATCGCTTGCAGCAATTTCTGGCCCTCGGCCTGCCAGTCACCCAGGCGCCCGCTGAGCAGGGGGCGGGCCAGAACGATGCGCCAATCCCGACCTTCCTGGCTGACACCGATATCGACGAACTGTGGGTCGAGCACTACCTGGCAGAAGCTTTCCTCGATGGCGTTCATCGCCGCCCGGGCATCGCGCGGGCCGGACAGGCTGATGGCCTGGACATTGACCATGGGGTAGGCGGCGCGGCTCATGGCCTGTTGCAGGTCGCGGGTGCCCTCCGGCGAAAGGGCAAGGCGGGTGTCGCTGTTCAGCGGAGGCAGTTCCAGCGACGCCTCGCCACCACAGCGCTGGGCCTGGCTGCGGTAGGCATTGATCGACTCGATCAGTTGTCCTTCTTCACCGGTAAAGGCCAAGGCGCTGGTCGAGGCGACAAGGCCCAGCGTCAGGGCGGCAAAGCGGGCAACGGATGACAGGACGCGCATGAAAATCTCCCTATGACTGGCAGCGCCTAGCTGCCCATCCTACACAAGCACACGGCGTTTGGCCCCGCTTTGTGCATGGCGAAAAAAACGGCCGGCAATCGATTGCAGACGGCAAAAGAGGGGGTAGACCCCTGCCTGCCCGAAAAGTGCGGTGGTCGGTGCAATAAGCCAATCGCAAGGTGCTCATGAAGTTGGACAGGGAAAGATCTATGCTTGCTCCATGACCTTCGACGAGCGCCCACTTCGACAACCCTGCCCACCGGCACTCTGCGATTGCGGGCGCGAGCGGCTGCACGAAGGCCCGCCACAGGCCCAGCGGATCCTGCTGCTGACCCGTCAGGAAGAAAAGCGCCTGCTAGAGCGCCTGGAGCACCTGAAGGACCTGGATGATCTCGAGCGCCTGCAGGTGCGCCTGTACGAGCAGTTGGGGATCCGCGTGCGTATCGCCCCCGGCTACAACGAGGTCCGTACCATGCGCGGCATCAGCATCGAGCTGGAGGAACAGCCCGGCCTGTGCCGCAAGACCCGCCAGGCCATTCCGGCCGCCATCCGACGAGGCCTTGAGCGCAACCCGCAGGTGGCCTTCCGCCTGCTCGATGCCCACGACCTGTTGCGTGACGCCTGATCTTCAGCGCATCGCCGCCAGCTTGATCCCGAACCCCACCAGACACGCGCCGGCCAGGCGCTCCAGCAGGTTGGACACCCGTGGGTTGGCGCGCATGCGTTCGGCCAGGTAGTGGGTCAACAGCACGGCGATCAGGCCGTACAGGAAGGTCAGTGCGGCCACGGTCACGGCCATGAAGGCAAATGTCACCACGCCCTGGTGGCGCACCGGGTCGACGAACAGTGGGAAGAACGCCATGTAGAACATGATCGCCTTGGGGTTGAGCAGGGTGATCATCATGGTCTGGCGCAGATAGTGCCCGCCGGCCATGCGGCTTTCGCGCGCAGCGGTACCCGGTTTGCTCAGCACCATGCGCAGGCCCAGCCAGGCCAGGTAAGCCGCCCCTGCCCACTGCACCACGTGAAAGGCCGCCGGGTAGGCCGCCAGCAGCGTGGCGACGCCGGCCACCGCCAGCCACATCAGCACCTGATCACCCAGGATCACGCCCAGGGTCGCGGCCAGCCCGCCCTTGACACCCCCCTTGCCGGTGGCGGTGATCAGCGCGAAGTTGCCGGGCCCGGGGATGGCCAGGAGGATGAGAAACGCTACAACGAATGCACCGTAGTCGGTTACGCCGAGCATGGGGAATCTCCACAGTGGGCTTTGCCGGGGGGATCTGGAGTTATGCCATTGTCTGCGCCGCTTGCAAAGGTTCGATGGCGACTAATTTTCGCTGCGAGTCCTTCGTTTCAAGGGAAGCCACCCTGCGCCTCGCGCAGCGGCCTCAATCATTCAAGGAGACAGGCAATGACGTCCGTATTCGATCGCGACGATATCGTGTTCCAGGTAGTGGTCAACCACGAAGAGCAATATTCCATCTGGCCTGACTACAAGGCGATTCCCAACGGTTGGCGCGCGGCAGGCAAGCGTGGCCTGAAGAAAGACTGCCTGGCCTACATCGATGAGGTCTGGACCGACATGCGGCCGTTGAGCCTGCGCCAGAAAATGGCCCAAGCCCAGGCTCAATGAGGCGTTGTCTGTGAATGCAGTGAATCTGCTGTGCCTGCCGTACTCCGGCGCCAGCGCCATGGTCTATAGCCGTTGGCGCCGAAAGGTGCCGGCCTGGTTGCAGGTGTGTCCAGTGGAACTGCCTGGTCGGGGCATGCGTCTGGGTGAGCCGTTGCAGACCGACATGCAGGCCTTGGCGCGGCAACTGGCCGTCGAGCACCGCGCCTCGGCCATTGCCCCTTATGCCTTGTTGGGCCATAGCCTGGGCGCGTTGCTGGCTTTCGAGCTTGCCCACGAATTGCAGGCCTTGGGCTGCCCGCCGCCGCTTGCGTTGTTTGCCTGCGGTACCGCGGCGCCGAGCCGCCGTGAGGACTACGACGGTGTGCAATGGCGTGAGCCGCGGCGCGATGATGAACTGATCGCAGAGCTGCGCAAGCTGCAGGGCACGCCCGAAGAGGTGCTGGCCAACCAAGAGCTGATGAGCCTGACCTTGCCGATCCTGCGCGCAGATTTTCTGCTGTGCGGGCGTTATGCCTACCGCCAGCGTCCGGCCTTGAGCTGCCCGCTGCATGTGCTGTGCGGTGAGGACGACCGGGCGAGCCAGGAACAATTGCAGGCTTGGGGCCGGGAAACGCAGGGGGCGTTCACCCTCGACGTGTTTCCGGGTGGGCACTTCTTCATTCACGAGCACGAAGACCGGGTGCTTGGCGTCCTGGCCGAGGCCTTGGCGCCGCTTCGACGCTGCGCCTGATTGACGTCGCCCTTTGCCTCGGCCAGCCTAGTGGGCTTTGCAGCCTACCTTGGGCTGCCCACTTTCCTAGGCAAGGGGCTGACAATGCTGATCGATCCTCGCAAGGCCACGCTGCTGGTCGTCGATATCCAGGAAAAACTCATCAATGCCATGAGCGACCCCGAAGGCACCCGTGCTCGGGCTCGCTGGCTGTTGGCGGCGACCGCCGAACTGGAGCTGCCGACGGTGATTTCCGAACAGTACCCCAAGGGCCTTGGCCCGACCCTGGCCGAACTCAAGGCCGCATCGCCGGCGGCGCAGATCGTGGAAAAACAGCATTTCTCCTGTGTGGCCGCCGAATGTCTGCCGGCCAGCCTGATGGCGCGCGAGCAGGTGATCGTCTGCGGTATGGAGACCCACGTTTGCGTGTTGCAGACCGTCCTCGGCCTGCTGGCCCTGGGCAGGCAAGTGTTCGTGGTCGAGGATGCCTGCGACAGCCGCAGCCCCGCCAGCAAGGCGGCGGGCCTGGCACGCATGCGCGATGCCGGAGCGCAGGTGGTGACCCGTGAGATGGTGCTGTTCGAGCTGATGGGCAGTGCCGGGCATCCGTTGTTCCGCCACCTCAGCAAAACCTACCTGGTGGGCGAACAGCCTTGACGGCTCGGACGAGTGGCAGGCTGGCGGCACTGGGTTTGGTGGTACTTGGGGTATTGCAGGGATGTACGACTTCGCCTGACGTTTCCGAGGCCGATCCGGCCCAGGTGCAGGCCCAGGTGCAGGCCCAGGTCAAGCGCCTGCTGCCGGCATCGATCAAGGAAAGGGAGGGCTGGGCGCGGGACATCCAGACCGCCTTCAATGCCCAGCGCATCCATCCGAGCAAGAGCAATCTATGCGCGGTATTGGCGGTGACCGAGCAGGAATCGACGTTCAATGCCGACCCGCAGGTGCCGAACCTGGGTCGCATCGCTCGTGAAGAGATCGATCGGCGTGCTGCACGACTGCACATCCCCAAGTTGCTGGTCGATGGGGCACTGAAAACCCCGTCGGGCAATGGCCAGACCTACCAGCAGCGCTTGATGGCGGTACGCAGCGAGAAGCAACTGAGCGGGTTGTTCGATGACTTCATCGCCGGTCTGCCGCTGGGGCGTACATTGCTGGGCGGTCTGAATCCGGTCCGGACCGGTGGTCCGATGCAGGTCAGCATCGATTTCGCCGAGCACCATGCCAAGGATTATCCCTACAGCTACGAGGGCACGATTCGCCAGGAGGTGTTCACCCGTCGCGGCGGTCTGTACTTCGGCATCGCCCACCTGCTGGGGTACCCGAGCCATTATCAGCGCCAGCTGTATCGTTTCGCGGATTTCAACGCCGGGTGGTACGCCAGCCGCAATGCGGCATTCCAGGCCGCACTCAGCCGGGTGAGCGGGGTGACCCTGGCGCTCGATGGCGACCTGATTGCGCCGGGCTCGATCATGCCCGGCACCACGGAGCAGGCGGCGCGCAAGCTCGGCGCAAAGCTCGGGCTGCGCAACCCGCAGATCCGCAGCCAGCTGGAGAAGGGCGACAGCCTCGGGTTCGAAGACACCAACCTGTATCAAGGCGTGTTCGCCCTGGCGGACGCCAAGGCGGGTAAACCGTTGCCACGCGCGGTGCTGCCGGGGATCGAGCTCAAGAGCCCGAAGATCACCCGCAAGCTGACCACGGCATGGTTCGCAGGGCGGGTGGATGAGCGTTATCAGCGCTGCATGAAGCGTTGAGCTTCGTTTCTTGGGGCCGCTGCGCGGTCCCGCTGCTCAACGTCGCGGCTGTCCAAAGGCCTGGCTGATGCGGTCGATGACCATTGCCAGCGCAACGATCGCAAGCCCCGCTTCCACACCCTGGCCGACATTGAGCGTCTGGATCCCGGCCAGTACATCCTCGCCCAAGCCGCGGGCACCGATCATCGAGGCCAGCACCACCATCGACAAGGCCATCATCACCGATTGGTTGAGCCCGGCCATGATGCTCGGCAGCGCCAGGGGCAGGGCGATGCGGCGCAGCCGTTGCCAGCGATTGGCGCCCAGGCCATGGGCTGCCTGCAGCAATGACGGGTCGATCTGGGCCAGGCCCAGTTCGGTCAGGCGCACCAGCGGCGGCAAGGCATAGACCAGGGTGGCGAACACGGCCGGGACCTTGCCCAGGCCGAACAGCATCAACACCGGGATCAGGTATACGAATGCTGGCAGGGTCTGCATCACGTCGAGCACCGGTAATACCAGGCGCCGCGCCAAGGGGCGGGTCGCCAGGAGCACCCCCAGCGGCACCCCGATCAGCACGCACAAACCGGTACTGACCAGCACCAGGGCCAGCGTCTGCAGCAGTTTGTCCCATAAACCGAGCATACCGATCAGCGCCAGCAGGGCACAGAGTACCAGCGCCCGGGTCAGGCTGCGGCTGGCGTGCCAGGCGAGCAGGCCGACCAGCAGGAGCAGCAGCCACCAGGGCAGCAGGCGCAACAGGTTTTCCAGGCCCACCAGCACGTGCAGCAAATGCTCGGACAGGCTGCGTAGTTGATCGCCATAGCGCAACACCAGCCAATCGACCAGGCGGTTGACCCATTCGGCGAAGGAGAATTGCAGGGCGTCGGGAAACCCTGCACTCACAGCGCACCCTCAACCTTGGCGGCGGCCTCGGCAGGCAGCCAAGCCTTCCAGACCGCCGGGTTGTCACGCAGGAACATCAGGGCAGCGTCACGCGGCGTCTGGCGGGTTTCGCTCATGTGGGCCAGGGCTTTGTTCAGCCGGTCGATGGGCAGTTCGACTTTCTCGAACACTGCCACCAGGTTTGGGTAGTGCTCACGAAAGGACGCTGAGACCCCGATCGACAGCTTGGCGGGCAATGACCGGCTGCCTTTGGGGTGCGGGTTTTTCGCATCGGTGAGGGTGGCCCAGGCCGCCGCGTCGAACGGTGGTTCTTCGAGGCGGACCAGATCGTAGCGGCCCATCAACGGCGTAGGGCTCCAGTAATAGAACAGCACCGGCTGGCCGCGGCGGATCGCCGAGCCGATTTCGGCGTCCAGCGCGGCGCCTGAGCCACTGCGGAAATTGTTGTAGAGCGTGTCCAGGCCATAGGCCTTGAGCTTCTGGCTGTTGACCGTTTCGGAGGTCCAGCCGCTGGGGCTGTTGAGGAAGCGGCCCTTTTCCGGTGTTTCTGGATCGCGAAACACCTGGGGGTAGCGCTTGAGGTCCTCGACGCTGCGAAGATCCGGCGCCAGTGGCTTCAGGTTGCGGGCCGGGTCACCCTTGATCACATAGGCCGGTACCCACCAGCCTTCTTCGGCATTTTTCACGGTATCGCCCAGGGCGAACACCTGGCCGGCCTGCTCGGCCTTGACCCAGGCAGGACTGCGCCCGGCCCACTCTTCGGCGATCACCTGCAGGTCGTTGCGCGCCAGGGCCACTTCCATGCTGACGGTACTGCCGGGGAGGGTGTCGGTGGGGTAGCCAAACCCATGCTCGACGATCAGCCGCAGGATCTCTGTGGTCAGTGCGCCGCTTTCCCAGCCAATGGCGCCGAAGTGGATAGGCGTGCGCTCCTCGGCGGCCGCGCTGTCGGTGCTGGCCAGGCCCACGGCGAGCAGCAGCCCGGCCAGCAGCGTTGGAATTCTCTTCATTGGCGCCTCGTCGGTTGCCGGTCCTTGAGTTCGGGCAAGTGTAGACGACGAGGTTGCAAGGCCCTGTGGCTCGCCTTTTCGTGGGTTTACTCACGAAGCAGGCTCCACGGTGGAGGGCACCGGTTTTGCCGGTGTTCGCGGGTCGATCGGAGCGTCGAGCCGCCGCGAAGGGCCGCAGAGCGGCCCCGGCATTGGAGGGGTCAGACGCGGAACTGGTCCATCAACCGCTGCTGCTGGTTGGCCAGGTCGTTGAGCGACTGGCTCACCCGCGCCGACTCGTTGGCCTGGCCGGACAGCGACTCGGTGACGTCACGAATGGTCGCGACATTGTTGTTGATCTCTTCGGCCACCGCGCTTTGTTCCTCGGCGGCCGAGGCGATCTGCAGGTTCATGTCGGTGATCACCGTCACGGCCTGGCCGATGCGCTGCAAGGCAGTGACCGCCTGGCCTACCTGCTCGACGCCGCCCTGGGCCTGGCGGTGGCTGTTGTCCATGGCACCGACTACTTCCTGGGTACCGGCCTGCAGGGCTTCGATCACCTGTCGGGTTTCCTCCACCGACTCCTGGGTGCGACGGGCCAAGTTGCGCACTTCGTCGGCGACCACGGCGAAACCTCGCCCGGCCTCGCCGGCGCGGGCGGCCTCGATGGCGGCGTTGAGGGCCAGCAGGTTGGTCTGTTCGGCGATCGAGCGGATCACCTCCAACACCGAGCCGATCTTCTCGCTGTTCTGCGCAAGGCCCTGGACCTGGGCCATGGCGCCGCTCATGTCGGCGGCCAAGGCGTCGATGCTGCTGGTGGTGCGGTCGATCACCGCCAGGCCTTCGCGGGTCGCCTGGTCGGCATCGCGGGCGGCCTGGGCGGCCTGGGCCGCGCTGCGGGCGACGTCCTGGGCGGTGGCGCTCATTTCGTGGGAGGCGGTGGCCACCTGGTCGACCTGGCGGTACTGCTGCTCCATGCCTGAGCTGGTCTCGGCGGCAATGGCTGCGGACTGGTCGGCGGTGCCTCGGGCAGCCTGGACCGACGTTTTCACTTCGGCAATGGTCGGTTGCAGCTTGTCGAGGAAGCGGTTGAACCAGCCGGCCAACTCGCCCAGTTCGTCGCGCTTGTCGTAGGTCAGGCGACGTGTCAGGTCGCCTTCACCGCTGGCGATGTCCTTGAGCATGGCGGCCACGCCCAGGATCGGCCGGGTGACACCGCGGGCCATCAGCCACACCAGCAACAGGCCGGCAATCGCCACGGCCAGCCCCAAGCCCAGTTCCAGCAGCGTGCCACTGGTGTTGAGGGTATCGAGCTCTTGCTTGAGCGCTTCGGCCGGGCCTGTCAGGGCGCTTTCCGGCACATCGAGCAGTACGCCCCACGGTTTGCCACCCGGGATCGGCTCGAACGCGGCCAGCACTTTCAGGCGTTGTTCGTTGCGCAGGATCTGCAGCTTGCCTTCGGGCAGCTTGCGCACCAGATCCGCGCCTTGGGCGGTGTCGACCTGGTCGAAGCGATGGGCCAGCTTGCTGGCATCGGCACTGTAGCCGGCCAACAGGCCTGCTGGGCTCAGGATGCCGACGGTGGTGCGACCTTCGTAGAGGTTGCGGCTGGCGTCTTGGCTGAGGGCCTGCAGGCTGTTGAGGTTGATGTCGATGGACAGGGTCGCGATCACCTTGTCGGCGACGATCAACGGGAACACGATGCTGGTCATCAGCACCTGCTGGCCTTCGATGGTGTAGAAGTACGGCTCGCTCACACAGACCTTGCCTGTGCTGCGCGGGCACACCCACCAGGTGTTGTTCGGTTCGCCACTGGGGCCGATCTCGGTGTTGGCCATGTCCTGCTCCGGCAGGGCCATGGACGTCAGCTGACCGGCATGCGGTTGCGACCAGTACAGGGCAAAACGACCGGTCTCGTTGCTGCCCAGCTCGGCTTGGCCGGTGAACAGTTTGTCCTTGCCATCGAGGGCGTCGTGTTCGAACACCAGCGACAGGCCCAGCAGGTCGGGGTTGGCCTGAAGGGCGGCGCGCACCTGACGGGTCATGTCTTCGCGCAGGTCATAGGCGTCCAAAAAACGCTTTTCGGCCTGTTCGCGCAGGAACAGCACCTGGCGGGCAAAGCCTGCGCCGTATTGGTAGGCGTCCATGAACTGGCGGCGGATGTTCAAGGCCTGGACCTCGCCTTGCGACTCGATGCGCGCCTGGGCCGACTCGGTGAGCATCTGCATGCTGCTGGCCTTGACCAGGTCAGAACTATGGTCCATGCGGTACAGCGAAAGGCCGATCAGCACGGTGACGATGGTCGCCAGGCAGAGGCCGGCCAGCAGGGTGATCTTCCACTGGATGGAGAGTTGTCGCAGAGGCATTTGGGGTGGATCCCTTG
The DNA here is from genome assembly GCF_002741075.1 of Pseudomonas putida. Lineage (NCBI taxonomy): Bacteria > Pseudomonadati > Pseudomonadota > Gammaproteobacteria > Pseudomonadales > Pseudomonadaceae > Pseudomonas > Pseudomonas putida. The sequence continues at coordinate 2,080,852 of NZ_CP016634.1, read as the reverse complement.
TGATAAATCGGGGGGCTGGCTTCTGTGTCGGCGTCGGGAAGGCTTTCTTTATTCAAGCGTTCAATAAAAAAGTCGTATTGCCTAAGTCGTTTGTCCCAGGTCGCGACCTTGAGCGCTTTGACAAGCGCCTGGGTGTGCTTCAGAGTGTGCGCCCTTCATAACAATATCCCCTGGCCCGGCCACTGCCTGCAGGCAGCCTGTCGCCGGCGCACTCGCTTTTTGTCTGTCGTAACGAGGTAATCCACACAATGAATGCTGTCATTGCCGCGGTCGGCATCATGCTGATCCTGAGCCTGTCCCGCGTGCATGTGGTCATCGCCCTGATCATCGGCGCCCTGACCGGTGGCCTGGTTGGCGGCCTGGGCACAGAAGGCACGCTCAAGGCCTTCAACAGTGGCCTGGGCGGCGGTGCGACGGTGGCGCTGTCCTATGCGCTGCTCGGCGCCTTCGCCGTGGCCATCGCCAAGTCCGGCCTGGCCCATGCCCTGGCTGATCGCGCCCTGGCGATGGTCGATCGCCAGGGTCATGGCAACGCCGGTGGGCTCAAGTGGCTGCTGATCGGCCTGATGCTGGTGGTGGCGATCTCTTCGCAGAACATCCTGCCTATCCATATCGCTTTCATCCCGCTGCTGGTGCCGCCGCTTCTGTACGTGCTGACACGCCTGCGTATCGACCGCCGTTTGATCGCCTGCGTGATCACCTTCGGTTTGATCACCCCATACATGTTCCTGCCGGTGGGCTTTGGCAACATCTTCCTCAACGAGATCCTGCTGGCCAACGTCAGCCGCGCGGGGGTGGATGTCAGTGGGGTCAATGTCACCCACGCCATGGCCATCCCGGCCGCCGGCATGTTGGCCGGCCTGTTCCTGGCCGTGTGCTTCAGCTACCGCAAGAAGCGCGACTATGACCTTGGCCGCATCGAGCAGGTCGAACAGGTCAGCGTCAGCTACAACCCCTTGACCCTGCTGGTGGCAGGTGCGGCCATCGCGGCGGCCTTCATCATCCAGCTGTGGCTGGACTCGATGATCATCGGGGCGATGGTAGGCTTTTTGATCTTCTCGCTGTCGGGCATCGTGCGCTGGAAGGACACCGACGATCTGTTCACCGAAGGCATGAAGATGATGGCCATGATCGGCTTCATCATGATTGCCGCTTCAGGCTTTGCCGAGGTGATGAAGGCCACCGGTGAAGTGCACAGCCTGGTGGAGGCCTCGGCGCAATGGATCGATCACAGCAAAGGCATCGGCGCCTTGCTCATGCTGTTGGTAGGGCTGCTGGTGACCATGGGTATCGGTTCGTCGTTCTCCACCGTGCCGATCCTGGCGGCGATCTTCGTACCGCTGTGCGTACAGCTGGGCTTCGACCCGGTCGCCACGGTGTGTATCGTCGGCACCGCTGGCGCGCTGGGCGATGCCGGCTCGCCTGCGTCGGATTCGACCCTGGGCCCGACCTCGGGGCTCAATGTGGACGGCCAGCATCACCATATCTGGGACACGGTGGTGCCGACCTTCATTCACTACAACCTACCGTTGTTGGCCTTTGGCTGGTTGGCGGCGATGGTGCTCTGAAAAGCCGGGGGGCTGCGTCGCGGCCCCCAGCAATGTCTGGCAGCTCGCCGTGCCCGTTATCAGCCGCGCCCGGGCGGCGGGGAAATACGATTGAGGACGGTGCTGCCGTCCTTGCTGCGGGTGAGGTAGATCGGCAGCACCTTGGGCAGGTTGTCCACCAGTTGCTCCACATCGCGCGTGCTGTATACGCCGCTGACGCGGATTGTGCCGGTACTGTCGTCGGCCAGTTGCAGAGGCTCGTCCAGGTAGCGGTTGATCACCGGCAGGGCCTGGGCGAGGCTCAGGTTGTCGAGGACCAGCTTGCCGTTACGCCAGGCCAGGCTGTTGCCCGAATCGTCAGCTTCGGCCAGCGCTGGCTCGAAGTCACCGGCGCGGTAGCTGGCCTGCATGCCAGGGCCGAGGCGATAGCCGCCACCCTTGCCGTTGCTGCTGACCAGCACCGAACCCTCCACCAGGGTCACCTTGACCTGATCTTCATACTTCCAGACGTTGAACTGGGTTCCGGTGACCTGGGTCTGGCCCGTGCCGGCGCGAACGATGAACGGATGGCGGGTGTCGTGCTCGACCTTGAAGAACGCTTCGCCCTTGAGCAGCGTGACCTGGCGCTGGTCTTTGAAGTTCAGGTAGCGCAGTTCGCTGTGCAGGTTGAGTTCGACCACGCTGCCGTCGCTGAGGGTGACCTGACGGATCTGGTCGGTGCTTTGAACGTGCTGGTAGTGATTGGGCAGCCAGCCCTGTTCCCAGCCGACCCAGCCCGCCAAGGGCAGGGCCATCAGGGCGATTGTCGCCGCACAGGCTAGTGGACGCCAGTTGCGAGGACGTGGCGTCCGACGGGCATCGGGATTGAAGTCCACCACCGTAGCGGTGCGTGGCAACAGCTCGGCGGTATCCCAGATCTCCAGCATGGCCTGGTATTCCTCCAGGTGCCGTGGGTCGGCCGCCAGCCATCGATTGAACGCCTCGCGCTCGGCCGGCGTGCAGTCTTCGGCATGCAAGCGCATGCACCAGTGCGCGGCGGCATCGGCAAGGGCATCGTCTGGATTGAAGCGGTCGTGGTTCATTGCGGCTCCCGGTTTTGCGGCATTCTACCCCCGACTGGGGGTGGTCGAGAACCGAGGTAATGGCGAATGACTATTAGATGTCAGGTTTTTTTGTCCGCATCCGCTGATGTGCTGCCCAGCAAAGCGGGGGGCGCAGGGCGCCCCAGCCGGGTCAGAACTGCTCGGGCGTCATGCCGTACAGGCTTGCGCTGCCAGCCTTGATGCTGGCTTCCAGGGCCAGGGTGCGAGGTAGCAGGCGTTGGAAGAAGAACTGCGCACAGGACAGCTTGGCCCCATGGAAGGTGGGGTCCTGTTCGGTGTTGCGCAAGGACACGGCGGCCATGCGCGCCCACATGTAGGCGTAGGCGGTGAGGCCGAACAGGTGCAGGTATTCCACGGCGCTGGCGCTGACCAGGTTGGCATCATCGGGCGCTTGGGCGCGTAGCCATTGACTGGTGCGCTCCAGGCGTGCCAGGGCATCCTGCAAGGCCTCCCGGTGCAAAGGCGCATCCACGCAGAATGCCCGCACCTCGGTCGCGAAGCCTGACAGTGCCTGCCCACCATCGGCCAGCACCTTGCGCCCGAGCAGGTCCAGCGCCTGGATGCCATTGGTGCCTTCGTAGATCTGCGCGATGCGCACATCCCGCACGCGTTGCTCCTGGCCCCATTCGCGGATATAGCCATGGCCGCCGAAGACCTGCTGACCCAGTACGCAACTCTCCAGGCCGTTGTCGGTGAAAAATGCCTTGGCCACGGGCGTCAGGAGCGCCACCAAGCGCAAGGCCCTTTCGCGCTCACTGGCATCCTCTGCGTAGCGGGACAGGTCCAATTGCTGCCCTACATAGGTGGCAAAGGCCCGGCCACCCTCGGTAAGGGCGCGCATGGTCAGCAGCATGCGGCGTACATCGCCGTGATGGATGATCGGGTCGGCGATCTTGTCCTTGGCCTGCGGGCCGCTGGCCGCACGGCTTTGCAGGCGTTCATTGGCATAGCGTGCGGCGCTCTGGTAAGAGGCTTCGGCGCACCCGATACCCTGGATGCCGATGGACAGGCGCTCGTAGTTCATCATCGTGAACATCGCCGCCAAGCCTTTGTTCGGTTCGCCGACCAGATAGCCGATGGCGCCGTCGAAGTTCATCACGCAGGTCGCCGAAGCCTTGATGCCCATCTTGTGTTCGATCGAGCCGCACTGCACGGCGTTGCGCGCACCGAGCGAGCCGTCCGCGTTGAGCAGGAACTTGGGGACCAGTAACAGCGAGATGCCCTTGGGCCCTGCCGGGGCATCCGGCAGTCTGGCCAGAACCAGGTGGATAATGTTCTCGGTCAGGTCCTGGTCGCCGCCGGTGATGAAGATCTTGCTGCCGCTGACCTGGTAGGTGCCGTCGGCCTGGGGTTCGGCGCGGGTGCGGATCAGCCCCAGGTCGGTCCCGGCGTGGGGCTCGGTCAGGCACATGCTGCCAGCCCATTGGCCGCTGTACAGCGGCGGCAGGTAGGTGGTCTTGAGGTCGTCGCTGGCGTGGGCGTCGATGGCCAGGCAGCTGCCGGCGCTCAGTGCCGAGTACAGGCTGAAACTGCAATCGGCGGCATAGAGCATCTCTTCGAACAGCACGGCGAGCATCTTCGGCATGCCCATGCCGCCGTGTTCAGGATTGCCGCCCAGACCGACCCAGCCGCCTTCGCGGTAGGTTTGCCAGGCCTGGCGGAAGCCGTTGGGGGTGGTGACTTGGCCATCGTCGAAGCGCACGCCTTGTTCATCGCCGTTACGGCTGAGTGGGGCGATCAACTGGCCGGTGATCTTTGCCGCTTCTTCGAGGATGGCATCGGCGGTGTCGGCATCGACACGCTCGGCCAGTGCGGGCAGCCGTGCCCACAGGGCCGGGGCGTCGAACACCTCGTGCAGGACGAAGCGCATGTCGCGAAGGGGCGCGTTGTAATCAGTCATGTCGGGGCTCGTGTGAGGGTCAGAGGGCCTTGGCTTGGTCGCGCAGGACGTATTTTTGGATCTTGCCCGTGGAGGTCTTCGGCAATTCGCCGAATATCACGGTCTTGGGCACCTTGAAGCCGGCCAGGTGCTCGCGGCACCACTGGATGATGTCCGCCTCGCGGGTACTGCCTTGACCTGGCTTGAGGGCCACGAACGCGCAGGGGGTTTCGCCCCATTTTTCATCCGGGCGTGCCACCACGGCGGCTTCGAGCACGGCCGGGTGCCTGTAGAGGGTGTCTTCGACTTCGATGGTGGAGATGTTCTCGCCGCCGGAGATGATGATGTCCTTGAGCCGGTCTTTGATCTCGACATAGCCGTCGGCATGCCAGACGGCCAGATCGCCGGTGTGGAACCAGCCGCCGCGGAAGGCCTCGGCGGTGGCCTCGGGGTTTTTCAGGTAGCCCTTCATCACGGTATTGCCGCGCATGAAGATCTCGCCCAGGGTCGTGCCGTCCTGTGGCACCGGTTGCAGGGTCTGGGGATCGGCCACCATCAGCCCATCCAGGGTCGGGTAACGCACGCCCTGGCGGGATTTGATCCGCGCGCGCTGCTCCAGCGGCTGTTCATCCCACTCGGCGTGCCAGGCGCAGACGGTGACCGGGCCGTAGACCTCGGTCAGGCCATAGGTGTGGGTGACGCGGATACCCATCTCTTCGACCGCACCGATCACTTTGGCCGGTGGCGCGGCGCCTGCGACCATGGCCTGCACCGGATGGCCAATGGCAGCTTTGTCGGTGTCGGGCACGTTCACCAGGGCATTGAGCACGATGGGCGCACCGCACAGGTGGCTGACGCGGTGCTCGCGGATCAGGGTGAGGATCTTCTGCGGGTCGACCCGGCGCAGGAATACATGGGTGCCCGCCAGCGCGGTGACGGTCCAGGGGTAGCACCAGCCGTTGCAGTGGAACATCGGCAGCGTCCACAGGTACACCGGATGCTGGCCCATCGACCAGGTCATCTGGTTGCCCAGCGCATTGAGGTAGGCACCGCGGTGGTGATACACCACGCCTTTGGGATTGCCGGTGGTGCCGGAGGTGTAGTTCAGGGAAATCGCCTGCCATTCGTCATCGGGCCACTCCCAGGCGAACGCTGGGTCGCCCTCGGCCAGCAGGGCCTCGTAGTCCAGGTCGCTGACGGCGCGGCCCTCGCCATACTCCGGGTCGTCCACATCCACCACCAGTGGCGGATGTTCGAGCAGGGCCAGGGCGCCTTCGATCACATGGTGGAACTCACGGTCGGTGATGAGCACCTTGGCTTCGCCATGCTGCAGCATGAAGGCGATGGCTTCGGCGTCCAGGCGTACGTTGAGGGTATTGAGCACCGCACCGATCATCGGCACGGCAAAATGCGCTTCGAGCATCGCCGGAATGTTCGGCAACATCACGGCAACCGTGTCGCCTCGGCCAATACCGCGACCGGCCAAGGCACTGGCCAGGCGCCGGCAGCGCTCGTAGGTCTGGGCCCAGTCACGGCGGATGGCACCATGAATCACCGCCGGATAGCGGCCATACACCGCGGCGGTTCGTTCGATGAAGCTCAAAGGGGTGAGGGCGACATGATTGACGGCAGTGGGCATCAGGCCCTGGGAATAGATCGACATGCGGTGTTCCTGTAAGGAGGCAGACGCAGCCTGTGCGCATGGCCCCCGGTGGCTGATTGTTAGCTCTGATCAGGGAAGGGGAGCTGCCGATGGCTGCTGCCCCTGTCGCATTTTTACGCGAACCGCTATGGTAGCTGGAAGATCGACTATAGCAATATAGTAAAACTACTATAAAAAGAGCCCTTTACGGTGGACAAGACCTTATCGCCCTTGCTGGCCAAGGACCCGCAACCCAGCCTATTGCTGGCCCCTGATGCACGCCCGTTGGCGTTCAACGCCGCGTTCCAGGCGCTGTTCGGCGAAAACACACTGGCGTTGCCCACCAACGCGGCGGCACTGGTGCGAGCCTGTTTGCGCCAACGCCGGGCCATCGCCGAGGTGGAAGCCGAGGCAGGGGAGCGCATCCTGCTCTGGACGTTCATTCCCGATGACAACGGCCAGCAAGTTGTAGCCCGCTGCCGCGACGCCAGCGATGAACGTCGCGAGGCCCGTGAGGCCAGCCGTGCCCGGCGCCTGTACCGGCTGATCACCGAAAACACCACGGACTTGATTTCCCGGCACAGCCCGGACGGGCGCTTTCTCGATGCCACGCCGGCGGCCTTCCGCTTGCTTGGCCGGTGGCCGGAACAACTGCGCGGTAGCGCCGTGCATGCCTTGCTGCACCCCAGCGAGCGGCGCCAGGTTTTGCTGCAGGCCGGCGCGGCACTGGAGGTGGAGGGGTATCACACCCTGACCTGCCGTGTGCGTCATGCCGATGGCCGTTACCGCTGGTTCGAGATCGCCTGCCGGGCGATCCGCGAGACCTATACCGGAGCGGTGGTGGAAATCGTCGCCGTCTCGCGCGACATCACATTGCGCATCGAAGCCCAGGAGACGCTGGCCCACAGCGCCCGCGTCGCCACCTTGGGCGAACTCGCCTCGGGCATTGCCCACGAGATCAACCAGCCGCTGGCGGCGGTGCTCAACTACAGCAACGCCAGCCTGCGCTACCTGCACAATCTCGATCACGACCCCCTGGCCCGGGAGCGCATCGGCCAGGGCCTGCAACGGATCAACGCCCAGGCAACCCATGCGGCGCAGGTGATTCGTCGCCTGCGGGCCTTTCTGCGCAAGGGGCCGCGCCACCTCCAGGCCTTGGAAATCGCCGACGTGGTGGGTGAGGCATTGCGCCTGTGCGCCTGGGAAGCCGGTCAGGCCCAGGTGCGCATCGAGCAGCGCCTGGGCCCGCAGTTGCCCAAGGTTTACGCCGATCGGGTGTTGCTTGAGCAGGTGCTGCTCAACCTGCTGCGCAATGCCATCGATGCCAACCGCGAGCAGCACGGCGCGCGGGCCTCGCGTATCCTGCTCACCGCCAAGGCTCTGGGCGACGGGCTGTTGGTGGAGGTCTGCGATCAAGGTCCGGGCGTGACGGCCGAGCGCCTGGATAAGATCTTCACGCCGTTCACCACGACCAAGGCCGATGGCCTGGGCCTGGGGTTGAGCATGAGCCGGAGCATTGTCGAGGGCTTTGGCGGCAGCCTGCAGGCGCGACCAGGCGAGGCGGGTGGCTTGGTGCTGTGCTGTCGTCTGCCGGCGAACAATGGATAAGAAGAGGGCGCAGTGGTGCAAGCGAAGGTATATGTGGTCGATGACGACCAAGGCATGCTCGACTCGACGGTCTGGCTGCTGGAGTCGGTGGGCCTGCGGGCGCTGCCGTTCACAGGTGGTCAGGCGTTTCTCGAGGTGTGCGACGACCGCGAGCCGGCCTGCGTACTGCTGGACGTGCGCATGCCAGGCCTTGGTGGGCTGGCGGTGCAGGCGGCATTGCGTGAGCGCGGGCTGGACATCCCGGTGATCTTCGTCAGCGGCCATGCCGATGTGCCCATCGTGGTCCGGGCCTTCAAGGCGGGGGCCTGCGATTTCATCGAAAAGCCCTACAACGACCAACTGCTGCTCGACAGCGTGCAGGCCGCTCTGGACCAGGTACGGCGCAGGCATCAGAACAGCGAAGCCTTGGCCACCGTGCAGGCGCGTATCGACGGCCTCACACCACGTGAGCGCGACGTGTTCATTCCTCTGGTCCAAGGGCTGAGCAACCGGGAAGTCGCCGAACAACTGGGCGTCAGCGTCAAAACCGTGGACCTGTATCGCGGGCGGGTGATGAAGCGCCTGCAGGCCGCGAGTCTCCCTGAATTGGTGGGCATGGCCATCGCCTGCGGACAGGTCGAGGCCTTGGGGTTGCAGGAGTCCTGAGGGCTTCTGTACGAAAATTTACATAGCAGGCTATTTAAGGCTTTGACATTCACTGCCTAGGCAGTAATATTTTTAAACAATTGCCTGAGCAGCCAGCCATGTCCCATTACTCTCCGGAAAATTTCCAGGCCTGCACCATCGGCTTGCTGCTCGGTCGCGCCGCGCTCCTGAAGGACCGCATCCTCGATTCTCATCTCGAAGCCGACGGCGTCACTGCCGCGCAGTTCAAGGTGCTGATCATCGTCACTCAGTACCAGGTGGATACACCGGCCGAACTGTGCCGCTACCTGGGCCTGGACAGTGGTTCGATGACTCGCATGCTCGATCGCCTCGAGCAGAAGGAACTGATCGTGCGTAACCGCTGCCCCGAAGACCGCCGCCAGGTGCGTCTTGCATTGACTGCCGAGGGCCAGCGTCTGGCTGACCGGCTGCCGGAGATCGGCGCGGCGGCAATGAACGAGCTGGTCGGAGTGCTGGCGCCTGAAGAACTCAAGGCCCTCGAAAGCCTGTTGGCCAAGGTGCTGATCAGCGCCGGCGACCCCCTGACGATCAGCCGCTTCGCCGATCGTTGATCCCTCACGACTCATCCAAGGTATTGTCATGGCCACTTCCGCTGACACCTCCACCCCAGCACCTGCGCCGGACAACACAGGCAAGCGCAAGGCCTGGCTGCTTGGCCTGCTACTGGTGCTGGTGCTCGCCGGCGCCGCCGCCTGGGGCTGGTACACCCTGGTCGGGCGCTGGCATGAGAGCACCGACGACGCCTACGTCAATGGCAATGTGGTGGAAATCACGCCCCTGGTGACCGGTACTGTCACCAGCATCGGCGCCGACGATGGCGACCTGGTGCACGAAGGCCAGGTGCTGCTGCGGTTCGATCCGGCCGACAGCGAGGTTGCCTTGCAGGCCGCCGAGGCCAAGCTGGCGCGCACCGTGCGCCAGGTTCGGGGCCTTTACAGCAACGTCGATGCGCTCAAGGCCCAGTTGCAGACGCGCCAGGCCGAGCTGCAGAAAGCCCAGGACAACTACAACCGACGCAAGGTCCTGGCCGACAGCGGGGCGATCGCCGCTGAGGAAATCTCCCACGCTCGCGATGACCTGACCGTCGCCCAGAGTGCCCTGAACAGCGCCCGCCAACAGCTCAACACCAGCACGGCGCTGGTCGACGATACCGTGGTTTCCTCGCACCCTGAGGTCATGGCTGCCGCCGCCGATCTGCGCCAGGCCTACCTCGACAATGCCCGCACCACCTTGGTGGCGCCGGTCACCGGCTACGTGGCCAAGCGCACCGTGCAGTTGGGCCAGCGCCTGCAGCCGGGTGTGGCGACCATGGCGGTGATCCCGCTGGATCAGGTGTGGATCGACGCCAACTTCAAGGAAACCCAGCTGCGCGACATGCGCATCGGCCAACCGGTGGAGATCTCCGCCGACCTCTATGGCAGCGACGTCAAGTACAGTGGCACCGTCGACAGCCTCGGTGCCGGTACCGGCAGCGCCTTTGCCCTGTTGCCGGCGCAGAACGCCACCGGCAACTGGATCAAGATCGTCCAGCGGGTACCGGTGCGTATCCATCTGAACCCCGAACAGCTCAAGGACCACCCGTTGCGCATTGGTCTGTCCACCGTGGTCGAGGTCGACCTGCACGACCAGAGCGGCCCGGCCCTGGCCCAGCAGCCGCCACAGCAGGCCAGCTACACCACCCAGGTGTATGACCGCCAACTGGTCGAAGCCGACAACCTGATCGCCCGGCTGATCCACGAGAACAGCGCCACCGGCAAGACGGCCCAGCGATGAGCAACGACGCGCCCGCGCAATTCACCCCGCCGAGCCTGCTGCTGACCACCATCGGCCTGTCGCTGGCGACTTTCATGCAGGTGCTCGACACCACCATTGCCAACGTGGCCCTGCCGACCATCTCCGGCAACCTGGGGGTGAGCTACGAGCAGGGCACCTGGGTGATCACCTCGTTCGCGGTGAGCAACGCCATCGCCTTGCCGCTGACGGGCTGGCTGAGCCGGCGCTTTGGCGAGGTGAAGCTGTTCATCTGGGCCACCTTGCTGTTCGTGCTGGCCTCGTTCTTGTGTGGCGTGGCCCAGTCGATGCCGGAGCTGGTGGCCTTCCGGGTGTTGCAGGGCGTGGTCGCCGGGCCGTTGTATCCGATGACCCAGACCTTGCTGATCGCCGTGTACCCGCCCGCCAAAAGGGGAATGGCGCTGGCCTTGCTGGCCATGGTCACGGTGGTGGCGCCCATTGCCGGGCCGATCCTCGGCGGCTGGATAACCGACAGCTACAGCTGGCCCTGGATCTTCTTCATCAATGTGCCCATCGGCCTGTTCGCCGCAGCCGTGGTGCGCCAGCAGATGCGTACGCGACCGGTGGTCACCAGTCGGCAGCCGATGGACTATATCGGCCTGCTGACGCTGATCATCGGCGTGGGCGCGTTGCAGGTGGTCTTGGACAAAGGCAACGACCTGGATTGGTTCGAATCCTCGTTCATCGTCATCGGCAGCCTGATTTCGGTGGTATTCCTGGCGATCTTCATCATCTGGGAACTCACCGACCGTCATCCTGTGGTCAACCTGCGCTTGTTCGTGCACCGCAACTTCCGCGTCGGCACCCTGGTGATGGTGCTCGGCTATGCGGGGTTCTTTGGCATCAACCTGATCCTGCCTCAATGGCTGCAGACCCAGATGGGCTACACCGCGACCTGGGCGGGCTTGGCGGTGGCGCCGATCGGCTTGCTGCCGGTGATCCTTTCGCCGTTCGTGGGCAAGTATGCGCACCGGGTCGACCTGCGTTTGCTGGCGGGGCTGGCGTTTTTGGCGATCGGTGCCAGCTGCTACATGCGCGCCGGGTTCACCAGCGAGGTGGACTTCCAGCATGTGGCGCTGGTGCAACTGTTCATGGGCATTGGCGTGGCTTTGTTCTTCATGCCGACCCTGAGCATCCTGCTGTCGGACCTGCCGCCTCACCAGATTGCCGACGGCTCGGGGCTGGCGACCTTCCTGCGCACCCTCGGCGGCAGTTTCGCCGCGTCGCTCACCACCTGGATCTGGATCCGCCGCGCCGACCAGCATCACGCCTACCTGAGCGAGCACATCAGTCAGTACGACCCTTCCACCCAGCACATGCTGGAGCAGTTGGGCGGGGCCAACCCGCAGAGCTATGCGCAGTTGGAGCGGATCCTCAACGGCCAGGCCTACATGATGTCGACGGTGGAGTACTTCACCCTGATGGCCTGGGTGTTCGCGGGGTTGATCCTGCTGGTATGGCTGGCACGACCGCCGTTCACTGCCAAGGCGGGGCCTGCGTCGGCCGGACATTGATCGCGAGGGCGGGTTTCTGGGGGCGCGGGTTTACCTGCGAAAGGGCCCTGCAGCGCGTAACCCATGACATTCATGCGGGCATTCACAACCACGCGCTTTTCTTCTATTGTCGAACGTTCATTTCCAGGCAATTGGCAGATTCATGGAGAACGTCATCGTCATCACCGGTGCCAGCCGTGGCATCGGCGCCGCCACCGCGTTGCTGGCGGCGCAGCAGGGTTATCGCATCTGTATCAACTACCATGCCGACGACCAGGCCGCCGAACAGGTGCTGGCCCAGGTGCGTGCGTTGGGGGCCACGGCCATCGCCGTGCGGGCCGATGCCAGCGTCGAGGATGAAGTGGCGCAGCTGTTTCATCGCGTCGACCAGGAGCTTGGCCCGGTCACCGCGCTGGTCAACAACGCCGGCACCATCGGTCAGCAGAGTCGGGTGGAGGAGATGTCCGAGTTTCGCCTGCTCAAGGTGATGAAGACCAATGTGGTCGGCCCGATGCTATGCGCCAAGCATGCATTGCTGCGCATGGCACGCCGTCATGGCGGGCAGGGTGGGGCGATCGTCAACGTGTCGTCGGTGGCGGCGCGGCTTGGCTCGCCGAACGAGTATGTCGACTACGCCGCCTCCAAGGGCGCGCTGGACACCTTCACTGTGGGCCTGGCCAAGGAAGTGGCGGGCGAGGGGGTGCGGGTCAACGGCGTGCGGCCAGGCTACATCCACACGGGTTTCCATGCATTGAGTGGCGACCCGGACCGGGTGTCCAAACTCGAACCGGGCTTGCCCATGGGGCGGGGCGGACGGCCAGAGGAAGTGGCCGAGGCGATTTTGTGGCTGCTGTCGGACAAGGCGTCCTATTCGACCGGTAGTTTCATTGAGCTTGGCGGTGGGCGTTAGCGAGCCGGAGACGTCCTTGTCGCGATGTGAGGCCGCTCCTGTTTACCCACGAACACCGGCAAAAAGCCGGTGCCATTTACCGCGGAGTCTGATTCGCAGGTAAACCCGCTTGGAGTGCGTTGTATGGCTGGGTAATCAGAACGACCTCACGATCCGCCCCAAGGTCTCCATGGCCTGCTCGGCACCCTCGTTCCAGGGGCTGCCGTAGTTCAGGCGGATGCAGTTACCAAAGCGCCGTGTCGGCGAGAAGATCGGCCCCGGGGCGATGCTGATGCCCTGGGCCAGGGCCATGTGGAACAACTTGAGCGCGTCCATCTGTTCCGGCAGTTCAAGCCACAGGAAGTAGCCCCCGCTGGGGTGGCTGACCCGGGTCTGCGCCGGGAAGTGCCGGGCGATGGCGGCCAGCATGCTCGACTGCTGGCCTTCCAGGGCATAGCGCAGCTTGCGCAGGTGGCGGTCGTAGCCGCCGTGTTGCAGATAGTCGGCGATGGCGGCCTGAGCGGGCATCGAGGCGCACAGCGAGGTCATCAGTTTGAGCCGCTCGATCTTCTGGGCAAAGCGCCCAGCCGCTACCCAGCCAATGCGGTAGCCCGGTGCCAGGCTCTTGGCGAAGGAGCCACAGTGCATCACCAGACCGTCGGTGTCGAAGGCCTTGGCCGGCTTTGGGGCTTGCTGGGAATAGTAGAGCTCGGCGTAGACATCGTCCTCGATCAGCGGCACCTGGTGACGGCGCAACAGTTCGACCAGTTCCTGCTTCTTCGCCTCGGGCATGCTCGCGCCCACCGGATTCTGGAAGTTGGTCATGCACCAGACGGCCTTGACCGGGTGTTTCTCCAGGGTCTGCGCCAGTACCCCCAGGTCAATCCCTTCACGCGGATGCACTGGGATCTCCACAGCCTTGAGCTTCAGGCGTTCCAGCACCTGTAGGCAGGCATAGAAAGCCGGCGCTTCGATCGCGACCAGATCGCCAGGCTCGGTGACTGCCTGCAGGCAGAGGTTCAGGGCCTCCAGGGCGCCGTTGGTGATCAGCAGCTCCTCCATGGGCAGCATCAGCCCACCGACCATGTAGCGCAGGGCGATCTGCCTGCGCAGCTGCGGGTTGCCCGGCGACAGGTCGGTGACGACCATGCGCGGATCCATGGATCGGCTGGCACTGGCCAGCGAGCGCGACAAGCGCTGCAAGGGGAACAGTTCCGGGCTGGGGAAGGCCGAGCCGAACGGCACGGTGTGGGGATCTTTGATTGAGTCGAGGATGGAGAACACCAGGGCGCTGACATCCACCTGGGTCGACTCGCTGACAGGCGCCAAGGCCTGGGGCTCGCTGAACGGGCGAGGCGCGTGGGCGTTGACGAAGTAGCCCGAGCGCGGTCGGGCGCGGATCAGCCCGCGACGCTCGAGCAGGTAGTAGGCCTGGAATACCGTGGACGGGCTGACGCCGTGGGTCTGGCTGGCGTAGCGCACCGAAGGTACACGTTGGCCGGGCCCGAGCACGCCAGAGCGGATCAGTTCGGCAATGTCGTCGGCGAATCGTTCGTAGCGTTTCATCGTGGCTCGGCAGTCAGGGTGACAAGTCAGTGTAAGGGATCAACGGTTCAGAGGGGCGACGAAGCGGCTGTCGGCGCGGTTGTAGATCGCCGGTTCATCGCTGTCGCGGACTTCGAAGGTGATCTGCTGGGCGCTGCTGGTCGGGCGGTCGGCCAGCAAGGCCACGGACACCGGCAGTTCGCTCATCTCCCCGGCGGGAATGACGAAGGCGGTCTTGCCGTGCAGTGCGAGGCCCTCGGCGTCCACCAGACGCAGTTCGTAGTGTTGGGGCTGCTGGGTCTTGTTGATGACCTTGAGCAGATAGATGTTCTCGATCTGTCCTTGGGCGTTCTCGCGGAACAGGCCACGGTCCTTGATCACATCCAGCGACACCATCGGGCGCAGGTTCAGGGCCACCGCCAGGGCGCCGATCATCAGCACCAGGGCGCTGGCGTAGCCCAGCAGTCGTGGGCGCAACCAGTGGGTCTTGCCGCCTTGCAGGGTGTGTTCGGACTTGTAGCCGATCAGGCCGCGGGCGTAGCCCATTTTGTCCATCACGTTGTTGCAGGCATCGATGCAGGCGGCGCAGCCGATGCAGGCCATTTGCAGCCCGTCACGGATGTCTATGCCGGTGGGGCACACCTGTACGCACAGGGTGCAGTCGATGCAATCGCCCAAGCTGTGCGCGCGTGGGTCGCTGCCTTTCTTGCGTGGACCACGGGTCTCGCCACGACGGGGATCGTAGGCCACCGCCAGAGTGTCCTTGTCGAACATCACGCTCTGAAAACGCGCGTAGGGGCACATGTGCATGCACACCGCTTCGCGCAGCCAGCCAGCGTTGAGGTAGGTAGCGGCGGTGAAGAACACTACCCAGAACAGCGCCACACCGCCCAGCTGCAGGGTGAAGAGCGCTTCGGCGAGCGGGCGGATAGGCGTGAAATAACCCACGAAGGTCAGCCCGGTGAGCACGCCGATGGCGAGCCACAGGCTGTGCTTGAGGGTACGACGCGCAACTTTCTCGACGCTCCAGGGCGCTGCGGACAGCTTGATGCGCTGGTTACGGTCACCCTCGCTGACTTTCTCGCACCACATGAACAGCCAGGTCCATACGCTTTGCGGGCAGCTGTAGCCGCACCAGACGCGGCCTGCGAACACCGTGATGGCAAACAGGCCGAAGGCGCAGATGATCAGCAGCGCCGAGAGCAGGATGAAGTCCTGGGGCCAGAAGGTGGCACCGAAAATATGGAATTTGCTTTCAGCAAGATCCCACAGCACGGCCTGGCGACCGTTCCAGTCCAACCAGGCCGTGCCGAAGAACAATACGAACAGCGCACCGGCAAAGCCAATACGCAGGTTGCGGTACAGGCCGGTGAAGCTGCGGGTGTGGATGCCGGTGTCGCCCAGGCTTTTGCGCGGGCTTGCGGGTACGGCAACATCAATCACGCGGTACGGGATTCTATCGCTCATGGCTTGTGCTCTTGAGTCTCGATCAGGCCCCTTCACTATGGGGTGCGATCTGTTTTCAGCACAGACTCAGGTAGCACGATAAAAACCGTATCAGATGACCGTGGGGTACCGCGCAGGCCTTAGATTACGGAGCCTGGCGTACTTGCCTTCAGATGCCTGCGGCTATCCACCGCGCCGGCCACGGTGAGCGCGTCGGCCTCGGCTTCGGTGATCGGCACGCGCTGGTTGGCGAGCAGGGCCACGGACATGCGCAAGTGTTCGTCGGTGACGATCTCGATATCCGGCCCTTCGGCCTCAAGGCGCAGGTCTTCGCCGATCAAGGTGCAGCGGCGGGTGCTTTCGTCGATTTCAACGGGCATGGCGATGTCCTCGTGGTTGGCGGTCATCAGTTGTGACCGCGGCAAACGAGCGGTTGCTGCATCGCTGCGCTCAGCGGATTCAGTGGCACTCCCGGCAAGCCCAACGGTCCATCCCTTTAAAGGTTTGAGCGCTGCTCCTGTGGGCGCGGCGTCGAGTCCGACCAGCACGCACACGACCCGGAGGTCTGACATGCAACCCTGGTGGCACACGGTATGGCTGGCCATACAAGCCGAGTTCGCCGACATTGCCGACCTGCGCGAGGTCACGCAGATCCTGGTGCGGTTGTTGATGGCCGCGGTGCTGGGGGCTGTGCTGGGTTTCGAGCGCGAACACAAGGGCAAGTCCGCCGGTGTGCGCACGCACATGCTGGTCTGCCTGGGGGCGGCGCTGTTCGTCCTGGCGCCGAGCATGGCTGGCGCCGACGAGCAAGCGCTTAGCCGGGTAATCCAAGGGATCGTCGCAGGTATCGGTTTTCTGGGCGCCGGGACGATTCTCAAGGGGAACGGTCAGGAGACCAGTCATGTGAAAGGCCTGACCACCGCTGCCGGACTGTGGATGACTGCTGCCATCGGTACGGCTGCCGGCGTGGGGCGCGAGGCCACGGCTGTGATCAGCACGGTGCTGGCGCTGCTGGTGCTGGGCAGCATGCCGTTGCTGGTGGAAAAACTCGAAGGTGAGGATGAGGGGAAGCAGGAGGAGGAGGGGGACAGGAAGCACTGAGGGGAGCCGAAGCTCCCCTCAAAGCGTTGTTGCCTGCTCTTTTTTTATTATTGGAGACTGGCGTGTTGTTGTTTTTGTCAGCCGTTGTCTCTGTACCGCGGGTGGCCCCCATTCGGGGCACAAGAGCAAACGTATTTTTTTGAGCGCTGACCTGCTTTCATCATTGCTGATCCGATGCTGACTGCCGCTACCTTGCAGGTAGTTTTATTGTTCTGTGTCAGACCGCGAGGGCGAACCCTCTGAAAAGCATGCCTACTCCAAAAAAATCTGCTTGCTACGCCTCTGCCGTGTTGTTCTTGTTATGTCAGAGCCGTTACCTGTTGTTTTTATTGGGTGTCACGTTTTTGTTCTTGTTATGCCAGAGATAAAGCAGATGCCGTGCCAACTTTTGAAAATCCTTTAAAATCAATGGCTTGTGTAAATCCGCGAAAACCCGGTCACCTGAAAATCTGCCGATTTGTTTCCCTGTTACCCGATTTTTTGCTGGCAAACGTGGGTGAGGTAACACTCACCCACACAAGTGTGACACCCGTGTGACTCACTGGGCGCTACGCGCCCGTGCTACCCGCGACCCAGTGACGCGCCCCAGTACCGAGCTGATACGCTGGCCCGCGGCGATCAAACGCTCAAGATCGATCCCGGTATCAATACCCAAGCCTTGCATCAGGTACACCACGTCCTCGGTGGCGACGTTGCCGGTCGCGCCCTTGGCATAGGGGCAGCCGCCCAATCCCGCCACGGAGCTGTCGAAGACTTGGATGCCCTCGAGCAGGCTGGCATAGACATTGGCCAGGGCCTGGCCATAGGTGTCATGGAAATGCCCGGCCAGTTGCTCGCGTGGCACGTGGGCCGAGACCACTTCGAACAGCCGGCGTGTTTCGCCAGCGGTACCGGTACCGATAGTGTCGCCCAGCGAGACTTCATAGCAGCCCATGTCATGCAGGGCCCGGGCCACCGGCGCGACCTGTTCGGCGCTGACCTTGCCTTCGTAAGGGCAGCCCAGCACGCACGACACATAACCGCGTACGCGCACGCCATGGCTGCGCGCCGCTTCCATGATCGGCTCGAAGCGCGCGAGGCTCTCGCTGATCGAGCAGTTGATGTTTCGCTGGGAGAACGCCTCCGAGGCTGCGGCGAACACCGCCACCTCTTTTACCCCGGCCGCCAGGGCGTCTTCGAAGCCGCGCAGGTTGGGCGCCAGGGCTGCGTAAGTCACCCCCGGGCGTTGCTGGATGGCGGCGAACACCTCGGCCGAGCCGGCCATCTGCGGTACCCATTTGGGCGAGACGAAGCTGCCCACCTCGATATAGGACAACCCGGCCTCGGTGAGCTCGTCCACCAGGCGCACTTTGTCGGCGACGCTGATGGGCTGGGCTTCGTTCTGCAGGCCGTCGCGTGGGCCGACTTCGACCAGGCGGACTTTCTCGGGCAATGACATGGCGGGGTTCCTGTGTCCGGTCAACGGTTGTTGTGATTGTGCTGATAGAGGGTGGCGGCCAAGGCCTGCTCGCAGCGCTCCTGGGCGGTGTCCAGCTCCAGGTGCATCTGCTGGATATCGAGCATCTGCTGTTCCAACTGGGCGCGGCGCTCGGCGATCTTGCCCAGCATGCTGTTGAGCTGCTTGAGGTTGCCGCCGCTGGGGTCGTACAGCTCGATCAGTTCGCGGCATTCGGCCAGGGAGAAACCGATGCGCTTGCCACGCAAGATCAGCTTCAAGGTGACCTTGTCCCGTGCTGAATAGATACGCTCCAGGCCTCGACGCTCAGGGCTCAGCAGGCCCTGCTCCTCGTAGAAGCGAATCGCGCGGGTGGTGATGTCCAGCTCGCGGGACAGGTCGGAGATGCTGTAGGTCTGGCTGCTCATGCTTGGGCTCGGAAGAGGTGATAGCGCTAACCTAAAGGCTGCTTGACGTAAACGTCAAGCAGGTGCTGACGACTCATGGGATTGGGCTGATCGCCGGAAGCCATTTGGTGTCTGGCCGGACAGGCGCTTGAAGAACCGCGCGAAGTAGGTCGGGTCGGTGAAGCCCAATCGGTCAGACAACTGGCCGATGCTCATGCGCGTGTACACCAGGTTGCGCCGGGCCTCCAACAATAGGCGCTGATGGATGACCTGCAGAGCGGTCTGCCCGGCCAGATCCCTACACAGTTGGTTGAGCCGCAGGCTGGAGATGCCCAGCTTCGCCGCGAAATCTTCAACCGACAGGTGATCGCGGTAATGGGCCTCCACCAGGCGCAGGTAGCGGCTGAGCAGTTGCCGGTCGCGTTCATCTCGGGTGCGCGGGGCCTGGCCCATCTGCTGGCGGCGGCTGATCCACACCATCAGCGCGGTGAGCAGCGCCTGCAGCATGGCCGCTCGCCCTGGCGCGTGGTCCTGATATTCCTGCTGCAAGGTATCGATCAGGCTGTGCAAACGAATGCGGTCCTTGCCCAGCGGGTAGCAGCCCACTGACATCAGCACCGACAGTGGCGCGCCCAGGCGTTGCTCAAGGTCCGCCACCAAGGCGGTGCCGAAGGTCAGCACATGCCCCTGGATGTCGGCGCTGAACCGGAACCCATGCACGGTCAGCGGTGGGACCACCTGGATGGCCGCTTCGCGGATTTCGCTGCGCTGGCCTTCTATCTGTACCTGCGCCTGGCCCCGCTGCACATAGAGCAGTTGGAACAGCTCGGCATGGCGATGGGGTTTGATTTCCCAGTGGTGCAAGCGGCTGCGCGCGGGGATCGACTCGCAATGCAGCAAGTCGGTACCGGGCCAGGCCTGATTCTCGCCGTAGAGCTGGAACAGGGGCACCCCGGGAAGTGTGGTGGTCATGGCAATGTCTGTCCGTTAATCGAACGAAATTTTCAAAAGTGCAGGTATTGCATGGGATTTCACACTTTTTGCCAGGCTTCGGCCAGTAAAAATGCAGGTGCATACCCAAATCAGCAGATGCCCGGGGGCAGGTTGCACGCACCGGCATCGATACCAAGAGACAACAACAATGAAGACTCAGGTTGCAATCATCGGGGCCGGTCCGTCCGGCCTGCTGCTTGGCCAGTTGCTGCACAAGGCCGGTATCGACACCGTGATCCTCGAACGCCAGACGCCCGACTATGTGCTCGGTCGTATCCGCGCTGGCGTGCTCGAGCAGGGTACGGTCGATCTATTGCGCGAAGCGGGTGTCGCCGAACGCATGGACCGTGAAGGACTTGTGCACGAGGGCGTCGAGCTGCTGGTCGGCGGTCGTCGCCAACGCCTGGACCTCAAGGCCCTCACCGGCGGCAAGACAGTCATGGTCTACGGCCAGACCGAAGTCACCCGCGACCTCATGCAGGCCCGCCAGGCCAGTGGCGCGCCGATCATCTACTCGGCCAGTGATGTTCAGGTGCATGGGCTGGATACCTCACAGCCCTCTGTCACCTTCGAGAAGGACGGGCAACGCCAGCATCTGGAGTGCGACTACATTGCCGGATGCGATGGTTTCCATGGCGTGTCACGCCAGAGCATCCCCGCAGGTGTGCTCAAGCAATACGAACGGGTTTATCCGTTCGGCTGGCTGGGCCTTTTGGCCGATACGCCACCGGTCAACCACGAGCTGATCTACGCCCATCATGAGCGTGGCTTCGTGCTGTGCAGCCAGCGCTCCCATTCCCGCAGCCGCTATTACCTGCAGGTGCCGCTGCAAGAGCGGGTGGAGGATTGGAGCGACCAGCGTTTCTGGGATGAGCTCAAGGCACGGCTGCCAGAAGATGTGGCCGCGCGACTGGTCACCGGGGCGGCGCTGGAAAAAAGCATCGCGCCGCTGCGCAGCCAGGTGGTTGAGCCCATGCAATATGGCCGGCTGTTCCTGGTCGGTGATGCCGCGCACATCGTCCCACCCACGGGAGCCAAGGGGCTGAACCTGGCGGCATCGGATGTCAATTACCTGTACCGGATCCTGGTCAAGGTTTACCGCGAGGGGCGTAACGATCTGCTGGCCCAGTATTCGCCTCTGGCCTTGCGCCGGGTGTGGAAGGGCGAGCGGTTCAGTTGGTTCATGACCCAGTTGCTGCATGACTTTGGCGAGCACCACGATGACTGGGACCGCAAGATGCAGGAGGCCGACCGTGAGTATTTCCTCAGCTCGCCGGCCGGGTTGGTGAACATTGCCGAGAATTATGTGGGGTTGCCGTTCGAGGCGGTGGAGTAGGGCGGTCGGCCATTCACTGGGAGACACACACCCTCATTTCTCCAACAACGTCACCATCTCCCGATATCCCCGCTGCTGCGCATGCTCCAGTGCCGTCACGCCGTCCTTGTCGGCAATCGTCGGGTCTGCTCCGGCCGCGAGCAACCGGCGGACGATGTCCACATGGCGCGAGCCACCATCGCCAAGAATCACCGCCTCCAGCAGCGCGGTCCAGTGCAGGCGGTTGAGGTGGTTCACGTCGACGCCTGCGTCGATCAGCATCTGCACGGTCTGTACATGGCCGCGTTCGGCGGCAGGGATCAGCGCGGTGCCGCCATAGCGGTTGGTGCTCTTGAGATCGGCGCCATGATCCAGGGTCAGGCGCAGGATCTCGTTCAGACCACGAGCGCCGGCGTACAGGTAAGGGCTGTCCTGGATGTCGTCCTTGGCGTTGACGTCGGCGCCTGCTTCGATCAGCACCTTGGACGCTGCGACCTGATTGCCATGGGTGGCCACCAGCAACGCGGTGCGGCGCTGGGAATCCCGTGCATCGACGGTGGCGCCTTCATCGAGCAGACGACGTATGGCGAGGGCATCGCCACGCTGGGCGGCGTCGAGCAGTTGGGTATCCATGGCAGTGGTCTCGGCGTGGGCGACAACGCTGATGAACAAGGCGAAAAGGGCGGCGAACGGCAAGCGCATGGTGAGGGCTCCAGAATGACCGGGCTTAAGCCTAGGAAATACCTGCCAATGCTTGAAGTTAATTCTCCGCATGACCATCAGTGCATTTCTGGATGCACCCCTGTTTTTCGGACTTTCCCGTAGGTTTGGCTAAAATCGCTGTTTTTGGCGTCATGCGCCTACTTTCAAATTACAGGATGTCCTTCTTGAAAAGGCCTTTACCCGTTGTGGCTCGCGTCACGGCGCTGTGTTGCCTGGTGACCTTGACCAGTTGTGGTTGGGGCGAGCGAGCGGCGCAGGCGCCCGCGACCCTGCCGTTGCCGCCCGAACTCGACTCCGGCTATCGCGTCGGGTTGCTGCCGACCCATGCCAGCCGCTACATGGCCGCCGCAGCCAACCCTTTTGCCAGTGAGGCAGGGCGCTCGATGCTGCGCGCAGGTGGCAGCGCCATCGACGCTGCCATCGCCATGCAGGCGGTGCTCACCTTGGTCGAACCGCAGTCCAGCGGTATTGGTGGAGGGGCGTTCATCCTCTATTGGGATGGCCACCAGGTCCAGGCCTTCGACGGTCGTGAAACCGCGCCCTTGGGCGTTACGCCGAACCTGTTCCTCAAGTCTGATGGCACGCCCATGGCCTTTCGGGACGCTCAGATCGGCGGTCGCTCGGTGGCCGTACCAGGCGTGTTGCGCGCCTTGAAACTGGCCCATGAACAGCATGGCCGACTACCCTGGCGTGATCTTTTCGCCCCGGCGATCGCCTTGGCCCGCGACGGCTTCCCGATGTCCAAGCGACTGCACACGCTGTTGGCATCGGACACTTATGTCGCAGGCTCGCCCGGCATGGCCCGTTATTTTCTCGATGCCCAGGGCAAGCCCCTGGCGGTCGGCACGCCACTGAAGAACCCCGAGCTTGCACAGACCCTGGAGCTGATCGCTACGCAGGGGCCCGATGCCTTCTACACAGGCGACATTGCCGAGGCGATGGTCGAGGCCGTGCGCGGCCATGCCAACCCCGGCCTGCTGTCGCTCGAAGACCTACGCCGCTACCAGGCCAAGGAGCGCACGCCGGTCTGTGGGCCTTACAAGACCTGGCGCATTTGTGGCATGCCTCCGCCATCCTCCGGTGGCGTCGCGGTATTGCAGACCCTGGGCATCCTCGAAGCCCTGCAGTCGGCCACGCCGTCGCTGGACCTGGCCAGCATGGCTCCGAGGCAGGTGTCGTCTGTGGCCGGTCTGGAGCCTGCACCGATGGCGGTTCATCTGATCGCCGAGGCCGAGCGCCTGGCCTACGCCGATCGTGCCCAGTACCTGGCTGACAGCGATTATGTACCGGTGAATCTCCAGGGGCTGACCAACAAGGCGTACCTGGCAAGTCGCGCGCGACTGATTGGCCCGATCAGCATGAAGCGCGCCGAGGCGGGCACGCCGCCGGGTACCCATTTAGCGCTCTCGCCAGATCGTTCCCCTTTGCGCATCGCCACCTCCCATGTCTCTGCCGTCGACGATCTGGGCGGTGCGATTGCCATGACCACTTCGGTGGAGGCCGCCTTTGGCTCGCACCTGTTCGTCAAAGGTTTTCTGCTGAACAATCACCTGACCGACTTCTCGTTCGCGCCCAGCACAGACGGCAAGCCAGTCGCCAACGCTGTCGCCCCCGGCAAGCGACCGCTGTCCTCGATGTCGCCGACACTGGTGTTCACGCGTGAGTCCGGTGAACTGCTGGCCAGCCTTGGGTCACCCGGAGGCTCGCAGATCATCGGCTATGTGAACAAGGCATTGATTGGCCTGCTGGACTGGAAGCTCGATCCCCAGGCGGCCATCAACCTGCCCAACTTCGGCAGTCGCAACTTTGGCACCGAAGTGGAAGCCGGGTTAGCCAGCCCCGCCTTGGTACAGGCGCTTCAAGCCCGCGGCCATGAGGTGACGCCGATGACGATGACCAGCGGAATGCAGATCATCCAGCGCACCGCAGACGGCTGGTCGGCGGGCGCCGACCCACGGCGCGAAGGGGTGGCGCTGGGCGACTGACGCACGGCTGCGTGTGCGGTTGCCGGTTGTGAGTGGGCGTGCTAGAAGTCGGGTCTGTCATTCAGAAGTTGAATACACCGATGTCTATCAGCGTTAAACCGAATAGGGCCCTGTTCGATCTCGACCTGCTGCGTGCCATTGTCGTGGTGGCCGATTGCGGCAGTTTCACCACGGCGGCGACGCGCTTGCATTCCACCCAGTCGACCATCAGCCAGAAGGTACGCCGGCTGGAGGACATGGTGGGGCATCGCCTGCTGGTGCGCGGCAACCGCGACGTGCTGCCGACCGACGCGGGACAGACGTTGCTGGGCTATGCCCGGCACATGCTGGCGCTGAACGATCAGATGCTCGAGGCCCTGGCCGGGGCGATGGTTGGCGTGACGGTACGCCTGGGGGTGCCTGAGGACTTCGTCGGCGGGCGCACCACCAATGCTTTGTCGGCATTCAGCCGGCGCCATCCGCAGGTCAAGCTGGAAGTCACCAGCGGGTTGTGCCGGGATCTCAGCCAGGCCTATGACAATGGCGAGCTGGACCTGGTATTGCTCAAGCAGCGGCGTAATGCGAGAGAGGGGGTGGCATGTTGGCCTGAACGACTGCAGTGGATCGACAGCGCCCGGACACCGGCCTTCGAGCTCGACCCGATCCCACTGGTGACCTTTCCGCCGCGGGGGTTGTATCGCGAAGACATGATTACCGCGATCGAGGGGATGGGGCGGCGTTGGCGTATCAGTTTCACCAGTTCCAGCTTGAGCGGGATACAGGCGGCGGTGGCCGATGGCATGGGGGTCAGTCTGCTACCGCCACGGGCTGCGACGGGGGAGCATCGGGTGTTGGGGGGGGAGCAGGGGCTGCCTGAGGTGGATAGCTACGAGATCGTGGTGGTGCATCGTCCGACAGCGGATGGGATGGTGCGGGCGTTGGCTGAGGTGCTCATGGAGTTGCTCGCGGCGCATGAGATTTGATTTGGCGTTGGTTGTTGGTTGGTTTTGAGGTTGTGGGCTTATCCCTTTGATTTGTCGACGGTTAGTCACCTTTCCGCCTTTACGGCGGGTCACTTTGGTCTTGGCCAAAGTAACCAAAGCCGCTGCGCCCCCGCATACGCCCCGCCCGTGGCGGGGTTCCCTCTTCATTGCCTTACGGGGCCTCGCGGCCTCCGGCTGGCTGCGCCAGCCTCCATATCGCGACTTCGGCGATCGCCGAAGGGCGCTGCGCGCCTGCCCCTCCAGACACCTCCACTCGGCCTGCTGATGGGGCGCAAGTTACAGGCGGTGCCTGGGCTGGCGTTGTTTCATTCAGTGGTTTTATGGTGAGCTTTTTGGCCCATTCGCGGGTAAACCCCACAGGTACAGCGCCGTTCTCAAGGACAGCGGTGAGCCTGTGGGTTTACCCGCGAATAGGCCGGAACTGCCAACAAATAATTAGCTTGTTTGCCGTTGCCGTTGCCGTTGCCGTTGCCGTTGCCGTTGCCGTTGCCTTTGATGCGAGATGGTTCAGACACCACCAATCGCGACCGCAGCGAGGGACCCCGGTGCGAAGCGCCGGGCCGTATGTGGGAGCCTGTGGTTTTTGCCTACTTTTGCCCAAGAGCAAAGTAGGTCGCCCCCGGTGTCAGGATAGTTGTCGCCTCACCAGACTTACCTGAAACCATACCCCGGGGGCGGCAAGAGAGCCGTTGTGCCGTACTATTCCTCTGAGCGCAAAACCGAACTGCTCAAGATGCTGGGCCCTCCACTCAACCTGACGATGGCCGAAGTCGCCAGGCGCGAGGGCGTTACTGAAATGTCGCTGTATACCTGGCGCAAACGAGCCAGTGCCGAAGGATGTGTGGTGGTGACCGATCCCAAACACCCGACCGAGAGTTGGTCGGCAGAAATGAAATTCGCGGCTGTCGCCGAATGTGCCAGCTTGTCCGAGATTGAACTGGGTGAATACTGCCGCCGCAAAGGCTTATATCCCGAGCAGATTGCTGCCTGGCGGCAAGCCTTCCTGAGTGGGATGGCCTCTCAAAAAGCGCAGCCCAAGGTCGATCGGGAGCAGGCCCGCCAAGATCAGAAACGCATCAAGCAGCTTGAGCGCGAACTGCGCCGCAAGGATAAGGCGCTGGCTGAAACAGCCGCGTTACTGGTGCTGCGAAAAAAGCTCAACGACTACTGGGGAGTAGACGACGAGGACAATTGACCGCTCTGCCGGAACGGCAACTGCTAGTGGCGTGGCTGACAGAAGCGATCAATGCCGGCGCTCGAAAATCGGTGGCGTGCCAAGAAGTTGGATTGACGCTCAGAACGTTGCAGCGCTGGACTGAAACCCAGGAAATACTGGCGGATGCTCGCACTACCACCGCTCGTGCAGCCCCGGCCAATGCGCTGGACGAGCATGAACGGAAAGTAATTCTCAACCTGTGCAACAGCGCCGAATATGCTCACTTGCCACCCAGCCAGATCGTGCCGAGGCTGGCCGATAGGCAGATCTACGTAGGCTCGGAGTCAACGTTCTATCGTGTGCTTCGAGCTGCCGGGCAGAGGCAGCACCGAGGACGCGCTCAGCGCCCTGGACGTAATGCCGAGCCAACAACGCATGCGGCTCATGCGCCGAATCGTGTGTGGTCGTGGGATATCACGTACCTGCCGTCTTCGGTGCGTGGAAAGTACTACTACCTGTACCTGATCGAGGATATTTACAGCCGCAAGAGCGTCGGCTGGGAGGTGCATGAGGATGAGGACGGCGCCAAGGCCGCAGTGTTGCTGCAAAGGAGCGTGATCAGCGAACAATGCCTGAGAGAGCCCTTGGTACTGCACTCGGACAACGGCGCGCCAATGAAGTCGACCACTTTGCTGAGCAAGATGTATGAGTTAGGCATTACGCCATCGAGGGGCAGGCCGCGTGTCAGCAATGACAATCCGTATTCGGAGGCTCTTTTTAGAACGCTGAAGTACTGTCCGCAATGGCCGGCCAAGGGTTTCGAGACCCTGGATGCTGCAAGATGTTGGGTGCGTGATTTTATCCGTTGGTACAACCACGAACACCGGCACAGCCGGATCCGCTTCGTCACACCGGCAGAGCGTCATCGTGGTCAGGATAGGCAAATCCTTGCCCTGCGCCATGAGCTGTATGAGCAGGCTCGATGCAGGAATCCAGAGCGATGGTCAGGACGCACCCGTAACTGGGAGCCAATTGGGACGGTGCTGTTGAACCCTGATCGGGATCAACAGCACGAGAAGCAAGCTGCATAGCTGGATGGTTGACGCGACAACTACCTTGAAAAACGCCGGTCGCCGTAAAGGCCCAACACCGGATATACACACAACCTGAAAGCCCAAGCCCTCACTCATGACAACAATGCCCAGCCCGTTCCCCCCCTCATACCGATCATGATGCCGCACCCAATCCATCGTCCCCCCCTCATTCCTCCCCAACGGCGCAATATCGAGAAAACTGTAAGCCCCCACCAAAATGTCCAATCCCCGAGCATACGTAGAATAGGTGTGATAGACCTCCCCATTCCCATCCCGATAGAACGCACTCAGCCCGGGCAACTCCGGCTCACTCCCCGCATAGGCCTCGTAGTTGTACTGCCCAGACCCATCCGTAGCGACACTCACCCCAAAGTCCTCGTTGAAGCTGCCTCCATGTGACGAGAACCAGGGAAACCGCCACCCCATCCGCCGCCGAAAACCCTGAAACTGCTCATAAGGCGCCCGCGACACCGCGACCAGCGAAACGTCATGATGTGCCAGGTGCAAGTTGGCTCCATCGAAATGGTCGGCCAGGAACGAGCACCCCGGGCAGCCTTCGCTCCAACCTTCGGCGAACATGAAGTGATAGACCAGCAGTTGGCTGCGCCCTGCAAACAGATCCGCCAGCCCCAGTTCGCCATCGGGCCCCTGGAAGCGATAAGTCCGTTCGACCCTGACCCACGGCAAAGCCCGCCTGGCCGCGGCCACTTCGTCACGCTGGTGGGTGAGGGCTTTTTCATGCAGCCATAGCTGGCGCCTGGCCGCGAGCCATTCGCTTCGGGTGACCACCTCGTGCTTGATATCTGAATTGCTCATGACGCTGGCTCCACGTGAGGGATTCAGCGAATGGTCGAATGGTGGTTGTGGGATTCGACAACGACTTGCCTCCTCACGACGAACGGCTCGATGGCTTGCCGGTTAATCGACTAACCGGCCATCTCGTCTATCAACGCCCACAACCGTGAGTCGTTTCCTCGATCACCCATCGCGCTCCTGCAGCCAGCAACCGCTCGGTGGTCTGGGTGGTGGCGATACCCACGGTGAAGATGCCAGCATCGCTGGCGGCTTTCACGCCTGGCAGTGAATCCTCGAAGGCCAGGGCCTGGCTGCTCAGGGGGAAAAGCTCGGCGAACAGTTCACCATTGGCTCGTCCGCTGATGTGGGCATCGAACTGCGCCTGGCTCAGTTCCCGGCCGTCGTGCTCGCGCAGCAACTGGCGGAAGGCCTGCAAATGCAGGGTGTCGGTATCGGTGAGGTTCCGTCGAGGTCGAGCAGCAGGGCGGTCAGCATCGGGTATCCAGAACGGGAAACGTCAATCTCGGCCATGATAGCCAACCCGACGACGAAGGGGGCTGTTCACTGTACGTCGAAAAGAGTACAAATGTACTCCATGGAAAACATGACCCCCAAACGCCGCGCCATTCTCGAATTCATCCGCGAGCGCATCGCCGATCACGGCCAGCCCCCGAGCCTGGCCGATATCGCCCAGCGCTTCGGTTTTGCCTCGCGCAGCGTGGCGCGCAAGCACATCACCGCCCTGAGCCAGGCCGGTTTCATCGACGTGACCCCCAACCAGGCACGCGGCATCCGCCTGGCCGAGCCGCTGCGTCGGCCCGAGATCCTCGAGATTCCGGTACTCGGCCAGGTGGCGGCGGGCGCACCGATTGGTCCAGACCTGGACATCCACGAGCAATTGCTGCTCGACCCCAGCCTGTTCCGTCGCACCCCTGATTACCTGCTCAAGGTGCGTGGTGATTCGATGATCGACGACGGTATCTTCGATGGTGACCTGGTCGGTATCCGCCAGCAGGGCGAGGCTCGCGATGGTCAGATCGTGGTCGCCCGCCTGGATGGCGAGGTGACCATCAAGCGCCTGCAGCGCATCCCCGGTGGCTACCGCCTGTTGCCGCGCAATCCTGCCTATGCGCCCATCGACGTGGCGCCGGGCCGGGATTTTGTCATCGAGGGTGTGTTCTGTGGCCTGCTGAGGCGTGACTGATGGGCGCGGTAGTCGACCTCGATCACCTGCTCGACCAGCGCAGGATATGGCGCGGGCGCCAGGTCCAGGCACGGCCTCAGGGGCTGCAGCCCACCGGTCATGCCTCGCTTGACGATCGGCTGCCCGAAGGCGGCTGGCCGGCTGCCGCCCTTACGGAACTGCTGCTGGCCAGCCCCGGTTGTGGTGAGCTGCAGTTACTCTGGCCAAGCCTGGCGCGCCTGAGCGGTGAAGGCGGTCGGGTGGTGCTGGTGGCGCCACCGTTCATTCCCTATGCGCCGGCCTGGCAGGCCGCTGGGGTCGATCTGCGCTGGTTGGCCCACGTCGAGGCGCCGCCGGCCGAGGCCTTGTGGGCTGCCGAGCAGTGCCTGCGGTCTGGCAGTTGCGCGGCCGTGCTGTGCTGGCCCGGGCGTGCCGATGACCGTGCTCTGCGGCGTTTGCAGGTGGCCGCCGAAACGGGTCAGGCCTTGGCGTTCGTCTGTCGCCCGCAGCAGGCTTCGCACAATCCTTCGCCAGCGGCCTTGCGCATCGCCATCGACACCCAGCCTGCTCAATGGCGGGTACTCAAATGCCGTGGCGGCTTGCCGCCGGCAGCGCCTATCGCCTGCCCGGTGCGGAGCTGATGCAGCATGCTTTGGGCCTGTATCGTTTTTCCGCAACTGGCGCTGGACAGCGTTCTGCGTGAGCGCGACAACCCTGATGCACCCCTGGTGTTGATCGGTGGGCCGCAGCAGCGGCGGGTGTTGCAGTCGGTCAATACGGCGGCTGCGGCATTGGGCCTGCGAGCCGGGCAGACCCTCACAGCTGCCCGTGCCCTGGCTGACGGCTTCACATGCGTGGAGACCGACCCTGCGCGCATCGAGCAGCTCCAGCAGTTGCTTGCCGCCTGGGCCTATCGCTTCAGCGCGCAGGTCAGTCGGCACTATCCACGGGCTTTGCTTCTGGAGGTCGGCTCCAGCCTCGGGCTGTTCGGGCCTTGGCCGGTGTTCCAGGCACGATTGCGCCAAGAGCTGGATGCACTGGGGTTACGCCACCGTATCGTCCTGGCCACCAACCCGGTGGCGGCGCGCATGCTCGCCAATGGCCATGACGGTCTGGCGGTGACAACGATCGAGGTCACCCGAACTGCGCTGGCATGCATGCCTGTCCACAAGGTTGGCCTACCCCCAGAGGCGGCAACGGCGTTTGCCCGCATGGGGCTGCGCCGACTCGGTGAAGTCCTGGCCCTGCCACGCGATGCCCTGGCCCGGCGCTTTGCTGCTCAGGTGCAGGTGCACTTGGACCAGTTGCTCGGCCTGCGCAGTCTGGGCCTGGCCTTCCACCAACCGGCGGAGCGCTTCGAGGAGCGGCTGGAGCTGAACTTCGATGTCGAATCGCACCAGGCGCTGTTGTTTCCCCTGCGCCGCCTGCTGAGCGACCTGGCAGTCTTTCTCGCGGGGCGGGACTGCGGGGTACAGCGCTTCAGTCTGTATCTGGAGCATGCCCAAGGGCCGGCCACCGAACTCAAGGTCGGCCTGCTGGCCGCCGAGCGCGATGCCGCCAGGCTGTTCGAGCTGGCCCGTGGGCGCCTGGAGGCGCTGCGCATCCCTGCGCCGGTGCGCAATCTGCGCTTGCTGGCCGAGGACTTGCCACCTTTCGTGCCCCAGCATCAGGTGCTGTTCGACCCGCGGGCACAACAGGCCCAACCCTGGGAACAACTGCGTGAACGCCTGCGTGCGCGCCTGGGCGATGAGGCGGTCAAGGCGCTGAGCGCCGAAGCCGATCACCGCCCCGAATGTGCTTGGCTGCCGGTGGAGCAAGGGGCCTTGGGCCTATTGCCGGTCGCGCCCGGCAGCCGGCCGGGCTGGCTGCTGCCTGAACCCCAGCCTCTGAGCGAAGCTGGCTTGCGCCGGTTGGGACAGGCCGAGCGTATCGAGTCGGGCTGGTGGGACGGTGGTGACGTGCGCCGTGACTACTACCGCATCGAGACCCGTGACGGGTTGCGGGGGTGGGCCTATGACGACCTGAGCAAACCTGGGCAATTATGGCTGCAAGGGTGGTTCGCATGAGCCTGCTGGATTACGCCGAGCTGCACTGCCTGTCGAACTTCAGCTTCCAGCGCGGAGCTTCCAGTGCCGACGAGCTGTTCAAGCGGGCCAAGGCTTTGGGTTACAAGGCCCTGGCCATCACCGACGAATGTACCTTGGCCGGCATCGTCCGCGCCTGGCAGGCGGCCCAGCAACAGGAGATGCAGCTTATCGTCGGGAGTGAGGTACAGCTTCATGAGGGTGCCAAGCTGGTACTGCTGGTCGAAAACCTCGAGGGCTACCAGAACCTCTGCACCCTGATCACCCGGGCGCGACGCCGGGCGGAAAAAGGCACTTACCAATTGCTCCCCGAGGACATGCAAGCCCATTGCCAGGGTCTGCTGGCACTGTGGATTGCCGAGCCTGACGATACCCCGGCCAATGGCTTATGGCTGAAGTCGCTGTTCGGCGAGCGCCTGTGGCTGGCGGTGCACCTGCATCGAGGATGCGACGATGCCCGGCGTCTGCAGCAACTGAACATCCTGGCGGGCCAGGTGGGGATTCGCGCAGTGGCGTGCGGCGATGTGCACATGCATGTCCGTGGCCGCCGCGCCTTGCAGGACTGCATGACCGCGATTCGCCAGCATTGCACCCTGACCGAGGCCGGTCGCTACCTGTACCCCAATGGCGAGCGCCACTTGCGCACCTTGACCGAGCTTGGCGAGCTGTACCCTGGCGACCTGCTGACCGAGACCCAGGCTATCGCCGACCGCTGCCACTTCAGCCTGGATGAGCTGAAATATCAGTACCCCAGCGAAGTGGTACCGCAAGGGCAAACACCGGCCAGCTGGTTGCGCCATCTGTGCCAGTCGCGCCTGCCCGAGCGTTGGCCCCAGGGCGCCAGCAGCGAGGCGCTGGAAACCCTGGAAAGCGAGCTGCAACTGATCACCGAACTGGGCTACGAAAGCTACTTTCTCACCGTCTACGACATCGTCGATTTCGCTCGCAAACAGGGCATCCTCTGTCAGGGACGGGGCTCGGCCGCCAACTCGGTGGTGTGCTTCGTGCTGGGCATCACCGAGCTGGACCCGATGGTGCACCGCTTGCTGTTCGAGCGCTTTCTGTCCCGCGAGCGCAACGAGCCGCCGGACATCGACGTGGACTTCGAGCACGATCGCCGGGAAGAGGTCATCCAGTATGTGTTTCGCCGTTATGGCCGCGACCGGGCGGCCCTCACGGCGGTGGTCAACACCTACCATGCCGCTGGCGCAGTGCGCGACGTGGCGCGCGCCCTGGGGCTGCCGGCCGACCAGGTGGATGCCCTGGCCAAGTGCTGCGGACGCTGGAGCGACCGGATCCCCGATGCCCAACGCTTGGCCGAGGCGGGTTTCGAGGCGCAGAGTCCATCGCTGCAACGCATCCTGGTGCTGGCTGGCCAGTTGATTGGCTTTCCCCGGCACCTGTCACAGCACCCAGGAGGCTTCGTGATCTGCCAGCAGCCGCTGGACCGCCTGGTGCCGGTGGAGAACGCCACCATGGCGCAGCGCACGGTGATCCAGTGGGACAAGGACGACCTCGACCTGGTCGGCCTGCTCAAGGTCGATGTGCTGGCCCTGGGCATGCTCAGCGCCTTGCGCCGCTGCTTCGACCTACTGGCCCTTCACCGAGACCGGCACCTGACCTTGGCGACCCTCCCCAAGGAAGACGCCGCCACCTACGCCATGATCAGCCGCGCCGAGACCATGGGCGTGTTCCAGATCGAATCACGGGCGCAGATGGCCATGCTGCCGCGCCTGAAACCGGAAAAGTTCTACGACCTGGTGATCGAGGTGGCCATCGTCCGGCCAGGGCCGATACAGGGCGACATGGTCCACCCCTATCTGCGCCGACGCCTGAAAGAGGAAAAGGTGACCTATCCCTCACCCGAACTGGAAGCGGTGTTCGAACGCACCCTGGGTGTGCCGTTGTTCCAGGAGCAGGTGATGGAACTGGCCATGGTCGCCGCTGACTACACCCCGGGCGAGGCGGACCAATTGCGCCGCAGCATGGCCGCCTGGAAACGCCATGGCGGCCTGGAGCCGCATCGCGAGCGGCTGATCAACGGCATGCGGCGCAATGGCTACGAGCAGGCGTTCGCCGAACGGATCTTCGAGCAGATCAAGGGCTTTGGCAGCTATGGCTTCCCTGAGTCCCATGCCGCGAGCTTCGCTTTGCTGTGCTACGCCAGCAGTTGGCTCAAGTGCCATGAGCCGGCGATCTTCACCTGCGCGCTGATCAACAGCTGGCCCATGGGCTTCTACAGTCCTGACCAGCTGTTGCAGGAGGCGCGTCGCCAAGGTATCGAGGTGCGCCCGGTGGACGTGTGCCACAGCGCCTGGGATTGCACCCTGGAGCCGCACGGGGAGGGCGCATTGGCGATCCGCTTGGGGTTGCGGCAGATTCGTGGGTTCAGCGAGGTCGATGCCCGGCGCCTCGAGCAGGCGAGGGCGCAGCGGCCCTGGCGCGATGTCCAGGACCTGTGCTTGCGCGCCGAACTCGACAGCCGCGCCCGTGCACGCCTGGCCGATGCCGGCGCCCTGCGTGCTTTGGCCAGCGACCGTCATCAGGCGCGCTGGCAGGTGGCAGCGGTACAGGCACAGCTGCCGTTGTTCGCTCA
Organism: Pseudomonas putida; assembly: GCF_002741075.1. Lineage (NCBI taxonomy): Bacteria > Pseudomonadati > Pseudomonadota > Gammaproteobacteria > Pseudomonadales > Pseudomonadaceae > Pseudomonas > Pseudomonas putida. The sequence continues at coordinate 2,047,393 of NZ_CP016634.1, read as the reverse complement.
GGTGGAGGCTACGCCAGAAGTGACGGTGGAGTTGCCGGTGCCGACCGTAGGCGAAGACGTGTTCGCCGATTACGCCACCTTGGGCACAACCTTGGGGCCACATCCCCTGGCGCTGTTGCGGCGACGCCTTCGGGCATTGGGGTGTCGCAGCTCTGCCGAGCTGGCGAACGTCGCGCATGGTGACAGCATCGCCGTGGCTGGCGTGGTGGTCGGGCGGCAGCGGCCGCAGACCGCCAGCGGCGTGACCTTCGTCACCCTTGAGGATGAACACGGCATGGTCAATGTGGTGGTCTGGCGCGACTTGGCCGAACGCCAGCGCAGGGCATTGGTAGGGTCGCAACTGCTCAAGGTGAGTGGGCGACTGGAGCAGGAGAAGGGCGTGCGGCACCTGATTGCCAGACGCCTGGAAGATATCAGCCCCTTGTTGCAGGGGCTGGATGTGCGCAGCCGGGATTTTCACTAGAGCCGAAGGCCAATCGCGGCACAAGGCCGCTCCTATCAGTCGCCTGTCAGACCATCGCCAAGTGCTGCTTGCGCGTCGGTGCCGGAAACGCGTCGTCGATCGCGCGCAGGTCCTCGTCGGTCAGCACCAGTTCGCCCGCGGCCGCATTGAGCCGCACATGCAGCGGGTCTACCGCCTTGGGAATGGCAATGACGCCTTCGTTGCGTGTCACCCAGGCCAGACTCACCTGGGCCGGTGTAGCCCCATGGCGCTCGGCGATCTCGGCCAATACCGGGTGTCGCAGCAAGCGGCCGGCCTGGGCCAGCGGGCAGTAGGCCATGGTCGGCAACTGGTGCGTTCGGCTCCATGGCAGCAGATCGAACTCGATGCCACGCTGAGCCGGGTTGTACAGCACCTGATTGGTGGCGCAGTCGGGGTTGTCGAGTTCGAGCAGGTCGTCCAGGTCGAAGTTGGACACGCCCCAGCGACGGATCTTGCCTTGCTCGCGCAGGCGTTCGAAGGCTTCGACGGTTTCCTCCAGCGGGTACTGGCCGCGCCAGTGCAGCAGGTACAGGTCGATGCTGTCGGTACCCAGGCGCGTCAGGCTGCGCTCGCAGGCGGCGGGAATGCCGCGGCGGCTGGCATTGTGCGGATAGACCTTGCTGACCAGGAACACCTGGTCACGGCGCCCGGCGATGGCCTGGCCGACCACGTGCTCGGCGCCACCCTCGGCATACATCTCCGCTGTGTCGATCAGCGTCAGGCCCCGTTCGATGCCCTGTTGCAGGGCGGCCACCTCGGCGGCCTTGCGCCGTGGGTCCTCGCCCATGTACCAGGTGCCTTGGCCGATGGCCGGGACGCTGGCGTCTGCCAGATTCACGAAACGCATGTCACCTCCTGTGGATCAGTGTGGGAAAGCACGACGTCGAGCAGCGCTTGCGCTGCGGTGGAAAGCTTGTGGTCGGCCAGGGCAATGACGCCGATGCGCCGCTCCACGCGAGGCTCGACCAGGGCCACGCAGCGCGCGCCGAGTTCCTGCATCTGGTTGATGCACAACGCTGGCACGGCGCTCACGCCCAGGCCGTTGGCGACCATGCGACCGATGGTGGAAAGCTGATGGCTCTCGAAGGCTGCTGTCAGTTTGCCATGGCTGGCCGCGACATTCTGCTCCATCAGCAGGCGCACGGCCGAGGGCCGTTGCAGGGCGATGAAGTCCTGGGCCAGCAAGTCCCGCCAGGCCACCTGCGGCTGGCTTGCCAGTGGTGAATCAGCGGGTACCACGGCCACGAAACGGTCCAAGTACAGCGGGTGAAAGCGCAGCCCGTCGAGGTTCTCCGGTTCGAAACCGATGCCCAGCTCGACACGACGGTGGCGCACCAGCTCCAGCACCTGTTCATTGATCACGTCATGCACGGTGACATTGACCTTGGGGTAGCGCTGGCGAAACACCTTCAGCGAGCGGGGTAGCAGGTTGCCGGCAAAGGCGGGCATGGCCGCTACCGAGACCCGCCCCAACTGCAGGGTGAAGCGCTGGCGCAGCATCTCCTCGGTGTCGTCCCAGTCGGCCAGCAGGCGCCGGGCCAGGGGTAGCAGTACTTCCCCTTCGGGGGTGAGACTGACGCTACGGGTGGTGCGGGTGAGCAGGGCACCACCGAGGTTGTCCTCCAGGGCTTTGATGGTCAGGCTCAAGGCCGGTTGGGAAACATGCAGATGTTCGCCAGCCTGGGCAAAGCTCTGGTACTTGGCCACGGTGACGAAGGCGCGTAACTGCTTGACGTTCATGACGAACTCGATTTTGTTTTGGAAAAATTATCAATCGATGACGAAAACAAAATTAACAAATCAGTCGACAGCGGTGAAGATGCCTCCACGGTTCCAACAACTACAAAAGGCAACTGAGCATGGCCGGACTGGACAAGCGCGTAGCAACCTATGAAGAGGCCCTCGCAGGCCTGACCGACAACATGACGGTACTGGCCGGCGGCTTCGGCTTGTGCGGCATCCCCGAAAACCTCATCGCTGAAATCAAGCGCCGCGGCGTCAAGGGGCTGACCGTGGTCTCCAACAACTGTGGCGTCGATGGCTTCGGCCTGGGCGTACTTTTGGAAGACCGCCAGATTCGCAAGATGATCGCGTCCTATGTGGGCGAAAACGCCGAGTTCGAGCGTCAATTGCTCAGCGGCGAGCTGGAGGTCGAACTGACCCCCCAAGGCACCTTGGCCGAGAAAATGCGCGCAGGCGGCGCCGGCATCCCGGCCTTCTACACCGCCACTGGCTACGGCACCCCTGTCGCTGAAGGCAAGGAAGTGCGCGACTTCAAGGGTCGCAAGTACATCCTCGAAGAATCCATCACCGGCGATTTCGCCATCGTCAAAGGTTGGAAGGCCGATCACTACGGCAACGTGGTGTACCGCAACACCGCGCAAAACTTCAACCCGCTGGCCGCCACCGCCGGCAAGATCACCGTGGTCGAAGTCGAGGAGATCGTCGAACCGGGCGTGTTGCTACCCAGTGAGATCCACACCCCGGGCATCTATGTCGACCGGGTCATCGTCGGCACCTTCGAAAAGCGCATCGAGAAGCGCACCGTCAAGGCCTAACGCGCCGTCCACAGAACAACAAAGAGATCCTGACCATGGCACTGACCCGCGAACAGATGGCGCAACGCGTCGCCCGTGAACTGAAGGACGGTTACTACGTCAACCTGGGTATCGGCATCCCGACGCTGGTGGCCAACTACGTGCCCGCCGACATGGACGTGATGCTGCAATCGGAAAACGGCCTGCTCGGCATGGGCGAATTCCCTACCGAAGGCACCATTGACGCCGACATGATCAACGCCGGCAAGCAGACAGTCACCGCCCGCCGCGGTGCATCGATCTTCGACTCCGCGCAATCCTTCGCCATGATCCGTGGTGGCCATGTCGACCTCACCGTACTGGGGGCCTTCGAGGTGGATGTGGAGGGCAACATCGCCTCGTGGATGATCCCAGGCAAGTTGGTCAAGGGCATGGGTGGCGCCATGGACCTGGTAGCCGGTGCCGAAAACATCATCGTCACCATGACCCATGCCTCCAAGGATGGTGAATCCAAGCTGCTGCCACGCTGCAGCCTGCCGCTGACCGGTGCCGGGTGCATCCGCAAGGTGCTCACCGACCTGGCCTACCTGGAAATCCAGGACGGCGCCTTCATCCTGCGCGAGACCGCGCCTGGGGTCAGCGTCGAGGAAATCATCGAAAAGACCGCCGGCAAGCTGATCGTGCCGGATGATGTGAAGGAAATGACTTTCTAACGAACATCGGCCCTGTGGGAGCGGGTTGACCCGCGAATGCGTCAGTCGAGGCGACATCATCGCCTTGGCGGGCGTTTTCGCGGGTCAACCTGTTTCCACAGGGCTTTGTGCTGCTTCAGTGCTTGAAAATCAAAAAAACAAATAAAAGGAAAAATCCCGTGGCCGCTGAAATCCAAGACAGCCGCTCCGCCCGTTTTGCCTTGCGCTGCTCCAACTGGGCTGAACGCTGGTTCCCTGACTCCTGGGTATTCGCCGCTCTGGCGGTGGTGCTGGTGTGCCTGGGCGCCCTGGTCATGGGCGCCAAGCCCACCGACACGGCCAAGGCATTCGGCGATGGCTTCTGGAGCCTGATCCCATTCACCATGCAGATGGCCTTCGTGGTCATCGGCGGCTATGTGGTAGCCAGCTCGCCACCCGCTGCGCGGCTGATCGACCGCCTGGCGCGCCTGCCGAAGAACGGCCGCTCGGCGGTCTGCTGGGTAGCGCTGATTTCGATGCTCGCTTCCTTGCTCAACTGGGGGCTGTCGCTGGTATTCGGCGGTTTGCTGGTGCGTGCCCTGGCCCGTCGCCAGGACCTGAAGATGGACTATCGCGCCGCTGGCGCCGCTGCGTACCTGGGCCTGGGTGCGGTCTGGGCCCTGGGACTTTCGTCGTCGGCTGCGCAATTGCAGGCCAACCCGGCCAGCCTGCCGCCGTCGATCCTCTCCATCACCGGGGTGATTCCGTTCACCGAGACCATCTTTCTCTGGCAGTCCGGTGTCATGTTGGCGGCCTTGGTGATCGTTTCGCTGGTGATTGCCTATGCCACCGCCCCGGGGCCTAACAGTGCCCGCACCGCCGAGCAATGCGGGGTCGACCCAAGCTTCAGTGCAGCGCCTGTGGCCCAGCGCACCCGTCCGGGCGAATGGCTGGAATACAGCCCGGTGCTGACCTTGCTCTTGGTGGCGTTAGCCGGCGGCTGGCTACACCACGAGTTCGCCACCAAACCTGCGATCACCGCTATTTCTGGCCTGAACACCTACAATTTTCTGTTCATCATGCTCGGCGCCTTGCTCCATTGGCGCCCGCGCAGTTTCCTCGATGCTGTGACCCGCGCCGTGCCGACCACTACTGGGGTGCTGATCCAGTTCCCGCTGTACGGCTCGATCGCCGCGATCCTCACCCAGGTCAAGGGCGTGGATGAACAGACCCTGGCTCATCACATCTCCACGTTCTTCGTGCAGATCGCTTCCCACGACACCTATGCCGTGCTCATGGGCGTGTATTCGGCGGTACTGGGCTTTTTCATCCCGTCAGGCGGCGGCAAATGGATCATCGAGGCGCCCTATGTGATGCTGGTGGCCAATGACCTGCAGTACCACCTGGGGTGGGCGGTGCAAATCTACAACGCCGCCGAGGCCTTGCCCAATCTGATCAACCCGTTCTACATGCTGCCCCTGCTGGGTGTGTTGGGGCTCAAGGCGCGGGATCTGATCGGCTTCTCGTTCGTGCAATTGCTGGTTCACGTGCCGTTGGTGCTGGTGTTGCTGTGGGCCCTGGGCACGACCTTGCAATACGTGCCACCAGTCATGCCGTAAGGTGCGCAAAAGGCCGGGAGAGGGCGGTGAAAACCGTCCTTTTTCTGCCTGTCGATTGCGCCTTGTCGGTGCTCTTTGGAATGTTTACCTGCTGATAGGGTGGTTTGGGTATCGCGCATGGTGTCGGTTCATTTCAACTCGACGAGCAATGACCCATGCCCATTCACAAACTTGTCCCTAATCAACCCCACGACGCGAATAGCCCACTCGTTGGCCAGGTACTGCCGCGCCCTGAACCCGTCGAGCCGCCACCGGAGCCTGTCACCACCAAGCCGGATTTCACGGCAGAGCTGACCCGTGCCATGGGCCTTAAGCAGATCAAGGCCACCGATCGCATGGTGCTGCGTGATCAATATGGGCGTGTCCTGTGCATTCATGCAAAATCCGATGACTGGGGTTGGGTGTATCTTGGTGAGCCGGAACGCTACGGCGCCGAGTTAGTGCCGTTGGTGGTTCATCTGGATCCCACCAGTCAAAACCTGTCGATGTCAGCGGAAAAGAAGATGGTGGGCTGGTCATTCTTTGCTGATGGCAACTCGACCGACGGGGATTATGTCTTCGCGGGCTTCAAGGTTTGGCGGGACTATCCACGTCTGCGCTTCAGGATAAAGCGAAGTGGGACCACAATCGTCAACCATCGACAAACATTTGCTTTCACGCTGAGCTGTGAAATCGGCGGCACGCGTATGGTCCTGCAGGCGCCTGCTGGCAAGTGGGGGTGGGTCAAGCTAATGCCTGAAAGCGACATCTCCGACGATCACGAGATTCGGTTCTCTTTGCACAAGCTGTCCATTCCGTTTGGCAGGGTAAGAGATTTGATCAAAGCGACCTGGCCCGATACGACCCTGACGTATCAGACGTCCGTGGATGCGTACTACGAGGCTATTTCCGCGCAACAAGCGCATGGCATCTGGGTTGAGTCAGGCCTCAAGTCCTTTAAATACAAGCCAGAGGTGTTCGATTGCGATGATTTCGCCTTGGCCTACAAAACCAAGGCCGCCAGAACTGCCTACTTGGAAAACAATCTGTATCCCTACTCGGTGGGCATCGTGTTCGGGCAGAATGCAAAAGGTGCTCATGCGGCGAATCTATTCATCGACCAATGGCTGCGTCTGCAATTGCTCGAGCCACAGACAGGGGCCGTGCAGCGGGCATCAGAGTGGGCCTATACGCCGTACCACATCATGTTTTGATTTCCCTGGAGGGGCGATGAGGGCAGAGCGATGATCGAGGTGTCGCGGTTCTGGCGGGATCCGGCTTTGCCCTTCGTCGAGGCTCGGCGAGTAGGGGATGGGCGTCAGGTGTGCTATGCGCCCCATTCCCACGAGAGCTTTTCGATTGGCGTGATCACCGGGGGGCGCAGCACCTATGTGACTGGCACCACACAAAGGGAGGTCAGCGCGGGGACCACCGTGCTGATGAACCCCGGCGTGGTGCATACCTGCAACCCTCTCAAGGGCGAGCCTTGGTCCTACCTGATGCTGTTCGTCGATCTGCCGTGGTTGCAGGCCCAGGGCTTCGAGCTGCCCGTGGCGACGTACAGCACCTCACCGGTGCTCTACGGCCGGCTGCTGGAAGTCTTTGCCGCACTGTTCGATGATCAGCGTACTGACCGTCAAGCCTGCCTGGGCGCGTTTTTCAGGGCGTTGCCGGGCTACCTCGACGATGCGCCCTTCCTGCCGATACAGGCTAATCCACGGCTGGATGCCGCTGCTGCGTTCATTCGTGCCCATCGGCTTGATCCGTTGACGATCGAGGACATCTGCGCTGCCGTCGGCCTGTCGCGGGCCTACCTGATCCGCGCCTTTGGCCAGCGTTTCGGCCTGACCCCCCATGGCTACCTGCTGGACCAGCGCGTGCAGCACGCCCGAGCGCAGTTGCGTCAGGGCCGGGCGATTGCCGAGGTGGCAGTGGAGGCGGGCTTTGCCGATCAGGCGCATCTGCAACGGGCATTCAAGCAGCACTTGGCGGCGACTCCCGGGCATTATCGGTTGGGCCGGTAGGGGTCAGCCCAAGGCCAGGTACAGCGCGCTGGCCAGCAACAGCGCTGCCAAGGCGCGGTTGAACACCCGCAGATGCCGCGGGTTGCCCAGGTATTGGCGAATCACACTGCCAGCCCAGGCCCAACTGGCAATCGAGACAAAGCAGATCGGCCCATAGATCCACGTAAACAGCCACAATAAATGTTGCTCACCTCCTGTGTAGGCACCAATGCCTGCCACAGCGGCCAGCCAGGCCTTGGGATTGAGCCACTGCATGACCGCGCCATGCCAGGCTGAAGGCGCGCCGTCCTGATGCTCAGTAGTCAACTGGCCGTTGTCACTGGCCAGCTTCCAGGCCATGTACAGCAAGAACATGACCCCGCCGCCATGCAGCAAGCGGCCCAGCAGCGGCCAGCGGATCAGCAGTTCGTGCAGGCCCAGGCCAACCAGCACCAGCAACAGGCAAAAACCCAGGGTCGCCCCGGCGACATGGCCGAGGCTTGCGCGCAGACCGTGGCGAACACCACTGCCTAACGCGACGATGTTGACCGGGCCGGGTGAAATGGATGCCGCCAAGGCGAAAGCAGCCATGGACAGAGACAGGCTCATGAGAAACATTCCTTGAAGTGAGAGAAACACCATCCTGGTTCAAGAGGCGGACAGGGTATTGAAGAAAAGTCCCCTGTGGCCTGTTACAGCTTTTGTAATAGTTCCGTGCTGTCAGAAAAAGCCACAACGATTGTAGGATCAGCATCCCAATTAGCCATCAAGGTCACCATGAGCACCTTCTCGGAGCCCCCCAGTCTCTGGCCGTATCGGCCATCCTTCCCTCGTCCCTGTGACGCTTCCTGTATGAGTACCTCGCAATGGAATGGCTAGCCGATCCTACGGCCTGGCTGGGCCTTGCCACGCTTATCGTGCTCGAGTTGGTGCTGGGCATCGACAACCTGGTGTTCATCGCCATCCTGGCCGACAAGCTGCCACCCCATCAGCGCGACCGTGCACGGGTCATCGGCCTGAGTCTGGCGTTGATCATGCGCCTGGGCCTACTGGCCAGTATTTCCTGGATGGTCACCTTGACTGCGCCGCTGTTCGAGGTGCTTGGCAAGAGCTTCTCGGGGCGCGACCTGATCATGCTGTTCGGTGGTGTGTTCCTGCTGTTCAAGGCCACCATGGAACTGCACGAGCGCTTGGAGGGGCATGTGGCCCAGGCCAGCGGTGCGACCCGACATGCGGCGTTCTGGCCCATCGTGGCGCAGATCGTGGTGCTGGATGCGGTGTTTTCTCTGGACGCGGTGATCACCGCGGTGGGCATGGTCGAGCATTTGTCTGTGATGATGATCGCGGTGATCTTCTCCATCGGCATCATGATCGTCGCCAGCAAGCCGCTGACTCGCTTCGTCAATGCCCACCCCACAGTGATCATGCTGTGCCTGGGCTTCCTGATGATGATCGGCTTCAGCCTGACTGCCGAGGGCCTGGGCTTCCACATCCCGAAAGGCTACTTGTACGCGGCCATTGGCTTTTCGTTGCTGATCGAACTGTTCAACCAGTTGGCGCGGGCGCGCCGCAAGCGCAGCTTGCAACAGCATCGGCCGCTGCGCGAGCGCACTGCCCATGCCGTATTGCGGCTGATGGGCGGGCGTCGGGTGGAGGCTGACGAAGTGGGTGATGAGATCGCCGACCTGGTCGAAGGCAGTGGCGAGCAGGTGGTCTTCGACCGTCGCGAGCGGGTGATGATCAGTGGCGTGCTGAACCTGGCCGAGCGACCGATCCGCACGGTAATGACGGTTCGCGTGAAGGTCGATGCCATCGATCTGGGCCAACCCGCCGATGCCATCGCCCAGGCTTTGGCCCATTCGCCGTATTCACGTCTGCCGCTGATTCGCGATGGGCGGATCGAGGAGCCGTTGGGCTTCGTGCACAAAAAGGAGCTGCTCAAGGAGTTGTTGTCGGGTGGGCACCCTGACCTGGAGCGCCTGGCGCGTGCACCGCTGAACCTGCTGGAAAGCTTCAGCATTCTCAATGCCCTGGAGCAGATGCGCGCCCAATCGACGCACATCGCCTTCGTGGTCAATGAGTTCGGTGATTTTACGGGCTTGCTGACCATGACCGACATCCTCGAATCGATCGCTGGGGAACTGCCAGACGCCAGTGAAGTGACCGGTCCGGGCATTGTCGAAGAGGCGGGAGCATTCGTCGTCAGTGGCGCACTGAACCTGAGCCAGGTGCAGGCAAGGACTGGTTTCAGCGCTCGCGCCACCGAGGATTACCAGACCCTCGCGGGTCTGGTGATGAGTTTGCTGGATCGTCTGCCGGTGGTGGGGGATCGCCTGGCCTTCAATGGCTGGACGCTGACGGTGATGGCGGTGGAGGAACGCAGGGTGCGTCAGGTTCGCCTTACACCGAGCGACGACGCTGGCGTAGCAGGTGCTTGAAACCTTCAAGCACCAGCACCAGCACTGCGGCCCAGATCGGCAGGTAGGTCAGCCACTGGTCCGGGCCGATGGTCTCGCCCAGCAGTAAGGCGACGCCGACCAACAGCACAGGTTCCACGTAGCTGAGCAGCCCGAACAGGCTGAACGGCAACAAGCGGCTGGCCAGCACGTAGGCGATCAGGGCTGAGGCGCTGATCACACCGAGCAACGGTATCAAGCCGTAGAGACCCGGATGTTCGGCCAGGTCGGCAGGGGTCAGTGGGCCCTGCATCACGAAGTACAGCGCCCACGGCAGCAACAGGCACATGTCGCACCACAGACCGCCCAGGTTATCGGTGCGGCAGCGCCGACGCAGGACGAAGTAGATCGGGTAGCCGATGGTCACCACCAAGGTTTCCCAGGCAAAGCTGCCGTTCTGGTACAGCTCATGCCCCACGCCCAGAACAGCGCATGCCACCGCAACTTTCTGCAAGCGCGACAAGCGCTCGCCATAGACCAGTCGCCCGGTCAGGACCATGGCCAGCGGCAGCAGGAAATAGCCCATGGAAACCTCCAGGCTGCGCCCATGCAGAGGTGCCCAGAGGAACAGCCACAGCTGCACGCCCATGAGCCAGGAGGTGCCGATCATGCCTAGCAACAATGTCGGTGTCTTTTTGACTCGTGCCAGCAAGGCACCGACTAGCTTCCAGTCCTTGGTGGCCAGCATGAACAAAGTGAGACAGGGGAGCGTGAGCAGCGTGCGCCACCCGAAAATCTCTTCGCCGTCCAGCGGAGCCATCAGGGAGGTATAGAAATACATCACGGCGAACAGACAGGACGCCATGACGGACGAAACAATGCCTTTTGACACGAATGCCTCTGTTAATGGGATATGAGCGGGTGTATCAGTTGGGCATGATCTCAGGGCGTATGTTGTGCGGCAACCGCGAGCTGCCCGGGCGGGCGGCCAGGGCTTGGAGGAAGTCGTTTACAGGCATCGGGCGGCCGAACAGGTAGCCTTGCTGGAAGTCCACATGGTGCCGTGCCAGATAATCGCGCTGGACCTCGGTCTCGACCCCTTCGGCCACGAGGCCCAGGCCCAGTTTGCCCGACAGTTCGATGATGGTATCGAGAATGTGCTGGGACAGCGCGTCGCCGCCGATCATGCCCACGAAGCTCTGGTCGATCTTCAGGTAGTCGACCTTGAACTGGCGCAGGTAATTGAGGCTCGACTGGCCTGTGCCGAAATCGTCCAGAGCGATCATTACCCCCATCTCGTGAAGTTTCTCGAACAGCTCCAGGGTAATGGGCGTGGCTTCGATCAGCTTGCGTTCGGTCAGTTCCAAGGTCAGCACCACGCGTCCAGGAGGGAAGTGCTGGAGGAAGGTGCGGCAGTCATCCAGCAACTCCAGGTCGCGGCAGTGGTCGGCGGTAATGTTGATGCCGATGTGAAAGCCATCTTCCAGCAGTGCGGCATACGGCGCCAAGGCCTGGGCGGTATGCAGCATCAACGCCCGGGTCATGGGGACGATCTGGCCGCTGTGCTCGGCATAGGGAATGAAGAGGTCGGGGCGCACCAGGCCTTCACGTGGGTGATTCCAGCGCATCAGGACTTCGACACCGGCCCAGCGGTAGTCGTCCTTGCGCACCACGGGTTGGAAGTATGGCAGGAACTCATCGGCCTCCAGGGCGCGGTTGAGTTCGGCTCGGGGTGACGAGGCGCGCCGGATCTGCCAGTGGCAGACGACGCCAGCGAGGACCCCGATCAATAGCAGCAGGCTGAGTAGGGCTGCGTAGTGTTCGGAGATGAACTCGACTTTTTTGCCTGCCCCATAGCCGCCGTGAACACTGAACGGGTAGCGGGTCGATGCCTGTACCGACGGCGCAATGGCGGCCACCGGTGCTGCGCCTTCGTGCACCACGCCGTCCTTGCCCATCCAATGGTTGCCGACTTGAAGTTGAAGCACTTCTCCGGAACTGACCCACTGCAATGCGCTGGTCAGGTGGTCGCCGTCGACGGTGGTGATCGCACCACTGCCAGCGTTGCTGACGCGATAGGCCAGCAAGGGATGGCCAGGGGTGACCGAGTTGCCGGCCATCAGCCAGAGGCGACCGTCGGTGTAGTCACGTGCATCTACCGGCTCGTCGAAGTTGCCGAACAGCGAGGAGCAATAGAGGGTGTTTTCGTGGAAGAGGTTGGTGGAGCGGACGAAGGCATTGCGGGTGACCTGGCTTCGCAGTGCCAGGTCGATCTGGTCGCAGGGACGACCGACCAGTGGCAGTAGTTCCTGGGCGGCTCGGGAGATGTTGTCGAGGATATGTTCGACCTGCTCCACCACTTGTCGGGTGGTGGCCTGACTGGCGGTTTGCAGTTCGCGTTGGGCCTGCCAGTGCATGATTGCCATGCCACACAGCAGCGGCAGGGCACCAATGGCCCAGGGAAGCAGGGCTCGCCAGCCCCGACGGGCGGAGCGTTTAACCTTGAAGGGCATGCTGATCTAATCTGATAAAGACAATGGCCAGAGGATAGCCGTTTGTCGGCCAAAGCGGTGAACTAAAGCGCGACAAATGATTTTACGCACTGTAGAATCCGTTTACGAATACAAGAATAAGGTTCTCCGCATTCCGGAGGATCAAGCCCGCCGAGAATGGGTCCATATGACATACCAAGGGTTCAAACTCATCATTGGTGACTTCCTTGCCCGCAGCGTGCGCGGCATACCCTGCTCGCCACCACGCCTGTCCGACATCCAAAGCACCTGATTCCACCTGTTTTTCGCTTATAGATGAGGACACCAACATGGCTGATATCTTCGACAACCCAATGGGTCTGATGGGCTTTGAGTTCATCGAATTCGCATCGCCCACCCCCGGCGTGCTGGAACCGGTCTTCCAGATGCTCGGTTTCACCAAGGTGGCCACCCACCGCTCCAAGGATGTGCACCTGTATCGTCAGGGCGGCATCAACCTGATCCTGAACAACGAGCCCAAGAGCATCGCCTCGTACTTTGCCGCCGAGCATGGTCCGTCTGTTTGCGGCATGGCGTTTCGTGTTCGCAATGCCCACGAAGCCTACGCTCGCGCCCTGGAACTGGGTGCCCAGCCGGTCGAGATCGAGACCGGTCCGATGGAGCTGCGCCTGCCAGCGATCAAAGGCATTGGCGGCGCGCCGCTGTATCTTATCGACCGCTTCGAAGAAGGCAGCTCGATCTATGACATCGACTTCAAGTTCATCGAAGGCGTGGACCGCAACCCGAAAGGCGCGGGCCTCAAGGTCATCGACCATCTGACCCACAATGTCTATCGCGGCCGGATGTCCTACTGGGCTGGCTTCTACGAGAAGCTGTTCAACTTCCGCGAAATTCGTTACTTCGACATCAAAGGCGAGTACACCGGCCTGACGTCGCGTGCCATGACGGCGCCCGATGGCATGATCCGTATCCCGCTGAACGAAGAGTCGTCCAAGGGCTCGGGGCAGATCGAAGAGTTCCTGATGCAGTACAACGGCGAAGGCATCCAACACGTCGCCTTCTTCACCGATGACCTGATCAAGACCTGGGATGCCCTGAAGGGTTATGGCATGCGCTTCATGACCGCACCGCCACAGACCTACTACGAAATGCTCGAAGAGCGCCTGCCAGGTCATGGCGAGCCGGTTGACGAGCTCCAAGCCCGCGGCATCCTGCTCGACGGTTCCTCCGAGTCGGGTGACAAGCGTCTGCTGCTGCAGATCTTCTCCGAGACGTTGATGGGCCCGGTCTTCTTCGAGTTCATCCAGCGTAAGGGTGACGATGGCTTCGGTGAGGGCAACTTCAAGGCGCTGTTCGAATCCATCGAGCGTGACCAGGTTCGCCGCGGCGTCCTGAACGTCGAGTAAGTCCCAAGGCACGCTGGGTCATCCTCTGGATGACGCAGCGTGCCTGCCATTGGCACGGTTCCTGAAAATCCCCCAATACATTATTGCTCCGGTCAGCAGCCCTATCAGGGCGAGCGACGGAAGTATCCTCATCATCGATTGGCGAATTTCCTGGCTGGTATGACCCTGCCGGTAACCACCCTTGACCGTGTACCCATGCTTGCTCGACATCGCGCTGCGGAAGAACTCCGTTTGCGAAGGGCGTTGCGCTTCGCGGCTGTCACCTGCGCTCCATAGGTACGTCTCCCCAAACTCCAGTAGCAGCACCAGGCCATCCTGGAATCCGCGCAGTTCGTTACGCAGCTCCAGGCCATAGGCGGTGGCGATCACCCCTGGATTGGCATAGGTCAGACGCAGTTCGACGACGACATCATTGGGCGTCACCGGCGAGTTGAAGTTGAGTTGCACATGGTCACTGGGATGATTGAAGGATGGGCTATAGGACGAGCTGGTACCGATCGTGCTGCAATAGGCGTGTCCATCCTGGGTCAGGACCAGCGAGCGAATGCGCGGGTCGCCCGCGACCAGTCGTTCGAGCGTCCCCATGACCTTCACACAGGGTTGTCCGGCCAGCGGCAGAGCAGTGGAGGCGGCCGTTTGCAGATGGTCCAACACTCTGTCGACGCTGAAGATGGCTTCCTGAACGGAGACCAGGGCGTTTTCTTCGAGCTTTCTTTCCAGCTGGTACACCATCACCAGCAGCCCTGAGACCACAGGGACCATGCCGATCGTCAGGACCAGCAGTATCTCGAGCAGGCTGCGGCCTGCGTGAGTGAATCTCGACATCGAAATGCAATCCTCCGACCAGACTGCCCTGAATGGACAGAAGTCGAAGAGATTAACGGGGCGGGTGTCCGCTGGACTGTAGCTGCGATCCGTTTGCGCAGCGGTAGATGGCAAGAGACGTTGTCGGAGTCATGCCGGCTTTTTCAGCCGGTCCAACACCTGCTGCGCTACCCGTCGGCTAGAGGCAGGGTTCTGCCCTGTAACCAGCCGGTCGTCGCTGACGACATAGGTGGCCCAAGGGTCTTCATGCTTGCTGTATTTGCCGCCACGGGCGACCAGCTCGTTTTCGGTCAGGAAGGGGACGACCTTGTCCAGCTCGGCCAGTTTCTCTTCGGTGTTGGAAAACCCGGTGACCTGACGTCCCCTGACCAACAAGCTGTTGTCGCTGAGCTTGATGTTGAGCAGGCCGACCACACCATGACACACCGCAGCCACCACGCCACCGGCCTCGTAGATACGTCGAGCCAATTCCTGCAGCGGTGCGTTCTCGGGCAGGTCCCAGACCACACCATGACCACCGGCGTAGTAGATGGCGCAGTAGTTGTCGACCTTGACCTGACCGGGCGTAAGGGTGTTGCCGAGGCGGTTCATGAAGGCCTTGTCGTCATACCACTGCCAGTCGAGTTCGGGGGCCATTTGCAGGCTGTGGGGATCGATTGGTACATAGCCCCCTGCAGGGCTGACATAGTCGACGGCATAGCCGGCCTTCTGGACCTCGTCGACAAAATGCACTACCTCGCCCAGCCACAGACCGGTGGCGCGCCGCAGCGTTGGATACTTCGCCGTATTGGTCAGTACAACCAGGATTTTCTTGCTCATGACCACACTCCCAGCGCCAGGAAAGGGCCCGGATCTGCCCGGGGCAGCGCAAACCTAATGAGGATAGCCGTCCATGGCGGGAAAGCCACGGCCTGGTGCCTGTGCTAGCCTGCTCGGCAGACCGTCGAGCATGACGGCATGACAGGAGGGGGTATGGACACATTCATGCAGGCGGCCATCGATGAGGCGCGCCAGGGGCTTGCCGAAGGGGGGATTCCCATCGGCTCGGTGCTGGTTCACGAGGGACGGATCATCGGGCGAGGGCATAACCGCCGCGTACAATGCGGCAGTGCCATTTTGCACGGCGAGATGGATGCCCTGGAGCGGGCCGGTCGCCAGAGTGCACAGGTATATCGCGAGGCCACGCTGTACACCACGCTATCGCCTTGCCCGATGTGCAGTGGCGCCATCTTGCTCTATGGCATTGGCCATGTCGTGGTGGGGGAAAACCGTACGTTCATGGGTGAAGAGCAATTACTGCAAAGCCGGGGTGTGCGCATAGAGGTGCTGCAGGATGCGGCGTGCGAGCAGATGATGCGCGACTTCATCGATAGCCACCCAGCGCTCTGGGATGAAGATATCGGCCGTTGATCAGGCTTCGCCGAGCATTTGCGCGACCCGTGCCTGCAACTGGCTCAGCTCGAAGGGTTTGCAAATCAACTGCATGCCGGGGTCCAGGAAGTCGTCGCGGGCCATGGCGGTCTCGGCATAGCCGGTGATGAACAGCACCTGCAGACCCGGCCGACGTTTGCGGGCGATCTGTGCAAGTTGTCGGCCGTTCATTCCCGGTAGCCCTACATCGCTGACCAACAAGGCGTAGGGCCTTGGCGAGTTCAGCAATTGCAGGGCTTCATCGGCGTTACAGGCGGCCTGGCAGGGGAAACCTTCTTCGCGCAGCGCCTGGGAAACCAAGTCTCGTACATGAGGATCGTCCTCGACGATCAACACATTGCGATTGCCACTGGCGGCCTTCGCAGGGTGAGCATCCGTTTTCGGTTTTGGCTGGCCCCGATAGCGTGGCAGGTAGAGGTCGACCTGGGTGCCTTGGCCAATCTGGCTGTGCAGCGCCACATGGCCGTGAGACTGCTTGCTGAAGCCATAGACCATCGACAAGCCCAGCCCTATGCCCTGACCGGTCGGCTTGGTGCTGAAGAACGGCTCGAAGGCATGTTCCAGGGTGCTTTGCGACATGCCCTGGCCGTTGTCACGGATGCTCAGGCGCAGGTAGTCACCACGGGCCAGCCCGCCACCACTGAAACAAGTGTCATCGATATGCTCGTTGCTGGCCTCGATGCTCAGCTGGCCACCACTTGGCATGGCTTCGCAGGCATTGAGTACCACATTGTCGAGCACTTCGCGCAGTTGCTTGTCGTCCGCCTCCGCCAGCCAGAGGTTGGCTGGCAGGTTGACCCGCAAGGTCACCGATGCGCTCAGTTTGGCTTGCAGCGTCTGTGGCTTGAGCAGGCTGTGCAGATCGACGATCTTTCGTTGCAAGGACTGCCGGGAAGAGAACGCCAGAAGCTGATGGGTCAGGCGGATGGCTCGGGCCACGGCCTCGCGTCCCATGCGCAGCAAAGCCTCCAACTGTTCGGTGCGTCCTTGGCGCAAGCGTTTGTCGATCAGCTCGAAGCTGCCGCCAATGCTGGTGAGCAGGTTGTTGAAATCATGGGCGATGCCACCCGCCAGCTGGCCAACGGCGTCCATCTTTCGGGTCTGACGCCAGGCTTTATCCTCCGCCTGATGCTGTTGCAACTGGTCTTCGAGACGCTGTTGCAGCTCCCACAGTCGATCCCGCGCAAGATACTGGCGCCGCCGAGTATGCAGGGCGACCTGGCTCATTCGAATCAACAGGGCGTCGTCAATGGGTAACTGCAATTGCAACAGATTGCCCAGTCGTGACGAGGGGGAGCCGGTGGCCGGAAGGAGTGGATCGAGCAAAAGCAGAACCGGCAGATCCGACCACTCCGGCTGTTGATCGATGAACAGTTGCACGGGTGACTGGGGGTCAGTCGGCAGCGTGCTGTCGGCGGCAATCAAAAGGCCTACACCTTCGGCCAGCCATTCACCCAGGCGCGTGGCATCGTCGGTGCACAGGCAAACGAACCCGGCGCCTGTCAGCAGGCGAGACATCTGCGCACCGATCTGCGGGGGGCCCAGAATCAGGGCGCGTTCGTCCACGAGCACCGCAGCGGCCAAAGTGATTCTCCTGTGGCTGTGATCCACCGATACCCACTGGACCACGAGCAGGCGGCGGGGGTTCCGCCTCAGAAGATGTGCGCTCTACAAGCCCTGCTGGAGCAATGGGTCGTCAGGGTTTTGCCGCTCGAGTTCGGCCAATAGAACCTGCACGTTCTGCAGTTGCCCGGTTTCTTTCCAATACTGAATCAAGAGCACCCGTGCGCGCCGGTTCGCAGGTTCGCGGCTGAGCACGGTCTCCAATTGTTTCTGTGCGGCCTCGACCTGTTCCAGGTCGTGCAGCGTGACGGCCAGGATGTAACGGTAATCGACGTTGTCTGGTTCCAGCTCGACAGCGCGGGAAAAGGCCAGCAGGGCGTACTCTTCTTGATCATGGCGCGTCAGCCAAAGGCCCAGCTGATGCTGCAGGAAGGCCGAATCCGGGCGCAGCGCCAACGCTTTGGCCAGCACCTGACGGGAGGCATCGTGCTGGCCTTGGCGTTCGAGCAGGCGAACCTGCGTGGCCAATGCATCGAGCCCGTCGGGTGCGATCTTGAGGCTGCGCTGTAGGGCGACACTGGCCTGGTCGTAGGCATCTTCATGCAGGTACAGGCGCGCCAGATGTACCTGTGCCGCGGCATCATCGGGCTGGGCCTCCAGTGCCTGCTGGTATTGTTCCAAGGTGTCCTGCAAGGGGCCGAAGTACAAACCAATGGCATCCGGGTCTAGGCCCAGCAGGGCATCCACGGCGGCAAAGCGCACGCTTTGTTCCTCGTCCTCCAGCAGCGGGCCCAGGGCCAGACTACGCTGAGCCGCGGGCAACAGGCGGCGGATACTGGTGATGGCGGCGCGACGTACCAATGGGTCGTCGTGCTCCAGGTCCTGGCGAGCGAGTTTCAGCGCTTGGGGCGAAGGATAGTTGGGCAACTCTGCATGAAGCGCAGCCCGGCGTATGGGCGTCAGGTCGTTGCGTTGCAACTGCTGATAAAGCACCCGCGCCGCACCTGGCTCGCCGTCATGGGCCTGACGCAAGGCTTTGGCATAGCTTTGGGCGGGCATTGCTGGGGCAGTGGGTTGTGGTTCACGCCTCAGGTAGCCGACGACGCCCGATACCAGGACCAGCAAGAGCAGGGCGATCAGGTAACGGCGGCGGTTGGGCATCGGGTGTTCCGTGGCGTCGGGAATGGCAGAGCTTGGGACAGCCGGGCACTAATTGCAACGCCCGCGCGGCAGCTGGCCAAGTCTGGTCGGGTGGAAAGGTCTGTTAAGATTCGCCCTTTTTCAAGCGTGGCCAAGGAGCCGTTTCATGATCATCACCACCACCAGCCAGCTCGAAGGCCGTCCCGTTGCCGAATACCTGGGTGTGGTCAGCGCCGAATCGGTGCAAGGCATCAACTTCGTGCGCGATTTCTTTGCTCGTTTTCGTGACTTCTTCGGGGGGCGCTCACAGACCCTGGAAAGCGCCCTGCGCGAGGCGCGTGAGCAGGCCACCGAGGAACTCAAGGCCCGGGCACGTCAATTGCAGGCCGATGCAGTGCTGGGCGTGGACTTCGAGATCAGCATGCCGTCGGTTCAGGGCGGCATGGTCGTGGTGTTCGCAACCGGCACGGCTGTCCGTCTGAAGTAGGGCACTTTGCCACTGGTCGGGTGGTGCGGGATTGTCCGGAAGGTCTGCAAATGACCGGCTAGTCTCCATTTCAACGGGCTGTCGCTTCTGGGCAAGCAGAGTGCTTGCTGGCGTAGCCATCATTGGAGGGAGCAGGGCATGAGCGAATCCTTTTTCGAAGACATGAACGATGCGTTCCCGATCAACAGCCAGGTGTGGTGCGGCCAGGCGTTCTTGCGCCTGGGGTTCGCCAACATGACCCTGGATGAATCGGAGCAACTTAAGCCTGCACATCTGCAGCGCGTCAAGAAGGGCCGTTTCACGCCCCGGTTCCGGACCCGGAAGTAATCCCGCCCAAGGTTCTCGCCTGGCCAGCAATGCACGAGTCAGGTGAGGGCCATATCGTTCCTGCGCGTGCGCGTGCGCGTGCGCTTGCCTGATCGATCGGAGAACTGCATCACGATCGCCGGCAGCTTTTTATCCTCTTTCTTGATCCTGCTCATGGCATCGGTGGTTGGCACTCGCCGGGCGGTCGCGGCTGTGCTTTTCTTGCGCCGATTTTCAGCACAAGGAGGTGAATGCATGCGTGTCAGGGAACAGACTTACTGGGAATGGGCCGATGCCCACTTACATAGCCGCAGCCATGACGAAGTCCTGAGCGACGGCACGGTGCTCGACATTCAGGTGCGTTTGTCGCGGCTGGGCGCCACGCAATTGTTTCTTGGGCTGTATGCCGGAAGCGGCAAAGCCTTGCTGGAGGAGTACTATCCCGCGCGCCCCGGTGAGACCATGACCCGCGCCCTGGTCTGGGGCGTCGAGCGCGCTCGGGCCCTGGCCACCGGCGCCTTGCCATTGCCGGTGGTCAGGGCTAGGCGACTTCAGGCCTGAGCGCGGCGGTTGCGGCTGGCCTGGACGATGCGTTCGGCCGGCACTCGCAACTGGCGCAGTAGGTACTCGGCAAAATCCGCCGCCCAAGGTTGCAAGGCAATGGCCTGAGCCATGCAGCTCAGCCAGAGGTTGGCGTGTTCTTCATCGATTGGCCATTGTGCGTGGAACGAGGGAATTGCGATCGGGCCATAGCGCTCGCTGTACAGACGTGGTCCACCGAGCCAGCCGCTGAGAAAGCATGCCAGCTTGTCCCGAGAACCCTCCAGATTGTCAGGGTGCATGCGGCGTATGCTGGACGCTTCAGGACACTGGTCCATCAGTCGGTAAAAGTCATCGACCAGGCGGCGCAGGCCGTCGATGCCGCCAGCGGCTTGATAGGACGCGTCGCCGGTGCCGTATGCAGGGGTGTTCATCTCAGGCTCCAAGGAACAGGAGCGCACAGTGTAACAGGCATGAAAAAGCCCGGCCTTGCGGGCCGGGCTCAATAAGGGTGGTACGACTCAGTTCAACGGGTCTATCACCTTGACTGCCTCCCGCTCACGGGCGGTAGGCCATTCTTGTTGCAGGGTCTGCAGGACGCGACCGACGAATTCGGTGTCGGCGGCGGCCTTCTTGCCGACGTAGCCTTGGCCACGACGGTAGACCTTGAAACGGGCGCGCATGCTGGGCATGTGCGATTCAAATTCATCTTCGACCGTGTTGGGTGGCAGACGGTCGAGGCGTACCTCGCCAGTCTGGCTGACCCACAGCAGGTGGTCATCGAGGCTGTCCTTGCGCGCGGCGAACAGCTGGGCCAATTGGTCGATCGTAGGATTGTTGTTCAAGTTCATCATAAAGCCCCCATTACCCATCAGTTAGTGATTTTTCACTCGGCGCCACGACATGTAGCGCACTAACACGGCTGCTACAGCAGCATTGCAACAGGGGCCTTCTCACGCTGCCTTTTGGACAGTTTCCCTCTCCACGGACGGCCTGCGTTACCGCGCAGACCGTCTGGAACACCCTTGCCACCGCTCCCGATCAGGGAGACGGCTTCATCATGCCCAAGGCAGATGAACGGCGTCAACAGGTTTGTAGTGAATATTTTTTGGCACTACATGTTGTCCGACAATCCATCACCAACAAGCGATCGCGTATGCCCAGGGGACTGTCGAATTGCTTCCCGACATCAATGATTCAAGGCCGACAGGATCTGATAAGCCGCGCGCACGCGGGCTTCATTGGGGTAGTTGCGGTTGGCGAGCAGGACAATGCCCAGCCCTTTGGCCGGGATGAAGGCGTAGTAGGCACCGAAGCCCGCGGTGGCACCGGTCTTGTTATACCAGGCTGCTGGTTCGGGTGGCAGGGCAGGTTTCAGGCGCAGGGTGGCTTGGGGTTTAAGGGCTACCTCAGAACTGTTGCCCTTGAGCAGGGTATTCAGGACGACCGGGTACGGGTAGCGCTCCCAGCCTAGGCCCTGGGTCATTTGTCCGACCTTGAAGTAGCCTGTCTGGGTGAGAGCGATCGCCTTTTGTAGCGATGGTGCCAGCGAGTCGGCATTCAACTGCAGGCGCACATAACGCGCGGCATCGCTCACGGTGGTCTTGATCCCATAGGCCTCGTCCGCCAGCGGCCCTGGGTTGACCCGCACCGGCTGGTTGTTGGCGTTGTAGCCCTGGGCGTAACGCTGTTGTGCAGCGCCTGGCACGGCAAGGTAGGTATCGCTCAGGCCCAGTTCAGGCAAGAGCTGCTTGGTCATGATCTGAGCGAACGGCTTGTTCTGCGCACGCGCCGCCAGATCACCAAACAGGCCCAGGCTGGGGTTGGAGTAGCAGCGCTGGGTGGCGCGCGCAGCACGGGGTTTCCAATGCTGATAGAAGGCCAGTACCTGCGCCTCGGTCTGCACCTTGTCGGGGAATTGCAGTGGCAGGCAATCGGCGCTGTAGGCACCCAGCTCCAGCACGCTGGCCTCGCCCAGGGGCGTGCCTTCAAGGGCGGGATAGTAGCGTTTGGCGGGGGCATCCAGCGCCAGTTTGCCTTGGGCACTGGCAAGCGCGACGAGTGTGGCGGTGTAGGTCTTGCTGAGCGAGCCGACTTCGAACAACGTGTCGCGGTCCACTGGCTTTGCCTTGGCCTTGTCGGCCACACCGTAGGTGAAGTAGTGCTCCTTGCCATCGGCGATCACCGCCACGGCCATGCCGGCGATGTCGTGCTCGCGCATCAAGGGCTGAATAATCTCATCTATCTGTGTGTGCAATGTGTCGGCCAGGCTTTGCCCCGTCGCGGCGACGAGGCTCAGGGCGAGGGCAAAGCGCACGTACGGGAGCGGCTTCATGCAAAGGTCCTTGTTCAGGTTCAGGAGGGTGTGTGGCGTCGCAGGAACTCACCTGGCGATTGGCCGAACTGTTCGCCAAAGGCGGCGATGAATGCGGAAAGCGAGGCGTAGCCGCAGGCCAACGCCACATCGGTGACCCGTTCTGCGCGCTCCAGGGCTGGCAAGGCACTGAGCAGGCGCACCCGTTGACGCCATAAGCGGAAGGTCAGGCCCGTCTCTCGCAGGAAGCGCCGGCTGAGGGTCTTTTCCGAGACGCCCAGACGCAGCGCCCAGTCGCCCAGGCTGCGTGTATCGTCCGGCGCGGCCTGCAGGCGACGGCATATCTGGCGTAGTTGGCGATCCTGGGGTAGCGGCAGCAGTAGCTGTTCTTCGCGGGCGCTGGCCAGACGGTCGAGTAGCACCTGCACCAGGCGCCCATCGGCCCCTGACGCGTCGTAGCGCACGGGCAGTTGCGAGAACGCCTGGATCAGTTCGCCCAGCAGGGGTTCCACCACCACGACCCGGCAGGCGGTGGCTGGCCAGGGTAGGGCGGCAGGGTCGATGTACAGGCTGCGGATACAGGTGCTGGGCTCGCAGACCACACGATGAGGAACGTGTGCGGCGATCCATACGGCCCGTTGTGGCGGCACCAGGTACAAGCCTTGCGGTGTGTGCACGCGCAGGATGCCGTTGCGCGCGTGGGAGAGTTGTCCCCAGGGATGCCGGTGGCGATAGCCCAGGGCAATGTTGGGGAGGCTTTCGGCCTGGCCATAGACAGGCCGTGGTAGGTATTCGAGCTGGTCGAGGCGGGCCTCGGGATGTCCGTTCAGCGACACTGGCGGGGGTTCCGGCGTTAGCGGTAGGGGAGGCGAGACCTTATCGTTTGCTCCAGCACAAATACAACTCGGAAAAATCCATGAAGTACGTCAGAAAAATCTTCGATAACTTCACCTTGGCCTTGCTTGGGGTCGTGTTGATTGCCACGTTGCTGCCGTGTTCAGGAGACGGCGCGGTGTTCTTTGGTTGGCTGACGAACCTGGCGATCGGCCTGCTGTTCTTCCTGCACGGCGCCAAGCTGTCGCGCGAGGCGATCATCGCCGGTGCCAGTCATTGGCGGTTGCACCTGCTGGTGTTCACCTGCACGTTCGTGATGTTCCCGTTGCTGGGGATGGCCTTCAAGCCTCTGTTCGTGCCACTGGTGGGCAACGAGCTGTACTTGGGCGTGCTCTATCTGTGCGCCTTGCCGGCCACGGTGCAGTCGGCGATTGCCTTCACCTCGCTGGCGCGCGGCAACATTCCTGCGGCGATCTGCAGTGCGGCGGCGTCCAGCTTGCTGGGCATCTTCCTGACGCCGCTGCTGGTGATGCTGTTGCTTGGCGCCGAGGGGGACAGTGGGTCGGGGTTGGATGCGGTGTTGAAGATCACGCTGCAGTTGCTGGTGCCGTTCGTGGCAGGGCAGATTGCGCGTCGCTGGATCGGGGAATGGGTCAGACGCAATGCACGGTGGCTGAAGATCGTCGATCAGGGTTCGATCTTGCTGGTGGTCTATACGGCGTTCAGTGATGCGGTGGTGACCGGGCTTTGGCATACCGTCTCGGCGCAGCATCTGGCGGGGTTGTTCGTCGTCTGTGGGATTTTGCTGGCGGCGGTCTTGTTCGGGACTCGGTTGTTGGGGCGGGTGCTGGGGTTCAGCGTGGAAGATCGCATTACCATTCTTTTTGCCGGATCGAAGAAGAGCTTGGCGACGGGGGTGCCCATGGCTCAGGTGTTGTTCGTGGGCGGTGGGATTGGGGCGATGATTTTACCTTTGATGTTGTTTCATCAGATTCAGTTGATGGTGTGTGCGGTGTTGGCTCAGAAGTACGCTGCGCGGGATATTGAGGGGGTTTCGGCGGTGTCCTGATGGTTGGGTGGGTGTTTGATGGTTTGATTTGTCGACGCTTAGTCACCTTTCCGCCTTTACGGCGGGTCACTCCGTAAAGGCGAAAAGCGCCGGTGGCGCCACCGCCAACACCGGATATTCACCCAATCTGAAAGCCCAAGCCCAAGCCCCAAAAAAAGCCCCGCAAACCAAGGGCCAGCGGGGCAAACGGTTGGGGGAGGAACCAACCAAAGGAGTCTTTGAAAAAACCTCAGCGAACGCTGGCCACCGCCTGTCCCTCAGGCTGCCACCCGCCCCCCAGAGCCTTGTAGATCGCCACGATGCCCTGATAAAGCTCAACCTCACCCTGCGCCTGTGCATCCTCCGCACTCAGCCGTTCCCGCTCCGCATCGAGCAGCACCAGGTAATCAGCCGTCCCTTCCCGATACCGCACCGACGCCAACTCAGCCGCCTTGCGACTGGCATCGCTCTGGCGAATCAATGCCAGCAGCCGCTGCTGACGCTTGCCGTAATCACTGAAGGCATTGGCCGATTCTTCCAAAGCCAGCAGCACCTGCTGTTCATAGTTGGCCAAAGCGCCTTCGGCATCGGCCTTGGCCCCGCGCAGGCGCGCCCGCACGCTGCCCAGGTCGAACGCCGCCCAGGTAATGCTCGGCCCCAAGGCCCAGGCATTGGCCGCCGACGAGCCGATCTGCGACCCACGCGCTGCGGTAAAGCCAAGGAACCCACTCAAGCTCACCCGCGGAAACAGGTCAGCCGTGGCCACGCCGACATTGGCCGTGGCCGCCGCCAGCTGGCGCTCGGCGCTGCGGATGTCTGGACGGCGGCGCAGCAGCTCACCGGGGTCACCCACGGGCAAGGCCTTGGCAATCGCCGGCAAGGCTTTGGGCGACAGGTCCACGCTCAGGGCATCCGGGCGCTGGCCGAGCAGCGTGGCGATGCGGTTGCGTGCGCGCACCTGTTCGGCCTGCAGCTGCGGCACGGTCGCCTCCACGGCGGCCAGGCGGGCATCGGCGCGGACCACGTCCAGGTCATTGCCGACCCCGGCATCGCGCAGGGTCTCGGTGATGCTGCGCGACTCCTGCTGGGTCTTAAGGTTGGCCAATGCGATCTTTTCGCGCAGTTGCGCGCCACGCAGTTGACCGTAGGCGTCCACCAATTCTGCGATCAGGCTGACCTGCAGTTGCTGAAGGTCCGCCGCGGCGACGGCCTCCTGCGCTTCGCTGGCCTCGATCTGTCGCTGGATCCGTCCGAACAGGTCCAGCTCCCAGGCCATGTCCAGGCCCAGGTCATAGCGTTCGCTGTTGACCCGGTGCTCGGTCTGGCCGGGAATCTGGCCCTTGCCGATGTCGCTGCTGACGCGGCTGGTCACCACCGGGAGTTGGTCGTTCTCGGCGTCCTCACGAATCGCACGGGCTGACTTGAGCCGGGCGAAGGCCACGCGCAGGTCGCGGTTGCCTTCCAGCGATGCCTGTACCAGTTCATTGAGCACCGGGTCGTCGAACTGCTTCCACCAGATGCTTTCGAAGCGGCTGCGGTCCAACGCCTTGGCCTGCAGTGCGGTGTCCAGGTGCGCAGGCTCGGTTGCCGGCGCTTGGTAGTCCGGGCCCACCGCGCAGGCCGCCAGGGCCAATGCCAGCAGGCTCGGGGTCAGGGGTTTGAGCAGGTTCATGCATGGCTCTCCAGCGAGTGGACGCGCGCGGCCTTGCGGGCCTGGCGACGTTCGACGAAACGGCGGATCAGGAAGAAGAACACCGGCGTCAGGAACAGGCCGAACACGGTCACGCCAATCATCCCCGAGAACACCGCGACGCCCATGGCATGGCGCATTTCGGCACCGGCACCGGAGGAGAACACCAGCGGCACCACGCCCATGATGAAGGCGATGGAGGTCATCAGGATCGGGCGCAGACGCAGGCGGCAGGCCTCCAGCACCGCAGCCAGCGGGTCCAGGCCCTCGGCCTGCTTGTCCTTGGCGAACTCGACGATGAGGATGGCGTTCTTGCACGCCAGGCCCACCAGCACGATCAGGCCGATCTGGGTGAAGATGTTGTTGTCACCGCCGGAGATGATCACGCCGGTGATCGCCGACAGCAGGGTCATGGGCACGATCAGGATCACCGCCAGTGGCAGGCTCCAGCTCTCGTACTGGGCCGCCAGCACCAGGAAGGCCAGCAGCACGCACAGCGGGAAGACGAACAGTGCGGTGTTGCCCGCCAGGATCTGCTGATAGGTCAGGTCGGTCCATTCGTAGGTCATGCCGTTGGGCAGTTCTTCCTTGAGCAGCTTGTCCATGGCAGCCTCGGCTTGGCCTGAGCTGTAGCCGGGCGCTGCACCGCCGTTGATCTCGGCGGTGATGAAGCCGTTGTAGTGCATCACCCGATCCGGCCCGGAGGTGTCGCTGACCTTGAGGAACGTCGCCAGCGGGATCATCTCGCCCAGATTGTTGCGCACCTTCAACTGGCCGATCTGCTCGGCGTCGAGGCGGAACTGCTGTTCAGCCTGGACGTTGACCTGGTACGTGCGGCCAAAGCGGTTGAAGTCGTTGGTGTACAACGAACCCAGGTAGATCTGCAGCGTCTCGAAGATGTCGTTGATGGCAACGCCATGGGTCTTGGCTTTTTCCCGGTCGATGGCGGCATCGACCTGAGGCACGTTGACCTGGTAGCTGGTGAACAGGCCAGCCAGCTCCGGTACGTTGTGGCTCTTGGCGATGATGTTTTGGGTTTCCTTGTACAGCGCCTCGTAGCCCAGGTTGCCCCGGTCCTCGATCTGCAGGCGGAAGCCGCCGATGGTGCCCAGGCCCTGCACGGGGGGTGGTGGGAAGATCGCGATGTAGGCGTCCTGGATGTCAGCGAACTTGGCGTTCAGCGCCGCGGCGATGGCCGCTGCCGACTGGCTCGGGTCCTTGCGCTCGTCGAATGGCTTGAGCGGGGTGAACACGATGCCGCTGTTGGGGCTGTTGGTGAAACCGTTGATCGACAGGCCAGGGAAGGCCACCGAATCGGCCACGCCAGGCTGTTCCAGGGCGATCTCGCTCATCTTCTTGATGACCGCCTCGGTGCGGTCGAGGCTGGCCGCGTCCGGCAGTTGGGCGAAGGCCACCAGGTACTGCTTGTCCTGGGCCGGGACGAAACCGGTCGGGGTGGACGAGAAGCCCAGGTAGGTCAGGCCCATCAGGCCGGCATAGACGAACAGGGCGATACCGCTGGAGCGGATGACCCGGCGCACGCCGCCGACATAGCGATGGCTGGCGCGGTCGAAGAAGCGGTTGAATGGGGTGAACAGCCAACTGCCCAGCAGTTTTTCCAGGAACCGCGAGAAGCGGTCCTTGGGCGCATGGTGGTCCTTGAGCAGCACCGCGGCCAGGGCCGGCGACAGGGTCAGCGAGTTGAACGCCGAGATCACGGTCGAGATGGCGATGGTCAGGGCGAACTGCTTGTAGAACTGCCCGGTTAGGCCGGAGATGAACGCCGCCGGCACGAACACCGCGCACAGTACCAAGGCGGTGGCGATGATCGGCCCGGTCACTTCGCTCATGGCCTTTTGCGTCGCTTCCATGGGCTTGAGGCCCAGGCCGATGTTGCGTTCGACGTTTTCCACCACCACGATGGCATCGTCCACCACGATCCCGATGGCCAGCACCAGGCCGAACAACGACAGCGCGTTGAGCGAGAAACCGAACAGGTGCATCACCGCGAAGGTACCGATCAGCGAGACCGGCACGGCCATCAGCGGGATGATCGAGGCGCGCCAGGTCTGCAGGAACAGGATCACCACCAGCACCACCAGCACCAGTGCCTCGAACAGGGTATGCACCACGGCCTCGATGGAGCCGCGAACGAACACGGTCGGGTCATAGACGATGCTGTAGTCCATGCCTTCGGGGAAGTCCTTCTTCAGCTCCGCCATTTTCGCGCGGACTTCGTCCGAGATTTCGATGGCATTGGAGCCTGGACGCTGGAAGATCGGGATTGCCACCGCCGGTTGGTTGTTCAGCAGCGAGCGCAGGGCGTACTGGCTGGAGCCCAGCTCGACCCGGGCGATGTCTTTCAGGCGCGTGATCTCGCCATTCTCGCCGGCGCGGATAATGATGTTCTCGAACTCTTCCTCATTGACCAGGCGGCCTTGGGTGTTGATCGACAACTGGAAGCTGGTCGAGCCCGGCGCGGGCGGGGCGCCCAGTTGGCCGGCGGCGACCTGACGGTTCTGCTCGCGGATGGCTGCTACCACGTCGCTGGCGGTCAGGTTACGCGAGGCGGTCTTGTTCGGATCGAGCCAGACGCGCAGGGAGTAGTCACCCATGCCGAACAGCTGTACATCGCCCACGCCGCCCAGGCGCGCCAGCTCATCCTTGATGTTGAGGATGGCGTAGTTGGACAGGTACAGCATGTCGTAGCGGTTATCCGGCGAGGTCAGGTGCACGACCATGGTCAGGTCGGGCGAGGCCTTGTCGACGGTGATACCGATGCGCGTCACTTCTTCCGGCAGCTTCGGCTGGGTCCGGGTGACGCGGTTCTGCACCTGCACCTGGGCATTGTCCAGGTCGGTGCCCAGGGCGAAGGTGATGGTCAGGGTCAGCTTGCCGTCGGCGGTGGACTGCGAGGACATGTACAGCATGTTCTCTACCCCTGTGATCGCCTGTTCCAGCGGGGCGGCGACGGTTTCGCCGATCACCTTGGGGTTGGCGCCGGGGAAGTTGGCACGCACCACCACGGTGGGCGGTACCACTTCCGGGTATTCGCTGATCGGCAGCTTGAACAGCGCGATGGAGCCTGCGATCAGTAGCACCAGCGAGAGCACGGCGGCGAAGATCGGGCGGGTGATGAAGAATTTCGAAAAGTTCATCGGAGGGGTCCCTTAACCGCGCGGTGCCTGGGCACTGGCGACATTCTCACGGGCACCGGCCACAGCCGGTGCTGCCTTGTTGCTGGCTTCCAGGGCCTGGCGCTGGCGGGCCAACGTGGCGAGGGTCTCTTCGCTGGCCATCGGCGTTTCCTCTGGCGTGACCGGCGAACCAGGGCGCACGCGCTGCAGGCCCTTGACCACGATGCGGTCTTCCTTGCTCAGACCGCTGCGCACGATGCGCAGGCCTTCGAGCTTGGGCCCCAGTTCGACGGCGCGGTAGGCGGCCTTGTTGTCCTTGTCCATGACCAGCACGAACTTCTTGCCCAGGTCGGTGCCCACGGCCTCGTCATTGATCAGTACGGCGTCGTACTTGGCGCTGCCGACCAGCTTCAGACGGGCATACAGGCCGGGGGTGAACTGGCCGTCGCGGTTGTCGAACACCGCGCGGCCACGGATGGTGCCGGTGCGCGGGTTGACCTGGTTGTCGACGAAGTTCATCTGGCCCAGGTGCGGGTTGCCGGTTTCGTTGGTCAGGCCCAGGTACACCGGGGTGCTCTGGCCGCGCTGGCCGTCGCGGGCCAGCTGGGTGTACTTGAGATAGACCCGCTCGTCGGCGTCGAAGTAGGCGTACACCTTGTCGGTGGAGACCACCGAGGTGAGCGGCGTGACGTCGGCGGTGACGATGTTGCCGGCAGTGAACTGGGCGCGGCTGACGCGGCCGCTGATCGGGGCGGTCACCCGGGTGAAGCTCAGGTTCAGGCGGGCCAGGTCCAGTTGCGCCTGGATCGCTGCGACCCCGGCGCGAGCCTCGGCGGCGGCGCTACTGCGGGACTCGGCCAGCTCTGCGGAGATCGCATTGCTGTCACGCAGGCGTTCACCACGACGGGCTTCGTTCTCGCTGCGCAGCGCTGTGGCGCGGGCCTGTTGCAGTTGTGCCTCCAGACGGCGCACCTCGGCCTGGAACGGGCGAGGGTCGATCTGGAACAACAGGTCGCCCTTTTGCACCTGGGCGCCTTCAGTGAAGGCCACCAGGTCGATCTGGCCGGAGACCCGCGGGCGTACCTCGACGGTTTCCGGCGCTTCCAGGCGACCGGTGAACTCGTCCCATTCGTTGATCGGCTGTTCGATCACCTTGGCCACGCTGACCTTGGGCGCGGCGGGAGCCTGTACAGCCTCCGGAGTACGACCGCACGCGGCGATCACCAGCACTGCCAGGGCAGCGAGGGGAAAGCGCAAGGGTTTGAGTGATTGTTCCATGGAGAACTCCGCCAATGATTGGATAGTGGGCGGATTCTGCGAGTCTTGCGCGCGGGGAACGAATCGAACGACGCGAAGGTTAATATCAAGCGGAATGATATGTCGCCCGGCATCATCGATCAGGACACATGAAAGCCAGGCGGCCTGGACAGAGGGACGCCTTGCGGCCCGTCGCAGGCGCCTCCCGCAACGACAGTGCAGCCCCGAAGGACAATACACTCCAGGCGGGTTTAGCAGGGCCCTTGAGAGCTACTGCGTAAGGTTCAGTGGTGCCTTGCGAATCAGCGCGGGCGTTGTGGGAGAACGGCCTTACCCGCGAACGCTGTATCAAGGTTGGCGCTCGGCCACGGCCTTGAGGGTACGCAAGGTCACCAGCGGAGCATCCACCACGAACTGGTTGGCCAGCCATCCTGGCACGTCGCCTGCGGGGTCGGCTTGCAGTTGGTAGGTCACTTCAGTTTCTTTTTCGCCCAGGGGGCGCATGGTCCATTCCCCGCGCAGCCGGCGCACGCGGATCAGCCCAGGCGCCGCAGGTACCCGGCTCGGCTCGGCGCTCAGGTGGCGCACCAGGGTGCCGTCGTCCAGGCGTTCGGTGCGCACGCGCAGCACGATGTCCCGTGGGCGGGCCGGCCAGGGCAGGTCAGTGACCAGGTAGACCCAGGTGCTGTCGCCATCGACTTCCAGCAGACGCATTTCGGCGCAGGCATACAGCCACTTGCAGGCTACCCGCAGGTTTTCCTGCAGGTCGGTGAGGGTGCGCACGCTCGCCTTGATGTGGGTAATGCCGCGAAACGCCTGGTACGACGAGCCCTCGACAGCACGCAGGTAGACGTCAACGCCATCCTCCTGTTGCGCAAGGCGCCAGTCGTCTGCCAGCAGCACAGGGGCGGGCAACAGGAGCAGCAGAGTGAGCAACAGGCGATACAAGGGCATGGCCGCAGGCCCAAGGCTGGGGATCCAAAAAGTATGGACACAAACGACAAGCCCGCCATGAAGGCGGGCTTGCTGACATCAGCCTGGACTCAACGCTGTGGGTTGAGGGTCAGGTGCACGTGGCGGTTGACGTCTTTGTACAGCAGGTAGCTGAACGGGCCTGGGCCGCCGGCGTAGCAGGCTTGCGGGCAGAAGGCGCGCAGCCACATGAAGTCACCGGCTTCGACTTCGACCCAGTCCTGGTTCAGGCGGTACACCGCCTTGCCTTCCAGCACGTACAGGCCGTGTTCCATGACGTGGGTTTCAGCGAACGGAATCACGCCGCCTGGCTGGAAGGTCACGATGTTGACGTGCATGTCATGGCGCATGTCGGCCATGTCGACGAAGCGGGTAGTGACCCAACGGCCTTCGGTGCCCGGCATCTCGATGACGGTGGCGTCCTTGCGGTGGGTGACGAAGGATTCTGGAACAGCCAGGCCTTCTACCTTCTGGTAGTGCTTGCGCAGCCAGTGGAAGGTGACGTTGGACTTGCTGTTGTTGCGCAGGCTCCAGTCGGCGCCCGGGGCCAGGAAGGCGTAGCCGCCTGGGACCAAGGTGTGGTGCTTGCCTTCGACGGTGATGTCGATCTCGCCTTCGACCACGAATACGACCGCTTCGGCGTTCGGGTCCAGCTCAGGACGCTCGCTGCCGCCTTCCGGGGCGACTTCGACGATGTACTGGGAGAAGGTTTCGGCGAAGCCGGTCAGCGGGCGGGCGATGACCCACATGCGCATCTTGTCCCAGAACGGCAGGTGGCTGGTGACGATGTCACGCATCACGCCCTTGGGGATGACGGCATAGGCTTCGGTGAACATGGCACGGTCAGTCAGCAGCTCGGTTTGGCCTGGGTGCCCACCGTGAGGGGCGAAGTACGAATGATTCGACATGGAGAGTCTCGACTTGTTGTTCTGTCCCCGTGCCGTTGAACCGCACCGGCCGGTGCGCCGCAGGGGATGCACGGACAGGATATGAGCCTTTCCGTGGCATCCACAAATTAAATGTTGAAATGTCCGGTATTTATTCAGTGAATGTCGACGCGGCGCCCGTGATGGGCTTCTGGCAGACGATCGCCCTGGCCGAACAGCTTGTGGCGCAGGGTGCCGTCTTCATAGGCCAGCGGGTAGCGACCGCGGCGTTGCAGTTCGGGTATCAACAGCTCGACCACGTTGGCCAGATCGTCCGGTTGCACCGCATAGGTGAGGTTGAAACCGTCGATGCCGGTCTGGTCTAGCCAGGTTTCCAGCTGGTCGGCGACTTCTTGCGCCGAGCCCACCAGCACCGGGCCCCGACCGCCCAGCCCTACGAACTGCGCCGCCTCGCGTACGGTCCAGCGCCGGTTGGGGTCGGCGGCGGTGAAGGCCGCCAGCGCGGCGCGGCCGGCGTCGTTCTCCACATATTCGATGGGCGCGTCGGGTTCGAGGCCTGCGAAGTCGATGCCGGTCCAGCCCGACAGCAGGGCCAGGGCCGCTTCAAGATCAACATGGTGGCGATAGTCGGCAAAGCGAGCCTGGGCTTGCTCGCCGGTGTGGCCAACGATCAGCAGGGCCTGGGCATAGATAAGCACCTCGTCGCGACCGCGACCGGCCGCTTCGCTGGCCTGGCGGATACCTTCGGCGTAGCGACGCAGCACGGTGGGTGTCGGGCCACTGATGAATACGCATTCGGCATGCCGCGCGGCGAATTGCTGCCCGCGCGCGGAGGCGCCGGCCTGGAACAGCACCGGGGTGCGCTGGGGTGAGGGCTGGCACAGGTGCATGCCGGGCACCTGAAAGTGCTCGCCGGTATGGGCAATGGGATGCACGCGTGACGGATCGATATAGCGGCCTGTTTCGCGCTCAAGCACCACGGCGTCGTCGTCCCAGCTCTTTTCCCAGAGCTTGTACAGCACGTCGAGGTACTCCTCGGCCAGGTCGTAGCGTTGGTCATGGCCCAGTTGCCGGGCCAGGCCCAGGTTGCGTGCGGCGCTGTCGAGGTAGCCGGTGACGATGTTCCAGCCGACCCGACCATTACTCAGGTGGTCCAGGGTCGACATGCGCCGGGCGAAGGGGTAGGGGTGCTCGTAGGTCAGCGAGAAGGTCACGCCGAACCCCAGGTGTTCGGTCACCCCGGCCATGGCCGGCACCAGCAGCAACGGGTCGTTGACCGGGACCTGCACACCGCCGCGCAGGGCCGCGTCCGGCCCGCCCTGATAGACATCGTAAATGCCCAGCACATCGGCGATGAACAGGGCGTCGAACAGCCCGCGCTCAAGCAGACGGGCCAGATCGGTCCAGTAGTCCAAGCGGTTGAAATCCACGCTGGTGTTGCGCGGATGACGCCAGAGGCCCGGTGACTGGTGGCTGGCAGCGTTCATGCTGAAGGCGTTGAAGCGAATGGGACGCGGCATGCGCAGCTCCTTGGCGTCAGGGCAGGACGGAAGCCGGGTAGACCGCATCGGCCACCTGCAGCTTGCGAGGAATCAGGCCCAGGCCCTGGAAGGTGTCGGCCAGCTTCTGCTGTTCGGCGACAATCTGTGGGGTGATGGGCACCGCGTTGTAGTTGCGCCGCTCACTGGCCACCTCCAGCACGTCGGCACCGATGCCCAGTTGCGGCGCCAGCAGGTTGGCCACCTCGGCGGGCTTGGCGTTGGCCCACTGGCTGACCTTGGCCAGTTCGCTGAAGAAGGTCTTGAGCAGCGCGCGGTGCTGGTCGGCGAAGGCGGCGGTGGAGAGATAGAAGGTGCGGTTGTTGGAAAGCCCGCTGCCATCGCGCAGGTTCTTCAGGCCCGGTTGCCGTTCAGCGGCGGCCAGGAATGGGTCCCACAACGTGACGGCCTGCACGCTGCCTGATTGCAGGGCGGCCACGGCGTCGGCGGCGTTGTTGACGTAGGCGGGGGTGATGTCTTTGTAGCTCAGACCCGCCTGCTCCAGGGCCACGGCCAGGAGGTACTGGGCGTTCCAGCCGCGACCGGTGGCCACGCGCTTGCCCTTGAGCCCCTGGACGCCCTCGATGTGGTCCTGCTCGCGTACCACCAGCCCGATGCCGCGGGGGTAGGGCTGTTCAGCTGCCAGGTAGACCACCGGTTTGCCGGCCGCCTGGGCGAATACCGAGGGCGCGTCGGCGGCATGACCCAGGTCGATGGCGCCTGTGCTCAGGGCCTCGAGCAACTGTGGGCCGGCGGCGAACTCGTGCCAGCTGACCTTCACGCCTTGAGGGGCCAGTGCCTTTTCCAGGGCACCGCTGCCTTTGAGGATGTTGATGCTGTTGAACTTCTGGTAACCGATACGCAAGGTCTTGGCGTCTTCAGCCAAGGCGTTGGACCACGGCAACAAAGTGCTGGCGACACTGGCCAGCAGGCCGCCGAGCAGCAGGCGGCGAAGGGGAGAAAAGGCACGGGCAGGCACGGGAAACGCTCCTTGAAAGGCTTGGGTAGGTGATCTCCAGCCTAAGGAGGCGCGTGGGGCCTTTCAATTTTTTAATTCCATTTAGTTAGATTGTTTTGTTCTTTATATATCGTTTTGTTTTTTATGGGCGATGGGTCGGAGAGGGCAGACAACATTTTTTTCACATCCACTTGCTAGGATTTTGCCTCTTTCAAGGAGACGATCAATGGCACGAGCCCTGCGCGCACGTATTGCAAAAGTGTTGGTGGCCAGCACCGCCGGAGTGCTTGCCAGCGCCTTGGGGTTCTTTGCCTGGCAGAGTTTCTACCCGGTTCAGGCTGCGGACGGCTGGGACGTTCAGGTACTCCACCGTTCGGTGGACAAGGCCGCCTCCCTGCTGCCCCAGGCCGATGGTAGCCTGCTGGTGAGCCGCGAGCTGGACGATGGCCGTGGCAGCATCCTGAAGATCACCGCCGAAGGCGATCGAGTGGTGCTGATCGAGGGGTTGTCCAAGCCTGATGGCATGGTGGCCGCCCAAGGCGGTTGGGTATTCAGCCAGGAAGGCGGCAAGGCGCCGGTCAGCCTTGCCCGGGACGGTCAGGTCACCCGGCTGTTCGACGGCGAAAGCGTGCAGGGCCTGTGGAACGACGGCGATTACCTCTATGCCATCGAAGACCGCAAGGGCAATGGCCGGTTGATGCGTTACGACTGGCACAGCGGCCAGCTCGACGTCCTGCGTTCAGGCCTGACCGAAACCGAGGGTCTGACCCGCTGCAGCGATGGGCGCCTGCTCTACACCGAAAAAAGCGCCGGGCAGATCCGTGCGCTGAGCGAGGATGGCCAGGACCCGGTGGTGGCCAGCGGCCTGCGCAACCCCACCTTCCTGCTCTGCGATCAGCGTGGGCTATGGATCAGCGAAGACTCCACCCACCGCGCACGGCTGTTGCGCATCGACGCCGACGGTCAGCGTCATACGGTGCTGACGTTCCTCAAGGCGCCCCAGGCCATTGTCCCCGACGGCAAGGGCGGCTATCTGCTCGCCGAAGGCGGGCGCAACCGGGTGCTGCGCCTGACGCCACCGATCGATACCAGCACCGCCCAGGCGCAGGATGTGGCCCCGGACGTGCCAGGGGCCTGATCAGCTGGGTAGACGCTTGGCGTGCCCCGGCAGCACGCCGAGCACCAACATGCAGCCCAGCAGGATCACCCCACCGCCCACCATCTGCAGAAGGCTCAGGGCTTCGCCGAGGAACAGTGCGCCGATCAGCACGGCCACCAAGGTCACCACGAACTCCACGCTGATGGTGCGGGTGGCACCGATGCGCGCGACCAGGCCGAAGTACAGCACGTAGGTGGTGGCGCTCATCACCGCGCCACTGATGGCCAGCAGCAGCCAGTCGCTGGCTTGGGGCACGGTGGGAACCGGCACTACCCACAGCAAGGGCAATGTCAGCAGGCCGCCAGCGAGAAAGGCGCCACCGGTGACCGTCCACGGGTCCTGGCCGCGCAGGCGCAGGCTCGCATAGTTGCTGCCGAACGCAGCGCACAGACAGCCAAAGACCGAAGCGATGCAGCCGTGGATGAAGTCTTCGGTCACGGCCTGCGCCGGGAACCCCACCAGCATCACGATGCCAAGTACGCCCAGCAGCAGACCAGCCAGGCCCTGGGGGGTGATCTTCTCGAGGCCCCAGACGCGGCCGATGATCATCGAGAACAGCGGGATGGTCGCCACCAGGATCGCCGACATGGCGGTGCCGATCCGCGGTGTGGCGTAGGACAGACCGATCAGTTGCCCGGCTACCGTGGTGGCGCCCACGACCAGCAGCGGCTTGAGCAAGGGCCGCAGGCGCAGCGCCCGCCCCAGCAGCGCCGCCAGCACGGCCAGCGTGCCGCCGGCGATCAGCGAGCGCAGACTGACCGCGCCCACCCAGCCGAAGGCATGCACGACCTTGAGCACCACCAGAAACGACAGCCCCCAGGTGATGGCCAGGAACGAATAGGCGGCAAGGTCGCGCGGTTGCATGGGGGTGGGGTCCATCCGGGAGAGGAAGGCAGGCTAGCGGGTGGGTGAGCAAGGGAGCAAGGGGGAGGGGTGTGATTGGCGTGTCTGGTGTGGGTCGTGTCGTAACCAAGCGGTTGTTCAGGGATTGAGGGGCTGCTTTGCAGCTTCGCCAGCCCTCGCGGGATTGCACCGCCCTGAAGACTTGCGCAATCCCGGTGGGAGCGGGTTTACCCGCGAAGAGGGCACTACAAGACTTGGCGCTGCGCGACCAGCAGCAGCGACTGCGGTACCGGGCTTTGGGGGTGCTGCGGCTCCTGCAGGCTGACCAGACGCAGCCCGGCCATGTCCAGGGCATTCAACCAGCTGGAGAGGGTGCGGAAATACCAGGGCATCGGAGCCCATTGCCCGGCGAATCCGGTGAACGTCTCTTCGCGCCAGCCATCCTGGTAGTCACCATTGGCCATCGTCCAGGGATGCAGGGTCTGGATCACCAGAGCGCCGCCAGGGGCGAGCAGGGCGCGCATGGCGTCGAGCAACGGGATGATGTCCTGGTGCAGCAAGGCGAAGTTGGCGCACACCACGTCGTATTCATGGCCCACGTCTACCTGCCTTTGAACTAATTGTTCGTAGGTCGCCTGGAACACATGAGGCGACCCAGCCGCTTGCGCGGCCTGCACCAGCCTTGCATCACCGTCCACGCCCGTCAC
The DNA here is from genome assembly GCF_002741075.1 of Pseudomonas putida. NCBI lineage: Bacteria > Pseudomonadati > Pseudomonadota > Gammaproteobacteria > Pseudomonadales > Pseudomonadaceae > Pseudomonas > Pseudomonas putida. Next base: position 2,010,170 of record NZ_CP016634.1, on the reverse strand, counting down.
TGCGACCCCGCGCTCGGTCAAGGCGCGCAACAACCAGCCCTCGCCGCAGCCCAGGTCCAGCACGTGCTCAGGTTGGCGGCCCAACACCGCCAGCAGGATGGCCTGGTCAGTGACCTGCCGCCTGCTTTCGATGGCACCGCTGCGCACGGCCTCGATCCAGGCTTGGGCGTTGTGCTGCCAACTGTGCAGCAGCGAGGCTTCAGGTGTGGGCATCGGCAGTGTCCCTTTGGAATGGTCAAGCACAAGGATAGGCCTGATCGTGCAAGCCAAGGTAGAAGGCTTCTGGCATCATGCGCAGATGCCTATGTATTCGAAAGCTGAATCTTGCGTATGACAGACAGTGCGAAACCCAATAGATCGATCTACGACCTGGACCTGCTCCGGGCCGTGGTGATGGTGGCAGATTGCGGCAGTTTCACCACGGCGGCCGCCAGGCTTCACTCCACCCAGTCCACCGTCAGCCAGAAGGTCCGGCGGTTGGAGGAGATGGTGGGGCATCAACTGCTCGATCGCAGCAATCGCGAAGTGCATCCGACCGACGCTGGCGAGATGCTGTTGGGTTATGCGCGACATCTGCTTGCGGTGAGTAATCAACTGAGCGAGGCGTTGTCCGGCGGCGTGACGGTGACGGCGCGTATCGGTTTGCCGGACGATTTTGTCGCGGGCAAGACCATGGCGGCGCTGGCCGCGTTCAACCGCAAGCACCCCAAGGTGAAGCTTGAGATCACTGGGGGCCTGAGCCGCGACCTGATGAGCAGCTACGACCGCGGCGAGCTGGATCTGGTGCTGATCAAGCAGCGCCGCCACAGCCGCGAGGCCAATGCCTGCCAGCCCGAGCGCATCGAATGGATCGACAGCGCGCAATACCCCTGTTTTGCCCAGGACCCGATCCCGCTGGTGACCTTCCCTGCGCGCGGCCTGTACCGCGATGACATGATCAGTGCCATCGAGGCCATGGGCCGTAGCTGGCGCATCGGGTTTACCAGTTCGAGCCTGGCCGGCATCCAGGAGGCGGTGGCCAATGGGCTCGGTGTCAGCCTGTTGCCGTCGCGGGTGGTCACGCCGGGGCACCGGGTGTTGGGGAGCGAGGAGGGGTTCAAGCCGATCAAGGTGTTCGAGGCGGCGGTCTTCTATCGGCCCACGGCCGACCCGATGGTCAAGGCACTGGCGGACATCCTGATCGGGATCCTGCGCGACGAAGCACCCGAACCGGCCTGATGCCGCCTGGGGCGCAAGGCGCGCCCCGGCGGCAGCTCAGCGGCGCATCTCGCGAGCGAACTGGGCAGCCTGAAGCTGCAAGGTGGCAGGCCCGCTCCAGAACGCCCCATGGCGCACGATCAGCCGCTCATGCAGGGCGGCCGCTACCGCCGCAGCCGCGTTCGGAGCCTTGAAAAGCACGAAACTCGCCTCGTTGCCCACCTTCAGGCCATAGTCCGTCTTACCCATCACGGCGGCACTGGCCTCGGTGGCCATGTCCAGCGCGATCCGCAACTCCTCGTCGGTATTGAAGCCCGAGCGATAGCTGACCAACATCGCCCGCTGCAGCATGTCGCCATTGCCGTAGGGCCACCAGGCGTCTTGGATATTGTCGTTGCCAGTGAACACCCGCACACCTCCCGCGCGCAGGCGCAATATCGGCGGGAAGGCATGCTCGCCAGGCGCGTTGGTCATGATCGACACGCCCGCATCGGCCAGCACCTCGGCGGTCCGGTCGACCACAAGGTCGGACACATCGCCCAGCCCATAGGCATGGCTGACCGCCACGTAGCCCTGCATGCCCAACGCGCGGGTGCGTGCGGCAATGCGTTCGAGCTGGGCAATGCAGGTCTCGCCCGGTTCGTGAAGGTGGATGTCGGCTTTCACGCCGTGGCGCTCGGCGATACCGAACACGATATCGAGCTGGGCCTCGGCGTTGCCGTCGAGGGTCGTCGGGTCGATGCCACCGACCACCTGCACACCCTCGCGGATGGCGGACTCCAGGACGTCGGCGGTACCGGGGCAGGACACCACACCGGCCTGGGGGAAGGCCACCAATTCGATGTCGATCAGGTCCTTCCACTTCTCCCGCGCCTCAAGAATGGCGCTCAGGTGGCTCAGCCCGGTCGTGGCATCGACATCCACGTGACAGCGCATGGCGAGGGTGCCGTAGCAGGCGGCCTGGCGGATCAATGCATCGGCGCGGTCGAAGATGGCCGGGGCGCTGGCCAGTTCGCGTTTTTCCACCGCCAGGCGCTCGCGCAGGGTGGCGACGCTTTGGTGGGGGCGCCAGCGGTCGCCGACGAAGCTCTTGTCCAGGTGGATATGGCCATCGACGAAGCCGGGCAGGGCCAGCAGACCTTCCAGGTCGACGGTCTCGACCGACGCCACGGCGGCGCGTTGCGGGCCGATGTGGGTGATGCGTCCGTTCTTCACGGCGATGTTCAGGGGCAGGCCATCTGCATCGATGGCATTGATGAACTCACGGTCGTTCATGGCAGGCCTTTTCTCATCGGGGCCGGATCGACGAAACGCACGGTGGCGGGCGATGGCCCCTGGGTTGGATGTAGCGCCACACGGTAGGGAATCTCCAGGGGCCTCACAAATTAAATATCGGCATCGATTGCAGTGTGTTTCTGGATACAGGCACCGGTATCGGCTGCATTAAAAAGCCCACTGAAGTCGATTCCGATATTTAACTTTCAAAGCCTTCAGGCAAGGGCCAGGATGGCACTCCAGAGCAGTTTCGCCGCTGCTGGACTGGGCAAGCGAAGGCGCCTATCGCAGCGCTTTGGGCCCAGTCCCCCAAACAATAAAAACAACTGCTGTGGGCAGGGTTACCTGATGTGGCAGGTGACGCTGTGCAGCGTGTCAGGGTCCATCCATGATCAAAGATTCCAAGCTACTGCGTGCCGCCCTTATCTTCATTGCCTGCACTTCATTCATCGTCTGCGGTGTACAGCCTATCTTCATGGGGTTGGTCACCGAACAACTGAGCTTGTCGCTCGATCAACAGGGCTGGGTCGTCTCGGTGGAGATGATCGGCATGACCCTGGGCACCTTGCTGTGTCCGATCCTGATGAAGCGCCAGGGCGGGCGCAGCCTGTGTCTGTTCGTGGGCCTGCTGTGCGTTGCGTTGAGCATCGCCACGGCCTTCGCCTCGACCAACGCCATGCTGCTGCTCGTGCGCCTGGCTGCGGGGACCTGCGCCGGGCTGGTGTATGCCTATGCGGTGTCCACGCTGGGACGCTTGCCCAACCAGGACCGCTCGTTCGGCCTGATGCTGTTGCTGCAGACCCCGGAGTACTCGTTGTTTTCCGCCGCCTTGCCGCTGCTCGCGGCCCAGAGCGGCACGGTGACGGCGCTGTGTTCCTTTGGCCTGTGGTACCTGCTGATCTGCGGCGCGAGCCTTGCACTGCCACGCAAGCCTGCAGTGCTGATCGGCAGCGGCGAGGGGACGCCCGCTCAGGGCGGATCGTCGCGCACAGGGCGCAGCGCGCTGGTGGGCATGCTGTTCATGCAGATCGCCATCTATTGCGTGTGGGGCTTTATCGACCAACTGGCGCGTGACCAGGGTATCGACGGGGTGGATATCGGTTGGGCGTTCGGCCTGTCGGCCATTGGCGGCTTGCCAGGGGCGGGGCTGCCCGCCTTGCTGGGCGCTCGGGTCAACCGCCAGCTGATGATCGCCGTGGGCCTGGTGGCGATCTTCGTGTCGATCGCCATGCTCACTGGACATACCCGCACGCCGATGCAGTTGTGCGTCGCGCTGCTGCTGATCAACTTCGGATGGGTGTTGTCGTTGTCGTACTACATGGCACTGATCACCACCAACGACCCGACCGGAAAGCTCACGCCCTTGGTGAGTATCACCCTGATGGGCGCAGCGGCGGTGACCCCGGCCTTGATTGCCCTGCTGGTGGAGGGGTCGAATCAGCAGTTGATCTTCCTGTTGGGCACCAGTGCGCTGGTGGTCGCCTTTGCTATCACCTGCCTGGGTGGGTGGCTCAAGGGGGCACAGGAGCGGTTGTCGGCATCGGCTTGAATGGGCCAGAAGGGGCCGTTGCGGCCCCTCGTCGATGTATCTGTAGGTTCGGATTTAAGTTAAAACGTTAGATTGTCTTTATAACTCTATGATTTGTAAGTATTAACGTTTTGCAATGGCATGCTGTACGCACTGCTCGTAGTAGGTCTGCTTGATCGCTGCGGGCTTGAGTCGGGACTGGCTATTGTAGGTCTGCTCGGTGATGCCAAAGGCCGTCATGCGCATCCAGGGCTTGGGGAATTTGCGTGTCTGCAGCCGCTTGCGCGTGGCGTACAGCGTGACGCCGGAAAGCTTGGCCTGCTGCGCATCGGCGGCGATCTGCGAACCCCAGTGGCACACCTGGCGGTCGTTCTGGTTCAAGGCCTTGGCATGGGCTCCGAAGGCGACTGTGGCCATCACACCGCCGGCGATCGTTGCTAGAAATACCCGCATGATGCTGTCCTAAGCTTATGAAGGAGAAGGGAGTTTGCCTTCGCTTCACAGGGCTGGGGGCCAGCAATTTGCCGTCAAGCACGTACCCCAAGCATCGTCAGGAGCACGCCGCCCAGCAATATCAGGTAAGCGCGGGCGTGGAGGGTATCGTTGATGCGGCCGACCAACGGTGCAGCCAGCGCCATGCCCAGCCAGGCGCCGGCCACCAACGCGGCGGCGGCATACAGATTGACCAGGCCCAGATAGCCTGCACCCAGCGCCAATTGCGCCTGGGGCAACAGGGCATAGGTCAGTGTGGCCACCAGCGCCATGGGCAACGACAGCGGGTTGGCCATGGCCGTGGCGGTCAGCATGCTTGCGCCGCGCCGACGCATCAGCGGCACGGTCATGACGCTGCCGCCTACGCCCAGCAAGGCCGCCACCGCGCCGATCGGCACACCCAGCAAGGTCGCTTGCCCTCGGCCCAACGGGGAGACCTGTGAGTGGCTCGTCGCCACGAAGCCTGGGCGCAGCCAGCCGTCGAGCAGGCTCGCCACCAAGTAGGCGATGAACAGCCATCGCAGCCAGTCGCTGTGCAGCCAGAGCGCTGCAGCAGCGCCGAGCAGGGCGCCAAGACTGATGCCTGGGACCAGCCGGCGCACCAAGCCCCAGTGCAGGCTCCCGGCACGATGATGCCGCCAACTGGCCAGGGCGCTGCTGACGACCATCACCGCCGCTGAGGTGGCCACGGCGATCTGCATGGCGTGGTGGCTGGCCAGGGTGCCGGGCTCTTGGCCAGCCACCAGCAGCGCATAGAGCAAGGGCACGGCGAAGAATCCGCCGCCAAAGCCGAACAACAAGGTGGTGACGCCAGCGCACAGGCCGAACGCAACGAGCAAGGCGTAGAACATGCAAGGCCCTCCAGAACCGATGAGGGCTGCACGATAAAGGACGCGGGGTTGGCCGGCATACGCGCCTTGGCCAATAATCGTTGTTTTTCGGCCAAGGCGATCAGCATGCGCAATATCCCTTTGCAGACGGTGGACGCAACACCCCGCCCCGTGCTGGCCATCGGCACCGATTACCCGCCCGGCACGCTGCTGGCGGCCCACAGCCATCGACGGGCGCAGTTTCTCTACGGGATGAGTGGTCTGATGGATGTGCTGACCGATGACGGCGCTTGGGTGGTCCCGCCCTACAATGGCGTCTGGATCCCGCCGGGCAAGCGCCATCAGGTGCGCATGCGCGGCGTCAGCACCCGTAGCCTTTACATCGAACCCGAAGTGGTGCCAAGGGAGGGCGAGCAGTGCGAGGCGTTGCTGGTCAGCCCCTTGCTTCATGAACTGCTGCTGGCCAGTGTCGAGGTCCCGGCGTTGTACGATCCCCAAGGGCGCGACGGCCTACTGGTCGGCTTGATGCTGGCAGAGTTACGCCGCGCCCGGCCATTGCCACTGTTTGCGCCGATCCCGCAGGAGCCGCGCGTTGCCCAGTTGTGCCAGGCGTTTCTCGCCCAACCGGATATCCGCGTCACGCCCCAGGATTGGGCGCAGCGGTTGAACTGGAGCCTTCGTAGCTTTACCCGGCGCTTTCGAACGCTCACGGGGTTGTCGTTCATCCAATGGCGGCAACAGGCGTGCCTGATGGCGGCGGTGGCGCGCCTGGCAGCGGGGCAGTCGGTGACACGGGTGGCGTTGGATCTGGGCTATGAAAGCCCGAGTGCGTTTTCCAGCATGTACAAGCGGATGATGGGGGAGGCACCTTCGGCGCTACGGCAGACGGTGAAGTGAGGCAAAAAAATGATCGCGGAGACAGGCACAAGCCAGCCGCCCGCTTCCACGGGAAGTGTTCTGGGACCAGCAGAGGGTGACCGGGGAAACGGGGGCGACATTGCGCCGCCCCGCGATCAAAACTAACGAAGAGGAATCAGGCAGCCTGGTTGCGCTTGCCCTGGGACTTGCGCACCTGGGTGCGGCAGGCGTCGCCGAAGGCTTCGAAGATCTTGATCGAGTCAGGGTTCTTCGCGGCTTGCCATTCCGGGTGCCACTGCACGGCGAACAGGAACGGCGAGAGGCTTGGGGCGTGGATCGCTTCGACCAGGCCGTCTTCGGCGTGGGCGATCGGCTCGATGCCCTTGCCCAGCTTGTTCAGGCCCTGGCCATGCAGGGAGTTGACGCGGATCTCGTCGGTGCCGAGTTTCTCGCGCAGCCAGCTGCCGGGTTGGACCTTGACGCTGTGCACGGCCTGGTACTGGACTTCGACCGGATCTTCCGGGTTTTCCCGGTGGTCGTTGAAGCCTGGCTCGGCGTAGACCTTCTGGTAGATGTCGCCGCCCAGGGCTACGTTGATTTCCTGCATGCCACGGCAGATACCGAAGATCGGCAGGCCGCGAGCGATGGCCATTTTCACCAGTGGGATGTCGAACAGGTCGCGATCTTTGTCCTGGGCCTTGCCCGGGGTTTCGTTTTCCTGGCCATAGAGGGCTGGGTCGATGTTGCTGCCTGCGCCGGTCAGGTAGACGCCGTCGGCCATGTCCAGGTAGGTCTCGAGGTCTTCGACGCCACAGCAGGTGGGTACGAGGACCGGGACGCAACCGGCGAATTCGACCAGCGGAGTGATGTATTTGTGGGTCATGACCTGATAGTCATGGCCTTTGCGCTCTTGGCTGCCCATGGTCATCAGGACGACGGGTTTGCGCAGGGAGGGTTGCTTGTTGCCAATGTTGCTGTTGGACATATGTCACCTTGGGACAGGTTCTACCTGTCGTTGTTGTGCAGGCGCACGGGCTCGGCCTTGAGTACGTCCTGAAGCCCCGAGCACTGCCGGCTCGCCTGGCAGGCGATTCCGGTCGGGGCTTACTCATAGCTTGCCAGAGCCGTTCGATATGTCAAACGAGTGACGAGGGGCGCAGGCGCCGTTTTTCGGGGGCTGTAGGGCTTGGAGGCCTGAAGCGACAAGGGTTTGGCGCATGCTTAGGTCAATAATATTTAACGATGCAGTTGGGTCTTTGCGTGGCTGCAATGAGCGTGGATAAGGACTGGTGAGCCGGCTCCCGCCCGATCAACATCCGGGCAATGCAAACGCGCTGGGAGCGGGTTCACCCGCGAATACGACGGTGAATTCACTATCGCATTCGCGGGTGAACCGGCTCCCACAGGGGCGGTGGTTATCCAGAAAGGGGCGTTGCCGCGCTCTAGTGCAGGATTTGTTTGAGGAACGCTTGTGCCCGTTGGGTTTTCGGATGATTGAAGAACACCTCTGGCGGGCTGTCTTCGATGATCTGCCCACCTTCCAGGAACAGCACGCGCTCGGCCACCTGGCGGGCAAAGCCCATTTCATGGGTGACGCAGAGCATGGTCATGCCGGTGCCGGCCAGTTGCACCAGCACATCCAGCACTTCGGCGACCATCTCAGGGTCCAGCGCCGAGGTGGGTTCGTCGAACAGCATGATGCGCGGCTTCATGCACAGCGCCCGGGCAATGGCCACCCGCTGCTGCTGGCCGCCGGAGAGCTGGCTGGGGTACTTGTGGGCCTGGCTCTCGATGCCGACCTTGTTCAGGTACATGCGCGCCCGCTCTTCGGCGTCCTTGCGCGACAGGCCGCGCACGGTGGTGGGAGCCAGCAGGCAGTTGTCCAGCACGCTCATGTGCGGGAACAGGTTGAAGTGCTGGAACACCATGCCGATCTCGCTGCGCACCTGGGCGGCCTGGCGGCTGGTGGCGGCCAGGTCCGTGCCGGCTACATGGATGCTGCCCTGTTCGGCGATCTCCAGACGGTTGATGCAGCGAATCAACGTCGACTTGCCTGAGCCTGAGGGGCCGCAGAGTACGATGCGCTCGCCTTCGCGGACCTGCAGGTCGATGTCGTGCAGTACATGGAAGTCGCCGTAGTGCTTGTTCAGGCCCTCGATGCGGATCAGCACCGAGCGCGGGTCGGGTTCGGGGGTGACGCTGGCAAGGCTCAGAGAGGCGGCGGTCATCTTGTTGTTCTCCCGCGTGGTTTTAGTCGAAGCGTGCGGCGCTGTAGGGCGATGGATCGGTGAACGGGGCCTGGCCTGTGACCAGTTCGGCCAGCAAGCGGCCGCTGACCGGGCCCAAGGTCAGGCCGTGGTGGGCATGGCCGAAGTTGAACCACAGGTGCTTGTGCCGTGGTGCCGGGCCGATTACCGGGCGCATGTCCGGCAGGCACGGGCGCCGGCCCAGCCACGGGCGGTCGTCCAGGCGCTCGCCCAAGGCCGGGAACAGCTTGCGGGCCAGTGCTTCGCAGCGGCCCAGCTGGATTTCGTTGCCCGGAGCATCCTGGGCGGCGAACTCGATGCCGGTGGTCAGGCGCACCCCCCGGGCCATCGGTGCCAGAACGTAGCCGCCTTGGGTGTCGCAGATCGAGTGGGCCAGTTCGGCGCCGTCCCGGGTGCTGTAGTGCATGTGATAGCCACGCTTGATCGCCAGCGGGAAGTGGTAGCCCAGTGGCTCGAACAGCTCGGCTGACTGTGGGCCGAGGCAGGCCACCACCTCGTCGGCGGTGATTGGGCCACGGCGGCTGTCCAACTGCCACTGGGCGCCGACCTGACGCAGGCTGCGGGCGTCACCATGGATGAACTGGCCACCCCGCTGGGTGAACAGGGCAGCGTAGCCTCGGGTCAGGCCACCGGGGTTGTTGACGGTCTTCGGGTCCAGCCAGTGGATGCCGCCGATCACGTCGCCGTCGAGCTGGTGTTCCCGGGCTTGCAGTTGATCGCGTTCGAGAATCTCGTATTGCAGGTTGTAGCGGGCAAGGCCCTTGAGGTCGGCCTTGGCCTGGGCGAACAGGCCTGGGTCGCGGTACACCTCGATCCAACCCTTGGCCTGCACCAGCGCACCGAGGCCGGCGGCGTCGATCAGGGCGTCGTGCTCTTCGACGCAGCGCTGCACCAGCGGCAGCATGTCGGCGGCGGCACTGGCCAGGCGCCCGGGGGCGGACTGTTGCCAGTAGCGCAGCAGCCAAGGCGCGGCCTTGGGTAGGTGCAGCAGGCTATAGCGCACATCCGGCTGGCGGTTCAGGCCGTAGCGCAGCAGGGCGCCCAGGCTGCGTGGGAAGGCGTAGGGGATGACGCTGGAGCGCTCGATCAACCCGGCGTTGCCGTGGCTGGTACCGCTGCCGGGCTCATCGCGGTCGATCAGGATCACCTGGCGGCCACGGGCCTGCAGGTGCAGGGCGGTACTGACGCCGACGATGCCGGCGCCCAGGACGATGGTTTGGCAATGCATGGAGCGTATCCTTCGGTCAGTTCAGGTGGCGGCCCAGGCGGGCCTCCAGGTGTTTCAGGGCTCGGCGGACGATCTCGACGATCACCAGGTAGAGCACCGCGGCCCACAGGTAGATCTGGAAGTCGAAGCTGCGCGAGAAGGCCAGCTTGGTCACTCCCATCAGGTCATAGATGGTCACCAGCGAGGCGATGGCGCTGGCCTTGATCATCAGGATCAGTTCATTGCCCAGCGGGCCGATGGCCACCAGCAGCGATTGCGGCAGGATCACTTTGAAGAAAGTGGTCGAGCGCTTGAGGCTCAATGCCCGCGCCGCTTCGTACTGGCCTGGGGCGACGGCCATCAGGCTGCCGCGGAAGATCTCCGCCTGGTAGGCGGCGGTGTTCAAGGTGAAGGCCAGCAACGTGCAGTACCAGGCTTCGCGGAAGAACCACCACAGGCCTACTTCCTGCCAGAAGCCTTTGAGCGAGCCCAGGCCGTAGTACAGCAAGAACAGCTGTGCGAGCAGTGGGGAGCCGCGGAAGAAGTACACGTAGCCTGCCGACAGGCGCTGTAGCACTCGGCTTTGCGACATGCGCGCCAAGGCCAGCAGCAGCCCGAGCACCGCGCCCAGGCTGAAGGAGATCGCCACCAGCTTGGCGGTCACCAGCAGGCCGTCGATGAAGCGTGCGCCGTAGCGGTCGAGCAGGTCGGGGTCGAGCACCATGGCCAGCAATTGTTCGAAGCTCATGCCCGTGCTCCTTGCAGGTGACGGTTGCAGCGCCGTTCGATGAAGGCGAACACCCGGCCCGAGAGCGCCGAGAACAGCAGGTAGCCCAGGCAGGCGACGCCATAGAAGAACATGGGTTCTTTGGTGACGCTGACCGCCAGGTTGGTCTGGCGCATCAGGTCGACCAACGAGATGGTCGATACCAGCGAGGTGTCCTTGAGCAAGGACAGCCAGTTGTTGGACAGCCCAGGTAGGGCGATGCGGGTCAGTTGTGGCAGCACAACCTTGAAGAATCCGGTGCGCTTGCTAAGGCCCAGGGCCGAGCAGGCTTCCAGCTGACCCTTGGGCAGGGTCTTGAAGGCGGCCAGCCAGATTTCGCTGGAAAACGCGGCGAACACCAGGCTGAAGGCGACCATCGCGGCAAGGAAGGTGTTGATCAGCACCTCGCCTTCATAGCCCATTGCCGCCAGCAGCTTCTGTGCGGCGATCTGGCAGCCGTAATAGATGATCAGCAGTGTCAGCAATTCCGGTAGGCCGCGAAACACCGTGGAGAAGCTGGTCGCCCAGGCACGTGCGGCCCGTTTGCGCGAGCGCGCGGCGAGGGCCACGAGCAGGCCCAGAGGCAGGCCGATGGGCAGGCAGGCCAGCGCCAGCGACAGGGTCACCAGGGCGCCGGCGAGCAACGCCTGGCCCCAGCCCCCGCTGGCGAAGGACAGCAGAGACAGTTGATCGAGCATGGAGGAGGCTCCTCAGCTACATCGATATCGGAAGGCAACAGTGACCCAGTGGAAGCGGGCCACCCCGCTTCCACTGGCGTCAGGTCAGTTGTAGATGTCGAAGGCGAAGTATTTGCTGGCGATCTTCTGGTAGGTGCCGTTGGCGACGATCTCGCCCAGCGCCTTGTTCAGGCGCTCGCGCAGGGCCTCGTCATCCTTGCGCACAGCGATGGCGGCGTCGGCCTTGGTGCCGTTGACGTCGCCCAGGACCTTGCAGCAGTCCTGGCCGTTCTTGTTCATCCACTCGTGCAGCGGGAATTTGTCGGCGATCACCCCGTCCAGGCGGCCGGCGGCCAGGTCGGCGTTGGCTTCGTCCATGGTCGGGTAGAGCTTCACGTCGGCACCGGCCTTGGCATAGACATCCTCGGCATAGATCGCTTGGGTGGAGGAGGACTGGGCGCCGACGGTGTAGCCTTTGAAGTCGGCCTGGGCGTCCTTGATCGGGCTGTCCTTGGCCACTGCGACGGTCAACGGAGTGCGGTAGTAGTGGTTGGTGAAAGCGATCTTCTTGCGTCGCTCCTCGGTGTCGATCATCGAGGCGACCACGGCGTCGTACTTGCGGGCCATCAGGGCCGGGATGATGCCTTCCCAGTCTTGGGCAACCAGGGTGCATTCGACTTTCATCTGCGCGCACAGGGCGTTGGTGATGTCGATATCGAAACCATGCAGCTTGTTATCGGCATCGACATAGTTGAAGGGAGGGTAGGCGCCCTCGGTCGCGAAGCGCAGGGTCTCGGCGCTGGCCGCGCCGGCCAGCAACAGGGCACACGCACCCACCACGAACATGGTCTTTTTCATCTAACACCTCTGTACTTGCACTCTTGCTATTGTTGTTTTCCCGTTGGCCACGAGGTGTAGCCGACGAATTCGTTATGTAGAGCGGCAGTTGCTTCCAAGCGTCTTTCAACATCAGGCCCCAGCTTCCTGCAGACCTCGTTGACCATCAGGTGCACCCACGACAGCATCGCCGAGGTGGACTCCCAGAAGAGGTTGAATTCGGTGGGGATGCGGAACACCTCGTCGGTGTTGGCATCGGCCCAGTCACAGAAGGTGTCGGTCACCAGGGTGACCGGGATGCCCGCCTGGCGTGCCTTGCTGCACAGCAGCAGGGCATGGCGGGAGTAACGGCGCGCCTCGAACACCACCAAGGCGCTGTCTTCGGCACGGCCCAGCAGCACATCGCCAAAATGCCCGGCGCTGCCATCGACCAGGTGCACGCCATCGCGCAGGTACTGCAGCAGGTGGCTCATGCACATGGCCACGCCGCGCTCGGTCTGGAAACCTGCGATGAACACCCGGCGCTTGCTCGCCAGGCGCTGGGCCACCTGTTGCCAGGCCTGGCTGCGGCGGTATTCATGAACACGCACCAGGGCGGCGATTTCAAGATCCAGGCTGCCGGAGCTCTCGCTGTCGTCCTCGCCTTGGCGGTACTCTTGCAGACGATCCCCCACCAGCCAGGGGCCATCACCCAGGTCGTTCTGCAGGTCCTGCTTGAGCGCCTTGAGGTGGGCATAACCCAGGGAGCGACAGAAACGGCCGACGCTGGATTCGCTGACACCGAGCTTGGTCGCGATGCTGGCGGAGGTCTGGAAGGGCAGCTCGTGCAGGTTGGCGAGCATGTAGCTGGCGATCTTACGGCCCGAGGCTGCAGTGCTCTGCAGGCTGATCTCCAGGCGTTGCTTGATCGGTTGGCTCATGGTCGACTCCGGGGTGGGGTGAGGCTTGCGATAGAAAATGAATGTTTTCTGTCATCAAGTCAACAATTGACAGATAGCTGTCATTCGCGGGATAAGTTTTGCCCTTGCTTGCTGTAGCCATTCCACTTCCAAGAAGTACAAGAACAGGAGCTCCAGATGTCCGCACCTTCCACAAGCCCTGTCGTGCGCGTGCCTTTCGCCGAGCTGCAGGCGCTGTTGCAATGCATCCTGCAACGTCACGGCTGTGCCGAGCCGGTCGCCGCGGCGCTGGCCTACAACTGCGCCAGCGCCCAGCGTGATGGCGCCCATAGCCATGGCGTGTTTCGTATTCCCGGTTATGTCTCGACCCTGGCCAGTGGTTGGGTCAATGGGCGTGCCGAGCCCCAAGTGAGCGATGTAGCCCCGGGCTATGTCCGGGTCGACGCCGGCGGCGGCTTTGCCCAGCCGGCCTTGGCCGCGGCCCGACCATTGCTGGTGGAGAAAGCGCGGAACGCTGGCATCGCCGTGCTGGCGATTCATAACTCGCACCACTTAGCGGCCCTCTGGCCGGATGTGGAGCCCTTCGCCGACGAGGGGCTGGTGGCCTTGAGCGTGGTCAATAGCATGACCTGCGTGGTGCCCCATGGCGCACGCAAGCCGCTGTTCGGCACCAACCCGATCGCCTTTGCCGCGCCGTGCGCCGGGCATGACCCGATCGTCTTCGACATGGCCACCAGCGCCATGGCCCACGGCGATGTACAGATCGCCGCGCGGGCGGGGGAGCAACTGCCGCCGGGCATGGGCGTGGATGCCCACGGCCAGCCGACCTGCGACCCCAAGGCGATTCTCGAAGGCGGCGCACTGCTGCCGTTTGGCGGGCACAAGGGCTCGGCGCTGTCGATGATGGTCGAGTTGTTGGCCGCGGCACTCACGGGTGGGCATTTCTCTTGGGAGTTCGACTGGTCCGGGCATCCGGGGGCGAAGACGCCGTGGACCGGGCAACTGATCATCGTCATCGACCCGAGCAAGGCTGAGGGTGAGCGCTTTGCCCAGCGCAGTCGGGCGCTGGTGGAGCATATGCAGGAAGTGGGGCTGACCCGCATGCCCGGTGAGCGGCGCTACCGTGAGCGGGAGGTGGCGCAGCGTGAAGGGGTGGCGTTGACCGAGCAGGAATTGCTGGGGCTCAGGGCCTTGGCTGACTGACGCGTCTGGGTGAGGTTTCGCGGTGCGGCCTTCGCGGGTGAACCCGCTCCCACAGGGCTTGAGCTGATCCGGTGGGAGCGGGTTTACCCGCGAAAGGAATGGCGGCGACCTTATGGCCAGGCCTCCGTGCAGGGCTGCATTGAACACCTTGCAGATCAGTGATGTTCCTTCGGCGCCACTGCGGGTATCCTCGGGGCAGCATTTCCCGAACTGTCCTGATCCAAGGAGCTGTGCGCTGTGTTCAAACATGTCGATGCCTATGCCGGCGACCCGATTCTCTCGCTGATGGAGACCTTCAAGGCCGACCCCCGTGCCGACAAGGTCAACCTGAGTATCGGCCTGTACTACGATGAAGCCGGCGTGGTGCCGCAACTGGCGGCAGTGGGCGAGGTGGAAAAGCGCCTGGCCGACCAGCCCCACGAAGCCTCGCTGTACCTGCCGATGGAAGGCCTGGACAGCTATCGCCAAGCCATCCAGACGCTGCTGTTCGGCGCAGACCACCCGGCCGTGACCGGCGGACGTGTGGCCACCGTACAGACCGTCGGCGGCTCCGGCGCCCTGAAGGTCGGCGCCGACTTCCTCAAGCGTTACTTCCCGCAGTCCGAGGTCTGGGTGAGCAACCCGACCTGGGACAACCATCGCGCGATCTTCGAAGGCGCGGGCTTCAAGGTCCATACCTATCCGTACTTCGACTCGGCCACCCGTGGCGTGGACTTCGCCGGCATGCTGGCGTGCCTGCAAGGCCTGGCGCAGAACAGCATCGTCCTGCTGCACCCGTGCTGCCACAACCCCACCGGCGTCGACCTGGACCAGAACCAGTGGCAGCAAGTGGTGGAAGTGGTCAAGGCACGTCAGCTGATTCCATTCCTCGACATCGCCTACCAGGGCTTCGGCGAAGGTCTGGTGGAAGACGCCTACGCGATCCGCGAGATGGCCCGGGCCGGCGTGCCGTGCCTGGTCAGCAACTCGTTCTCGAAGATCTTCTCGCTGTACGGCGAGCGAGTAGGGGGCCTGTCGGTGGTCTGCGATGACGCGGCCACCACCGCAAGCGTGCTGGGCCAGCTCAAGGCCACCGTGCGTCGCAACTACTCCAGCCCACCCTGCCATGGTGCGCAACTGGTGGCCGGCGTGCTGGGCGACGCCGAACTCAACGCCCAATGGGTGGCCGAGGTCGAGGTGATGCGCAAGCGTATCCTCGACATGCGCCAGGGCTTGGTTGACCTGCTGGGCGAGCTGTTACCGGGCCAGGACTTCCAGTTCTTCCTGCGCCAGCGTGGCATGTTCAGCTACACCGGGTTCAGCGTTGCCCAGGTACGACGTCTGCGCAATGAGTTCGGCGTGTACCTGATCGACAGCGGTCGGGTGTGCATGTCGGGCCTGCGCCCGGCCAACCTGCGCCAGGTGGCAGAGGCGTTTGCGGCTGTGCAGCAGGGTTGAGACACTGCCACGCCCCCGCGTGGTCTTCGGCTGTTCATCTGGCAAGGGGCCTGCACGTCAGGCCCCTTGTTCGTTCACTCATGGCAGCACTGGTCCGTCTGGACGATCGCCAAAGAGGCCCTGGTGGCGCCCCAGTCCATGATTCCCCTTGGTGCCCCAAGGGTGCGATGTCGAGGAAGTCGTGCGCGCCCATCAGGATGTCCAATCCGCAGGCAATAGAATGTACTCAGCCTAGGCAGCTCCCGCTCGCTGCCTCACTCTCCGGTCACTGGAAACAGAAGCTTTTCTCCATCGAAAGCCTTTAATGCATTTGGTTTTTGGGGGCGATGTTTAATCGCGCTTAAATGCTTTTTGGGTTGCGGGTTACACATAATGTTTGTTTCAGCCTGTAATGTGTGGGGCGTTACTTGCTCGATAATAGGAAGCTTCGCTTATTGAGCGCCGGAGGCTGATGCCTACTATGAATGGGGCGACTTAGATCGGGGGGTGAGGTGCGGGCTATTTCTGTAAGTTGCATTTTCGCCATTGCTGTTATTGGATGGGGTCAGGCGTGGTGTATGACGTCAAAGCAAATTAGTAGAGGCGGGGCGTTTGATGACCAATGTCGGAAGTCGAGACTACGAGTGTTTCAAAGGTGACTTGCAAGTTATTTCTAACGCTTTGGGCAAACGCCTTGATGCCGGGGCCGTGGACTGTCAGCAGATTTTTTCTCTGCTGAGCTGAAACGTCGCGTCCGAAACTAATGGGACATCGCTTTAAGTGAGCATCACAGCGCCTGTGCAGGTTTGTGATTTTCTGCCTGATTACGGAACTCTTTAAATGTCATTGACAACTGAAGTAACGCAGTCGGGGCCTCGGCCCAATCGCTGGCTGGGGCTGGCAGTATTGATGCTGCCGGTATTACTGGTGACGGTGGATAACACCGTTTTGGGGTTCGCGTTGCCCAAGATTGCCGAGGCGCTTCACCCCACTGCCAGCCAGCAATTATGGATGATCGATGCCTACTCGTTGGTTCTGGCCGGTTTGCTGGTATCCATGGGCAGCCTGGGAGACCGGATAGGCCATCGTAAACTGCTACTGGTTGGCTCATTGGGTTTTGCCATCACTTCCATCATGACCGCTTACTCCAGCAGTGCCCCGCAGTTGATTGGCGGGCGAGCCTGCATGGGGATCTTTGGCGCCATGCTGATGCCTTCGACATTGGCATTGATCCGGTCGGTCTTCGAGGACAGAGAAGAGCGGCGCCTGGCCGTCGCCATCTGGGCAACCACCTTGACGGTGGGTTCGGCACTTGGCCCTTTGATTGGTGGCGTGCTGCTGGAGTTTTTCAGTTGGGGGGCGATCTTCTTGCTGGCGGTGCCGATACTGATGCCGCTGCTGATCCTCGGGCCATGGTTATTGCCCGAGTCGGAGCCAGATGCGTCCGGCCCGCTCGATCCTTTGAGTATCCTGCAATCAATGATTGCCCTGGGGGCGTTGGTTTATGGCATCAAGCACGTAGCCGGCGAAGGCGTGGACAGTCTGGCCATGACAGCCTTTGTCGTCGGCGCGGCCAGTGGCTGGTTGTTTGTGCGGCGCCAACTGCGACTGCCGGTTCCCGTGATGGACCTGGCGCTATTTCGCAACAAAACCTTCAGCGGCTCTGTCGCCATCAACCTGATGAGTTTGGCCTTTTTGATCGGCTTTGTCTTTTTCGCCACGCAGTTCTTGCAAATCGTTTTGCGTATGCCTGCGCTCAATGCCAGCTTGGCCTTGGTGCCTGGACAAGTCTTGGCGATTATCGTGGGGATGCTGGTGGTACCCGTTGTTCAACGCGTGCCGGTGCCTGTGTTGGTGCCCATTCTGCTAGCGTTTACCGGCGCCGCGTTTTTACTGGTTGCCACCCTTGGAAGCAGTCTGGCGGTCGTGGTTGTCGCCTTTGCCTTATTGAATATTGGCGTGGGGGCGATTGCCACGGTTTCCAATGACGTGATTCTGTCGGCAGCCCCGCCCGCGAAGGCAGGAGCTGCCTCAGCGATTAGCGAAACGGCCTATGAAGTGGGTGTGGTGCTGGGGACTGCGGTGTTAGGCGGTTTGGTTACCGCCCACTATCGCGGAGCTTTACATTTGCCGTCGTTTCTTACTCCGGCACAAGAGCGTCTCGCCAGCGAAACGTTGGCCGGCGCTCACAGCGTGGCAGCAGCGCTGACAGGCGATCAGGCAAGCGAGCTTATGCGCATCGCCGGGAACGCATTTGAAGGAGGCATTGGCTTGATGTCATGGGTGACATTCGCCCTGGCAGTGATGGCCATTGCCATTGCCCGTTGGACGCTGCGAGTAAGGTAGGGGCCTGCTTCTGTTTGATCGCCTCGATGTTCGCTGCCACACGCAGCTTGGCGGTATTTACGGGTGTCTTGGCGCCGCGAGCTTCGAGTATGTCGATATCGGAGGCCTGGTCACCGCGTAGCGATACATCGTATTTCGCGATTATTTTTTGAGAGGGTGCAACCGTGAGGCTTGCTGGGTAATACCTATTTCGAGAAATTCCTATCTGTTGGGTGCAACCGTCCGTAGGGCGGGGCTATGCAAGTGCAACCCAATCAGCGCACAATCGCGCCCCTCTTTTCGGTTGAGGTGTGCGAAGCCTTCTGTTTCGCCACTCTCAGCCTGTTGCAGTCTTGCGAGTGGAGTTGCACCCGGAATGAATGAGCAGGCCCCAAGCGTTGAACAACGCTTCGAAGAATCGACCCCCGCCACCCTCGGCAGCTGGTCGCGACAAGACACCACCTGGATGCTGGGCCTGTTCGGCACGGCGATTGGCGCCGGAACCTTGTTCCTGCCGATCAATGCCGGCCTTGGCGGCTTCTGGCCGCTGCTGATCCTGGCCGTGCTGGCCTTCCCGATGACCTACTACGCCCACCGCGGGCTGACCCGTTTCGTTCTCTCCGGGCGCAGTGGTGACATCACCGAGGTGGTCGAGGAGCACTTCGGCATCAAGGCCGGCGCGCTGATCACCGTGCTGTACTTCTTCGCCATCTTCCCGATCCTGCTCATCTACAGCGTCGCCCTGACCAACACCGTCAGCAGCTTCATGGAGCATCAGCTGCACATGACCCCGCCACCGCGGGCGTTGCTGTCGTTCCTGCTGATCTTCGGGTTGCTGCTGATCGTGCGCTGTGGCGAACAGGCGACGGTCAAGGTCATGAGCCTGTTGGTGTACCCGTTCATCGTCGCCCTGGCGCTGCTGGCCCTGTACCTGGTGCCGCACTGGAACGGTGGCATCCTCGACAGCGCCGGCCAACTGCCATCGGGCTCTGCCTTCCTGCACACCATGTGGCTGGCGATCCCGGTGATGGTGTTCTCCTTCAACCACTCGCCGATCATCTCGGCCTTCGCGGTCGACCAGAAGCGCCGCTACGGCGAGCATGCCGATGAGCGCAGCGGTCAGATCTTGGCCCGCGCGCACCTGCTGATGGTGGCGATGGTGCTGTTCTTCGTGTTCAGCTGTGTGCTGACCCTCAGCAGCGCTCAGCTCGCCGAGGCGAAGGCGCAGAACCTGTCGATCCTGTCGTACCTGGCCAACCACTTCAGCAACCCGGCCATCGCCTTCGCCGCACCGCTGATCGCCTTCATTGCTATCGCCAAGTCGTTCCTGGGCCATTACATCGGTGCCAGCGAAGGCCTCAAGGGCATCATCGGCAAGACCGGACTGCGCCCGGGTGCCAAGACCATGGATCGCGTGGTCGCAGCCCTGATGCTGGTGGTGTGCTGGGTCGTCGCGACCCTGAACCCGAGCATCCTGGGTATGATCGAGTCCCTCGGCGGTCCGATCATCGCCGCGCTGCTGTTCCTGATGCCGATGTACGCCATTCGCCGCGTGCCATCGATGCGCAAGTACAGCGGGGCGATGTCCAACGTCTTCGTCGTGGTGCTGGGCCTGGTGGCCATGTCCTCGGTGGTTTATTCGGTGGTCGATAGCCTGCTGGGCTGATCCGACGACGTTGCATAAAGAGAAAGGCCCGAATAGTTTGTCGCCATTCGGGTCTTTTTTTTGTCCACAATAAATGCCTGGAAATAGAACAATTTAACTTTTCCCATAGGCACTTGCGCGCCTTCATGCTTAACTCAGTGTCCTTTTCAAAACCCCGCATAAGGATTTCGTCATGGCTCAAGTGACTCTCAAAGGCAACCCGGTCCAGGTCAAAGGCAATCTGCCGCAGGTCGGCGCACAGGCACCGGCGTTCTCTCTGGTCGGTGAAGGCCTGGCCGACACGTCGCTGCAGAACTACGCCGGCAAGCGCAAGGTGCTGAACATCTTCCCAAGCGTCGACACCCCGACCTGCGCCACCTCCGTGCGCAAGTTCAATGCCCAGGCCAACGACGTGGCCAATACTGTGGTGCTGTGCATCTCGGCTGACCTGCCGTTCGCCCAGGCGCGTTTCTGCGGTGCCGAAGGCCTGGAGAACGTGAAGAACCTGTCGACCCTGCGTGGTCGCGAGTTCCTCGAGAACTACGGCGTGGCCATCGCCGACGGCCCGCTGGCCGGCCTGGCTGCCCGCGCGGTGGTGGTGCTGGATGAGAACGACAAGGTCCTGCACAGCGAGCTGGTTGGCGAAATCGCCGATGAGCCGAACTACGAGGCGGCGCTGGCTGTCCTGAAATAAGTGTGTCGGGGCCGCGACGCGGCTCCCTCGGTCACACGCTGTAACGGCCTGGAGCGATCTCCAGGCCGTTTTCATTTAAAGTTCAGCATCTTGCCTGCGTAAGGCTAAGGTAAATGCCTGGTAAAGGTCCTTTGCTAATACGGTGTCAGTGCTTATCGTTCATCCTCCCCAGTCGTCATTTCCTGAACAAGGTTCGTTCAACCCATGCAATCTTCCGTTTCTCGTTCCCCTCGTCGCTGGCTCGTCGGCCTGCTGATCCTGCTGCTGGTGGCCCTGCTGGCCTGGTGGCTGTGGCCTGCAGCCACGCCCCACACGGCGAAGCCAGGCGGGCGGCCCGGCAAAGGCATGGGTATGGGCATGGGACGGCCAGGGTTCGGTGGCTCCAGCGATCCGGTACCAGTGCGCGTCGAGCCAGTGCATGTCGGCGATTTCCCGCTGTACTACAAGGCCTTGGGCACAGTGACGGCGACCAATACCGTCAACGTCCGCAGTCGGGTGGCCGGTGAGCTGGTCAAGATCCACTTCAAGGAAGGCCAGCAGGTCAAGGCCGGCGACCTGCTCGCCGAAATCGACCCTCGCCCTTATCGCATTGCCTTGCAGCAGGCAGAAGGCACCTTGGCGCAGAACCAGGCCCAGTTGAAGAACGCCCAGGTCGATCTGGCCCGTTACAAAGGCCTGTATGCCGAAGACAGCATCGCCAAGCAGACCCTGGACACCGCCGAGGCTCAGGTCGCGCAATTCCAGGGGTTGGTCAAGACCAACCAGGCGCAGGTCAACGACGCCCGTCTGAACCTCGACTTCACCCAGATCCGCGCGCCCATCAGTGGCCGGGTCGGCCTGCGCCAGCTCGACCTGGGCAACCTGGTGGCCGCCAACGACACCACCGCCCTGGTGGTGATCACCCAGACCGAGCCGATCAGCGTGGCTTTCACTCTGCCGGAAACCGAGCTGTCCACCGTGCTCGAGCGCTACCGCAGCGGCGCGAGCCTGCCGGTTGAAGCCTGGGATCGCAGCGACAGCAAGCTGCAGTCCACCGGTGTGCTGGGCAGCCTGGACAACCAGATCGACACCACCACCGGCACCCTGAAGTTCAAGGCCCGCTTCGATAACAAGGACCAGGCCCTGTTCCCCAACCAGTTCGTCAACGTGCGCCTTCTGGCCGACACCCTCAAGCAGGTGCTGTTGGCGCCGGCCGCGGCCATCCAGTTCGGCAATGACGGCACCTTCGCCTATGTGGTCAACGCCCAGAACACGGTCAACATCCGCAAGCTCAAGGTCGGTGCCACCGACGGCGAGCAGAGCGTGGTGCTCGACGGCCTGGCCGCAGGCGATCGTCTGGTCCTCGAAGGCACCGACCGCCTGCGCGAAGGCAGCAAGGTGGACGTGGTGGAGGACAGCTCCCAGGTGCCGACCACCCCTGGCCAGCAACTCCAGGGTCAAGACGCCAAGGGTTCGGCCCAGGCCGGTGAGTCGGGCAAGGCGGGCGCATGAACCTCTCGCGCCTGTTCATCCTCCGCCCGGTCGCCACCACGCTGAGCATGCTGGCCATCGTGCTGGCCGGCCTGATCGCCTACAAGCTGCTGCCGGTCGCGGCCTTGCCCCAGGTCGATTACCCAACGATCCGCGTCATGACCCTGTATCCCGGCGCCAGCCCCCAAGTCATGACCAGTGCGGTCACCGCGCCCCTGGAGCGTCAGTTCGGGCAGATGCCAGGTCTGACCCAGATGGCATCGACCAGCTCCGGCGGCGCTTCGGTACTGACCCTGCGTTTCAACCTCGACATGAACATGGATGTCGCCGAGCAACAGGTCCAGGCAGCGATCAACGCCGCCACCAACCTGCTGCCCAGCGACCTGCCGGCGCCACCGGTGTACAACAAGGTCAACCCGGCCGATACCCCGGTGCTGACCCTGGCCATTTCCTCCAAGACCATGCCGCTGCCCAAGCTCAATGACCTGGTCGATACCCGGGTGGCGCAGAAGATCGCCCAGATCAGCGGGGTGGGCATGGTCAGCATCGCCGGCGGTCAGCGCCAGGCGGTGCGCATCAAGGTCAACGTCGATGCGTTGGCCGCCAACGGCCTGAACCTGGACGACGTGCGCAGCCTGATCGGCGCTTCCAACGTCAACCAGCCTAAAGGCAACTTCGATGGTCCGACGCGGGTCTCGATGCTCGACGCCAACGACCAACTGCGCTCGCCCGCCGAGTACGCCAACCTTATCCTCGCCTACAACAACGGCGCGCCCCTGCGCCTGAAGGATGTCGCCGAGATCGTCGACGGTGCCGAGAACGAGCGCCTGGCGGCCTGGGCCAACGAGAACCAGGCGGTATTGCTGAACATTCAGCGCCAGCCGGGGGCCAACGTCATCGAAGTGGTCGACCTGATCAAAGAGATGCTGCCCTCGATCACCGACAACCTGCCGGCGGGCCTGGATGTCACCGTCCTCACCGATCGTACCCAGACCATTCGTGCGGCGGTCAAGGACGTGCAGCACGAGCTGTTGATCGCCATCGCACTGGTGGTGATGGTGACGTTCGTGTTCCTGCGCCGATTCAGCGCCACTATCATTCCGTCGATCGCCGTGCCGCTGTCGCTGATCGGCACCTTCGGCGTGATGTACCTGGCCGGTTTCTCGGTCAACAACCTCACGCTGATGGCCTTGACCATTGCCACGGGCTTCGTGGTGGACGATGCCATCGTCATGTTGGAGAACATCTCCCGGCATATCGAGGAGGGCGAAACGCCGATGCAGGCGGCCCTCAAGGGCGCCCGTCAGATCGGTTTCACCCTGGTCTCGCTGACCTTCTCGCTGATCGCGGTGCTGATCCCGCTGTTGTTCATGGCCGACGTGGTCGGTCGGCTGTTCCGCGAGTTCGCCATCACCCTGGCGGTGGCGATCCTGATTTCCCTGGTGGTGTCCCTGACCCTGACCCCGATGATGTGCGCGCGGCTGCTCAAGCGCGAACCCAAAGAGCAAGAGCAGGGGCGCTTCTACCGTGCCAGCGGGGCCTGGATCGACTGGCTGATCGAGCACTATGGTCGGGGTCTGCAGTGGGTGCTCAAGCATCAGCCACTGACCTTGCTGGTGGCGGTGGCCAGCCTGGTGCTGACGGTGTTCCTGTACATCATCGTGCCCAAGGGGTTCTTCCCGGCGCAGGATACCGGCGTGATCCAGGGGATCTCCGAGGCGCCCCAGTCCACCTCCTTCGCCGCCATGAGCGAGCGTCAGCAAGCGCTGAGCAAGGTGATCCTCAAGGATCCGGCGGTGCAGAGCCTGTCGTCCTACATTGGCGTCGATGGCGATAACGCCACGCTCAACAGCGGCCGTCTGCTGATCAACCTCAAGCCGCATGGCGAGCGGGACGTTACGGCCAGCGAGGTCATCAACCGCCTGCAGCCGCAGCTCGACAAGCTGGTGGGGATCCGCCTGTTCATGCAGCCGGTGCAGGACCTGAGCATCGAAGACCGGGTCAGCCGTACCCAGTACCAGTTCAGCCTGTCGTCGCCTGATGCCGACCTGCTCGCCGAATGGAGCGGCAAGCTGGTTCAGGCCCTGCAGCAGCGCCCCGAACTGCAGGATGTGGCCAGCGACCTGCAGGACAAAGGCCTGCAGGTGTACCTGGTGATCGACCGCGACATGGCCAGTCGCCTGGGGATCAGCGTGTCGCAGATCACCAACGCCTTGTATGACGCCTTTGGCCAGCGACAGATCTCCACCATCTATACCCAGGCCAGCCAGTACCGCGTGGTATTGCAGTCCCAGACGGCCTCGAGCATCGGCCCGCAGGCGCTGGAGTCGATCCACGTCAAGTCCACCGACGGCGGGCAGGTCCGCTTGTCGGCCCTGGCAAGGATCGAGCAGCGCCAGGCGCAACTGGCGATTTCGCATATCGGCCAGTTCCCGGCGGTGATGATGTCGTTCAACCTGGCCCATGGCGCTTCCCTGGGCGAGGCGGTCAAGGTCATCGAGCAAGTGCAGCAGGAGATAGGCATGCCGCTGGGCGTGCAGACGCGCTTCCAGGGTGCCGCCGAGGCCTTCCAGGCGTCGCTGTCGAGCACCTTGCTGCTGATTCTTGCCGCCGTGGTCACGATGTACATCGTGCTAGGCGTGCTGTACGAGAGCTACATCCACCCCGTGACCATTCTCTCGACCCTGCCATCGGCGGCGGTCGGTGCCTTGCTGGCCTTGATCCTGAGCGGCAACGACCTGGGGATGATTGCCATCATCGGCATCATCCTGCTGATCGGTATCGTCAAGAAGAACGCCATCATGATGATCGACTTCGCCCTGGAGGCCGAGCGTCATCAGGGCATGACCCCGCGCGATGCCATCTACCAGGCGGCACTGCTGCGCTTCCGGCCCATCCTGATGACTACCCTGGCGGCCTTGTTCGGTGCTGTGCCGCTGATGCTCGCCACCGGCTCCGGCGCAGAGCTGCGCCAGCCGCTGGGCCTGGTGATGGTGGGTGGCCTGTTGGTCAGCCAGGTACTGACGCTGTTCACCACGCCGGTCATCTACCTGTACTTCGACCGCCTGGCGCGCCGCTGGCGTCCGGCCACTGATGCGCAGCAGGCCCAGGCATGAACCTGTCCGGCCCGTTCATCCGCCGGCCAGTGGCGACCATGTTGCTAAGCCTGGCGATCATGCTCCTGGGTGGGGTGAGCTTTGGCTTGTTGCCAGTGTCGCCATTGCCGCAAATGGACTTCCCGGTGATCGTGGTACAGGCCAACCTACCGGGCGCCAGCCCTGAGGTGATGGCCGCCACCGTGGCCACGCCGCTGGAGCGCAAGCTCGGCAGCATCGCCGGGGTCACCACGTTGACCAGCAGCTCCAGCCAGGGCTCGACCCGGGTGATCATCGGCTTCGACATGGGCCGCGACATCGATGGCGCGGCGCGGGAGGTCCAGGCGGCGATCAACGCCACTCGCAACCTGCTGCCCAGCGGCATGCGCAGCATGCCCACCTACAAGAAGATCAACCCGTCCCAGGCACCGATCATGGTGCTGTCGCTGACCTCGGATGTGCTCTCCAAAGGCCAACTTTACGACATGGCCGACACCATCCTGGCCCAGAGCCTGGCCCAGGTCAGCGGGGTAGGGGAAGTGCAGATCGGAGGCAGCTCGTTGCCGGCGGTGCGCATCTCCGTGGAGCCCCAACTGCTCAACCAATACGGCCTGTCTCTGGACGAGGTCCGCACCGCGGTGGCCAATGCCAACCAGCGTCGGCCCATGGGCTTCGTCGAAGATGCCGAGCGCAACTGGCAGGTGCGTGCCAATGACCAACTGGAGACCGCCAAAGACTACGAGCCGCTGGTCATCCGTCAGCAGGACGGCGCGATTTTGCGCCTATCCGATGTGGCGAGCGTCACCGATGGCGTCGAAAACCGCTACAACAGTGGCTTTTTCAATGATCAGGCCGCGGTGCTGCTGGTGGTCAATCGCCAGACCGGCGCCAACATCATCCAGACCGTCGACGAGATCAAGGCCCAGTTGCCGGCCTTGCAATCGCTGCTGCCGGCCAGCGTCAAGCTGAACGTGGCCATGGACCGCTCTCCGGTGATCAAGGCCACGCTGAAGGAGGCCGAGCACACCCTGCTGATCGCGGTGGTGCTGGTCATCCTGGTGGTGTACCTGTTCCTGGGCAACGTGCGTGCTTCGCTGATCCCCAGTCTGGCCGTGCCGGTCTCGCTGGTGGGGACCTTCGCGGTCATGTACCTGTGTGGGTTCTCGTTGAACAACCTGTCGTTGATGGCGTTGATCCTCGCCACCGGGCTGGTGGTGGACGATGCCATCGTGGTGCTGGAGAACATCTCCCGGCACATCGAGGACGGCCAACCGCCCATGCGCGCAGCCTTCTTGGGCGCCAAGGAGGTGGGCTTCACCCTGCTGTCGATGAACGTCTCGCTGGTGGCGGTGTTCGTCTCGATCCTGTTCATGGGCGGCATCGTGCGTGGCCTGTTCCAGGAGTTCTCCATTACCCTGGCTGCGGCGATCCTGGTGTCGTTGCTGGTGTCGCTGACCCTCACGCCCATGCTCTGCTCACGCTGGCTCAAGCCCCATGCCCAGGAGCAGAACCGCCTGCAACGCTGGAGCGACCAGGTGCATCAGCGCATGGTCGCGGCCTACGACCGCAGCCTGGGCTGGGCGCTGCGTCACAAGCGTCTCACGCTGATCAGCCTGCTGGTGACCATCGGCGTCAATATCGCCCTGTACGTGGTGGTACCCAAGACCCTCATGCCCCAGCAGGATACCGGGCAGTTGCAAGGCTTCATCCGTGGCGACGACGGCCTGTCGTTCAGCGTAATGCAGCCTAAGATGGAGACCTACCGCCGCGCTTTGCTGGCCGACCCGGCGGTGGAGAGCGTGGCAGGTTTCATCGGCGGCAACAGCGGCACCAACAACGCCTTCGTGCTGGTGCGCCTCAAGCCCATCGGCGAGCGCAAGCTGTCGGCCCAGCAGGTGATCGAGCGCCTGCGCAAGGAAATGCCCAAGGTGCCCGGTGGGCGGCTGTTCCTGATGGCCGACCAGGACCTGCAACTGGGCGGAGGCGGGCGCGACCAGTCCACCTCCCAATACCTCTACACCCTGCAAAGTGGTGACCTGGGTGCCTTGCGTGAGTGGTTCCCCAAGGTGGTCGCAGCTTTGCGCGCGCTGCCTGAGCTGACTGCGATCGATGCCAGGGACGGTGCGGGTACCCAGCAGGTGACCCTGGTGGTGGATCGCGACCAGGCCAAGCGCTTGGGCATCGACATGGACATGGTCACCACGGTGCTCAACAACGCCTACAGTCAACGGCAGATCTCGACGATCTACGACAGCCTCAACCAGTACCAGGTAGTGCTTGAGATCAACCCCAGGTATGCTTGGGACCCCAGCACCCTGGAGCAGGTCCAGGTGATCACCGCCGACGGTGCGCGGGTACCGCTGTCGAGCTTCGCCCGCTACGAGAACAGCCTGGCCAATGACCGTGTCAGCCACGAAGGGCAGTTCGCCTCCGAGGATATCGCCTTCGATGTCGCAGAAGGTTACAGCCCCGACCAGGCCATGGCCGCCGTGGAGCGCACGGTGGCCAAGCTCGGCCTGCCGGAGGAAGTGATCGCCAAGCTCGGCGGCACCGCCGATGCTTTCGCCAAGACTACCCAGGGCCAGCCGTTGATGATCCTCGGCGCCCTGGTGCTGGTTTACCTGGTGCTGGGGATTCTCTATGAGAGCTACATCCATCCGCTGACCATTCTTTCCACCCTGCCGTCGGCCGGGGTCGGTGCCTTGCTGGCGTTGTATGCCACCGGCGGCGAGTTCAGCCTGATCTCATTGCTGGGCTTGTTCCTGCTGATCGGGGTGGTGAAGAAGAACGCGATCCTGATGATCGACCTGGCCCTGCAACTGGAGCGCAACGATGGCCTTAGCCCGGAGGAGTCCATCCGCCGTGCCTGCCTGCTGCGCTTGCGCCCGATCCTGATGACCACGCTGGCCGCCATCCTTGGTGCGCTGCCGCTGTTGCTCAGTCGCGCCGAGGGCGCCGAGATGCGTCAGCCTCTGGGCCTGACGATTATCGGTGGTCTGGTGTTCAGCCAGGTCCTGACCCTCTACACCACGCCTGTGGTCTACCTGTACCTCGACCGCCTGCGCCACCGGTTCAACCGCTGGCGTGGCGTGCGCACCGACGCCGCACTGGATACCCCGCTATGAACTTTGCCCAGACCCCACTCCACCGCGCCCTGAAGCTGCTGACCCGTGGGCGCGGCTCGCGCCTGGTCGGCGCCGGCCTGTGCGTGGCGCTGCTCAGCGCCTGTACCCTGAGCCCGGACTACCACCGCCCGACGCTCGCCACGCCAACGCAGTTCAAGCAGGCCGAGGGCTGGACCCAGGCCAACCCGTCCGATGCCATCGCCCGTGGCGCCTGGTGGGAAATCTACGGCGACACGGGGCTCAACGCGCTGGTCGAGGAACTCAACCGCAACAACCAAACGGTGGCCCAGTACGCGGCCCAGTACCGCCAGGCCCAGGCCTTGGTGCGCAGCAGCCGTGGCGCCTTGTTCCCAAGCCTGGACCTTTCGGTGGGCAAGACCCGCTCGGCCCAGGGCACCGGCAGCAGCAGTTCGAGCCTGTCGAACAACAGCAGCGGTATCCGCGATACCTACAACGCCCAGCTTGGCGTGAGCTGGGAGATCGATCTGTGGGGCAAGTTGCGCGAGACGCTCAATGCCAATGAGGCCAGTGCCCAGGCCAGCCTTGCAGACCTGGCGGCGATCCGCCTGAGCCTGCAGTCGGAGCTGGTGCAGAACTACCTGCAACTGCGGGTGATCGACGAGCAGAAGCGCCTGCTGGAGGCCACCGTGGCTGCCTACGCACGTTCGCTGCGAATGAACGA
This sequence comes from Pseudomonas putida, assembly GCF_002741075.1. Taxonomy (NCBI): domain Bacteria; kingdom Pseudomonadati; phylum Pseudomonadota; class Gammaproteobacteria; order Pseudomonadales; family Pseudomonadaceae; genus Pseudomonas; species Pseudomonas putida. Next base: position 1,981,682 of record NZ_CP016634.1, on the reverse strand, counting down.
AAACCAGTACCGCGCAGGCGTTGCCGGGCCCGATGCCGTGGCGCAGGCGCGTACCCAGCTCAAGAGTACGGAGGCCGACTTGATCGACCTGGCCTGGCAGCGCGCCCAGTACGAGAACGCCATCGCCGTGCTGTTGGGCAAGGCGCCGGCGGACTTCGCCCTGGCCGACAGCAAGCGTATCCCGGGCTTGCCACAGATCCCGGTGTCGCTACCTTCGCAATTGCTGGAGCGTCGGCCTGACATTGCTTCGGCCGAGCGCAATGTGATGGCCGCCAACGCCAACATTGGCGTGGCTCGCGCGGCGTATTTCCCGGACCTGAGCCTGAGCATGAGCGGTGGTTACTCCAGCAGCAGCTTCAGCAACTGGATCGAGCTGCCCAACCGCTACTGGTCGGTAGGGCCGTCGCTGGCCATGACGCTGTTCGATGCCGGTCGACGCAGTGCCGAGGTGGATCGCACCGTGGCGGTGTACGACCAGACCGTGGCGCAGTACCGACAGACCGTGCTCGATGGCTTCAAGGAAGTCGAGAACTACCTGGTGCAGCTCAAGGTGTATGGGGATGAGGCCGTGGTGCGCCAGCAAGCCCTGGAGGCGGCCCGTGAGTCGCTGCGCCTGACCGAGAACCAGTACCGCGCCGGGCTGATCGGCTATCTGGATGTGGTCAACGTCCAGACTACGGCGCTGAGCAACGAGCGCAGTGTCCTGACCTTGCTTCAGGGCAGGCTGGTGGCCAGCGTGCAGCTGATTGCCGCGTTGGGCGGCGGCTGGGATGCCCAGCAGGCGTTTGCCGAAGCGGATAAAACTCAATAGCGGCCAGCAGTCGGGCCAGGTGTGCGGCGATCAGGCACGTTTTTCCGCTCGGCGCCACCTCGTGTTTCGGGCAGTTCTGCCCTGTTGGACTGATGGATAAGCTGTTCAAAGCTTGAGCGCTTTCGTCCTGCCTATGCGTTCGATCATCCGCCCACGGCGGTCGGTGCTGGCGGGGGCGCTCCTTCCATGCCATCAGTAGTCTGTGCCGTTCCCGTGCCATGCGGGAGGGCGCGCAGGAGCCCAACATGCCCGATTCATCCTCTACGTCCGCGGACACTCGCCGCGACCCTTTGTTTACCCCGCCGTCGCTGCCCAAAGGCGGCGGCACTGTCTCCGTCGGCGGCGGCATGCTGTCTGTCGGCAGCGCCGATGGTGCGGCCGGTTGGTCGTTGCCGTTGCCACTGCCCAGCGGACGCGAGCTATCACCGGAGTTGGCGCTGAACTACAGCTCAGGTGGCGGCAACGATGCTTTTGGCGCCGGCTGGATCTGCTCACTGCCCGTGGTGTCGCGCATGAGCCGTTTCGGCATCCCGCGGTATACCGACTGCGACCGTTTGGCCGGCCCTGACGGCGAGGAGATCCTGCGTGACAACGCTGGCTCGCGTACCGAGAGCACGTTGCCCTTTTCCACCGTCAACGCCCCGCACACCGTCACGCCGTGGGTGTCGCGAAGCGGCGGGCGCGGCGAACGCCTTGAGCATTGGCGCGCCGATGCCACACCGGACGCTCCCGGCTTCTGGCTGCACTACCACGCGGACGGCAGCCTGACGTTGCTCGGCTGGTCTGCCAGCGCCCGTTTGAGCGACCCGGACGACCCTTCGCACGTAGCCACGTGGTACCCCGAAGAGACGGTCAGCGCCAAGGGCGAGCACCTGGTATACACCTACCGTACCGAGGACGATGCCAACTGCGACGCTCAGGAGCTGGCCGCCCATTCACGTGCGGCGAACGTATACCTGGCCGGCGTGCATGCCTTGAACGCGACGCCGTCGCAGGCGCTACTGGTACCGGAAGGGGCATTTCGCCCTGAAGACTTCATGAGCGTGATGCTGCTCGATTATGGCGAGCGCGACACGCCTGTGGATGAGCCTCCACCGTTCCAGACCAGTGCACGCTGGCCGGCTCGCCTGGACCGCTTTGGTTTCTGGCGCTGGGGTTTCAACGTGCGCATGCGTCGCCTGTGCCGGGACGTGCTGCTCTGGCACCGCACCGCGATGATGGCCGGCGAGAAAGACTCGACGCCTGTGCTGGTCTCGCGCCTGCACCTGACACACCAGCAGTCACCCGTGGCCACCGTGCTGGAGTCTGCGCAGCAGGTGGCGTATGAACCGGACGGCACGCCGCTGATCCTGCCACCGATGGAGTTCGAATTGAGCCGCCCAGGCCGGGAAGCCGCTAGCTGGGAAGCGCTGCCGGATCTCGACGGTTTCAGCCCGCCACGCTGGCAGATGGCCGACCTGCATGGCGAGGGACTGGCAGGGCTGCTGTACCAAGAGCAGGGCGCGTGGCGATACCGTGCGCCGGAACGCAAGGACAGTGACGAGATCGATGCAGTGACGTGGGGCGAACCCCAGCCGCTGCCTTTCGCTCCTGCGCTGGAGAGCGGGACCTTGACCGACCTGGACGGCGATGGCCGTCCTGAATGGCTGGTCGCTCAGCCAGGCTTGCATGGCCACTTCACCTTGTCGCCAGATGGCCAATGGAGCCGTTTCATCCCGCTCCAGGCCTTGCCCACGGAGCTGTTGCATCCCAGTGCCCAACGGGTCGACCTGACCGGCGATGGTTTGCTGGATGTGGCCATGATCGGGCCGCGAAGTGTGCGCCTATGGGCCAGCGCGGCCAGCGAAGGCTGGCGACAGTCTGTCGAAACCGCTTACCTGGGCAAGACGCCGTTGCCCGTGGAGGGTGGTGAAGACCGGCTGGTGGCGTTTGCCGACCTGGTCGGCAGTGGTCAACAGCATTTGGTGGAGATCACGGGGGAACGCGTTACCTATTGGCCATCACTCGGCCATGGCCGCTTTGGCGAGGCGATCGGCATCAGCGGGTTTGCCGTCGAGGACTTCAGGGCTTCGCGGGTGCTTCTGGGCGATACAGATGGCAGCGGCACCACTGACATCCTCTACCTGGAAGCCGACCGTGTGCGGGTGTTCGTGAGCGAATCGGGCAATCGTTTCGTGGAGCGTGCAGCGGTGCCGGCCCCCGAGGGCGTGGTGCTGGATGACACCTGTGTACTGCAGGTGACGGACCTGCGTGGCCAAGGGACCGCAGAACTCGTGTTGACGTTGGCGCACATGGCGCCGCGCACCTGGACCTACCGCTTCAATGACAGGCGCCCCTGGTTGCTGGCTCAGGTCTGCACCAATACCGGTAGCCGTACCTTGTTCGACTACCGCAGTTCGGCCCAGGGCTGGCTGGATGAAAAGGCCGTTCTGAAGGCGCAAGGCAAACCGGCGGTGAGCCTGCTGCCGTTTCCGGTGCACATGCTCAGCCGAGTGATCATGGTCGATGACATCAGCGGCTTGCGCACGGTCAGTGGCATGACGTACCTGCGCGGCATCTGGGACGGTATCGAGCGTGAGTTTCGCGGGTTTACCCGTCTGATCCAGACCGACACGCTGGTTGACGCCCAGGGCACCGCGCCGGAGCGTTCGCCACCTGCTCAGGTCCGCACCTGGTTCCTCAGTGGAATCGAGGCTCATGACGCGACCCTGGAGGGCATTTTTGCGGGGTCGGGCTCGGCGGAGTCGGATTTTGCCGTCAGCCCGCTGCGTATCACCCAACTGCAGGCCGATGGCCAGGAAGTCCCCTACGCGCCGGAGGGTGAGGCGCGGCGCTGGTTGCTGCGCGCGCTGAAAGGTATGCCGGTGCGGACGGAAACCTATGGTCTGGATGGCAGCGATCGGGCGGATGTGCCCTACAGCATCACCCGCCAGCGCTGGCAGGTGCGCGCCTATGAGACGGCGCACCCTGCAAAGCCGGCGGCGCTGGTGACGCCGGTAGAGAGCCTGACGCTGACCACCGAGCGGATCGCCCAGGATCCGGTGGTCTCGCAGAGGGTCATCCTGGAGCAGGACCTGTATGGCAGCGTCCTTAAAAGCGTGGACATCCGCTACCCGCGACGGGATGCCGTCACGCCATCGCCTTACCCGGACACATTGCCTGAGGGCCTCGAAGCGGCTTCTCGCGACGCGCAGCAGAACGCGGTATGGCTGACGCTGTCGCGTCAGCGTGTGCGCAACTTGCATGCCGGGCACATTCACCTGACGGGCCTGAGCGAAGGAGGGCGCACGGACGTGCTGCATCTGGAGTCAGCACAGGTGCCTGAGGGTGGCTTCACCGTGGAGAGTCTGCTGGCCGCACAGGGCCCGCTTGCGCGTTTGGACGACGCCACGCTGGGCGGTTACAGCCGTGTGCAGTGGTGTGACATGGCGGGGGACCCCGTGGAGGTGCCGGTGCGTCAGGCACTGGTGGCCTACACCGAGACGGCCCTGCTGGAGCAGGCGTCGCTGGCGGCCTTCGAAGGCCATGTTCCCGAGGCGGAGCTGGAGCGTTTGTTAAAACAGGGTGGCTACCGTGCCAGTGAGCTACCGGAGGACGGCAAGCGTGTCTACCTCGCTCGTCACGGGCTGGCACGTTACACCGGCGCCGAAGGGTTCTATCGGCTGGTCGGTGCGCGGGACAGCGAATTGACGGGGGAAACGGTCGTGCAATGGACGCCTCATGGGCTGGCCGTGCAGCAGGTGACTGACGCAGCGGGTTTGTGCACGCGCTTCAGCCATGACTGGCGTTTCATGACGGTGATGTCGCTCATCGACCCGAACGACAATGTGCTATCGGTGGCATTCGATGCGCTGGGGCGAGTGGTCCAGAGCCGATTCCATGGCACCGAGAATGGCGAAATGGCGGGTTATCACCCCACCCAGGCTTTCGATGTGCCCAAATCGATGGCGGCCATGCTGTCGCTCAAGGGCGGCGAAGTGCCTGTCCATACGGCCCATCTGTTGGTGACCGACAGCTGGATGCCGCCTGGGCGCGACGCGCACGGGCGTATCCAATCGGGGCGCGTCGGCGAGCTGGCGTACAGGCGTTTTGCCCGGACGCATGGGCTAAAGCTCGATCTGAACGAAGGACGCGAGCCGCCACACATCATCAACCTGCTGACCGACCGCTACGACGGCGACCCAGACCAGCAGGTGCGCATCAGCGTGACCTACAGCGATGGAGGCGGGCGCGCGTTGCAGACTGCGGTACTGCATGCACCAGGCGATGCACTGGTCCGCACTGACGAGGGCGAGCTGGAGGTGGATGAGGGGGGCAAGGCTGTCATCGCCCACGCCGTCGTACGTTGGGCGGTGAGCGGGAAGACCGAGTACGACAACAAAGGCCAGCCGGTGCGCACGTGGCTACCGTTCTACCTGAACGACTGGCGCCCGGTGGACGATCAGCGCACGACTGACGGGCTTTATGCCGACACCCATCTGTACGATGCCACGGGGCGAGTTTGTCGCGTGATCACTGCAGCGGGCTATGAGCGACGCACGCAGTACTACCCCTGGTTCACGGTCTCGGAAGACGAAAACGATACGGCTTGAAGCCAGCGACCGCGCAGCCCTGCAGGGGGCTGCGCAGTGGTTTGGTGGACCGTTTCCATTCTCAAAAAGCCCGTGCGTTTCACCAACGCTTGAGTACAATAATCAGCTTTTCGGGCCCTTGTTCAGCCCCTTTGCTGGAATCCAAATGCTGATCGGTAGCTACTCCTCCGCGCTGGTGTTGATCTCGCTGTGCGTCGCCATTCTTGCCTCCTACACCGCTCTGGACCTCACCGGCCGGATTGCCACGTCCAAGGGGCGCGCGGCTTACCTGTGGATGGGGGGCGGGGCCTTTGCCCTGGGCATTGGGATCTGGTCGATGCATTTCATCGGCATGCTCGCTTTCAGCCTGCCGATCGAGCTGGGTTATGACTGGACGCTCACCGCGCTGTCGCTGCTGATCGCGGTGTTGTCGTCGGGCTTCGCGCTGTGGCTGGTGAGTCAGCCGAGCCTGCCGCTGCTGCAGCTGGGGTTCGGGGCGCTGGTCATGGGCGGCGGCATCGCCAGCATGCACTACACCGGCATGGCTGCGCTGCAGATGGTGCCTGGCATCGATTACGACCCGACCCTGTTCGGCGCCTCCCTGGCCATCGCCGTAGGGGCCTCGGCGGCGGCCCTATGGATCGCGTTCCGCCTGCGTCAGCACACCCCCTATGTGCGGCATATTCGCGGGGCGGCCGCAGTGGTGATGGGGGGTGCCATCGTTGGCATGCACTACACCGGCATGGCGGCGGCCAATTTCCCCGAGGGCAGCTTCTGCGGTGCCTTGGCCAACGGCCTGCGCGGCGATGGCCTGGATTCAGTGGTGTTGATCACCACCCTGGCGGTGCTGGCGGTGGCCCTGCTCACTTCGGTGCTCGATGCTCGCCTGGAGGCGCGCACCTCGGAGCTTGCACACTCCTTGACCCTGGCCAACCAGGAGCTGACTCAGCTTGCTCTGCACGACACCCTGACCGGCCTGCCCAACCGCACCCTGTTGGCCGAGCGCATCGACCAGGCCATCAGCAAGGTGGCGGAGCAGGGCGGATGCTTCGCGCTGATGTTCATCGATCTGGACGGCTTCAAGCCCGTCAACGATGCCTTCGGCCATCATGTGGGCGACCTGCTGCTCAAGGCGGTGGCGGCCCGTCTGCGGGGGCATCTGCACAGCCAGGACACCCTGGCGCGCATCGGCGGCGACGAGTTCGTCCTGCTGGTGGAACTACAGGAACCGGCCGATGCCATGGAGGTGGCCGTCAAACAGGTCAACCTGGTCGCCCGGCCATACCGGGTGGCTGATCATGACCTGCAGCTCTCGGCGAGCCTGGGGATCGTGCTCTACCCGGGCAACGGCCTGGACCAGCAGGAACTGCTGCGCAACGCCGATGCGGCCATGTATCACGCAAAAAGCGCCGGCAAGAACGGCTACAGCTTCTTCGATGTTTCGATGAACAGCAACGCACGCCAGCAGTTGCAACTGCTCCAGGACCTGCGTGCGGCCTTGGAGCATGGCCAGTTCCGCTTGCACTACCAGCCCAAGTTCGATGCGCTCGCTCGCCAGCCGATCGGCGCCGAGGCGTTGCTGCGCTGGGAGCATCCGCAGCACGGGCTGCTGTTGCCGGACCGGTTCATCGGCCTTGCCGAGAAGACCGGGCTGATCATCCCCATCGGCGAATGGGTGTTGGGCGAGGCCTGCCGGCAGATGCGCCACTGGCTCGAACAGGGGCATGACGACTGGCGTATCGCGGTGAACCTGTCAGCGATCCAGTTCTGTCACGCCGGCCTGGTCGACAGCGTGGCCCGCGCGCTGGCGAGCAACCAATTGCCGGCCAACCGCCTGACGCTGGAGATCACCGAGACCACGGCCATGCGCGATGCCGATGCCAGCCTGACCGTGCTGCAGAAGCTTTCCGATATGGGCGTGGACCTGTCCATCGATGATTTCGGGACCGGTTACTCAAGTCTGATGTACTTGAAGCGCCTGCCGGCGAACGAACTCAAGATCGACCGAGGTTTTGTCCGTGATCTGGAGCAGGACAGCGACGATGCGGCGATCGTCTCGGCGATCGTCGCCCTGGGCCAGGCCCTGGGCCTGCGGATCGTGGCAGAAGGGGTAGAAACGAGCCGCCAGCAGGAATTCCTGACCCGTCTGGGTTGTGATTCGCTGCAAGGCTATCTGCTCGGCCAGCCCATGCCGGCCGAACAGTTCATGGAGGGGCTGAAGGCTGTGAAGCAGACCGAGAAGTTCTGACTACACCGCATCGCGCAGGGCGCACGAGGGGTCGAACGCGTCCATTTCGGCCTCCACGGCCTCGATGATCCGCTCTACATCCGCAGCCGCCATGATCGCTGCGCAGGGGATGCCCGCGATCGCCAGCAAGGTTTCGCCGGTGGCGCGGTCGAACAGCCGGGCGACCATGCTGCGTGGCGCATCCATGCTGGCTTCGAAGCCCAACGGATGGAAGTGCCAGCGCATCACCTGGCAGGCGTTGGGGAACGTCATCTTGTTCATGCCAGCCTCCTTGTCCTGATCCTGGACCCGGTGATCGGCCGCTCATTCGGCCGGTAGGATCCTAACCATAGCACCTGTGACGCCAGTGTCTTGCGCAAAGCATGACAAATGTACGGTTGCTTGATACGCATCACATCCGGCTGGAACCTGCTACCTAATGTCCAAAGGCCAGGGCAAACGTTTTTCATGGGCGATAGCGGGCCGTCGGGATGGTTCCGGGCGACGGTCCTGGAACGGTGCTTTTCTGACCAGCGGTGCACAGCGCTTCAGCCCAACAATCCGGCGGCGATGTTGATGGTGAAGCCCAGGATCGCCGTGTTGTACACGAAGCACACCAGCGAATGGGCCAGAACCACTCGACGCATGCCGCGCCCGGCCACGGCGATGTCGGAGGTCTGCACGGCGACGCTCAGGGTGAACGAGAAGTAGTGGAAGTCCCAGTAGTCCGGCGCGCGCTCGCCATCGGGAAAACGCAGCGGGGGCTCGTGGTGGTCCGCAGTGTAGAACAGGCGGGCGTAATGCAGGCTGAAGATGCAGCCGATCAGCAGCCATGAGCCAGCCACGGTTAGACCCGTATACAGATAGTGCAAGGCCTGATCGCTCCCCTGCAGGCCTCGGCTGGCGGCCAATTGCAACGTGACCGCGGCGAGGCTGGCAATGGCCGCGAAGCACACGGTGAACAGCACCAGCCCTGCGTTTTCGTCTTCCACACGGGCCACCTTGCGCACAGTGTCGGCCTTGGCGCGCCACGTCAGCCAGAACACCAGCACCAGGTAGAGCCAGACGCCCAGGTTCCAACCGGCAAGGATGCGCTGCACGGTATCGTCGGCGGGAATCAGCCAGGCGCCAGCGAGGCCAGTCAGCGTGGCGATACTCAGGCGAGGATGAGTGCGGGTAAGACGGTGGAAAGCCATGCGGTCTCGTCAGTGGAAGGGCATGGCTACCACTCTAGTTCAGACTGGCAGTCCATCCACCCCGGGGGCGCAACAGAATCGGCGAAAGCCCAGGGCCCAGACGGCCTGGCGCGCACGGGAGGTGATGGGCTGCACGAGCTTGGGGCGTGCTTGGTTCGAACAGGAGGGGGTAATCGGGTACTATCACGAACCGTGCCAACGGCAAATGCCTTGTATGTCAGGATGATGGCACGGCGTAGGGTCGTATTGACCTCCTTGTTTTGTTGTCGACATGACTTGCCAAAAAGTCTGAATAACCCGCTTCAGGATTCATGTTTTGTCCGATCTCTTGCATAACCCACTGTTGCAGTACCTGGCTCGCCTGGCCCCCTCCAGCCAGCTGACCATGCGCTACATCCTCCAGGACGCCGCCGACCGCCTGGGGTTTGTCGACTGCGACATCGCCGAGGTCCCCTGGCACAGGCTAGAGCCAGGTCATGTGGTGGCCCTGGTGGCAGCGCTGCGCTCCGACGGCTATGCCCCCAATACGTCTTCGCTGTACGTCAATGCCGTACGCGGTGTGATGAACGAAGCGTGGCGCCAGGGGCTGATCGACCATGAAAAACTGTTGCACATCCGCGAGGTCAAGCCCGCCGGTGGCAGCAGGTTGCCAGCGGGGCGCAACCTAAGGCGCAGCCTGATACGCGAATTGATGGACGTCTGCTCCGCAGACCCACGCCCCCAGGGCGTACGCGACGCGGCGATCATCGCGTTGCTATATGGCACCGGCATGCGCAAGTCCGAGTCGGTGGACATCGATCTGGACCAAGTGGATTTCGAGGCGCGCAGCCTGCGCGTGGTGGGCAAGGGCAATCGCCAGCTGATCAAGTACGCCCCAGTCTGGGCGTTCGAGAGGCTACAGGCCTGGTTGGACCTGCGTCGCCAGCACTTGCCGGCAGGAGAGGCCGACGATGTGTTCCTGTTCAACCGCATTCGCCGTGGCAACCACATCACCCGGGCCCGCATCACCAAGCATGCGATCTACTACATCGCCCGCCAGCGCGGGGCGCAGGTGGGGGTGAAGATCATGCCCCATGATTTTCGGCGGGCGTTCATCACTCGGGTGATCGAAGAACATGACCTGTCCATCGCCCAGAAGCTCGCGCACCACGCCAATATCCAGACCACCGCCAACTATGACCGGCGTGACGATAACGAGCGGCGGCGGGCGGTGGATCGCTTTGACTACTGATTGAGCCTGGGGCTGCTGCGCAGCCCATCCCAGGCTTCGCCGGCTCCAATCGGGATTGCGTCGCGCTTAAGACTTACTCAATGCCTGTGGGGTTTATCGAGTCGTTGAATCGCCGCGAAGCAGACTCCGCGGTGGATGGCACCGGCTTTGCCGGTGTTCGCGGGTGAACCCGCTCCCACAGGGATTGCGTAAGTCTTAAGCGCGACGCAATGCCGGTGGGAGCCTGCGATGGGCTGCAAAGCAGCCCCAAGTCCTCAAACGGTGGAGCCCGCAAAGCGCTTTCCATTGCTAGTGAATGCTCGAGGCCAGCTCGAAGATCGGCATGTACATCAGGATCACGATCAGCCCGATCAGCAGGCCGATGAAGGTCATCAGCAAAGGCTCGAACAAGCGCACGAACCATTCCACCCAGCGGCCGATCTCCTGGTCGTGAAAATCGGCGCAGCGCTCGAGCATTTCTCCGAGGTTCCCCGACTGTTCCCCCGCCCGCAGCAGGCGCAGGGACACCGGCGTCACCAATTGGCCCAGCTCCAGCGCATCGGACAGTGGCAAACCTTCCCCCACCCGGCGGCAGGCCTGCTCCAGGCCCTGCGCCGAAGCGCTGCCCAGCAGCCCGCGAGCCATGCTCATCGCGGTAAGGATCGGGATGCCGCCCTGCAAGAGGATGCCCAGCGAGCGGTAGAAGCGCGCCAGTTCATACATCACCAGGCGCTGATGCAGCGCTGGCCAACGGCGCAACTGGCGGCTGGCAAAACGGCGCAGGGCAGGGTTTTTGCGCATCAAGGCCAATGTGCAAAGGCTGCCCAGTGCCGCCAATGCCAGGGGCAGCTGCTGCGTGTGGAGGAACAGGCCGATTTTCATCAGTACCTGCGAAAGCCACGGCAGTTCGTTGCCCATACCTTCGAACACTAGGCTGAAGCGCGGCACCACGTAGCCCAGCAGGAAGAGCACCACGCCACCCCCCACCAACAGCAGCAGCATGGGGTAGACCGAAGCGCCGACCAGCTTCTGCCGGACCACATCCAGGCGTTGTCGATAACTGATGTAACGGCCCAGGGCATCCCCCAGGGCGCCGGTGCGTTCGCTCGACTGCACCAGGGCCACGTACAGCGCCGGAAACACCCGTGGCTGCTCGCCCAGGGCCTGGGACAGCGAACGCCCCTCGTAGAGCTGGCGCACCAACGCCTCGAGCACCTTGCGCGAGGAGGCATTGGGCGCTTTCTCGGCCAGGCTCTCCAACGCGTCGATCAACGGCAGGCCGGCGCTGAGCAAGGTGCCGAGCTCCTGGCTGAACAGCACCAGGTCGAACTGCGGCGCTCGTCGCCAGGGCAGGGCACGCAGGGCGCCTCCTTGGCCACGAATGCTCACGACCCGCAGACCCTGGTTCTCGGCTTGTCGTCGTGCGTGCTCGGCATCCTCGGCCTCGACCTGCAACTGGACGATGCCTTGCTGGCCCAGGGCCTTGAGGCTGTAGCGCATGGCCGCTCTCCTCATTGCCAGCTGGTGATTTCGGCATTTTCCCCGTCTCCGCCGGGTTGGCCGTCCTTGCCCATCGACAGCAGGTCGTACTCGCCGCCATTTTCGCCGGGCTGGCGATAGATGTAGGCACGCCCCCAAGGGTCCTGCGGCACGGCCTTTTGCAGGTAGGGCCCGGACCAACGCTGCTCACCGCTAGGGGCCGCCACCAAGGCTTGGAGGCCTTGCTCGCTGCTGGGGTAGTGACCGACTTCCAGGCGATACAGGTCAAGGGCCTTGCCCAGGCCTTCTATTTGCGCCCGCGCCACTTTCGCTTCCGAGCGGCCGAGCTGGCTGAAGTACTTGGGCGCGACGATGCCGGCCAACAGGCCAAGCACCACCAGGACCACCAACAGTTCGAGCAGGGTAAAGCCACGCTGGGTGATGGGTCTGCGTTGCATGGTGAAATCCTCCAGTGCGTTCGGGCAGGTTTGCCTTGCCATGCAACAGCCGTGCACGTCTGGCTCGGGCCCTTGCGCCATGGGGCGCAGCAAGCGGCACAGTGCTTGCGTCGTAGCTGAAAACCTCGGGTTTTCCGGGGCATTTCCCCCACATCGGGGGCCACGACGGGGAGGCAGCCGACATGCGTGGAATCATCTTGGGATTGATCTGGTTGGCGGCGGGTGCCGCAGAGGCCGACATGTACATCTCCATCGATGCCAAGGGCGGCTATGTGCTGTCCAACGTGCACCGGCCAGGACGGCATTACGAACGGGTCATCACTGAGCCGGTGGCCCATGCCGGGCCGGCCGATGCCCAGTTGATCACCGGGCGGCCCTATGCCGAGTTGGTGGCCAAGGCGGCCGAGGCCCACGGCGTTCCCCAGGCATTGCTGCACGCCCTGATCAAGGCTGAGTCCGGCTACAACCCCAAGGCGCGTTCACCTCGTGGGGCGGCTGGCCTGATGCAGCTGATGCCTGACACGGCGAAGGAGATGGGCGTCAAGGACGTGCTGGACCCCGCGTCCAACCTGCAAGGTGGGGCGCGCTATCTCAAACGCATGCTGACGCTGTTCGACAATGACATCACCTTGGCCGTGGCGGCATACAACGCCGGGCCCGATGCGGTGATCAGCCGCGGTGGTGTGGTCCCGCCCTTTGCCGAGACGCGTCGCTACGTGCCCAACGTCTTGCGCGACTACCGCAAGTTGCAGGGCCTGGCCGAAGATGCGCCGTTGTAGTCGCGAGCGCAGCTTCGCAGTTCAATTGTCGCGCCGGGTGTGCTCACTTCCCCAACTCTGGGCTATAACCTTTTGAAGGTGCCCAGCCGTTGGAGTCGACCATGGACCTCGCCCCGCGTTGCGCCACACTCGAAGTGCCCGTTGGCGGCGACAGTAGCGCGGCCCATAAACCGTTCGATTTGCTACGTTGGTACGCCTGGGTGAGCCTGGCGATCATCGTCTCGATCGCCGTTGGGCTAGGGCTGATCTCCAGCCGTTTCATCATCAATGAGAGTGTCGAACGCGACGCCTTGCTCTCGGCGCAGTTCATCCAGGCCATCGCCGATGCCGAAGTGCGTCATGTGTCGATCCCCAATGTGCGCACCATGGGTGAACTGCTTGACCCGCGCACTGACCAGGCCATGCCTGACGTCGACCCCGATGCCCGGCGCCGGGCCCGCGGCGAGTTCCTCGACCACATCGCCCATTTGCCCGATATTCTGCTGGCCAATATCTATGCCCCGGACCGGACGGTGATCTGGTCGAGCAACCCGGCGCTGACCGGCAAATCGATCGAGTCCGACGAAGACTTGGAGCAGGCCTTCGAGTACAAGATGCGGGTGTCGGCCAGCTATCACGACTTCGATGATGCGCGCAGCGAGCAGAAGTTCGTGACCCCGCCCCAGCAGCTGTTCGTCGAGAACTACATTCCTTTGTTCGATGCCGATGGTGAACGGGTCACCGCCATGGTGGAAATCTATAAAGAGCCCCATGACCTCATCGTACGCATCGAGCATGGTCTGCTGCTGATCTGGCTCGCCATCGCCGTAGGTGCGGGCCTGGTGTATTTCGGCCTCTACGGCATCATGCGCCGCGCGGAACGGGTGATGGCCGTGCAGCAGAAGCGGCTGATCAGCAACGAGACCTATGTGGCCCTGGGGGAGATGTCCTCGGCGGTCGCCCACAGCCTGCGCAACCCCTTGGCCAGCATCCGCTCCAGTGCCGAGCTGGCCCAGGCGTTCGATGCAGGGCCGGCGCAGAAGAACATCAGCGACATCATCAGCCAGGTGGACCGTATGTCCCTATGGGTTCGCCAGCTACTGCAGTCGCTGCGCCCGCTCAACGATGAGGCCGTGCCGGTGGACCTTTCCCAGGTGCTGCAGGAGAGCCTACAGGCATTTGCCGTGCCGCTGGCGCGAAGCGGCGTGACCCTGGACGTCAAGCCGCTGCCGCCAGTGCGGGTGGTGGGGCATCCGGTATTGCTGGGACAGATCTTCAACAGCTTGATTGCCAATGCGCTGGAGTCCATGGAGCAGGGTGGTCAGTTGCGCGCGGAAGTGATGCGCCACGACCGGCGCAGCCTGACCTTGTGCCTGTCGGATACCGGGCGGGGCATGAGCGATCAGCAGCAGCGCATGGCCTTTCGGCCGTTCTTCACCACCAAACAGGGTGGTCTGGGGGTAGGGCTGGTGCTGGTTAGGCGGATCATGGAGCGCTACGGCGGTTCGGTTCGGTTGAGCAGTCGGGAAGGGCAAGGCACCCGTGTTTCACTGAATTTCCGCTTGGCGATATATTGATTTTTTACATGATAAATATTTCGTACATCACTGTTTTTAAAAGAAATGTGTGATGTTTGGGTGGTGTTACCCATTTGTGGGGTATTTATCTCGAATCAAGATTTTAATATTTTCATAAGTTATTGATTTTAAATGAATATTGCCTTTCATTAGCGACTGGCTGAGTTCTTGCAGCATGCTGAGTGCGACCAATGGTGGCGGCAGCTTTTCAGGCCAAGTGCTATCACGTTGCTACAGGCGGTAGCACTCCCTTGATACACCGTCACCCCGACGTCTTCGAACGGGAACGATGCGATGCAGATGCTGGAACACGATATTCCGGACAAGGCTGCCGGCCCCTCTAGCGGGCTCGCGGCGCCACTGCGTGAATTCAACCTGCTGCGCTGGTTCTCGGTGATCAGTCTGTTGATCATTGCGGCGGTGGCTGGTGCGCTGGGGTACTTCTCGACCCGTTTCGTGGTGCGCGACAGCGTCGAGCGCGATGCCATGCTCACCGCCCAGTTCATCCAGGCCATGGCCCAGGCTGAGGTTCGCCATTCTCAATTACCACCGGGCACCACCATGGGTGAACTGCTCGACCCGCGTCTGGACAACCAGCATCTGCAGGTCGCTCCGGGCCTGGTGCAATCGACCCGCGGAGAATTCCTCGACCACGTGGCACATTTGCCCGACATCCTATTGGCCAACGTCTACGCCTATGACCGTACCGTTGTCTGGTCCACCAATCCGGACCTGCTGGGTAAACGCATTGTCGAAGATGACGACCTGGAGGAGGCCTTCGACTCGCGCAAGCCGGTGTCAGCGAGCTATCACAAGGCGGAGGATGATCGGGAGGAACAGAAATTCCAACGCGAACCCCGCTACCTGTTCATCGAGAACTACATTCCGCTGTTCGACAGCCAGGGTGAAAAGGTGCTGTCGATGGTCGAGATCTACAAAGAGCCTCAGGATCTGGTGCGGCGCATCCAGCGTGGCTATGTGCTGATCTGGTGCTCGACCCTGGTGGGCGGGGTGCTGATCTATTTCGGCCTGTTCTGGATCGTGCGCCGTGCTGCGGGGATGCTGCACCATCAGCAGGATCGCCTGGTGGCCAGCGAAACCTACGTGGCGCTGGGCGAGATGTCCTCGGCCGTGGCCCACAGCCTGCGCAATCCCCTGGCCAACATTCGCTCCAGCGCAGAACTCGCCCAGGAGATCGCCAGCGATCCGGCGCGCAAGAACATCGCTGACATCATCAGCCAAGTCGATCGGATGTCACGCTGGGTGCGTGATTTGCTGGCGTCGCTGCGCCCGGCCAGCGACGAGGCCGAACCGGTGGATCTGGTGGAGGCAATCGAGGATACCCGGCTGGCGTTCCAGCAGCAGATCGAGCGCAATGGCGTGCAGTTCAGCTTCGAAGGGCCGGCCCAGCAGTGGGTGGTCAGCCAGCCGCTGCAACTGACCCAGATCCTCAACAGCCTGTTCGCCAACGCCCTGGAGGCGATGCCCAAGGGCGGCCTGTTGTGCGCCGAGGTCAGTTGCCTGGAAGGTCAACAGGTGCGGCTGGTGCTTAGCGATACGGGCAGAGGCATGAGCCAGCAACAGGAGCGGATGGTGTTCAAACCGTTCTTCACCACCAAGCAGGGCGGCCTCGGTGTGGGCCTGGCCCTGGTCAAGCGCATCATGGAACGCTTTGGCGGCTCGGTCAGCCTGACCAGCCGTGAAGAGGAAGGAACCCGCGTGAGCCTTGTATTCAATATTGCAGCGGGAGGGGACCATGGGGCCCAGCATTCTGGTAGTCGAGGATGACGAGATCCTCGCCGACAACATACGCACCTACCTTGGGTTGAAGGGGTTCGAAGTCACGGTCTGCCATAGCGCGGAGCTTGCATTGGAGCACATCAAGCAAGGTCTGCCT
This sequence comes from Pseudomonas putida, assembly GCF_002741075.1. Taxonomy (NCBI): domain Bacteria; kingdom Pseudomonadati; phylum Pseudomonadota; class Gammaproteobacteria; order Pseudomonadales; family Pseudomonadaceae; genus Pseudomonas; species Pseudomonas putida. Next base: position 1,965,498 of record NZ_CP016634.1, on the reverse strand, counting down.
GATGCGGTGCTGACCGACAACTCCCTGCCCGGCATGAGCGGCCATGAGCTGTTGCGCGCACTGATCACCCAGGCGCCGGAGCTCAAGGTGATCATGATGACCGGATACGGCAATGTCGAAGACGCCGTGCTGGCCATGAAGGAAGGCGCATTCCATTACCTGACCAAGCCGGTGGTACTGGCCGAGCTCAAGCTGATGCTCGACAAAGCCCTGGCGGCCGAGCGCATGGAGCGCACCTTGTCGTTCTACCAGGAGCGTGAGGCGCAGAAGTCTGGCTTGCAGGCGCTGATCGGCGAATCTTCGGCGATGCTCAACCTCAAGCACACGTTGCGCCAGTTGCTCGACGCCGAGCAGCGCATGGCCAGCGACGACCTGCCGCCGGTGCTGATCGAAGGGGAAACGGGCACCGGCAAGGAGCTGGTGGCGCGCGCTCTGCATTTCGACGGCTCACGCAGCAAGGGGCCGTTCATTGAATTCAACTGTGCCTCGATTCCTGCCAACTTGCTGGAGGCCGAGCTGTTCGGTCACGAGAAGGGGGCCTTCACCGACGCCAAGGAGCGCCGCGTGGGGCTGGTCGAGGCGGCCGATGGCGGGACGTTGTTCCTCGACGAAATCGGCGAAATGGATCTGGTGCTGCAGGCCAAGCTGCTCAAGCTGCTGGAGGACCGCAGCATCCGTCGGATCGGGGCGGTCAAGGAGCGCAAGGTGGACCTGCGGGTCATCAGCGCCACCAACTGCAACCTGGAGCAGATGGTGCAACAGGGCAAGTTCCGGCGGGATTTGTTCTTCCGCCTGCGTATCATCGCGCTGAAGGTGCCGCGGCTGTATGCGCGAGGCCAGGACATCCTGCTGCTGGCCAGGCACTTCCTGGCCCATCATGGGCGCCGATATGGCAAGCCCAACCTGCGGTTCTCTGCCGAGGCTGAGGCGTTGATGCTGGGCTACAGCTGGCCGGGCAATGTGCGGGAGCTGCGCAACATGCTCGAGCAGACGGTGCTGCTGGCGCCCAATGATGTCGTGGCCGCGCACCAGTTGAACCTGTGCATGACCCTGGTCGACGAACCCATGACCCTGCCCACGCCGATCGCCTTCGAGCCGCCGCGCCATGAGCCGGAACCCGGGACCAGCCTGCCGGACATGGAGCGCGATCTGGTGTGCCGGACCCTGGATCGCACGGACTGGAACGTCACCAAGTCGGCGCGCCTGCTGGGCCTGTCGCGGGACATGCTGCGCTATCGCATCGAAAAGCTAGGGCTGACCCGGCCCGACAAGCGACAGTGGTGAGCCTTGGGGCGCGGTTTGCGCCCCCTCGCAGGCTTCGCTACCTCCCACGGGCAGCGGGCAAGCCGTTGCAGGAGGTGGCGTAACCTGCGGTGGGCTGCAGCAGCCCCAGGATCTTCAGGGCTGCCCCTGGCCGCGGGTGCCGCCATCGCCATGCCCACGCATGCCCTCCGAACCGCCGCCGTCCATTCCCGGCAGGTTGCGATTATCGTTCTGCTCAGCAGGCGGGCTGTCTGGATCATTGCCCTGGATGCGCGGGTCGGTATCCCGGGGCACAGGCTTCTCGATGGGGTTGAGGGTGCTGTCGGCGCCCGGCTTGGGCGCGGTGTTGTGCGGGTCGTCTGGGTGGGTTGGGCCGGTGCCCACCGCCAGGGCCAGGGGAGAGGCCAGCAGGGCGGCGAGCAGCCAGGTGCGGGATCGTTTCATGGGTGGCTCCTTGCGGGTAAAGGCGCGTTGCCTGTACCTGGGTTGGGCTGCAACCCGCAAAGCAAGGTGCCACCACTGCGACGAACGGTCAGACCGCCAGCGACAACAGCATGATGAAGATGATGCCGACCACCGAAAGGATGGTTTCCATCATGCTCCAGGTCTTGAACGTCTCGGCCACGGTCATGTTGAAGTACTGTTTGACCAGCCAGAAACCGGCGTCGTTGACATGGGACAGAATCAACGAGCCTGCACCGGTGGCCAGCACCAGCAATTCACGGTTCACGCCCGGAACCAGATCGATCACCGGTGCGACGATGCCGGCCCCGGTGATCGTGGCCACGGTCGCTGAACCGGTCGCGATGCGGATCACCGCAGCGACCAGCCAGGCCAGCAGGATCGGCGAAATCTCGGCTTGTACCGCCATCTGGCCGATGACATTACCCACACCGGTATCCACCAACATCTGCTTGAAGCCACCACCGGCACCGACGATCAGCACGATAGCGGCGGTCGGGGCGAGGCTCTGATCGAGCATCTTCATGATCTGCTGGCGAGAGAAACCACGTGCCGAACCGAAGGTGTAGAACGCCAGCAGCAGTGCGGCGAGCAGCGCGGTGATGGGGTGGCCGATCAGGTCCATCCACTGGCGCACGATGTGCTCGGCGGGCAGCACCACGTCGGCGAAGGTCTTGAGCAGCATAAGGACCACCGGCAGCAGCACGGTGAGCAGCGTGATGCCGAAGCCTGGCAGGTTGTTCTGATTGGTCTCCCGGGCAATTTGGTCCATCAGTTCCTGGGAGGGATTGCCCGGAATGTAGCGGGCGATGAAATTACCGAACAGCGGGCCCGCGATCACTGCAGTGGGCAGGGCCACCAGCAGGCCGTAGAAGATGGTCTTGCCGATGTCGGCGTGGAAAATGCCGATCGCCAGCAGCGGGCCTGGGTGCGGTGGCACCAGGCCGTGGACCACAGAAAGGCCGGCCAGCAGCGGGATGCCGATCTTGATCAGCGAAACCCCGGAGCGGCGGGCGACGATGAACACCAGCGGGATCAGCAGCACGAAGCCGATCTCGAAGAACAGTGGGATGCCCACCAGGAAGGCGGCGAACATCATGGCCCAGTGCACTTTCTGTTTACCGAATGCGCGGATCAGCGTTTGGGCGATCTGGTCGGCGCCGCCGGAGTCGGCCATCAGCTTGCCCAGCATGGTCCCCAAGGCCAGAACGATGCCGACGAAGCCGAGCACGCCGCCAAAGCCGTCCTGGAAGGATTTCATGACCTTGGCCACCGGCATGCCGGAGGTCAGGCCGAGAAAGCCGGCGGCCAGGGTCAGGGCGACGAAGGGATGGACCTTGAAATGGGTGATCAGCAGGATGAGTCCGACGATGGTGACCAGAGCGTCGAGTAGCAGGTAGGTATCAGTAGCCAGTCCGAACATGGTTCATGTGCCTCTGTCTTATCATTGTTTTGGCGAAACGTTCGGCATCCACGGATGCCGAGATAGCGCTGTCTTTGGTGAGCCGGAAAACCGCCGACTCAGGCGGTACGCGCCAGGCTCCGGTCACCTTGAGGCTTTAGCCAGGTATCTACCGCCACGGCCAGCGCTTGGATGGGTTGCGTGGCATCCAGCGTTAGGGTGAGCGGCTCGCCATGGGGCGGTTCCAGGGCGGCAAACTGGCTGTCGATAAGGCTGGCTGGCATGAAATGCCCGGGGCGGGCGAGCACGCGCTTTTCCGCTTCGTCAGGGCACAGTTCGAGAAACACGAAGCCAAGGCCCGGCACGGCCTGGCGCAAGGTCTCGCGATACCGGCGCTTGAGCGCGGAGCAGGTGAGGATAGGGCGTTCGCCGGCCTTGAGCACGGCCTGCAATTCCTGACCCAGTCGGACCAGCCAACCGGCGCGGTCGTCATCGTTCAGGGGGATGCCAGCGCTCATCTTCTGGATGTTTTCGGCAGGGTGAAAGGCATCGCCTTCGATCAGGCGGCCACCGCTCGTGCTGGCAATGGCAGCGCCCACGCAGCTCTTGCCGCAGCCTGCCACGCCCATCACCACGATCGCGGTCTGGGGAGAGTTCATCAGTACCTCCTGCGGGGTGAGATAGCGCTGTCTCGGTGCCGTTGAAAACAGTTGCGAGCGCCACCCTCCCGGGTGTTATTGGTCTTGTCTTTACGCAGTATGGACGCTAGGCGCATAGCCGCTACCAAAGATACATTGCCTGTATCCTGAGACAGCGCTACCTTAGTGGCCGTTCCTTCTTCTGGCAAGTAGTAAAATTACAACACCCATGTCCCGTACAGGCTCGCGTACCACTGGTCGTCCCACCCTGGCTGAAGTCGCCAGACTTTCGGGGGTTTCCCCCATTACCGCTTCCCGCGCCTTGCGCGGTGTAAGCACCGTGGCCCCTGAATTGGTGGAAAAGGTCGTGGCCGCCGCGGCGAGCCTGGGCTACGTCGCCAACCCGGCTGCCCGGGCATTGGCCTCGGCGCGTAGCCAGTCGGTGGTGGTGTTGATCCCGTCATTGTCCAACCAGCTGTTCATCGACACCCTGGAGGCCATCCACGACGTGATGCGCCCGAGAGGGCTGGAAGTGCTGATCGGCAACTACCATTACGATCTGGCCGAAGAAGAAAACCTCATCCGCAACTACCTGGCGTATCAGCCTTGCGGCATCTTGCTCACCGGTTTCGAGCGCAGCGAGGCGTCCCGTCAGATGTTGGCTGCCAGCGGGGTGCCCTGTGTTCATATGATGGAGCTAGGGGGCGAGGCGGGGCAGTTGTCGGTAGGATTCTCCCAGCAGCAGGCCGGGCGCGCTGCAGCTCGTCATCTGATCGAACGTGGGCGGCGGCGCCTGGCGTTCATCGCTGCGCAACTCGACCCACGCGTGATGCAGCGCGCCGAGGGCTTTCGCCAGGCGCTGGCCGAGGCCGGTCTGCAGGCGCCAGAGTTGGAACTGTTGGCGCCACAACCGTCATCCATCGGCCTGGGCAGCGAGCTTTTCAGTCGTTTGCTTGCGCAGGCGCCGGATGTCGATGGCGTGTTCTTCTGTAACGATGACTTGGCCCAGGGCGCGGTATTGCAGGCCTTGCGCCAGGGCGTCGAGGTGCCGCGCCAGGTGGCGATGGTCGGCTTCAACGATCTGCCGGCATCGGCGCACATGGTGCCGCGCCTGACCTCGATCCGCACCCCCCGGGCCGCTGTCGGGCGCGGTGCTGCCCAGGCGCTGTTGGCGTTGCTCGACGGCAAGCACGTGGCCACCGCGCAGCAGGACCTGGGGTTCGAGTTGATGGTGCGCGAGAGTTCATGAGCGCCCCATAAGGCAAGGGGCAGGGCTCAGTTGGCTGCGCTGAGTGCCGCGAGCCCTTCGCGCAGTTCGCGTTGCAGGGTCTCCAGGCTGCCTTCCAGGCATTTGAGCAAGTCCGCGGTTGGCTGGTCCTGGGCGACGGCCTGTTCGACCGCTTCGCAATCACGCACCACCCCCCGGACCTTCAACATCTTCGCGCCCCCCTTGATGCGATGGGCCAAGGCATGTACAGCCTCGCTTTGCGGCGCCTCGCCGAGGGCGCGCAGGGCGGTAAGGTCTTCGCTGGCGCTGTGCGCGAGTTGCTCGAGTAGGCGTCGGATCAGTTGGTCGTCGTCCTGGGTCAGGTGACGCAGCTCATTGAGATTGAATCCACTTGTGCTGGCAGGCTCCGGCTCCGGTGCGGGTGGCGGTGCCTGCTCCGCTGGAGGGGCACTGGGCAGATGGGCCTTGAGGGCCTTCAGGCCGATCGGTTTGAACAGGCACTCATCCATGCCATTGGCCAGGCAACGCGCTTTCTCCTCGGCCTGGGCATTGGCGGTGACCCCCAGGATCAGGCAGGCGGGCAGGTCGCGCTCCTGCTCCAGGGCACGGATACGCCGAGTGAGTTCGTGGCCATCCATCACCGGCATGCTGCAATCGGTGATCACGACATTGAACTGGCCTGCTTGCCACAGGGCCAGAGCCGCCTCGCCATGCTCGGCCAGGGTCACCTTGTGGCCGAGGGTGGTCAGTTGTTTGTCCAGCAGCAGCAGGTTGGCGGGGTAGTCATCGACTACCAGGATATCCAGCGGACCGCTGGTCTTGTCTTGGACCGGCTCGCTCTGTTCGGCCTGGGCCGGCGCCGTGGTGCCTGGTAGAGTCAGGTCCACACTCACCTTGGTGCCCATGCCTTCGACGCTTTGCAGCTCGAGCGATCCGCCCATCAGTTCGGCCAAGGTGCGGCTGATCACCAGGCCCAGGCCTGCGCCTTTTCCCGCCTGAGGGCCATTGACCTGGGCGAAGGTATTGAAGAGGCGGGCCTGGTCGCTGGGGCTGATGCCGATACCGCTGTCCTGGACGCACAGCGAGGTCTGGATATCGCCACTGGCGTTGGGTGGGGCGAGTTTCAGGCTCACCTGGACGCCACCACGGTCGGTGAACTTGAGGGCGTTGCTGATCAGATTGGACAGGACCTGCTTGAGGCGCACGGGGTCCGCCAGCACCCAGGCCGGTGCCTGGGGCAGATCTGCATGGAGATACAAGCCCTTGATCCGGGCATTGCCGTCGAACACGCGAAGGGTTGCGCGCACCAGCTCGACCAGGTCGATCGGGACCGGTTGCAGGGACATATGGCCGGATTCGATGCGGGAAATATCGAGGATGTCGCCGATCAGCTCGAGCAGGCCGATGGCCGAATCATGGGCGGTATGCAAGGTCTGCGGGTCGCTGTGGCCCCGGCGGCTGTCCTCCAGGGCCAGCTCCAGCAGTCCGATCACCGCGTTCATCGGCGTGCGGATTTCATGGCTCATGATCGCCAGGAAGGTGCTCTTGGCCTGACTGGCCTGCTCAGCGTCATCCTTGGCCTGGCGCAACTGCTCCAGCAGCCCGCGGCTGAGCGCCAGTTGCGCCTGCAGGGCACGCTGGGCCTCGGTGCGCTGGTTGATGAGTTTGCGTAGGTAGGTGTTCCAGAACACGACACCGGCCAACAGCACGGCGGCCAGCACCAGCACCTGCAATGCCAAGGTGCGGTAGTTGCGCCAGGGGCTGTCACTGACCAGCGTGTTGGTGTGCCATCGGTTGACCAGTTGGTCCAGCTCCTCAGGGGGAATGCTGAGCAGCGCCTTGTCCAGGATCGACTGCAGCACGGGTAGATCCGGCGCGATCGCGAAGGCGGCACTGGCAGGCTCGTCGCTTTGCAGTCCGGCGATACGCAAGCCCTTGTTGAACACATGGTTGATGTAATAGCCGGCATTGATCTGGCTGCTCAAGGCCACATCGGCCTTGCCATTGGCGACGGTTTCCATCAGCTCCAGGTGGGTTTCGACCTCGACCAGACGGGCGCGGGGATATTGACGCTGCAAGGCTTCACGCTGAGGGGAGCCGCGCAGCAAGGCGACACGTAGCCCGTCGAGCGACATTGGCGCGCCGGTCCAGGGCGTGTCACGGCGGGTAACCAGGACCCTTGGGCTGACCACATAGGGCCGGGTATAGCGCAGGCGTTTCGCACGTTCGGCACCGTAGCCCAGGGCGCCGATCATCTGCGCTTGTCCCTTGGCGACCTGGTCGACCATGTCCTGGATCGAGTCCACCTCGACGATCTCGAAGCGTAGGCCAGTTTGCAGACGGATGCGCTTGAGAAGGTCCAGCGTGATCCCGGTAGGATGCTGTTGGGCATCGTTGAAGGTCAGCGGGGCCAGGGATGAGTTGATCAAGACCCTGACCTTCGGATGCTGTGTAATCCAGTCCCGCTCCTCGGGCGTGAGTGCGCCGACTGGGTTTTTCATCAGCAAACTGGTATTGCCGCTGTTCCAGCGCCGCAGGATGTTCAGTCGCTCGCTGTCGCTGATCCTGGCCAGGGCCTCATTGACCAGGCGTTGCAGGCGCGGATTGTCGCGGGCCAGGGCAAAGGCGAAGATATCGGCGGGCAGGGGGCTGAAATGATCGATTTTCACCAGGCCCTGGAAGCTTTTACCGATCGCGTAGTCAGTACTGATGGCATCTCCCAGATAGGCGTCTGCCTCACCCATCGTCACCGCCGACAGCCCGGCCAGCGTCGATCGGTACAAGGTCACTTGGGCATCGGGGTACTGCTTGCGCACCAGCTTTTCGGGCAGGTAATGATCGACCATGGCCAGGCGTAGGCCCGCCAGGTCCTTGCCGTGGCGGCCGAGCATACGATCTTGATCGCTGACGATGACCGGGAGGTCGTCAGCATAGGGCTGGCTGAGGACCAACTGAGCATCGCCGGCCTCGAAGGCGTTGGAGCTGCCCAGCAGGTCGATGCTGCCAGCGTGCAGCGCATCGATAGCCGCCTGACGGTTGGGGAAGCGACGAACCTCGACCGGGATGCCGAGCTGTTCGCCGATCAGGCCGGCGTAGTCGGCACTGAGGCCTTCGAAGTCGGTGGGGCTGGTGTTGATCTCGAACGGCGGGTAGTCGGGGCGCGAGCTACCCAGCACAAGGGCTTTGCGGCGCTCGAGCCATTGCCGGTCGTCCTGTTGGAGCGACAAGGGCGGCGAGGCGCTCAATGAGCGGGCGAGCAGATGCCGGACTTCGCTGTCGGCATGCGCCGCAGCGCTGAAGGCCAGGAGCGCGCCCAGCAGGAGAGTGAACACCGCGCCTCTCATGACGGTGGGGTGTTCAGCTGACGTTGTTGCGTTTGGCCAGGTCGACCATTTCGACCAGCGATTCGGTCTTGAGCTTGTCCATGATGCGTCCACGGTAGGTGCTGATGGTCTTGGCGCTGAGGTTCATGCATTCACCGATGAACTTGTTGTTCTCGCCGCGGGTGAGCCGGCGCAACACCTCCATCTCGCGGTTGGAGAGGCTTTCAAGGCGACTGCACTCGCTTTCGAGCGAACTGCTGTTGACCGACATCTGCGGAAAGGTGGAGTAGCCTTTGACCAGCGCTTTGAGGGCGAACACCAGGGCATCGAGATCCTCGTCCTTGTTGACGAAGGCGGCGATACCGGCATCCAGACAGCGACGGACATACAGGTCGGCAGGTTGACCGGTAAGCACCATGATCTTCGGGGCTGGCTCCAACAGTTGCAGACGTTTGATGACCTCCATGCCATCGAGGCCAGGTAGGCCGATGTCGAGGATAACCACATCAGGGCGTAGCAGGCGAGCCTGTTGCACGGCGTCGATGCCGTCACCGGCTTCACCGATGACCTGAAAGCGTTCACGTTCGAGCAGCATGCGCACAGCTAGTCGAACGGTTGGATGGTCGTCAACCATTAAAACGGTTGTCATTGGATAACTCCTGTAGGAATTTGGTCCGTTTCCTGAAGTCCCGCAGGAATACGTGAAAGGGTGCCTGCGCAGCAGCGCGCAAGATTACGTAGATTCCTCTCGTTCGGTAATGGGATACGTAGGTTTGTTGAAAAAGCGAAGATTATTGTTGAAAAGGCCTACAAAATAAACATCCGTGGTTAAGCCTGTCCGAGGCGCCAGGAACGGGCCCTGCATAGAATAGTTCAGGAACATCCTGGATGTGGTTTAAGGACACGCAGGGGCGAGGCAGGGTTTCGGCTCAGCGCCCCCCCGACCCGTGTAGGACGAGGCAGCAACTGGCCGCCACAGTTCGGGCAGCGTCCCTGGAAGTGCTGTTCATTGCATGGACGACAGAAGGTGCATTCGAACGAGCAGATCAGTGCGTCCGCGCTGTCGCCTGGCAGGTCGCGGTCGCAGCATTCGCAATTGGGGCGTAGTTCGAGCATCGGTTGGTTCCTCGATCCGTAGGAAAGTGCCCAGTCAACTCGCAGGGCGGTAGAGATGGGCGTGCCCTGCTCGGTACAGCGCCGATTCAGCGAAAGGTGCATCGCCCAGCACGTGGCCCACCAGGATCAGCGCAGTGCGTCGGAAGTCTTTGGCCGCCGTGAGTTCAACGATGTCCCGCAAGGTACCACGCACCCAGTCCTGGTTCGGCCAGGTGGCGCGATGAATGACGGCGATCGGGCAGTCTGGCCCATAGTGCGGCAACAGTTCGGTGACGATACGCTCGAGGTGCTTCACGCCCAGGTGAATCGCCAAGGTGCTGCGGTGACGGGCCAGGTCTGCCAGTTGTTCGCCAGCCGGCATGGGCGAGCTGTCGCCGTAGCGGGTGAGGATCACTGTCTGGGCGAGTTCCGGCAGGGTCAGCTCGCAGCCGAGCAAGGCGGCACTGGCCGCGGTGGCAGTGACGCCCGGAATGATCTGATAGTCGATGCCCAGTTCGCGCAAGTGGCGAATCTGTTCGCCAATGGCGCCATAAAGGCTGGGATCGCCACTGTGGACGCGGGCTACATCCTGGCCGTTTTCGTGGGCGCTGCGCAGGGCCTCGATGATCTGCCCGAGGTTCAGTTCGGCACTGTTGATCACCGTCTTGGCGGTGTGCCCTTCCAGCACGGCCGGCGGTACCAGGGAGCCGGCGTAGATGATCACCGGGCATTGGCGGATCAGGCGTTGGCCCTTGACTGTGATCAGCTCCGGGTCGCCGGGCCCGGCACCGATGAAATAGACCGTCATGGGAAATCCTCGCAGATAGGCAGTAATTGGACGCGATTATCGGCCAAGGGCCAGGGCGAGGGTAGCCTGGCCGAGCACCTGGCGTGTCACCAACAAACGCGAGGCGCCCTGCGCGCGTGCAGCCAAGGCCAAGGCCGCACTTTCGGCGACGCCCCAGCAGCCGCTGTGCGCGTAGGCAACGGTAGAGCGGTGGCTGAGCTGCGGCTCGAAGGGGTGCAGGTGAGTGGCCGAGAACATCATCAGAGGGACACCCAGCCGGTCGGCCAGGGTGCGCAGCCCGGGCTCATCCATTTTGAGGTCGATGCTCGCGAGGCCGCCCAGTTGATCGACGGACAGACCGTGTGTGGCCAGGGTCTTGCGCAACAGTTGCTCCAAGGCATCGACCGGGCAACCCTTGCGGCAGCCGAAGCCGGCATAGAACACCGGCTCGGCGGGGGCGTCGCGCATCAGGCCTGGCTGGCGCGACGGTAAAGCCACGCGCTGAGCAGGCCGAGAGCGAGCCAGAATGTAGCGTTGGTCAGCCAGGAGGCGAGTTTGAACTGGGTCACCAGGGCTTCGGGAGCCAGGCTTTCATGCACCGCTGGTTGTGGCGCGCCGATCAGGTGCGGAACCACCAGCAAGGCAACGCCCAGCACCTTGAGCAGCCAATGGTGGGCAAACACCAGCAAGGCCAAGCCTGTGCCTGTGGCGGCCGCTGTGCCGATCCACCAGCTCTGGCGTTGCTCCAAGTCGGCGGCGGCCGTACCTGGCAGCTCCGGTGGCAGTCCCAGTGTCGGCGCAAGGCAGAATACGGCAAAGCCCGCCAACCCCCACAAGGCGCCGGTCGTCACTCGGTTCGGCTCGCGCAGGCTGTACAGCGCCGCGAGGATCAGCGCGAAACCGACCGCCACCACGAGGTTGCCGCCGGTGGTGGCGAGCAGGCGCTGCCAGCCATCCTCAGGTGCCCAGGCCTCTGCGTCATGGGTGTGCGCAGCGACGGCACCGTCGTGTTCATGATGCTCGGGGACGGCGCTCTCGAAGGTTTCGGCCTGAAGGATCAATGGGCTGACCCACAGGCTTTGCAACAAGGTCAGCAACAGGGCGGCGAGCAGCCCGCTGAAGCCTGCGGTACGGGCGATGCGCTTGATCATGCAGGCTTACTCAGTGGCAAGGGAAGGCGGCGCTGTGGCGGGTGTCGTGGGCGGCGTTGTGCACCGCCTCGATGTGCGAGAAACCTGCGAAATAGACCAGGCACAGGCCCAGCAGGCTGGCGCCGACCGCAATGACGACGCGCTGGCTGAGGCTGACAGGGGTGGCGATGCTGTGTTTGGCGCTGGTAATCGGCATGGTGCGTTCCTCTGCTTTTTATAGGCGGTGGACACGCGCGTCATCCCGAGCACGATTGACCCAGGAGAGATGACAGCGCCCGCCCACCGCGGGGTGTTCTGTTGACGCCAGGCCGGTCTCCGGGCTTACGAGGAGGAGCAGGGCTCCTGGAAAGCATCACCTTCCCATGCCATACGACGCGGCACAGTGGTCAAGACGCTTCGCTCGCTTACCGTTGCGGGGGCAGCATCGGCTTGGTTACCGATTTCCCGTTTCACCCCTTGATGGGGCACCTGAACGCAAGGTGCAAGCAAAGCATGGGGGCGACGTGGCGTCAATCGGCAAGGTGGCGGCGCCGTTCCGGGGAGCCTGCCCCCAAACACTGATGCGCCACGGTTGACCGCCCGCCAACCACTGCGTAGCCTTGCCGCTTCGAGGTTCTCCGGCGTTGGCCGGAGCTAAGACGGGAACGTGGTCCAAGCCACGGCTGCCCCCGCAACTGTAGGCACCGAACAGGATCGACACAGCCACTGCGTCCAGGCGCGGGAAGGCGTCGCTCCACCGGCCCCGGTCGGTAAGGTGCAAGCCAGGAGACCTGCCTCGTGACGTTTTCGACTTTCAACCGGGCGGGGTGATCCGGTGGCGAACAGGCCCGAGCAGCAAGGCTCGCGGCACTCGTCCTGCATGCCCGCGCCATCCTGCCAAGGGCATCGCGACATGAAAACACTGGCCAAGCTCCCCGTCACCATCGTCACTGGCTTTCTCGGCTCGGGCAAGACTACCTTGCTGCGCCACATGCTGGACAACGCCCAAGGCCGCCGCATCGCGGTGATCGTCAACGAATTCGGTGAACTGGGCATCGATGGCGAAATCCTCAAGCAGTGCAGCATCGGCTGCACCGAGGAAGAAGCCAGTGGCCGCGTCTACGAACTGGCCAACGGTTGCCTGTGCTGCACCGTGCAGGAAGAGTTCTTCCCGGTGATGCGCGAACTGGTGGCTCGCCGTGGCGACCTGGACCACATCCTCATCGAGACCAGCGGCCTGGCGCTGCCCAAACCGTTGGTGCAGGCCTTCCAGTGGCCGGAAATCCGCAATGCCTGCACCGTGGATGCGGTCATCACCGTGGTTGACAGCCCGGCTGTGGCCGCGGGCACCTTCGCGGCGTACCCGGACCAGGTGGATGCCCAGCGCAAGCTCGACCCTAACCTTGACCACGAGTCGCCCCTGCACGAGCTGTTTGCCGACCAACTGGCCAGCGCCGACTTGGTTGTGCTGAACAAAGCTGATCTGATCGATGCTCAGGGCCTGGCCAAGGTCCGCGCCGAAGTCACCGAAGAGCTGCCGCCGGCGGTCAAGGTGATCGAAGCCAGCAGCGGGCGTCTGCCGTTGGACGTATTGCTGGGCGTGGGCGCCGAGGCCGAGGTGCACATTGATGGTCGGCGCACCCACCACGATGCGCACCATGACGGCGATGACCACGACGATCATGACCATGACGCCTTCGACTCCATTTCCATCGACCTGCCAGAAGCGGACGAAAGCCTGCTGCTCGATGCGCTCACCCAACTGGTGGTCGAATTCGGCATCCTGCGTGCCAAGGGCTTCGCCGCCATCCCTGGCAAGCCGATGCGCCTGCTGATCCAAGGTGTGGGCACCCGTTTCGACAAGCACTTCGATCGCGCCTGGCGCGCCGACGAGCCGCGCATCACCCGCTTGGTGCTGATCGGCCAGGCGCTGGACGCTGTTCAGCTTGAAGCGCGCCTGCGCCAGGCCTTGGGCGCCTGACCCATGCACCTGCTGCGGACCCAGCCCGGCGGCTTCGTGCCGGACGACAGCATTGCCGACCTCGGCCAAACTCCCGCCGAGCTGGTGATCCTCTGCAGCGGTGATTCGCACCTGGCATTGCTCGCCGAAACCGCCGAGCAGTTGCCAGAGGGTTTTCCGAGCCTGCGCCTGGCCAACCCCATGCAGGTGCAGAACCACGCCTCGGTCGATCTGTATGTCGATCAGGTGTTGCGCCACGCCAAGGTGATCCTGCTGTCCTTGCATGGCGGCGTCGATTACTGGCGCTATGGCGTCGAGCAACTGGTCGAGCTGAGTGCCCGGGGTGTGCAGTTGATCCTGGTGCCTGGCGATGACCGCCCGGACCCGGAGCTGACCCAGTTGGGCACGGTGACCGGCGCCCAGGCCGAGCGCCTTTGGCACTACCTGCGCCAGGGCGGCAAGGCCAATGCCGCGAACCTGTTCAATTGCCTGGCCAGCCTGTGGCTCGGGCGCGATTACCCTTGGGAAGAACCACAGCCTTTGCCGCGCACCACGGTGTACCACCCGGCCAAGCCCAGCGCGGTGCTGCAGGAGTGGTACCCCGAATGGCAGGCCGACTGGCCTGTGGCCCCCATTCTGTTCTACCGCTCGCACCTGCAGGCGGCAAACACGGCCTTTATCGATACCTTTTGTCTGCGCTTGCAGGCAGCGGGGCTCAATCCGCTGCCGATCGCCGTGGCCAGCCTCAAGGAGGCGGCCTGTCTGGCTCAGGTCGAGGCCTGGCTGGACGAAGTCGAGGCCGAAGTGGTGCTCAATACCACCGGTTTTGCCTTGTCCAGCCCGGAACAACCCAACCTGCGCCCGCTGCGCCGAGACATCCCGGTGTTGCAGGCGATCTGCGCCCAGGACAATCAACCGGCCTGGGAGGCCAATGAGCAAGGCCTGGGCGCCCGGGATCTGGCCATGCACATCGTCCTGCCGGAGCTGGACGGGCGCATCATCACTCGGCCCGTGAGCTTCAAGGACCTGGCTTGGCGCAGCGAGCGCAGCCAGTCCGACGTGGTTTGCTATCGCGCCCACCCTGAACGCATGGATTTCGTCGCCGAACTCGCTCGCCGTTGGGTGGAGTTGGCGCGCCTGCCCAACGCCCAGAAACGCGTGGCCCTGGTGCTGGCCAACTACCCGACCCGCGATGGGCGCATCGGCAACGGTGTAGGCCTGGACACCCCAGGTGCAGCGCTGAACATTCTCCGGGCACTGCAAGGGCAGGGGTATCCGGTGCAGGGCCTGCCTGACAGCGGTACCGCGCTGATCCATCAACTGTTGGGAGGGGTGACCAACGACCTCGATCATCTCGATCAGCGCCCGTGCGCCCAGAGCCTGAGCCTGGCCGATTACCATCAAGCCTTCGCCACGCTGCCCGCAGCCAACCAGCGCGCGGTACTCGAGCGTTGGGGCCCACCCGAGCAAGACCCGATGTTCCGCAGTGGGCGGATGATGATCGCCGGCCTGCGCTACGGCCTGACCTTCGTCGGTATCCAGCCGGCCCGGGGGTACCAGGTGGACCCCAGCGCGGTCTATCACGACCCGGACCTGGTGCCGCCCCACGGCTATCTGGCGTTTCACTTCTGGTTGCGCAACGGCTTTGCCGCCGACGCGGTGATCCATGTGGGCAAGCATGGCAACCTCGAATGGCTGCCTGGCAAAGGTGTCGGGTTGTCTGAGCAATGCTGGCCAGACGCACTGCTTGGCCCGTTACCCAATATCTACCCCTTTATCGTCAATGACCCCGGCGAAGGTGCCCAGGCCAAGCGTCGCACGCAGGCGGTGATCATCGATCACCTGATGCCGCCTTTGACCCGCGCCGAAACCTACGGCCCGCTGCGTCACCTGGAGCGCCTGGCCGACGAGTACTACGAAGCGCAACTGCTCGACCCGCGTCGGGCACGCGAGTTGCAGCGCGACATTCTCGAATTGGTCAAGGCCAACCACATCGACCGTGAACTGCAGCTCGAAGGCCAGCTGGACGATGCGGCCATCTGGCTGCCACGCCTGGACACCTACCTGTGCGACCTCAAGGAATCGCAGATCCGCGACGGCCTGCATGTATTCGGCCAGTCCCCCGAAGGGCGCCTGCGTAGCGACACCTTGCTGGCCTTGTTGCGTGTGGAGCGTGGGGATGGTAAAGGCGCCAATGCCAGCCTGATCCGTGCGCTGGCCAAAGCCTTGGCATTGGGCTTCGACCCGCTGGACTGTGAGTTCGGCGAGCCTTGGCAAGGGCCGCGCCCGGCGCTGCTGCAAGCACTCGATACCTCGCCGTGGCGTAATCAGGGTGATACCCGCGAGCGCCTGGAACACCTGGCTTTGGACCTGATCGAGCATGCGCTGACGGGCCGCCTGGCGTTGCCCGAGGATAGCGCCTGGCAACCGGTTGCCATGGTGCTGCAGGCATTGGTCGAGACCATCGCCCCGAGCCTGGACGCCTGCGGCGCGGCTGAAACGGAAGGCCTGCTGGCGGCGCTGGCCGGGCGCTTCGTTCCGGCCGGCCCCAGCGGCGCCCCCAGCCGGGGGCGCCTGGACGTGCTGCCCACTGGGCGCAACTTCTATACCGTGGATGTACGCAACCTGCCGACCACCACCGCCTGGCGCCTGGGGTTCGCTTCGGCCAACCTGATCCTCGAGCGTCACCTGCAGGACCATGGCGACCACCTGCGTCAGCTGGGGCTGTCGGTCTGGGGCACCGCGACCATGCGCACCGGCGGCGACGACATCGCCCAGGCCATGGCGCTGATGGGCGTGAGACCGGTATGGGCCACCGGCAGTCAGCGGGTCGATGATTTCGAGATCCTGCCCCTGAGCCTGCTCGATCGCCCAAGGGTCGACGTCACCTTGCGGGTCTCGGGCTTTTTCCGGGATGCCTTCGGCAATCTCATTCGACTGTTCGATGCAGCGGTACAAGCGGTGGCGGCTCTGGATGAGCCCGACGACCTCAACCCGCTGGCCGCCCGCGTGCGTGCCGAGCGCGAGACCTTGCTGGCCGAGGGCATGGATGCCGACCAGGCGGCGCGTCATGCTGGCTGGCGTGTCTTCGGGGCCAAGCCCGGGAGCTACGGGGCCGGGGTGCAGAATGCGATCGACGGGCGTTTGTGGCACAGCCGCGACGACCTGGCCGATGTCTACCTCAACCATGGCGGTTACGCCTACGGTGGCAGCGACGAGGGCACACCGGCCCGCGCCGCGTTCGCCCGGCGCTTGGGCCAGGTCCAGGCGGTGCTGCAAAACCAGGACAATCACGAGCATGACCTGCTCGATTCCAACGACTACTACCAGTTCCAAGGCGGCATGCTGGCAGCGGCCGAAACCCTGGCCGGCACAACCCGAGCCAGTTATCACGGCGATCACAGCCAGACCGACCGGCCACGCATCCGCACCCTCAAGGAAGAGCTCAACCGGGTGATCCGCGCCCGCGCCCTTAACCCAAAGTGGATCGAGGGGGCCAAGCGCCATGGCTACAAAGGTGCCTTCGAGCTGGCGGCGACGGTCGACAACCTGTTCGCCTTCGACGCCACCACGCACCTGATCGACGATCACCACTACGAGTCGCTGGCCGATGCCTATGTACTGGACCCGGCGACCCGAGACTTTCTACAACAGCACAACCCCGAAGCCCTGCGCGACCTTACCGAACGCCTGCTGGAGGCTCAGCAGCGCGGCCTCTGGGCGTCGCCAGGGACGTACCGGGAAGCCCTTGAAGAGCAACTGCTCGACGGCGAGGAACAGGCCTGAAATGAGCGAACCCGTGCAATTCCCCCTGGCTGCCGTAGTCGGTGCCGACGACCTCAAGCTGGCCTTGTGCCTGACTGCCATCGACCCGAAGATCGGCGGCGTGCTGATCGAAGGCCCGAGAGGCATGGCCAAGAGCACCTTGGCCCGTGGGCTGGCCGACCTGCTGGGCGCGCCCGGGCATACACCACCTTTCGTGACCCTGCCGCTGGGCGCCACCGAGGAGCGCCTGGTCGGCACCCTCGACCTGGATGCCGCGCTGGGGCAGGGCAAGGCCCAGTTCTCCCCCGGCGTACTGGCCCAGGCCAATGGCGGCGTGCTTTATGTGGATGAGGTCAACCTGCTGCCTGATCCACTGGTGGATCTGCTGCTGGATGTGGCCGCCAGTGGCACCAACCGCATCGAGCGCGACGGTATTTCCCACCGCCACGATGCCCGATTCGTACTGATCGGTACCATGAACCCGGAAGAGGGCGAGCTGCGTCCGCAATTGCTCGACCGTTTCGGCCTCAACGTGCTGCTTGAAGGGCTGCCGCCGCCGCAGGCGCGGCAGCAGATCATTCGCCGGCGCCTGGCCTTCGACAGCGATCCGCAGGCGTTCTGCGCCCAGTGGGCCGAAGCCCAGGCACGCTTGCGCGAACGTTGCCAGGCTGCACGTCAGCGCTTGGACAGCATCCCGCTGGATGATCGCGCCCTGACCTGGATCACCGAGGGTTGTTTCAGCGCTGGGGTCGATGGCATGCGCGCCGACCTGGTCTGGTTGCGGGCTGCCCGCGCCCATGCCGCCTGGCGCGGCGGTAATGCGATAGAAGAGGCTGACGTGCAGGCCGTGGCGGAGTTCGCCTTGCGCCATCGACGCAGGGAGATGCCCCCGGTCAGCGCCCCTTCCACGCCACCACTGCCTCACTCCGAAGCACACACTGACGCCAAAGGCGGGCAGGGTGATTGGGGCGCATTGCCCCCGCACACGGTCGCTACCGGGGCACGACGCGAGGTGCCGAACTGGGCAAAAAAGCCCTGAGCATCCGCAAGCCCGCCGCCTTGGCGGCGGATGCCAAGCCCCAGGCAGGCACCTTGAGCGGTACGCCCCGTGGTCGCGCGCGAGCGGGAGGCGCTGCGCGCGTTGCCTGGCTGGCGACGTTGCTCAAAGGGCGGCCAAGGCATCGCAATGACCTGTGCTGGCAGCAGCGCCAGGCCCAGGCGTCGGAATTATGGCTGGTGATCGTTGACGCCTCGGCCTCGACCCGTCGCCATCAGGCGCTGGCCCAGGCCAAAGGGCTGCTGGCGGAATTGTTCGATCAAGCCTATCGCCAACGCGCACGCCTGGCGCTGCTCACTGCCAGTGGCGGGGCTCCACGTTGGCAACGCCACGGGCTCAAGGCATCGGCGGCCCTGCAACCTTGGTTGCAGACACTGGGGGCGGGGGGCGGTACGCCGTTGATCGCGGCGCTCGAAGAGGCGCGGCACTGGTTGCTGGCGCGCGCCAAGCGTTACCCCCATGAAACACAGCGGTGCCTGGTGCTGACCGATGGTCGCCTGCAGCGCTGGAACGCACTGCGTCCGATGCCTTGTGCGACGTTGCTGGTGGATATGGAGCTGGCGGCGGTGCGCCTAGGGCGAGGATGGCAATTGGCCGAACAGCTGCAGGCCGAATATCGGCATATCCAGCAGTTCAGGGAATTGAATTGATCAACGCTGAAAGTCCATGCTGCGACGATATGTCGCAATGACAAAAGTTGTCAGCAGGGCAAAAAGGAAGTTGTACAAGTGCGTGGCTTGGCACGCACTTGCAGGGCACCGATTTTATTTCGGCATCGACCAGGGTTGCAGGTCGTAACCTTTTTCGCAAAGTTCGGCACGCACTTCCTCGATCAGGCTGGCCCATTGCGCAGGGTCGGAATAGATACGCGAGGATACTTGCTTGCTGCCGATACGCGTGCTGGTCCGGTCGATCACTGCCAGGCTTAGCTCACCGGTGCCGTTGGGTGCATCCCAGGCTACGCACTGGAAAGGTTCGAAGGCGTGGTCGGCAATCAGCAGTGCTTCGTTGACACGGAGCGGGGCGTTCATGGTTCGGTCTCTCTATGGTCCCAAACAGCGAAATGATGTCCGCGTTGCTTCATATTCAAGGAGGCGCAGCGCGGGGTTATTCGTACTGATGCTCCAAGTCATGGGGGAAGTCACACGGGCGTCGAATTTTTTTCAAGTCGGCAAAAAAGTATTACCGCGACCTGTGCGGCCTGTGACGCTTGAAACTTTGAAAGATTCCCGAGTGCCCCCGCGTCGAACGCAATTGGCGGACAAACGGTACTGGGCCAATTCAGGTTCATTGCTACTGTTAATTCGGACGTTGCAACTTACTGTTTCTACATGAAAAACCAACTTTTGGCGCCAAGGAACAGTCATGCTCGAACCGACCACCCAACGCCGTCTGCTGATCGTCGACCCCTGCGACGATTGCCACCGTCTACTACCAGGCCTGCGTAGCGTCGGCTGGGATGTGCATAGCTGCTTGCTTGCCTCGGCGCTGGAGTATCCGTGCGATGTCGGCCTGTTGCGCTTGCAGGCCACGCATTTGCGCCATCCGGATGCCGTCAAGGATCTGATCGCCCGCAGCAATACCGAATGGATCGCCGTGCTCAGCCCTCAGGAGCTGCGCATGCAGAACGTCGGTGACTTCGTCTGTGAGTGGTTCTTCGATTTCCACACCCTGCCGTTCGACGTGTCCCGCGTGCAGGTCACGCTCGGGCGGGCCTTCGGCATGGCGCGCTTGCGCGGCAAGGGCCCTGTGCGGGTGGATGAGCCCGCCCATGAGCTGCTGGGCGAGAGCCGGCCGATCCGCGAACTGCGCAAGTTGCTGGGCAAGCTGGCGCCCACCGAGTCGCCGGTGCTGATCCGTGGCGAAAGCGGTACGGGCAAGGAGTTGGTGGCGCGTACCCTGCACCGGCAGTCCCAGCGCTGCGACAAACCGTTCGTCGCGATCAATTGCGGCGCGATCCCTGAGCATTTGATCCAATCCGAACTGTTCGGCCATGAAAAAGGCGCTTTCACCGGTGCCCACCAACGCAAGGTGGGACGTATCGAGGCTGCCAACGGCGGGACGTTGTTCCTCGACGAAATCGGCGATCTGCCATTGGAGCTGCAGGCCAACCTGCTGCGCTTTCTGCAGGAAAAGCACATCGAGCGGGTCGGGGGCGACCAACCGATCCCGGTGGATGTGCGCGTACTGGCTGCAACTCACGTGGACCTGGAAAAGGCCATCGTGCAGGGGCGTTTTCGCGAGGATCTCTATTACCGGCTCAACGTCCTGCAAGTGATCACCGCGCCCCTGCGTGACCGCCATGGCGACTTGTCGATGCTGGCCAGTCATTTCGCACATTTCTACAGCCTGGAGACCGGGCGCAGGCCTCGCTCGTTCAGCGACCGCGCCCTGGCGGCCATGGGGCGGCACGACTGGCCGGGGAACGTCCGGGAACTGGCCAATCGGGTGCGTCGCGGCCTGGTGCTGGCCGAAGGCCGTCAGATCGAAGCGCAGGATCTGGGGCTGCAGATGATCGAGCAGGACGAGCAGCTATTGGGCACCCTGGAGGACTACAAGCACCGGGCCGAGCGCCAGGCGCTTTCCGATGTGCTCGACCGGCACAGCGACAACCTCAGTGTCGCGGCCAAAGTGCTGGGGATTTCCCGGCCTACGTTCTACCGCTTGCTGCACAAGCATCAGATCCGCTGACCCTTCAGGCGTGGGGCACCGCTGCCTGGCCTGTGCCGCCCGCATATTGCGTCTTCAGATGCCCCTGGTCGTCGAGCAGCCAGGCGTCCATGACGTCGCGCACCACAGGCCCGGCCACTCGGCCGCCGGCTTCGCCGTTCTCGATCATCACCGCCACCACGATGCTTGGGTGATCGGCCGGGGCGAAACCGACGAACAAGGCATTGTCGCGGTGCCGTTCGAGGGTCTTGTCGCGGTTGTAGCGCTCGCCCTGACGGATGGCCACCACCTGCGCGGTGCCGCTTTTGCCCGCGATGCGGTACTGGGCCCCGGCCGCTGCGGCGCGGGCGATTCCGCGCGGGTCGTGCATGACCATCTGCATGCCGACGTTGACCTGGTCCCAGGCGTGCTTGTCGTGCAACACGATGTCTGGCATCGGGTGCGGGTCCACGGGCGCCTGGCCACCGACGCTGAGCGCCAGGTGCGGACGATGCCAGACGCCTTTGCTGGCCAGCAGGCTGGTGGCCTGTGCCAGTTGCAGCGGGGTGACCTGCATGTAGCCCTGGCCGATCCCGAGGATCAACGTCTCGCCAGGAAACCAGGCCTGGCGGCGGGTGGCGCGCTTCCAGGCCGGGGAAGGCATCAGGCCCGGCGCCTCCTCGAACATGTCCAGGGAGACCTTCTGGCCCAGGCCGAACTCGGCCATGTAGTCATGCAGCCGCTCGATGCCCAGCTTGTGTGCCAGGTCGTAGAAGTAGGTGTCGTTGGAGCGCATGATCGCGCTGTACATGTCCACCCAGCCATCGCCGCTGTGGTTCCAGTTGCGGTACTTGTGGTCGTAGTTGGGCAGGGTGTAGTAGCCCGGGTCGAAGACCCGGCTGCCGGGGGTGATCACGCCGCTGTCCAGGCCGGCGATGGCCACCTCCGGCTTGACGGTGGAGCCCGGCGCATAGAGGCCGCGCAGCACCCGGTTGAACAGCGGTCGGTCGATCGAGTCGCGCAGCGCGGCATACTGCTTGAAGCTGATGCCCTTGACGAACAGGTTGGGGTCGAAGGCGGGGTTGCTGACCATCGCCAGGACATCGCCCGTGGCCGGGTCCAGCGCCACCACGGCGCCACGACGCTCGCCCAGTGCTTTTTCGGCAGCTTGCTGCAGATGAGCATCCAAGGTCAGCACCAGGTCCTTGCCGGGTATCGGATCCTGGTGGCGCAGCACCCGCATGACCCGGCCCTGGGCGTTGGTCTCGACCTCTTCGTAGCCCACATGGCCATGGAGCTGGTCTTCGTAGAAGCGCTCGATGCCGGTCTTGCCGATTGACTGGGTGCCCCGGTACTCGGTGTTGTCGAGGGTCTTGGCTTCTTTTTCGTTGATGCGCCCGACATAACCCACCGAATGGGCGAAATGCTCGCCCAACGGATACTCGCGGATGAACTGCGCCTCGACATCCAGCCCCGGCAGGCGGAACTGGTTGACCGCGATCAGCGCGATCTGCTCTTCGGACAGGCCGAACATCAACGTCACCGGCTCGAACGGTTTGCGCCCCCGACGCAGGTCCTTGTCGAATTGCTTGCGCTCGTCCTCGCCCAGGCCCAGCACCTGGGCCAGGGTGTCGAGCACCTGGGCGCTGTCGCCGGCGCGCTCGCGGGTCATGGTGAGGTTGAAGCTGGGTTTGTTGTCGGCCAGCACGACGCCATTGCGGTCGTAGATCAGTCCGCGCTCGGGCGGGATGGGCAGCACGTGCACGCGGTTGTTTTCCGACACCGCGCTCTGCTGTTCATGTTGCACCACCTGCAGCACATAGAGCCGGCCCACCAGCACCACTACCAGGCTCATCACCAGGGCCGCGCAGGCGAGCAGCCTGCGATTGACCAGGTGCTTTTCCTTTTCGTGGTCCTTCAAGGGAATTGGTTGGGGCATCGGAAGCTCTGGTGATGAGGGGAGGGCTGCGCCGAGGGCCGGCGATGCTACGCAAAGGGGGGACGGACGCTCAAGACACCCACGGGGGCCGAACCGCGACGAAACCGCTGATCCCCCCAGTGTCAGGCGCCTGCGCGGAACATGAAGATTCCTTCACATGACCGGTGGTGCCCTGGCCGAACCAGATGCTGATACGTTGGCGCAGTCACCACTGGCTGCAGGACAGCCCCCGAGCACCTTCGGACGATATACTCCGCACCTTTCACATCGCGCTAGGAAATGCCCATGGAGCAGGTGCTGCTCATCGTCGACGTCCAGTCCACCTTCAACCCGCCGGAATGGCTTATCGACCGCGTCCGGCATCTGTCTGCGAAGATTCCCACGGTTGCCTCCATCGAGCTGCATGACGAGCGGGTCACGCCGTTTCACCGCCAGCTCGGCTGGCACCCCGCAGCGGAGGACGAAAACCTGATCGAGGCCGATGAGGTCTTCGTCAAGCACGGCTACGGGCAGACGCCCGCCACGATCGACTACCTCAAGCGCCTGGGCGTCGACCGGGTGCTGGTCTGCGGCCTGCAGACCGAAACCTGCGTGCTGGCCGCAGGCTTCGCGCTGTTCGACGCAGGGCTGAACCCCACCTTGATCACCGATCTGACCGTTGGCTCCTCCCTCGACAGATCCGGCCAACTGGGCATCGATCTCTGGAAGCACCACTTTGGTAAGGTGATTACCGCAGCCGAGGTGATCGCCGGCCTCGAAGGTACGGCTGGCCGGTGACCCGCCTGAGGATTAAAGTGACCTTCAAGGTCAATTCATCACAAGGTGATTCATGAAAATTGGCGAGCTGGCGAAGATCACCGGCCTGGCGCCGTCGCGCATTCGTTTCTACGAGGCGAGCGGGTTGATCCACTCGGTCGAACGCAAGGCCAACGGTTACCGCGACTACGCCGATGACGCCGTCTGGGTACTGGAGATGATCACCAGTGCCCAGGCGGCGGGCTTCACCTTGGAGCAGATCCGCCATCTGCTGCCCGTCAACGCCAACGGCTGGCGCCATGATGAACTGCTCGATGGGCTCAAACGCAAGGTCGAGGAAATCGACGCGCTGCAGCAACGGCTGGCGCGCAACAAGGAGCAACTGCTGCTGGTGATCGATGGCATCCAGAGCAAGCCCGAAGGCATGCCATGCGCAGACAATACGCAGCGTGTACTGAATCAGTTACGTGAAGACATGGCCGCGAACAAGACGGACGTCGACCGCTAGCATCCACGTAGGTCGCGCAAACGGGAGGTCGCCAGAACATCGCGAAGCGGGTGTTGACCTTCAAGTTGACTTTAAGGATATCGTCGCTGGCACCGTTCAATGAGGTGCCGCCATGAACCCCTTCACCCCCCTTGTACTGCCAAACGGTTCCACCCTCGTAAACCGCATTGCCAAGGCGGCCATGGAAGAAAACATGGCCGACGCCGACCATGCGCCATCTGCTCGATTGATGCGCCTTTATAAGGCGTGGGCGCAGGGCGGCGCGGGGTTGCTCATCAGCGGCAATGTGATGGTCGACGCCCGCGCCATGACCGGCCCGGGCGGTATCGTTCTGGAAGATGCCCTGCACTTGGAGCGGTTCCGGCAGTGGGCTCAGGTCGGGCGTGCGCAGGGCGCGCAGTTCTGGCTGCAGATCAACCACCCCGGCAGACAGATGCCGGCCAATCTTGGCCAGGCGACGTGGGCGCCGTCGGCGGTGTCTCTGGAGCTGGGCTCGATGTCCCGGCATTTCAGGACGCCACAGGCCATGACGACGCAGGTCATCGAGGACGTCATCCGGCGTTTTGCCCGAAGCGCGCAGTTGGCAGAGCAGGCGGGCTTTACCGGCGTGCAGATCCATGCAGCCCATGGCTATCTGCTCAGCCAGTTCCTTTCGCCGTTGACCAACCTGCGCACCGACCATTGGGGCGGCTCCCTGGAGAACCGCGCGCGCCTGCTGCTGGAGATCGTCAAGGCTGTGCGAGCGGCTGTGTCGCCAGCCTTTGCCGTCGCGGTAAAGCTCAATTCGGCTGACTTCCAGCGGGGCGGCTTCAGTGCTGACGATGCCAAAGAGGTCGTGGGGCTGCTCAACCCACTGGGCATCGATCTCGTCGAGCTTTCTGGCGGCAGCTATGAAGCGCCCGCCATGCAAGGCCAGGCGCGGGATGGCCGCACTTTGGCGCGGGAGGCCTATTTTTTAGCGTTTGCCCGAGAGATTCGCGAAGTGGCGACCATGCCAGTCATGGTGACCGGTGGTATCCGGCGGTTGCCGGTGGCCGAGCAGGTGATCGACAGTGGTGTGGAAATGGTCGGCATTGGCACCGCGCTGGCGATCAATCCCGCGTTGCCCTGTGACTGGCAGGCGGGACAGCTCAACGCTGCGCAACTGCCGGCGATCACCTGGAAGAACAAAGCGCTCGCCTCGCTCGCCAACATGGCGGTGGTCAAGTACCAGTTGAACAAGCTTGCCCGAGGCAAGGCGTCCCGACCCACGGTCGCGCCGGGATGGGCATTGGTCGTGCAGCAGTTGGCCGATGCCCTGCGCGCTCGCCAGTATCGGCGCAGGATGGCGAGGCGTTGATGGGGGCTGTCTTGGGCACAACAGCAGGTGTGGGCCGGACCTGCATTGAGCAATCGTCAAAGGCGAATTACGCTTTGCCGTAGCCCTGAAGCACAACGTTCCCCACGGCCCGCTACAGCAGCGGCCCATTACGCAACCCTCGGTTCATGGCGATGAACATGAATCGTGTATGGAGCGACCATGGCCAATCGACGCAAGGTTCCAGGTGTTCGTAACTATGATGGCCCGGCAGGAGGCTGGGGTGCACTGAAGGCAACGGCGACGGCGGTGCGAGAGCAGATGGACACCTTGAAGGCGCCCGTCACGCTGATGCGCACCAACCAGCCCGACGGCTTCGATTGCCCTGGGTGTGCCTGGCCGGACAAAGAGCACCGCTCGACGTTCCAGTTCTGCGAAAACGGCGCCAAGGCCGTGACTTGGGAGGCGACCAACAAGCGGGTGACGCCTGAGTTTTTCGCCAGCCATCCGGTGGCGACCTTGCTCCACCGCTCGGATTACGAACTCGAAGACCTCGGGCGACTGACCCACCCGATGGTCTACGACCGAGCCAGCGATACCTACCAGCCGATCGAGTGGGAGGCTGCATTTGCCAGGATCGGCGAGATCCTGCGCAACCTGGAACCCAACCAGGTCGAGTTCTACACCTCCGGCAGGGCCTCCAACGAGGCAGCCTATCTCTACCAGTTGTTTGCCAGGTCCCTGGGCACCAACAATTTCCCTGACTGCTCCAACATGTGTCATGAGCCTACCAGCGTGGGCTTGCCACGCTCCATTGGCATGGGCAAGGGGTCGGTGTCGCTGGACGATTTCGAGTCCTGCGAGTTGGTGATCTCGATCGGCCACAACCCTGGAACGAACCATCCACGCATGATGGGGACCTTGCATGAGGTATCGCGGCGCAAGGTCCCGATCATGGTCTTCAATCCACTGCGCGAGCGGGCGCTGGAGCGTTTCGCCGACCCGCAGAACATGGTCGAGATGGCGACGTATGGCTCCACGCGTATCGCCTCTACCTACCTGCAGGTGAAGGCGGGCGGCGACGCGGCAGCGATCAAGGGCGTGATGAAATCGTTGCTGGAGCTCGAAGAGTCCGTTGGGCAGGTACTCGACCACGCGTTCATCGCAGA
Source organism: Pseudomonas putida (assembly GCF_002741075.1). Taxonomy (NCBI): domain Bacteria; kingdom Pseudomonadati; phylum Pseudomonadota; class Gammaproteobacteria; order Pseudomonadales; family Pseudomonadaceae; genus Pseudomonas; species Pseudomonas putida. The sequence continues at coordinate 1,939,070 of NZ_CP016634.1, read as the reverse complement.
ACACACCAATGGTTTCGACGCGCTGAAAGCCGATCTGCTGGCCACCGCATGGCCAGACATCGAGCATGCCAGTGGCTTGAGCAAGGCCCAGATCGAGCAGGTGGCCGGAGCCTATGCCAAGTCCAATGCGACCATCGTCACCTATGGCATGGGCATCACCCAGCATAATGAAGGCACGTCCAACGTACGGCTGATCTGCGACTTGTTGATGTTGCGGGGCAACCTTGGCAAGCCGGGTGCGGGGATTTGCCCGCTGCGTGGCCACTCCAACGTCCAGGGCAACCGGACCGTGGGTATCACCGAAAAACCGTCTGCCAGCTTCTTGCAGAAGATCGAAGAGGTGCTGGGCTTCAAGCCGCCGACCGACCATGGCCACGACGCCGTACAGGCCATGCAGGCGATGATTGCTGGCACCGCCAAGGCGCTTCTCTGCCTGGGCGGCAACTTCGCCGTGGCATTGCCCGACCCCGGTCAATGCTTCCCCGCGATGGGCACGCTGGAGCTGGGCGTACACATCGGCACCAAGCTCAACCGGACTCACCTGCTGGTGGCCAAGGAAACATTCCTGTTCCCATGCCTGGGCCGTACCGAACTGGATGAGCAAGCGGGCGTGCGTCAGTCGATCACCGTCGAGGATTCCATGTCGATGGTCCATGCATCGGCCGGCAAGCTGACCCCGGCGTCGCAGTTCCTGCGCTCGGAGCCGGCCATTGTCGCTGGCATGGCCCATGCGACCTTGCCGGGCAGCCCGGTGCCCTGGCTGGAGCTTGCCGCTGACTACGACAAGATCCGTGACCTGATCGAGAAGACCATTCCAGGTTTTGACGACTACAACGCGCGCATCCGTGTCCCCGGCGGGTTCCGTATGCCATTACCGGCGACCGAACGTATCTGGATGACGCCGTCCGGCAAGGCTGAATTCTTCGTCTTCCCTGGGCTGCATGAAGACAAAGAGGTGGACGGAGATGACGTGCTGCGCCTGATCACCCTGCGCAGCCACGATCAATACAACACCACCATCTATGCCCTGGACGACCGCTATCGCGGTGTGTTCGGTAGACGCGATGTCCTGTTCATGAACCCGATGGACCTCAAGGCGCGCGGTCTGGCCCATGGCGATCTGGTGGACATCGAGACGGTCTCCCATGGCAGGAAGATGCGCTATGAGCGGATCACGGCCATCGAGTACAAGATCTCCCCTGGCTCGGTGGGGGCGTACTACCCGGAGGCGAACCAGTTGGTGCCACTGGACTACATCGATGTGGACAGCGGTACGCCGTCCTACAAATCCGTGCCGGTGCGGGTGATGCGCTCGGAGTTCAGCTGAGTCGTCGCGTTCTCAGGGCCTGAACAAAACGAGCATGGCCGGGCTCTGGTGGCAGGGCCTAGCCCCCAGTGACTGGTGGGAAGAACGCGATATCGTCGCCGTCGTGCAGCGGTTCGTCCAGGTCGCACAGCACCTCGTTGCGTGCGCACATCAGGCCTGAATGGCTCAGCGTGGTCGCCCAGGGCTCACCGCGCTCGGCCAGCAGGTCCCGCACTGCCCGCAGGCTGATGAGCGCGGGCGTCCAGGGCAGCGATTCGGCGTCCAGGCCCAGTCGCTCCCTGAAGCTTGCGAAGTACTGAAGTCGGATCACGGCAGTTCCCCCAGGCGATAGGCGCCGGAGCGTCCGCCGGATTTTCTGAGCAGGCGCACCCAGTCGATCTGCATGCTGCGATCGACGGCCTTGCACATGTCATACAGGGTGAGCGCCGCGACGCTCGCTGCGGTGAGGGCTTCCATCTCAACGCCGGTCACGCCCTTGAGGCTGCAGGTGGCGATGATGCGCACAGAGTCCGGGGTGACCGCCTTCATCTCCACGTTGATTGCCGTCAACAGCAGTGGGTGGCACAGCGGGATCAACTCATGGGTGCGTTTGGCGGCCATGATGCCGGCAATGCGCGATACCGCGAAGACATCGCCCTTGGGATGACCGGCAGTAACGATCAGGTTGAGGGTTTCAGGCTTCATCCGCACCCAGGCTTCGGCGGTTGCCTGGCGGTGTGTTTCGGCTTTGTCGGTGACATCGACCATCTGGGCGTTGCCGCGTATGTCCAGGTGGGTCAAGGGGGAGGGCGAGTCGACGGAGGAGGTCATGGGGGCTCCAGGGCATGGCGTCATGCCGGCTGAGTGCGGGTTCAAAAGGGCGCTGTCTGTCGGGTGCTCAGGCGGTCTGGCCCACGACCGGGTGCGGGCCTGGCGTGAGCAAGGCGCGGGCTTGGGCGAAGCATTTTTCTGCCAGTGCCGAACGTGGTTCGTTGCGGCGCAGCAGCAGGCCAACCGGTGCGTGGATATTGGCGCTGGCGATGGGCAGGATGCTGATATGTTCGCTGAGCTCTTCCAGCCCATCGTCGAGCGGCATGATGGCGCAGCACATCCCGGCGCAGACGGCCTGGATCAACTGGTAGGTCGAATCGCTTTCGAGTACCGGTGTGGGATGCAGGCCGCGGCTGCGCAGGCTCAGGTCCAGCGACTGGCGGTAGTGCATGCCTTGGGAGAGCAGGCCCAGCGGCAGCTCGGCGAGCGTTTCCCAAGGCAGTTCGGTCTCGTCGAAGCGAAAGTGCCGGGTGTCGTACAGCAGGCCCATGCGGGTGGCGCCCAGCTCGATGATCTCGAAATAGCTGCTGTTGACCCGATCGAGGTAGCAGATGCCCAGGTCAATCTGGTTACGGCTCAGGCCGTCGATCACCTGTTCGGAACTGAGCGATGACAGCTGTACGGTGAGTTCCGTGTACTGCGTGAGCAGTGGCTTGAGCAACTGCATGGCGTTGAAGCTCGACAGCGGCACCATGCCGATGCGCAAGCTGCCGACGGTCTGCCCGCGGCAATTGGCGGCTTCGGACTGCAGGCCGTCATAGGCGGCCAGCAGTGTGCGCGTCCAGGCCAGGATCCGTTCACCCGCCTCGGTGAACCCTTCGAATCGCTGGCTACGGGTCACCAGCATCAGGCCAAGCTCGTCCTCCAGGTTGCGCAGGCGCATCGAGAGGGTCGGTTGGGTGATATGGCACAACGCGGCAGCCTGGCCAAAGTGCCGGGTCTGGTCCAACGCAATCAGAAACTTAAGTTGTTTGATATCCATCGCTCGCCCTGCAAACACATGAGTCGTATCGGAGGTGTGCTGCATTGAACCGATCGTTTACATGCTGACGCCGGCAGTAAGTGTATTGAGAGAGTCGAAACCCTGTGGCGGCGAAACGTAAAGTGAAAGAGCAACAGTGTCCAATGGGAATTTACGAACACCTGATAGATTTCGCTGATCAAGCAATCGTGATAGGCGATATCGATAACGGGGTATGTATTATCGATTGGACGTACAGGGCAGGGCGCTTTAGATTCTCGCGAATAACCGTCCCTGTTTATGTAGAGCGTTGAAGATGAGTTCAAAACCCGCTGTGCAATTCATACCCCTGAACGTCGCCGTGTTGACGGTCAGCGATACCCGGACTTTCGAAACAGACACGTCAGGCGAGTTGTTGGCCTCTCGCGCCGTGGAAATGGGGCATCGCCTGGTGGCTCGTGCCTTGCTCAAGGACGATCTCTATCGGATTCGTGCCCAGGTCGCAGGCTGGATTGCCGACGATGAAGTACAGGTCGTGCTGATCACCGGTGGTACTGGGTTCACCGGGCGTGACAGCACGCCAGAGGCGGTGGCCTGCTTGCTGGACAAACACATCGAGGGCTTTGGCGAGCTGTTCAGGGCCTTGTCCATCCTGGATATCGGCACCTCGACGGTGCAAAGCCGCGCACTGGCCGGGTTGGCCAATGGCACGCTGGTGTGTTGCCTGCCGGGTTCGACCGGCGCCTGTCGCACGGCCTGGGAGGGCATTTTGGTGGAGCAACTGGATTCACGGCATCGACCGTGCAATTTCGTGCCGCACCTCAAAGCCATCGAGCGCTGCGGGTCGCGGCAGTAAGTTCGAGCCTGTAGAACGGTTTGCCCACCAACCGGGCAATAAGGTGTATGTCACCGGCTGCGACGGTGTTCGCGGGTCACAGGTTGGGTACAGGCTTAACCGTAGCGCTACCCGCGAATAGGCCTGGACAAGCAACACAGCAACCAGTGCTTTCAAGATGGCATGCGCTCGGGATTAATGAGTCATTCTTGAACGAAAGACAAGGGCTCATGTTGTCCAATTGTTTTTTGTTAATACTTGATAAGTGTGGTCGATCACGGCGGAGAAGTGCGCTGAAATAAAGAGCTTGGCGGTGTGATAGATAATACCGATCACATCGTCATTACTTTTGATTTGACGGAGGGTGGCGGCAAAAATAGTCTGCCGCTGTAAAAGTTTGAAGCGTGTTCTTCAACGTCTGTACGTGTGTTGGAAGTTGGCGTTTCAATTTGATCTCCCGCCGAGTATCAATCAAAGGGTCCCCCGATGAGCGAAGAAGAACATATTAGAAGTTACAATGGGCCGGCCGCGGGTTGGGGCGCGCTCAAGAGCGTGACCAAGGCCTGGCTGGGTAGCGAGAACGCCTTCAAGAACCTGCGCATGATGCTCAAGACCAATCAGAACAGTGGTTTTGACTGCCCCGGTTGCGCCTGGGGCGAGTCGCCGGAAAGCGACATGGTCAAGTTCTGCGAGAACGGCGCCAAGGCCGTCAACTGGGAGGCCACCGGGCGTTCGGTGGACCCTGCGTTCTTCGCCCAGTACAGCGTCAGCGCCCTGGCCGAGCAAAGTGACTACTGGCTTGAGTACCAAGGTCGCCTGACCCACCCCATGCGCTACGACGAGGCGACCGACCACTACGTGGAAACCTCCTGGGACGAGGCCTTCGCGTTGATCGCCCAGCACCTGCACGCACTCGAGTCGCCCAACCAGGCCGAGTTCTATACCTCCGGCCGGGCGAGCAATGAGGCGGCGTTCCTGTACCAGCTGTTCGTGCGCGCCTTCGGCACCAACAACTTCCCCGACTGCTCGAACATGTGTCACGAAGCCAGTGGCGTGGGCATGGGCGAATCCCTCGGCGTGGGCAAGGGCACCGTGGTCTTCCACGACCTGGAAGAAGCTGACGCGATCTTCGTCATCGGCCAGAACCCTGGCACCAACCACCCGCGCATGCTCGAACCGCTGCGCGAGGCGGTCAAGCGTGGCGCCCAGGTGGTGTGCTTCAACCCGCTCAAGGAGCGGGGCCTTGAGCGTTTCCAACACCCTCAGCACCCGTTCGAGATGCTCAGCAACGGCTCGGAGCCGACCAACACCGCGTATTTCCGCCCGGCCTTGGGCGGTGACATGGCGGCCATGCGCGGCATTGCCAAGTTCCTGCTGCTGTGGGAGCGCGAGGCCCAGGCCAAGGGCGAGCCGGCGGTGTTCGACCATGCCTTCATCGAGGCGCACACCTCGGGTGTGGAGGCCTATTTGGCGTCCTTGGATGCCACGTCCTGGGAACATATCGTCGAGCAGTCCGGCCTGAGCCTGGCCGAGATCGAATTGGCCGCGCGGATGTACCGCAAGGCCGAGCGGGTGATCATGTGCTGGGCCATGGGCGTGACCCAGCATCGCCATTCGGTGCCGACCGTGCAGGAGATCATCAACCTGCAACTGCTGCGCGGCAACGTCGGCAAGCCAGGCGCGGGCCTGTCACCGGTGCGTGGCCACAGCAACGTGCAGGGCGACCGCACCATGGGCATCGACGAGCAGCCACCGGCACGCCTGCTCGATGCGATCGAGTGGCGCTTTCAGCTCGAAGTGCCGCGCGAGCACGGGCATAACGCGGTCCTCGCCATCAAGGCCATGGAAGAAGCGCGCGCCAAGGTGTTCATCGCACTGGGCGGCAACTTCGCCCAGGCCACACCCGACACCCCGCGCACCCATGCCGCGCTGCGCAAGTGTGAACTGACCGTGCACATCGCCACCAAGCTCAACCGCTCGCACCTGGTGACCGGTCGCGATGCGCTGATCCTGCCGTGCCTGGGCCGTACCGAGATCGACCTGCAAGCCGAAGGCCCGCAAGGCGTCACGGTCGAGGACACCTTCAGCATGGTGCATCTCTCCCACGGCCAGCTCAAACCCCGCTCGCCGCACCTGCGCTCGGAGCCGGCGATCATTGCCGGCATGGCCAAGGCGACCCTGGGCAACCATCCCATCGATTGGGAATGGGTGATCGGCGACTACGCCCGTATCCGTGATCTGATCGCCGATACCATTGCAGGCTTCGAGAACTTCAATGTCCGTCTGCAGCAACCGGGTGGCTTCCATCTGGGCAACGCCGCAGCCGAGCGCGAATGGAATACCGCCACCGGCAAGGCGCAGTTCACGCCCAGCGAGCTGCCGGCGCAACTGGTCAACGAGACCGTTCTGGAGCGCGGCGAGCGGCCAGACCTGATCCTGCAGACCCTGCGTTCGCACGATCAGTACAACACCACCCTGTACGGCCTGGACGACCGCTACCGGGGCGTGTTCGGTCTGCGCGAGGTGGTGTTCGTCAACGAAGCGGACATCCGCCGCCTGGGCTTCGAACCTGGCGAGCGCGTGGACATGGTGTCGCTCTGGGAGGACGGTCGTGAGCGGCGCGTATCGGGCTTTCAGTTGGTGCCCTACGACCTGCCCGAGGGCCAGGCCGCGGCGTACTACCCGGAAACCAACCCGCTGGTGCCTTTGGAAAGCTACGGCGACCGGACCTACACACCTACGTCGAAGTTCGTCGCCATCAAGCTGGAAAAGGCACGTCCCGACAACCTGATCCACACCGTCGCCGAATAACCCTCACGTTCCCTCTGTGGGTAGGCCCTGGCCGGGCAACCGGCTACGGCCTACAAGGAAATTGTCATGTCGAATCTAGGTGCGTTGGACCTGGCGCGGATTCAGTTCGCCTTCACGGTCTCGTTTCACATCATCTTCCCGGCCATCACCATTGGCCTGGCAAGCTTTCTTGCGGTGCTCGAAGGCTGCTGGCTCAAGACCAGCAACGTGGTCTACAAGGACCTGTACCACTTCTGGTCGAAGATCTTCGCGGTCAACTTCGGCATGGGCGTCGTCTCGGGCCTGGTCATGGCCTATGAGTTTGGCACCAACTGGGCGCGCTTCTCCGATTTCGCCGGTAGCGTGACCGGGCCCTTGCTCACGTACGAGGTGCTGACGGCGTTCTTCCTGGAAGCAGGCTTCTTGGGTGTGATGCTGTTCGGCTGGGACCGGGTAGGGCGCAAGCTGCACTTTTTCGCCACCATCATGGTCGCCATCGGCACGCTCATCTCGATGTTCTGGATCCTCTCGTCCAACAGCTGGATGCAGACGCCACAAGGCATCGAGATCATCGATGGTCGTGTCGCGCCGATGGACTGGTTCAAGATCGTCTTCAATCCGTCGTTCCCTTACCGCCTGGCGCACATGGCGCTGGCCGCATTCCTGTCGACCGCCCTGTTCGTGGGGGCCTGCGCTGCCTGGCACTTGCTACGGGGTCGCAACACGCCACAGGTGCGCAAGATGCTGTCGATGGCCATGTGGATGATTTTGGTGGCCACGCCCGTGCAAGTCGTGGTGGGTGATGCCCATGGCCTGAACACCCTGGAACATCAACCGGCGAAGATCGCGGCCATCGAGGGCCATTGGGAGAACGTGCCCGGTGAGGCCTCGCCGCTGGTGCTGTTCGGCCTGCCGGACATGGACGCCGAGAAGACCCGCTACAGCCTGGAGGTGCCTTGCCTGGGCAGCCTGATCCTGACCCACAGCCTGGACAAGCAGATCCCGGCGCTCAAGAGCTTCGCCAAAGAGGACCGGCCCAATTCCACGATCATCTTCTGGAGCTTCCGGGTCATGGCGGGCCTGGGCATGTTGATGCTGGCCTGTGCACTGCTGGCGCTGGTATTGCGCCGAGGCGGCGCCCTTTACCGCAACCGACTCTTCCTGTGGTTTGCGCTGCTCATGGGGCCCTCGGGCCTGATCGCCTTGCTCGCGGGTTGGTTCACCACCGAGGTCGGCCGCCAGCCGTGGGTGGTCTACGGCATGTTGCGCACCACGCAGGCGGCGTCCAATCACAGCGCGACGCAGATGAGCGTGACCCTGGCGCTGTTCGTCCTGATCTACTTCTCGGTGTTCACGGTGGGTATCGGCTACATGATGCGCCTGGTGCGCAAGGGGCCGAAGGCACATGAGGAGCACGTATCGCCTGAGCAACCGGGCCAACTTGCGACAGCGCGTCGTCCGCTGTCGGTAGCGGATTGAAAGGGGACTGAACCATGGCAATTCAAGGTATCGACTTGTCGATCATCTGGGGCGTGATCATCGCTTTTGGCCTGATGATGTACGTGATCATGGATGGTTTCGACTTAGGCTTGGGGATTCTGTTTCCCCTGATCAGCGACTCCAGCGAGCGTGATGTGATGATGAATACCGTCGCGCCGGTCTGGGATGGCAACGAGACCTGGGCGGTATTGGGTGCGGCGGCGCTGTATGGCGCGTTCCCGCTGGCCTACTCGGTGATTCTCGAAGCGCTGTACTTGCCGCTGGTGCTGGTGTTGGCCGGACTGATCTTCCGCGGCGTCGCGTTCGAATTCCGCTTCAAGGCGCACCCGCGCAAGCGCCATCTCTGGGACAAGGCGTTCATCGGTGGCTCGGTGCTGGCCACGTTCTTCCAGGGTGTAGCCATTGGCACCTATATCTCGGGCATCCCTGTGCAGAACCGCCAGTTTGCCGGCAGCGCGCTGGATTGGCTGGCGCCGTTTCCGCTGTTCTGTGGTGTGGGGTTGATCCTGGCCTATGCGCTGCTGGGCAGCACCTGGTTGCTGATCAAGACCGACGGCATGCTGGAGGCGCGCATGCGTCACTACAGCCGTCCGCTGCTGTACCTGCTGGCGGTGGTGATCGCGGTGATCTGTGCCTGGACGGCCTGGCTACACGCCGACATCGCCCAGCGCTGGTTCGCCGGTAGCCACTGGATCCGCTGCGCGCTGATCGCCGGGTTGGCGGTACTGGCGGTGGTGGTGATCCAGAAGAGCCTGCGCAAGCGCCATTCGCACCTGCCGTTCATGGGCGTGGTCGCGTTGGTGTTCCTCGGTTACCTGGCCCTTGCGATCAGCATCTGGCCGAACATCGTGCCGCCTTCGATCGATCTGTGGCAGGCCGCCGCGCCGCTGACGAGCCAGCTGTTCGCCTTGATCGGCGCGCTGTTCATCATCCCGATCATCCTGGGCTACACCTTCTGGAGCTACCACGTGTTCCGCGGCAAGGTCAAAGCCGGGGACGCCTACCATTGAGGCTGCCTGGATGACGCCCGGTGTGAGCCGGGCGTCATCGCCTGCGGCCCGTTCGTGGGTTTGCAGTGTGCTATACCCTTAAACCGAGCCCCGCTGGCGTGCTGGCGCGGGCTCGTAATTGCTGACTGTCTATAAGGCGAAGCCCGTGAACATGAACATTTCCGAGATCGAGCCCCAGGCTGTCGATACCCCGATTACCCGCAGCGCCATTTTCATCGTGGCCACTTTGAGCCCCGGTGACGACAGCCGCGATCGCGTTCGTGCGCTCTGTGGCGACCTCGCCGGGCTGGTCCGGTCAGTCGGCAAGCGCGTGCCGTCGGGCAATCTTTCCTGCGTGGTGGGCTTTGGCGCTGGCGTGTGGGAGACGCTGTTTGGCGCGCCGCGTCCGGCGTCGTTGCATCCTTTCCGGGAGATCGGCAGTGGCGATCGTATGGCGGTGGCCACCCCTGGAGACATCCTGCTGCACATCCGCGCCGAACAGATGGACCTGTGCTTCGAGTTGGCCGCGCAGGTCATGAAGCGCCTGGAAGCCGCAGTGACGGTGGTCGACGAGGTCCAGGGTTTCCGTTACTTCGACATGCGCAGCATCATCGGTTTCGTCGACGGCACCGAGAACCCCACTGGCCGCGAGGTCGGCAAGTTCACACTCGTCGGCGACGAGGACCCGTCGTTCACGGGGGGAAGCTACGTCCTGGTGCAGAAGTACCTGCACGACATGACCGGCTGGAACGGGCTGTCCACGTCGGAGCAGGAAAACATCATCGGGCGCACCAAGCTGTCGGACATCGAACTGGACGAGTCGGTAAAGCCCAGTTGTTCGCACAGCTCGCTGACCACCCTGGAAAAGAATGGCCAAGAGGTGAAGATCCTGCGCGACAACATGCCCTTTGGGCGTCCCGGGGCAGGGGAGTTCGGCACCTATTTCATCGGGTATGCCCGCTCGCCGGCACCGATCGAGGAAATGCTCCAGAACATGTTCATCGGCAAGCCGCCCGGTAACTACGACCGGTTGCTCGACTACAGCCGGGCGGTGACGGGCGGGTTGTTCTACGTGCCGTCGGCCACTTTCCTGGCGGCTTGCGAGGACTAACCGAAACGACAGCGCCCACGTGAAGACGTGGGCGCTGTCGTATCCGGGGCTGCTTAGAAGTCGTACTTCAAGCCAACGGTGGCATTACGCGGCGCGCCGTAGTAGCTGTTGCCGGCGGTATTGGTGTAGTACGCCTTGTCGAACAGGTTATTGACCTTGACCGTGGCGCTCAGCTGCCGGGTGATCGGGTAACGGGCCGGCAGGTCCACCGCGCTGACACGCGGGCCGTTGCCGCGACCGCCCGCACGCGGCCTGCACTGAGCAACAGGTCATGCGTTGGCTGATTACACTGTTGGAAACGCCACACATGGAGTACCTGGGATGGGCTGTGTGCTGATTGTTGTCGCTCGCCTGTCGGCGGGCTGTGTGTTCGGGGTCTGTGTAGCCAGGCGTTCAGGGAGCGTGCGGCGATGAACAGCCCCGGACGTGGCATCTCTTTGCAACTGTTGGTGGCGCTGGCGATCATGCTGGGCATGCTGCTGCTGGGCACGGGGCTGGCCTGGCAGGGCTACAGCGCAGTCCGACAGACCCTGGTGGCTGCCGCAGGAGATACCGCCCAGCAGGCGGGCAAGACGATCGATGAGCGCGCCCGCCGTTTGGTCGATCCGGTGCAGAGCAGTCTGCGGCTGCTGGCCTCCGATCCGCTCGCCGGCGACTTGGCCCAACGCCTGGAACGGCTCCCGCAACTGGTCGAGAGCCTGAACGCCAACAAGATGCTCAGTGCAGCCTACGTTGGTTACGCCAACGGTGAGTTCCTGCTCGTGCGCAGGCTTAGGGATCCACAGTTGCTCGAACGTTTTGCGGCGCCACCTGGCACGGTCTTCCTGGTGCAGAGCGTCAGTCAGCAGGCGGGTGGGGCAATGTCGGGCCAATGGCGCTTCTACGATCGCCAACTCAACCTGCTCCAGATCCAGGCCAAGCCGGACTACCGCTTCGATCCGCGCGAGCGTCCCTGGTTCGTCGATGCCGCGGGGCAGGGCACTACCGTGCTGACCCGCCCGTATGTGTTCTTCACCACCCGGGAGGTCGGCATGACCATGGCCCAGCGCAGTATCCAGGGTGGATCGGTGATCGGCATGGATGTCTCGGTCGACGATCTGGCCAGTGAAAGCCGAGACCTACGCATGACGCCTGGCACCGAGCTTGCGGTGATCGACGGTCAAGGCAACGTGGTGGCGTATCCGGACCTTGAGCGGCTCATCGTGCACGAGGGCGATACGGTGCGCCTGTCGCGCATCACCGAGCTCGGCATTCCCAGCCTTGCGCAGCTCTATGCCGACTTGCCCCAGGGAGCTCGGCCCATGCGTTACCAGGTGGACGGGGACGCGTGGTACGGCATGCGTGTTCCGCTCAGTAGTTTGGCCGGGCAGGAGTTACAGGTGCTGATCGCCGTCCCTGCCCGCGAACTGTTGGCGGGAGCGCGTCAGGTATTGTTCGAGCAACTGCTCTGGGCCGCGGCGCTGATGGCCGTGCTGCTGGTGCTTGGCGGCTTGCTCGGCCAGCGTATCGGCCGCCCGTTGCGCCTGCTGGCCGATCAGGTGCGAGGCCTGGCAGGTTTTGATTTCAGCCGCGAGGTGGGGGTCAGCTCGCGGGTGTCGGAGGTAAGTGAGCTCAGCCAGGTGCTCAGTCGCATGTCCGGGACGATCCGCAGCTTTCAGGCGATCACCCTCACGCTCAGCCGCGAGAGCCAGCTTGAGCGGATGCTCGAGGGGGTGTTGACCCATTTGGTCAATGCCGCCGGGGTGCATGCTGGCGCGGTGTACCTGTTCGACGTAGACCACGCACAATTGCGCCTGGCCACTTGCTGTGGAAGCGATGGCTATCCGGGACAGCTCGAGATTCACCACGACGAGCACCTGGACTTGGCGGCAGTCGTCACCCACGCCCTTGAACTGCGCGGGCGCAGCCTGGCGGTGGTGCTCAATGACCGCAGTCAGGCGCTGCTCGGCATCCTGGTGCTGCAATTGGAGGCTGAGCAAGCGGACGAAGGGGTGGGGCAGCCGTTCCGGCGCTTCGTCGAAGAGCTGTCTGGCGCTGCGGCGGTGGCCATCGAGACGCGTCAGTTGGTCGAGGCCCAGCAACGCCTGCTCGATGCGATGATCAAGCTGCTGGCCGATGCCATCGACGCCAAGAGCCCCTACACGGGCGGCCATTGCGAGCGGGTGCCGCAACTGGCCCAGATGCTGCTGGACAAAGCCGTGCAGGCCGACAGCGGCCCCTATGCCGATTTCACCATGAGCGATGCCGAGCGCTATGAGTTCCATGTCGCCGCCTGGTTGCACGACTGTGGCAAGGTCACCAGCCCCGAATATGTGGTGGACAAGGCGACCAAGCTGGAAACCCTTTACAACCGCATCCACGAAGTACGCATGCGCTTCGAAGTGCTCTGGCGCGATGCCGAGCTCGACTACTGGCAGGGGCTTGCCAGCGGTGCGGACCCGTCGGCGCTGCAGCGCACGCTCCAGAGCGCAAAGGCCGAGCTGCAGGAGGCGTTTGCCTTCGTTGCCAAGGCCAACATCGGGGGCGAGTTCATGCAGGAGCAGGACATCGCGCAGCTGCAGCGTATCGGCCAGCGTCGTTGGCAGCGGCACTTCGACAACCGTCTGGGGCTCTCGCGCGACGAGGAGGAGCGTTTGGCGGGCGTCCCCCCAGTGCCGTTGCCCGCCGATGAACCACTGCTGGCCGACCGCGACGATCAACGGGTGGCCTGGGGCGCGCGCAAGCCGCCTGTGGCCAAGGATGACCCGCGCAACATCTGGGGCTTCGACATGCGCCTGCCGGCCCATGCCAGCAATGCCGGCGAGTTGTACAACCTGTCGATCCGGCGCGGCACGCTCAATGAGGAGGAACGTTTCAAGATCAACGAGCACATCGTGCAGACCATCATCATGCTCGACTCATTGCCGTTCCCGCGTCACCTCAAGCGTGTGTCAGCCATTGCCGGCAGCCATCACGAGCGGATGGACGGCGCGGGTTATCCGCGTCGGCAGGGCAAGGATGACCTGGGTATTCCTGAGCGCGTCATGGCCATTGCCGATGTCTTCGAGGCCTTGACCGCTGCCGACCGACCGTACAAACCGGCCAAGACCCTGTCCGAGTCGGTGAAGATCCTGGTCATGATGGCCCGCGACAATCACCTCGATGGGCAACTGTTGCGGTTGTTCCTGAGCAGCGGGGTGTATCGGGACTATGCGCAGCAGTTCTTGCGACCCGAGCAGATCGACGAGGTGGATGTGGCGTACTGGGTGGCGCAGCTTTAGCTGCGCCGAAGCGGGTCGGCTGTGCCAGGGTTGAATGTATCTCTGTGTATCACAACGCCCGTTTGCACGGCTTCGCTTACAAATGCCACGGCCTCCGGATACGTGCGCGATACAAGCCTCAGGCCAAATGAACCTGCCTGAACGAAACGGCCCTAGGCCAAGTTCCCCGGCTCGTTCGCCCTAGCGGCCCACTCGCATAGACATTTCGGAGAATCTCCATGACCCGTTCCCAGTTCCCCAGCAAGACCCGCCTTGGCCTGCTCAGCATCGCCTTGATTGGTGGTATCAACATGACGTCCGCTGCCTTTGCCGTGGACGCTTTACCCCAGGGCTACCAGCTTGCTTCCGCGCAAAAGGCCGGCGAGGGCAAATGTGGCGAAGGCAAATGCGGCGCCAGTGGTGCCAAGGCCAAGGCGGCCCAGGCTGAAGGCAAATGCGGCGAGGGCAAGTGTGGTGCCGAGGGTGCCAAGGCCAAGGCGACCCATGCTGAAGGCAAGTGCGGCGAAGGCAAATGCGGTGCCGAGGATGCCAAGGCCAAAGCGGCCCAGGCCGAAGGCAAGTGCGGGGAGGGCAAGTGCGGCGATGCGTCCTTCGCCCGTACCGACGCCGACCATGATGGCCGTGTCTCGCGCGCTGAACTGTTGGCGGTCGCGCCCAAGGCCAATGCCGAGTTCGACGCCATCGACGCCAACCACGACAGCTTCCTTTCCGAAGGCGAGGTGTACCAATTCCGCAAAAACCAGTTCGACGCCAACGGCAAGCCATTTCCCGCCGATCTGTACAGCAAGTTGAGTCAGGCCAGCAACTGACCTTCGCTGATCGCCTCCCCGGGCCTTTGGCCGGGGGAGGGAGCAGGACTCACAGGAGATCACCATGAGTACTTCGTTTGACTTGCACGGTGCCGGGCTTGGTCTGCGTCGGTCGCTGTTGCCTGAGCTGCTGAGCATGGATGCCGATGCGGTGGACTTTCTCGAGTGTGCGCCGGACAACTGGATCGGCGTCGGCGGCGCCTACGGTGAGAGCCTGGCGCGCCTGGCCGAGCGGTTCCCGCTGTCGTGTCACGGCCTTTCGCTGTCCCTTGGCGGCCCCGAACCGCTGGATCATGTGTTCCTTCGGCGTATCCGCGCTTTTCTCGACCGGTACGATGTCCCGCTATTCAGCGAGCACTTGAGCTACTGCAGCGATGACGGCCACCTGTATGACCTGATGCCCATGCCGTTCACCACCGAAGCTGTGCGCCATACCGCCCGGCGTATCCGTCAGGTCCAGGATGCGCTTGGCCGACGCATCGCGGTGGAGAACATTTCCTACTACGCGGCGCCGTACCAGGCGATGAGCGAGATCGATTTCTTGTGCGCGGTCTTGGACGAGGCCGACTGCGATCTGTTGTTGGACGTCAACAACCTGATCGTCAATGCCTGCAACCACGGCTACGACGCTGACGCTTTCCTTGCCCGCGTACCGGCCCAACGGGTGGCTTGCCTGCACGTGGCCGGACACTACGATGAAGCGCCGGACCTGAAGATCGATACCCACGGTGCGGCGGTGCAGCAGGACGTCTGGCAACTGTTGCGCAGTACCTACCAGTACTTCGGGGCGGTGCCGACCTTGCTGGAGCGCGACTTCAATTTCCCGCCCCTTGACGAGCTGCTCGGCGAGGTGGGCTACATTCGGGCGCTGCAGGCCCGCGCGCAAGCGCCGCAGGTGCGCCATGGCTGAAACCTTGCGTGAGCAGCAGCTGTGTCTGAGCCGCTTCATTCGCGATCCGCACAACAACCCGGCGCCGCCCGGCATCGAGGCGCGACGTCTGGCGGTGTACAGACGGCTGTTTCTGGGCAACATGCAGTCGTTGCTGGCCGGTAGTTTCCCCGTACTGAGCGCCACCTTGGCCCAGACCCAGTGGCAGTCACTGACCACGGAGTTCTACGCCTCCCACCGCTGCAAGACACCGTTGTTCACCGAAGTGGCCGGGGAGTGGGTCAGCTACCTGGAAACCCGCGGCGACCTGCCAGGCTGGGTGGCTGAGCTTGCCCACTATGAATGGATCGAGACCGTGTTGCTGCTCAGCGACAGCACCGACCCGGCCCATGACCCAGAAGGCGATTTGCTTGATGGCGTACCGCTGCTGTCGAGTCTCGCCATGCCCTTGGCCTACACCTGGCCGGTCAGTCATATCGGGCCGGATCACCTGCCGCTGGAAGCCCCCCTCGAGCCCACGCTGCTGCTGGCCCGCCGCGGCGCGGACCAAAAAATCCACTTCGCGCGATTGGCGCCCTTGGCCCACGCCCTGTTGGTGTCGCTGCAGCAACAGCTGCTCACCGGCCGCGAACACCTCGACGTGCTGGCAGAGAGGGCAGGCGTCGAACGAAGTGCCTTGGAACCCCAAGGCAGTGCCTTGTTGAGCGGCCTCAAAGCCCAAGGTGTAGTACTCGGCACCGTTCGCGGTTAGGCCTGGTATTCGCCGGCGGGCTGTGGGGCAGAGGGCCGTGGCGTTTTGAGCCATAAATGCTGGCCTGCGGCTGTTAAGGCGTTTGGTCCGAAATGGCCGCAAAAAATGCCTCCCCGGATCGTGCCGCTCACTCATAACTGAACACAGATCTTCCTGTGTTCGACTTGAGGTAAGCGATCATGGCTAACAATCAAGACAACCGTGGCGACCAAGGCGGCACAACAACCGGAGCCGGTCGACAAGGTGGCCAGAACCGCTGATTTGCCTTCACCGGCACCGGGGTGAATGAACCATCCCGGTTCATCGGGTTCACGCCATGACAGCCTTGCGAATCGAAGGCTTCATGCAAAGTCTGAAGCACGGCTCACTGCGTGACCGTCTGGCTCTCCAACCTCTTCACCCAATCCATGGGCAATCCGAGCATGGCCCACGTATTGAGCCCGCCCCGGAACCAATGCACATTTGAATAACCAAGTTTAATGGCTCTGAGTGCGCTGTTGTACGACAGCCAGCATCTGGAGTGATGGCAGTAAAACACCAGTTCACGGGATTTATCGTTGTCTGTGAGTTTGATCAGGTCATGCTCGAATCGCTGCTGGACCGCGTCGCTGTAGCTTGCGCCTTTCGCTGAATAGGAAAGATCCACCGAACCGGGTAACCCCAATGGGCCGCCGATTGAAGCGATGACAACAGGAGGGTGCTCAGAGCCCAGCTCAAGAGCCAGGTCGTCTGCCTTGATGACAGTGCCGCCGGGTATTTGCCGGGGTGTGTCATCGCCGAAGTTGTCGCGGCGCAACTGAGTTGTCGGGAGCGCGCTGGAGTCGGCCTCTTCGTTCCAGACAAACGCGTCGCTGTATTCGTCCGTCAAGTGCTTGTACCGTTGCCAAAGCTCGAATTGCCGGTTGAAGGCAGTGCCATAGTCTTTCAGGTTGAGGAAGTGGCGCACGACGCCGGTGACTGTCCCACTGTCTTTATTGATATAGAAAAGATCGCCCCCCACCACTATCCAGCCAGCCCTCCTGTTGGCCAGGGTGTCGTCACGACCGGCCAATTCATCCCAATGGATTTTTTGCCCCAACTGCAGAGTCCAGCCATGAGGCCGGACGATGCTTTCATCGCATTGTTGCGCACAGTTCGCGCGTGCCTCAGTGGTGGGCAGCCTGCTGCTCCACTCGACCTCGTCGTAAAGCCAGAATCCGAGACGCTGCGGATCATCCAGGTAGGGGCTAGCTGCCGGCTTGAGGCCTGCCTCGGCGCGCGCCACTTCAATCATCTTCGCACTCAACGTAGCCTTTTCACTGAACAGGCTGCTCGTCCAGTTCTGATAAGCCTCGAACACACTGGCCAAGCCAGGTATCGATTTGTATGCGTCTTTTTTTACATCCAGCAATGCGGGTGTATTTTTCATTTCGAATGGTTGCACCACTCGGGCGGCCTGGTCCTTGAAGATTTTCTCGGCGAAAAGGTCCTTCAGGACTTCGTCAGCGGTTGTGAAGCCTTGCGCCAGGAAGGTATTGAGCGCTAACAGTTCAAAGCGTCTGGTCTCGGGATTCCAAACCATGAACGGTCCCCCTGAGGCTCCGAACCATTGGTTGCACGAATGGCCAATCTGGAATGCATCCTTGTCATGGTCATGACGTGCCACATCCACCACGCATTCGCTGATGGAGGGTGCATCGAAGCCAAGCGCCTTTGTCGAGGCAGTGTGCAGCAGGTCACCTGGATAGCCCGCCAGCACCGCGCGGAAACGGGTCACGCGCGACCAATCGACACTGTCGGCGAAATTCAGCGGTGTCACTGCTGATTGCGGGGCATGCTTGAGCCGTAGCACCGCCCAATCTTGGTAATTGCCCCGACTCAGCGCCCGACGCACGATTCGAGCGGGGATTTTTTCGACCTGGTTCGGGCCACGCTCGATGATGACAAGTGCGTCGTCCTTATCGTTCTTGAAGCAGTGCCCGGACGTCACGACGATAGTGGGTTTGAGCACGATGGCGCCGGAACAGCTTCCAAAGCTGTGAGCGACCCGCACTAGCGCGTCATAGGGAGGCTGGCTGAAGTCCGTGACGAAACGTCGGTTTTCCTCAATGCCGATCGGTGCCCAATAGGCCGGGACTGGCACCAGGCCCTGCTGGGACAGTGGCAAGGGGGCGGGTACTTCATCCAGGTTGCCCAGCAGCTCCAGTGGCACATAACCGACATAAGGATCGAAAGATTGCCGGTTCATGCCTCTTCTCGGTACGAACTTGCCATCCTTGACCGAGCTAGGGCTCAGGTACTGAAAAGGATCGGGATAGGGGCCTCGACTCACGGCAATCAGGGCGGCCCAGCCGGGTGTCGGCGAGGGTCTTGCGTAAATCTGGTAGAAGCGCCCTATTTCGGCAGTCACCGGGGAGGATGCATCGGGCTTGGCATGCACGCTCATCGGATGGAGGGAGAGCCAGGACGCGCCGGGTGCATGCCGGAACTCCACGGGCAGGTCACGCCGAGGCAGGTTTTCAAACAGCACATCGCCCCCATAGCGGGTATTGATGGGTTTGCCGTCCGCCGTGGTGATGCCGGCGGCGATTTGTGCCCAGTGCATTTCTTGTTCGGGCGTGGACGCGAAATCGTACAGTTCCCAGGCTTTAGCGGTGTCACCCTTGGCCACGGCTTTCTCGTACCATTGCGCGGCTTGCGCACGCGCCTTTTCAAAGGTCTCCTCCGAGTCCTTCAGGCAGGTCGTTGCGTAGATATCGCCCATTTTCGCCATGGCTTCCCGATCACCGGCATCGGCGGCCGCTTGCAATTTCGAGGCTTGATTGCCGATCTCTACCCAATGCCTGGCCTTGTCATAATCCTTGGTAACGCCGCCATTCCCATAGATGAACAGACAACCATAATCCTCGGCGGCCTTGCCCTCCAGCGCCCCGCCGGCTATCGCTTGCTCATACCATTTGAGAATTTCGGTTTGCAGATTGACGTCATGGGGGTTCCAGCCCTTTTGCGACAGTGCGTAGGCGAGCGTCTTCGCCGCCATGGCGTCGCCTGCCTCTGCAGCTTTTCGGGTTTCGAGCAGATCGAATTGCACCTGCAGCCAATGCAGTGCTTTATTGAAATCGTAAGACTGTTCGCCGACATCCGAATAAAGAATGCGCAGCAGCATGGCAGCCTTCGTCCGGTATTGAGGGTCGGACGACTGCGCCGCACGGCTTATCCATTCGATGCCTCGCTGCTTATCGAGCGCGACGATATGGGTGTCTTTGGTCTCGCCCAAGTAAATCAAACCCAGGGCATATTGGGCCTTTGAATCGCCAGCCTGCGCGGCCGTTTCCAGCCACTTCACCCCTTGTTTCTTCTCAAGTAACTTCGGGCTTGAATCGGAGGACATTCCTGTCTGCAACAGGCCAAGATCGGTTTGGGCCTGGGCATCACCTTGCGTCGCGGCCTTCTTCAGCCATTGCACAGCCTGCGGAATATCGGATGGGGTGCCCGATCCGTACCGATACATGTCGCCAATGTAGCGTTGCGCTGTCGCGTTGCCCTGTTCGGCCAAGGGCAGCAATTGCTGGAACGCCTCGCTGTAACGATCGGCGTCGTATGCCTCTATCCCTTCCTCCAAGCCGGCATAGGCGGGAGCGAATGGAAAAAAGGCCCATAACGTAAGTAGGAAAAAGACGGTAGCCACACCTGACGGCCGAAAGTGCTGAAGTCGGGATTTCGTGGCGGACATGTTCAGGCTTCCCTAACGAGTGCCTTAGGGTCTGTATGAAAAGTCTTGAGACGAAGGTCAGGCAAGGCGAAAACAGCCGAGGAACGGTCGGAGTCGCGCTCGACTTCATGGGTTGTAAATGAGCATTCCGAGGCTGTTTTCAACGCAGCATCACCGAGTAACAAAGCTTTCCGTACAGAGCCTATGTCTTGAGTGTGATGACTTCCGCGAATAGGGCAAGGTCTGTACCTATCCATCATAGTCACAGGGCCCAACTCCGCCATGCGCTAATGCGCCCATCGGGCAGCACCAGGACGTTATCCGCCAGCTTGCATGGCAGTGAGCGTCAATGAACCTGTCAGCGCAAAGCAAGACGCGGTTTTGCAATTGGCGTCAACTCACTGGCTGGAGAAGAAGTTCAGGCGGTGGGAGCATGTTGTTCAAAAAAGATCACTGGGCCCATGAGGTCGTGCGGGTTCTGGAACTGGTACTCGCCAATCAAATGCATCAGGCGCTGGAGCTTCCTGTCCTCAAGCGCCACCCCAAGGTGCAGTGCGTCTTGAATGAGCTGGTCGCCAACCAACACCGCGATGCGCGGGAGTCGCAGAGGGTGCGGGAGCTATTGGAGGCTCGGGAGTCAGAGTTGCACGCGGCTCAAGTGCGCTTGGCGAAAATGGAGACGCACGAGGCACAACTTCTGGAATGTAACCGTGAGTTGGAGACTTGCCTGCTCACCCTTAAACAGCGGGCAGCGTCACTTTCGAGTCAGCATCAGGTCTGGGCGCTATTGCAGACCACCCTGACAGAAGGGACGTGGGACATTGAGGTTGTCCAGGGCGACATCCGTCATCGAGAGAGCCTTCTGCGGTTTTCCGATCAGTTCAGAACACTGATGGGTTATAGCGCCGAGGAGTTGCCTGACGGCTGGCAATCCCAGGTCGACATCACGCATCCAGACGATCTGCCCGGCATCATGGCAGCTTTCGACTCAGAGATTCTGGTACCGACCGGCCGAGGCGAGTACGTGTTTGAGTACCGCATGCGTCATAAGGCTCGCGGCTACATCTGGTGTCGCGAGCGGGGACGGGCGGTGCGCGATGGGCGAGGGGAGCTGATGCGGGTGCTCGGTGCGGTGCGGGACATCAGCGATGAACGCAGCGTCCAGGAAAATCACGAGCAGATGCGGCAGCAGAACCAGGCGATCTACAACCAGATTGCTCAAATGGTGAGTGTGATCCGCTCGATAGCCGATCAGACCAATTTGCTGGCATTGAATGCGGCCATAGAAGCTGCCAGGGCTGGCGAGGTGGGGCGAGGATTTTCTGTCGTCGCTGACGAAGTAAAGAAGCTTGCCCAGAGCACGCGACAAGCAACACAGCAAATTCAATCGATGCTGGATGGACTGGCATGAAGAGCGCTGCGGCGTTGAGTCGCTGACCGAGCGATCACACAGGCTCGGGAACCCTTGCTTGCGGGCAGGCCGGGATCACCACTTTTGTCCCGAAGCCGCTGACATCAAGCAGCAAAGCGGAAGGCAGATTCGGCAAGCAGGACGTCATCTACACCGATTGGAGCATGCCAAAACCCTACCGAGGGTAAGTCCCGAGATGAGCCTTCTGGGCCGCTGCCGCGGCCCAGATAGCACAGGCCACGCATGGCCCACTGAGTTAGATCTGCTCTCCTCGTGGAGGATAACTTGTCGCTATTGACCGATCCCATGGGTTCGATCGTATCCACTGACTTCTGGCGCGATCCACCCTTCAGGCCGCTGCTCTGCTTCGTAGATTTCCACCAGTAGTGGATAGCATTTCGCGGTGTCTGACGAGTGTTCGGCTGAGCAGTCGCCGCCTGGACAGGCCGAGAGGCAGCCGAGCAGGTCGATTTCTGCAAAAAACTCGAGATAATCGCCAGGCTGCACTGGGCTGGCCTTCATGAAGTATTGGCCCGTGTCTCGGGTGAAGCCGGTGCACATGAACACGTTCAGAACATCATGCACATGTGGCTCGGCGTCATGCGGCGCCAGTCCTGTTGATGCAGAGAGTGCGCGGGTCAGGTTGGAATGGCAGCAGTGGTGATACTGGCCTCCATGACTGAGCAGATTGTGGGTGTAAGGATCGCAGCGGGTACCGATCACGTCGTGGACTGAACCGCCATATTCATCAAACCCATACCAGTCGAGCGTGTCATGGGTGATTGTCGCCATGGGGCGCAGATAGGGAAAGCTGGAGAACAATTGATCGCCGACGCCCAAGTGTGTGCCATTCAATGCTCGGGTCTTGCCTGTATAAAACCGCTCTGTGAGGTCATGTTGGTTAAAGAGGTTCAGGTCGCCGACCTGCGGCCCCTCGGTCGAGACAATGCGGAAAAAACATCCTGCTGGAACGGTGAAGGTCGCTGCATCGCGGGCCGGCACGATGACGGTTCTGACATGCTTGAGTCCGTCGCGCAACGCGCGATAAGTACTAATGTCCGGACGGGGTAACGTCTCGACCGGGTAGCAGAGTACCGGCTTGATTGACTTGCGCTGTGCAGCGTCATTCGGGGCTTTGGATAGAGGTGTGGGCTTCATGCGCTTCTCCTTTGGGGTGTGCGTGGCCATGTCCGCGGGTTAGTCACGGGCAGGGTGGCTCAGTAGGTCGAGCAGGGCATGCTCGGAATCGTCTAAGTAACGAGTCATGGCTTCGGCTGCCTCATGGCGGCGGCCAGCAGCAAGTAGGTCGTGGATCTCGCAGTCTCGTTCCAGCCATGGGCGCTGGAAGTTTTCTTCGTTAGGGGCGACGGCGAATACCAGGCGCATCTGTGCGGCGATGTTGGTGAAGAAAGCGTCCAGCAGCGGGCTGCGTAACAGCCCGACGATGTGCTGGTGAAAGCGCAGGCTGTGGGTGCCAAAAGCCTGCCAATCTTCGCGGTCGCGGGCCAGCTCGGCTGCCTCGATAGCGCCGAGCATCGAGTCGGACTGGTACTCCCGCAGCGGCTTGCTGCCCAGGATGGCCTGGATCTCCAGAGTGCGGCGCACCAGGAACAGGTCGCGCACTTCAGCCAGACCCATGCGGCGGACCATCACGCCCTTGTTGCGCACGTAGCTAGTCAGTCCCTCCCTGCCGAGTTGGTGCAGGGCCTCTCGCACGGTGTTACGCGAAGCGCTGTAACGGTGAGTCAGATCGGCCTCAATCAGGGCCATACCGGGCAGCAAGCGCCCACCGATGATGTCCTCGCGCAGTTCGCAGGCCACCTGGTCCGCCAGCGAAAGTACTTGCTCTGTGGGGAGTTTGTTGTTCATGCCAGCTGTACGTCCTTCAAGAAGCGACCCATGCGTTCGCTGCGGTTGTCGAGCAGGTCGCGCGGGGCACCGGCCTGGACGATTTGCCCGCGCTCCATGAACACCACGCGGTCGGAGACTTGGAAGGCAAACTTCATTTCGTGAGTGACGATAACCATGGTCATGCCTTCGCGGGCCAGCTCTTCGATCACCTTGAGCACGTCGCCTACCAGTTCCGGATCGAGGGCCGAGGTGGGCTCGTCGAACAGCATCACTCGCGGGCGCATGGCCAGCGCCCGTGCAATGGCCACGCGCTGTTGCTGGCCGCCGGAGAGTTGGTGTGGGTACTTGCCAGCGTGATCCCGCAATCCCACCTTGGCGAGCAGCGAGAGGCCCAGGGTGCGCAGTTCGGCCTCATTGGCGTGGCCGTGATGGCGGGGCGCGAGCACGACATTCTCAAGTACCGTCTTGTGCGGGAACAGGTTGAACCCCTGGAACACCATTCCGACCTGGACGATGCCTTCCAAGTGCAAGCGGCTGGACAAGCTGCCGCCGTCTTCCAGGCGACCGCGCAGGAACGGCGCACCGCACAGTTCGACCTGGCCGCGGTCGAGGCTTTCCAAGCCGTTGAGGGTGCGGATGAGAGTGGTCTTGCCGGAGCCTGACGGGCCGATGATAGACACTACCTCGCCGAAGCGGATGTCCAGGTCGATACCCTTGAGCACCTCCAGCTCGCCGTAGTGCTTGCGTGCTCCCAATACGCGCAGTGCGAAATCGCCTTGGCACGGGGCTGTAGGGGTGGACGGCAGGAGGGCGTGGCTGTCCGGGACGGGGCGAGGGGTACGCTGGCTGACGTCCAAGTGGCGTTCCAGGCGTTTGAGCAGGTAGCTGAACACCGTAACGATCAGCACGTAGTAGAACGCGACCGCCAGCATGGTTTCCATTACCAGAAAATTCTGGGTATAGAGCTGTTGGCCCACCAGCAGGATCTCCGACAGCGAGATCACCGATACCAGTGACGTCAGCTTGACGATGGTGATGTATTCATTGGCCAGGGTCGGCAGCGCCACCCGAAGCGCCTGAGGGATCACGATCAATCGCTGAGTGCCTGTGTAGCCAATACCCAGTGCCTTTCCAGCCTCGAGTTGGCCTTTGGCCACGGCCATCAGTCCGCCCCGATGAATTTCCGCGATATACGCCGCTTCGCTCAGCACCAAGGCGATAAGGCCTGCCGCATAGGGATTGGAGAGCAGCACGCTGGTCGCTGGGAAAACCTGGGGCAGGTTGTAGACGAAGATCAACAGCACCAACAGCGGAAGGCTGCGGAAGAACCAGATGTACAGCGCTGCGGCGCGGTTGACGGCGCGGTGGCGCGACTGTCGGGCCAGGGCCAGGATAAAGCCAAGCACGATGCCTGCCAGCCAGGTTTCGACGCTCAGTTCGACGACCGTGCCGACCGCCTTCCAGAAGTCACCGTTGACCAGCAGGCTTGCGGTGTAATGCCAATCAAATTGCATGCTGTGTACTCCGGATTACTGCGAAACCGCTTCAGGGGCTTTGCCCAGGGCTTGGGCAATGTCGGTTGGGGTGGGTTCGCCCAGGTTGTACCGGCTGAGCAAAGCCTGGTAGTCGCCGCTTGCTTTCATGGCGGCCAGGCCGTGATCGATTTGCTTGAGCAGCGCGTCGTTGCCCTTACGTACGGCAAGGCCGATGACCACTGGGTAGATCAGCGTCTGTGAGCTGAGGGTGACACGGCCCTTGAGTTTGTCAGCGGTGATGGCGGCCACGGCGGCGTCTTCGAACTGCACGTCCACGGCCTTAGCTAGCAGAGCCTGAGCGGCTTCAGGGGAGGTCGGGAACTCGCGGGAGTCGATCGGCGCCTGGCCGTTGGCTTGGCAGTAGTTTTTGGACAGAGCCATCAGCTTGGGAATCCACGAACCGCCCTTGATCGAGCCGACGCGTTTGCCGCACAGGTCTTCGGGGCTTTGCGGGCGGAAACTATCGTCGGTACGCACCATCAGCGAGGCGCCACTTTTCAGGTAGGGCACGAAGTCAACTTGGGCGGCGCGCTCGGGGGTGACGTACAGGGCTGAGGCGACCACATCGAAACGGCGTGCATTCACACCCATTACAAGGTTGGCGAAGCGGGTGTCATGGAATTGCGGCGTGAGCTTGAGCTGCCGACCGAGCAGGGTCATGAACTCAGGGTCGAAGCCGGCTGGCTTACCCTGGGCAAGGTACGTGTAAGGTGGGTAGGTCAAGTCCGAGCCGATACTCAGGTGCTCGGGCTGCAAGGTGCCGTCGGCGGCGTGTGCGGTAGTGACAAGAACGAGGGCGAGGGTGAAGGCTGCTGCGCGTGACATAGGGGGACGCTCCACTGATGATTGTTCAACAATCGATGCAAGTGGTTATTACAATATCCGTGCCAATATCGTAATTTGTGGCGCGTAAACCTGCTTCGCCTTACGACCTGCACCAAAAAAAGCCCAGAGGTGTTACGTGCAGAAACAAAGTGGGGCGCGTGTCGTTTCGCAGAGGCCTATGAAAAGGCGGCCTTCTATTTCCAGCTGCGCCACTGCCCCCCCACCGACCTGTCACCGTGCCTCAATCAATAGAGGGGGCCTCTATGGGCAATAAGATCTTGGGGTATGGAAAACCGGCGCCGAGTGCGCCGGCGTTTTCGATTGCAAGATCAGTGGCGCTCAGCCGGTCACTGCTGCAGGTAGCTCATGACCGCAGCCTTGGCATCTTTACCGTCAAAAGTGGTCACGCCCTCCAGCCAGGTGTCCAGCCACTGCAGGTTCTTGGCGATCAGCTCCTTGGCCGCGTCCACGGCCAGCTCCTTGTCCATAATCTTCTCCATCATGTGAGACGCCATCTCGATGTCGAACCTCATATTGCTCACCAGCTTGGCGGCGTTCGGGCAGCGCGTCTGGTAGTCGTTGGCCATCACCGTGTACACCTTGGCTGCGCCCCCATTCGGGCCCCACAGGTCGTCGGCACCGCTGAGGTAGGTCATCTCGAACTGCAGGTTCATCGGGTGCGGCGCCCAGCCGAGGAAAATGATCGGATCCTTATTACGGATCGCCCGCGCGACTTGCAGGCGCATGGCCGCCTCGCTGGACTCCACCAGTTCGAAGTCACCGAGGTTGTAGCGGTTCTCTTTGATCATGGTCTTGATCAACTTGTTGCCGCCAGCGCCGGACTCGATGCCGTAGATCTTGCCCTTGAGCTGACTCTTGTAGCGGGCGACGTCGCTCATGTCCTTGAGACCGTCTGCGGCCAGGTAGCTCGGCACCGCCAGGGTGAACTTGGCGCCGACCAGGTTGGGTTCCTCCACCAGGGTGACGCTTTTCTTGGTGATCGCCGGCTGGAACATCGGATCAGAAGCCGGCGACCAGTAGTCAAGGAAGACATCGATACTCTTATCCTGCAGGAAGCCAGGATGATCGGCAGACTCAGGGTGGAGACCTTCGTCTGGTAGCCCAGCCCCTTGGCCACCGCCATGGACAGGCCGTTGACCGCAGCATTGTCCACCCAGCCGACGTCAGCCATGCGCAGGGTCTGGCATGACGGTGCTTCCTTGGCCCAGGACGAGGTGGTGCCGAGTGTCAATGCAAGAGCCACCAAAGCAATACGATTCTTTCTTTTCATTGTTGTGATCTCGGAAAGTTTAGGGTGTGGCGGGTGTGCTGATCACGACCCAGCTGGCAGTCACCGGGTCTCTGTGCTTAAGAGCATCGTTGGAAATGAAACCTGACCGTCCATAAAGGGCACTCGGCCCAGGCCGAGTGCAGACCAAGACTGCGGCCTGGCGGGGGCGGACAAATGATCTATTCGCGTACTAGGTTCTGTCTGAAATTCGGAGAAACCCAACTCCCGAGCCACGAACGCTGAGATTTTGTAAGGTTTTCAGCCATCTATGGAAAGGAATCCTGTGATGGCCAAGCGCTACGAACTTTCGGATGAAGCATGGGATGTGGTTGCGGATCTCTTCACCCCAACCCACACCAGAGGCAGACCGCGAGCAAGTGATCGCCTGATGCTCGATGGCGTGCTGTGGTTGTTGCGCTCAGGCGCTGCCTGGCGTGACATGCCCGAGTGTTTTGGGCCTTGGCGGACGGTGTATCACCGATTCCGAGTTTGGCGAAATCGGGGAACATTTGATCAGATGCTCAAGCGGTTACATCTCAAACTCAATGATCAAGGGCCCATTGACCTACAGACCTGGATGATCGATTCGGCTGCTGTTCGTGCTACCCGCGCTTCAGCAGGTGCAGGTAAAAAAGGGGCCATGATGAACCCGCCGATCACGCTCTAGGCCGCAGTCGTGGTGGCCTCACCACCAAGATTCATATGCTCTGCGACGCCAACGGCGTACCACTGCGCTTTCTCCTTTCTGGCGGTCAAGCCAGCGATATTAGCTACGCGCAGCCATTGCTGGACGATGTCTGCATCCCGACGAGCAAACGTGGGCGACCTCGCAAGCGCTGCCGCTGGCTTTTGGCCGACAAGGGCTACGACGCTGATGCGCTGCGACGTTTTTGTGACCGGTATCGCATGCGACCGGTTATTCCTTTGCGTTCAATGAAGCGTAAACCCAAGCCTGGACTATCCCGACTGTTTGATCGTCCCAAGTACCGCCAGCGTAATGTGATCGAGCGCATGTTCGGTTGGTTGAAAGAGAACCGCCGAGTCGTGACTCGTTTCGACAAGCTCGCAAAAAGCTATAGCGCGATGGTGTCGCTGGCTTGTGTCATGCGGTGTCTACGACACCTTTTTTCAGACAGAACCTAAGCTGTAACGTTTGGATAGGGGGTGAGCATCACTCCACCGGAAACTTGGTCATACGTCCGCGTGGTCGTCGAGTGCATGAAGCTTGATGGGATTATCTCCAAAGTCGTGAGAGTAGATGGAATGTACGGGAGGGCATCTCGATACTTGGTGCTGTTGATCGCAGTCATCTCGCCGTTTGAGGGAGTGATCATGAACGATTTCAGGTAGCATCTCTATTACCAGTCCCCGGCATGGTCGTCGATGAACTTGCTGAGACTTAACCGCATGCGCAATTCGGTCATGGCGTAGGAGCAGTACTGGCATGTCCTTTCAATTTCTAAAGTTGATATCTTCGGCGAGCAGTGACGCCGTGGTACAGCCCGACATTCTCATGTGCGAGCCAGTTAGAGGGCGTCAGATGCAGAGCCTGGCGGGTGTCGAGCCATGAGCTTGACTCTGAGTGAGGTCTTGAACCTGCCCGGCTTGGAAGACATGAGGGTCCGCGCAGGCGAGCTTTACTTGCAACGGCGAGTATGCTGGTCCTACGTGGCGGGAAATGAGGGTATCACCGCGTGTAAAATGGGCGGCGAACTAGTATTTATTTCGGAAATCAATTACCTATGTGACGAACGCAAGCTACTCACTTTAGTCGAGACTGGTGCTGTGTTGGGTATTGCCGGGATGGTGGTTCTTACTGGAGGCCCGTTTCCCCAGTGCATCTCGTCTGCAGTGATCGCTCGTGCTGAACAGTTAGGCTTGTCGCTGATCGAGCAGCCCTCTCCGCTGAAGTTGGTGTTTGTGACCCACCTGATCGACACGGCCCTGATGCATATGACTCAAGTGCGGCGCTCACGTAATCAATGCGCGCCTGCGTAGCAAGCGTAGTCCGCTTCGTCCTGAATGGCATGACATCTAGCCAGATCCAAGTGATGGTCCAAAACTGTGCGGAATGACCGAGATTCCCCTGCAGAATTGTGGTGGCGCCCTCGTGGAGCGCACATACACTTGGATGCCCTCACATTGCGGGCTAGCTGAGGGGAGCATGGCGAGGAAATCCTGGACCGCGCCACGAAAACTAACGACAGGGTTGTTCAGTGAAGTGAAGAGACTACCTTTTTCCGTTCGCCGATTGGTGAGACACCAAAGAAACGACTGTAGCACTTTGAGAAGTGTGCTGGCGAAATGAAACCACAGGCGAGGGCGATATCACGCACTTGGGATTCACTGTGTAGCAATAGTTGCCTAGCCCGTGTCAGGCGTAGTTCCAAGTAATACTGACTCGGTGTGTTTTGAAGATGCTTGTGGAATAAACGCTCCATTTGCCGAACCGAGATCTCATTCAGTTCTGCAAGCTCTTCCAAGGTCATCGGGTCTTCAAGGTTGGCTTCCATGATTGTAACAATCTGACTGAGTTTTGGCTGAGAAGTGCCGAGCTTTTGCCGCAAAGGCACGCGCTGGCGCTCTTGCGAACCACGTACTCGATCACATAACAGCAGTTCAGCCGCATGACTGGCAATGTCCCGTCCGCCAGGTTCTCGGGCAATCAGTTGTAGGATCATGTCCATGGAGGCCACGCCGCCGGAGCTCGTGAAACGGTCACGGTCAAGCTCGAACAGTTGGTTGGAAATGATAATGCCGGGAAATCGCTCTTTTAGCGCCTCGATATCTTCCCAGTGGATGGTGCATCGATAACCCGTGAGCAGATTGGCGCGCGCTAGCAAATGGCTGCCTGTGCAAATTCCGCCCAATGGTACCTGGTCATGTGCCAACTTGCGAAGCCAGTTGAGGATGGGGCGGGTATTGTGGTCGGAGACTATCGGGTTTGGGCCCACCACGAACAGCATGTCCAGCTTTGGGGCATCCTTGATACTGAAATCGGGCAGGATTCGCATGCCGTTGCTGGCACTCACTGGCTCCATGTCGGCTGCAATGATCAGGGTCTGGAACATGGTTTTGCGTGCTGCCAGGTTGGCCATGCGCAAGGTTTCCACCGCCGAGGCGAAGCCAATGGTGGTGAAATTGGGAATGACCAGGAAACCGACGACCTTCAGCGGCGGGGCATCATTGACAGGGTATGCCGGTGCCGACGGCGAGGATTTCAACGTACCCATCAATATGACTCCTTGAATGCAAAAATGACGTGCTCTGCGTCTGTTTGTCGTAAATCGGCAATTCATTATGTTTAGGTTGATGCATTTATCCGAGTGATAGTACACGCAGTGCCTTAGCATTGGGAGGTGCCCGGCGAAAAGCAAAAAACCCTGCGAAAGTAACGCCTTCGCAGGGTAGGTAATGAGTTGGCCTGGTCAGGCAGGCTTGCTCGCCACCGTGGCCGAAGTGCTCTTTCTAGACGAGAAAATGGCGCTCATGCAGACGATGGACAACGCCAGCGCACCGGTTGCCACCACTTCCATTCGATGCCCTGGCATCATCAGCATCATCGTCAAGATACTGATGATGGAGAAGATGACCAGGTAGCTGAGCCAGGGGAACAGCCACATCTTGAAGTCCAGCGCAGTACCTTGGCTATCCATCCGTTTACGCAGAACCAATTGCGAAACAGCGATTGCCAGATAGACCAGAAGCGCTACCGCCCCCGAACTTGCCAGCAGGAAGGAAAACACCTCGTCGGGAGCAAAGTAATTGAGTGCTGTGGTCAAGAAGCCCACTGCGGTACTGGCCAGCACTGCAATCACTGGCACGCCCGCCGCTGAGGTGCGCTGCAGAACGCGAGGGCCGTCGCCGCGCTTGCTCAGCGAATAGACCATGCGCGATGCGGTGTAGATGGCCGAGTTGAGGCAACTGGCAACGGCAATCAGCACGACGATATCGACGATCATCTTGGCGTGCGGGATGTTCATCAGCTCAAGGGCCCGTTGATAGGAGCCGACCTGCACCAGCATGGGGTCGTTCCAGGGCACGATGGAGATGATCAGGAACACCGAGATGATGTAGAAGATCCCCATTCGCCACACCACGGAATTGGTGGCACGGGTGATTTGCTTGGAGGGGTTTTTCGACTCGGCGGCGGCAATGGTGACAATTTCGGTTCCCATGAAACTGAACACGGTGGTGAGCATGGCACCGATGACAGCGGTCATGCCGTTGGGCATGAAACCACCGAACTCATTGCTCAGGTTGACCACGCCGCTGACTGAAACATCGGGCAACGCGCCTGTCAGTGCCAATGCACCCAGAGCAATGAACCCCAGCACCGCGATAACCTTGAGCATCGCAAACCAGAACTCGAATTCACCGTAGCGCGCCACACTGAACAGGTTGGTCACGGTCAGCAAACCGGTCACCGCCAGTGCGAATTCCCAGGTTTCTATCGCGGGGAACCAGGCATGCAGAATGGCCGCTGCCGCAATGGCTTCGATTGGAATGACCAGCACCCAGAACCACCAGTACAGCCAACCGATGGTAAAGCCTGCCGTACGTCCCATTGCCCGCTCGGCGTAGGTGGAGAATGAGCCCGTATCGGGCGAGGCCACCGCCATTTCTCCGAGCATGCGCATGACCAGAACGACCAGTGTGCCAGACATGATGTACGCGAGAATTGCCGCAGGACCGGCTGCAGCAATGGCATGCCCCGAGCCGATGAAGAGGCCGGCGCCAATAGCGCCGGCGATTGACAACATGGTGACGTGGCGCTGCTTGAGGCCGGGGGCCAGAGTTGAGTTGCTGGACATGCTAATTACCCTTTTTATTCTTGAAGGAGGGTGAACTGCGAACGGCGGTGGTGCTCTGGGCTGGAGGCTGGTGCTATTTCTGCAGGTCGAAGGCCTCCCGCACAGCGCTGCTGATGCCCTCAACGCAAACCCGCAGAATCAACTCGCCTTTTTCTCGGCTGGCGCCCTTGGGTGAGGAAAGCGTTCCGCAGGTGGGAGTGCGTTCAGGGATGATGGGGAAGACATCGTAAGGTGGGAATTTTGCCGGAGGGTGGTCGACGGCGCGGCTCAGGTCGACCTTTTCAGGGTGCAAGGCCAGCATCAGTGAAGTTTCGAAAACGCCACCGTGTTCGATGTCCCAGCCTAGGAAACCTTCGGGGTAGAGCTCTTGGATGACCGCCGGCGCATTGACGAAGTCCCAGTAGGACAGAACGACCACCTTGAAATCGGTGATACCGCCATAACGCAGTTCGCGCAGCGCCAGGTCGATGCCTTCGACGATGAACATCGAGTTTTCATAATGGCCATTCATCAAGACCAGCTTGCGCGCCCCATGCCGAGCGAGTTCGCGGATGATGTCCTGGATGGTATGGGTCAGCGTTGCGCCATCCAGGCTGGTGGTGCCGGGAAAGTGGTTACCGCCTCCCGACTTCTGCTGTGACTTGTAGCCATAGGCCAAGGCGGGCAACACCAAGCCGTCGACTTCTCGCGCTACTGCCTTGCACAGGGCGGTAGGCAATAGCACATCCACCTCCATGCACATGTGATGACCGTGCTGCTCCAAGGCGCCCACCGGCAAGAAAATCGTGCTGCCGGAAGCTACCTTCTGTGCGTACTCAGGCCAGGTGAGTTCGCCAACCACTACGCTTTCGTTCATCGGTTATCTCTCTATATTCTTGTATTCGTTGAAGTAGTCCGTTTGCAGTGAGCCAATACCTGCAACGATTTGATCAGATCACAACGACATTCACTTGTCAGTTCCCGACCTGAATTTGACAAATGCTGACGGACCTGCGATCCAGGTGGGTCGGCTGGGGCAGGGGGCGAATTTGACAAATTACAGGTCGGAAAAACGCAACTTGCCCTGATGGCAATCTGCTGCAATCGGTAATCACACAGGCGGTGAAAACCTTGGGGAAGCGAGGCGAAAGCGCGGCTGAGCCAAGGCACTTTTGATTACCGAGGGTATCTTCATGACGCGTCGCGCCGATTTTTCACGCCGTACATTCATCAAGAACAGCAGCATTTTGGCCGGTGTGGCAGCGCTCTCCGGGGTACTTCCGAACAGAACCTTTGGCGCAGCCGAAAAAGAACTGGTGATACTGGCGTGGGCAGGCCACGCCGCGCCCGACATCGTCGCGGATTTCGAGCGCGAGCATGGGGTCAAGGTGCGGGCCAAGTACTACACCGGCGGCGATAACATGCTGGGGCTCATTTCGCAGTCACCACCGGGCACCTTCGACCTGATCCTGTCGGATGCCGAGTATGTGCAACAACTCAACGCCGCCAACTATATCGAGCGACTGGACCCTGCCGATTATCCCTTCGATGACTTCTACCCAGAGTTTCAGCACTTTCCAGGGCACTGGCAGGGCGATGAACTGTATTCGGTCATGGTCCGCTTCGGCTTTCTCGGTATCGCCTTCAATACCCAGTTGCTGCCGGAGTCCAAGGCGAAAAGCTACCAGGTGTTCTGGGACGATAGCCTCAAGGGCAAGGTCGGCCACTTCGACTGGCACCTGCCAAACCTGGGGCAGATCAGTTTGCTCAATGGCAACAGGCTGCCCTACGACATCGACGCGGCGCACTGGAAGAGGCTCCAGGACAAAACCATGAGCCTACGCGGACAAGTGGCCGGGTTCTTCGATTATGGCGGTACCTTCTCCTCCCTGAAAAACGGCCAGATCCACGCGATGTGTGGCATTGGCGACTGGATTACCGGGGTCTTGCAGCGTGCCGGGGCACCGGTAAAAACAGTGATACCCGAGGAGGGCGGCCTGCAATGGACCGAGTCGTATTGCATCGCCAAGAAAGCCCGCAGCCCGGAACTTGCGAAGAAGTTCATTCAATACATCACCTCCCCTGAAGGCCAGGTGAAGTCGGCGAAGATGGAGGCTTACCCGGCGCTGATTCCCAATAAGCGCGGCTGGGAGTTGCTGAACAAGACCGACCTTGCCGAAGCCAGACGCCAAGGCATGGTACTAGGCCAGCGCAATGTCATGGACGACATCCGCGAGGGGCGTATTCAGTATCGCGCGCTCCCCGTGCAGCAGAGCCTGGAGGACTGGAACGACTTCTGGTCGCAGTACAAGGGCGCTTGATGGCGCCAACACAGGAGCGGCGTAATGATTTCGAACAAGCTATCGCCCCCACTACCCGCCAGTGAGGAGCCTGCACGCACGCGTGGGCAGCTCGGCAAGCGCACCTGGCGCTTACCGGGGTATGGGCTGATCCTGTCGCTGCCGATACTGGTCTGGCAGTTACTGTTTTTTGTAGCGCCCTTGCTGTTTCTCCTGACCATCAGTTTTTGGCTGGTGCGCAACTTTCGCATGGTCCCTGCGTTCGAGTGGCTGAACTGGAAGTACCTGTTCAGCCGCGAGTACTTCTGGGATGCCTACTTGCACACCTGGGCGATGGCGGCGGGGGCCAGTGTGCTGATCAGTGCCGTAGCCTTTCCGTGCGCCTATACCATTGCCTTCAAGTTCCGCGAATCGACCCGGCAATGGTTGGTGCTGTTGTTGATCACGCCATTTTTTACCAGTTACCTGGTGCGCACCTATTCCTGGCAAGTCTTTCTCAGTGACCAGGGGCTGCTCAATAGCGCCCTGGCGTTGCTGGGGATTGGGCCGTTGCCCTTGCTCAATACCAGCTTTGGTAGCTATGTGGGTTACTTCACCCTGTGCCTGCCGCTGGTGGTGTTGCTGCAGTTGTTCAGCCTCATGTACATCGACCGCACGCTGATCGAAGCTGCCCACAACTTGCGCGCGGGCCGTCTGCGCACGGTATTTGGGGTGGTGATTCCATCGGCGCGGGTCGGCATCGTCATCGCCGCACTGTTCTGTTTCATCATGACCTTCGGTGACTTTGTCAGCCCGCTCTATCTGGGGGGCGGCCAACCACCAACCTTGAGCACCCTGATTACCGACACGACCAAATCGGGGCAGCAATGGCCACGCGCGGCGGTTATTGCCACGACGATGATCGTGACCTTACTGGCCACGGCGTTCCTGATGGTTCGCTACGCCTACAGGAGGCGCGCATGAACGAACACCGTGTCATCAACTTCATGTTGCGCAGCTTTGTCGTGCTGGTGTTCTTGTTCATCCTCACGCCGATCATTGGCAGCTTCGTGTTTTCCTTCAACGTCGACCGCTTCCCATCCTTGCCCCTGGGTGGCTTCAGTTTGCGCTGGTACGAAGCGATTGCCGTCGACCCGCAAGTCTGGCAAGCCTTCAACAACAGCCTGGTCGTCGGTGTGGTGGTATCGCTGGTTTCCACGCTGCTGGGCTTCACTGCCGCCTATACCGACTTTCGTTATCACTTTTTTGGCAAGTCGGTGTACATGGCATTGGCACTGCTGCCTCCTACCATTCCGGTGGTGATTCTGGGCCTGGCGATGCTAGCTTTCTTGTCGCGAATCGGCCTGTCCGGCGAGCTGTATGCCGTCATGATCTGCCACATCGTCATGTGCTCACCCTTCGCCATGGCGGTGATTCGCATGCGCCTGGCGCAGATGGACCCGCAACTGGAGGCCGCCGCCTGGAACCTGAGCGCCAGCCAATGGCAGGCCATGCGCTACGTGATCCTGCCGTTCACCGCCCCGAGCATTTTCGCCGCACTGTTCGTGACCATGGCCGTGTCGTTCGACGAGTTCGCGGTGGCCTGGTTCGTTTCGGGCCTTAACGAAACAGTCCCGGTACGCATCCTCAATACTTTGCAAGGGCAGGTCAGCCCGACCATCAATGCGATAGGCACGATCGTTTTCATCACCACGATCACGCTGACGATCGTTGCCCAGGTTTTGCTCATGCGCCGGCAGAAGAAACCGGCTGACGGCAAAAAAAGCTGAACATCCCATGCCGACGCAGGAGCTCCCCATGACTCAACCGTTAGTGGTATTTGATAACGTGACCAAACACTTCGGCAGTTACGTCGCTGTCGAACCGATGAACCTGGAAATCTACAAGGGCGAGTTCGTCGCGATCATGGGCTCTAGTGGCTGTGGTAAAACCACCACGCTGCGCATGCTTGCCGGGCTCGACAAGCCCAGCAGCGGTGAAATTCGCTTGAACGGCGAGCGCATCAACGACCTGTATTCCTGGCAAAGGGACACCCCGCTGGTGTGGCAGAACCTGGCGCTGTTCCCCTTTCTGAGCGTGCTTGAAAACGTCGAGTTTGGTTTGCGCATGCGCGGCATGGGCAAAGCTGAACGGCGCAAAAAAGCCCTGCACTGGCTAGAGCGCCTGGACCTGGGCGAGTTTTCCAACCGTGATATCAGCATGCTTTCTGGCGGGCAACGGCAGCGGGTGGCGCTGGCGCGTTCACTGGTCACCGAGCCCCCGATACTGCTGCTGGACGAACCGCTCAGTGCCCTCGATGCGCACTTGAGCGTGCGCATGCAGGCGGTGTTGACTGGGTTGCAGAAGGACCTTGGCATCACCTTCGTCTATGTTACCCACAGCCAATCCGAAGCCTTCGCCATGGCTGACCGCGTGGTGATCATGAGCCGTGGCCGGGTTGAGCAGATTGGCACGCCCAAGGATATTTTCTTCGAACCGCACAACCGTTTTGTCGCTGAATTCATTGGCGGCAAGAACATGCTTGGCGGCGTTGTGCTTGGCTTCGACGACACCGGGCTGGTGCAACTGGACTCGGCGCATGGTCGCTTTCTGGCACGCTTGCCCGAAGACCGATCTGTTGCGGTAGGGGAAGAGGTCACCCTGTGCATCAGTGCCGAACATATCAACCTCGCCGCGCAACCGACCACAGCCAGCCGCCTGGCGTGTGCCGTGATGGGGGAGGAGTTCATTGGGTCAATGGTCAACATATACCTGGAAGCCGCCAACGGGCTGGAACTGCAAGTGCAGAAGCCGTACGAGGATTACGACCTACTTGGGCTCAAGAGCGGGCAGACGGTGCATGTCGGGTGGGACGATGCGCGGGCGCTGATTTTACGTGGCAATTAGAGGTCGATATCTGACATCTGCGCAGGGGCGGCAGCGTGGACAATTGTAGACGTACCCACGCCCAGTTGACCCGAAGGAGGCAGTATATGCAGCAATTGACTGAAACCAGCGAAAACCTGGCCAGCGCCGTGCGTATTGGCTTCCTGCTGGCCGAAGGGTTCGATTTCTATGCCTTGGCCGCTGCGCTGGAACCCTTGCGCCAAGCCAACGACGTGGCCCGCTGCGTGGTCTGCGAGTGGCAGATACTGAGCCTTGAGGGCCGGCCGCTGAAGGCCAACAATGGCATCGTGGCGGCCACCGTGCAACTGAGCCAGGCCAAGCCCCTCGATGTGCTGATTCTGTGCCTTGGCAGTGAATTGCAGTTGTGTACCGACGACAGTGTCCGCGAATCGCTGGCGCTGCTGACCAAACCGACCTGCCGCACGCTCGATTTCGGCGAATTGGCCGAATTGATCGGCGTTGCCCGGTTGTCCCCGTAGCGCGTGTTCAGCCGCTACCAGAGCTGAACCTGCCTCGATAATTATCTTGATCCGCGCCTGCAATGGGCGCGACATCGCGCGTTTCCTCTCCTTCATTCCCCCTCATCTATACCGCTGCCTGTTCTTGCCGCAGCGAGGCCTGTACGGCAGTGGCGGGCAATATTGTCCTTTCCACAGCGGCGTTTACAGCAAGGCGGATCTGATCATCTAGGGGTCGGAATCGCGCAAAAAAGGCCGCCTTTTATCTGTTCGAATGATCTCCAGTGGCACCCAAAACAGGGCCTCTCTACTGATCACCTACCAAGGAGTGAAGACATGCAAATGCCGAAAACAATACAGATTCAAAACGGCGAAAAAGTTAAGCCGACGTTCTCGCACCAGGAATACGCCAACCGCCAATCCAAGTTGCGCAGCTATCTGGCCCAGAACAATATCGACGCCGCCGTCTTCACGTCTTATCACAACATCAACTACTACAGCGATTTCCTGTATTGCTCGTTTGGCCGTCCTTATGCCCTGGTGGTGACTCAGGACGCCGTGGTGTCGATCAGCGCTAACATCGACGGTGGCCAGCCATGGCGGCGTACCGTGGGCACCGAAAACATCATTTACACTGACTGGCAGCGCGATAACTACTTTGTCGCGATTCAACAAGCCTTGCCCAAGGCCGGACGTATCGGGATCGAGTTCGACCACTTGAACCTGGCCAACCGCGACAAATTGGGCAGCCGTTATCCCCAGGCCGAGCTGGTGGACGTCGCCGCGCCATGCATGCGCATGCGCATGATCAAGTCGGCTGAAGAACACGCCATCATTCGTCACGGTGCCCGCGTTGCCGATATCGGTGGTGCTGCGGTGGTTGAGGCTCTGCGTGACCAGGTGCCTGAGTACGAAGTGGCGCTGCATGCCACCCAGGCCATGGTCCGTGAAATTGCCCGCACTTTCCCCGATTCCGAACTGATGGACACCTGGACCTGGTTCCAGTCTGGTATCAACACCGATGGCGCGCATAACCCGGTAACCTCTCGCAAGGTCAATAAGGGCGACATTCTGAGCCTCAACTGCTTCCCGATGATCGCCGGTTACTACACCGCGCTGGAGCGCACGTTGTTCCTCGACCATTGCTCCGATGAGCACCTGCGCCTGTGGGAGGTCAACGTCAAGGTCCACGAGGCCGGCCTGAAGCTTATCAAGCCAGGCATGCGTTGCAGCGATATTGCCCATCAGTTGAACGAGATTTTCCTCGAGCACGACCTGCTGCAATACCGCACCTTCGGTTATGGCCATTCGTTCGGCACCCTGAGCCATTATTACGGCCGTGAAGCTGGTCTTGAGCTGCGCGAAGACATCGACACCGTGCTGGAACCTGGCATGGTCG
The DNA here is from genome assembly GCF_002741075.1 of Pseudomonas putida. Lineage (NCBI taxonomy): Bacteria > Pseudomonadati > Pseudomonadota > Gammaproteobacteria > Pseudomonadales > Pseudomonadaceae > Pseudomonas > Pseudomonas putida. The sequence goes on along the minus strand of NZ_CP016634.1, from coordinate 1,900,598 downwards.
TGTCCATCGAGCCGATGATCATGCTGCCCGAAGGGCTGCCGGGTGCGGGTGGTTACCGCGAGCATGATATTCTGATCGTCAACGAAAACGGCGCTGAAAACATTACCAAGTTCCCATACGGCCCAGAACACAACATCATCAAGAAGTAACCGAGCAAGCCGCACAGGAAACTGTGCGGCTTTTTTTATCAGTATGTCGTTGTCCATGCCCAAGGTTCAAGGAGGACATGTGTGGAGTACACTACAGCGCACGCTCGCAATGAACGGGGGCTGCCGCAACCGGTGCGCGTCAAGGTAGTTGTCGTGCCTGGTTTAACCGGTGCGCTTTTGCTCTGGATCTCGCTCGCGATTCAAGTACACATGGTTAGGCAATTTCCAGTTACGGACATCTCGGGCCCATCGTCCTGGATTCTGACGCCGCGCTGCTTCGTATAACTGTTCACGCTGCCTCAGCGAAGCGCCATCTTGACCATGATGTCGCTGCGAGGGGGTGACATATTTGAGCGCGCTATGGCGATGTTCATTGTTGTACCAGGCAGCAAACCGCATTACCCACATACGAGCTTCATCGAGCGATCCAAAAGGCACGCTGGGCCACCGTGAGCAGTACTTAGCTGTTCGAAATAGAGCCTCGGCATAGGCGTTGTCGTTGCTGACCCGCGGGCGGCTGAAAGATGGCAGAACACCAAGGTCACGTAGCGCAGCGAGCATTGTCGCGCCCTTCATCGCACTGCCATTGTCTGAATGAAGCACTAATGTATCCGGGCGAATCCCTTCACGTAGGCAGGCGCGCTCCAGCAGGATACTGGCATGTTCAGCACTTTCTGCCTCGTGTACTTCATTCATGACCAGCTTGCGGCTGTAGATATCTTTGACCATATACCAATAGAAAAAACGTCCTTTGACAGTACTCGGTAACCAAGTGATGTCCCAACACCAAACCTGATTGGGCCCACTCGCCCTATGGGTCGTGAGTGGTCTGGCCTTTGGTCTTCGACTACGCCCACGCCTGTGTGCTTGGCCCGCTGACTTGAGCACTCGGTAAAATGTCGATTCCGAGGCTAGGTAGAGGCCTTCATCTGCCAACTTCGGCACGATTTCATGCGGTGTGAGGTCGGCGCAATCAGGGCGATTGGCTGCATCCAAAAGGGCCAAGCGCTCACGTTCGCTGAGCTTGTTGGCTGGCTCAGGGCGGGCTGCGCCAGGCCGCCCATCTTCAGGTTGATGGCGCCATCGTTGCACCGTGCGCTCAGTGAGTCCCAACTCTTCACAGGCAGCACTTTGACGAGCGCCTGCTCTTACAGCGGCGTCAATCAACTGAAGGGCAGTTGTGCGATCTGCAGCACTGGTCATTCGTCCTCGTCCTTGCCCCAGATCGCATCGGCCTTTTTTCGCAGTACCAACAACGCCGCCGTTTCTGCCAAAGCCGCTTCTTTACGCCGTAACTCACGCTCCAGTTGCTCGATACGCTTGACCGACGCGATATCTTTGACGGGTTCTTGCTGGGTTGGAGTATTCGCCTGCTCACAAGCTGTACGCCACAGCACCAGATCCGACGGCAGAATTCCTGCACTTCGGCAGTATTCTGAAATCTCTGCTTCGCTCATTGCAGCCGTCTGAAGCACAGCTCTGAACTTGTCAGCGCTGCTCCAGCGCCCATTGCGTTTACCTGTTCCTGCCATTTGCACTCCCTGGGTCTTGGCTTCATTACGCCAAGCCCGAAGTGTGACAGTAGTAATGCCTGTTTGCTTAGCCAACTCTGTGACCGGACGGCTGAAAGGCGCCGACATTTGCTGCAACGCCCAGGCTTTCTCCTCAGCGGTATAACGGCGTTGTTTCATGAGACAGTCCTACGCCCTCCATCGAATGAGACGGGCGACAACTATCCTGACATGGAGGGCAACCTGGCAAAATTGCCAAAGGTTCGCGGCTTTTTTATTTCGCCTGCAGCATCATTCTCGTAGCCTTCAACCTTCGCACTGCATACCCAAGCCTCGGCGCTGTGCTTGCCGATATATCCAGCGACCTAGGCCTGACGCCTGCCGTCGCCAGTGCAATTACCACGCTGCCTGTACTTTGCCTGGGGTTGTTCGCGCCCGTGGCGCCCTGGCTTGCCCGCAAAATAGGCACAGAGCGCACGATATTGGTATTGATGGTGGCGTTGTCCGTAGGGCTATTGATACGTGGCGCCGGGAACGTCAGCGGCCTGGTGGTCGGTTCGATCGTCATTGGCAGCGCCATCGCCATCATCAACGTATTGCTCCCTGGGCTTATCAAACGCGACTTCGCCAAGATCACCGGGCTGATGGCCGGCCTCTACTCCATGGCGCTGTTGAGCGGTGCGGCGACTGCCGCAGGGTTCACCCTGGCGCTGCAAAGCACCTTGGGCGGTGGCTGGACGACGGCGTTGGCGCTGTGGTCAGTGCCGGCAGCGGCAGCCTGTGCCTGCTGGCTTTTCCAACTGCCCAAGGGCAGTGCGCTGGCACCCAAGGCTGCGCCGCGCGTACGAGGGGTGTGGCGCTGCGCGCTGGCCTGGCAACTCACGCTGTTCATGGTGCTGCAATCGATGTATTCGTTTACCGTGTTCGGCTGGCTCGCCCCGTTTCTGAATGGGCGGGGGATGACACCGCTGGAGTCCAGCGTTATCGTCTCCAGTTCAATCCTGCTACAAATGGTCGCTTGTCTGTTCGGGCCGCTGATAGCCACACGCTTGCCGAATCAATCCTGGTTCAATGTGGTTGTGGTGGTGCTCACCACGGTCGGTTTTCTCGGCTGCCTGTCCGCGCCGCTCGACACGGTATGGCTGTGGGGCGGGGTACAAGGCATCGGGCAAGGTGCCTTGACTTCCATTGCCATCACCATGATTGTGCTGCGCTCGGCAAACGCACAGGTTGCGGCAGAACTTTCGAGCATGGTGCAAGGCGTCGGCTATGGCCTGGGCGCACTCGGGCCGTTGCTGGTCGGGGTGCTTTATACGCCGGTCATTGGCTATGCGCACGTTGAGATATTTCTTAGCGGGGTAGGCGTAGCGATGCTGTATTTCGGATATGCCTCAGGTCGACGCCGACTCGTGGCAGCCCGCCATTAGGGAAACTCCGAATAAGTTGCTCACCAACCGGAAATGGGCGGTTAGGGATGCCGAAAAGCCCGATTTCCAGCCGCTGATTATTGGATGACCAAGGCAAAGCCTTGGTTTTCTGCCCTCACGGGTGCTCCACCTTCGCACGCACTTGCGCCTTGGCCTTTTCGATCTTGCGCTTGGCTTTGTAAAGCACGCTGCGTTTGCTCAAGTGCGTGTAGGTGCTGCGTCGCGCAGCAATCTGCCAGATCACTGACCGCCCTTCATGCTCTGGCCTTTTCTCAACGCCGGTGTAGCCCGCGTCGGCACAGACGACGTTCTCTGCGCCATGCAGCAGTTGTGCAACTTCCGTTACGTCGGCCACGTTCGCGGCGGTGCCATGAACGTGATGCACCAGACCCGATTCAGCATCCGCGCCGATGTGGGCCTTCATGCCGAAATAGTATTGGTTGCCCTTCTTCGTTTGATGCATTTCAGGATCGCGCTTGCCTTCCTTGTTCTTGGTCGAACTGGGCGCGTGGATGATGGTGGCGTCGACGATGGTGCCCTGGCGCAAAGACAGGCCCTTGTCTCGCAGGTAGTTGTTGATGGTTTCCAGAATGCCCGACGCCAGTTGGTGCTTCTCCAGCAGGTGCCGGAAATTCATGATGGTGGTGTCTTCGGGGATCGGAGCGCTGAGCGTAAGGTGAGCAAACTGGCGCATCGAAGTGATCTCGTACAGCGCCTCTTCCATGGCGGGGTCGCTCAACGAGAACCAGTTATGCAGCAGGTGAACACGCAGCATAGTTTCCAGTGGGTACGGCCTGCGGCCACCGCCGGCCTTTGGGTAATGCGGCTCGATCAATGCCACCAAACCGCTCCACTGCACCACCTGTTCCATCTCGGCCAGGAAACGCTCGCGACGGGTTTGCTTGCGCTTACCGGCGTACTCGAAATCGGAAAAGCTCATCTGACTCATGGGATGGAGGGCTTGTAGAGGGCAGTGGTACGGGGGGCTATTTCAGCACAGGTCAGACGGCCTGTGCTGACTTGACCGGAGAATCCTTAGGGACTTGCTCACCAGGTCAGGGGATTTGAAGGCCAGCCATTGTTCGGCGACGTAGCTGAAGGTGCGTTCTTCATTGAGTAACTGAGCCTGAAGTTTGGCCCGTTTCGTCTTTAGGGGGGGCCGTGTGATTGGCCACGTCGCGGCGTGCAGCGCGGGCCAGTTCGCGCGCGTCCTTCAACCCGATGTCGGGATAGCGGCCAATCGCGTACACGTTTTCTTTGCCGTGCAGGCGGTACTTCATCCGCCAGTACTTGGAAGCGGGCTTGTGCGGCTTGAGCGAGGCCTGGACCTGCAAGTAGAGGCCGGGCACTTCGCCGTCGGCATACTTGCCAGGTTCGCTCACGGTGCGGAGGAAGGCATCGCTGAGTTTTCGCCGGAAGGCTGGCGCAGGATCGATAGGCATAATCTGGGGGTATCGTTTTTCAGTCAAATGAAAAGTACCCCAAACGATACCCCCAGGTACGTTGGAAATGAGTGGAATGCGACGGATGGCAACGGACTGAAAATTCGACTATCTAGCTGAATTTGCTGGATTTATTGGAGCTGAGTGGAAGTCGCTCACAGGCTATCTGGGTCTCCGAAGAACATCTGTATCCGCGACCTTAACCACCGCTCGGCTGGGTCGTTGTCCTGTGCGCCGCGCCAGGCCATGTGCAGCTCGAAGGTGCGCACGTCCAGAGGCAGGTCTTCGGCGCGCAGGCCGCCGGCGGCGGTCAGGGCGTCGGCGGTGTAGTCGGGGACCGTGGCGACGATATCGGTGCCGGCAAGCAGGCTGCCGAGGCCGTTGAACTGCGGTACGGCCAGGACCACATGACGCTTGCGGCCGATCTGCTCGAGGGCTTCGTCGATGAATCCGGACAGATCGCCTGCGAACGACACCAGGGCATGGGGCCGTGCGCAGAAATCGTCGAGGCTCAGGCTGCCCGGCATGCTGTCGGCGCGCAGCAATTTGGGTTGGCTGCGGCGCAGGATCTTGCGTTTGGCGTTGGCGGGCAATTCATTGGTGTAGCTCACACCCACCGAGATCTCACCGGAGGCGAGCAACGTAGGCATCAGCAGGTAGTTCACCCGACGCACCACCAGCACGATGCCCGGCGCTTCGGCGCGAATTCGCTTGAGCAACAGCGGCAGCAGCGCGAATTCGGCGTCGTCGGAGAGGCCTATGCGAAACACCGAGGTACTGGTGGCCGGATCGAAGTCGGCGGCGCGGCTGACGGCCGTGGAGATCGAGTCCAGGGCCGGCGAGAGCAGAGCGAAGATCTCATGGGCTCGAGCCGAGGGCTCCATGCTGCGCCCGGTACGCACGAACAGCGGGTCATCGAAGAGGGTGCGCAGACGCGACAGGGCGGCACTGATCGCCGGCTGGCCGAGGAACAGCTTCTCGGCGGCACGGGTCACGCTGCGTTCGTGCATGAGTGTCTCGAACACGATCAGCAGGTTGAGGTCTACGCGGCGCAGGTCGTTACGGTTCATCGAAGTGCTCGGCCTAAAGTAGGTCAGGGATGAATCTTAAGGCCAAAGGCTGGTACCCTGCACCGATTTCCGGGGGCCAATGCACGGATTTGCCAGGAGCCCAATCGATGACAGGCATGTCAACTATTAATAGCCACTGATGGTCTAACGGCAAAAGCCCGGATAAAGTCCGTGGTAATACGAGATTCACGAAGGCGAGGTATGTGATGTCCCGCATGATTCGTTTCCACAAGTTCGGCGCTGCCGACGTTCTGCGCTGCGAAGAGCAGACCGAGCCATCCCCTGCGATGGGCGAGGTGCAGATCCGCGTCGAGGCCATCGGCGTCAGTTGGTACGATGTGCTCTGGCGGCAGAACCTGGCGCCATCCCAGGCACGCCTGCCAGCAGGCATCGGCCATGAAATGGCCGGGGTGGTGACAGCGGTCGGCGAGGGCGTCGAGGACATCGCCGTGGGCGATCGAGTAGCCAGCTTCCCCGCCACCAGCGCCAACGAACACCCGGTCTATGGCGATGTCATCGTCCTGCCGCGCACCGCGATCACCCGCTACCCAGACATCCTGACGCCGATCGAAGCCAGTGTGCATTACACGCCGCTTCTGATTGCCTACTTTGCCTATGTCGACCTGGCCCGTGCGAAGGCCGGCCAGACCGCATTGGTCACTGATGCGAGCCATTGCGCGGGGCCTGCCTTCGTGCAGCTGGGCAAAGCTTTGGGTTTGAAGGTGTTCGCGGCCACCAAGGACCCAGAGCAGCGCGAGTACCTGTTGAGCCTTGGTGCCGAAAAGGTGATCGTCACCGAAGAGCAGGACCTGGTCATGCAGGTGGCCAAGTACACCGATGGCCGCGGTGTCGACATGGTACTGGATGGTATGGGCGGGCCGCAGATGTCACTGCTGGGCGATGTCCTGGCACCGCGCGGCAGCCTAGTGCTGTACGGTTTGCAGGGCGGCAACCAGACGCCATTCCCGGCCTGTGCGGCGTTCCAGAAGAATATTCAGTTCTACGTGCACTGCATCGGCAATTTCACCGGCAAGCCGGAGCTGGGCATTGCCCAGGACCAGGTTGCCTTGCATCGCGCGTTGCGTGACATCAACCAGTTCACGGCCGATCAGTTGCTGACACCCCAGATCAGCAAGGTCTATCCCTTCACCCATGTGGTCGAAGCACACCGCGAGATGGATGAATGCCCCTGTGGAGGGCGGATTGTCTTGACGATGGGTTAACCCCAATCTGTCATGTGCGAATAATAAAAAGCCCGGGCCTTTGGTCCGGGCTTTTTATTTGGCTCTACCTAGAGATAAATCCTACATTGCATCAACGTTAATCTTACAAATAAAAGTTGACAGTCAATAAATGAAGTATTTGTTTGCACCACTCGATCGCGTCCAGATCTTTAATGGTTAAAGCGGACGGGGCTGAATGGTTTTTTTACCCGGATCTGTATCTTTTATTCGTAATGCAACCTTCGATAATGGCCTTGTACGGATGTTTTCTAGGAGCAATGGATGGGCTTGGGGAGGCTATGGCGTGTGTACGCCAGTGCGCGGAATGAATTGGGCCGGGTGGTGCACTTTTGTACTTCCCAAAGTTTTGTAGGAAAGTTCTGCAAAGTTGAAGTGAGCCCCTTTTTTGTTCCGCCTTTTACGTTGAAACACCGCAACGAAGAACAGGGAGTGTTCCGATGAGCAGTCTTCATGACCAAGCCATGCAGTCCATCTACCAACAGGTACTGGACCGTGTGTGCGATCAGATGTCCCGTGGACAACAGGCCTCGCTGCAATTGCTGGTCCAGCGCTTGACGATTGCCGCTGGCGGGGAGCAGTACATCGGTGAATTCCAGTTGCTGGTGGTGCAAGGTGGCGACCGTCGCAGCGCGCATCTGCTGGCCAGTCTGCGCGCAGCCCAGTTGCGCCTGGCCCTGCGTGGCGGCCAGACCTTCCGGTTGCGCGTGGTCGCGAGCTGCCTGCCCACCCCCGATCCAGAGACGCTGCTGAGTCATGAGCGTCTCTTCAGCGCGCTGTTCATGCAGGACGACCCTCGGGTAGAGCTGCTCATGCTGGAGGACGACAAGGTGGTGCCGTTCAGCGCATGCCAGGCACAAGCCGTCCAGCCTTGGACGGGAGCACGGCAGGCATTGTTGATGTTCGGGCACCTGACTGAGGCCACACCCAAGGCCCTGCTGGGCTGCAGGCTGCATCTGCAACTGGCTGGAGCCTTGCACGGGGCGCTGGGCCACAGCGGCGGTGCCAGCGCGTTGGTCACGGCCCTGCCAGATCGTGAGCGCAGACGTGTCATGGCCTGGGGGCGGCGTCTGCTGCGCCTGGCTGGGGAATTCCAGGGGCTTGGCGACGTGCATCAATGTGCTGCGACGTTGACCGAAGGGTTGAGCCGCTTGCATATGCGGGTCGGGGCACCCTTGGGCCGGTGTCTGGATATGCCTGCGGCAATGGCCCCTGAACTACCGCTCCAGATGTTGACGGTGGACGACTTGCTTTGTCCCGCGAGCGAGGCGCATCACCTGGACGCGATGTTTGGCGCGCAAAAAGTGCTCGGCGTACCCGATACGCCGTTGGGCGCCTGGACAGCGTCCAGCGTGGTAGAGAACTTGGCGGGCTTGCATGCACATCTGCTGGCGCGACAGTCCCGGTGGCAAGAAGGGCACCTGTCCCAGAAGGATGCACGAGTGAGCTGGTGGCTGCGGGTGCAGCAACAAGACAGGGCGTCATTCCTGCAGGCGCTGGGGCTCGATGAAACCCAGCTGGTATGCCTGCTGTTCGCTCCCTTCAACGGGCAAGGTAAAAAGCTTACGGACTTCGTGCACGCCTACCATCCGCGCATGCGTGTTGCTTTGCCGTATCTGCACAAGGCACTGCAAGGCAAACCTTGCCCCGAGACCATCAAGCATTGGTTGGTGGATGTCAGCGGTCTGAGCCTGGCTCAGTTGCAGGCGGTCTACGCCGGTCACCTCGAGCCATCGGCATGGCGTGTGCTGGTCAATCTGACACGGCGAGATGCGGCGCTGCGGTGGTTGTCGCCTCTGGACACGGCACCTGCGATCGTGCGCCAGGCGGCACTCTGATGGGGCGTTCGGCGCGTGGGGAGTTCGCCTATCAAGGTGTGTATCGCTATCTGGACGCCCTGATTGCCCAGGCCGATTACGCAGAGCAGGGGCGTTTGCCGTCCTTGCGAGACCTGGCCCGGCGCCTTCGGGTTTCGCTGGCGACCGTGCAGTGCGCCTATAGCCTGTTGGAGCGGCAAGGCCGGGTTCGCTCGGTGCCCAAGTCCGGGTACTTCGTGAATTTCGCCGAGCGGGAGGTGGACTCGCCAGGTGCGGACGCCGCCCTGGTTCTTCCGGCATTCCCCCTGCCAATGCCATCGCCCCGGACGCTGGAACGTACCTTGCTCGCCCATGAGCGACGTCTCTCGCGCCAGGGTGGTGAGGCGACGTGGCGTTTGGGCAACGGCGCCTTGTTGCGTAGCGCTCTGGCCACCCGCTATACCCGCGCCTCTGGCCATTGCTGGAATGCCCGGCACGTTCATTTGGCCACGGATGTGCAAGCCTTGCTTGAAACCTTGTTGCTCGCCCTGCATCTGCAAGGGGCAACGGCCGTGGTGGCAACCCCCTGCTGCTGGCGGTTGCTGAATGGCTTGCAGCAGGCCGGTATGCGCGTGCTCGAAGCGCCGATGGCTGCTCATGGAGGGCTGGATATACGCGCGTTCGCACGTTTGCTGGAGCGTGAGCCGGTCCAGCTTGTCGTGATGCCTTCTTGTCTGTCCGTGCCCCTGGGGCGTCTTATGCCTGCGCAGGATCAGCAACAGCTAGCCCGTTTGCTTGCCGAGCATTCCGCGTTGTTACTGGAGAATGACCTGGACAGCGATCACTGTTTCGCAGGCCCCCCGGCGTCGCGGCTACGCGATGGCATCGACGCCAGTCGCCTGCTGATACTCGGCTCGCTGGAGGCCACGATAGGCGCAGAAGCACCTTACGCCTACTTGCTGTGTCGCCAACCTGGCGTCGACGAAGCTATCGTCCGACGCGGCTTTTTGCTCCCACCGCTGCGTCAGCACGCGGTGGCGAATACCTTCGCTAAAGGGGAGGTCGACGAGAGCCTGGCAGCCTTACGCTTCGATCTCCAGGCTCGCATGGAGCACCTTTGCAGCCGGATCGAATTGCGCCTGGGCACGCACCTGGCGTTCGCCAGGCCTGATGGAGGGCGAGGAATCTGGGCGCGGCTGAACCAGCCGATCGATACGAAGGTCCTCCTGGCAGCGGTGGCGGGGACCCCCTTGTCCGTCATTCCCGGAGAGTTGTTCGGGCTCAAGGGCAGTTTCCCGCAGCATGTGCTGCTGGTCTGGTGCGCAGAGTCGTGGGATGGCCTGGAACAGGCGTTGCGTCGGTTGGGAAGGGGGCTTGTCGGACGTTGAACGAATTCACCCCTTGTACGTTTTTCGACAAGGGTCTTGGAGGCGTTCAACGTTGAAGGTGAAGCGTAAATTAAGAGTTCTTATTGTCCGGGTGCGACATATAAATGCCCTTGTACGACGCGCTTTTATATCGGTTAATAAGGCCGTTATATCTTTTTATTGGTGCTGTTGAAACACGCTTTTCTCCACGCTATAAAGAGCGACACTTCCTTGGAGTCCTCTACATGGCCGTCGAATTTCGTCCGGGTCGCAGCTCGGATGCGCGTGATATTGCCCAGTTGTTCCAAATAACTTCCGAAGGGGTAGCCGATTATATCTGGAGCCAGTTAGCAGAACCGGGTCAGGATTTACTCGATGTCGGCACTGTCCGCTATGCCCGCGATAACGTAGATTTCTCCTACCAGAACTGCCTTATTGCTGAAGCCGAAGGGCAGGTCATCGGCATGATGCACAGCTATCCGATGTATCACGATCCAGACCCTGCGCCGGCGACTGATCCTGTGTTGGCGCCTTATGCCGATATGGAAGTCCCCGACACCCTCTATGTTTCGAGCTTGGCTCTTCGTGAAGGCTGGCGTAACCAGGGTCTGGGTGTACGGTTCCTTGAACAGGCTCAGCAACGCGCTGATCAGTTAGGGCTCAAAGGCCTGAGTTTGATCGACTATGCCGCGAACACCGGTGCCCGGCGTTTCTACGAGCGACACGGGTTCAAGATTGTCAAAACCTGCACTATCGTGCCGCACCCGATGATCCGAGTCAGCGGTGAAGCCTACCTCATGTACCGGCCTTGAGCGGCGCTTTGCCGGCGAGTGCCACTGCCCTCGCCAGCGAGGCGACCTGTAGCACTTGCCACCGCGCTTGATCTGTATGTATAACCAGTGCCTGTTTCCTCAACTGAACGCGCACTGTGATTGCCCACTCCGTCGACGACCCTCTTTATTACCTGCATAACTTCCGGCAGGTGTTGGCCTGGGTCGAGCAGCGCTATGCTGACCTGCTCGATGAGGCCGAGCAGGGCTTCCTGCAAGCGTTCGAGCAGTTGCCCGAGCCTGCCCAGGCCTTGCTGGTGCGGATGGTCATGCGCAAGGGGGAGTTGTTTCGCAGCGACAGGCTCGACTACGCCGAAATTGGTGATAGTACTGCGGCGCTGCAGCCGCTGCTGGCGTTGGGGTGGGTCAGCGACGATGCCGTCCTGACCCTGGAGCAATTGTTCGATGTACTGCGCAAGCAGGAACTGGCCCAGTGCTTTGCCGCCCAACTGAGCAGGCCTCGGGCAGCCAAGGGCGAACTGCTCACGCAATTGCAGTCCCTCGCACTTGCACCCCGCCCGCTGGCTGAGTGGTTTGCGCAATCTCCTGTACGTATCCTCCATTGGCGCCTGCAGCCGTTGTGTGACCGCTTGCGTTTGTTGTTTTTCGGCAACCTGTATCAGGACTGGTCGGAGTTCGTGCTGGCCGATCTGGGTTTGTTGCGTTATGAACAGGTGCCGCTGTGCGCCGATTCGCGGGCCTTGCGCCAGCGCACGGAGGTCGACCTGGCCATGGCGTTGCACCAATGTGCCGAGCGGCTGGAGCAAGGAGAGGACGCCGATTCGTTGCTGGCGACCCTGGAGGGCCTGCACAGCGACAACCCGTGGTTGGTACGGCGACGGGGGCGACTGATGTACAGCATCGGCCAGCAGTGCGAGCGCCGGGGTGACTGGGACCAGGCCTTGGCGGTCTATGCGCGCAGCGATCACCCCGAGGCGCGTGTGCGCCAGGTGCGGGTACTGGAGCGCAGCGAGCAGTGGGAGCGGGCGCAGGCAATGGCACTGGACTTGGCCACCTCGCCTGCCAATGCCCAGGAACAACAAGCCCTGGCGCGTATGCTGCCACGTCTGGCACGCAAGCTTGGCGGGCCGCCGCAAGCTCGCCGCCGCCCAACGGACCTGGCATTGATTGAGCTGCAGCTACCAGTGGCACGCTCCGCCCATGGTGTCGAAGAGGCGGTACGGTTGCACCTGGCCGAAGGTTCAAGCACCTGCCATTACGTCGAAAACACCCTGTTCAACAGCCTCTTCGGCCTGCTGTGCTGGGACGCGATCTTCGCGCCGGTGCCTGGCGCTTTCTTCCACCCATTCCAGGCAGGGCCCCAAGACCTGCACGACGGCGACTTCCAGCAACGGCGCGCGGCTTTGTTCCAAGCCTGCCTGAGTAGGCTCGACGATGGCAGCTACCGCCAGGCCATGCAGGACTGTTTCGTCGCCAAACAAGGGCTGCAATCGCCGTTCGTGTTCTGGCCGATGCTCACCCCCGAACTGCTCGATCAGGCCCTGACCTGTATACCTGCGGCTCACCTCAAACACTGTTTCGTACGCCTCTTGCAGGACATTCGCAGCAATCGCGCGGGCATGCCTGACCTGATCCAGTTCTGGCCAGCCGAAGGCCGTTACCGCATGGTCGAGGTCAAGGGGCCTGGGGATCGGCTACAGGACAACCAAGTGCGCTGGCTCGATTTCTGCCGTGAGCACGGCCTGCCCGTTGCGGTGTGCCATGTACGCTGGGTCGAGACGCCGGCATGACCTACACCGTGGCAGTCCGGGCGCTGTGCGAGTTCAGCGCGAAGGTGGGCGATTTGGACCTGCGATTCACGCCATCGCCCACGGCCCAGGAAGGTATCGCGGGTCACCGTCGGGTCGTGGCCCGGCGGGACGCAGGCTACGAAGCTGAGGTAGCACTGGAGGGGCAGTACCAAGGCTTGCGCGTGCGTGGCCGCGCCGACGGATATGACCCGGCGCGCAATTGCCTGGAAGAGATCAAGACCCACCGAGGCGACCTGGCCCGCCAGCCGCCCAACCATCGTCAGTTGCATTGGGCGCAGGCCAAGGTCTATGCCTGGCTGATGTGCCACGCCCGGGCGCTGGAAACGATCGACGTCGCGTTGGTCTACCTGGACGTGGACAGCGACCGCCAGACGTTGATCAGCGAACAGCACACCGCCGCAGACCTGCAATGCTTTTTCCAGACTCAGTGCCAGCGCTTTCTTGCGTGGGCCCAGTTCCAGCAGCAGCGCTTGGCCGAACGTGATCGGGATCTGCAGGCCTTGAGGTTTCCCTATCCACAATTTCGCCAGGGCCAGCGCCAGTTGGCCGAGACGCTGTACAAGGCGGTGAGCACCGGCCGTTGCCTGATGGCCCAGGCCAGCACTGGCATCGGCAAGACCCTCGGGACCTTGTTCCCGTTGCTCAAGGCCATGGCACCCCAGCAACTGGACAAAGTGTTTTTCCTGACCGCCAAGACCCCAGGCCGGGCACTGGCGTTGGATGCTTTGCGCCAGATCACCGATGCTACGCCGCTGCCGGCCTTGCGGACCCTGGAGTTGATCGCCCGGGACAAAGCGTGCGAACACCCCGGCAGTGCCTGCCATGGCGAGTCCTGCCCATTGGCCAGGGGCCTCTATGACCGCCTGCATGCCGCGCGCGAGGAGGCGGCGCGCCGACCGCTGCTCGACAAGGCTGGCCTTCGCGAGGTGGCCCTAGCACACCAAATCTGCCCTTACTACCTGGGGCAGGAGATGGCGCGTTGGGCCGATGTGCTGGTGGCTGACTATAACTATTACTTCGACGCCCATGCCTTGCTGTATGCCCTGGCCCAAGCCAACCAGTGGCGTGTGGCGGTACTGGTAGACGAGGCGCACAACCTGGTCGAGCGTGGGCGGGGGATGTACAGCGCAAACCTGGACCAAGGCCAATTGGCCTGCCTGCGCCAGAGCAAACCCCTTGGGATGGGCAGCGCCCTCGAGCGTTTGAACCGGCAGTGGAACGCCTTGTACAAGACGCAGCAAGCCCCTTACCAGGCACTCGACCGCCTGCCCGAGGCGTTCCTGCGGGCCCTTGCGCAGTGCATCGGCCTGATCCAGGAGCGCTTGGAGCAGGTGCCTGGCGAGGTGGATCCTGCGCTGTTGCAGTTTTTTTTCCAGGCCCTGCAGTTCACTCGGGTCGCTGAACTGTTCGATGAGCACTTCATCTTCGATGTGACCCTGCGCACGGGCCCGCGCAAGCGTCGTCTGGCCACTTTGTGCCTGCGCAACGTGGTGCCGGCGCGGTTGCTGGGGCCGCGCATGCAGGCGGCGCGCAGCGTCACGCTATTCTCCGCCACACTGAGCCCACGGCATTACTATGCCGACTTGCTCGGCATGCCGAGCGACACGGCCTGGCTGGAAGTGGCGGCACCGTTTCGCGCAGAGCAGTTAGCGGTGCGCATCGTCAGCGAGGTTTCCACCCGCTATCGGGAACGTCATGCCTCGTTGGCACCGATCGTCGAGTTGATCGCCGAGCAGTATCGACGCCAGCCAGGCAACTACCTGGCGTTCTTCAGCAGCTTCGAATACCTCGACCAGGTGGCGATGCTGCTGGCCAAGCGTTATCCGGCGATCCCCCGGTGGGAGCAGGCACCGGGGATGGACGAAGGCGCGCGCGAGGCGTTTCTGGGGCGTTTCGTGCCTGACGGCAAAGGGGTTGGCTTCGCGGTGCTGGGTGGCGCTTTCGGCGAAGGTGTGGACCTGCCTGGCAGCCGCTTGATTGGCGCGTTCGTCGCCACCCTGGGGCTGCCCCAGGTCAACCCGGTCAACGAGCAGTTCAAGCAGCGTCTGGGACGTCAGTTCGGCGCAGGCTTCGACTACGCCTATCTCTACCCCGGCGTGCGCAAGGTGATCCAGGCCGCAGGCCGGGTTATCCGCGGCGATCAGGACCGTGGCGTGTTGCTGTTGATCGACGAGCGTTTCGCCGAGCCAAGGGTGCAGCAGATGTTCCCTTCCTGGTGGCAGGCAGCTCGCGAATAATCCACGCAGGCCCCATCGCACGGCGTTGCAACTCCCAGTACACTGCGTGTTCCAACACCAACATCCTGTTGATCTCGAGGTTCTTGCATGACGCTCAGTCCTTTGGCAGGCAAGCCGGCTCCGGCCAGCGTGCTGGTCGATATTCCCCGCCTGCTCACCGCCTACTACACCGGCCGTCCCGACGCGGCAGTGGCGGCCCAGCGTGTGGCCTTCGGCACTTCAGGGCACCGGGGCACGTCGCTGGAACTGAGCTTCAACGAAGATCACGTGTTGGCGATCACCCAGGCCATCTGCCTCTATCGCCAGGAAAAAGGCATCGATGGCCCGCTGTTCGTCGGCGCCGATACCCATGCCCTGTCGGCACCAGCTGCAGCCAGCGCCTTGGAGGTGCTGGCCGCCAATGGCGTGCAGGTGATGCTGTCCAAGGACGATGAGTACACACCGACCCCGGCCGTGTCACACGCCATTCTCTGCCACAACCGTGGCCGCCAGCAGGGTCTGGCCGATGGCGTGGTCATCACGCCGTCGCACAACCCGCCGCAAAGTGGCGGTTTCAAGTACAACCCCCCCAATGGGGGGCCGGCCGACAGCGACGTGACCAAGTGGATCGAGGCCAAGGCCAACGAGCTACTGGCCGCAGGTCTTGCCGGCGTCAAGCGCATGGACCATGCCCAGGCCCTGCAAGCCTCCACCACCCAGCGTTACGACTATGTGGGCCGCTATGTGGCCGATCTTGAAAACGTCATCGACTTCGACGTCATCCGCAACGCCAAACTGCGCCTGGGTGTCGACCCATTGGGCGGGGCAGGGGTGCGCTACTGGCAGGCGATCGCCGAGCACTACCGTCTGGACCTGGAAGTGGTCAACACCGAGGTCGATCCGACGTTCCGCTTCATGACCGTCGACTGGGATGGCCAGATCCGCATGGACCCATCCTCGCCCCATGCCATGCAGGGCCTGATTGGTCTGCGCGAGCGGTTCGATGTGGCCTTCGCCTGCGACCCCGACCACGACCGCCACGGCATCGTCACGCCCGATGGTTTGCTGCAACCGAACAACTACCTGGCCGTGGCCATCGATTATCTGTTCCGTCATCGCCCACAGTGGCGCAGCGACGCGGCGGTGGGCAAGACCGTGGTCAGCAGCGGCTTGATCGACCGCGTGACCGCTCGTCTGGGCCGCGACCTGTACGAAGTGCCGGTGGGCTTCAAGTTCTTTGCCCAGGGGCTGTTCGATGGCTCGTTGGGCTTTGGTGGCGAGGAGAGTGCCGGAGCTTCGTTCCTGCGCAAGGATGGCACGGTCTGGGCCACTGACAAGGACGGTCTGATTCCGGCATTGCTGGCCGCGGAAATGACCGCCCGTACTGGCCGCAACCCAAGCCAGGCCTATGCCGACCTGACCGAAGCCTTGGGCAAACCGTACGCGACACGTGTGGAGGCCAAGGCTGATGCACGGCAGAAGGCGCTGTTGAGCAAACTGGCGCCCGGGCAGGTGACGTCCACCGAGCTTGCCGGGGAGCCGATCGAGCAGATCCTCAGCCACGCGCCAGGCAATGGCCAGGCCATTGGTGGTCTGAAAGTGATGACTGCCAACGGTTGGTTCGCAGCGCGACCGTCTGGCACCGAGGATATCTACAAGATCTACGCCGAGAGCTTCATCGATGAAGCGCACCTTCAGCGCCTGGTGCAAGAAGCTCAGGTGTTGGTGGATTCGGCAATCGCCTGATGGAAAAAGGGGCTGCCCAGCAGCCCCATCACGACATGCAACGGCTCCCACTGCAACGGTGGGAGCGTCCCGGAGGTGATTCAGCCGCCTCCAGCGAAGCCGGTGATCACACTGAAGTCACTGATTTCCACCTTGCCCCCGCCATAACCCAATAGGTGGAATGAAAACGCCTTGCGCACCGACGGGTTGTCGAAGCCGAACTCAAGCTCCAGGGGCTGATCGGCGGTGACGATGATTTCCTCCGGCAAACCCAACGGCACATCCTGCTCGAACTCTTTGGCCTTGAGCTGGATATAGGCATCGTGTTTCGGATCGAGGGAACGCACCTTCACCCGCACCCGGGTATGTGAGCCCTGAGGCATTTCCAGGTATTGGGCTCCGATGAGATTGTCGGCCCAGTCATCGCGGATACGTTTGTGCAAAGTAATGGCTGCCGGCCCACCGAATTGGTAACGCAGGTTGAGCGGGGTTTGCAGCAGCGACTGATCCAGTGTGGTGGCCAGGGCGGTGAGCTGCTGCCCGGTGATCTCATTGCCTCGGCCCAGGTACTGGGCATGGTCGGCAATGAAACCCTGGCTTGCATAGCGACGGCAGCGCTCCTGGAAGTCGCATTCGGTCAGGGTGCCATGGCCGTCGTGATAGCGCAGCATGCCGTTGGTGTAGGAAATCATCTCGCGCCCGGTGTCGTAGTCGCGGAACAGCGAGCGCCCGCTCAGGGCGGCGGGAATGGGCAAGGCGAAGTAGTCGAGCAGGGAGGTGGCCAGGTCCACATGGCCATAGGTGCCTTGTTTGAGGCGCGGCAGTTGGGCCTGTTCCGGCGCCAGGGTGAGGTTGAAGCCCCATGAGGAGGCCAGGCGTACGCCGTCGATACCGTGGGACTCATCGGACGTGATGACCACCAGGGTGTCCTTGAGCACGCCTTGGCGCTCGAGGTTGTCGAGGAAGGCGCCCAGGGCATCATCCAGATAAGCCACCGCCGCTTGCTTGGCGGTGTCGTAACGCTGCAGGTAGCGCTCTGGCGCTGAGTAGGGCTGGTGGGTGCCAACGGTCAGCAGGGTGAGCATCCAAGGCTGCTTTTGCTTGCGCAGCTTGGTCACGTACTTCTGGGCTCCTTCGAAGAAGGCGCGGTCGTCCTTGCCCCAAGGGAAATGCAGGTAGTTCTTGTTGGTGAACCACTCCTGCCCGTGCACCGACGTGAAGCCGATGTGCGGCATGATCCGGTCCTTGGCCATGAAGCGCAGGCCGGCTCCTTGCAGGTAATGGGTGCTGAAACCGGCCTGGCGCAGCTGCGCCGGCAGGCAGGCTTGGTTGCGCAGGTCCTGGGTCAGCAGCTCCATGCCCTTGGGCGTACCGTTGGCGAGCTTGTCGTAGTCGCCGCAGAGCAGGGCGTACAGGCCGCGGATGGTCTGATGGGTGTGCAGCACATAGTCGGGCGTGTTCATGCCGCGCTCAGCCCAGCGGCTGAGATTGGGCATGAGTTCTTCGTCGAAATGGCTGTGCAGTGCTTGGCGGTTGGCGCGCACGTAGGCGCCAGGGATGCCTTCCAGGGCGATCACCAGCACGTTCCGGGCTTTGCCCGGCGCATCGAGAAGCTTGCGCCCGTTGAGGTCCGACTGGGTCAGGCCGGCGATGGGCAGGACGGGCACGGGTTGCTCGTTGCCCAGAACGCTGGACGTTGCGCGTTGTACATTGCCCACCGCGGCGGCGAGCAGTTGGTGAGGAAGGTTGTACTGACGCCATTGGTCGGCGTCGGAGGGGCTCAGGTGCTGGCTGGCCCAATGCACGCCCAGCAAAGCCAGGGGGATGGCCCAGGCCGTGCGGGGCAGGGATGCATCGCGTTGCCCACGGCTGCGCCAGGCGGTGATCAGCCAGGCCAGCAGCCCGGCGGCCAGCAGCCAGGGCAGCCAAGCGTGGGCCAGGGCGCCGCCGGTGGAGTTTTCCATGAATTGCGGATCGAACAGGTAGGTGAGGTCGGCGCTGTTGGGCAGTCGACCGACTGCGCTCACCAGCTCTGCCGAAGCCACCAGCAAAGCGCCCCAGACCAATAGTACAGGCAGCGCCAGCCACCAGGCGCGACGGTGCAGAAGCAGCACCAACAGGCTACCGATCGCGATATCGGACAGGTAGCCTAAGGGGTTGGACCAGCCGAGCAAGGCCCTTGTACCCAGTGGGATCACCAGCACCAGGACTGCCAAGGCGAGCAGTCGGGCACGGGGATGACCGAGTATGTTCTTCACAAAGACTTCCTTCTTGTCATGAAACAGTCACTCAAGTGTGCTCCATGATAACAGGCGTTCGGCGCTGGGCGGGGCTTGCGGACAGGGTGCAAGGGGCGGCGCGGCCTGCAGACTCATTACCAAAGTTTGCATAAACGACAGCGTTGGGGTGCAGTGCACCCCGGTTCTGATCAGAAGTAATAGGGAAACTTGAGGCTGAACGAGAAGTCCGGTGCGTCGTCGGTCAGGCCAATGGCGAGGTTCGGAACGATGGTCAGGTTGTTCGTGGCCGCGAAGGTCATGCCGATGTTGAAGTTCGCTGCGTTGTAGTCGCTGTTGGAAATCGACTGCCAATCGCCGCCATCGGGCTTGATCTTGCTTTTGCTGGAGAACTGGTCGGTGAACGAGAACGACATACTCATCTTTTCGTTCAAGGCAAAGGCGATGCCGCCGCCGATCTGCCAGGAATCCCCAAGTTTCACATCGCCTTTGACCTTGCTGCCAACCTGCGGGCTGATGTCGCTGAACGAGTCTTGCATGTTGTAGGTGTACTGCAAGCTGGCGAACAGCACCGCCGGGTCGAAGGTCTTGACCAGCGAGAGGCCGGGCGAGATCGACCAGACACCGTTGCCGGTCGGCAGGTCTTCGGGCACAGCCAGGTTGTCGTTGCCGGGGCTCTGGATCAGCTTGATGCCGTAGGGATCCTTGCCGGTCGGAGCCTTCACCCGCAGGGTGGCGACGGCGTCTGGCCAGGTTTCCGACTCGTCCAGGAACTTGTAGGCGATGCCGAAGTTGACGTCGCCGATGGTCGGGTCGCGGGTTACCGAGTCGTCCGAGGTGACCCCGGCGGCGCCACCTGCGCCACCGGAGGAGTAGGTGGACTCGCGGTAGACGATCGGCACGTTTATATCGAACTGCCAGCGTTGGTCCAGGTTGTAGCGGCCGGTCAGGTCCAGGGTCCAGTTGTCCGCCTTGATGCGGTCGATGTTGATGTTGCCGAGGAAGATCGAGTCCAGTGCCAGGAACCCATTGAGGGTGAGGGCCCGCGTATCGTAGTGGGTATAGGTGATGCCGGTCTCGAAGCTGAACTTGCCGCCGCCGAAGAAGCCGCTGGCCTCGTCATACAGGTTGGAAACGCTCTGGGCGGGCTCGGAGTTGTCCTGCAGCGATTGCCCATAGGAGCTTCCGGTGGTGCCCGGGGCGCCAGAGGCCACGGTCTGGCTGCCCTTGACGCCCTCGGCGGGCGATTTGGTCAGGCGCCGCGGAGCCGGAGCCACAGGTGCTTCTTCGACCTGGCGCAGCCGTTGTTCCAGCACCATCAATGCGTTCTGTTGTGCTTCGTAGCGCTCTTTGAGCGCCATCAGCTCCTGCTTCAGCGCTTCGACCTGGGGATCGGTTGCTGCGTGTAGCAGGGTGGCTGGGGTCAGGGTACTCAAACAAACGATAGCTCTTAGCGTCAACAAACGGTGCATGGGTTAGCCGTCCCTTCTGACTGCTTTCGATGAGACTGAGCGTAGATCAGTATCCGAGACCACGGAGACCTTTAAGCTGGTCCAGGTTGACGTTCATCGACCCGGCCGCAGGCGCCTCTCGCAGCACGACGTTGAACGAGGTCAGGTTGCTGACGCGGTTGCTGGATCCGAGCAAGGTGGTGTTCTGCATCAGGCCGCCCTGGCCAATGCGCTGGAAGGTGCTGCCCTGGTTGTTGTTGGCGACGATGTTCATCTGCACGCCGGTGCCGGAGGAGGACACTTTCAGCGCCCCTGCGCCGTTGCTGCCGACCAGTGTGGAACCGTTGGCCAGCGCCTGGCCCATGGGCGTGCCGCTGGGTGCTTTGTCGCCCTTGGTCACGTTGATGGCGACATTGTTGTGGGCGGTGTTGAAGTCACCGGCGGCCCGCACCACCTGAGTCACGCCTTCGGTGGTATTGAGGCCGCTGCCACCGGTGACCGTGCCGGTGCCGCTCTTGGGCTGGGAGGTGCCGGTGCCTTTCTCGTTGATCAACGACACGTAGAATTGCGGTTTGATGGTCGCTTGCTGGATCTGCATCGCAGAGGTCGCACCGATCACCTCGCCGTTGGCGTTCTGCCAGGTGCTGGTCATGACGATGCCGAAGCTGACGATCCGTCCCGGCATCACGTAGCGGCCTCGCAGGTTGGCCAGTTCCTGGTCCTTGAGTTCGATGGGTTTGAACGTTTCGGCTTGGGTCGGCAGGGCGGCGACCAGGCAAATGGCGGCCAGCCAGGTTGAAGTCTTCATGGGAGCTCCCGGAGCGTCATGCCCACTCTAATATTCAGAAGAAGTCGCTTTGGATGAAGCCAAAGTCCATCAACTCAGCGTCCTGCACGGGGGTGAAGTTGTTCACGCGGTTCTTGGCACTCAGCGGCAACGGCGGGTCGAGCAAGATATTGTTCTTGTCGTAGCCCTGGCCGATGACGGCGAAGATGATGCCGTTCCAGCCCTTGAGGAAATCTGCGACCGTGAAGCGTTTATGGCCCAGCACTGGGTCACCGATGTAGACCCAGCCTCTATCGACCTTCTGCATGACCACGAAGTGCTTGTAGCCCCGGATGTCCATCAGCACGACCACTGGAATGCGGATACTGGACAGGGTGTCGGGGGCCACCCGATAGCCACGGGCACGCATGCCGAGGCTTTCCACGTAGCGTTTCATGTCGAGCATCGAGAAGCCCTGCACCCGGACCAAGTCCTGGTCAGCGTGGGCGAGCATGCCCTCGATGATCTGTTCTTCGTTGACGTCCAGCCAGTAGGCCTGACGCAGGATGGTCGCCAGCGCCGCGGCGCCGCAACTGAAGTCGGTTTTCTGCTGCACCAGGTCGGCGAACTTGCGTTCGCGAATGCTTTGAATGGGTTTGTAGATCACCGCGCCGCCTGGCAGGACCGACAGCGGCATCTGGGCGGCTTCGCCCACGCAGGTCACGCACAGCAACAACGCCAAGGCGAAAATACGCATGTCCCACGCCCCCTTGCATTTCTGGTGAGGAAGAGGCCCCCCGCAGGGGGCCTCCAGGTCGCAGTTACATCGAGGTGTTGGAGATGGCCAGCGAGTTGCTTTGCTGGTTGCCCACACCTGCTGCCACGTTGACGCCCAGGTTGCCGCTGCCGCCATTGACCGAACCACTGAGGGTTGCGGTGTTGGTCACAGGGTTGGCCCAGCCGGTCGGGGTCAGCACTTGGAACGACACAGTGTTGCTCAGTGCGTACTCGCTAGACTCGCTGTAGCTCTTCGAGATGGTGTCCGAAGATTGCGAGGCTTTCTCGCCAGCTTTCTCGTAGGCCGAGGCGTTCGCTTTCTCCCATGCCGACTCGCGCGACTTGTCATACGAAGAGTCGCGAGATTTCTCGTACGAGGAGTCATGGGCGCGGTCATACGAGGAACTGAGCGACTTGTCGAACGACGAATCGAAGGACTTGTCGAACGACGACTCATGCGACTGGTCGTGCGAGGTATCGACGCTCACATCGAGGTTGGCGTTGAGCGAGCCGTCGAAGCTGTCGCTGCGGCTACGCACGAACGGACCGAACGTGGTGGTCGAGGTGGCGTCGGCACCGACAGTCGCATCCAACGACGCGTTCAACGAAGCGCTCGACGACGAGCTCGAGCTCGAGTTGTGCGAGCCACTGGCATTCCAGCTGTTGGAACCGTTGGCAGCCATGTTGTTCGAGCCGCTGGCGCTGCTGCTGTGGGATCCACTGGCGGTCATGCTGCTCGAACCACTGGCACTGCTGCTGTGAGAGGCGCTGGCACTGCTGCTGTTGGACCCAGACTCGCTGAAGCTGGAGCTGGAGCTCTTGTCGATGCTGGAGTCGAACGTGCCGCTACTGGAAGAGGAACCGCTCTTCGACGTGGTGTAGGTCAGCGTATCCACCCGATAGGTGCGGTCTGCCTTGTTGATGACGGTCAGGCCTGGGCCGGTCTGAGTGGCGGTAGCGGTAGCGGTGGAATTACCCATTGGCGCACTGTTGTTGGCAATGGCCATGGTGTTTTTCTGCTGGTTCAGGTCGCCACCAGCGATGTTGATACCCACGTTGCCGCTGGTGGTGTCTGCCGAGCCGCTCATGACGGCAGAACTTTGGGTCGACCAGTTCTTGACGGTGTTGTTGCTGCTGCGCTGATCGACGCTGGCGGTTGCCATGGATTCGCCGAAGACGAAGCTGTTGTCGAGCGCGGAATTGTCGGACGCGGTGTTGGCAATGGCCGCCGCGTTGTCTTGTTGGTTGCCGTTACCGGCCGCCACGTTGATCCCGACGTTGCCGCTCGCGCCGCCACCGGAGCTGCTCATCTCTGCTTCGTTTATGGTGCCTTCATTGAGAATGAAGTTGTCGTGACTTCGTTGCGTATCGTCAGCTTTGGCAGTGGAGCTGGTGTAAACAGGTTTTGGTGGAGGATTGTGGTGGCCGTTATGGCCATGTCCACGCCGATCGTTCTGATCCGCTTGTGCAGCAACAGCCATGACCGCAGCAATTGCGAAAACCAGAGGCTTGAGTGCCATCGAGGGTTTCATGGTGTTTCTCCATCTTTTTTAGGTTAAGTGTTGTTCTCACCTGTTTGGGTCAATTAGCGACCCGGACGCTCAGGGTGTTTGCCGTCTGGTTTCCCACCCCGGCGCTCTGATTCAACTGAATGACCCCACGGCTACCGGTGAAGGCCTGGTCACCGGTGGTGACCTGGCGATAGCCGGGAGAGGCATCGGTTGGATCGGAGCTGTTGACCAACGCAACGTTCTGCTGCAGCAGGACGCTGTCGTCGATGGCTTGTGGATGCGCACTGATGCTGATCCTCAGTGCGTTGGCTTGCTGGGTGCTGGCGCCTGCGCTCTGGTTCACGCCCAGTGCACCGCTGCCATGGCTGAAGGCATTGCCCTGGATGCTGGCGCGAGCCCCCATGTTGGGGTCGACCACCGTCTGCAGGCCCTGGCGGATCTGCGTGGTCGCGCTGGCCTCGTGGCCATAGGCGAAGGCCCGTGCGTTGGCTTGCTGCTGCAAGTCACCCGCCGCTTGGTTGAGGCTGAAGTTGCCTTGGTATTGCGCGCCGGAATTGTCGATGGTGGCGTCGTTGATCACAGGAGGTTGGGCCAAGGCCGATGCACTGCAAAACGCGGCAAGGATTAACAGCGTCTGCCTCATCTCATTTGCCTCCGGTCAGGATCTGTAGCGGCGCCATACCGCGCTGCACGCTTGAGTTGACCATGTTGGAGATGCTGTTGCCGCCACCTGTACCGCGGCCTGCGGCCATGTTGGGCAGTTGGGTCTGGTTGCCAATGGAGCCGCCCAGGTTGGTGGTCTGCTGAGTGATCAGCGAGGAAATGCCTGTGCCGCTGGTGATATTGGCGAAGTCGCCGTCACTGAGCTCGTTGGTCTGCCTGAGGATGTGCGCAGAGGGGTTGGCGTTGGCAGTGGTGGGGTTGGGGTCTGGGGCGACAGGGGCACGGATGGCCATGCGGGGCTGGACATCGCGGGTGATCACGATGATGCCGTTGTCGGCCTGGACGGGCAGGCTCAGGCATGAGCCGAGTACGCAACCAGCCAGCAGGGGGTGAATCAGGCCTTTGGCGAATTTCCTCACGATGGCAATTCCTTCTTTTGTGCGCTGGCCCTGGTCAGCGTTGCCCTGATGAGAGCAGAAGGTGTGCCGGTTTTTGATTTTCCCGTTAAATCAAAGCGTTGGAGAATCTAGCTACGGGGGTTTGGATTTTGTTGTATCAGGGATGAGACGGATTTTCAGTCGAGTGCGGCCTGACCCTGCATCGGCGTTGCCTGAGGAGGCTTTTTTCACAAGTGTTTCACGTGTTTGACACTACCCCCAAAACTGGTGAAAGGCCCGTGAATCCGGGGGTTACGCCCCCAAGGGTGTGTCAGGCCCTTAACACTCGGTGGGGCAGGTGGGAGATTTGCCATCCAGCAGGCGTTGCACCGCGTTCAGGGCTGCCATGCTTCGTTTGGACCACTCTGCGCCAATGATCTGCACCGGTTGGCGATGGCGTTCCAGCCACGCCAGGCTGTCGTCGAAGAACCGTTGGCGGTCGTTCAGGTCGGGCTGGCTGCGCTGGCCATCATCTACCCAGCCGACGTCTTGGGGGCTGAGCAACAAGTGCAGGTCGTACCGACGTGCAAGCAAGGCCTGTTCCAGCCAGGACGGGCAGTCATCGAACAGGGCATAGCTCCAGAGCATGTTGCTGAGCAGGTGGGTGTCGAGAATCAACAGCTCCGGCGCCAACTGACGGGCCTGGTCTTCCCAGGCCAGCTGGCCCTGGGCGATGGTGGGGATGTCGGCGTAACAGGTGTCGCGCTGTTCCCGATCGATGAAGTGGCGCACGTACTCGCTGACGACCACCCCCCCGAAATGCGCCTGGATCTCTCCACTGAGCCAGCTCTTGCCGCTGGACTCCGGCCCGCACAGCACCAGGACCTTCATGTCGCCACCAGCGCCGGGTCGCGTCGCCATTCCAGCCAGCCGCGCACGGCAATCAGGGTGAACAGGGCGTAGAGCGCGGCGGTCAGGTACAGGTCTTTATAAAGGAACAGGCCGACGAAGATCACGTCCAGCACCACCCACAACGCCCAGCATTGCAGGCGCTTCTGCGCCATCCACCATTGCGCTACCAGGCTGAAGCCTGTCAGGGCGGCGTCCAGCCAGGGCTGGGCGGCGTCGGTCCAGTGCGCCATCGCCATGCCAAGACCCAGGCTTGCCAGCAGGCCGATTCCGAGCCCTGTGAGCATAGGTCCTGGGGCGAGGCTGGACACCTGGCGGGCGTCCTCGACCCGCTCTGGGCGCGTCCATTGCCACCAGCCGTACAGCTGCAGCACGGCATAGACCACTTGCAGGAGCATGTCGGAATACAGCTTCACTTCATAGAAGATCCAGCTGTAGAGCAGCACCATTACCAGGCCGATCGGCCAGCACCACGGATTCTGCTTGACCGTGAGCCACACGGCGATGACGCCGAGCACGGCGGCGAAGAGTTCGAGGCCGGACATCGGCGATCCTTGGGAGTGGGGAAGGGCGCGATTGTAGCCTGTGAGGCAGGGAAGCTGTAGTGGCTGATGGCGGCCTGTTCGCGGACAACCCCGCTCCTGGAGGGGGAGCGGGTTCACCCGTGCGCACATCGATGAGCTGTCAGACCTTGAACTGGCGCAGCAACTGTTCCAGCTCCTCGCTCAGGCGTGCCAGGGAGGCACCCGCATCGCTGGACTGGCGGGCCGCCTCGGCGGTCTGCTGGGACAGCCCGGCGGTGTCGAGGACGTTGCGATTGATCTCTTCGACCACATGGGCTTGCTGCAAGGTGGCGCTGGCGATCGACGCGTTGAGTGCGGTGAGGTTGTTCAGCGCCTGGCTGATCGCATCCAGGCTGGTGCCTGCCTCGCGCGCTTGCTGGACGGTCTGGCGCGAGGCCTCGCTGCTGGTGTCGATGGCCTTGACGGCCGCTTCCGACTGGCCTTGCAGGTGCTCGATCATGGTCTGGATCTCGGCGGTCGACTGGGCCGTGCGCTGAGCCAGCAGCCGCACTTCATCGGCGACCACGGCAAAGCCCCGGCCCTGTTCACCGGCTCGGGCGGCCTCGATGGCGGCATTGAGGGCGAGCAGGTTGGTCTGCTCGGCGATCGAGCGGATCACTTCCAGCACCCCGCCGATCCGCGTGCTGTGCCCCGCCAACTCGCGGATCACCTGCACCGCCTGTTCGATGGTGCTGGACAGCCGGTCGATCTGCTGCAGGCTGCCGTGGATGGCCTGCTGCCCATGATCGACCTGCACTTGGGCCGCGTGCATCTCGTTGGCGGCCTGTTCGGCGGTCTTGGCCACGTCCTGAACCGCGTAGGTGACCTCGTTGACGGCCGTGGCCACTTGGTCCATCTGCAGCGACTGCTGGACGCTGCGCGCCTGGGCCTGGCCTGCGTTGTCGCCGACGTGGCTGGCGGACTGGGCCAGCGCATGGGCTGCGCCTTGCAACTGACCGACCACCCCCTGCAGCTTGCCGTTGAAGCGATTGAAGTGCTCGCCCAGGTACGTGAGCTCGTCGCGGCCATGGGTGTCCAGGCGCCGGGTCAGGTCGCTTTCACCACTGGCGATGTTGCCCATGGCTTGCACCGCGTCCTGCAGCGGGCGGGCAATGCTGCGGGCGATCAACAGCACCAGCAGGGCCATCAGCACGGCGATGCCCAGGCCGAGCAGGGAGGCATCGCGCACCTGGCGGGCGAACTCGGCCTGAACGTCGTCGATATAGACCCCCGAGCCTATGATCCAGCCCCAAGGTTTGAACAGCTGGATGTAGGAAGTCTTGGCCACCGGCTCGCTGGCGCCGGGCTTGGGCCAGCGGTAGTCGACCGAGCCTGCGCCGTGGCTGCGGGCGAGGGCGACCATCTCGTTGAACACGGCAAAGCCGTCGGGGTCGCGGATGGCGGAAAGGTCCTGGCCATCGAGCTTGGGGTTGGCCGGGTGCATGATCATCTTCGGCCCCAGGTCGTTGATCCAGAAATAGTCGTCCTTGTCGTAGCGCAGCCCCCGCACCACCTGCAGCGCTTGCTGTTGGGCCGCCTCGCGACTGAGTGTGCCGGCAGCTTCCAGGCCTTGGTAATAGGCCAGCACCCCGGCGGCGGTCTGTACCACGTGCTGGGTCTTCTGTGCCTTGGCCAGGTACAGGTCACCATGAAGCTGGCGCAGCATCAGCAGGCCCAGGACCACCAGCATGGCCACCGCCACCAGCAGGATCAGCGACAGACGCCGGCTGATCGACATCGACCTCAAGGTCTTCATGAAAGGTACTCCCGCATTGTTCTTGTTATCAGGCGCATCCAAGCATGCTTTGCACATCGCGACACACCCGACCAAGGGCTAAGTGCCGTGGCAGGCATTTCGTGTCGCATACCGCGCGAGCCAATTGACAGGCAGCTCTGATAGGATCTCGGCCGCGCAAGATGAAACCTTTAGGTATCAGGCTCTTTCCACTGGAAAGCGGGTCGGCAGTCGCTGTAAAAAAGCCGGGCCTTTCGCGGCAATCACATGCAAATCAAGTACAAGGGGCCAGCCAGGAGCTGAGTTCCATCGGGGGAATAATGGATTTTTGGAGTGCCTTGCAGGCAATCATCTTAGGCGTGGTGGAAGGGTTGACGGAGTTCTTGCCGATCTCCAGCACCGGGCACCAGATCATCGTCGCTGACCTGATCGACTTCGGTGGCGAGCGGGCCATGGCGTTCAACATCATCATCCAGCTCGGCGCGATCCTCGCCGTGGTGTGGGAGTTTCGCCGCAAGATCTTCGATGTGGTGCTTGGGTTGCAGAGCCAGCCCCAGGCGCGTCGCTTCACCGCTAACCTGCTGATCGCGTTCTTCCCGGCAGTGGTGCTGGGCGTGCTGTTCGCCGACATGATCCACGAATACCTGTTCAACCCGATCACCGTGGCCGCAGCCCTGGTGGTTGGCGGGGTGATCATGCTCTGGGCGGAGCGGCGCGATCACCGCGTCGAGGTCGACCATGTGGATGACATGCGCTGGAGCCACGCCCTGAAGATCGGCCTTGTCCAGTGCCTGGCGATGATTCCGGGGACTTCGCGTTCGGGCTCGACCATCATCGGCGGCTTGTTGTTCGGCCTGTCGCGCAAGGCCGCGACCGAGTTCTCGTTCTTCCTGGCTATGCCGACCATGGTCGGTGCCGCGGTGTACTCGGGCTACAAATACCGTGACCTGTTCCAGCCTGGCGATCTGCCAGTGTTCGCCGTCGGTTTCGTGGTGTCGTTCATCTTCGCCATGATCGCGGTACGGGGCCTGCTGAAGTTCATCGCCAACCACAGTTATGCGGCCTTTGCCTGGTACCGCATCGTTTTCGGTTTGTTGATCCTGGCGACCTGGCATTTTGGCTGGGTCAACTGGGCCACGGCGCACGGCTGAGATGGCCCGTTCGCAAACTGTACCGCAGCGCGGCGCCAACCGCGCCCAGGAGGGCGTACGCAACCTGCGCCTGAAGTTGCTGGTGCTGGCCGGGCTGTGTCTGCTGCCCACGCTGGGCGCTGCACAGATGGCCATCAACGGGCAGTCCTGGATTCCGTTGGCGGTCTATCCGTTGGCGAGCCTGGTCAGCCTGTTGCTCTACTGGCAGGACAAGCAGCAAGCCCGCACCCAGGCATGGCGTACGCCCGAGAAGGTCCTGCACGCCAGCGAGCTGTGTGGTGGTTGGCCGGGTGCGCTGGTGGCTCAGCAGCTGTTTCGGCACAAGACACGCAAGGTGTCTTACCAGGCGACGTTCTGGGGCATCGTGATGCTGCACGAGGCGTTCTGGGTCGATCACTTGCTGCTGAATGGCCGCTGGCTGGGCGGAGTGTTCGGTTTCTTGACCGGCAATTGATGGGGAGGAGGTGATCGCCGCCCGATCCGCCTCGCCCTCACTCCAGCAAGAGTCCTGCCTGCAGCCGCTTGGGCAACCGCCTCACCACCAATTGGTGTGAGCGCTGCAGCAGCTCACACAACGCTTCGCGCCCCATCGGATACGGTGGGGCCATGCTGATCCAATGCGCCCGCGCAAGATAAGGCGCCGGGCGTACGCCGGGGTGGTCGCAATAGCCCAGGAACAGCTCATCGGCCACCTTGAACGACAACCCTGCACCAGCCAGGTCCAGCACTGCGAACATCTTGTTGCCCGCGACCGAGAACACCCGTACGCCGCCCCATTTGTAGTCTTCCCGGGCACCGGGCAAGGTCAGGCAGAACGCCGCTACCTGCTCCGGCGTCATCCGCCGCTCAGACATACCGCTCTCCACAGGCTTCGAACGAAGCCGCCAGATGGTCGATCCACACCCGCACTGCCGGCAGCAGGCCCCGGCGATGAGGGTAGACCGCCTGCAGCCAGCCGCCAGGCAGCGACCAGTCCGGCAACAGGCGTACCAGTTCGCCGCGTTTGAGTTCCTCTTCGCAGAACATGCTCGGCAGGGCCGTGAACCCCAGGCCTGCGCGTACGGCCGCCTTGCGCACCAAAAAGTCGTCGACTGCCAGGCGCGGCTCCAGGGCGAGCTCCTCTTGCCGTCCCCCCGGGCCGATCAGACGCAAGTGCACCAGCCGGTCGGCCTCCGCCGCGCCAAGCACAGGCAAACCGGCCAGTTGCGACGGCTCGCGCAAGTGGTCGGCAAAGCCCGGCGCGGCCACCAGGTGAGTTTGTGCCGGGCGCAGACGACGAGTGACCAGGGCTGGGTCTTCGTCACCCAAGTCACGTACGCGCAAGGCCACGTCGACCCCTTCGGAAATCAGGTCGACCCGGCGATTGAGCAGGACCAAGTCCAGTTGCACCAAGGGATACTGCTCGAGAAACCGACTGACCACATCCGGCATGAAGGCATGGGCCAGGGCCACTGGGCACGAGACCCGCAAACGCCCGCGTGGCTCACTGCTCATACTGGCCACAGCTTCGTCGGCGGCCTCGGCCTCCAGCAGCATGGCCTGGCAATGCTGCAGGTAGCGCTCGCCGACGGCAGTGAGCTTCAGTTGCCGGGTGGTGCGCTGTAAAAGGCGTGTGCCCAGGCGTTCTTCCAGCTCGGCGATGCGCCGTGACAGGCGCGACTTGGGGATGCCCAACTGGCGGCCCGCAGCCGCAAAACCACCGGCTTCCACCACACGGGCGAAATAGAAGAGGTCATTGAGGTCTTGCATGGGTAACGTCTCATTGTTCCATGTATGGGACAAACTAACGCATTTTTACCCGCTTATCAGTCATTCGATGGTTCTATAGGATTCTCTCCATCGCGATCGCCCCTAGATGCGGTCTTCACTCACAGGAGAGTCCCATGAAACTGTTGCATATCGATTCGAGTATCCTGGGCGACAATTCCGCCTCCCGCCAACTGAGCCGCGAAGTCGTCGAAGCCTGGAAAGCTGCAGATCCCAGCATCGAGGTCGTGTACCGCGACCTGGCTGCCGATGCCATCAGCCACTTCTCCGCCGCGACCCTGGTTGCCGCCGGTACCCCAGACGAAATGCGCGACGCCGCCCAGGCTCACGAAGCCAAGCTCAGCGCCGAGACCCTGGAAGAGTTCCTGGCTGCCGATGCGGTCGTGATCGGCGCGCCGATGTACAACTTCACGGTACCGACCCAGCTCAAGGCCTGGATCGACCGCGTCGCCGTCGCTGGCAAGACCTTCCGCTACACCGAAGCTGGCCCTGAAGGCCTGTGCGGTGACAAGAAAGTGATCCTGGTGTCCACCGCCGGTGGCCTGCACCACGGCCAGCCGACCGGCGTAGGCCATGAGGAGTTCCTCAAGGTGTTCCTGGGCTTCATCGGTATCACCGACCTTGAGATCGTTCGTGCCCATGGCCTTGCCTATGGCCCGGAACACCGCAGCAAGGCCATCGACGCGGCCCAAGCACAGATCGCCAACGAGCTGTTCGTGGCCGCCTGATCGGCACGCAAAAAAAACCGGCTGATGCTCCAGGCGCCAGCCGGTTTTTTCATTCAGGTTTCATCTGCTGGTCGTTTGGCTGGCTTTATGCTGGCACTGTTCCTCAGTCTTGCGCGGAGCTGCCTGCCCATGAAGCGAACCTGTGCACTGTTGGCCCTGGTGTTGCTCGGTGGCTTGCTGGCCCGCGCCGAGGCAGCGCCTTGGGTCAGTGGCCTGCACCGGATGCAGCTGGCCGATCCGCTGGATGCCCGGCCTATGCAGGCGCTGGCGTTCTACCCGGCCCATGGCCCGACCCGCGCTGTCCGTTTGGAAGGCTATCCGTTGACCGTGGCGGAGGAAGCACCGGTCGCTATGGGGCAGTTTCCGTTGCTGGTGTTGTCCCACGGCAATAACGGCAGCCCACTGGCGCTGCACGACCTGGCCACCGCTCTGGCGCGCCGGGGCTTTATCGTCGTGGCCGTGGTCCATCCCGGCGACAACAACCGTGACCACAGCCGTCTGGGCACCTTGAGCAATCTCTACGGACGGCCCTTGCAAGTGAGCGCTGCGATCAGCGCTGCCCGTGATGACCGCTTGCTTGGCCCCTACCTGAACGATGGTAAGGTCGGGGTAATCGGGTACTCGGCGGGAGGGGAAACCGCGTTGATTCTTTCCGGTGCGCAACCAGACCTGGACCGCCTGCACCGGTATTGCCTGGAACGGCCCGGCGACGCGGATGCATGCAAGACCCACGGGGTACTGATCGCCGACCGCGCCGAACTCACGCCCCAGGCCGATGCCCGCGTGGGGGCGGTGATGTTGATGGCGCCCCTGAGCCTGATGTTTGGCCGCCATGCCTTGGCTGGAGTAAAGGTCCCCGCACTGATCTACAGCGGGGATCGGGACCAGTTGCTAGCCGTGGACCGCAATGCCGAAGCCTTGGCGCGCAAGTTGCCGGTAACGCCCGACTATCGCCTGCTGGCCGGTGCCGGCCATTTCGTGTTCATGGCGCCCTGCGACGAGGAGCAGCATGCCCACATGCCCGCGCTGTGCAAGGACGCCGAAGGTGTCGACCGTCGCCACATTCACCATTCGCTGCAGCGTGAGACGGCGTTGTTCTTCAGCC
This sequence comes from Pseudomonas putida, assembly GCF_002741075.1. Taxonomy (NCBI): domain Bacteria; kingdom Pseudomonadati; phylum Pseudomonadota; class Gammaproteobacteria; order Pseudomonadales; family Pseudomonadaceae; genus Pseudomonas; species Pseudomonas putida. The sequence goes on along the minus strand of NZ_CP016634.1, from coordinate 1,868,312 downwards.
AGGCCCTGGGGGCACCGCTGCCTGCCGAACGCTCAGTCGCGACGGGCGTGCCGGGCGAGCAGCAGCACAAGTCCCACCCCTGACAGCGCCAGCAAGGCGGCCACGCAGAAGATCGACGCATAGCCCTGGCGCACGGCGACCGCCCCCATCACAGGCCCGGCGATGGCCAAGGCCAGGTCGAAGAACACCGCATAGGCGCCTAAGCCAGCGCCGCGACTGCTGCTCGGTACCTGCTGGATCGCTTCCACACCGAGCGCGGGGTACACCAGTGACAGCCCGAACCCCGTCAGGCCAGCGCCGACCAAGGCCCAGGCAGGTGAGGGCGCCAGCCAGAGCAGGGTCAGCCCCAACACTTCGGTGGCCATGCACGCGATGGCGACGTTGTAGCCGCCAAAGCGGTTGACTGCGTTGACGAACAACAGCCGGGACACGATGAAGCACAGGCCGAAGGCGCTCAGGCACCAGGCGGCACCGACCCAGCCACGCTCCAGGTAATAGAGGGTGACGAAGGTCGTGAGCGTGCCATAGCCGATCGAGGCCAGGGTCAGGCCTAGGCCGAACGGGGCCACCCGCCCGAAGGCGGACCAGAATGGCAGGCGTTCGCCTCGTACCACCACGGTGTCTGGACGTGTGCGCAAAGCCAGCAGCGCAAGCAGGGCCAGGATCAGCAAGGCCGGGCCGAGTACGCTGAAGTCCAGCCCGTCCACCAGCAGCACGCCGGCTGGTGCGCCAATGGCGATGGCCCCGTAGGACGCGATACCGTTCCACGAAATCACCTTCGCGGTGTGCTCACTGCCGACCTGGCCGATGCCCCAGCTCAACGTGGCGACGCCGATCAACCCTTGGGCGATGCCCAGCAATACCCGGCCACCGAGCAGCAGGATGAGGCTCAGCCAGGGCAGGGCGAGGGTCCAGGCCGAGCACAGCGTCAGCACGCCGCAGCCGGCGATGCCGTACAGCCCGTAGCGAATTGCCCGTTTACCCCCGAGGCCATCGGCCACCCGGCCCGCGAACGGACGGCTGAGCAGGGTGGACAGGTATTGCAGGCCAATGGTCAGGCCGGCGATCACGGCGCCAAAGCCAAGCTGGTCATGGACATAGCTGGGCAGCACCGCGATCGGCAGACCGATGCACAGAAAGGCGATGAAGGTATAGAAGACGATCGAGAGGATCTGCAGGGTGATGCTGGAGGTGGGTTGTTGCGCGGTCATGGGCACGTTCGCGGGCGGGCGGTGGGACGTGGCCCATCATGGCGTCTGTGCGGAATAAAAGAAAGCAGGCTAACGAGTTGTTCGGTGGTTGCGTGCTGGTTGTGGGAGCCGGCTAAGCCTGCAATGGGCTGCAAAGCAGCCCCTGGCCCTCGAATTTCAGCGCGCGGAGCCCGCCAGTCTTCGGTCATTTAAGGGGCCGCATCTCCCAAGGGTACAGCGCCGAGCCGGAGAACGACGCAGTACCTGTGGGAGCGGGTTTACCCGCGAAGGGCGTGCAAGCGGTCGACGTGGGGGCTCTATCAGACCACGACACCCTGGCTGCGCAGGTAGTCGTCGTAGGTCCCGCTGAAGTCCACCACGCCATCGGGCGTCAGTTCGATGATGCGCGTTGCCAACGACGACACGAACTCACGGTCATGGCTGACGAATACCAGCGTTCCCGGGTAGTTCTCCAGCGCCAGGTTCAGCGCCTCGATCGATTCCATGTCCAGGTGGTTGGTCGGTTCGTCCATCACCAGCACGTTGGGTTTTTGCAGGATCAGCTTGCCGAACAGCATGCGGCCTTGCTCACCGCCGGAGATCACCTTCACCGACTTCAGGATTTCGTCGTTGGAGAACAGCATACGACCCAGGGTGCCGCGGATCAGCTGTTCGCCTTGAGTCCACTGACCCATCCAGTCGAACAGGCTCAGGTCGTCTTCGAAGTCGTGGGCGTGGTCCTGGGCGTAATAGCCCACCTCAGCGCTGTCGGTCCACTTCACGGAACCGGCATCCGGTGCCATCTCGCCGACCAGGGTGCGCAGCAGGGTCGTCTTGCCGATACCGTTGGGGCCGATGATCGCCACGCGTTCGCCAGCCTCGACCACGAAGCTGAAGTCCTTGAACAGGGTCTTGCCCTCGAAGCCCTTGGAGACTTTCTCCACGGTCACCGCCTGGCGGTGCAACTTCTTGGTTTGCTCGAAACGAATGAACGGGCTGACCCGGCTCGACGGCTTGACCTCGGCCAGCTGGATCTTGTCGATCTGCTTGGCGCGCGAGGTGGCCTGCTTGGCCTTGGAGGCGTTGGCCGAGAAGCGGCTGACGAAGGTCTGCAGCTCGGCGATCTGGGCTTTCTTCTTGGCGTTGTCGGCTAGCAACTGCTCCCGCGCCTGGGTGGCGGCGGTCATGTATTCGTCGTAGTTGCCTGGGAACAGGCGCAGTTCACCGTAGTCCAGGTCCGCCATGTGGGTGCAGACGCTGTTCAGGAAGTGTCGGTCGTGGGAAATGATGACCATGGTGCTGTTACGCGCGGTCAGAATGTTTTCCAGCCAGCGGATGGTGTTGATGTCCAGGTGGTTGGTCGGTTCGTCCAGCAGCAGCACGTCTGGGTCCGAGAACAGCGCCTGGGCCAGCAGCACGCGCAGTTTCCAGCCCGGCGCCACTTCGCTCATCGGCCCGAAGTGCTGCTCCAGGGGGATGCCCAGGCCCAGCAGCAGCTCACCGGCACGTGATTCGGCGGTGTAGCCGTCCATCTCGGCGAATTCGGTTTCCAGTTCGGCGACGGCCATGCCGTCTTCTTCGGTCATTTCCGGCAGGGAATAGATGCGGTCACGCTCGGCCTTGACCTTCCACAGCTGTTCGTGGCCCATGATCACCGTGTCGATCACGCTGAACGCCTCGTAGGCGAACTGGTCCTGGCGCAGTTTACCCAGGCGGGTGTTCTGCTCGAGCATCACCTGGCCGGCGGACGGCTCCAGGTCACCGCCGAGGATCTTCATGAAGGTCGACTTGCCGCAGCCGTTGGCGCCGATCAGGCCGTAGCGGTTGCCGTTGTTGAATTTGACCGAGACGTTTTCAAAGAGCGGCTTGGCGCCGAATTGCATGGTGATATTGGCGGTGGAGATCAAAGCGCTTACCTATCAGTAACTTACGCGGCTGGATTCTCGGTTGATACCGATTTGATACCAATCTTGAGCTTTTCCAGCTCGCTCCAGTCGGAGCTTGAGTTGAGCCAACGCGCATACGTCGACAGCAGCATTTGCACGCTGTGACCCAGCTGTTGGGCGATAAATGCGGGGTTGAGGCCAGACATTAAGCATATTGTCGCATAGGTGTGCCTACAGTTGTATGGGGGCCTCCTTCTGATCCCCAGCTCGTTCAGCACTGGCACCACTGTTTGTGCAGGTCCGACGATGGCGTATTCGCCATCAGTTCCTTCCCTTGCTTCCGCTGCTCGGCGTAATCCCTCGCATACCGCAGCGCGCAAAGCCCTCTCGTTCAGCAGAACGAACCTGCCCCTCCCTGTCTTCGTCCGCTCCTCAACCTTGCCAGAGCGATGGTCCTCCTGACGTGAACCGTCCTTTTCCCTTCGTCGATCACCTCCCACCGCACCGCCAGGGCCTCGGAAAGTCGGAGCCCTGTAACATGAACTCGAACAACGCGGCGTAGATCCGGCTTGGTCAGTGGGGGTGTTCGTACAGCCTGGCGATAATCGCGTTCGCCTCCTCGAGGCTGAATGGATGGATCTCCTTGCGCGATCGCTTCGGCAAATCAATCACCTCCGCCGGGTTCTTGCTCAGCAGGCCATCGCGCATCGCGCCGGCGAGGATCGTCGAAAGCCTAGTGATGGCATTGCGCTTAACGTTTGCCGATGCCCACTCCGTTTGCGCTGATCGGATGCGAGTGGTGCAGGCCGAAAATGTCGTAGATGCGCGCCAGGGCTGGGTGCAGTTGGTTTTCTTCAGGCATGACTTCGTCCTTGACCGCCATATCGCGGCAGTGAATAGAGGGGAGAGGGGTACAGCTGGGTGGAGTACAAATGTGCTCAAGCTTTACCTTGAGCTATTGAGTGGGATACGGCGCCACTTCGAGCTAGAGGCATTGGACAGGAGTGATATCGTATTGATATCTTGTGACACACAATTGTCCTGCGCATTAAGGAAGATCGATGGCTGTCACCTGTCCCAAATGTGGCTCTGATAAAACTCAAAAAAGAAATACTGGAACGAAAGTGGCGGCAGGTGTTGGTGCCGTGGCTGGAGGGGTCGGCGCTGTCGCTGGAGGAGGCGAAGGGGCTGCCATGGGCGCCGCTATTGGTAGCGCTCTATTTCCTGGCGTGGGCACGGTGGTCGGCGGCGTTATTGGCTTCCTGGGTGGATTAACCGCTGGCGCCGCAGTTGGTGCGGCTGCAGGTAAAGTTGTCGATGAGACAATTCTGGACAACCATCTTTGCAATAACTGCGACCATACATTTAGCATCTAGGTGCTGTCTGAAAAAAGGTGTCGTAGACACCGCATGACACAAGCCAGCGACACCAGCGCGCTATAGCTTTTTGCGAGCTTGTCAAAACGAGTCTCAACTCGGCGGTTCTCTTTCAGCCAACCGAACATGCGCTCGATCACATTACGCTGGCGGTACTTGGGGCGATCAAACAGTCGGGATAGTCCAGGCTTGGGTTACGCTTCATCGAACGCAAAGGAATAACCGGTTGCATGCGATACCGGTCACAAAAACGTCGCAGCGCATCAGCGTCGTAGCCCTTGTCGGCCAAAAGCCAGCGGCAGCGCTTGCGAGGTCGCCCACGTTTGCTCGTCGGGATGCAGACATCGTCCAGCAATGGCTGCGCGTAGCTAATATCGCTGGCTTGACCGCCAGAAAGGAGAAAGCGCAGTGGTACGCCGTTGGCGTCGCAGAGCATATGAATCTTGGTGGTGAGGCCACCACGACTGCGGCCTAGAGCGTGATCGGCGGGTTCATCATGGCCCCTTTTTTACCTGCACCTGCTGAAGCGCGGGTAGCACGAACAGCAGCCGAATCGATCATCCAGGTCTGTAGGTCAATGGGCCCTTGATCATTGAGTTTGAGATGTAACCGCTTGAGCATCTGATCAAATGTTCCCCGATTTCGCCAAACTCGGAATCGGTGATACACCGTCCGCCAAGGCCCAAAACACTCGGGCATGTCACGCCAGGCAGCGCCTGAGCGCAACCACCACGGCACGCCATCGAGCATCAGGCGATCACTTGATCGCGGTCGGCCTCTGGTGTGGGTTGGGGTGAAGAGATCCGCAACCACATCCCATGCTTCATCCGAAAGTTCGTAGCGCTTAGCCATCACAGGATTCCTTTCCATTGCAAAGCCAAATAGCGGTCTCGATGAAGCAACTATTTAGACGTACGCAGGGTGTCCAGTTTCTTCGAGACGGTCTTTCTGATCTCTGCATAGACCGCTTCAATGGGTTCATTTCGCCCCAAGATTATGCACAACAAAAACGTGAGCTTCGGGAGAAAGCTTATGAGCTAATTAAGGCGGAGCTGCCATATTTAAATAGCACTACATATGACACTACTCCATCACCAACTGTGCCGAGTCCCGTAATACAAAGTGATGGCGCTGTTGACCCTTGAGAATTTGAGCTCCGAGAGTTGGCGCTTTTGGCGATATGAGGTATTGCGGGTGACCGGCATGGGGCCGGATCAAGGAGGGGGTATGGCGACAAATCGTGAGGTTGCTCTGGAGCAAGCGCTGGTTGCGGTTATCGGTGCAGCGAAGTTCGACGGCTTGGACGAGAAGGGGCTCGTTGACCGTGCCACCGCATTACTGCTGGGCGGTAATGCTCTTCGTGTTGTCGACCATCCGAATGTAAGTGATGCCATCCGCGAGATCAGTGACGCGCAGGCTGAGGCCGTTGCCAGGCTGCAGGTCAAGGCCAGACCACCTTGTCACCTGGATCAGGCTTCAGCTCGGTCATGCTGGCCTCTTCGAACTGTCGCGCTAGTTTTGGTGAGATGTAAAAAGCTGGCACGTCAGGCCGTTCAAGCCGGGGCGCCTGTTCAGAAGGGGCAGTAACCAGGAACGACAGCTGCAGGTTTTGCAATATTTACTGCAGCTGTATGTAATCGTCAACGGTGAACAGCGCGCTGGATTATTCCGTCACAATAAATTGGGCCGTAATGTTTCCCGCTCTTTTACATGAGCCTCCGGCTTTGCTGGGTTCGTTAGAAGTTGCGCCATAAAGACTATTTTTATTGGCGATGTGATCAAGGCTGGTTGTTCCCCAGCCATTCGAGGTGACGGTTACGCGGACACCGTCTCGGAAAGTGATAGAAAAATCTCCCTTCGTCGGAGTGCCAAACCCCTTTACTAGGAATGCTTCCCGTGGATTTGCCTGGCTACCACTATTCTCTACCAAATAACGACCCTTGCTCCTTGTGCTCCAAATGGTGAAGAGCTCAGAAGTCTTGTAATCATGTAGTGCTTTGAAGCTGCATATGTAGATTACCGTTCCGGTTACGTCTCCGATTGTTGCCTTAGGGGTGGATTGTCGCAGTGTATCTGTTTTGTACTCACATACATCGATGCTTTTCCTATCTGGGAAGTCAATATTGCACTCGGCAATTGCAAGCGTTGCGACAGTCATGAGTAGTAATGAAGTTGAGACTTTTAGTTTTAATCTAGGCGCTGGGTATTCGTGATTTTTTTTCATTTTTAGGTCCTTGTGGCTTGGTAGATTCCGAAAGTTTTCGGTCACTCCGCAAACCCTCATTTCGAAAACGGCCCGAAAAATGCTTCGTCTGTTTCATGCGTTCAGCTATTCCGAGCACCCTGGAATCTTCAGTATAGAGACACCTTTTCTGTGGCCATCACCAAATACCTTTGTGCTACCCATAGATTCGGCAGGGCAAATGAAGTAACTGCGCCGTATCCTTGGCCAAGCCGTCGCGCCCTGAGGCGTGACGGATGCGACATGGTGAGGGCCCGGTTTGGCAATCACGAATGTCCATAGGGGCAATCAGCTCATCCCCTGGATCCTGCGGAATCATCAGCATGAACACGCTCGGCCTGGTCACGAAGCCGTCGGCCAATGGATAATTCGGCCTTTCAACGAAAAGGTCTAACCGTGGGAACGAAAAGCTTGATGGCCGAGGTGTTCTTCAGTCTGCCAACGCATATCTGGGTACTGCCGGTGGCAGCTGTTATCGCCTTTTTTGGCTTGAAACTGGCCGAAGCCTCCATCGAGCGAACGAGCGTGCTTCGCCTCGCCACCTATGCAGCCTTGGTGCTCCTGGCGGTGATCCCCAACGGCATCCATGCCATCGTTGCGCCTACTCCCGCACTCGCTGGCGAAACCGTGCTGCCCAACTATCAAGGGTTGTTCTACCTCGACGCCTTCTTCGTGTTCGCGGGGTGGGCGATCAGTGGCGTGATTCGCACCCGTTCGTGATTCGCGGGATGGGCTACTGGTTTTTGACGAATGACTCACCATGCGGCCCGAACCTTTTCGGGCAGGTGAAGGTCCAGACCCAGGAAGCCGCAAAAATCCATTAAAAGGCTTCGTATTTGCCCTGTCGTGCAAAAGCTGGAAGACAAAGCCATGCCTGAAAGAGAACAGCGCTACCGCGCCTACCACCTCTTGAGAGAACTCGATTCGCTGACTTCCTCGACCATGAACCAGATTGCCTACGGTCGTGTGGGAGGCGCCGACTGGAAGGGGATGTGCCAGGCACACCGCAAGGCGTTCGAGGATTGGATGGCGTTCGCCGAATCGTTGCTTGAACCTGGGAGCGACAAAACCTCGGACTCTTCCTGACCTCCACGGTAGGTGCTGCACCGGTTGTCCGATTCTATCCCTCTGTCCGTCGAACGCGGTTGCGTGCTGGCACGCATCCGCTATGGTGCCACTACCAACACACATAAGACTAAAGTCGTAGGAGGCGGCATGAGAATTCGCGGTGACGTGTTCTGGTCTTGGGCAGACCCCACTCTCCATCATCGAACGCATGACGAAACACTCGACAGCGGCTCGTGTATTGACGTGCAGGTTCGATTGTCTCGAACCGGTGCCACGCAGATGTTCATCGGTCTCTACGCGCCGTCCGGCATGGCCTTGCATGAGGAGGCGTTCGACTCGCGTCCAGGCGAATCGATGACCCGGGCACTGGCCTGGGGTGTCGGGCGTGCCAGAAGAGTGGCAAGCGAGCCTGCGTTGCAGTCCAGCGGGCGCAACGCCAAGCTCGCGGTTGTGGCCGTTTGCTCTGGACGTTGATGTATTAGGCGCATTGGGAAGGTCACCGTCTTAGGGCAGACGGCGACCTTCCATCACGAATGCCCGTACAGAAGCACATTCGCCGTGGCAATCATGGCGACCAGAAACAGTATCCCCGCCGCTATTTGCACCAGTGTCCCCACCAAGCGACGCGCCCAGCTTTTGGCCGTGCCTTCAATGGCCGGGTGATGATGCTGGTCCCCATAGCCGTTCTGCACGGTGCCGGTGAAACGCTCGGCGCGCCCCGTGAGCCAGCTGCCGACCTTGCTCAGCAGTATCGCCAGGATGAATGCGACCACACAACCGACCAGCCCATGACTTTGAATGGTCTGGTAGAGGCTTAGCAGCAGAAACCAGCATTGACGCAGAAACTCAGCCATGGCGGCCACGTCTATCGGCATGCGGATGGTTGCGGTTTGCCTTGGGCCAGTCTTCCGATGATCCGGCAAGAACAAACACTGTGTATATCCCAGAATAGCTATCGCTTTGGTATGTGCCAGTTTCCAGGCGGTGCGCATTTTGCGCGTGTAATTGTCTGATGCAGTTACAGATATGTGGAATGACTAGTGCGCGTGGACGCTTCGAGCAAGAAAGCGGATGCACCGGGTAGCCTCGGAGGGTAGAGTGCCCCACATCGGTTTTTCCAAGCGAGCACCTACCGTGTCCAGCGCGTTTTCCTTCATGCAGTCACCCGTTGGAACCCTCACCCTGGTCGCGCGAGGCGATAGCCTGGCTGCGGTGTTGTGGGAGCAGGAGCGGGAGAATCGTGTCCGCCTGGGTGAACTGCACCGGGACGATGGGCACCCTACGCTGCGGGAGACGGCGCGCCAGTTGAACGAGTATTTTGCCGGCTGTCGCCGGGGCTTCGAGCTGCCGTTGGATTTCGTTGGCACGGATTTCCAGCGCCAGGTCTGGGCAGCGTTGCTGACCATCCCCTTCGGGCAAACGCGCAGCTACAGCGATATCGCCCGGCAGATCGGCAACCCAAGCGCTGTTCGGGCGGTGGGGGCGGCCAACGGGCGCAACCCGATTTCAATCATCGCCCCGTGCCACCGGGTGATTGGCGCTTCCGGCAGCTTGACCGGTTTTGCCGGCGGACTGCAGGCCAAACAGTACCTGCTGGCCCTGGAAGGGCGAGAGAGCCTGGCGCTGGATCTCTGAGCCCGTTCAGCCCACCCAGAGCACGATCAGGCAACCGAGCACTGCTGCCACCGTCCCGACCACCAGGCTGTACTGCCGGTGGGCGCGCCGAGCGTGGGGTTGTGCTTCGCGCAGGAACTCGCCAGGTGTCGGGGCGTCCGCTCGGTGGCGCAACCCTTCGGCCATTTCGGCCAGCCTGCCATGAGCGCAGGCGTAGCAGACCAGCACTGTGATCAGGTATTTCATGTCGCCAGCGCATCCAGCGGTAACGCTTGAGCAGTCATTGACGTGGTGTCGAGCAGCACCAGCCCCTGGACCTGCTCGTCCAGCGATGCCAACACATTCCCTTGAGGGTCCCAGGCCGCGGAATGGCCGGCACCGACGAAGGTGTCGGCCGGCCCCACGCAGTTGGCGAGCAACACCGGCATGCCCAGGCGCCGGGCAACGTCCGGGTAGTGCCGGAAACCTTCGTCGATGCCCTTGGTTGTCTTGGCCACGCTGACCATATAGATATCCGCCCCCGCTGACCGGGCGAGCTCGGCATGTTCGATGAACATCGACTCATAGCAGATGGCCGGTGCGATGCGCTGGTTGCCCAGCGTGAACACCAGGGGCTGCTCGCCTGCGATGAAGAACGGTAGTTCGTCATCGTGCAGGCGCTGCTTGGCATAAAAATGTGGCGGGGCGGCGGGGCGCAGGATCGGCAGGCCAATGCATATCCCCCTGGGGGTCAGCAACGGCAGGCCCACGGCCACCGCAATGCCATGGCGGTCACAGAGCGCTTGCAGTGGATCGAGCAGCGAAGTGTCCGACGGCTGTGCCAGTTGACGGGCCAGGGTGGGTTCATAGCCGGTCAAGGACAGTTCGGGGAACACCACCAGTTGCGCCCCTCGTGCAATCGCCTGTTCGACGCAATAGCGATGACGCTCCAGATTGCCAGGCAGGTCGCCCCTACGGGAGGCCAGTTGTACAGCGCACAGCTTCATGGCGAGTCCATCCATGGATAAAGCGAAAAAGGCGAGGATACTATCGGCCGGTGCGCTCAGACCACCCCGTGGCTGTCGAGACTGGCATCGCGAAATCGCTCGGGTTGATCGAAATGCACGTCGACCTGCGCGGTCGGTGCGCCTTGTGCCATGCTGTTGGAAGCCAGCAGCATCAACAAGACTCAGGCGAGGGTGGTACGCATGATGCACCTCCACGGGCACGGACGATTCGCCCCACTATTTTACGCCTGTCGCTGGCACAGCAGCAGAGGATGGGTGCAATGAGCCGTTTTCGGCGGGTGACTGCCAATACCCGTGGCCGCGATCTGGCCGTGGGCGACATCCATGGCCATTTCGACCGGTTGCAGCGCTGTTTGGATGAGGTGGGTTTCGATCCTGAAGTCGATCGGCTGTTCAGCGTCGGCGACCTGGTGGACCGTGGGCCAGCCAGCGAACGGGCGCTGGACTGGCTGGCGCAACCCTGGTTCCACGCGGTGCAGGGCAATCACGAGGCGCTCGCCATCGCCCACCTGCGGGGTGGCAGGGTCGATCTGGAGATGTACCGTTCTGCCGGTGGTGCATGGTTTCTCGATCTTCCGCGCGCGGAGCAGCAACGCTATGTCGAAGGCTTTGCGCAGATGCCTTTGGCGATCGAAGTGCAGACGTCTCTTGGGCTGATCGGCCTTTTGCACGCTGATAGCCCTTTCCCCGAATGGTCAACGCTCAAGGCCTTTCTGGAGGCCATGGACGATCCAGAAGTGCGGGAAGTCTGCCAATGGTCACGGCGGCGCCTGCGTGAGGGCGACACCGAACCGGTCCGCGGCTTGCGGGCCTTGCTGGTCGGTCATACACCGGTCCTGCGGGTCAAGCAGCTGGGCAACGTCTGGCACCTGGACACCGGCGGTTGGGCCAGCGGCTTTTTCAGCGTGGTGGACCTTCGGACGCTGACCGTGATCAACCCCAGATCAGGCGCATGAGCACTGCGCTGGCCAGCAGGATCAACAACACACCCGAGGCACGCTCCAGCCACGGCAATGCTTGGCCGAAGCGCCGCAGCACGCGCCGATTGCCAATCGCCAAGGCGACCAGTAGGTCCCAGACCAGCACGAGAGTGAACATCCACACACCATAGGCCAGTTTCCAGGTTGCACTGCTGGCCGCGAGCATGCTCGCCAGGCTGGCGTAGAACAGTGCGTTCTTCGGATTGAGGATGCCCGAGGTGAAGCCCACCCCCAGGTTTTTCACCCAACCATGCCCCACGCCGACCTCAGCCGATAGCAGGCTGCTGTGCCCGGCATGGCGCAGGAATAGTCCACCGATGTACAGCAAGTAGGCGCAGCCGGCCAGTTGCAAGGCGATGAACAGCGCGCTGCCCTCACGCAGGATGGAAACCCCGGTAAAGGCCATGGCGATGAATACGCCGTTGGCCAGGGCGATGCCCAGGCACGCACCGCTCGCGGTACGCCAGCCAGCGCTGGCCGAAGCGCGAGCGACGAGGAAGAAATCAGGGCCCGGGGAGAGCAGGGCCAAAAAGTGTGCAGCGGCGACGACGAGAAATTGCTCCATGGCGAGGCTTCTGTGGCAAGGAAAGCCGCAGTCTGTCGCCCCAAGCCCTGGGCGGTATTGAAGATAATTGCATGGCGCACGCGCCAGACCGCGGGGCACCGCTTTCCCAGGTACGGCGGTGTTTGAGAGCAGCACAAAAATCTGTGGGGGGTATCGAGGCGTTGAAACCGCCGCGAAGCAGCTCGCACGGTGAGTGGCACCGGTTGTGCCGGTGTTCGCGGGTAAACCCGATTCTACAGAGGTGAAAGCGATGGTTCGGTTCGCCGACTTATCTGCCAGCCGCGCCGTGTCGATATTGCCCTGGGGTCAAGCCCGTGTGCGCCTTGAACACTCGCTGGAAATGGCTCTGGTCGGCAAAGCCCAAGCGATAGGCCACCTGCGCAAGGTCCTGACCTTTACCGAGCAAGCCTCGCGCCCGGTTGACCCGCTCATTGAGCAGGTAGGCATGCGGTGTCAGCCCCGTTGCGGCCCGGAACGCCCGAATCAGTTGGTAACGCCCCAACCCCGCGTGCCTGGCCAGATGCGCCAGGCTGATCTCGGCCAGCTCGCAGGTCTGCAGCATGGCAATCAGCTCGCGCAGGGCAGGCGTGCTCAAGACCGGTGCCGGGGCTGCATCTAGCGTCGTATGCGCGGCAAAGTCGTGGTCGCCGATGAAGGCCACCAACGCGGCTTCCTTCTGCGATGCGTCCGTTTCGGAGAACAACAGCGCATTGAGCTGGCAGAACTGACGATACACCTCAACCGAGCGCGTGATACGCGCGGGCGCGCCGGGCTCGGCAGCGCTCACTCCCGACTCCAGTCTCAGTCGGCCCAGCCACTGCGCATCCACATGCACCATCTGGTAGCTCCACGCTTGGCCCGGTTCGGGATTGCAGGCATGCACCCGCTGCGCCGGGACCAGCACCAAGGTGCCGGGCGTCAGCCGCGCCTGGCCGTCACCCGCGCCGGTAAACCAGCTGAAACCCGTATCTACCGCACCGATGGAAAACGTCGGATGGCTATGGGCCTTGTAACAGGCCCGGCTATGACAGGCGCGCCGGCTTTCCACGAAGGGCAGGGCCGGGTCGCGCCAGATTTCGCTGCTGGAGAGGGTCATGCAATGCCTGCTGGCCGAGTGCCGGAGCGCGCAGTCTAAACCGCCAGCCACTGTTACGGCCATTCACCGCGCCACTGTGCTTGACGCATGGCCCGCCCAGCGCGAGGCTGCCGAAGTCCCAAGGAGAAGAAAAATGGACCTGTCGAGCCTACTGCTGTTCATCCCCGCCTGTTTCGCCTTGAACATGGCGCCGGGCCCCAACAACCTGTTGTCGCTGCACAATGCCAGCCGTTATGGCCTGCGGACCGCCTGCATGGCCGGTATCGGCCGGCTGCTCGCCTTCAGCGGCATGATCGCTCTGGCCGCCATGGGGCTGGCGGTGGTGCTGCACACCAGCGAATACTTGTTCCTGGCGATCAAGGTGCTGGGTGCGGCCTACCTGTTCTACATTGCCTGGCAGCTATGGCGTGCGCCGGTGGGCGAGGCGGTGGTGGCGAGTGATCATCCGCGCGGGACTTGGCGCCTGGCCCGTCAGGAGTTCTGGGTCGCGGCGGGTAATCCGAAAGCCATCCTTATCTTCACTGCCTTCCTGCCCCAGTTCGTCTCGGTGGGCAGCGCCACCCCAGTGGCGGAGCAATTCCTCTGGCTCGGCGTGATGTTCCTGCTGCTGGAATGGGCCGCCATCGCCATCTACGCAGGCCTTGGGGCGTATATGCAACGTTGGTTCGAGCGTCCAGGGCCACGCCGGGTGTTCAATCGGGTCAGTGCGTCATTGCTGGGGTGTGCGGGGTTGGGGCTTTTGGCGGCGCGGCGCTGAGGTCAGTCGCGGTAGAACGTCTGCACCAAGTGATACCCAAACTTGGTCTTGATCGGCCCATGCACCACCCGCAGGGCTTTCTTGAAGATCACTTGGTCGATGGCGCCCACCAGTTGACCTGGGCGGACTTCGCCCAGGTCGCCGCCGCGTTTGCCCGAGGGGCAGGTGGAGAACTTCTTGGCCAGCACGTCGAAGGCTTCGCCCTTGGCGATCCGTTGCTTGAGCTGTTCGGCTTCGGCAGCGGTCTTGACCAGGATGTGGCGGGCTTGGGCTTTCATGGGACACCTGTGCTTCGGGCAAAAAAGGGCGCCATTATGCCTGATCGCGCAGCTCTGCGCGGTCTCGGAATTGCGCCAGGGCTTCGGGGTTGGCCAGGGCGTCGGTGTTCTTCACCGGCAGGCCATGGACCACGTTGCGGATCGCCAGCTCCACCAGCTTGCCGCTGATCGTGCGCGGGATGTCGGTGACCTGGACGATCACGGCCGGGACATGGCGGGGCGTGGTGTACTGGCGGATCACCTGGCGAATGTGCTGGCGCAGGGCATCGTCCAACTGCAGACCTTCGCGCAGGCGCACGAACAGCACCACGCGCACGTCGTTGTGCCAGTCCTGGCCGATGGCGACACTTTCGACCACCTCCTCGACTTTTTCTACCTGACGGTAGATTTCTGCTGTGCCGATGCGCACACCGCCAGGGTTGAGCACCGCGTCCGAGCGACCATGGATCACCATGCCACCCTCGGCGTTCTCTTCGGCGTAATCGCCCTGGGCCCAGATGCCGGGGTACTGACTGAAATAGGCCTCGTGGTAGCGGCTGCCGTCGCTGTCGCCCCAGAAGCCCACTGGCATGGAGGGGAAGTTGCGGGTACAGACCAGCTCGCCTTTCTCGCCGGTCACCGGCTGGCCATGCTCGTTCCACACCTCCACCGCCATGCCCAGGCCCTTGCACTGGATCTCACCGCGGCGCACCGGCAGCACCGGGTTGCCGAGTACGAAACACGAGACAATGTCGGTGCCACCGGACATCGATGCCAGGCACAGGTCGGGTTTGATCTTGCGATAGACGTAGTCGTAGCTGTGAGGCGAGAGCGGTGAGCCGGTGGACATGATCAGGCGCAGGCTGTTCAGGCTGTGACTCTTGGCCGGGGCGATGCCTGCCTGTTCCAGGGCGGCCAGGTATTTGGCGCTGGTGCCGAAGGCGTGGATACGTTCGGCGTCGATCAGGTCGAGCAAACGCTGGGGGCCTGGGTGGAAGGGCGAGCCGTCGTACAGCACCAGGGTAGCGCCGACCGCCAGACCGCTGACCAACCAGTTCCACATCATCCAGCCGCAAGTGGTGTAGTAGAACAAGACGTCCTCGGCCTTCAGATCGTTGTGCAGGCCGTGTTCCTTCAGGTGTTGCAGCAGTACGCCGCCGGTGCGGTGGACGATGCACTTGGGCACGCCGGTGGTGCCGCTTGAGTAGAGGATGTACAGCGGATGATCGAACGGCAGGGCGGTAAAGCGTGGTTCACCACCGGGTTGGTAGAAGTCATCCCACAGGCTGGCGCGGGGGGCGCAGAACTCGCCGGGGCGGGTGTGCGAGCGGGTGTAGGGCACCACCAGCAGGTGTTCTAGGTGAGGCAACTGGGCTGTGACCTGGTTGATCTTTTCGACCTGATCGATGGTCTTGCCGGCGTATTGGTAGCCGGCGCAGGCAATGAGCAGCTTGGGGGCGATCTGGCCGAAGCGGTCGATGATGCCGTGCAGGCCGAACTCGGGCGATGAACTGGACCAGATCGCGCCGAGGCTGGTGCAGGCGAGCATGGCCACCAGGGTTTCCCAGGTATTGGGCATCACCGAGGCAACCCGGTCGCCGGCCTGGATGCCCAGCGCCTGCAGGGCCTTCTGCATGCCGGCCACATGGGCCGCCAGTTGCGCGTGAGTCAGTACCTGGCGCAGGCCATCCTCGCGCACGGCCACGATGGCGGGGCGGTCATCGCGCCGCTGCAGCAGGTGTTCGGCGTAGTTCAAGGTGGCGCCTGGAAACCACTGCGCCTCGGGCATCAGCGGGCCTTCGCGGAGGGTTTGGGTCGGTGGCGTGTGCCACTGGACATGGAAATAGTCGGCAAGGGTTTGCCAGAAGGCGGGGCGTTGCTCGATGCTCCAACGATGCAGGGCGGCGTAGTCAGTGAGCTGCAGGTTGTAACGCAGGTTGACCTGACGGCGGAAGGCATCCATCCGGCTGGCCTGGATCTGCGCCGTGGAGGGGCGCCAGAGCACATCATTCATGCCGAGACCTCTCGCTTACGATAGAACCTGGGGCCTGTTGGAGCGGGCAAACCCGCTCCTGCAGGGGCTGCGCAACTGATCTTCGAACTGCGCAGCCCGAGTGGCTTTTACTCCACTTTAGCCTTTTGTACATCCGGCGACGCCGACCAGACGCGATAGCGCACTTCGATGTCCTTGGGCACGTACAGCACCACCGGCAGCTTGCTGTTGTAACGCAGCATGAAACCTTCACCGACCACCGGCACGAAGGCCTCGGTCTGCTTGCCGTCCGGGCAGGCCATCAGGGTGCTGGCCGGGCCGCCAACCTTTTCCAGCCGGTAGTAGCTGTAGCCCCAACCTTCGAGATTGTGCTCTTCAAGGCTGCCGGCCAGGCGTTGGCGGTTGCAGTCGACCATCAAGGTCTTGCCAGCGAGGATTTCCAGTTGATAGGCCGATTCGTCGGTCTGGGCCGGCAGGTGGATGACCTGCCGGGTAAAGCCTTTTTCCGCCTCGGGGTAGGGCGCGACGTCCTTGAGCCCGGCTGCCATCACAGGCGCGGCGCCAGCCAAAGTCAGGGAAAGAATCGCGGTCAGTGGGAATGGGCGCATAGGGCCTCCTTGCAAGTGAAAACGAATGCAAGACCGCGCCAGATCCCGGCTGGCCCTCACTGGGCCAACCAACCGCCATCGATGTTCCAGGCGGCGCCACGGACCTGGCTACCGGCCTCGCTGCACAGGAACAATACCAGCTCTCCCAAGTGCTGGGGTGTTACAAATGCCACGGAAGGCTGCTTTTCGGCCAAAAGATCGTGCTGCGCCTGCTGTGGATCAACACCAGTTGCGGCGCGGTCGTCGATCTGCTTCTGCACCAGCGGGGTCAGGACCCAGCCAGGGCAGATGGCATTGCAGGTGACATTGCTGGTCGCCGTTTCCAGGCCCACGACCTTGGTCAGGCCAACCACGCCATGCTTGGCGGCCACATAGGCCGCCTTGCCGGTGGAGCCCACCAAGCCGTGCACCGAGGCGATATTGACGATCCGCCCCCAGCCCCGCGCACGCATGCCGGGCAAGGCCAGGCGGGTGCCGTGGAAGACGGCCGAGAGGTTCAACGCGATAATCTTGTCCCAGGCCTGCACGGGGAACTGTTCGACCGGTGCCACGTGCTGGATGCCGGCATTGTTGACCTGGATGTCCACGCCACCGAATTCGCGCTCGGCCAGGTCGAACAACGCCTCGATCTGGGCCACATCGGACAGGTCCGCGGGATGGTGGATCACCTTGACCCCGTGACGGGCGATCTCGGCGAGCGCCGGTGCCGGGTCGCCGAAACCATTGAGCAGGATGTTCGCCCCTGCACCGGCCAGCACCTGGGCGATACCCAGGCCAATGCCGCTGGTGGAGCCGGTGACCAGTGCTGTCTTGCCTTTGAGCGTCATGCAGATCTCCTTAGACGATGCCGGTGGCGTAGAAGGTGGCGATGACCACGAAAACCGCCAGGGTCTTGATCAGGGTAATACCGAAAATGTCCTTGTAGGCCTCGCGGTGGGTCAGCCCGGTGACCGCCAGCAAGGTGATCACCGCGCCGTTGTGCGGCAAGGTGTCCATGCCACCGCTGGCCATTGCGGCCACCCGGTGCAGCACTTCCAGCGGAATGTTCGCGGCATGGGCCGCGGCGATGAAACTTTCGCTCATGGCCGCCAAGGCGATGCTCATGCCGCCGGAGGCCGAACCGGTGATGCCGGCCAACAATGTGACGGTGATCGCTTCGTTGACCAACGGATTGGGAATGGCGCGCAGCGCGTCGGCCAACACCAGAAAGCCCGGCAGCGAGGCGATCACCGCGCCGAAGCCATACTCCGAGGCGGTGTTCATGGCCGCCAGCAACGCACCACTGACGGCGCTCTTGGTGCCTTCGGCCAACCGTTGGCGGATGGCGCCGAAGGCACACACCAGCACCATCAGAATGCCCACCAGCAAGGCCGCCTGCACGGCCCAGATCGCGGTGAGCTTGGCCACATCGCTTTGCACCGGCACGCTCATGCCGGGCAACTGCAACGTATGGCTGGCCCCATACCACTGGGGGATCCAGTGGGTGAACACCAGGTTCATCACGCCCACCAGCACCAAGGGCGAGAGCGCTAGCCAGGGGTTGGGCAGTGCCAGGTCATCGGCGGTTTCAGGCTCGTTGCGCAGGTCGCTGCCGTAGCCTTCTCCGGCGCGCAGGGCCTTGTTGCGCTGACGGCGCAGGTAGAGCATGCCGACGCTGAAGACGAATAGCGTGCCGATCAGCCCCAGCCAGGGTGCGGCCCAGGCCGTGGTGTTGAAGAATGTGCTGGGGATGATGTTCTGGATCTGCGGAGTGCCGGGCAGGGCGTCCATGGTGAAGGAGAACGCCCCCAGGGCAATGGTCGCCGGGATCAGGCGCTTGGGGATGTCGCTCTGGCGGAACATCTCGGCCGCGAACGGGTATACGGCGAACACCACCACGAACAGCGACACGCCGCCATAGGTGAGCAAGGCACACACCAGCACGATCACCAGCATGGCCTGGCGAGTGCCCAGCAGGCGAATGGCGGCTGCGACGATCGAGCGCGAGAAACCGGAGAGTTCGATCAGCTTGCCGAAGACGGCACCGAGCAGGAACACCGGGAAGTACAGCTTGATGAAGCCGACCATCTTCTCCATGAACACGCCTGTGAAGGTCGGGGCCACGGCGGCAGGGTCGGTCAGCAGAACGGCACCCAGTGCGGCGATAGGTGCAAAGAGGATGACGCTGTAGCCGCGATAGGCGGCCAACATGAGTAGGGCCAGGGCAGCGAGGGCGATGAGCACGGTCATCGGAAGTGTCTCCAGGTCGTTGTTTTTATGGTGAGCCGGGAGATAGCGGGAATCGTGCCATGTTTTTAAGTTGTTGAATTATATAGGTTTTATTGGTCTTCTCGGTGTGTGCGTCTCGATATGGAGACTGTCGGGGTTGCTTTGCAGGCCATCTCAGGCTTCGCCAGCGCCCACAAAAAGTTGGGCTGCGCCTGTGCGATGGACCGCAAAGCGGTCAAAAAGCAATGTCTCTAGATGGAGAGTAAAGTCTCTCTATTGAGACTGAATGCCCAAGGCAATCATTTTCTTGTACAGCGTCGACCGCCCCAACCCCAGCGCTTTCGCGGCCTGCGGCACATTCCCGGCGCAACTGACCAGGGCATCGGCGATCAATTTGCGTTCGAATGCCTCGCACGCCTCCCGATACCCCTGGTGTACCGCAACCCCAGGCGCCGCGGGGCTCAACGGCCCGAGCGCCGACTGCAGGTCATTCACGCCCAAGCGCGGCTGATCCGCCAGCAGCGTCGCGCGTTCCAGCACGTTGCGCAGTTCGCGGATGTTGCCGGGCCAGGCATGACGGGCCAGCAATGCCTGGGCGTCGGGTTCCAGTTCGTACTGGCTGCCGAGCTCGGCAAGGATAGCCTCGCACAGTGCTGGCAGATCGCCCAGGCGTTCGCGTAGGGGCGGCACTTCGATGGGCAGGACGTTGAGCCGGTAATACAGGTCGGCCCGAAACGCGCCGCTGGCCATGGCCGCCTGCAGGTCGATGGAGGTGGCGGCGATGATGCGCACGTCACTGCGCAGCATCTGGTTGGAGCCGACCGGCTCGTATTCTTTTTCTTGCAGCACGCGCAGCAGCTTGCTTTGCAGGGGCAGTGGCATGTCGCCGATCTCGTCGAGGAACAGCGTGCCGCCCTCCGCCAGTTGCAGCTTGCCGCTGCGGCCTTTGCGGTCGGCACCGGTGAAGGCACCGGGCGCGGTACCGAAGAACTCGGCTTCGAGCAGGGTTTCGGGAATCGCGGCGCTGTTGATGCTGACGAACGCCTTGTGGGCTCGTGCCGAGGCGGCGTGTATCGCGTGGGCCAGCAGTTCCTTGCCAGTGCCGGTCTCGCCCAGCAGCAGCACCGGAGAGTCGCTGCCCGCGCCACGGCGTGCCCGGCGCTTGGCCTCCAGGCTCGCGGCGCTGGTGCCGACGAATTGGGCGAAGCTGTACTTGGCCTGGCGGGCGCGCAACTGCGAACGGGTCGAGGCCAGCTCCTGCTGCATGCTCGAGTAGCGCTTGAGCAGCGGCGAGAGGCTACGCAGCTCATCGAACAGGGCAAAACCGATGGCGCCGATCAGCTCGTCGCGGTCGTCATGAATGGGCAGGCGCATCACCACCAGCGGCTCGTTGGGTGTGTCGAGCATGTCCAGCAGGATCGGCCGGCCGTTGCTCACCACATCGCGCATCAGGCTGCCCGGGATCACCGCCTCGCAGGGCTGGCCGATGGCGCTGGCGGCATCGGGCAGGCCGAAGCGCCGGGCGTAGCGCTCGTTCATCCAGACGATACGCGCCTGGCGATCGACGATCACTGTCCCTTCGCTGGACTGCTCGATGATCTCGAACAGTGAGCGGATCGCCAGTTGCCGGACCTGGGGGTAGTCCTTGAGGCTGTCGCTGTCTTGCATGGGCTGGGCCTTTGAAGTGCAGTGGCGGGGATTATGACGGCTGCGAACCAGGCTGGCGAAGGCCGATCGATCGCGCTCTTGGTGGTGGCGGGTTTACCCGCGAAGTGGGCCACTGCAAAAGAGTGCTTATGCCCGCGGATCGAACGCCTCGCGCAGCGCATCGCCAATGAATACCAGCAACGACAGGGTCAGCGCCAAGGCGAAGAATGCAGTAAAACCCAGCCATGGCGCTTCCAGATGCTGCTTGCCCTGTGTCACCAGTTCACCTAGCGAGGCGCTGCCCGCAGGCATCCCGAAGCCAAGAAAATCCAGGGCGGTGAGGGTGGTGATGGCCCCGGTGAGCATGAACGGCACGTAGGTCAGGGTGGCCGTCATCGCGTTGGGCAGGATATGCCGCAACATCACTTGCCCGTCCGGCAAACCCAGGGCTCGCGCGGCCTTGACGTACTCCAGGTTGCGCCCGCGCAGGAATTCGGCGCGCACCACATCCACCAAGGTCAGCCAGGAAAACAGCGCCATGATCCCCAGCAGCCACCAGAAATCCGGCTCGACGAAACCGCTGAGGATGATCAACAGGTAAAGCACCGGCAACCCCGACCAGACCTCCAGCAACCGCTGGCCCAGAAGGTCCACCCAGCCCCCGTAGTACCCCTGCACGGCGCCTGCGGCAACGCCGATCAGCACACTGAGCACCGTTAAGGCGAAGGCGAACAACAGCGATACCCTTGTGCCATACAGCACCCGCGCCAGCACATCCCGCCCCTGATCGTCGGTGCCTAGCCAGTTGCTCGCGCTCGGCGGGCTGGGGGTGGGCACCTGTAAATCGTAGTTGGGCGTATCGGCGCTGAAGGGGATCGGCGCGAACAGCATCCAGCCACCCTGGCTTTCGATCAACTGGCGTACGTAAGCACTGCGGTAATCGGGCTGGAAGGGCAGCTGGCCGCCGAACTGCTGCTCGGTGTAGCGCTTGAGCGCCGGCGTATACAGCTCGCCCTTGTAGGAGAGCAGCAGCGGTTTATCGTTGGCCACCAGTTCCGCGCCCAGGCTGAGCACGAGGATCCCGGCGAACAGCCACAGTGAGAACCAACCCAGGCGATTGCGCCGGAAACAGCGCCAACGGCGCAGCGCGACGGGTGAGAACATCAGCGGCCCCTCGCGTCGAAATCGATGCGAGGATCGAGCACCGTATAGCTCAGGTCGCCAATCAGGCGGATCAACAGGCCCGCGAGGGTGAAGATGAACAGGGTGCCGAACACCACCGGGTAATCCCGCGAAACGGCAGCCTCATAGCTTAGCCGCCCGAGGCCATCGAGGGAGAAGATCACCTCGATCAGCAAGGAGCCTGCGAAGAACACCGTGATCAACGCCTGGGGCAGCCCAGCCAGCACCAACAGCATGGCATTGCGCAGCACATGGCCGTACAGCACGCGGCGCTCGCTCAGGCCCTTGGCCCGGGCGGTGACCACGTACTGGCGGGAGACTTCGTCGAGAAAGGCGTTCTTGGTCAACAGGGTGAGGGTGGCGAAACCGCCGATCACCAGCGCGCTGACCGGCAGCACCAGGTGCCAGAAATAGTCGGCGACCTTGCCCAACAGGCTCAACTGGTCGAAGTTCTCCGAGACCAGCCCGCGCACCGGGAACCAGTTCAGTGAAGTGCCGCCTGCGAACAGCACGATCAACAGCAAGGCGAATAGGAATGAGGGCAGGGCATAGCCGATGACGATCAACGTGCTGCTCCAGGCATCGAAGCGGCTGCCATGGCGCACGGCCTTGCGAATGCCCAGCGGGATCGACACCAGGTAGGTGATCAGGGTGGCCCACAAGCCCAGCGACACGGTCACCGGCAGCTTGTCGAGGATCAGGTCGGTAACCTTGGCACCGCGGAAGAAACTCTGGCCGAAGTCCAGCCTGGCGTATTGGCCGAGCATCAGCCACAGGCGTTCAGGGGCCGACTTGTCGAAGCCGTACTGGCGTTTGATCTCTTCGATGAGTTTGGGGTCCAGCCCCCGGCTTGCGCGGGACTCGCCGCGCACCGTCTCGACCCGCGCCCCCGGTGCGCCGCCGCCGATGCCTTGCAGGCGCGCCACGGCCTGTTCCACCGGCCCGCCAGGAGCGGCCTGGACGATCGCGAAGTTGACCAGCAGGATCGCCAGCAAGGTCGGGATGATGAGCAACAGGCGCCGCAGGATATAGGCGGTCATGGCATGGCCTTCTTGTGTTCGGCCATCTGTGCGTTGGTCAGCGGCGTCGGGCTGATCTCCCACCAGGTGTCCAGGCCTTCGTCATAGGTCGCCTGGACCTTGGGCAGACCGAAGCGGTTCCACCACACAGTCGAGCTGCCTGGTGGGTAGTAATTGGGGATCCAGTAGTAGTTCCATTGCAGCACCCGGTCCAGGGCATGGGCGTGGCGCAGCATGTCGGGCTGGGTCTCGGCGCGTACCAGGCCGTCGAGCAGTGCGTCCACGGCCGGGTCGCGCAACACCATGAAGTTGTTCGAGCCGGGGTCCTCGGCCGAGGCCGAGCCGAAGTAGTTGTACAACTCGCTGCCGGGGGAAAGGGTCACCGGGTAACCGGTAACGATCATGTCGTAGTCGCGGGCCATCAGGCGGTTGACGTACTGGGCCGAATCGACATTGCGGATATTCAGGGTGATGCCGATCTGCGCCAGATTGCGCTTCCAGGGCAGCAACAGGCGTTCGAGCCCCGACTGGCCATTGAGGAAGGTGAAGCTCAGCGGTTCGCCCTGGGCATTGACCAGCCGATCGCCCTCGGGGCGCCAGCCAGCGGCTTGGAGCAAGGCCAAGGCTTGCAATTGCTGGGTGCGGATGATGCCCGATCCGTCGGTCACCGGTGCGGTGTAGACCTGGCTGAAGACTTCATCCGGCACTTGGCCGCGAAGCGGTTCGAGCAGTTTGAGCTCCTGGGCGTCGGGCAAGGCGCGCGCGGCCAGCGGCGTGTTGGAAAACACGCTTTGCTGGCGAATGTACAGGTTGCGCATCATCTGCCGGTTGCTCCATTCGAAGTCCCAGAGCATGGCCAGTGCCTGGCGTACGCGCCGATCCTGGAACACCGGCTGCTTGAGGTTGAACACGAAGCCCTGGGCCGTCTGCGGCTTGGACGGGCCCAGGTGGGCGCGCTGCAGGCGGCCATCGTTCAGCGCATCGCCCTGGTAGCCCAGGGTGAAGGCCGTGGCGGAGAACTCGCGGTTGTAGTCGAATCCGCCACCGCGCAACACCTGACGGGCGACCTCGGTGTCGCCGAAGTACTCGATGCGGATACGGTCGAAATTGTAGCGGCCTCGGCTGGCCGGCAGATTGGCCGCCCACCAGGTGGGGTCGCGCTCGAAGGTGATACTGCGGCCGTTGTCGATCTGCCCGATGCGGTAGGGCCCGCTGCCGATGGGTTTGTCGAAGCCGGCGCCGTTGGCGAAATCGCGGTGCTGCCAGTCGTGCTCGGGCAGCACCGGTAGGGTGGCCAGGTCCAGGGCCAGGGTGCGGCCATGGGGCCGTTTGAAGTCGAAGCGCACCTGCCGCGGGCCTTCTACCGTGACCTTCGTGACGTCGGCGAACTGGGTGCGATAGCGCAGGCTGCCTTTGTTCATCAGCAGCTCGAAGGTGAAGCGCACGTCCTCGGCGCGCGCCGGTTTGCCATCGGCGAACGTGGCACGGGGGTCGAGTTCGAACCGCAGCCAGGCGTCGTCAGGACCACGCTCCATGCGCCGGGCAATCAAGCCATAGACGGTATAGGGCTCGTCGAAGGAGCGCTCCGCCAGAGGTGCATACAGCCAGCCATCGACCTCGCTGACGCCGATGCCTTTGTCGATGTACGGCAGGATATGGTCGAACTGCCCGATCTCCAGGGCTGAACGCCGCAGGCTGCCACCCTTGGGGGCGTCGGGGTTGACGTAGTCGAAGTGACGGAAGGCTTGGGGGTAGCGCGGGGCTTCGCCGTAGGCGGTGAGCGCGTGGGTGGGGGCGGCATGGGCTGTAAGCGTCAGGCATAGCATCAACAGACCTAACACGTACTGTGGGAGCGGGCTTGCCCGCGAATGCGTCCGTTCTGGCAACAGGGTTGCTGGCAGGACGGCATTCGCGGGTGAACCCGCTCCCACAGAGGGCATCACCGGGACCGAGGGCTCAGTCCTGACGGCTGGTCACTTCCAGCAGGTGATAACCGAACTGGGTCTTGACCGGGCCTTGCACGGTGTTGACCGGGGCGCTGAAGACGACGGTGTCGAATTCCTTGACCATCTGGCCTGGGCCGAACGAGCCCAGGTCGCCACCTTGGCGGCTGGACGGGCAGGTGGAGTTGGCCTTGGCGACTTCGGCGAAGTCGGCACCAGCTTCGATCTGTGCTTTGAGTTCGTTGCACTTTTCGAGGCTGCTGACCAGGATGTGGCGGGCGGTGGCACGGGCCATGGGGGACTACTCCTAGGGTGAAAAAAGCAAGCCTAGCGCACTTGTTCGGCAAATGTCTCGCCAGGCTTGCCGCGCCTGTCACAAACGCTCGGCCGCCCGGCGCAGCAGCGCCTCGGTCGAATCCCAACCCAGGCAGCCATCGGTGATCGACACGCCGTACTTGAGCGGGCCCTTGCCCAGGGCCTGGCAGCCATCGTACAGGTGGCCTTCGAGCATCATGCCGATGATCGCCCGGTCGCCTTGCAGGCGTTGCTGCAACACCTCTTCGAAGACCGCAGGCTGGCGGGCGGGGTCCTTGCCACTGTTGGCGTGGCTGCAGTCGACCATGACGCGCCCGGTCAGGCCAACCTTGGTCAGGCCTTGGCGTGCCTGGGCGATGCTTGCCGCATCGTAGTTCGGCCCTTGGTGGCCACCGCGCAGTACCAGGTGGGTGTCGGCGTTGCCCAGGGTTTCGATGATCGCCGGGTAGCCTTGGGCGTCCATGCCGAAGTGGCGGTGCGGATGAGCGGCGCTGCGCATGGCGTCGCAGGCGATGCCCACGCCACCGTCGGTGCCATTCTTGAAGCCCACGGGAAGCTCCAGGCCACTGACCATTTCACGGTGAATCTGTGATTCGGTGGTGCGTGCACCGATGGCGGCCCAGCTCAGCAGGTCGTCGAAGTAGCCGGCGGCCATGGGCTGCAGCAATTCGGTGGCGATCGGCAGGCCGCGCTCGATCATGTTCAGCATCAGCCCGCGAGAGAGTGCGATACCGCCGTGCATGTCATCGCTGCCGTCCAGGTGCGGATCGTAGGCAAGGCCTTTCCAGCCGACGGTGGTACGGGGTTTCTCGACATAGGCGCGCATCACCAGGAGCAGCTTGTCATCGACTTCGCGGCTGAGGGCGGCCAGGCGGTCGGCGTATTCGAGGGCCGAGCGTGGGTCGTGGATCGAGCAGGGGCCGACGATCACCAGCAGACGCGGGTCGAGGCCTTCAAGGATGGCGCGCACGGCTTGGCGATGTTGCTGGACTTGCAGGGCGAGGGCAGTGCTGAGCGGCATCTGCTGCTTGAGCAGGTGCGGACTGGGCAGACGCTGGCTGACGGCGGTGTTGGCAGCCTGGGGTTGGGTCAGGGGCAGGGCGAGGTTCGACGATTGCATGGCGTTTTTCCCTGGGCGGACGGCGGGTTCAGGCCCGCGTGGTCGGCCCTATCGAGGTGTTCGACAGATATTCGGTTTATGACTGCGTGCAGCATTGCCACCAGTGGACGACCGAACGGAGGCGGCAGGCTGGCCCGAACGGGATTGGCTAAATCGCCAGGCGTAGGAGTCTGCGTAGTAATAAGCGATGGTGTTCATGTCTGTTTCCTCAATGTGAATCGGTGTTTTCTAGAAGCCTTGAAAAGCAAAACCCCCGGTCGGGGAGCCGACCGGGGGTTTGAGTATTCTCGTGTTCGGCGGCCCCTCGAAGGTGGGCGCCGTGTGGGTATCAGCGGCGCCTAGTGGCTAAACCAATACCCAAAATAAAAGCTGGCAACGGCCTGGCAGCCAGCAACGGCCAGCACAGGGCGCGCGGTGCGACCGGTGTGGTTGGCGTGGTTGCGGATGCTGTGGGACATAGTGCTCTCCAGTGAATGAGCCCGAGCTTACTGCACCTTCAACGCAGTGTTCAATGGGTAATTGCTATGGCTTCGATCACTTTTGGAATCACGGGCGAGCAAGACAGCACTCTGTTCGCGGGTGAACCCGCCCACAGGTACAGCGGCGGTCTTCGCAAGCGCCGCTGTACCTGTGGGTCTACCCGCGAATGGGCCCCAGGGAGTCAAAGGGGGTAGTGCTTGAGCTCGCGCGCGATCAGCATGCGCTGGATCTCGCTCGACCCTTCGTAGATCTGGGTGATACGCGCATCGCGGTAATAGCGCTCCACCGGGTAGTCCTCCAGGTAGCCGTAGCCGCCATGCACCTGGATGGCCATCGAGCACACCCGCTCGGCCATTTCCGAGGCGAACAGCTTGGCCTGGGATGCCTCGGACAGGCACGGCTTGCCGGCAGTGCGCAGGCGTGCAGCGTGGAGGATCAACAAGCGGGTGGCGTTGATCTGTACCTGCATGTCCGCCAGCAGGTTGGCGATGCTCTGGTGTTCGTTGATCGGCTTGCCGAACTGCACGCGATCACGCGAATAGGCCAGGGCCGCTTCGAATGCCGCTCGGGCGATGCCCAAGGCCTGGGCGGCGATGCCGATGCGGCCGCCTTCGAGGTTGGACAGCGCGATCGCCAGGCCTTTGCCCCGTTCGCCCAGCAGGTTGGCGGCGGGGATGCGGCAGTTGTCGAGGGTCACCGCGCAGGTGTCGGAGGCGCGGATGCCCATCTTGTGTTCGCTGCGGTCGACCTTGAACCCAGGGTTGTCGGTCGGCACCAGGAAAGCCGACAGGCCTTTCTTGCCAGCTTCCGGGTCGGTCACCGCAAAAACGATGGCCAGCCCCGCGCGGCGAGCATTGCTGACGAACTGCTTGGCACCGTTGATGACCCAGTGCCCGTCGACCAGTTCCGCGCGGGTGCGTAGGTTGTGGGCTTCGGAGCCGGCCTGGGGTTCGGTCAGGCAGAAGCAGCCGATCACCTCGCCGCTGGCCAGACGCGGCAGCCAGGTCTGTTGCTGTTCGGACGTGCCATAGGCCAGCAGCGGGCCGCAGCCGACCGAGTTGTGGATGCTCATCATCGCGCCGGTGGCACCGTCGCCTGCGGCGATTTCTTCCACGGCCAGGGCATAGGCCACGTAGTCGGTGTAGCTGCCGCCGAAGTCCTCGGGTACCACCATGCCGAGCAGGCCCAGTTCGCCCATCTTGCGCACCACGGCGTCATCGATCCAGGCTGCCTTTTCCCAGGCCTGGGCATGGGGTGCGATCTCGCCACGGGCAAAGTCCCGGGCCATGTCGCGGATCATGATCTGCTCTTCGCTCAGTTCCAGGTCTTGCATCTGTGTACTCCCCGGCTCACAGGCCTTCGAAGAATTGGTTCACTCGCTTGGGATCGAGTCCGCTCAAGGTCGGTGGGTTCCAGCGCGGCTGCTTGTCCTTGTCGATGATCAGGGCGCGCACGCCCTCGATGATGTCGCCGTACTCGAACCACTGGCGATCCAGGTGCAGCTCCATCGCGAAGCAGTCCTCCAGGCTCAGGTGACGGCCGCGGCGTAGCATCTCCAATGTAACCGCCATGGCCAGCGGCGAGCGGCTTTCCAGCTGGTCGGCGGTGGCCAGCGCCCATTGGTGGCTGTCGCCGATGCTCACGGTGCGCAGCTGTTCGAGCATGCTGGGCACATCGGGCAAGGCAAAGAAATGGTCGATCACCGGGCGCAGGTGGGCCAGCGGGGCGTCGTCCAGCGTCTGGGTGCCGAGCTTGGCCAGCAGGCCCTGGAGGTCCTTGAGTGGGTGGTCGCCGAATGCCAGCTTGTCCAGACCGGCGTCCAGGGCCGCGATCTTGTCGCTCTCCAGGTACCAGTCCGCCAGGCCGCAGTAGAGCGCGTCGGCAGCTTTGATCTGCACGCCGCTCACGCCCAGATAAGTGCCCAGCTCACCTGGGACTCGCGACAGGAAGTGACTGCCGCCAACGTCCGGGAAGTAACCAATGGCCACCTCCGGCATGCCCAGGCGGCTGCGCTCGGTGACCACGCGCATGTCGGCGCCCTGGGCCAGGCCCATGCCTCCGCCGAGGGTGAAGCCGTCCATCAGTACCATCACGGGCTTGCGGTAGTGGTGGATGCACAGGTCCAGGGCGTATTCCTCGACAAAGAAGTCGCGGTGCAGGTTGTTGCCAGCCTTGTAGCTGTCGTGCAGCGAGCGGATGTCGCCACCGGCGCAGAACCCTTTGGGCCCCTCGCCACGCAGCACCACGGCATGGACCTGCGGATCGTCCGCCCACTGGTCCAGGTGGTGTTGCAGGCTACGCACCATGTCGAGGGTGAGGGCGTTGAGGCCGGCGGGGCGATTGAGGGTCAGGTGGCCGACGTGATTGCGGATATCGGCCAGAACGTGGGCCTCGGAATGAGCGTGCGCGGTCATGATCGCGGTCTCCCTGCTTTGTTATTGATTTTCCAAGTGAAGTCTGGAAGTTGCGCTGGAGGATCGCAGGATCCTGTCATGCGAATATGCCATGCACAATCGGTAAATCTGCAGTGCGTTTCTGCATTTTTGCCTGGCGCGCGGCTTCCAGGGCCGCTCGGTCATCTTCGCGGGGCAGGCTCAGTCACCGGTTGCCCGGCCCGAGACGCTGCCGGCGGCCTCGGTTTGCGGGCGTGCGCGGCTGACCCACCAGCCGAACACGGCGGCGGTGAAGAACATGATCAGGCTGTAGAGCGCCGCGGGCACGGCCATGGTCGGGTTGTTGAGCAGCGACGGGCTCAGCGCCAGGGCAATGGCCAGGGTGCCGTTATGGATGCCGATCTCCATGCCGATCGCAATCGCCTGGCGCCGGGGAATGCTCAGAAGGCGCGGCACCCAATAGCCCACGCCGAGGCTCAGCAGGTTGAACAGCAGCGCTGCGCCGCCGACCACCGGGGCGTACAGGACCACCGTCTGCCAGTCCTTTGCCAGGGCCAGCGCAATGGTGAAGGCCAGAAACAGCGCTGCTACCAGCTTCATGGGCTTTTCCATGCGTGTGGCGAACGCAGGCGATGCGCGCCGGATCAGCATGCCCAGCGCCACCGGCAGCAGGACGATGGCGAATACCTGCATGACCTTGGCGAATTGCAGGGGAATGGCTTGGTCCGAGGCCATGAACCACGCCAGCGACAGGTTCACCAGCAGCGGCATGGTCAGGATGGCGATCAGCGAGTTGACCGCTGTAAGGGTGATGTTCAGCGCCACATCGCCATGGGCCAGGTGGCTGAACAGGTTGGCCGTGGTTCCGCCCGGGGAGGCGGCCAGCAGCATCAGGCCCACCGCCAGGGCCGACTCCAGGCCCAAGCCATTAGCGATCAAAAAACACACCAGCGGCAGCAGCACGATCTGGCAGGCCAGGCCGATGATCACGGGTCTTGGGTACTTCACCACCCGGGTGAAATCGGCCAGGGTCAACGACAACCCCAGGCCCAGCATGATGATCCCCAAGGCAATGGGCAGGACGGCGGTAAGCAATGGCGAGGCGGTCATGGCGGCATTCCTTTGGCAAGTTCAAAGCAGTCTAGCCACAAGTTGGCGTCAGCCCTGTGGCAGAGCCATGGGTTTTTGCCGAGTCGATTTGTCGCTTGAAGCTTGCCGCCTGCGCCTCTAGCATGCCCGTTTTTACCGAGGATTAGCCCCCTATGCCATTCCAGCAAGGTCTGCTCGCCAAACCCGTGCCGGCCCATGCCCGTCACCTGTTCTTCTCCCTGCAATCGGTCGAGGCGCTGCCCGCCGTGCTGGACGCCTTGCTGCCGCAGGTCGATGGCCAGAGCCTGATCCTTGGCGTAGGTGCCCCGCTGGTCAAAGCGTTGGGCCGCGACGTACCGGGCCTGCGGGCGTTCCCGCAGTTGGATGCCGTGGTGGAAAACCCCAGCACCCAGCACGCCCTGTGGCTGTGGCTGCGTGGCGAGGAGCGTGGTGAGCTGCTCCTCCAGGCTCAGGCCCTGGAACAGCTGCTGGCCCCGGCGCTGCGCCTGGTGGACAACGTCGACGGTTTCCTGCACCGCGGTGGTCACGACCTGAGCGGCTATGAGGACGGCACCGAGAACCCGGTGGACGACGACGCGATCGAGGCAGCCATCGTCGCTGGCGAGCAGGCTGGCCTGGCTGGCTCCAGCTTCGCGGCATTCCAGCTGTGGAAGCACGACCTGAACTACTTCAAGTCGCTGCCTCAGGTTGAGCAGGACAACATCATCGGCCGTCGCCTGAGCGACAACGAAGAGCTGGAGGACGCACCAGCCTCGGCCCACGTCAAGCGCACGGCCCAGGAAAGCTTCGCTCCCGAGGCCTTCGTCGTGCGTCGCTCCGTGGCCTGGGCCGACGAGCGCGGCGCAGGCCTTGCCTTCGTGGCCCTGGGCCATTCACTGGATGCCTTCGAAGTGCAACTGCGGCGCATGAGCGGGTTGGAGGACGGCATCATCGATGGCCTGTACCGCTTCAGCCGCCCGCTGACCGGTGGCTATTACTGGTGCCCGCCAATGGGCGAAGCCGGCGTGGATGTGAGCCTGCTGCTGGGCTGATGGAGCTGGTTGATGGGGCTGCTTTGCAGCCCTCTGGCTCCTTGCCTCAGAACGGCACCGCGACAGTCAATTGGCTGTAGACGTTGGTGCCGTTGCCGCCCACCTGGTTGCCGCCGTTGCTCTCATCCTTGCGTGGCTTGTACAGGCCCACCAGCGGGCTGATGATCAGATGGTCATTGACCGCCCATTCCAGGTACAGGTCCAGCTCCTGGGCATCCAGGTTCAGGGTGTCGCGCGTGCGCACGGTATCGAAGTCGAAGAACAGCGCACCAACGGTCAGGTCCTCACGGGGCGTGGCCTTGAACCCGACGTGATGGACACCGGTGTTGCTGTTGAACGGCCCGGCATAGTTGCCGGCCACCTCACCCATCACCCACGTGCCATAACCGCTGGAAAAACCGGTGAACAACGGGTCCCAGTTGTCGGAGTAGCGGGTGTAGCGGTAGGTCAGCTTCGGCGCCCAGGCAAGGTCGGCGAAGGTGTAGCCCGCTTCCAGGTACCAGGCCTGTTCCGGCCCGCCGCGTTTGTCCTGCCAGGCGTATTCGAAGGCGAAACTGGCGTTCTTGACACCGGCATCGCCTTCGCCACGCACGCTGTAGACGTCCATGCCTTCACGGGCCTTCTGGAACTCACTGGCCCACTGGTCGGTGACGTCGATGCCGTGGATCCAGGTCAGCCCCAGGGTGCCCAGGGCGTGGGTGTAGTCCAGGGTGCCGGCGGCAAGTTCGGTCTCGGCCTGGGCGCGGTTGTCCGACTTGAGCCACAGCACGCTGCCGTGCAGGCCGTCCTGGCCGCCCAGGCGCAGCATGGCGGTGCGGTCGAAGGCATGGCGAGCGCCGAGGTAGAAGCCGCCGCCGCGATTGAGCGCACCGTCGGCCGGCCCTTTGCCCAGGTTGGGGCCGTCATCGTTGATCAGAAAGCCACTGCCCAGATGGATCACCTGGCGTCCGCCGGAAATATCCACGCCATCTTTGCCCAACAGCGGGAACAGGTCGCCTGAGCGCCAGCCCAGGTAGGCATCCTCGATCTTGGTGGTGCGCTCGGAACCGTCCTGGTTGCCGCCCGCATCGCCATCGCCCCAGGCCCCGGAGCTGACCCAGTTCAGCGCGCCATACAGGCTGCCGTTGCCGGCCAGCCCCTGGTCGCCACTGACCCCATACTTGATGAACCCTTCGCGCCAGGTGGAGCCCCCAGGCGTGCCGTCGTAGTTCTTGTGGCTGTTGAACATGCCCCACACCGCCAGCATGTCGGCGTTGAAGTGAGTGTCTTCGTCGGCGTACAGCTCATAGGCGACGGCCGCCTGGCTGGTGCCCAGCAGGGTAAGGACCAGCGCGCCGGCGAGGGCGGAGCGATGTGCGGTGAAAAGCATTGGCGTTCCTCGTTTCTTTTTTTTGGTGTTGTGGAGGCAAAGCGGTCGGTGTGAGCCGACAACGCGGTATTAGTGCGTGGATGCAAGGTGCGGGTCTTGCCCATGGCTGCCAGGTCGCTTGCACCTGGCAGCCAATTCACGGCGCCTAGGTCGCCTGGGTTTCCGGCAGCGTCGCACCACCGTTCACGACCAAGGTCTGGCCGGTGATGTAGCTGGCCGCGTCGCTGGCCAGGAACACCATCGCCGCCGCGATATCACCCGGCTCGCCCAGCCGGCCCAGGGGTACGCCCTGGGCGATGCGCTGGTTGAGGGCGGGGTCGCCGAGGTTGTCCATGGCGGGTGTGCGAATCATGCCCGGCTCGACCCCGTTGACCCGCACCCCCAAAGGCGCAAGCTCCAGCGCCGCGTTGCGAATGAAGCCGTTGACTCCGGCCTTGGACGCCGCGTAGTGGCACAGCCCTGGGTATGCCACCCGGGGGCCGGTGACCGATGAGGTCGCCAGCACGCAGCCCTGACCCTGGCGGCGAAACAACGGCAACGCGCCCTGGGTCAGCCAGAACAGCGCCTCAAGGTTGACCGCCAACGTGCGTTGCAACAGCACAGGGTCGATGTCGGCAAAGGCGGTGAGCGGGAAGAACGCTGCGTTGTGCACCAGCACATCGAGGCGATCCAGCCCGGCCAGCAGGGCCCGGATCGCCTGGGCATCGGCCAGGTCGATGGCCACGGCCCCCACATCGCGGCCTCGGGCGCGCAGGCTGTCGACCAGCGCGTCGGCAGGTGCCTGGTCGAGGATCAGGACCTGGGCGCCGCTCGCTGCGAATGCCTCCACGATGGCCTGGCCGATCCCTTGTGCGCCGCCGGTGACCAGCACGCGTTGCCCAGTGAAGTCATGGCGGACCGTCATGGCTGGTCTCCCAGTTGCGCATAGGCGAGGGTCGGCACGTCGACGATGGTCGAGCCCCCGTCGGCGGCAATCACTGCCCCGGTGATGATGCTGGCCTCGTCGCTGAGCAGGAACCTGCACACCGTCGCGATTTCCTCGGCGCTGGCCGGACGCCGCAGGGGGACGTCGGCGGTCACGCGGCGGTAGGCGGCTTCCAGATCCTCACCGTGATGGTCCATCAGCACTTGCATCTCCTGGTCGGCCATGGGCGTGCGCACCCAGCCTGGGCACAGGCAATTCACGCGCACCCCTTCTGGCCCGTAGTCGCGGGCCAGGGAGCGGGTCAGGCCGATCAGGGCATGCTTGGCGGTGGTATAGCCGCACACCGCCGGCCCGGCTGCCAGGGCGGCGATGGAGCCGAGCAGTACCAGGCTGCCACGGCGCTCGCGCAACAGCGGCAGGCAGGCGCGGGCCGTGTGGAAGGCGCTGTCCAGGTTGCTGCGCAGGGCGGCCTGCCAGCTCTCATCGGACGTCTGGCAGGCGGTGCCCAGGCCGTGGCCGCCGGCGCTCGCGATCACCCCGTCCAAGCCACCGCAATGGGCCCGGATCTGTTCGACCAGACCCGGCCAGGTGGCACTGTCGGCCACATCGGCGGCCAGCACCAGGCCGCCGGTGTCCTGTGCCACACGTTCCAGGGCAGCCCGGCGGCGGCCCACCAGCACGGTGCGCCAGCCTTGGGCGGCCAGCAGCCGCGCGCAGGCCTCGCCGATGCCGCTGCCGGCCCCGGTGATGAGTACGCTGCCGGTCACAGGTCGTACTCCGTGCGGTTGAGCACGCTGCAGTGGGACGACACCGGGAAGTTAGACAGCCCATCGAAGTCCGCGCCTTGGTAGCCGAAGATCTTGCCGTCGCTGCGGTGCTGTTGCAGGTCGATCATCACCAGGCCCAGGGTCGGCACGATCTTCTCGCGCCAGACGAACAGGTACAGCTGTTCGGCGATCTTGTAGTAGTGGGCGCGGTCGGTATCGCACAGGCCCTGTTCGACGCCTTTGAGGCACTGCCAGCTGTAGTAGCGCTCGTTCAGATAAATGTGCTCGTACTCTTCGGTGGGGCTGTAGCGGTAGCGGTTGCGCAAACCCACCAGCTCCTGGGTCGGTGCGTGAGGGCAGGCGCCGTCCTGCCAGGGGCGGTTCAGGCTGCCGTGATGGAAGTGCGCCTGCACATCGGTCAGTGGCTCGCCGGCCAAGGCGCGGGCAAACAGCCCCCGCTCGACCTGGGAGGCCTCGGGCAGGCGGCCGAGCACGGCGGTGAACGATTGGCTGAGGGTGTCCAGCACCAGGGAAATCGACCAGGCCTTGCCGGCCTCGTGTTTGATGAAATCGACCAGGTAGATGCCCGGGCGCACCGAGGTCGCCCGGTACGGCGCGCTGCCGGCGCTGTGTCCATCGGCAGCCTGCCAGTGCAGGGCTTCGGCCTCGAAACGGTGCTCGATGATCCAGCCATTGGCGAAATGCAGGGTCAAGGTGCGCCCGGCCAGGTCCGCCAGCTGAGGCAGAATGAATGCCTCGGGGGCGAAACCTTCGGCAAGGGCGCCCACGGTGATCCAGTCGGTTGGGTTCGGCATGTCGGTAACTCCTGTGATTGTGGAGTCCACAGGGTGCCGGGATGCGCCGGGGCGCGGTATCAACCGGATGGTTGAGTCACAGGTACAACGTACTGACCAGCTCGGTGCGATTGCTCACGCCCAACTTGCGGAACAGGTTGATCAGGTGCGTCTTGATGGTGGGCAGGCCGATGGCCAGGGCGCGGGCGATGTCCTTGTTGCTGGCCCCGTCGCGCAGCAGTTCGGCGATCTGCCGTTCGCGGGGGGTCAGCTCCTGGTTGGCGAGCGGCTTGGGCGCCGTCGAGGGCTGGCTGGCCACGGCCAGTTGCATCAGGCCGTGCAAAGGGAGCAGGCGGTCGAGTTCCTCGCCGCGGAATTCGCCCAGGCCTGCACAGCGTAGCAACGACACCCCGGCCAGGGGGCGGCCACCGACCTGGGCAATGATCTCCACCACGTCGACGACCTGATGGCGTTGCAAGAATCCCCGGTAGGCCTGGCCCTGGGCCGGAGGCAAATGCGCAAGCCCCTGGCGCAGGGACACCACCGGGCGCCCCAGCGCCAGGCAGCGCCCGGGCTGCAGCGGGTCGTACTCCCGGTAGTGCTCCAGATAGCGTCGGTGCATCGGCAGTTGCATGTCCTGCAGCAGGAAGTCGCAGGCCTGCTGCTGGCTGTCGATGCGATAGAACGCTGCCAGGGACGCCGGTACCTGCTGGCTGAACGCCTGCAGGCAATAGCGGCCCAGGGCATCGTCGCAGACCGCGGCCCGTGCGCTCATGGTCGCGGCCCTCAGTAGCGGATCATCACGGATTTGAGTTCGGTGAAGTCGTCGATGAAGGCCGAGCCGAACTCCCGGCCAATACCCGAGGCCTTGATGCCGCCGAACGGCACGGCGGGGTCGAGGAGGGTATGCATGTTCACCCATAGGGTGCCGGCCTGGATCTCGGGGATCATACGCATGGCCTTGGCCAGGTCGTTGGTCCACAGGCTGGCGCTGAGCCCGTAGGGGGTGGCGTTCATCAGGTGCAGGAGTTCGTCCTCGGTGTCGTAGGGCAGGAAGGTAGCCACCGGGCCGAAGGTTTCCTGGTTGAGCAGGGTGTCGCTGGGTGAGCGGGCCAGAATCACCGTGGGCTCGACGAAGCAGCCCGGGCCGTCGCCAATCTGGCCGCCATGGATGATCTGGCTGCCCTCGGCGCGGGCGGTGGCGAACAGCTCGCCCAACTTGCGCTGGTGTGGCTTGTTGGCCACGGGGCCGAACTGGGTGCTTTCGTCCAGTGGCGAGCCAATTTTCAATTGACCCAGGCGTTGGGACAGCGCCTCAAGCAAGGGGTCGATTCGCGAGCGGTGGACGTAGAAGCGCTCGCCGGCGGCGCAGATCTGCCCAGAATGCAGGAAGCCGGCCTCGATCACCCCTTCCACCGCCTTGTCGAGCGCGACATCGGGCAGGAACGCCACGGCATTCTTGCCGCCCAACTCCAGGGTCGCCCGGGTCAGCTTGGCGCCCATGGCCGTCTGGCCCACGGCAATGCCGGTGGGCACGGAGCCTGTGAACGACACCTTGTCGGTACCGGGGTGCTCCACCAAGGCCTTGCCCACCGAGCCACCGCCGGTCAGTACGTTCAGCGCGCCCGCTGGCAACCCGGCATCGCTGGCAAGCTCGGCGATCCGCAGCAGGGTCAATGGCGTGAACTCGCTGGGCTTGAGGATGATGCTGCAACCGGTGGTCAGGGCGGAGGCGAGCTTCCAGATGGCGATCATGGTGGCGAAATTCCACGGCACGATGCCCACCACCACACCGATCGGCTCGCGCAGGGTGTAGGCGCTGTAACGTTCGCCCGCGAAGGAGGGCAGGGACGGGGTGATGGTCTGGCCGGTGATCTTGGTCGCCCAGCCGGCGTAATAGCGCAAGAAGTGCGCGGCCTGTTCCACCTCGAAGGCGCGCGCGATGCCGATCAGCTTGCCGGACTGCAAGGTCTCCAGCTGTGCCAGTTCCTCACGGTTGGCCTCCAGCAGGTCGGCCAGGCGCAACAAGACTGCGGCACGTGCTGCGGGGCTGGTGCGCGACCAGGCGTGGAAGCCATCGCGCGATGATGCGACGGCGCGCTCGACATCGGCCTGGTTGGCGTCGGCCACCTGGGCGAGGGTTTCGCCGTTGGCCGGGTTGACCACGGCGATCCGCGTGGCCGATTGGCTGGCGACCGTTTCGCCATGGATGTACAGGCCATGGTCACGTGCCAGGAAGGCAGTGACCGAAGGCAGCAGAGAGATGTCGCTCATGGGCGGGCTCCGGGTAGGGTCAGCGGGGTGTGGCGCGGCCCATCGCTTGCCCTGTGGAAGCGGCCGTGCGGGGCGACAAGGCGCGAGCCCCTAGGAATAGATGCGTCAGGCCGAGCTTAAAGGCCGCAGTCGCAGCGGTTCTTGTCTGCCTGTGCCAGCGTCCATGACCCAGGCTGCCAGCCTGGGATCGTCCATGAAAAGTACAATTCGAGCTGCGGAAGGTGCATTTTCAGCGCCTGCGGATGGCTCCCATACTGGCCCGGCATTCATCAGCGAGACGCCACTGCTCGCCAAGGTCCAATAACAATGAGCCAGACCATGAAAAAGCCAAACTCCCTGCTGGAAGACCTTAAGCCGCTGCTGCCCGCCATCGCCGCCAATGCTGCCCAGGCCGAGCGTGAGCGCACTGTGCCTGCTGAAAACATCGCGTTGCTCAAGGGCATTGGCCTGCACCGGGCGTTTCTGCCCAAGCCCTATGGAGGCCTGGAGATCAGCCTGCCCGCGTTCGCCGAGTGCATCGCGACCTTGGCCGGCGCCTGCGCCAGCACCGCCTGGGCCATGAGCCTGCTGTGCACCCACAGCCATCAGTTGGCGATGTTCTCGGCCCAGTTGCAGGAAGAAATCTGGGGCACCGACCCGGATGCAACCGCCAGCAGCAGCATCGCTCCGTTCGGCCGTACCGAAGAGATCGACGGTGGCGTGCTGTTCAGCGGCGAGATGGGCTGGAGCAGCGGCTGCGACCACGCCGAATGGGCGATCATGGGCTTTCGCCGGGCCAATGACGAAGGCGGGCAGGACTACTGCTTCGCCGTGTTGCCACGCAGCGACTACCAGATCCGCGACGATTGGTATGCCGTGGGCATGCGCGCCAGCGGCAGTCGCACCCTGGTGGTGGAACGCGCCTTCGTGCCCGAGCATCGTATCCAGAAGGCCAAGGACATGATGGAAGGCAAGTCCGCAGGTTTTGGCCTGTACCCGGACAGCCAGATCTACTTCAACCCGTATCGTCCGTATTTCGCCAGCGGGTTCTCCACGGTCAGCCTGGGAATTGCCGAGCGCATGCTCGAGGTGTTCCGCGACAAAACCCGCAACCGCGTACGCGCCTATACCGGAGCCGCGGTCGGTGCGGCGACACCAGCGCTGATGCGCCTGGCCGAGTCCACCCATCAAGTGGCGGCGGCGCGTGCCTTGCTGGAAAAGAGCTGGGAGGAAATCGCCGACTTCAGCGCCCGTCATCAGTACCCGACTCGCACGCAACTGGCGTTCTGGCGAACCAATCAGGGCTACGCCACCAAGCTGTGCATTCAGGCGGTGGATCGCCTGATGGAAGCCGCCGGCGGCGGCGCCTGGTTTGAGAGCAATGAGATGCAACGGCTGTTCCGCGATGCGCACCTGACCGGTGCCCACGCCTACACCGACTACGACGTCTGTGCGCAGATCCTTGGCCGCGAGTTGATGGGCCTGGAGCCGGATCCGGCGATGACCTGAGGGGCCATGCCCACGCAGTGACGGATGCGACCCATTCGCGGGTAAACCCGCTCCCACAACTCATCACAGGCCCCTGTGGAAGCGGGTTTATCCGTGCATGGGCCGACGCCCCTCTCAAAACAACAACAGGAGCCTTGCATGTCCACTCCGTTCGATGCCCGCGCCTTTCGTCGTGCTTTGGGCAACTTCGCCACTGGCGTCACCGTGATCACCGCCGCCGATGCCAGCGGTCGCAAGGTTGGCGTCACCGCCAACAGTTTCAACTCGGTATCCCTGGACCCGCCTTTGATCCTCTGGAGCCTGGACAAACGCTCCAGCAGCCATGCCGTGTTCGAGGCCGCCGGCCATTTTGCCGTGAACGTGCTGGCTGCCGATCAGATCGACCTGTCCAACACCTTCGCCCGCCCCAGCGAAGACCGCTTTGCCGGTATCGAGCATGAACTGGGTGAGGGCGGTGCGCCCTTGCTGCCCGACTGCGCGGCGCGCCTGCGTTGCCAGAAGTACCAGCAACTGGATGGGGGCGATCATTGGATCATGATCGGCAAGGTGCTGGCCTTCGACGACCTTGGGCGCTCGCCGTTGCTGTATCACCAGGGCGCTTACTCCATGGTGTTGCCGCACACCCGCATGACCCGTCGAAGCGAGGGGCAGCCGCCGAGCAGTCACTTCCAGGGACGCTTGCAGCACAACCTGTACTACCTGATGACCCAGGCGCTGCGCGCCTATCAGGCCGGCTACCAGCCACAGCAACTGGCCACCGGGCTGCGCACCAGCGAGGCGCGCATGCTCATGGTGCTGGAGCACGACGCAGGCCTGGCATTGCCTGAATTGCTGCGTGAGGTGGCGATGCCCGAGCGGGAAATCGTCGAGGCCATCGCCAACCTGTCGCGCAAGGGGTTGGTCACCGATGACAACGGCCGGGTGTGCCTGACCGACAAAGGCCGTGACGAGACCGAAGGGCTGTGGAGCCTCGCCCAGGCTCAGCAGGACCGGGTGTTCGGGCAGTTCAGCGCTGAGCAGTTGGCAACGTTCAAGACGGTGCTCAAGGCCGTAATACAAGGCTAATGGGCTGCAGCGCAGCCCCGGCGAGGGTGCTGGCAGCCAGCAACAAACCCCACGGCAGCCAGCGTCAAGACCGGCGCCGGCCACTGGCGCACAGTGCCAAGGCAGGCTGGGCGATCGCGGGCACTTGCGATACGCCTGGCTTGCGGGCATTTTCTCCCTCGTCTAGCCAGGGCACTTCCCATGACAATCAACAATAAGCTCACTGAGCACCTCAACCGTGGCAGCGTCGGTTTCCCAACCGCGTTGGCCAGTACCGTCGGCCTGATCATGGCCAGCCCGGTCATTCTCACCGCGACCATGGGCTTCGGCATCGGCGGCAGCGCCTTCGCCGTGGCCATGGTGATCGCTGCGCTGATGATGCTCGCGCAATCCACCACCTTCGCCGAGGCGGCGGCGATTCTGCCGACCACCGGCTCCGTCTACGACTACATCAACTGCGGCCTGGGGCGTTTCTTCGCCATCACCGGGACCCTGTCGGCCTACCTGATCGTGCATGTCTTCGCCGGCACCGCCGAGACCATCCTTTCGGGCGTGATGGCCCTGGTGAACTTCGAGCACCTGAACACCTTGGCCGAATCGGCGGGTGGTTCCTGGCTGCTGGGGGTGGGCTTCGTGGTGGTGTTCGGGGTGCTCAACGCATTCGGGGTGAGCGCCTTCGGCCGCGCCGAGGTGGTGCTGACCTTCGGCATGTGGACCACCCTGATGGTGTTTGGCGTGCTTGGCTTGGTGGCCGCTCCAGCCGTGGAGCTGGACGGGCCGTTCGGCGTATCGATGGTCGGTACCGACCTGCTCACGGTGCTGTCACTGGTGGGCATGGCCATGTTCATGTTCGTTGGCTGTGAATTCGTCACCCCACTGGCGCCTGAGCTGCGTCGTTCGGCCTGGGTGATGCCCAAGGCGATGGCCCTGGGCCTGTTCGGTGTGGCCAGCTGCATGTTCATCTATGGCGCGGCCATGAAACGCCAGGTGGAAAACGTGGTGCTCGACGCCGCCAGTGGCCTGCACCTGCTCGATACGCCCATGGCGATTCCGCGTTTCGCTGAGCAGGTGATGGGCGACATCGGCCCCATCTGGCTGGGCATCGGCTTCCTGTTTGCCGGTGCCGCCACCATCAACACCCTGATGGCCGGCGTGCCGCGCATCCTCTATGGCATGGCCGTGGATGGCGCGCTGCCCAAGGTCTTCACCTACCTGCACCCGCGCTTCAAGACACCCTTGGTGTGCATCCTGGTGGTAGCGCTCATCCCGTGCCTGCATGCCTGGTATCTGGGCGGCAACACCGACAACATCCTGCACCTGGTACTGGCCGCCGTATGCGCCTGGAGCACGGCCTACCTGCTGGTGACCCTGTCAGTGGTGATCCTGCGTATCCGCAGGCCCGACCTGCCACGGGCCTATCGCTCGCCACTGTTCCCGCTGCCGCAGATCGTTTCGAGCATCGGTATCGTGCTGGGCATGTGGTTCATCACCCCGCCAGGCATGGACCCGGCCGATGTCTACGTACCCTTCGCGGTGATGCTGGGCGGCACTGCGGCCTACGCGCTGTTCTGGACCCTGTGCGTGCAGAAGGTCAATCCGTTCAAGCCGGCGCGGGTCGAGGATGTACTGGAGAAAGAGTTCAACGCCGAGCCCGGCCACACCCCATCCCAACAGGTGCGCCATGTCAGCGAGCTGGCTTGAACGCCTCACCGGCCCGCGTGCGCCGGCCGGCTACCGACCCGGGGTGACCCTGGGTCATCTGCAGCGCAACCTGGGCCTGGATGATTTCAGGTGCCTGGAGCCTGGCCTTGCGCAGTTGACCTACCGCAAGGATGGCCCCGCTGTGGCGGTCAGCGAACGCACCGAAAGCCACCTGCTGATGCACCTGGTGATGTGCGAGTTCAGCCTGCGTGTGCCGGCCAGGCAACCGGGAGCGCTGTGCCTGGAAGTGCGGCACAGCGGCGTGGTGCGGCGGACCGGCCTGGTGTGTCGGCTGCGCGAAGGGGATCGGGCACGCTTCGAGACCTTCCAGCGCCGCATCAGCACCGACGAAGCACTGCGCTCGGCGCTGATGCCGCTGGACTTCAAGCGCCTGCTGCTGGAGTGCCGTAACGGCCAGTGGCACGTCACCCTGGAGCACATGGGCGGCAGTGAAGTGGTCAACCGCATGCCTGCGTTCCGGCGCTACATCCCCCTCGGCGCCGATCAGCGCAGCCACCTCTGGCGAGCCTTCGACGCGCTGGAGCAGGCCTTGCGCGAAAGCTGAGGGCTGCTGCGCTCGCCAACCATTCCTCTACACGTGAACGATGACAGTTGTGCGCTCATTGATAACATGTTAACAATTGGCGCATAACTACAAATGCTTCGCGTGTGGAGGCCTCCATGCCCAATGCTCAACCCACCCCTGCACTCAGCAACGACGGACTGGATCGTTGGACCACGGCCATGCAGCAGGTCTGTGGCCGCTTCGAGACGGAGCTTGCGTTCAATCGCTCGCTGTTCATCGGCGAGATCTCGACCTGTTCCCGCGCTGGCCTGCCCTTGGCCAACCTGCGCACCAACGCCGGCAACATCCGACGTCTGGGCGATAACGCCGACTGCGATGACGATCAGCACTGCTTTTTGGTCAGCCAGCGTACCGGGTACTCCCAGGTGACGCAGGATGGCGTCAGCATCCAGCTCGCGCCAGGCGAGTTGCTGCTGATGGATTCGGTGGGGCCGTGTGAAATCACGCCGTTCGGGTTGATCGAGCACGTCTCCCTGTCGTTGTCCCGGGAGCAGGTACGCCGTCACCTGCAAGGCCAGGACGCATTGTTCGGCAAGATCTCCTCGACCAACGCCTGCGGGCGCATGCTGCACCTGTTGATGGACCAGTTGTGCCGCGAAGGCGACGAGGGGGCCGTGCCCAGTACCCAGGGTGATGCCTTGCAAGCGGCATTCATCGCATTGCTCGAACCGGGCTTCGAGCGCAACGAGGGCGGGCCTTGCGACCTGGCCGGCCTGAGCGGCGCGAACCTTCGCAGCTATGTACAGAAGGTCATCGACGAGTCCCTTGGCGAGCCGGGGCTTACGCCGTCGAGCCTTGCCAGCCGCCTGAGCATTTCGGTGCGCCACCTGTACCGATTGTTCGAAGAAGAGGGCGACAGCGTCTGCCGCTACATTCAGCGCTCACGCCTGCGGCGCAGCGCCGATGACCTGTCCAACCCGTTCCTCAGGAGCGAGTCGATCACCTCGATCGCCTACAAATGGGGGTTCACCGACTCGGCGCACTTCAGCCGTTCGTTCAAGAAACAGTTCGAGCAGTCGCCCAAGGACTACCGGGCCATGGCCCTGTTTGCCGGGCGGTAGGTGGTCGCTCCCACAGGGTTCATGCACACCTTGTAGGAGCGGCCTTGCGCCGCGAGAGGGCTGCCTGGCAGCCCCAACGCTCTTCAGCGCAAACGCCCGGCCAAAGCCTCCACATACTCCGCCAGGAACCGTCCATGGGCCGCCCCTGGCTGCTGCGACTGGATGAACCCCAGCATCGGGTCTTGCACCGCCGTGCGCACGCCCACCAGTTCCTCGATCGCCGCCAGCCCACAGAACGGCACATAGGCTTCCGAATAGCCTCCTTCATGCACCAGCACCAGGCGCCCGGCGCAATGCCGTTCGGCCGCCTCGCGCAGCAAGGCAGTCATGGCACGGAACGAATCGCTGTGCAGCAGCATGCGGGCCAAAGGGTCTACCGCGTTGGCATCGTAGCCGCAGGCGACCACGATCAGCTCGGGGGCGAAACGCTCCAGTGCCGGCAGCACGATCTGTCG
Organism: Pseudomonas putida; assembly: GCF_002741075.1. Taxonomy (NCBI): domain Bacteria; kingdom Pseudomonadati; phylum Pseudomonadota; class Gammaproteobacteria; order Pseudomonadales; family Pseudomonadaceae; genus Pseudomonas; species Pseudomonas putida. The sequence goes on along the minus strand of NZ_CP016634.1, from coordinate 1,824,761 downwards.
CATCGCTTGCAGATAGGCATCGTGACCACTGCCAGCCGGCAGCGCAATGTTCAGGTTGAAGCCTTCGCCCGCTGCCTGGCCGCGGTCCTCGGCGCCGCTGTAGCCTGGCGGGTAGCAGTGCTCCTGGTGCAGCGAAATGGTCAGCACGTCGCTGCGTGTTTCGTAGATCGACTGGGTTCCGTTGCCGTGATGCACGTCCCAGTCGATCACCGCCACCTTGCCCAAACCATGCCGTGCCTTGGCCGCTTCGATGGCAATGGGAATGTTGGCCAAAAAGCAAAAGCCCATGGCCTGATCGGCCAGGCAGTGGTGCCCAGGCGGGCGCGATAGCGAGTAGGCATTGTCGGCCTCACCGCGTAGCACGGCGTCCACTGCAGCGATGGCAAGGCCTGCCGAGCGCTTGGCGATTTCATAGCTGCCGGGGCCGACCGGGGCCTGCGGCCCAAGCTCGCCACCGCCGGCATCGCTCAGTGCCTTGAAGCGTTGCAGGTAGGCCTGCGGATGAACCCGCAGCAGGTCCGCTTCGTCGGCGGCCGGTGCGCTTTGTTGGAGCAAGGATTGGCTCAGACCAGAGACATCCAGCAGGTTCTTCAGGCGGCGCTTGGTTTCCGGCGACTCGGCGAAGCCAGCTGCGGCAGGGGGCTGCACCCAGCCGCCCACGGGCAGGGTCAAGGCATGCATGCCGGCGCTGTGCCAGAAGCACAGCTCATCGAAGAAGAACGCGGTACGACGGGTCATGGGTGTACTCCAGTGGTGACGAGAAAGCGGGAACGGCGGGTGATCATCAGGGCGATGAAGGCCAGCAACAGGCAGCAGGCGCTACCGATCAGGACACTGCGCATGCCCAGGCCCGCCTCCAGCGCAGGGCCGGCGATGGCCGGGCCCAGGGCCAGACCACCGCCGATGACCAGGTTGGCGCTGTTCATCAGCCGGCCATGCCGGTCGAGGTCGGCCAGGCAGGCCAGGATGAAAGGCAACACGAAGGTCCAGCAGAACTTGAACAGCAGGGCAGCGCCGGCGAAACGCAGCAGGCTCGGGGTGTCCAGCAGCAGGCACAGCGCAGTGCTCATCAGCCCAAGGCCCAGCCCCAGCAGCAGGTTGCGCGGCCAGCGCGGACCGATCAGCGTGGCGCACAGGGCGCCGGCGATACCGAGCAAGGTGGCGATCGACAGGATCCGACCGCTGTCGGCAGGTTCGATGGCCGAAGTGGCGGCGACACTGCCGATGAATGTCCACACCGCACTGAGGCCGGTGTAGAACACCAAAACCGCGAACAGCCCGCACAGACCGGCTAGCCAACCTTGGCCGATGGGGTGGGGCGGTGCATGCCGGGTGGTGCCCGCATGGCCGGTACTGAACGCGCCGGCCAGCGGCAGACACAGCAGCATCAGCATGGCCAGCCCGAGGTAAAGGGCTTTGAGCCCGAAGCTGGTGAATAAGGGCGGGAGCACCCACAGCCCTACCGCGCCGAGAATCAGTTGCCCGCCGACCCACAGCCCGTAGACGCGGTCTGCCTGCGGGCTTTGTGCTGCACTGGCGATGCACACCACCATCAGGCTGCCGCCGGCCAGGGCGCTCAGCGCGCGCAAGGCCATCAGCGTGGCGTACTGGTCGGTGAAGGCGCACGCCAGGTTGGCGCCGATGAACAGCAAGGCGGCGCCACGGACCACCTGGCGCCAATCCCAGCGTGATTGCCAGTAGTAGGCGGGCAGCGTGGCCAGGCTCATGGCGGCCAGTTCGACGGAAAACAACTGGCCGATCCGGGCCGGGCCCAGGCCAAGTTGCGCGGCGTATTGGGTGGCGACGGCAGGTGCGGTCATCAGCACGCACGGCACCACGGCTGCAAACAGTACGATGGCCAGCAGGCGCAAGGGGGCGAGGCCGATTGCAGGAAACAGGGTCATGGCGCATTCCTCAGAAGACGTGGACGAAACGCAGCAGCAGGTTGTCCTGCGCGTAGGCGTTGTCGGTCGATACGTTGCGGGTCAGGCCCAGTAGCACCTGGTTGCGTGAGTCGAGCCAGTGGCCGAGTTCGAAACCGGCCTGGGTGTAGCGCTGATGAGTGTCGTCCAGACGTTGGCCGTCGAGTTCCAACTCGCCGCCATCGGCATGGATCAGGCGCAGGGCGCCGTAGGTGGTGGGGGTGAAGTCGTAGGAGGCGAATGCCTGCAGGCGGTACAGCGGCTTCTGCTGCAGATCGGCGCCGAGATAGTCGTCGTTCTTGTCGTACAGCTGGGCTTCAAGGTTGGCTTCGAGCAGCCAGCGCTCGCCGACGCCTTGGGTGTAGTTGTAGTTCAGGTGCAGTGCCCAGCGGTTGGCACCGGGCGACACGCCTGGATGCTGGCTGTGGTACTCGCCCACCGGCACGCTGAGCAGGGCCAACAGACCGCTGTAGGTGCGGGACTGCGGGTCGTTGATGAAAAACAACGTGCCGCCGACCTGCGGGTCGCCCACGCCGCGCTCGCGCTGATGTTCGCTGGTGCCGGGCAGGCGCGCTTCGGTGTCGACGTAGGGCACGATGAACTGAGGCGTGCAGAGGGTGCCGCAGATGTCGCTGAACCACAGCTGGCGGTAGGCGAAGGCGTTGACCGAGAGGTCCGCCTTGCCGCTGTCGTCACCCGCCCCGTGATAGTCGCCGGAGCGGGTCAGCGGCAGGTACGCAACCCCGAGGCTGGTCCCCACCGGCGCTGTGACGAAGTCGCGGGCGTTGAGGTCGGCGGCGTGGGTGTCTGGCCAGGCCAGGGCCAGGGGAAGCAGTAGCGCGTAGGTACGGCGGTGATGCATGGGGCTGTTCCTTTGTTGTTGTGATAGGTGAACGGCAGGCAAAGCATCCCCATACCCGCCATGTGACATAGCGGGGTGAGGTGGGTCAGGGTTGGGTCAGCTGGGTGGGTGGTGGAGCCGTTGGGTGATACCGGCTTTGCTGTTGACGCCCAGCTTGGTGTAGATGCTGCGGATGTGGTGGCGCACGGTGTTGGGGGCGACGCCGAGCTGGCGGGCGATTTCTTTGTAGGTGTCGCCGGCGCCGAAGCGCTCGGCCACATCGGCTTCGCGGGCACTGAGCAGGCTCAGGACCGAACGGGGGCGGGCGGTCAGCAGGAACAGATCGCCTACGGCGGTGGAGTCCAGTTGCAACTGGCGGCCGCGGTAGCTGTCTGGGCTGACCTGCTCAGGCAGGTGCGGTCCGCTCCAGTCCGGCCACTCCAGCAGCAGGCGCTCGACGAAGCCGCGCTCGGCGCAGTGCAGCGTGCCCTGGCGGTCGCACACGGCCAAGGCCAGGGTGTTGGCACCGTCGAGTGCCTCGCGCAGCGCGACCAGGGCGCGAATCTGGTTGGCGCCCTCGGCGGCCACCAGATGCGGCATCAGATGATCCAGCAGAAAACACTCATGAGCGGTGAACGCAGTGGCGCCCATGGCCCGATAGAGCGTCAGGTGCACGCTGAGCTGGGTCTGCGGGTCGATGTGGATGATGCACAGGAATTCGCCGAACCCGTGTTTGGCACCCAGCCAGCGCAGGCCGGCAGGTGTTTCCCTGGCTTGGCTGTCGACGATCACCGTGCGTCCGGGGCAGGCGTGGACCAGTCCAACGGTGGGGTCTTGGTCACGGATCGACTGCCAATCCTGCAGGTATTCAGGCGGCAGGCCAAAGACATGGCTGCTGTGCTCATCGGGCAGACCATCGATCAGCGCGGCGCGGCCCCACCAGGCCGTGTCGAACGGGATCAGCGCCCGAACCCGATGCAGGATCTGGTCATGGAAACGCGACAACGGCTGCTCCTGGGCCAGGCGCTGCACTTCCAGCACCAGGGCGTTGAACAGCGTGAAGCCGGGAGAGGCGAGAAAGTCGGTATTGGAGCTGCACATAGGCGGTACCTGGCTGGGACGTTCTTGTTGTTGTCAGGGCCTGTGAAGAAGTATCGCCAGCTCGGCAGGTCAGGGCCATCCTGCAAATGCAGGATGCAGTGACGCCGCGTTCCCAAGGCTGTCATGCACGAAGCTGTGGGAGCGGGTTCACCCGCGAATGCGTCGGTGAAGGCACTGACGCTTTCGCGGGTAAACCCGCTCCCACAGGGGAGGCGTGGAGGCTGTTGCTGATGATGAGCAGCGGGGATTGCGATACGGGATGACGCTGCCCCAGGTGTTGTCGCGTACAAAACTGTGGGAGCGGGTTCACCCGCGAATGCGTCGGTGAGGGCACTAACGCTTTCGCGGGTAAATCCGCCCCCACGGGAGAGGCGTCGTAGGGGTCAGGCTACCGCCAGGTAGTGCTTGACGAAGGTCTCGCTGAGCACTTCCCAGAGCACAGGGGTGCCCTTGGTAACGAACCAGGCATCGCCGGCTTTGTAGCGGGTGACCTGGCCAGTGGACTCGTCGGTGAGCTGGATCTCGCCGGTGACGATCACTGCCTGCTCGCTGAACGGATAGACCATGCGGAACTTGCCGCGGGTGGTGCCGAAGTAAGCGCTGCTGACCGGGTCGGTCGGGGCGCCGTGGGTCATCTTGCCGTAGCACTTGACCTCGCCTTCGAGAATGGTCGAGCCCAGGTCGGCAACGGTGCCCCAGGCGTCGAGTTCGGACAATTGCACGCCCTGGCGGACAGCGGTAAGGGTCATGAGAGGATCTCCAGTGGTTGAGAGTCAGTGGTCAACGACGGCCGTTGAAGAAGCCCGACAGCTGATGCACGGTCTTGCCGGCGGTCAGCAGCAATGGGCGGATATGGTCCTTGCCGAGGATGCGCGCGTGCTTGACCGAGCTGATCAGGTCGTAGCGCGACGAGCCTTCGTGCATGCCTTCGGCGAGAATCTTGCAAATGATGTGGCTGGGGGTGACGCCAAAGCCCGAATAGCCCTGCACGTAGAAGGCATTGGGGCGGTTGCTCAAGGTGCCGATCTGCGGGAACAGGTTGGCACTGGTGGCCATCGGGCCGCCCCAGGCCAGGTCGATGCGCACGTCCTTGAGGTACGGGAAGATCTTGAGCATGAGGTTGCGGTTCCAGGCTTTGAGGTCCTGGGGAATGTGCTCGACGAAGGGCGTGGCGGCGCCGAACAGCAAGCGGTTCTCACGGGTCACGCGGTAGTAGTCGATCACCGGGCGGATATCGCTGTAGGCGCCGCGGATCGGGCTGATGCGTTGGATGAGCTCATCCGACAACGGCTCGGTCATCATCTGGAAGGCATAGGTGTTGATGGTCTTGGCGTGCAGTTCAGGCTCGAGCTTGTTGAGGAAGCTGTCGCAGGCCCATAGCAACTTGCTGGCCTTGACCGAGCCTCGCCCGGTACGCACGGTGATGCGCTCGCCGTACTGCACTTCCAGTGCCGGGCTGTGTTCGAAGATACGCGCGCCATGGCCGACCAGCGCCTTAGCTTCGCCGAGCAGCAGGTTGAGCGAATGCACGTGACCGCCACCCATGTGCAGCAGGGCGCTGCTGTAGGCGTCCGAGCCGATGATCTGCTTGACCTCCGAGCCGCCCAGGAAACGGATCTCGTCCTTCTGGTTGATGGCCTTGAAGTCTTTTTCCCAGGCGCGCAGGGTCTTTTCCTGGCGGGCATTGAAGCCCATGTAGCCATAACCGTGGCAGAAGTCGGCATCGATGGCGTAACGGGCGATGCGCTCCTTGATGATGCCGGCGCCCAGCTCGCTGATCTCGAAGATCTCGCGCAGGCCTTGCTCGCCGACGCTGGCCTTGATCTTCTCCAGGTCATGACCGATGCCGGCCATGATCTGCCCGCCGTTGCGCCCGGTACCGCCGAAGCCCAGATAGCGGGCTTCGAGTACCACGACGTTGGTGATGCCTTTTTCCGCGAGCTCCAGGGCCGTGTTGATGCCGGAGAAACCGCCACCGATCACCACCACGTCGGCGTCGATGTCGCTTTCCAGGGTCGGGAAGCTGAGGTTGTACTTCTTGGTGGCCGTGTAATAGGTCGGCGTTTCGATGTTGATCATGGCGCAGCCTGGACAGTTGGAATTATTGATGTGGGCTTGCTTGAGCCGTTGCGCGATAGACGTATTGAGCGCCTAACGACCGGTAGGTGTCTTGCCTGTGGCTGCCGCGCTTTTGACGCTGGCTGCCGGGGGCTGGGTAGCGGGGTTCAATAGACCCCGCTGGGTGCGGGGCTGACAGCCCCTTCCTTGAACGCGCCCATCAGCGCCTGCAATCCGCGCATCAGGACGGTGGTATCCACGCCGACGGCCACGAAGGCGGCGCCCAGCTCGATGTAGCGGCGAGCCAGCGTCTGGTCGGCGCTGAGAATCCCCGCGGCCTTGCCGGCGTCGCGAATCCGTACGATGGCGTCCTCGATCGCGGCCTGCACCTCGGGGTGCCCGGGATTGCCGCGATGGCCCATGGCCGCGCTGAGGTCGGCCGGGCCGATGAACACCCCGTCGACACCTTCCACCGCGCAGATCGCATCCAGGTTGGCCAGGCCTTCGCGGTTCTCGATCTGCACCAGCAGGCACATCTGGGCGTCGGCGTGGTCGAGGTAACCGGGAATCGTGTTCCAGCGCGAGGCCCGCGCCAGGGCGCTGCCCACACCGCGCACGCCGCTCGGCGGATAGCGCATGGCGCTTACCAGTTGGCGGGCCTGATCGGCACTTTCGACCATCGGGACCAGCAGGGTCTGGGCTCCGACATCGAGTAGCTGCTTGATCAGCGCTGTCTCGCCGATCACCGGGCGCACCACCGCCTGGCTGGGGTAGGGGGCGATGGCCTGCAACTGGCCAAGCAGGCTGCGCAGGTCATTGGGCGCGTGCTCGCCGTCGATCAGCAGCCAGTCGAAGCCGGCATTGGCCGCCAGCTCCGCGCAATATGGGTCAGCCAGCCCCAGCCACAGGCCGATCTGCGTTTCGCCGCGTTGCAGGCGCTGCTTGAAGGTGTTGATGGGCATGTCCATGGCAAATCCTCAGACGAAACGGCAGGCAATGGCGCCGAGCTGGTCATAGTCGACATGGAAGGTATCGCCGGGGCGTGCGGTCACCGGGCGGGTGAAGGAGCCGCCGAGGATCACCTGGCCGGCTTCCAGCCCCACGTCGTAGGGGGCCAGCTTGTTGGCCAGCCAGGCCACGCCTTTGGCCGGGTGGTTGAGCACTGCGGCGGACACCCCGGACTCCTCGATCACACCATTGCGGTAGAGCACCGCCGGCACCTTGCGCAGGTCGATCTCGGTGGGGCGAACGGCGCGCCCGCCCATGACCACGCCTGCGTTGGCGGCGTTGTCGGAGATGGTGTCGAAGACCTTGCGGGTGGCGTTGGTCTGTGGGTCGACCTGCTGGATGCGCGCGTCGATGATCTCCAGCGCCGGGATCACCCACTCGGTGGCCTCCAGCACGTCGAACAGGGTCACGTTCGGCCCCTTGAGCGGCTTGCCGAGGATGAACGCCAGTTCCACCTCGACCCGGGGCACGATGAAGCGTTCGAAGGGAATGTCGCTGCCTTCGTCGAAGAACATGTCGTCGAGCAGCGCGCCGTAGTCCGGCTCGGTGATGTTCGATGACACCTGCATGGCGCGCGAGGTCAGGCCGATCTTGTGACCGACCAGCTTGCGCCCGTCAGCGATCTTGCGGGCGACCCAGGCGCGTTGGATGGCGTAGGCGTCTTCGATGGTGATGGCCGGGTGTTCCAGGGAGAACTGACCGACCTGTTCACGTGAACGTTCGGCCTGGTCGAGGCGGGCGGCGGCGTTTTGGATGATGCTGGCGTCGAGCATGGGAACCTCAAGGCTTGGAAAACAGAGGGTGCAGGCTGCTGTGCTTGGCGTCGTAGACCTGGCCTGGGCTCTCGTCGATCTGCAGGGTCACGCCCACCGGGCGGCGTTCGAGCAGCGCGTCCAGATGGCCGCGCAGCACGGCCAGCAGGCTGTCGCCGACCTGCTGGTGCACGGCGCGGCTGCGTCCGGCACCCATGCGCAGGTTGGCGTAGACAAAACCGTAGTTGCCCTGGCCGTCGGCGATCGCCGCATGGGCTGCGGGGTAGGCCAGCACGCGGGTACCCCCGGTGGGAAACACCGGGCGGCCCGTCTCGTCGCGTTGCTCGATCATGCAGTCGGCCAAGGCGCGGCACAGGCCACCCATGTCGGCATCGGCTTCGATGTCCGGGCTGTAGAGCAGGACCAGATGAGGCATGGCAGGGCTCCTTACAGGCGGCTGGCGGATATCACGCCAGCCGGGTTCGAGGCCTGGGCAGCCGGAATCGCCGAGCCGTCCTGGGGCGTGATCGGGAAGATGGCGTTGATTTGGCCGGTCCCCGAAGAGCCGAAGTAGGGCGTGACCACCTCGGCCTTGCCGTCGTACTGCGACCAGCCCAGGGCACCGAGCAGCATGGCGGTGTCGTGCATGAAGCCTTCGCCGTGGCCCTTGACCGCGTATTCCGGGAGCATGGTGCAGAAGTCGGCCCAGTCGCCGTCTTCCCACATGCGCACCACGCGGTGGTCGAGGGTCTCCAGGAATGGGCTCCAGACCTTGGTGGCGAACTCCGGCGCCTGGCCGTTCTGGGCGAAACGGTGGGACAGCGAGCCGCTGGCCAGGAACGCCACGGTCCCGTCGTAATGGTCTTCGACCGCCTTGCGCATGGCCCAGCCGAGGCGGGCGCTGTCGTTGAGGTAGTGGGAGGTGCACAGCGCCGAAACCGAGACCACCTTGAAGTGCTGGTCGGCGTTCATGTAGCGCATGGGCACCAAGGTGCCGTACTCCGGTGCCAGGGTGGTGGCGTCGTGGGCCATGGTTTCCACGCCCAGGCGGTTGCAGGTTTCAGCCAGCACCCGGCCCAATGCCGGGTTGCCCGGGAAGGCATAGGGCATGTTGGCGATGAAGTGCGGCAACTCGTTACTGGTGTACAGCCCCTCGAAGTGAGGCGCGCAATTGATGTGGTAGTTGGCGTTTACCAGCCAGTGGGTGTCGAACACCACGATGGTGTCCACGCCCAGTTCGCGGCAGCGGCGGCTGATCTCCAGGTGGCCATCGATGGCCGACTGACGGAACCCTTGGCGCGGGCCAGGAAGTTCGGACAGGTACATGGACGGCACGTGGGTGATCTTGGCGGCCAGAGCGAGCTTGCCCATGGGAATCTCCGGTGAAGTGTTGTTGTTCTGTGCCCATGAAGGGGGTAGGCCCGCTCCCGCAGAACACTGCGGGAGCTGGCAGCACTAGATGCCCCAGCGCGGAATGTGGTGGCTACCCATGGATATACACACGTTCTTGATCTCGGCGAACACCTCGAAGCTGTATTGACCGCCTTCGCGCCCGGTCCCCGAGCCTTTCACGCCGCCGAACGGTTGGCGCAGGTCGCGCACGTTCTGGCTGTTGATGAACACCATGCCGGCCTCGATGCCCCGGGCCAGGCGATGAGCCTTGCCGATGTCCTGGGTCCAGATGTAGGACGCCAGGCCGTACTCGGTGTCGTTGGCCAGGCGCAGCGCCTCGGCTTCATCCTTGAACGGAATCAGGCAGACCACCGGGCCAAAGATTTCCTCTTGGGCGATGCGCATGCGGTTGTCCACGTCGGCGAACACCGTGGGCTGAATGAACTGCCCCTTGGCCAGGTGCGCCGGCAGGCCCGCCGGGCGCTCCAGGCCACCTGCGACCAAGCGTGCGCCTTCCTCGATACCGATGCGGATGTAGCCTGTGACCTTGTCGTAGTGCTGCTGGGTGATCATCGAGCCGACTTGAGTCTTCGGATCGGTCGGGTCGCCGACGATCAGCCGCTTGGCACGAGCGGCGAACTGCGCCACGAACTGCGGGTACACGCTTTCCTGGATAAAGATACGGCTACCGGCGGTGCAGCGCTCGCCGTTGAGCGAAAAGATCGTGAACAGCGCAGCATCCAGGGCGCGTTCGATGTCGGCGTCTTCGAAGATCAGCACGGGCGACTTGCCGCCCAGCTCCATGGAGTACTTCTTCAGGCCCGCGCTCTGCATGATCTTCTTGCCGGTGGCGGTGCCGCCGGTGAAGGAGATTGCCCGTACGTCTGGATGGCGGACCAGGGCGTCACCGGCAGTGGCGCCGTAACCTTGAATCACGTTGAGCACGCCATTGGGGATGCCGGCTTCGACTGCCAGGCGGCCCAGTTCGTTGGCGGTCAGGGGCGAAAGCTCGCTCATCTTCAGTACCGCGGTGTTGCCCAGGGCCAGGCAGGGCGCGGTCTTCCAAGTGGCGGTCATGAATGGCACGTTCCAGGGCGATACCAGACCGCACACACCCACCGGCTGGTACAGGGTGTAGTTGAGCATCTGGTCATCCACCGGGTAGGTGTGGCCGTCCATGCGGGTGCAGACTTCGGCGAAGAAGTCGAAGTTGTGCGAGGCCCGTGGAATCAGCACGTTCTTGGTCTGGTGGATCGGCAGGCCTGTGTCCAGGGTCTCCAGCTCGGCCAGCTTGGGCACGTTCTGGTCGATCAGCTCGCCCAGGCGGCGCATCAACCGCGCCCGCTCCTTGGCGGGGGTGTTGGCCCACTTGGGGAAGGCCTCCTTGGCCGCGGCCACGGCTTGGGCCACTTCCTCGGCGCCGCCGCTGGCCACTTCCCCGATGGCATCGCCAGTGGCCGGGTTGTAGTTGATGAAGGTGTCGCGGCTCTCGACTTCGCGGCCGTTGATCCAGTGCTTGATCATGCTCATGCCTCTTTTGTTTTCGGGGCGAAGAACTCGGCTTCGCTGACGATTCGGTTGACCAGACGGCCCACGCCTTGGACTTCCACCACCACTTCATCGCCTGGCAACACGTCGGCCAGGCCCTCCGGCGTGCCGGTAGCGATCATGTCGCCCGGCTGCAGGGTCATGAAGCTTGAGAAGTATTCGATCAGATAAGGGATGTCGAAAATCATGTCCGCGGTGGTGCCTTCCTGTTTCAGCTCTCCGTTGATCCAGGTGCGCAGCGTCAGGTTGGACGGGTCCGGCACATCGGCGGCGTCGACGATCCACGGGCCGACCGGGGTGGTGGCGTCGCGGTTTTTCACCCTCAGGTTGGGGCGGTAGTAGTTTTCCAGATAGTCGCGGATGGCGTAGTCATTGCAGACCGTGTAGCCGGCCAGGTAGTCGAGGGCGTCCTCGCGCTTGACGTTGCGCGCCGGCTTGCCGATCACCGCCACCAGTTCGCACTCGTAGTGCATGTAGGCGACGTTGTCCGGGCGCCAGGTGACCTGGTTGTGGCCGGTGTAGGTGCCGGGAGACTTGATGAACGCCAGCGGCTCGGTGGACGGAGTAAAGGCGAGCTCGGCGGCGTGGTCGGCGTAGTTCAGGCCCAGGGCGAACATGGTGCCGTTGGCCGGCGGCAGCCAGGTGACCTGGTCGGCGGCGACCAGGCGGCCATCGGCCAGGCGCAGGTGCTGGTCATTCTCGACGGTGGCCGCGTGGACCTGGCCGTCGAACTGGATACGGGCGTGTTTCATGGGCAGGTCCTCATTCGGCGACGATGGTGTTGATCAGCTGGCCGAGGCCGTCGATCTCCACGGTCACCCGGTCACCGGGCAATACGTCGACGCGGCCTTCCGGCGTGCCGGTGATCAGCACATCGCCGGCATGCAGGGTCATGAATTCGCTGATCTCAGCGATCAGCTGGGCCACGCTGCGCACGCAGTTGGCGGTGTTGTTGTGCTGGCGCAGTTCGCCGTTGACCAGCAGGCGAATCCCCAGGGCCTGGGGGTTGGGCACCTGCGCCGCAGGCACCAGTTCAGGGCCGAAAGAACAGAAGCCATCACGGCACTTGGCCTTGACCGCCGGGCGGTAGTAGCTCTCCTCAGGCAGGCTGAACTCGTTGACGATGGTGTAGCCGGCCACATGCGCCAGGGCGTTTTCCACGCTGACCCGGCTGGCGTCCTTGCCGATCACCACGCCCAGTGCCGGGCCCGGTTGCAGGCGCTCGACTGCCGAGGGGTAGGTGACGGGTTGGCCGTGCTGGTTGCGGGTATTGGGGGTCTTGATGAACAGCACCGGCTTGACCGGCGGCTGCTTGTAGGGCGGTTCGTTGAAGGCGGCGAGGTGCTGCTGCAGCAGGCCCTGGTAATTCAGGGCGACGCCCAACAGGGTGCCGCTGGCAACCTCGTGCAAGGCACGGCTCATGCTTTTCTCCTGGCGGTAGGCGAAGCGATGTGGAAGCGCTTCTTGGCATTTTTGTTAATGTGTTAACGTTATAATTAATATGTTAACGATCGTCAAGGCACTCCCGGGACGATTCGCGACCACCGGCCAGTGCTACCATGGAAGCCGGCCCGACTCGCCAGCCCGCACGAGCACGACATGAAAGAGCGACAGCCGATCCCCAACATCAACATCGGTCAGGTGTACGACCAACGGTACAGCGAGAGCGAGGTCCACTATGACCGGCTCGGCAACCTGGCCGGTTTCTTCGGGCGCAACATGCCGGTGCACCGGCACGACCGCTTCTTTCAGGTCCACTACGTCAAGACCGGCAGTGTGCGGGTGTACCTGGATGAGCAGCGCTATCACGAGGCGGGGCCGATGTTCTTCCTGACGCCGCCGACCATTCCCCATGCCTTCGTCACCGAACCCGACGCCGACGGCCATGTGCTGACCGTCCGCCAGCAACTGGTATGGCAACTGCTGCAGGCTGAGCCTGGGCTGATGGCCGGGCCGCGGCTGGCGCCGGCGTGTGTCGCGATGGGGCGCCTGCAAGGCCAGGCAGCGGTCGATGCGCGGCAACTGGAAGTGCTGTTCGACATGCTCGGCGCCGAGATCAGCAGCAATCGGCCAGGGCAGGGCACCGCCGTGCAGGACCTGGCCAGGCTGGTAATGATCGGTCTGTTACGGCTGTGCGCCAATTCCCTGGAGGCGACGCCAGCACGGCATGAGGATCTGCGGCTGTTCAACCGCTTCAACGAACTGATCGAGTTGCATTACCTGGAGCACTGGACACTCCCAGCCTATGCCGTCGCCCTGGGCGTGACCGAAGCACGGCTGAACGATGTCTGTCGGCGCATCGCGGATCTTCCGTCCAAGCGACTGGTGTTCGAGCGGTTGATGCAGGAGGCCCGGCGCCTGCTGTTGTACACCGGTGGCTCGGCCAACGAGATCTGCTATCAGTTGGGCTTCAAGGACCCGGCCTACTTCAGCCGGTTTTTCCAGCGTCATGCGCAGATGACGCCAGGGGAGTACCGTCAGCGGCAAATGCGGTGATGGTGCGGCGGCGCTGGACAGATCCCCTGCAAATGTATTTCACTTTGTTAGTATCTTAATGAAATGCTGTGCGCATGCCTTGCCCCCAAGCACCACAGCCCCTAGATTCCTGGCTTTGCAACCTGAACTGATGAGCATGACCTTACCAAGACCCTCCCTGACCCTGACCCTCCTGCAGGCCCGCGAAGCAACCATGGCGTTCTTCCGCCCGGCCCTCAACGCCCATGAGCTGACCGAGCAGCAATGGCGGGTGATCCGCATCCTGCGTCAGCAGGGTGAACTGGAGAGCCATCAGCTCGCCGACCAAGCCTGTATCCTCAAACCAAGCATGAGTGGCGTGCTCAAACGCCTGGAGCGCGACGGCCTGGTGGGCCGGCGCAAGTCGCCCGAGGACCAGCGTCGCATCTTCATCAGCCTCACCGTGCGTGGGCAGCAGCTGTTTCTGGCCATGAGCGAGCAGATGGAGCGCAACTATCAAGAGATCCAGCGTCAGTTCGGCAGCGACAAGCTCGAACAACTGATGGGTCTGCTCAACGAGCTCAAACGCATCAAGCCCTGAGCCGTTGCCCCTCAGCGACTGGTCAAGGCCAGCGAGTCGTCGAGAATCTTCAGCAGCGACGCCGCCCGCCGCGCGTAGACCGCAGGGTTGGCGTACATCAGCTCCACATGCAGGCTGTCGATGATCCCCAGGTAGGCGTCGCCGTAGAGCTCCAGCTTGTTGCCATCGCTGCGGGCCCAGGCATGGCGCTCGCGCAGGGCCTGGCAAAAGTCCACCCGGATTCGCTCCAGGTAGGCTTCGAACCCTGAGGTGACCAGCGGCTTGAGCGAAGCGGGCGGCAGAAAGGCTGCGCGCAGCACGAAGCGCAGGCTGGGCGAGCTGGCATAGCGTTCGGCGAGGTCCAGGGGATGTCTATGCCCTGGCGGCAGGCCTTCTGCCGACTCCCGCGCGAACGCGTCCTGAACGTAAGCCGTTTCTTGCGCCAATGCGCGCTCGAAGGTCTTGGCGAACAACGCATCCTTGTTGGCGAAGTGGGCATACAGCGACGCCTTGCGCATACCCGCCTGGGCGGCGATCTCGCTCAGTGACGAGCCATCATAGCCATAGTCGGCAAAATGACCCTCGGCGGCATCGCAGACGCGCAGGGCGGACGGGCTCAAGGCTTTCACAGGTGCACTCCAGGCTTGCATCGGGTTGGTGCGGCGATTGTGTTGTCCGTTGAGGGCGGGGTCAAACCCCTGCGCGCCAAATGCCTGGGCCCGATTCTTTATTGCCGTCGGTCAGCGTCTGCGCAGATAAAGCGAATCTCCTTGTTCGCCGTGCACTCGACACTATGCACGGCCGCTGTCGTGCATTCCTTACGCCACACGAGGTGACAGATGATGGCTAACAAAGAGACCAGCAAAAGCGGCAGCCAGGGTGGATCGAAGAACCCAGGCAATTTCGCCAACGACCGCGAGAAAGCCTCCGAAGCCGGCCGCAAAGGTGGGCAGCAGTCCGGGGGTGGCCGGTCGAGCGAGTCCAGCCGCAAGGGCGGCCGCTCGTAAGCAAGGTAGCGCAGTGCCGGGGCGTCCTGGCACTGCGATCAACGGGCGAGGAGGACACACCCTATGCCAATAGCCCCAATGCTCTGCCTGTTGGGCGGCCTGACGCTGCTCGGCGGCTGTTTCGACCGCGATGACGACCATCCCGCCAAGGATGCCGATCCCAGCAAGCCTTCGTTGCAAATGCAACAGCCTGACACGCCGGCCACTGCGCCTGCTTCCCCATCGCAACCGATGCCATCCCAGGATCCCGACAACTGATCGCGCGAGGAGTGAGGCATGAGGGTGATGACTTGCGAGACCGACGTCCCGGTAACGCCGGCTCCAGCTTCGAGTGAATGCCTGGAGCACCGCTACCGGGCCTTGCTGGAGGGCCGCTGCAGCGATGGCCTGCAGTGGCTGTATGAACAACTGAACCGCGCCGATGCGCTGCCTGATGATTTGCCCGGTTCTCCCGCACAACTGGACCAGTGGTCTGCCTGCCGCGCCGCCAGCGTGGCCGAGCACTATGCGCTGTACCTGCAGGCGCGGCGTCGGGGGGCACCGCGTCGCTACTTCGTCAATCGGTCCCAAGCCCTGTGGTTCTTGCAACAGGTCGCGCCCACCAAGGCGGTTGACGGGGCCTGGTTGCAGGGCGTCCTGCACCATTGGCATGACCCGCGTTACCACGGCCTGATCCGTACCTACCTCGAAGAGCTCGGCGAGGGCGACCCACGCTGCAACCACGTGCTCATCTACCAGCGCCTGCTCACCCGCCTGGGCTGTCAGGAGCTGTTGCCCCTGGCCCCGGCGCGCTATCTACAGGGCGCCCTGCAACTGGCTCTGGGGCAGCACTTCGATGAGTTCCTGCCCGAAGTGATCGGCTACAACCTGGGCTATGAGCAACCGCCACTGCACCTGTTGATCACCACCCACGAACTGGCGGAGCTGGGCATCGATGGCCATTACTTCCAACTGCACGTGACCATCGACAATGCCGCCAGCGGTCATGCCCGTAGAGCGATCCATGCGCTACGTCAGCTCTGGCCAGAGCAGGGCGGCGAGGATTTCTACCGGCGGGTACGCCGTGGCTATCGCCTGAATGACCTGGGCATCGACACGCCCAGCCTGATCGCCAGTTTCGACCTCGAGGGCCAATTGCTCGATGCCCTGGACCGCAAGCGCCTGTTCGGCCAACGCATGCATTCGGACCATTGTCGGTTGCAGGGCCGCACCCTCAACCAATGGATGAGCGCTCCCGACGCCATGCCCGGGTTGCTCAAGGCGTTCGAGCAGCACGGTTGGGTACGTCGGGGCGAAGATCCGGCGCACAGCCGCTTGTGGACGCTGATCGAAGGCCCAGACGCCGCCATGTTCGGGGTGTTCAGCGCCTACGAGAAGCAGCTGTGGCACGACTGGATCGCCCAGCGGTGGGAAGGGGCCTGCGTGCGCCGCGTGCTGCCGGGCAGTTGGCAAGTCGATCTGGAACCGGATGACATGGCGCTTGATCAGGCGCCGGTGCAGGCGCTGATCGCGCAGATGGCCGGCAACCGCCACGCCTCGCCTGAAGGCTTGCGCGCCACCCGCGCCTATATCCAGGCCACTGGCCTTGCCCAGGAGGAGCCCTACTGATGCAACTGAGCCCCGAACAGATCCAGGCCGACCAGGCGCTGCTGCAACTGGGCCGGCGCTTGCGTGCGGACGGTTATCGCTTCACCTGCGTGACCCCCGCGACCCATGCCTGCAACAACGCCCGGGCCGGCAGCGAACGGGCGGGCACGCTGCGCGATGTGTTCGGCTGGAGCCGGCCCTTCGACCCTGCGCTGATCTCGGCCGATGAGTTACAGCAACTGCAGGCTGCCAAGGTGCTGACGGCGCAGGGCCAATTGCTGCGCAGCAGCGTGCGCTGGTCCAGCCTGGACGACCTGTTGCTGGTGCATTCGGCCTTTCCCACCGAGGCCAGTGATGCGGTGTTCTTCGGCCCGGACAGCTACCGCTTTGCCCAAGTCATCCATGACCACCTGCAGCGCACACCCCGACCCGTCCAGCACGCCGTGGACATTGGCTGCGGCACGGGCGTGGGGGCGTTGCTGATCGCCCGTGCCGCGCAGCATGCGCAGGTCAGTGCCGTGGACATCAACCCGCTGGCCTTGCGCTACACCGCGATCAATGCGGCCCTGGCCGGGGTGGGCAACCTGTCGGTGGAGCCGAGCGACCTGCTCGAAGGCATCAGCGGCACCTTCGATTTGATCGTGGCCAACCCGCCGTACATGCTCGATGCCAGCGAACGCGTATATCGCCATGGCGGCGGGACGTTGGGCGCACAGTTATCGCTGCGTATCGTCGAACAGGCGTGTGAACGCCTGAGTGCCGGGGGCGCCTTGCTGCTCTACACGGGGGTAGCCATCGTCGAAGGGCGCGATGCCTTGCTCGAAGCCATCCGCCTGCGCCTGGCGGGGCCGCAATGGAGCTGGGTGTACCGGGAAGTCGACCCGGACGTGTTCGGTGAGCAGTTGCTGGAACCGGGTTACGAGCGAGTCGAGCGCATCGCTGCCGTGACCCTGACCGTGACGCGCAATGCGTGAGGGCATGCGCCGGCCCTTGAGCTTTGGCATCGAGGAGGAATACCTGCTGCTGGATTTGCGCAGCGCGCAGGTACTGGCCAACCCTTCGCTGAAAGTGGCCAGGCGTTGCCGGGAAATCATGGGCGGATATTTTGCCGAAGAGATGTTTCGTAGCCAGATCGAAGTCGCCTCGCCGGTATTCAGCCACCTGCACGAGGCCCACGCGTTCCTGCGGAGCACCCGCCAACGCCTGGGTGAGGCTTTGGCCGAGGAGGGCGTGGGTCTGTACTGCGCCGCCAGCCATCCGAGCGCTCAGTGGCTACGCCAGCGCGCCCGGACCACGCCCCACTATCGCCAGTTGTTCGACGACTATCAACACGTGGCCCGGCGCAGCCTGTTGTCCGGGTTGCACGTTCATGTGGGAGTGCCTCCCGGGTGTGACCGTATCCAGTTGATCAAGCGCGTGCTGTACTGGTTGCCGCTGTTTCTGGTGTTGAGCACCTCGTCGCCCTTGTGGTGCGGCCAAGCCACCGGCTACATGAGCTATCGACGGGTGATCTGCGCCGAGTGGCCGCACATGGAGCTGCCGGAGCCGCTGGCGGACTGGGAGGCCTACCTGCGCTATCGCGCCCTGCTGGAGCGCACCGGCGCCCTGAGCAAGGAGGGCGATTTCTGGTGGGCGATTCGCCCATCGCGGCGATTTCCCACGGTGGAGCTGCGCATCTGCGACGGATGTCCGCGCCTGGAGGATGTGCTGTGCATTGCGGGCCTGTTCCGTCACCTGGTGCAAAGTCTGGCGGTGGATCACTACGACTCCACGCCGGTCAACCGTGAAGTCCGCTGGATCACCCAGGAAAACTACTGGCGGGCCAAGCGCCAGGGTCGTCATGGGCTGTTCATGGGTGTCCACGATCACGTGCCGGTGACTGCCGAGGGCTGGTTGGCCCAGTTGCAGGCGCTGTGCCCGCCGGACACGGCGGATGCGCAGCGCGCGATGCTTCAGGCCCAACGCATTCTGCGTGATGGCACCAGCGCCGATCGCCAGCTCGCCTGCCTGGCGCAGGCTCGCAGCGACGGGCTGGATGCGCGCCAGGCCCTGCGTGCGGTGGTCGATCAGGTGCTGGCCGATGGTGCCTTGGGCGTGCGTTGTTGAGCGAGTGTGTACGAGCTACTGTCTCGTGTTGTCTGCTCGGGCCTATTCGCGGGTAAACCCCACAGGGTTCTGCGGTGTTTTCTACAACAGCGCTGCGGGCGGCTCATTGTTCCTTGATGATCGAGATCTTGCCGTTGCGTTCGACGATGGCATAGGGGATCTGCTCCACCGCCTCGATGCCCTGGCAATCGAGTTCGAAGACTCCGCTCAGGCGCGTTCGCCGCGCAGCCAGCGCTCGTGGTAATGCTGCAGGCGCGTCAGGCCATACAGCGCGCCCTGGCGCAGCACTTCAGGGCGATCGCCGAAAAAGCGCTGGCTGCGGGTGAACACGGCAATCGATTCATCCTGAAACGCCCAGGCAAAGCACAAGGTGCCCGGTGCGATACCGTCGCTCCCGTCCGGGCCGGCCAGGCCGGTGGTGGCGATGGCCACGTTGGCGGTGCTGTCCTTGAGCGCGCCGAGGGCCATCTCCCAGGCCACTGCCTCGCTGGTCAGGCCGTAGCGCTCGATGGTCACAGGGTTCACCCCAAGCAGGCGCTGCTTGGCCTTGGGTGAATAGACGACGTAACCGCTTTCCAGCGACTCGCCCACGCCCGGGTGCTCCGCCAACAGGGCGACCATGCGCCCCGCGGTGCAGGATTCGGCGGTGGTCAGCACCAGGGCATTTCGCTTCAGGTAATCCAGCACGTGCTGGACAGGGTCCTCGCGCATCGGGGGCGCCTCGTTGGGGTCTTTTGCGATGGACGGCAGTGTCAGGCAAATGGTTCAGCCTGTTGCGCGTGACCACCCGTCGGTGGGCGTGATGGGCCGAACAAACCTTCAATCCTGGCACTGCCTCGAAACCTGTAGCGACCCATCGATTCGTCAGAAGGAGGCGCACCATGCCCAACAAGCCCCATGACCAGTTCAGCATGCAGAACCCACTGACCCAGTACCCGCATCCGCCATTTCCCGAGCAGACCCAAGCCCCGCCAGGGCTGGATGCGAACATGCAGCCCAAACCCGACCACGGTGAAGACACCTACAAAGGGTTCGGTCGCCTGGCCGGGCGCAAGGCGCTGATCACCGGTGCCGATTCCGGGATCGGCCGCGCCGTGGCCATCGCCTTTGCCCGAGAAGGCGCCGACATCGCGCTCAACTACATGCCCATGGAACAGGCCGACGCGCGCGAAGTGATCAAGCTGATCGAGGCTGAAGGCCGCAAAGCCATCGCGCTCCCAGGCGATCTGAAGGACCAGCGCTTTTGCGGTGAGCTGGTCGACCAGGCCCATGAGCAGTTGGGCGGCCTCGACATTCTGGTCAACGTCGCCGGCAAGCAGGAGGCGCGCAAGGACATCGGCCAGATCAGCCACGAACAGTTCGACCACACGCTCAAGACCAATGTCTACGCACTGTTCTGGCTGTGCCAGGCGGCAGTGCCGTTGATGCCGGCGGGCGCCACCATCATCAATACCGCCTCGATCCAGTCCTACCAGCCGTCGGCGACACTGCTGGACTACGCCACCACCAAGGCGGCCATCGTGGCCTTCACCAAAGCCTTGGCCAAGCAGGTGATCGAGCGGGGCATCCGGGTCAACGCCGTCGCCCCGGGGCCGATCTGGACCGTGTTGCAACCCAGCGGCGGCCAACCGCCGGAGAAAATCCCCGAATTCGGTTCGCAGTCGCCGATGAAGCGCCCCGGCCAACCCGCCGAGTGCGCACCGCTGTATGTGCTGCTGGCCACCCAGGAGTCGAGCTACATCACCGGAGAGGTGTTCGGTGTCACCGGCGGCAACCCGTTGCCATAGGGCGGCGCGAGTAAACCTTCAGGACGCCGCGCAGTCCTTGGAAGTAAGGGCCCCTGTGCTTGCCGGGCCAAGGAGGTGGCTGATGACCTTCATCTGCCTGTTGCGCGGTTGCCAGTGGGGCGCCGCACTGAGCTGTGAATACCCCGGGCTGCAGTGCCAATGCTGCGAGCGCTGCGGCGCCTTGCGCTACTGCCGGCCCGGCCAACCGTTTGAACCTGAAACCTAGGAGCTACGCCATGGCCCGGGCAATCTGGAAAGGCGCAATCAGTTTCGGTCTGGTGCATATCCCGGTCAGCCTCAACACGGCAGTGCGCACCGAGCGCGTCGATTTCGACTGGCTGGACAAACGCAGCATGGAACCGGTTGGCTACAAGCGGGTGAACAAGGTCACTGGCAAGGACATCGACAAGGCACACATCGTCAAGGGCGTGGAGTACGAAAAGGGTCGCTACGTGATCATCAGCGAGGAAGAAATCCGCAACGCCCGTCCCGAGGCGACCCAGACCATCGATATCTTCTCGTTCGTCGATGCTGCCGATATCCCGTTGCAGCACTTCGATACCCCGTACTACCTGAGCCCCGACCGTCGGGGGGGCAAGGTCTATGCCCTGTTGCGCGAGACCCTGGAAAGTACCGGCAAGGTTGCCCTGGCCACCGTGGTGCTGCATACCCGTCAGCACTTGGCACTGCTGCGCCCACTGGACGAGGCCTTGGTGATGATCACTTTGCGCTGGCCGGAGGAAGTCCGTGGCGTAGAGACCTTGGAGCTGGACCACAGCGTGACCGACGCCAAGGTCGACAAGCGTGAGCTGGACATGGCCAAGCGTTTGGTCGAGGACATGAGCGGACCGTGGACGCCGGAGGACTATCACGACGCCTTCCGCCAGACCATCCTCGATCTGGTCGAGGAAAAGGCGGCCAAGGGCAAGATCAGCGTGGTGGAAAAAGGCGAGGGCGCGGCGACGCACAAGGGTGCAGATATCGTCGACCTTACCGAACTGCTCAAGCGCAGCCTGGGTGGCGGCAAGAAAGCCACACCGGAGAAAAAGCCGGCCAAACGCTCGCGCAAGGCGTCCTGAACGGGGGCCGCATCGCGGCCCCTCATCATTCTGTGACCGCCCCCTCCAAGCTCACCAGGTAGTCCCCAAACCCCTCCCGCGCTCGGCTGTTTCGCCGGCTGCTGGTGGCCACGCTATGTCGGGCCGTCCAGACGATCTGGGCACCGCAGGCCTCCAGCGCCCGCACCAGGTGCACATCTTCGTGGGCCGGCAAGGGCGCGAATCCACTCGCACGCGCATAGGCCTGGGCACACACGCCCAGGTTCGCACCATGGATATGCCGGTGGCCATCGCTGGCGTCGTATCGGCTGCGGTAAAGCTGACGCAACGCGGCGCCTTGCCATGGCTGCCAACGTTCGATATGCACGGTGCCGCACACCGCATCGGCCGCGAACTGCAGTTGGGACAGCAGCCAGTGCGCTGGCACTCGGCTGTCGGCGTCGGTGAAGGCCAGCCATTGCGCGCCACGTTCAAGCATCCATGCCGCGCCCGTGCGGCGGGCAATGCCGACATTGCCCGCATCCACTGCAAGCGTTGCTACGCCATGGCGGTCGGCAATGGTGGCACTGGCGTCGTTGCAGCGGTCGAGCACCACCAGCACCTGCACCGTCAGGCCTGCCTGTTCGGCCTCGTGGGCGGCGCGGTTCACCGCGCGCAGGCAATGCTCCAGGTGTCGGGCCTCGTTGTGCGCCGGGATGACTACGCCAATCATGGGCAGGTCTCGTCCAGGTCCACCACGCTGGGCTGGCACGACCAGTATTCAAGTAAAAAATCCGCCTCTTCGTGGCGCAGCACCGGGTACAGCGGCAGGTGCCGAGCCAACAGCTCATGCACATCGCGGCCATCCTGGGGGCAGCCGACGATCGGGTGGCGCCAGTGGCAGGCCAGCAAGCCGCCGTCATCGCTGAGGCTGGCCACCGATTGCTCGATCACCTGCAACCAGTCCGTCGGGTCCAGGTAGTAGCCAATCTCGCTCAAGACGATCAGGTCGAATTGGCCGCCGGGCCAATCGCCGGGCAGGCGGCCTTGCTCGACCTGTGCGTGGCCCGCGGCGGCCAGGCGCTCGCGGGCGAGGCTCACCGCAGTGGCGTCGATGTCCTGGCACAACAGCGTGGCGCAGCGCTCGGCCAGCAGGACGCTGAGCTCACCGTTGGCGCAGGCGGGCTCGAAGATGCGTCGATAGCACTGTTGCGGCAGGCTGGCGAGCACCAGCTCGCGTTTACGCCGCTCATACCAGCGAGTGCGGAACGCCCAGGGGTCGTCGCTGGAGGCGTACAGGTCGGCGAAATACTGCGCATCAAGGCTCATGGCGACTCCGTTGGTATTCAAAGCAGAACCAGTTCGAAAGGCTGCAACAGGCACTCCAGCAGGGCGGGCTTCAACACCGGTGGGCGCTCGCCATCGACCTGCAGCTGGCTCAGATGCGCTGACAGCGCCTGGCGCTTGCGGGCCAGGCGGGTTTCATCCAGCGCGATGCGATGTGCCCTTGGCCAGGGCAGGCGGGGATCGTCCGGGTCGGCCCAATGCCATGCCCAGACAGGGACCTCGGCCAGCTGTACCTTGTGGGCCTGGCAGGCCTGGGCAGCAGCGCGGCCGACGGCCTCATGATCGGCATGACCGTCGCCGCGCCAGGTGGTCAGCAGCAGGTCATCGGTCTTGAGCAGTTGACCAAGGTGGTTGAGCAGAAAGGCTTCGTCGCGCGGGACCGCGCCGTCCTTGAGGTGCAGCCGGTGCCAGTCGAGGTGGGCAAGGTCCAGGCCCAGTTGCTGCAAGGCCTGGCGACTTTCCAGTGGCCGTTGCCGGCGCAGGCGGTGTTCGGTCCACTGACTGGAGCCGGGATGGCTGGCCTCGCCATCGGTGACCGAGATCAGTAACAGGTCCTGCTCGCGCCCCCTGAAACCCGCCAACAGGCCACCTGCCATGAGGATCTCGTCGTCCGGATGCGGTGCCACCACTACCAGGCGTCGCCCGGGCGGGCACAACTGGTCGGGGGTGATCCAGGTGGCCCGGGCCAGATGGGCAGACTGCTGCCATTGGCTCCAGGGGGTGCCTCTGCCGTTTTTTATCGGATCGTCGCTCATAGCTGCCACGCCCCGGCTGGCACCTGGGCCAGTTGTTGCCCGAGCGCCGCCAAATCGCGTTCGGCGTGGCTCTGGCGCAGATAGACCGGCAAGTCGGCACTCAATCGGGCGAAGTGGCTGCTGCGGCAAAAGGGTGTGGCGCCCAATGCTCGGCCCACATGGTGGATCACTTGCTCCACCGCATGCTCGACCTGGGCGCGGGTGCGGCGTACCTCGAAGCTGGCGTCGGCGCTCGGCTGCCGGTCGATCCATCCCGCGCATTCGCGCAGTGCTGCGCGCGCGCCGTACAGTGCAGCGTCCACCGCGCCCAGGTGCGCCAGGGCATGGGCGTCCGGCGCCGGTTTGCGGCAATGTTCGCGCAGGTAGTCCGCCAGGGCTTCGGCTGCACCATACCAACAGGCGGCGATACCCGCGCCGCCGTGCCAGAAACCTGGGCGCATGAGGTATTGCCCAGGCCGGCCCACGGCAATCCCGGGGGCATCGTCGAAAGCGATCTGAACACTGGTCGTGGTGGCCATGCCCACGGCTTGCCATTGCTCCACCTGGATATGCTGGCTGGGATGGGCCAACTCGATGGCCACCAGCTGGGGCTGGTCGTCATCGTCCCAGGCAGTGATCAAGGCTCGGTCGATCTGCAAGGCGCCAGAGCACCAGGCCTTGCGCCCACCCAGGCGTACCTGCTCACCCTGGCGGGTGAGGATGCGCGCCCGGGCATCCGGCGGCTCGGCGGCCCATACGCCCCAGAGACCGTCGCCCACCAGATGCGGTGCACCGCACTCGGCGAGGATAGCCAGGGCGTCGGTATGGCCTTCATAGAGCTTGGCCAGGGCGAGATCGCAACCGGCGATGCGGGCGAGGGTCTGCCAGCGCTGCAGGGTGTGCCCTTGGCCGGGCAGGGGCAGCAGGTCCAGATGGTCGGACTGCAAAGCCTGCATCAGCACGGGCAGTTGTGTGTCGAGATTCAGTGCCTGGGGACGTTCGGTGAATGCCCGCAGCAGGCGGTCGAGGTTGGTCAGGTCGAAGTCCTGGATGATGCTCATGTGCTCGGCTCCCCCGTGGTGTTCTTCTTCCAACCGCGCAAGTTCATGGCGCACAGGCAGAACTGCAGGACGATCAGGGCCCAGGCCTGTACCTGCCAGCCCCAGATCACCCACAGCACGTTGCTGCTGATGAAGCAGCAGAAGCCGACACGGCGGCGGCGCGGCTGGCGGGAACCGATGCACCAGGCAGCCAGCACGGTCAGCAGCATGGCCGGCCATTGCACTACGTCGAGCAGCACGGCCATCAGTCCAGGCCCAGCTGCTTGCGCATGCGCGCGGTGATCGACTGCCGGGTCTTGGTCAGATCCTTCCAGGGGTCATCGACCTCGGCCAGTCGTTCGACCACGTTGCCGATGTGCCATTGGTTGGCGCCCTTGAGCTGGGGCAGCTCCTCGGGCCAGATCGGCACCGACACCGGCAGGCCCTCACGGGCGCGCAGCGAGTAGGCGCTGACCGTGGTCGCACCTTTGCCGTTGCGCAGGTAGTCGATGAAGATCCGCCCGACCCGGTTCTTGGGCCCTGACACCGCGCTCAGGCGCTCGGGGAAGAGCCGGGCCAGGTACTCGACGATGGCATGGCTGAAGTCTTTCACCTCGTCCCAGCCTGCGCGGCGGGTCAGCGGCACCACCAAGTGCATGCCTTTGCCGCCGCTGGTCTTGAGGAACACGTTCAGGCCCAGCTCGTCGAGCAGGGTGAGGGTCAGTTGCGTGGCTTCGAGCATGGCCTTCCAGGGCAGCGCCGGGTCTGGGTCCAGGTCGAGGACAAAGCGGTCGGGCTTGCCGAAGTCCTTGTCGGTGCCGTTCCAGGTGTGCAGTTCGAGCGTGTTCATCTGCACCGCGCCCAACAGGCTTTCGGCGCTGTTGAGGATCATCGCAGCCTGGCCAGCCTGGGTTTTGCTGTAGCTCACCACGCCTGGGATATGCAGTTGGCCTGCGTTTTTTTGGAAGAACAGCTCGCCGCCCAAGCCATCCGGTGCCCGCACCAAGGCCACGGGGCGGTCCTTGAGCTGGGGCAGGATCCACGGCGCTACCTGGGCGTAATACTCGGCGACCTGGCGCTTGGTCACGCCGCTGGTGGCATCGATCACCCGTTCCGGGTGGGTCAGGCGCAGATCACCGAGCAGGGGTTCGGAGGCGGGCTTGGCGACGCGTGTCTTGGGCATGGCGCGCTCCAGGTCGATGGCGGATGCGGGTTTGTCATCGCGCAGGCCATGAAACACCGAGTGGCGCACCACGCCGTCACGGGTCATCTGAGCATAGGCGACCTCGGCCAGCAGCTGGGGCTTGAGCCAATGCACGCCTCGGGCATCGGCACCGGTGGGCGGCTTGGCCAGGGCGGGCTTGTCCACCTCCAGTGGCTTGAGCCGGGCATGGATGCTGTCCAGCGTGGTGGCGCTGAACCCGGTGCCGACCTTGCCGGCGTAGCGCAACTGACCGCTGTCGTTGTCATGCAGGGCCAACAGCAGGGCGCCAAAGGCATTGCGACTGCCCTTGGGGTCGGTATAGCCGATGATCACGAACTCCTGGCGCTGCTTGCACTTGAGCTTGATCCAGTCGCTGCTGCGCCGACCGCTATAGGGGCTGTCGGCGCGCTTGCCGATCAGCCCTTCGAGCTCCAGGCGACAGGCGCTGTCGAGCAGCGAATCGACGGGTTGGTCGAAGTCGGCCGAATACTTGACCTGCGCCGACTCACGGCCCTCCAACAATTGCCGCAAGGTCTCGCGACGATCCTGCAAGGGCACCTGGCGCAGGTCTTGGCCGCCGAGAAAGGGCAGGTCGAACAGGTAGTAGGTGATGCGCTCGTCGTGCTCGGTATCGAAGGCGTTCTGTAGCGCCTGGAAGTCAGCCAGACCGTTTTCGCCGGCCACCACCACTTCGCCATCGAGCCAGGCGGACTTGAGCTTGAGCTTGCGCAGGGCAGCCACCTGGTGGGGCATCTTGGCGCTCCAGTCGTGGCCGTTGCGGGTGAACAGGCGCACCTGCGCCCCCTCGATGCGGGCCAGGATGCGATAGCCGTCGAACTTGACTTCATAGCGCCAGTCACCGGTCGGCGGGGCGTCGACCAGGGTGGCCAACTGGGGTTCCAGGCGTTCGGGCAACTCGGCGTTTCTGGCGTTTCTGGCGCTGCTGGCGCGTGCTCGGGGGCTGGCCGTTCGTTGGGAGGGCTTCGCAGGGGGCTTGGCTCGGCGAGGCACCAGGGTGCGCTCGCTCAACACGCTGTCGGGTTGGGCGTCGACGATGCTGTAGTCGGTTTCGCTGCGGGCCTGGTCATCGTCGGACTTGACCAGCATCCACTGCTCCTTCTTGCCGGCCAGGTGGGTGCGGAACAGGTTCCAGACCCCGGCGAGCTTTTCGCCTTGCAGGCGAAAGCGCAGCTTGCCCTTGGCATAGGCGCTGTGCGGGTCGCCCTCCGGCTCCCACACACCACGGTCCCAGACGATCACATCGCCTGCGCCGTAATGGCCCTCGGGGATATGGCCTTCGAAATTGGCGTAATCGAGCGGATGGTCTTCCACGTGGATGGCCAGGCGGCGCACCTTCGGGTCCAGCGATGGGCCCTTGGGAATGGCCCAGCTCTTGAGGGTGCCGTCCAGTTCCAGGCGAAAGTCGTAATGCAGGTGGCTGGCGTCGTGTTTCTGGATGCAGTACTGCAAGGCATGCACCGCTCGGCCGCCGCGGCGGGCGCCGGCAGGCTCGGGCGTGGCATTGAAGTCGCGCTTGCGCTGGTACTCCTGCAGGGGCTTGGCCATGGCGGGCTCCGGGAGGGTTCGCGGGTCTCTAGACGTGGGAGAGAGCGTCGCGCTCGAGAGTTCAGAATTTTTCCCCGGCCTGCGCCGCCGGGCAGAAACTCTGAATCATTGTCCGGCTCCGGCAGTCGACCGCATGAACCCACCCGACGGAGAGCCGTGATGTCCCAGCCAGACGATCCCAAAACCAGGCCCCCGGCTGAGATCGACGATACCGAGGACCGCATGGGCAGCGTGCACGAACTGGATTTCAGCGACCGCCATGACGAGCGCGAAGGCCGTGCAGGCGACGAACGTCCCGCCCAGGAAGTTGAACAGCAGTTCCCGCCAGGGCGTGTGGCCGAAAGTGGTATGACCGGAGGCGAAGCCCTGAGCGACAGCCTGCATGAAGACAACGTCACCTTCGATGACCTGAGCCCGGACACCCTCTACGACCAGACCGGCGCCCGCGACCCTTATGAACCGGGCGGTGCCGGCGGTCCGGCAGACAAAACGCTGCGTAGGGTGCAGGAGCATGAGATTGGTGGTGGCATAGGCCTGGACGAGGCCGAACTGGCCCGTTCCAACCCTTTGGATGGCGAGCCGTGGACCGACGAGGTTTCACCGACCGATGATGACGATGAAAGGAGCTGATCATGACCGAGCAACGTTGTGCCTGTAATCATTGTTCCTGCACTGTGGATGCCAATGCCGTGGTGCACGATGGCAAGGCTTATTGCTGCGAAGCCTGCGCCACCGGCCACCGCAACGGCGAGCCGTGCCGCATGGCCGACTGCAAGTGTGCCGAGAGGGTGCAGCCGAAGGAAACCACTGTGGACAATGCGCTGGATGAGACCTTCCCAGCCAGTGATCCGATCTCGCCTTGAACTCTTAGGGGGCCGCTACGCGGCCCCTAGGGTCAGGCTGCATGGCGCAGGGCATCGATCAACTCATCCTTGCGCATGGTCGAGCGCCCGGCGATATGTTGTTTGCGCGCCCGCTCCATCAGCTCGGTCTTGGTCATATCCTCCAGGCGTTGCCCAGGCCGTGGCACGCCATGGCGGGTGGCAGCAGCGCGCTTGGCCGAGGACTCGCGGGACTTTTGCTTGGCCTGCGGGCTTTTCTTCTGCCCCGAGCCGCCTTTGCGTTCGCCTCCGCCTGACTGCTTGTTGACCGTGGCCCAGGCGCGGGATTCGGCTTCGTCCTTGGACACGCCCTTGGCTTCGTAGCTTTCCTCGATATGCTCGGCCTTGCGTTTCTGTTTGTCGGTGTACTTGTCTTTATCTCCACGTGGCATGGCGGCTATCTCCCTGGCGTTGGAAAGCGTTGTCGATTACTACGGCTGAACCCACGCCAGGCCCCGTCGTTCCTCAGGTGCGACCAGCGGTCAATGGGTTTGCCAGATCCCGTCCTTGCGTTCGCAGTCGGCGCGTGCCTGGCCCAGGCTCGGCGTGTCGTAGTAGTACGTGATCACCCGGGCGTCCTTGGACAGGGCCGGGCGGGTCGACGGTTGGTCGCGCCCGGCCCCGAGGGCCTTCGTCAGGTCTTGCGCAAGGCGGTCTTGCCACGGTGGCGAAGGGTCTTGGCGCGCTTCTCCAGCACCAGGTAGATGACCAGCGCCAACAACAAGGGGATCAGGTAGTACAGGGTGCGGTAGCCCAGCAGCGCGGCCACCAGGGTGCCTTGGCCGAGCTGGCCATGGAGCAGCGCCAGGAACACCGCCTCCAGCACACCGAGCCCGGCAGGAATGTGCGCGACCACGCCGGCAACGCAACTGATCAGCAGAATGCCGAGGATCGACGGATAGAACAGGTCATGGGGTAGCAGCCAGTGAATCAACGCCGCCATCAAGGCCCAGTTGCTCATGCCCAAGACCACTTGGCACAGCGCCAGGCGCAGCGAGGGCAGGGTCAGTTCGTGCCCGCGCAGGCGCCAGGTGCGGCGCTTGGCGAAGCCGCAGGCCAGCAGATAGCCCAGCGCCAGGGCCAGCAACGCGATGCCGATCAATTGCAGGCCGGTCGCGCCCACGGCCCAGCTTTCCGGGAGCTTGACCAGGCGCAAAGTGAACACGGTGCCGGCCAGCAGCATGTAGCCGACCCAGTTGGTCAGAAGGCTCAGGGTGAGGATGCGGGTGATGGTCGGCGTGTCCAGACCCAGCCGGCTGTACAGGCGATAGCGCAGCGCCACACCGCCAACCCAGGTGGTGAAATTGAGGTTGAAGGCGTAGCAGACGAACGCCACCGGCAGCACCTGGCGTGCCGGCAGTTGGTGGCCGGTATAGGCACGCCCCAGCAGGTCGTAGCTGGCAAACACCAGGTAGCTGGTGAACGCCAGTAGCAAGCCCACGGCCAGGGCGCCGGGTTTGTAGGCCAGCAGCGACTGACGCACTTCGTTCCAGTCCAGATTGCGCGCAAGGCTGTAGAGCAGCACCGGTATCAGGATCACGAACAACAGCGTCAGCAGGTGTTTGCCCCAGGTTTGCCAGGCTTTGCGTTCCATCAGGTATTGCCCTCGTGGTAGGTACCTGAGTCCTGCGCAGCCGGCGTCAGCGATTGCAGTTTCTGGCGGTGGGCAGGGAACCACCCGGCGATCTGCGGGAAACGCCGGATCACGTGGAAACACAGGAAGATCAGCGGAGCGCGCCACCAATAGCCGCGCACCATGCGCTCCAGGGTCACCGCCTTGCATTGCTGGTGGGCCAGTTCGTCCAGGTGCTGGTAAAGCCGCTGGTTGAAATCGCGGTCGCGAATCAGCAGGTTCGCCTCCAGGTTGAACGACAGGCTCAGTGGATCGAGGTTGCTCGACCCCACCGTGGCCCATTGCTCGTCTACCAGCGCGACCTTGCCGTGCAGCGGGCGCTCGCAGTATTCATGGATGTGCACGCCATCGCGCAGCAGGTAGTTGTACAGCAAGCGCGACAGGGCCCGAACCCAGCGCATGTCGGGCTGGCCTTGCAGGATCAGCCTGACCTCCACGCCACGCCGTGCGGCATTGCGCAGTTCGCGCATCAACCGATAGCCGGGGAAGAAATACGCATTGGCCACCACGATGCGTTGGCGCGCCAGGCGAAAGCCCTCAAGGTAGTAAGCTTCGATGTCGTTGCGGTGGCGGCCGTTGTCGCGTTCAACCAGCACGGCGCTGGCGGGGCCACTGGGCGCGATGAGCGGGCGCACCTGGCTGGGCGGCTCCAGCACCGGGGCCAGCAAGCGCCGGCTCGCGGCGTGCACCTGGGCCACCACCGGACCGGTTACCTCCACGGCATAGTCCTGCTTGGCCATGGGGCCGAAGTCGCCCAAGTGGTCGGCGCTGTAGTTGATGCCGCCAATGAACGCCCGCTCACCGTCGATTACCACGATCTTGCGGTGCAGGCGGCGGAACAGGTTGGTGCGCATGCCCGCCAGGCGTGGTTGAGGGTCGAAGGCATGGAAGCGGATACCGGCTTGGGTCATCGCCGAGATGAAGGCATCCGGCAGATCGGCCGTGCCGTAGCCATCGGCCGCCACCTCCACACGGACACCGCGTTGGGCGGCATCGATCAGCACCTGCTGAAGCTGTTGGCCGACCTTGTCGTCGTAGATGATGAAGGTTTCCAGCAGGATCTCTTCCCGGGCCTCGGCCATGGCCTGGAACACCCGCTCGTAGTAGGCCTCGCCGTTGATCAGCAGCTCGACCTGATTGCCGTCCACCCAAGGCCGGTTCATAGGCTGATCTGCGCGGCCAGGGGCGCGTGGTCGGAGAGGTGCGACCACGGGTAGTTGGACAGCACTTGGGCTTTGCCCGAGGTGGCATTGCGCAGGTAGATGCGGTCCAGGCGCAGCAGCGGCAGGCGCGCCGGGAAGCTGCGTGCCGGGGTGCCGAACGCCTCCACCAAGTGCGCCGAGAGCACCGCATCGGCCTTGCGCCGCCAGTCGTTGAAGTCTCCGGCGACGATCACCGGCGCCTCGGGCGGCAGGCTGTCGAGCAGTTCGAGCAGCAGGCGCACCTGGTTCTGCCGGTGGGCCTCACGCAGCCCCAGGTGCACGCAGATCGCGTGCACCTCTTCGTGCCCGGGCACCTCCAGCTGGCAATGCAGCAGGCCGCGTTGTTCATTGCCGGCGACCGAGACGTCCAGGTTGTGATAGCGGGTGATGGGGAACTTGGACAGCAGCGCGTTGCCGTGATCGCCATGGGGGTACACCGCATTGCGACCATAGGCGAACTGCGGCCACATGCTGTCGGCGAGAAATTCATACTGCGGCGTCACCGGCCAGGCGGGGTGTCGCTGGGCGTGATGAAGATGGCTGCCATGGACTTCCTGGAGGAATACCAGGTCGGCACCGGTAGCGCGCACCGCTTCGCGCAGTTCAGGCAGGATGAAGCGCCGGTTGAACAGGGTGAAACCTTTGTGCACGTTGATCGTCAGCACGTTCAGCTGACGCACGGCGGTGACCTTGTCGATAACGCAGCGGGGAGCAGGCATGGTCTTGTTCACAGTTCGACCTCCGGTTCCACCCCAGGCTCGGTCACCAGTTCGCCGGCAAGGCCGAGCTTTTCCAGCAGACGCCGTGCGTCGTAGGGGGCATGGACTTTCTGGTCATTGTCGAAATAGCAGTAGATATCTCGCGCGGCCCGCTTGCGCGGCGCACGTTGGATGATCAGCTCGGCGTCGTCGGGCTGGCTGCCCTGGCTCCAGGCCTGTATGCGTGTCTTCCACCGCCGCAAGGCGCGGGCGGTGTAGCCGCTGCTGTAGAGCTCCACGTCGCCGTGCAGGCGCATGTAGATAAAGTCGGCGGTGACGTCTTCGACGTAGGGCCACTTGCCGGCACTGTCTGCCACCACCAGCGCCACGTTGTGGGCGCGCAGCAATTTGACGAAGCCTTCGCAGACGAAACTGGGATGACGGATCTCCACCGCATGGCGCAGCGGTGCATTGCCGTCGATCTCGGTGCCGCCGTTGTCGCGCAGGCGTTCGGCGCAGTGTTTGGCGCAGTCCCGGGCGCCAGCGCGGTCATGAGGCAGTTGTTCGAGAAACTGGGCAAAGCGCGCTTGGTCGTACTGCATGCTGGGCGGAAACTGCCACAGCACCGGGCCGAGCTTGTCGCCCAGCAGCAGAGGGCCTGAGGCAAAGAAGTTGGCCAGCGGCTCTTCGATCTCCTTGAGCCTGCGCACATGGGTGATGTAACGCGGCGCCTTGACCGAGAAGATGAAGCCTTCGGGTGTCTGGTCGCGCCAGGTGCAATAGCGTTGGGGCGTTTGCAGGGCGTAGAACGAGCCGTTGATCTCGATGCTGTTGACTGCACGCGAGGCGAACGCCAGTTCGTCGTCCTGGCGCAGACCTTTTGGGTAGAAGTCCTTGCGCCACGGGCCATAGCGCCAGCCGGAAATACCGATACGGATATCGCTCACGGTGCCTTCCTTCGCTCAGGGTGGTTTTGCGCGACATGTGTCGCCTCACTCTTGATGTGCGACCGGCAAGCTATGGCGAGGGTTCAGGATGTTTGACGAGTGGCGCAGGCTAGCTCAGCAAAGGATGCAAGGCGCGGAACCCCTCGGCCTCTTCGACCAGCCAGTCATGCACCGCGCGTGCGCCCGGCTGGTTCAGCCCGCCGGGCGGGTAATGCAGCATGTAGCGTTTGTGGTTGGCGATCGGCACGCCGAAAGGCACGATCAGCGCGCCGCGTTCAAGCTCGTCGTTGAGCAAGGTGCGTCGGGCAATGGCCACACCAACCCCCGCGATGGCGGCCTCGATGGTCAGGTGGTTGCGGTTGAAGGTGTGTCCACGGCGCACATCCAGGCTGCCGGCGCCGATACCGTCGAGGTAGAACTCCCATTCGGCGTATTCCGAGCTGCCGCGCCAGGCGGTGATGTCGTGCAGCAGCGGATAATGCACCAGGTCTGCCGGGCCATGCAGCGGCGGGCGGCCGCGAAGCAGGGCGGGGGAGCAGACCGGGAAGATCTGCTCGTCCAGCAAGGGCGTGGAGAGCATGCCCGGGTAGCTGCCATCGTTGAGGTCGATGGCCAGGTCGAAGTCCTCCGGGTGCAGGGCTTGGTTGCTGTCCTCGGCCACCAGGCGCAGTTCGATGTCTGGATAGCGCTGCTGGAAGCGGGGCAGGCGAGGGGTCAGCCATTTGGCCAGGAACGAGGGGATCGAACGCAGGCGCAGGGTGCCGCGGATCTCGCCGGCGTCCAGGCGAAGCAGCTCCGCCTCGATGCTGCCATAGGCCTCGGCGACCGTCTGTGCCAGACGCTGGCCTTCGGCACTCAGCTCAACGCCCCGCGCACGACGCAGGAACAACCGATAGCCCAGGCGCTCTTCCAGTTGGCGCATCTGCTGGCTCACGGCGCCGGGGGTAATGTGCAGCTCCTGCGCACAGCGGGTGAACGACAGGTGCCGCGCCGCACAGGAGAACACGTGCAGCCAGACGAAGGTCTGGCCATTGAGTTGTCGCTTCATCGTTTAGCCTTGCTAAAGCCTTGCTTAGGAACTTTCGTTGGTCATTACCCGGAGGGCGAGTCAGTATCACGCAATATCGCAGTCCCGTTCAATTTTCTCGGAGAGGCGGTCGACGGCTACACAGGCTGTCTCGCCCAGGTATTAGCATGGCTATCAGTGTTTTCGACCTCTTCAAAATCGGCATCGGCCCATCCAGTTCCCATACCGTAGGGCCGATGCGCGCGGCGGCGACCTTCGCCCAGGCGCTTCGCGAGCAGGGGGTGTTGACGCAGGTGACGCGGGTGGAGGTGCGCCTGTACGGCTCGCTGTCGGCGACCGGCGTCGGCCATGCCACTGACCGCGCCTGCCTGCTCGGGTTGATGGGCCAATGGCCAGATCGCATCGACCCGCAGAGCATCGAGCCGCGCATCGCACAGGTGATGCAGGAGCAATGCCTGATCCTCGATGGCAGCCAACCAGTGGCATTCGAGTATGACCGCGACATGCTGCTGCTCGACGAGAGCCTGCCTTACCACCCCAATGCCATGAGCCTTGAGGCGTTCACCGCGCAGGGCAGCCTGTTCTCCCAGACCTATTACTCGGTTGGCGGTGGTTTCATCGTCGAGCAGGCCGAAATCGATGCGCCACAGTCCGATGCCGACCAGGTCAAGCTGCCCTATGAATTCGACAGTGCAGCCGAGCTGCTGGCCCTGTGCAAGACTCATCAGATGAGCGTCGGCCAACTGATGATGGCCAACGAGTGCGCCTGGCGACCCGAAGCCGAAGTCCGTGAGGGGCTGCTGAAGATCTGGGCGGCCATGGGCGAGTGCGTGAACAACGGCCTGCGCAACGAAGGGATCTTGCCAGGTGGCCTGCAGGTCAAGCGCCGTGCCGCCAAGCTGCACCGTAGCCTGCAGGAGCTGGGCAAGCCCAATGTCATCGGCTCGACCCTGAGCGCCATGGAGTGGGTCAATCTGTATGCCCTGGCGGTCAACGAAGAAAACGCCGCCGGCGGGCGCATGGTCACCGCGCCCACCAACGGCGCGGCGGGGATCATCCCGGCGGTGCTGCACTACTACATGAAGTTCAACCCCGGCGCCTGCGATGACGATGTGGTCGCCTTCCTGCTGGCCGCTGCGGCGGTAGGCATTCTGTGCAAG
Organism: Pseudomonas putida; assembly: GCF_002741075.1. NCBI lineage: Bacteria > Pseudomonadati > Pseudomonadota > Gammaproteobacteria > Pseudomonadales > Pseudomonadaceae > Pseudomonas > Pseudomonas putida. The sequence goes on along the minus strand of NZ_CP016634.1, from coordinate 1,790,142 downwards.
AAGAACGCATCGATCTCGGGCGCGGAAGTCGGCTGCCAGGGTGAAGTCGGTTCAGCCTGCTCCATGGCCGCGGCGGGGCTCGCCGAAGTGCTGGGTGCAACGCCCGCTCAATTGGAGAACGCCGCCGAAATTGCCTTGGAGCACAATCTGGGGCTGACCTGCGACCCGGTGGGTGGTCTGGTACAGGTGCCATGCATCGAGCGCAATGCCATTGCCGCGGTCAAGGCGATCAACGCGGTACAGATGGCCCTGCGCGGCGATGGCGAACACTTCATCTCCCTGGATCGGGTGATCCGCACCCTGCGTGACACCGGCGCCGATATGCATGCCAACTACAAGGAAACCTCTCGCGGCGGGCTGGCCGTGGCGTTTGTCGAGTGCTGAGGCAGATGTAGCCGCTGGCTATAGCCCCCCATTTCCGAGGATAGGGCTGTAGAGGGAGGCCGAACGGTGTTGCGGTCTTTGTGTGGCTTTAGCCGCGAAGCAGGCGACGCAGTGCCTGGCACCGGCTCTGCCGGTGTTCGCGGGTGAATCGGAGCGCCGAACCGCCGCTCCCACAGAGAGGTCAGCGCAAACCCTGTGGCGTGGATTTACCTGCGACCGTTCGCTCCCCAAGGGCTTACTTGAGCAGCACGCGACGCTTGGTCAGCTCCCCGTCATCTCCGCCCGGCCAGTGCAGTTCGACCAGGACCTCGGTCTGGGTGCCGTCCAATGATGGACGCACCTGGAGCATGGCGAAGTTCTTCGAGCCGGCCATGGCGTACCAGCGTTCGCAGACAACATCCTTGACGCCCGGCATGCTCCCGCCCGCGCTGATCGCGAGCTTAAGCACGCCGGGTGCCGGCATGCGGGAGATGGCACTGGAGGTGACCTGAAATACCTTGGCAGCCGGATACCGCTTGTGCAGCAAGCGGAACACCGCCGCACAGTGCACGTCGCCACTGAGAAACACCACTGGCTTGGCGCTGTTGCCCAAGGCATCGAACACCAGATCCAGCAGGCGTTTGCGTTCGGCCTGGTTGCTCTCGTGGTCCCATTCGTCCATGCAATCGTCCTTGAACGATCCGATGTCGGCGTAATTGGTCACGGCGTTGCGCCAGTGCATGACCGGCACCGGCGACACCACGAACACCGCCTCGGCCTTCTGTACCGGCGCGCTCTTGAGCCAGGCGGCAAAACGCGCCATCTGCTCGCTGCCAAGCAACTTGCAGGGGTCTTTGGCCTCGATGTCGTGGTGGCCGCGCATGTCCAGTACGTAGAACGCCGAATTGCCTTGTTCGAAGGCATAGTCCCATTGGCAGGCATCGGGGTTGTCCAGATCGATCGGCGTGGGCGGGTTGTGGCTGTGCTCGTACTCGTAGTACACCCGGCAGGCGGCGCGCCACATGAGATCCACCAGCATCTGGTTGGTCGTGGTGTTGTTGCTGCGTTCGAACAACAGGGAGATGCGCTTGCGCCGCTCGACTTTGGTCAGTGAGCCCCAACCGTCCATGATTTCGTGGTCGTCCCAGATCATGTACTGGGGCAGGCGTTCATAGATCTCCCGCTGGGCCGGCACGTTCCAGTAGACCCGGTAGAACCAGCGGTAGAGGTTGCACAGGTAGCGCTCGATCCCCGCTTTGTCGTAGCCCTTGCCTTTGCTGTAGGTCTGCAGCAGCTCGTCCTTGTTGTCCTTGAGCCACTCCCAGATATCCAGAAAACCGTTCTTCTTATTGGTGTCCACGTACACCTGGTCGCCACCGCCGATGACGAAAGTGGCGCGTTGGTCGGCCAACTGCTGGTGCATCAACGGCCAGGCACCGGCACTGCCGTCGGCGCTGATCGGGTCGTGACAGCTGTAGAAGCCGAAGGTGAGGGTGCTGGAGGCCTTGGGCGGAGTCACGAAGAAGCGCGGGCGATCGCCACCGATCTCGGTGCGCCGACCCACCTTGCCGGCGTCGGTTTCGTCGCTGATCAGCGCGTAGTAATAGGTGGTGGCAGGCTTCAGGCCTGTGACATCGAAGACGCCAGTGACATCGGTGTCGAAGTCCAGCGTCTTGGCCTGCAGGTACACAGGCTTGATGCCTTGGCCTTGGAAGTATTGGCTGACGGGCAGCTCACCGAGGCGGACCATGTCGCCGCGCAGCGGCTCGGTGGTGACCGCCAGGTACCAGGTGCCTGGCCGGTAGAGACGCACCCACAGCCGGGTGCTATTGGGCGTGGTGGCGCCAATCACGGCGGCGCTGGAGAGTTTGGGGTATTTGCTTTCGTTGGAGGTAGGGTCGAGCAGTGGCATGGGGTCATCCTTGGTGCGTCACGGTGATATCGGCCAGTAAAGACCGGGTTTAGCCGTTTCGCTTGCTCAGATGCCCCATGCCCTGCAGGGATTTATCAGCCCAGCACTTCTCGCACCCGGTACCACAGCATCCCCAGTGCCAGCAGCGGCGAGCGTAGGGCCTTGCCGCCGGGGAAGGTCAGGTGCGGCACGGCGCTGAACACGTCCAGCCCCTGGCTGTGGCCCACCGCGATGGATTCGGCCAGCAGTTTGGCAGTCCAGTGGGTGACGTTCAGGCCATGGCCGGAGTATCCCTGGGCGTAGTAGACGTTGGGGTGCTGGCTTAACCGGCCCACCTGGGGGAAGCGGTTGGCGGTGATGCCGATCATGCCACCCCACTGGTAGTCGATGCGCACATCGCTCAGCTGTGGGAACACCTTGAGGACTTTAGGCCGCATGTAGGCGGCGATGTCCTTGGGGTCACGCCCGGAGTAGTGGCAGGCGCCGCCGAACAACAGGCGGCGGTCTGCCGTAAGGCGGTAGTAGTCCAGGCCGACTTTCTGGTCGCACAGGGCCATGTTCTGCGGGATCAGCGCCTTGGCGACGTGCTCGGGCAGGGGCTCGGTGGCCACCACATAGCTGCCGGCCGGCAGCACCTTGCCGCTCAGACGCGGCTCCAGCTCGTCCAAATGGGCGTTGCAGCCAAGTACCAGGCTCTTGGCCCGGACCTTGCCGCGCGCACAGTGCAGGGTCACGGTGGGGCCGTGCTCGATGCGTTGCACCGGGCTCTGCTCGAAAATCCGCACGCCCAGCTGCTGCGCCGCGCGGGCTTCGCCCTGGACCAGGTCGAGCGGGTGCAGGTGGCCCGAGCCCATGTCCACCAGCCCCCCGGCGTACTGGTCGCTGGCGACCACATCGCGAATCCGCTCGGGGCCGACCAGGCGGGTTTCGTGGCGGTAGCCCAGCGCGGCCAGCTCGTCTTGCTCGTCCTTGAAGGCGGCGAACTGCGCGGGGGTGTTGGCCAGTTCGCAGAAGCCCCAGCGCAGGTCGCACTCGATGCCGTAGCGGGCGATGCGCTCGGCCACCAGTTCCACCGAGTCGATGCCGGCCTGCTTGAGGTAGCGCACGCCATCCTGGCCAACGTAGCGGGCGAAGCCGCTGACGTCATGGCCGATGCCGCGGATCAATTGCCCGCCGTTGCGTCCGCTGGCACCCCAGCCGATGCGCCGGGCTTCGAGCAGTATCACCGACAGGCCGCGCTCGGCGAGTTCCAGAGCGGTATTGACCCCGGTCAGGCCGCCGCCGACCACACAGACATCGGCGGTCAGCTCGCCTTCCAGCGAGGGGTAGGGCGTCGAACTGCGCGCCGTGGCGGCGTAGTAGGACGCGGTGTGTTGGGTAATAGGCATGGCTGGTGCTCGGCTCAGCGGTTGGACTTGATCTTGCTCCAGGAGCGGGTCATGACGCGCATGATCTTGGGGCTCGGGGTGTTGGAGACATATAGCTTGTCCAGCACCGCCTGGGACGGATAGATCTCGGGGTTGTGCACCAGGGACTCATCCATGTAGGCCTTGGCGTCGGGGTTGGCGTTGGCGTAACCCACGGTGGCGCTGACCTTGGCGATCACCTGTGGGTCGAGCAGGTAGTTGATGAAGGCCAGGGCCTGCTCCGGGTTGCTGCTGTCCTTGGGAATGGCCAGCAGGTCGAACCACAGGTTGCTGCCTTCTTTGGGAATGCTGTAGGCGATCTTCACGCCGTTGTTGGCCTCCACCGCACGGTTGGCGGCCTGGAACACGTCGCCGGAGTAGCCGAAGGCCACGCAGACATCGCCATTGGCCAGATCCGACACGTACTTGGAGGAATGGAAGTAGGTGACATAGGGGCGCAGCTCCATCAGGCGTGCCTCGGCCTTGGCATAGTCGGCGGCGCTTTCGCTGCGTGGGTCCATCCCCAGGTAGTTGAGTACCGCCGGGAACAGTTCGTCAGGCGAATCCATGAAGGCCACGCCGCACTGCTTGAGCTTCTTGAGGTTCTCCGGCTCGAACAGCACCGCCCAGGAATCGACCTTGTCGATGCCCAGCACCGCCTTGACCTTCTCGACGTTGTAGCCGATGCCGTTGGTGCCCCACAGGTAGGGCACCGCATACCGGTTACCGGGATCGTTCTGCTCCAGTTGCTTGAGCAGCACCGGGTCCAGGTGTTTCCAGTTGGGCAGCTTGTCGCGGTCCAGCGGCATGAAGGCGCCAGCCTGGGCCTGGCGTGCCAGGAAGTGGTTGGACGGCACGACCACGTCATAGCCGGTGCGTCCGGCCAACAGCTTGCCTTCCAGGGTTTCGTTGGAGTCGAACACGTCATAGACCACCTTGATCCCACTGCTGGCCTGGAAGTCGGCCAGGGTGGTGTCACCGATGTAGTCGGTCCAGTTGTACACGCTGACGCTCGGCTGGGCCTGGGCGGCGGCGCCGAACAACAGGGTGAATGCAGCGGGAATCAGGGTTTGCAAATGACGCATGTCGACACCTCGTTGGTCTTGTTCTTCGAGTTCGGTGTAACAAAGGTTGCACTGGCCCATGGGCAGCGCGTTGCCCTGTGGGAGCGGGTTCATCCGCGAATGCGATGGCGCATTCACCGATGCCTTCGCGGGTGTACCCGCGCCCTCAGGCGTCTCGGGGATCAGACGCTCAGCAGCAGGAACTCACGCTCCCAGGAACTGATCACCCGCTTGAAGTTCTCGTGCTCGGCGCGTTTGACCGCCACGTAGCCCTGAACGAACTGGCGCCCCAGGTATTCATGCAGGGTCTGGCAGTCTTCCATGTGCTGCAGGGCGTCTTCGATGGTGATCGGCAGGCGCAGGTTGCGGCGCTCGTAGGCGCGGCCCTGGACCGGCGCACTCGGCTCGATCTTCTCGACCATGCCCAGGTAGCCGCACAGCAGGCTCGCGGCGATCGCCAGGTACGGGTTGGCGTCGGCGCCCGGCAGGCGGTTTTCCACGCGCATGGCCTTGGGGCTTGAGGTCGGTACGCGCAGGCCCGCGGTGCGGTTCTCCTCACCCCATTCGACGTTCACCGGTGCCGAGGTGTCCGGCAGGAAACGGCGGAATGAGTTGACGTTCGGCGCGAACATCGGCAGCACTTTGGGGATGTACTTCTGCAGGCCACCGATGTGGTGCAGGAACAGCTCGCTCATGCTGCCGTCTTCATTGGCGAAGATCGGCTTGCCGGTGGCGATGTCGACCACGCTCTGGTGCAGGTGCATGGCACTGCCCGGCTCGTCGGTGATCGGCTTGGCCATGAAGGTAGCGGTGACATTGTGCTTGAGCGCGGCCTCACGCATGGTGCGCTTGAACACGGTGATCTGGTCCGCCAGATCCAGGGCGTCGCCGTGACGGAAGTTGATTTCCATCTGCGCCGGGCCGTCTTCGTGGATCAGCGTGTCCAGGTCCAGGCCCTGGACCTCGCACCAGTCATAGACGTCTTCGAACAGCGGGTCGAATTCGTTGGCCGCATCGATGGAGAACGACTGGCGGCCGCTTTCGGCACGGCCCGAACGCCCCAGCGGGACCTGCAGCGGCAGGTCCGGGTCTTCGCAGCGCTGGGTCAGGTAGAACTCCATCTCAGGCGCCACGATCGGCTGCCAGCCTTTGTCGGCATAGAGCTTGAGGACCTTCTTGAGCACGTTGCGCGGCGACAGCTCGATCGGATTGCCGTGCTTGTCGAAGGTATCGTGGATGACGATGGCGGTAGGTTCGATGGCCCATGGAATCTGGTAGACCGCCGCAGGGTCAGGGCGGCAGACCATGTCGATGTCGGCCGCATCGAGCAGGTCGTAGTAGATGTCGTCGTCGACGTAGTCGCCAGTGACCGTCTGCAACAGCACGCTCTCCGGCAGGCGCATGCCGCGCTCGTGGAGGAACTTGGCAGTCGGTGCGATCTTGCCGCGGGCAATGCCGGTCAGGTCGCTGATCACACATTCGACTTCGGTGATCCGGTGTTCTTTCAGCCAGGTGGACAGCTGATCGAAGGGGGCGTTCATACAGACCTCTTAGTTGGGTTTTATGGGCGAGTCCGCGTTGGAATCTTCCCAGGCGACGCGCTGAGGACTATCTTGGTCGCTGCCCCCCGGGGCGATCTATCCATTTTCTTCGGCAACAAATGCACCAAAAGAGTGCATAAGGGACTCAAGCGTGACAACGCCCAACGCCTTGCAGGTCCAGGCTTTCCACACCACCGACGTGACCGAACAGGTGCGCGCCACCCCTGGCTGGCAGCAGCAATACCGGCAAATGTCCCCTGGGCATTTCAATGGTCAGTTGCGCTGCCTGGGGCTCGATGGCGTGGAGGTCTACGAAGAACGGCTCAATACCCGGGTGGAGCAGTTCTTCCGCGCACCGAGCGGGTCGCTGGCGTTTTGTTTCGACCGCAGCGAGAACAGCCTCTACTTGCTCAACGAGGACAGTCGCAACATTTGGATCACGCCGGAGAACTACCAGGAAGTGGCCGTGGTGTTCGACCAGGCGTTCATGGCCCGTCATGGCCTGGACGTGACGCGTCTGGAAGGGCTGTTCATGGTGCCGCTGGGCAGCGGCCAGAACGCGCTGTTCGGCAGTTGGCTGAGCGCCACTCTCACGCGGCTGGCCGATGCCGATAGCCCACTCGAAGGCCAGGCCCTGGCCGAGCAACTGCTCGAAGACTGCCTGTTCATCCTCGACAATGCCTGCCAACGCCTGCAAGGCGATGCCTTGGGGCGGCGCGACGAGGAGCGTGCGATCATGCGCCGGGTCAGCGAATGGGCCGCCGACTGCCCGGAGGAAACCCTCAACCTGATGGAGTTGGCCGAAGTGGCCGGGGTGTCCCTGCGCCAACTGCAGCAGGCTTTCAAGGCGTTTACCGACATGCCGCCAGGGCAGTGGCTGCGCCTGCGCAGGCTCAATGGCGCGCGGCGCGACCTGCTGCGCCATGGGGCAGGGAGTATCACCGTGGCCGAGGTGGCGATGCGCTGGTCGTTCTGGCACTTGGGGCGGTTTTCCGAGAGCTATCGGCAGTTGTTCAAGGAGTTGCCGAGCGAGACGCTCAAGCGCGGACGCGGGTAGTTTCCTTCAGTCGCCCTTCTTGGCCGTGGCAGGCGTCTGCAGCCGGCGGGTTTCCTCTTCGATGTAGGTCAGCAACGCGGTGACTTCGGTGTCGCCCAGGCGCAGGTTGGGCATCGCCAGGCCGTTGTATTGCGTGTACAGCAGCATGGCCAGCGGGTCTTTCTCGGCCAGCATCTGGTCGGGCTCTTTCAACCAGCGCACCAACCAGCGAGGGTCGCGTTGGCGGGTCACGCCCAGCAGGTCCGGGCCGATTCCGCCCGCGCCGTTGGGGCCGGCATCGCCAAGGCTGTGGCAAGAAG